>JAJXYF010000013.1 GCA_021780755.1 Deltaproteobacteria bacterium | reverse complement strand
ACGTGCGCGAGCGCAGCCTGTCCCTCAGTTCTCTGCGCTCGCTCGCCGTCAATCGAAACTCCCCTTCACGCATGCCTCATGATACATGAATGCGATACCAATGTCACTGTTACAAGCCACTAGTCGCGCCGCGCCAGGCAGCTTGGCTGATACCGCGGGGAGGAACGGAAATGGCGCTATTACCATATCTCGACAACAAGGACGCCTCGCCCGAGGTGCTGGAAATCCTCGATGCCCGTTCGCTGGTGCTCAACGTTCAGCGGATGACCGCCAATGCGCAGGGCATCTTTCCGTTTCGCAGCAAACTGAGTAATGCGCTCTTTACGAAGATCAAGCTCGATCCGAGGCTGCGCGAGATCGCGATACTGCGCACCGCGAAGGTTTGCCGTTCAATCTACGAATGGACGCAGCATGTGCCGGCGGCGAAGCATGTCGGAGTGACCGACGAACAGATTGCGGCGATCGAGAAGTGGTCCAATGCGAACTGCTTCAGCGAGCTTGAACGCCTCGTGCTGCGATTGACGGACGAGGTCAACCTCAACGTCAAGGGTAGTCGCGAAATCGTCGAAGGCCTGAAGAGGCATGTGAGCCCGGGCGAAATAATCGAATTGCTCATAGTAATCGGCCACTGGCGGCAGACCGCGAGTATTCTCGAAACGATTGAAGTCGATCTGGAGGATTTTGCTGGAAAGGTTAATATACTCGAGGGTACATCACGACAGTCGAAATAGTATTTAACGGGACTCCGATTGCCGGGGTCTTCCCGATCCGTTGCGCTCCCGGTCGAGGTATTCAATCGGCCCACGGATGAACTTGGCCGACCACATCGCTTCGTGAACCCTCGTTCATTTCGAGGTGGAGGCGCTTTGCTTTTTGGATTGCCCCGCCTCTAGAGTGGGGAAATTCGGTGGGGCAGATAAAAGGAGACGCAAATGAAAGTCGGCATGACGCTCCAATTGACCAGTTTCGGCGATAAGCCGGATATCGAGACCTATCAGGACGAATTGTCCCTGATGGAGATGTCCGAAGCGGTCGGCTTCGATTCGGTGTGGGCGCTCGACCATCACTTCACCGGCTACGTGATGTCGCCCGATCCAACTCAACTGTTGTCCTATGTTGCGGGCCGCACCAAGCGCGTGCAGCTCGGCACCGCGGTCATCGTGCTGCCCTGGCATGACCCGGTCGCGATCGCGGAAAAGATCGCTCTGCTGGACGTGGTCTCGGGTGGCCGGACGATCTTTGGGTTCGGCCGTGGCGCGGCGACGGTCGAGTACAATGGCTTCCGGATCAACATGGAAGAGGCGCGCGATCGGTTCGTTGAAAGCGCGATTATCATTCGTAAGGGTCTGACGCAGCCCAGCTTTTCGTTCGACGGCAAGTACTACAAGATTCCGGAAATCCAAATCCGCCCACGGCCGATCTCCCATCCGGAGAATCGCTTCTATGCGTCCAGCGTGAGTCCCGAATCAGCTGAGATCATGGCGAAACTCGGGTTGGGCGTATTGATCATCGCGCAGCGCAGTTGGGAAGACACGGCCGCGGATTATGCGCGGTATCGTGAAACCGCGATCGCGAACAACATCAGGCCGAGGCCTCCGATCGGTTTGCTCAACATCCTGGTCTCTGACGATGCGCGTGAGGCTGCCGAGCTGGGAAGTACCCATCTCGAAGCGATGTGGGACTCGATTGATACCCACTATCACTTCTCCGACGGCCACTTGAGGGGCGTTAAGGGTTATGAGTTTTATGCCAAGTTGGAGAAGACCTATAGTAAGTTGCAGGCCGATGCCGAGGCGAAGGTAAAGGCTATCGAGTTCTTCCGGAGCCTGCACGCGGCGGGAACCCCTGAACAGGTCCTCGAAAAATTGCGCTACATCCACCAGACCGTCGCGCTTGAGCATGTCATCGGGACGTTCGCCTTCGGTGGATTGCCGTTCCCGAAACTCGAGCGCAGCTTCAAGCTCTTTTCCGAGAAGGTGCTGCCGGTATTGAAGAACGATCCGGCCTTCGCCTATCCGCACGATAAGATCGGTCAAACACACGCGGGAGCGAGCAAGTAGCGCGCAACTCAATCACTGTCTAATCAGGATAACGGCCCGCCAGCGATGGCGGGCCGTGGTCTTTCTATCATTCTGCGTACAGATATGTCGCGGCCATCGTGTTGCACCTCTTGTGGGAAATTGGCGGTCTCGCCTTTTTCCCTTCGCGACTCTACCGCGGCCAGCCCTTTGTTCCCACGAACGTTAAACTTATGCGCCGCCACCTCCAGTTGAGGCCGTCGCGTCGTGGTGGTTCCCCGCGGCTGCACCGCCGTTGACCGGCACGTAGCGGCGGATGAACCACGGCCGAAACGCCGAGACGAAGCTCGGCAGGATAACCACGCCCGTGATCGCGTTGGTGATCATCAGGAAGATCAGCAACTGCGCCATGCGCACATGGAACTCGACCGGCGAGAACAACCACACCGAGAGACCGCCGATCATCACGAACAGAGTATTGAGAACGGCCCCTCCCGTGCCTCTCATTGCGGTCGTGATAGCATCCTCGACATCCTTTCCTCTGATCACCTCATCGCGAATCGCGGCCATCGTATAAATGCCGTAATCGATTCCGAGACCGATACCGAGGGAGACGACCGGGATAGTATCAATAGTCAGTGTAAGTCCGCGGAGGTTCATGTAGATGAACGCCCCGAAGTTGCCGAGTACGCTGGCGGCGATGAACAGGAGTCCCGCGGGAATCGAACGGAACTCGAAGGCGCAGCAGATGCCGACCGCGATCAGGGTCAGTGTCAGGTTGAAGAAGTCAGTATATTTCAGAACCTGATTGGCAGCGGCGTACAGTCCGCCAATACCGCCGAGCACCAGTACTTTAACCTGGCTCACCGAAGAATCCGGACGCACTCGCGAGTTCTTGAACTCATCGATCTCGGCTAGCAGATGGTTCAGGGTATCGTAAGTGTGGTTGCGCAATAGTACGCGGATGCAAGTGGATTCGGCCGCCGAGGTCGGGATATACCGTTCCATCTCGCCGGGCGCCGTCCCGGACAGGTACAGGTACCACAGGTTGCCAGACAGGATTGTACTTTCGGGAATGCGCTGGAACTTCGGATGCCCGTAATGGAACATCTGATTGAAGGGCTTTTCGATGTCGGAGGCGAACGACACCACCTGGATTACGTTCGGATCGCGTTCGCGCAGGTAGTAACGAAGATCGTCCGCGACCTGCAACGGATTCGGACCCAAAACGGATTGGTTACTCGGAAACGATGGCGTTTCGAGCACGACCCAGGCCTCGTCAACCGGGAAGTCCTGGGCGATCGCCTGGATGTCCGTGTTCACCTTCGCGTTGGACCGATAGAGCGGGGTGCCGATCGTGCGATAGCCAATTGCCGCGCGCTGGCCTGACAACAGGCCGAAAATAATGAACGCGGCAGCGCCCGTGAGGATCAGCGTGCGCGCCCGACCGGGCCGGATTGGAAATTCGACGAAGCGCTCGATTGATCGCTCGAGCATCCCTTCGAACCCCGCCGCCAGGTACTCGTCGGTCTTGAGCTCGGCCTTGGGCGGCGGCAGATAGCTCATTACGATCGGCTGAAAGACGAAGACCATCAGCAGGCTCGCCGCGACCCACACCGCGCCGGTGAGGGCTATATGGTGCAGTACCGGGATGCCGCTGAAGGAGACGAAGATAATGCCGAAGATGTCGGCCAGGATCGAAACCAGGCCCGGCGGTAACATGAGGTTGGTGGTGGATACAACGGAGGCATGGACATCGCCGCCCGATCGTTCGATCTCACTATAGAAGCGCCTTTGCCACTGAATACCGTGACTGACGTCGCGCGCAGTGAGAATAAACGGGATGACCAACATCACCGGGTCGAGCTGATAGCCGATGACGCCGGTGAAACCCATGCCCCACAAGGCCGAGAAGGTTCCGGTCATCAGCGGCGCCCACCAGCGGGCGATCCCGCGAATGCCATAGTAGTGAATGAGAACGATTACTAAGAGCGAAACGAAGATGATGGTGAGCAGTCGCGGGAGATAATGATATCCCCAGCCGCGCACCATCGGTTCGCCGGCGACAAAGATTTGATTATTGTCGTCCTGGTTCTGCTGGACGATACGCTGTACGTCCTGGAAAAATTCCTTGTAGTTGATCTGCTGGTCGTTGAACGACGCCGTGACCATCGCGCTCTTGTAATTCGAGCTGATCAGTTGGCGGAGCGCGTCCCAATGCGCGACCGCGTTGGCCTTTAAGAGCGCGATCCCAGCCGCCGTTTTCGGCACATCAGGGAACATATACGGAGTAGTGATCAGGGCCCCCGATTGCGCTTGTACGAAGGTCACGCGAAACGACGCGAGCGAGAAGACTTCTTCGTGATTGACACCCGGCAACCCGTCCATCGCGCGGGTAAGGTCCTGGATCTTCTGCAGCGTAGTGGGGTTGAAGATGTCGCCGTCCTTTACCCGGATCATGATCGCGAGAGTTTCGGCGCCGCCGAAGGAGCGGGCGTACCTGCCGTTGAGCTGGACGTAGGGATGATAGCTCGGGAAGAAATCGACGAAACGGGTTCCGACCTGCACCTTTGACGACGCGTAGATCATGAACACGGTGATCAACACGAGGACAGCGCCGATCGGCGCGCGGAAACGAAGAATCGTTTTGCCAACGTTGAACGAAGTTTTCATTTGACCGCTTATTGCGCCTGGTTTTGGAGCGCCAGCTCCGAGTTATTTAGCGAATGCCAATGTTGGCCGCCATCGTCACTAAGCAGGAGGGTACCGTATAAACCAACGGCCATCGCGAAATGGTCCGAGAACGCGAGCGCGGCGATTGCATTTGAGGTGCCGCTTTGGACTTGCGACAACTGGCCGCCGGCCAGCAGCGCCGCGACGCCGTTCTCGCCGGCCGCATAGTAGGAGTCAGCACGAGCAGGAACCGTCGCCACCGCATAAAACGAACTCTGCGCGATCGCGAGCCTGATCGGTTTCCAAGTCACGCCGCCGTCGCTGGTTTGAAGGGCAGTGCCCGACAGTCCTAACGCCAAGCCGTCGTGTCCGCCACCGAAAGCGATCGCGAAATAGGGATCGGAGGCCTTCATGCGGTCGCCGCCGAGGGCGATCTTCCAACTCGCGCCCCCGTCGCTTGAATGGAGCACGGTCTGAAACTCACCTACCGCCCAGCCGTTGTTCGCATCGGTAAAGGTCAGATCGAAAATTCCGATATCCCCACCAACATTGTGCAGGTTCCAGGTGGCGCCGCCATCAGTGGTGCAGACGATGTTGCCGTGATCGCCAGCCGCGCAGGCCTTTTGCGCGTCGATCACCGCAACCGTCATCAGGGCGCTGTTCGCGGGGGCCTTTTGTTCGGTCCAGGTGGCGCCACGATCGGTGGTGCGGAAAATCGCACCGTTGTCGCCGACCGCCCATCCGCTGGCGCCGTCGGGGGCAAATGCGACGCTGTACAGGTTGTCGTAGCGGACGCCCTGCCTGAGTTGCCGGCGCGCCCAGGTCTTGCCTTGATCGTCGGAGACCATAACCACGCCCTTATCGCCCACCACCACCGCGCGACCCGAGGGCAGGATCGCGACGCCGAAGTAGTTCTCCCAGGACCTCGCCGGCTGCGTCGTCGCTTGCGGCGCGGCCGGTGCTGCGGCTGCCGTGCTGGAGAGGGCGGCGAAACCAAGGCAGGCACAAACCGCCAACCAGGCCGACGTCAAGCCCAGAATCCCCCGAAATTGTCCCCTGTTCATGCTCCCTTCCTTCTAACCGCCGCAATTCCCGCGGGTCGGCCCGCACTCGTCGCAAGCCGCGCTTGACCGTAATTCAATTGAGGCCGCCGCGTCCATACATGTGGCTCGCCATCTCCGCTCCGCGAATGGAATATTTCGCGAGTCGCGCGCGACGATGACGATCGTTCGCCAAATCCGTGGAGTCTCCGGCGCATTTTCATTTGCCACTCGCTCGTGTTAATTCCGGCAAACTGTTAAGCGGTTTAATTGTTCAGTCATAAAAAGTTTTTCATTGCTAATGAACAACCGGTGAGTTTGTCAAGGACAGGTTCCTTCCGGCAGGGGGCGGCGATTGAAGAATTCCGCAAACGAGACGACAGCGCAAGCTCGCAAGATGCAGGTCGAGGAGCACGCGGCTGAGCTACTCGAACTGATCTATTTCGTTTACGACAAGGGCATCTCGGCGCTTGGAGACGTGATGCGCGCGGAACTGACGCGGACACAATCGGGGATCCTGTGGCTGATTCGGGCAGAGGGCGAGCATGGCCGCAGTCTGCCGCGCAAGCAAATTGCTCAACGGCTGCATGATTGGTTCGAACTGAGTAGTCCCGCGATCACCAGTGCGCTGCAATCGATGGCGCGGCCGCCGCTCGGGCTGGTGCGGTTGATCGAGAGCGCGGATTCCGGGCGGGAAAAGCGGGTGCTGCTGACCGCGAAGGGCGAGCGCTTTGTCCTTGCCATGACGGCCCGCGGCCGGCAGGTCGTGCAGGAGCTAATCGGAGACCTGAGGCACCATCTATCCGAAGCCCAGATTCTCGCGGGGGTGGATTTTCTGCGGCTGGCGGTTGCCTTCTTCCAACGGATCCATCCGCACCGGCATCCGCCGCGACTCCACGGCGGAAATCGAACGCGGACACCGGCGAGCGCAAGCAGCGGGTCTCGAGCAGCGACCAGTCCAAACCGCGCGGCGACTTAGAACCGCAACCGCCACTAGCTATTGGTTCGATCGGGCCGTTCGAAAGAGGGACCCGAGAAACCACTGCCGAACTTGATGCGGGTGTTGCCGGTGTTCATTCCGCCGTCAACCACCATCGCGGTGCCGGTGATCCATTCGGCGTCGTCGCTCGCCAGAAACAGCGCCATCGCCGCGATGTCCTCGGGACGGCCCGCGCGCGGAATCGGCTGCGACCGCGCCATCGCGCTACGCGCCGCGTCCTCGCCACCACGCATCCCGCGGTAAACCAGCGGCGTGACGACGCCGCCCGGACAGATGCAGTTGACCCGAATGCGATCGTGGCCGAGTTCGATCGCGGCGCTTTCGGTCAGGCTGACGACCGCCGCTTTGGCGGCGCTGTAGGCGTGCAGTCCGGCAACTCCACGGAGACCGGCCACCGAAGAGGTCGAGATAATCGAGCCGCCGCCGACCTTGCGCATCGGCGCGACCGAGTACTTGATGCCCAAGAATACGGCACGCGTGAGGATGACGAAGCTCTTGTCCCAATCGGGCGCGGTGAGATCCTCGAGACGGCCAGTAGCGCCGCCGATGCCGGCGTTATTGTACGTGATGTCGAGGCGGCCGTACTCGCTCACGGCGCGATTGATTAGCGCCTTGATGGCAGCGTCGCTGGCGACGTCGGTATGCTGAAAAACCGCGCGACCGCCGCTCGCCGCGATTTCCGAGACGGTTGCTTCACCCGCCTGCGAATTCAGATCGGCGACCACGATTGCGGCGCCTTCCTTCGCGAAGCGCAGAGCGGTTGCGCGCCCCATGCCACTGG
The DNA here is from genome assembly GCA_021780755.1 of Deltaproteobacteria bacterium. Lineage (GTDB taxonomy): Bacteria > Desulfobacterota > Binatia > Binatales > Binataceae > JADMIL01. The sequence goes on along the minus strand of JAJXYF010000013.1, from coordinate 111,819 downwards.
CGGCACCGGTTATAACGGCGACTTTTCCGTCGAGCTTGCCCATGACTTCACCTCATTTATCGAAAGATGCGTGGTCACGGAATCTATGCGACTTGCTTGAAAATTGACAACAAAAAGATGACACCGGAAAAAGACGCCGCCCGACGAACGCCCATCAACGCGCCACGGCGGTCAATCGACGGCCGAATAACCCGGGGAGGAACTTCGATGCCATTGTTGTACGAGAAGCGTGGTCAGGTCGCTGTCCTGACCTTGAGCCGGCCGGAAGCACGCAACGCCTGGAGCAATGATTTCGCGACCGGCCTGCAGCAACGGCTGCCCGAAATCGAGGACGACAAAGACGTGCGCTGCGTCGTGCTCACCGGAGACGAGCGGGGCGGCGCGTTCAGCGCGGGCGCCGACCTCAAGAATCCGCGCACACACACCGAAAGTTCCGTGGCGAATTTTATCGAGGGACTCCCGCGGCGCCGCCGTTCGAGTCCGATCGTTATGATCTCGGAGTTCGCCAAGCCGATCGTGGCGGCGGTCAACGGTTACGCGATTGGCATCGGCTGCATTCTCACCTTCTGCTGCGACCTGATCGTCGCGTCGGAGCGGGCCGAATGGCGTTTGCCGCAAGTCGCGCTCGGCATCATCCCGGCGCAGGGCGGGGCGCTGCGAGCTTCGCGATGGATTGGCAAGGGGCAGGCCATGCGCCTCGCATTGGGATTTCCGCTGCCGGCTGAGGAGGCCTATCGCATCGGGCTGGCGCAATGGCTCGTGCCGCACGCGGATCTGATGACGCAGGCACTCCAGGTGGCGGATCACATCGCTGGCCTCTCGCCCTTGGCGGCGCGCGTGGCCAAGGAGTCGCTCAACTCGGGGCTGAACCTGCCGCTCGACGACGCCGCGCACGCCGATTTATATCGCTTCATGGCGCTCGAGATGACGGAAGACAAAGTCGAGGGTCATCGCGCGTGGCGCGAGCGCCGCAAGCCTGAGTTCAAGGGACGTTGACGCGCGCGGCGACCATCAGCGGGGACCTTCGCCGCCGGGTTCCTCGAGGTCGTGCGGTTCGCGTAACCCGATTTCGCGCACGCGGGATTGCCGCTTGAAAGGTCTGCGGCTATTGACAACCTGACCCCAAGGACTCCTCCAATGCTCAAAATTGCCATCCTCGACGATTATGCCAACATCGCTCTGCGGTCGGCCGACTGGTCCGTGCTTAAGGGTAGGGCGGAGATCACGGTCTTCGATCGGCATTTGTCGCACGACGAGGCGGCAGCGCTGCTCCAACCGTTCGACGTCCTCTGCACCGTGCGCGAGCGCATGAGTCTGCCGCGCAGCCTCTTCGAGCGATTGCCCCAGTTGAAACTGGTCACCATCATCGGGATGTCGCTGCCCAACCTGGACATGGCGGCGGCCACTGCCCATGGTGTGATCGTCGCGCATTCCAATTTCGCCAACCCGATCTACGCCAACGTCTTCAATGCGACTCCGGAACTGACCTGGGGCCTGATGATCGCGACGGTTCGCCACATGGCGCTCGAGGGCCGGCGGATGCGCGCCGGGGAATGGCAGAGCACGGTGGGCACCATCCTGGCCGGACGCACGCTCGGCCTGTTGGGCCTCGGTCGCATCGGCAAGCGGATGGCCGCCTACGCGCACGCCTTCGGGATGCCGGTGATCGCGTGGAGCCAGAATCTCACCGATGAAACTGCCACGGCCGTCGGCGCGCGGCGCGTCGAAAAAGACTATCTGTTCCGCCAGGCCGACGTGCTGTCAGTCCATGTGCAGCTTAGCGATCGTACGCGCGGTCTGGTCACGGCGCGCGAACTCGCCCTGATGAAGCCGACCGCCTATCTCATCAATACGTCGCGTGGACCGATCGTGGTCGAGGCCGATCTGATAGCGGCGCTGCGCGCCGGCCGCATCGCGGGCGCAGGTATCGACGTCTTCGATCTCGAACCGCTGCCGGCCGATCATCCTTTCCGCTCGATGGATAACGTCACGCTCACGCCCCATCTCGGCTACGTCACGCGCGAGACCCTGGTCGCCTTCTATACCGATACGCTGGAGGCGGTGGTCGCCTTCGCGGACGGCGCGCCAATCCGGGTGGCGAACCCCGACGCGTTAGCCCATCCGAAACAGCGCGGGTCATGAGCGCCCAACCGCCGCCGAAACAATCAGTCGTCGAGGAACTCAAAACTTAAGTTTTTCTGAAACCTCACACAGGTTTCAGACTTCCCTTTTAATCAGATGCGGGCTGCGCCCAGGGTACTCAATCCGTGGCCATTGCGGATGATCTCAACAAATCAAGGCGTTTCCGGGACAAGGGGACCGTCGAAAACGCGCGATTATGCAGATGCGGGTGCATAATCACTGCATAGTTGAGTGCATAGCTCCCATAAATCGGGCGACCTGCGCACGCGTTTCGGCATCGCCAAAAATTGCCTTTATCAAGTGCTAGGCGCTGCGTGGAAAATCTCCCATCACTCTACCGGTGCTCCGCGCCTTGAGAACGTCCTTTTTTTTCTTTACAGACCGAAGGGTAACCTTCCGGCGCCGCTTCGGCCAACGGCCGGATTCGAGAACTGGGGGCGGCGCTTTTTCCCCGCTGCGCGAAAGCGCATTGGCGGTGATTGGTACCCGTTGCCGCTCTTGCGCGGCTTTGAGTACGGGAAAGACGATACCATCAATGGTCCGCGGTCGGCCTGACTTTCCGCCGGCGAGAATTTCCCACCAATTTCTTCGAGTTCGCTTTCCCTCGACCTTCCATTTCTCGATAATCCCATCAATTGAGTCCGCGATCTGATCGTAACCGCTATCGCGCAACCACTGTCGAAGGTCATGTTCAGCCATAGGCTTTATTCGTTGTTGTCAGCCCTCAACTCTCCAGATATGAAGTCTTGTCCGTATTCCGCTTTCGACCATCCAGATCTCAGCTTCGCCGTTGACCACTTGTATGATGCTTTGAACGAAAAGGGCATTAAAAAACCAACGGATTCTCTTGGCTTCTTCTTCGCCGCTTTTATCGTTCGGATCTGAGTCCAGATCTTCAAAGGAGTCGGCCGCGCCTACCGCACTTTTGACTGGCGTGCCGCAAGGAAAAATGAATCTTACGATGGCCGTGGTCTCATCAATCAAGTACCGATCGCCATTCTCCTCAATGATCGCCGCATCGGTTATCGTCATCAAATTCTGCGCTCGAAAGCGCCCGCTGACATTGCTAACGGAATACCCTTGGAATCGGGTAGCGAGCCACTCACATAATCTTGCGAAGTATCTATCCTCAGTCTCACCCCGATCTTCCGGGAAATGAACGGTCAGGGTATTTCGCCCAATCGCCCGCAATCGCGAGCGGATAGTATCTTCATAAAATAGAGCATCAAGAGCCGTTCTAAGATGGGTCTCGTTCGTCAGCGGCATGAAGAACTCGAAGACCAGGACCGCGTCGTGACGAAAGAGCGTATAGTCGGAGGAAACGCGACGAACCTGCGTCACGTGTCGCTGAAAGGCCTCCCATTTCGCGAAGGGTCGGAACGCATCGCTAACTCTGAAAGAATTTGTACCGGCCGGGAGGACGAATTGCTTGAACTGCTTGGACCAATAGGTGCCGAATGAGGCGCCGCTCCAGTCAGTTTCGTCCTCAACGTCACTTTTTTTGAAAGGCTCTTGGGACTTGAAGTGGGCTACAAAGAAATCGAAAACTTTACGCTGGTTCTCGGTATTCCCCATTGCTACAGATTAGCCATATTTACCTTCGCAATGAAAGATTCTAATGTCAGAATCTGCACTTTTCCAGACATTCGGAGATATTGGGTCAGACCCCCGGACGCATAAAAAGTTCGGAGCTTCCACCCATCGCCCCCCAAAACCACATAGGCTTTGTCGTATTTCCCCGTTCTCAGAGCTTCTTCAAGGCAAATCACTTCAAAGGGGACCTTTTGCTCAGCGGTTCCCGATACCTGTTGCCACTTAACTGAAATCAAGAAAGTCGCGGCATTCTTGCTGGCTATGAGGTCAACCACATGAGATCCACCGCCGATTCGGGTTCCGATGCGCACTTGAGTTTGGTAGGAATACCCACCCATTTCCAAGGCCGGAAGTATCATCCGTTCTAAAACTGCGCCGGTCCCTGTATCTCGGGCCACGTTTCTACAAATTCCTAAGTGCCAATACTTCCTTTGCCGGGGTGCGATCGCCGGTGCAGCTTATTAATCGCGGTGCATTGAGAATTATGACCTTGAATCCAAGTCCGGCATATAGTTCCTGAATTCGTTGCGTCGCCTGGTTTGATAGGACAACCGGACCTGTATGGTGCGCTAACCAATTCGCGAGCCGGACCTGATCGTCCCAGTCGAAGTTCTCCATAGAATACTGAGTGAATTCAACATCGTAGGGTGGGTCGGCGTAGATGAAATCGTCGGCTCGAATGTCAAGGCGCTCAAAATCCTTGCAGCTAAATTCCCAGTTGGCGAAGGCATCGACATATTCGCTAAAATCAGTCTTATAATTGATCTTCTTGTATTTGCCAAAAGGGACGTTGAACTCGCCCTTCCGATTAAATCGACAAAGACCATTGAAACACGTTCGATTCAAATAATAGAAGAGACTTGCGGCCTCTTTACTTTGAGCCCTACCCGAACGGATAAGCAGATTGAAGCGGACCCTGCGCGTGTAATAGTAGGTCGCCTCGTTTTTCATCTTGATGCTTATTTTCAGGCCCTTCCTTAACCAAGAATAGAAATTTATGGCGTGCGGGTTTATGTCGTTGATGAGCGCCACTTGAGGCGTCAATCCCAGCGAAATCGCGAGGCCTCCGCAAAGGGGTTCCACGAGCCGATTGTGTCCATGCGGCTTCCACAGCCGCGCGAGGTATGGAACGAGCCAACGCTTCCCGCCCGCCCACTTGAGAGGGGGTTTCGGTGTCGTTCGAGACACCACCAAATCCGCAACCGCTTCCATCAAGTGCGATATTATCGGATTCGTTCACCTGCCTCGAACGAAATGAAGTCGTTTATCAAGAGGCAAATCAGTCAGCCAACCCTTCGTCGGGCGCGTCGCCCTCCCGCGCATTTAGTCGCTCGACACGAAGACAATGAATCGTCGGGTCGCCCTAATTCCCCAGCATTAGCGAGGTGTTCTCGTCTATGCGGAGAGCTATTGCGCCAAGCGCATGCGAATTTTGCGCAGCCGATATGCCGGCTCGTTGCGCCCGCCGCGCGAGCGTTCCTCGGATTCTGCGCTGCGTTCAGGACGACCCGGTCGATACCGCGCGCCTCCCAAAAGGAGTACACTGCTACATCATGGCCACACCATCTCGCGACTCAAAGGCCACCCCTCGATGTGCCGCCCTGCTCTGGCCAACGCTGCGTACGCGGCCACCTGAGGTCTCGAGGACGCGATCCGTATGACCTGCTTACCGGCTTCACCCCGTGGGAAGTCAGAAACCTTTCAAAGGTTTCTGTGCTCCTGAAAACCGTGCTTCCGCGTTCCTCAACCACTTTCCTCTCTGCGCTCTGAAGGTCGTCGCCAATGTGGCAAATTTCACACGCGCCAATTCCGATATTCTGCCCCTGGGCGACCCTTGAACCGCTCAGACACCTCATACAGCGTAATCCTGCAAAATATTTTTTTTACAAAACGAACTCCTCTAAACCCTTCAACAACCGCGATGGCGCGTGAATTCGCGAAGGAGCACCCGGGAGTGGCAGCGAATAGGCGATACGGGCGAACGACCGAAGGTGGGAACCAATGACCTTGCCTCTTTCAATCTGGTGTAGTGCGATAGGGCTGCCGGGCGACCCTCTACTTGTCCATGGAGAGGGCAGGGTGAGGTCTCCTTGGTCGAATGCGTTTGCGGCAACCCGCGGCGAAATGCAGAGTTGAGACCGATGCCGGAGACAATTCTCGAAGGGACGGTGCGCAAATGGACAAATCCGCGCTGATCGATATCTGGGAAAAACATCTTGATTTCGAATTCGCGACGCGAGACACCGAAGCCACGCTCACCACCATGGTCGAGGACGCGTATGTGAACCACGTCCCGGTGCTCACCGGCGGCGTCGGCAAGCAGGAACTGCGCGAATTCTATGGCCATCACTTCATTCCGCACATGCCCCCGGACACGAATATCACACTGATTTCGCGCACGGTTGGCGACGATCGGATCGTTGACGAGATGGTCTTTACGTTCACCCACACGATCGCGATGGACTGGATGCTGCCGGGGGTCGCGCCGACCGGCAAGCGCGTCGAGATTCCGACCGTCGTGATCGTGAATTTCCGCGACGGCAAGCTCGCGCACGAACACATCTACTGGGACCAGGCGTCGGTGCTGGTGCAGCTTGGATTGCTCGATTCCACCACGCTGCCGGTCGCCGGTATCGAGACCGCGCGCAAGGTGCTCGATCCGAAACTGCCGTCGAACCGGATGATGGCGCGCGGCTAACATTCACCGCCGCCCATCACTCATTTGATGAACCCGGAACGCCAGTGACTATTGGCGCGCCGCGGCCGTTCAAACGAGGAATGTAAGATTACCGATGGCCTCGTCATTGTTCAGCAGCAGCACCTTCTTGAGCGCGATGCTGAAACTGTCGCCGTTGGCGCGCAACGTATAAATCACGCGGCCCGCAAAGATGTCCTGCGTCGAACGACGCAATTCCGCCAGGATGAAATTCGCTTCGACCGCGTAACCGCTCTCGATCGGGCGGAACTCGATATTCGATAGCAGCCGCCGCGTGCGCGAGCGCGGCTGTTGCGCCCACGCCGCCGTGCTGGTCAGGCGCAGCACGCGCTCTTCCAGCCGATCGCGATTATCGTAAATGATCATCGCCTGCCGGGCGGGATCCGCGTCGTCGGAATTGCACGGTATCCAGTAGAGCGCATCCTTCGTCCAGAGCGATAGCCACTCGTCGTACTTATGTTCGTCGATCAGCCGCGCCTCATAATAGAGGAACGACTCGATGCGCTCGCGTTGACTATCCACCGCGCTGCCCCCGCTCAATCGACGGCCGCCAGCCGCGCGTTCTCAGCGTGCTCCGTTTCGTCCTCGCGTCCGGTCATCACCCGTTTCCATTCCCTGAAGATGCCGCGCTGCGTGACCTCGTCGGTGACATGGCCGACGCGCGTGCCGTCGGGCTCGCGGTGTTCGCGATGCATTCCGCGCGAAAGAATCAGCCACGGATCGAGTTCGTTCTTGAGTCCCATCTGCAGCCGCTCGAACATCTCGAGATCGTCAGGCGCGCCAAAGCCGGCCGGCCCGAAAAAGCTCTCATGGCCGCGCAGGCGCCATTGGTTCAGATCCGGGCTGACGCCTTTGAGCAGCGTCGGATACAGATAGACTTCGGTCTGGTCGGCGCTGATCGGCCGCACCACACGGAGCTGCACGCCGATCATGACCAGGTTGGGAAAGACCAGCAGATGCGTGCCGCCGCTGCTGATAATTTCCGCGGCACGTTCGGCACCGTAGCGCGCCACCATGCTCGCGCGGTATTCCGGCGCGCCCGGCGCAACGCTCAGAATCGGCGCCTTGCGATTACATTCGCGGTAATCGAGCATCACATGCCCGTGGCCAAAATCGCGCGTGACCGCGATCGAGCGCCCGCCGAAATTCGCGGTCGCGTTCTGCATGCCCTTGCGCCGTAGCATCCCGAAAAAGGTCTTGTGCACGAAGTTCGGATGATACCCATCCATCGAATTTTCGATCTGGAGCTTCCAGTTGCCGCGATAGCTGTACTTGTGGATGCCGCCGCGTGCGTCGATCTCACCCTCCGGCGAAAGGTCAACGAACAAATCGATCTGTTCGGCGGCCTTGCCCAGGTAGTCCCGCAGGCTCATCCCCGACGGCGCTATGCTGCCGAAGACGAAGCCGCGATAGCTGTCCATCCGCGGCAGCGGTATCAGTCCGTAATCCTCTTTGCGGAAAGATCGATCGTAGGCTTCCGCGTAGCTGACCGAAGCGAGATCGCCGTTGTTGCGATAGATCCACCCATGGTAATCGCAGCGGAAGAACCGCGCGTTGCCCCGCTCGATCTGGCACACCGTGTTCGCGCGATGTCGGCAGCGGTTCGACAGCAGCTTCACCTCGCCGTCGTCGCCGCGCACCATGATGATCGGATAGCGTCCGACCCAGGCCAGCCGGTAATCGCCGGGTTCGGGGATTTCGCTCGCGTGGCCGACAAAGACCCAGCCGCGATGAAAGACCCGCTCCATTTCGTCTTCGAAGACGCGAGGGTCGGTATAGACGCGTGAATGTACACGGTCTTCCCGCACGAGGGCGTCATAGTCAACAGCGTCGTTTGCCGCCATAACCAAATCCCTCCTCAAAAGTGATCGAGGCGGTCGCGAGGCTAGCATAGAAACGGCGCATCCGGTGAGCGCCTGAAACGAAGCGGACGATCCGCGCTTCAAGCGTTCAAAGCTGATCGAAGATTCATGAAAATCCTCGCAACAACAGGTCTGTAAGGACTTGGTTTCAGTCCCCTTGCGACGGGGAATTCGAGTACCACGCGCAATTCGATCAGCGAGTTGTATTCTCGCCAATGCGCGCTACACCATGATCCAGTCAACCGCCGACCTGCTTACCGCTAGCGCCGCTACCGTCCACGCCGTCGGCACGGTACCGATGCCCAACGTGCCGTTGCTGAAGTGTTTGAAGGTGGCGGCCTCGGATTGTGACGCCCAGGCGGATTCCCGCGCCGCTCGACGCGGGAACCCGGAAATGCCTAACGCGCGACCCAGCCCCCGTCGATCGCCATCGAATGGCCCGTGACGAACGACGCCGCATCCGACAGCAGCCACACCACCCCCTCGCCGATCTCTTCGGGCTTGCCCATCCGCCCGACCGGCTCGGCCGCCACGAAATCCTGCTCGTTCATCCCGCCGCTATCGATCATGCGGGCGACCATCGGCGTGTTGATTAGCCCCGGGCAGACGCAATTCACGCGAATGTTCTTCTGCGCAAACTCGAGCGCCGCCGTCTTGGTCAAGCCGATCACGCCGTGCTTCGAGGCGTTATAGGCTGACAGCCCCTCCACCCCCACCAGTCCCGCCGCCGACGCGGTGTTGACGATCGCGCCGCCGCCCTGCTTGAGCATCTGCGGAATTTCGTACTTCATGCAGAGCCACACGCCCTTGAGGTTGATCGCGATTATCCGATCGAAATTTTCCTCGGTTGCGGCGACCGTATCCGCCATGCGACCCTCAACCCCGGCGTTGTTGAACGCTCCGTCGATGCGGCCGTAAGTCTCGACCGTCTTGTTGACCATCATCTCGACCTGGCTGGTCACCGAGACGTCCGCGGCCACGCAGCTCGCGATGCCGCCGGCTTCCCTGATCATCGCTACCGTCCGTTCCGCGCCCGTGGCGACGTAGTCGGCGATCATGACCTTCGCCCCTTCCTGCGCGAGCCTGAGCGACGTCGCGCGGCCGATTCCCGATCCGCCGCCGGTGACTAGTACAACTTTACCCTGCAACGTTCCCGCCATGATTTTTTCTCCGTGTCCCTTTCGATTGGGTGCCGAACTATCGCGCCGCCCAGCCGCCGTCGATCGTCAACGGATGGCCGGTGACAAATGAAGACGCGTCGGAGAGCAGCCACAGCACGCCCTCGGCGATCTCCTCGGGTTGTCCAAGGCGCCCGATCGGCTCCCCGGCGATCACTTCCGCCTCGGTAAAGCCGCCCTTGTCGATCGCCCGTTCGACCATCGGCGTTCGGATGACCCCCGGACATACGCAATTCACGCGGATGTTCTTCTGCGCGAATTCCAGCGCCGCGGTCCGCGTTAGACCCACCACCCCATGCTTCGCCGCGACGTAGGCCGGGATGTTATTGAAGCCGAGCAGCCCCGCGATCGAGGCGGTATTGACGATCGCGCCGCCGCCCTGCTTGAGCATCTGGGGAATCTCGTACTTCATGCACAGCCAGACTGCCTTGAGATCGATCGCGATTACGCGGTCGAAATTCTCCTCCGTGCACGCCGCCGTATCGCCCATCGCGCCCTCGATGCCGGCGTTGTTGAATGCGCCGTCGATGCGGCCATAGGTCTCGACGGTCTTGTTGACCATCATCTCGACCTGCCGCGTCACCGCCACATCGGCCACCAGGCAGCTCGCCTCGCCGCCCGCGTCCTTAATCAGTTTGACGGTGCGCTCCGCGCCCTCGGGCACGTAATCCGCGATCATCACCTTCGCGCCTTCCCGCGCCAGGCGCAGTGCGGTCGCGCGTCCGATACCCGAGCCCCCGCCGGTAACCAGTGCGACTTTGCCTTTCATTATTCCTGCCATGATTGTTTCCGTCCTATGTCGAAATGAACCGATATTTTCCCTCTCGAAACCGACTTAGACTCGCGCGGACCGCGCCCCGTTTGCAACAGGAAGTTAAGTCCGCCTCCGAGCCAAAAGGGAATCCTCGATAAAACCGCCCGGCTGGGGGCGCCTGCCGATCTTCGCCCGCGCCACGATCTTTCCCGGTCGATGTGCTATGCAAAAAGGAGTTGTCGAAAGGAGCCTGATATGAAAGCCGGTGTCTTCATGATGCCCTCCCATCCGCCGGAGAGGGATCTTTACGCGGGTCATCAGTGGGACCTTCAACATCTCGAACTCTGCGACCAGCTCGGCTTCCATGAAGCCTGGATGGGCGAACACTTCACCGCCCCGTGGGAGCCCAATCCGGCTCCCGATTTGCTCATTGCGCAGGGCTTGCTCCGTACCAAACAGATCAAGCTTTGCCCCGGTGCCCACTTGCTCCCTTATCATCACCCGGTCGAACTCGCCCATCGCGTCGCGTTCCTCGACCACCTGGCGCAGGGACGATTCATGTTCGGTGTCGGCACCAGCGGGCTGCCGAGCGATTGGAAGCTCTTCAACGTCGATGGCGTCGGCGGTGAAAATCGCCGTATGATGATCGAGGCCCTCGACATCATCCTGCGCCTATGGGAAAGCACCGAGCCCTTCGAATACGTCGGCAAGTATTGGACCGTAAACCGCATCGATACGATGCTCGACGTCTTGAAGTTCCACATCCGCCCGTTTCAGAAACCGCATCCGCCGATCGGAATTGCCGGTCTGACGCCGGGCTCGGATACTCTGAAATTCGCCGGCGAACGCGGCTTCATGCCGATGAGCGTCGCGCTTAGCGATAGCTATTTGAAGACTCACTGGCAGGCGGTAGTTGCCGGTGCCGAAAAAGCCGGCCGCACGCCGTCGCGCGCCGATTGGCGGGTCTCGCGTGAAGTATATATTGCGGAGACTGACAAGGAGGCGCGAAAGCAGGCCGTCAACGGCATGCTCGGCCGCGTCTATCGCGAGTACCTGCTCCCGCTATTCCGCTCCTTCGGCATGGTCAGTTTGTTCAAACATCATCCTGAAGTGCCGGATTCCGATGTGACTATTGAGTACATGGCCGACCACTGCTGGCTCGTCGGTTCGCCCAATACCGTGGTTGAGAAGCTCGGCAGAATGCACCAGGATACCGGCGGCTTCGGATGCCTGCTCGTACTCACTTTCGATCAATTGGAAAATTCCGAGGGGTGGGCGAATTCGCAGCGCATGCTGATGGAAGAGGTCATGCCGCATTTCGCGGGATTGTAAGCACGTCGTCGGAGTGAGATTCGCATCGACCGTGTGCTACCGGCGGCGCATCCGCGCCCGTGTATCTCATTTGTCGGCTACCCAACCCAGGCGGCGAAACGCAAATTGGATCCGGTGCCATGGAATTGAATGATATGGCAGCGCAGGCGCCGGATCCTGGTCTCACGGCCGCGGCGCATGCCGCATCGCCGCACAAATGGCTAATCGCGCTCGCGGTCATGCTCGGCACCACGCTCGAGGTGCTCGATACTTCGATAATCAATGTCGCGCTGCCCCACATGCAGGGGACGTTTTCCGCCAGCGTCGATGAGATTGCATGGGTACTCACCAGCTATCTCGTCGCCAACGGCGTCATGATTCCGATGACCGGCTGGATTTCCTCGCGCTTCGGCCGCAAGCGTTATTTCCTGTTCTCCATGTCCGTATTCGTCGGTGCCTCCGCGCTTTGCGGCGCGGCCCACTCGCTCACCCAGATGGTGATTTTTCGCCTGCTCCAGGGCGCCGCCGGCGCCGCCATGATTCCCTCCTCGCAAGCCATCCTGATGGAGACCTTTCCGCCCGAAGAGCAGCAGATGGGCATGGCCGTGTGGGGGATGGGGCTGATGACCGCGCCGATTCTCGGTCCCACGCTCGGCGGCTGGATCACCGACAATTGGAACTGGCGCTGGAATTTTTACATCAACCTGCCCCTCGGCGCGATCGCCTTCCTGATGGTCTTCGTCTTCGTCCACGATCCGCCCTTCCTCCGCGAACGCCGAGCCCGCGGCGGCCACGTTGACTATCTCGGAATTATTTCACTGGTGCTCAGCCTCGGGTTGCTCCAGATCGTGCTCGACCGCGGCCAGCGCGCCGATTGGTTCGCGTCCCCCTGGGTGGTCTATGCGACCGCGATATCGGCGCTCTCATTTATCACGCTCGCCCACCGTGAGTTGCACTTCTCCGATCCGATCGTTGACCTGCGCATCCTCGGCGAGCGCTCCTTTACGATCGCGGTCGTGGTTATCGTCGGTATGAGTTTCGTGCTCTTCGGCAGCCTCTTGCTCAATCCCGTCTTTCTGCAGGAACTGATGGGCTACAACGCCTGGAGGGCCGGCCTGGTCCAGGCCCCACGCGGTCTCGGCTCGATGTTCTCGATGATGATGGTGGGGCAATTGGCCCGCACTCGCATCGACACCCGCAAGTTTATCGGCGTCGGATTCACCTTCGTGGCTATATCACTCTGGGCGATGTCCGGATGGAACTTGCAGGTCAGCATGTGGGCGGTGATCTGGCCGAATGCGATCATGGGCCTGGGCCTCGGCATGATTTTCCCCACCGCGTCCGCGGCCGCCCTCTCATGCGTGGCGCGCGAGCGGATGGGCTATGCCTCCAGTCTCTTCAACATGATGCGCAATACCGGCGCAGCCGTCGGAATTGCCTACATGACGAACGTACTAATCAGCCAACAACAGATCCATCAATCGACCCTCGTCGAACACTTCTCGGTATTCGACGCCTGGCGACTGAGTAACATGGCGCGGCCCCAGGCGGGGTCGCCGAGTTTCAACTACCTGCCGCAAATCGTGTCCGGACAAAAACAGGGACTCGGGATGATCTACGGCGCCATCCAGGCGCAGGCGGCGATGCTCTCGTTCAACGATATTTACCGGATGCTGGCCATCGTCATGATATTCCTGATCCCATCCTTCCTGCTGTTGCAGCGCAATCGCGCAGCGGACGGTATTTCCGGCCATTGACCGTCGTGTTTGCCGCGGCGCTGCGTGCCGCGCGACGGCAGCGGCGCGTCCCGACCTCACCTAACCGGGGCGATGAACCCACGCGTGTGACATGCGGATTCGTGGTCCGGCCCCGGCGTGGAATGCGGTCGCCGTTCTGAATGTGATCATCCGCGTCTGCGCTGACTGCTTGCCGCTTTCTCAGTCCGCTTGCAGAAAATGCAGAATCGCCGCCGACGCCTCCGCGGGTTGCTCGAGCCAGAAACAATGTCCCGCCGGTTCGAGTATTATCAGTTCCGCGCCGGGAATCCGTTGCGCCAGCATCCGCGAGTTTTCCCACGAGATGAGCAAATCGTCCCTGCCGGTAATGACCAGGGTGCGGCAGCTAATCCGCGGAAGTCGATCGTAGGTGTCATGCTTCAACACCGCCTGCATCCGATGTTCCAGCGCCACCGGATCGATTGGCCGCTGACGGCGCGCCTCGATCATCGCCGGAATCAACTCCGGATGGCGCTCGATATAGCCTTTCGTAAACGCCGCTTCGGCCAACGCTCGGCCGCGCTCTTCGGCTGAAATCGCTGCGGTCGAATAGGCCGCCGCCAACGCCTCACCGCCCATCCGAATTGCCCGGGGGCCACCCGCCGTGGTGCATCCCAGCACCAGCGATCTGACCTTGTGCGGATGACGAAGCGCAAACTCTTGCGCGATCATTCCGCCCATCGAGACCCCAATTACGTGCGCGGCGCTGAACCCCGCATGCTCCATCAGTGCCGCGGTGTCATCCGCCAGCATCGCGATGCTGTAGTCCATGTCCGGCTTCTCGCTCAGTCCCGAACCGCGTTGATCGAATGTGAGCACACGAAAGTGACTCGCATACGCGGATGCGAGGCCGGTGAACATCGTTTGATCGCCTTGCGCGCCGTGAATCATCACCAGTGGGTCACCCGCTCCGCGGATTTCGTAGGCGAGTTCAGTTCCGTTTATGCGTGCGCGCTGCATCATAACCTCCAACTGGCCACCGAACGCCTCGGGCCGCCGGTTATCCACCGCAGTAGACTCGTGCTACTAACTCAGTTGCATAATTTCTGGGCACACTACAAGGTCGCAAAAGCTCGCACCCGGCCCCACCGTGAAATGTCGCCGATTCCTCCGCGCCCGCAATTACTTCACAGGTAAGTGGAAGATCGATCCGTTATGAGGCCGCGACGAATCCCGTCGCGGTTTTCTGATTAGCCACTCGGCATGCGGAACTGAAGGTTATCGATAATACTGAATGTATAGTCCGATCGTGGTCGAGGACGATCGGCCCATGTTGCGTCGCTCGGCGTTAGGTCGCGATCCCCGGCGCGATCGCTGGCTTTCGTGAAGGTCGCCGGCGCAGGTTCTCGCCCCATAGGCGAAGCCGGTCCATGTATAAGTAAATCACTGGCGTAGTAAAAAGCGTGAGCATCTGGCTCACGATCAAACCGCCGACAATCGCGATTCCGAGCGGCCGCCGCAGTTCGGATCCGGTGCCGATCCCGATCGCCAGCGGTAACGCCCCGAGCAGCGCCGCCATCGTCGTCATCATGATCGGCCGAAATCGCAAGCGGCACGCCTCCTCGATAGCTTCCAGCGAAGACTTGCCATGCTTGCGCTCCGCCTCCAGTGCGAAGTCGATCATCATGATCGCGTTTTTCTTGACGATACCGATCAGCAGGATGATTCCAATCAGCGCGATGACGGTCAGGTCGATGCGGCAAATCATCAGCGCCAGCAGCGCCCCCACCCCTGCCGACGGCAGCGTCGAGAGAATCGTTATCGGATGAACGTAGCTCTCGTACAGAATCCCCAACACGATGTACACCGCGCACAATGCGGCCAACACCAGCATCGGCTCGTTTGCCAGCGAGTCCTGAAAGGCCTGTGCCGTTCCAGCAAAACTGCCGTGAATGCCGCTCGGCAGCCCGATCTTGCGCTGCATCGCATCGATCGCTTCGACTGCCTGCCCCAACGCCACGCCCGGCGCCAGGTTGAACGAGATCGTTACGCTCGGAAACTGCCCCTGGTGGTTCACCGAAAGCGCTGTGGTGTCCAGCGCGTAATGCGTAAATGTACTCAGCTGCACCTCGGCGTTGGTCGGCGATCGCACGTATAGCTGTGAGAGCGACGCCGGGTTCTGCCAATACTGCGGTGCCGCCTCCATCACCACGTGATATTGGTTCAACGGCGTGTACATGGTCGAGACCTGCCGCTGGCCGAACGCGTCGTACAGGGTATCGTCAATGACCTGCTGCGTCAGGCCGAGCCGCGAGGCCACGTCGCGGTCCATCACCAGCGCGGCCTGCAGGCCGCTGTTCTGCTGATCGCTATTTACGTCGGTCAGTGTCGGCATTCTCCGCATTTTCTGCAGCAGCCGCGGCGCCCATAGATTCAGTTCCGCCAAATCGGATCCCTGCACGGTGTATTGATAGAGCGCGTTGCTCGCTCGGCCACCGATCCGCAGGTCCTGCACGGCCTGGAGATACAGCGTCGCCCCCGCGATGTGCGAGGTCTCTTTGTGCAACCGCGCGATCACCAGGTCGGCGCCGATCTTCCTCTGCGCCAGCGGTTTCAGCGCGATAAACATCCGTGCCGAATTGGTGCTGCTGGCGCCACCGCTGCCCCCCGCAAATCCAATCACGTGATCGACCGCCGGGTCGTCTTTAATCACTCCAACGAATTGGGTAAGCCGATCGCGCATCGCCTGAAAGGAGGTGTCCTGGTCCGCCTGAATCGCGCCCATCAGGCGCCCGGTGTCCTGCTGCGGGAAAAATCCTTTGGGAATGACCGCGAACAGATACACGCTCAATCCCAGCGTGGCCAGCGCCACTCCCAACGTCAGGCGCGAATGCCGCAGTACCCATTCAAGACCCGCCGAATAGCCACTTAGCGCTCGGTCGAAAATCCCCTGGCTCATCCGGTAAAAGCGCCCGCGCCGCTCCTCCGCTTCCGGCCGCAACAGCCGGGCGCACATCATTGGCGTCGTCGTCAGCGATACCACCAGCGAGACCGCGACCGCCGTTGACAGCGTGACCGCGAATTCGCGGAACAGGCGGCCGACGATTCCGCCCATCATCAATATCGGGATGAACACTGCCACTAGCGAGACGCTGATCGACACCACCGTGAAGCCGATTTCGCGCGCCCCGCGCACCGCCGCCTCGAACGGCGCCATGCCCTGTTCCCGATACCGCGAGACGTTTTCGATTACCACGATCGCGTCGTCAACCACGAAGCCGGTCGAGATCGTCAGCGCCATCAACGACAGGTTGTCCAGGCTGTATCCGCACAAGTACATCACGCCGAAGGTGCCGATCAGCGAAACCGGGACTACCACCCCGGGAATCAGCGTCGCGCGCCAGTTCCGCAGAAAAAGAAAAACCACCAGGATGACCAGTACGATCGAGATGAGCAGCGTAACCTCCACGTCATGCACCGACGCCCGGATCGTCGTCGTGCGATCGAGCACTACCGACATCCTGATCGCCGGCGCGATCGCGGCCTGCAATTGCGGCAGGTCCGCCAACACCCGATCGACCGCGTCGATGATATTGGCGCCCGGCTGCCGGAAAATGATGATCATTACCGACGCGACGCCATCGACCATCCCCGCGTTGCGCACGTCTTCGACCGAATCCTGCACATCCGCGATGTCACCCAGGCGCACCGGGGCGCCGTTGTTGTACGCCACGATCAGCGGTCGGTACTGGTCGGCGCTCAGGAGCTGGTCGGTCGTACTGAGCGCCCACGATGTGGTCGCATCGGCCACCTCGCCCTTGGGTCGGTTCGCGTTGGCGTTGCTGAGCGCCGTGCGAACCTGCTCGAGTCCGATTCCATAGTTGTTCAGCGCGGTTAGATTCAGCTCAACGCGGACCCCGGGCAGCGCGCTGCCGCCCACCGTAACCTGCCCGACGCCCTGGATTTGCGCCAGCTTCTGCGCCAGGATCGACGACGCCGCATCGTAAATCAGGCCGCGCCGTAGGGTTTTCGACGTGAGCGCCAGGATCAGGATCGGCGCGTCCGCCGGATTCACCTTTTTGTAACTCGGGTTGCTCGGCAGATTCGTCGGCAGTTCGCTCCGCGCCGCGTTGATCGCGGCCTGCACGTCGCGCGCCGCCGCATCGATATTCCGGTTCAAATCGAACTGCAGCACGATGTTGGTCGATCCGAGCGAACTCGTTGACGTCAATTCGGTCAGTCCCGCGATGCGCCCGAACTGGCGCTCCAATGGAGTCGCCACCGATGACGCCATCGTCTCGGGACTCGCGCCGGGCAGACTGCTGCTAACCTGGATCGTCGGAAAATCGACCTCCGGCAGCGGCGCCACCGGCAGCAGTCGAAACGCGACCGCGCCCGCCAGCGCGATTGCCACCGTCAACAGCGTGGTCGCGACCGGCCTGCGAATGAAGATCTCGGAAAAGTTCATCAGGCCCGCGCCGCAACCGGTTCCTGGTATTCCGCGTCATCCGACGGTCCCGCCGTCCGTTCCGCCAGCCGCTCAAACGCGAGATAGATCACCGGCGTCGTGTACAGCGTCAAAAGTTGACTGAGGAGTAACCCTCCGACCATCGCGATCCCGAGCGGCCGGCGCAACTCGGAGCCCGTGCCGGTCCCCAGCGCCAACGGCAGACCCGCCAGCAGCGCCGCCATCGTCGTCATCATGATCGGCCGAAACCGCAACAGGCAGGCCTGGTAAATCGCTTCGCGCGCCGGCTTGCCCTCCTTGCGCTGCGCTTCCAGCGCAAAGTCAACCATCATGATTCCGTTCTTCTTCACGATCCCAATCAGCAGAATGATACCGATTAGCGCGATTACGTTGAGGTCATTGCCGCACAGCAGCAATGCGAGAATCGCTCCCACGCCCGCCGATGGCAGCGTCGATAAAATCGTGATCGGATGGACGTAGCTTTCGTACAGCACGCCCAGAACTATGTACACCGTGACCAGCGCCGCCAGGATCAAAAGCGGTTCATTGCTCAACGAAGCCTGAAACGCCTGCGCCGTGCCCTGAAACGCCGTCGCGATACTCGCCGGCATCCCAATCTCCCGGCTTGCCGCTTCGATCGCGTTCACCGCGTCGCCCAGCGCGTATCCCGGCGCCAGGTTGAACGAGATCGTGACCGCCGGAAATTGCCCCTGATGGCTCACCATCAACGGCACCTTGCTCGGCTGGAACTGCACGAAGGTCGCCAGCGGCACTTCGCCCCCGGTCGTCGAAGGCAGGTAAATCTCGTTGAGCGCCTGCGGATTCTTCTGGAACGCCGGATCCGCTTCGAGCACCACGTGATACTGGTTCAACTGAGTGAACATCGTCGATACCTGCCGCTGTCCAAACGCGTCGTACAGCGTATCGTCGATCATCTGCGGCGTGATCCCCAGCCGCGAGGCCGTCGCCCGATCGATCACCAGCTCAATCTGCGAACCGTCGTCCTGCTGATCGCTCGCGACGTCGCTCAGTTGCGGCAGTGTGCGCAGCTTCGCCAGCAGCTTCGCCGTCCACGTGTTCAATTCCTCGATGTTCGGATCTTCCAGGCTGTACTGATATTGCGTCCGGCTGACCCGGTCCTCCACCGTCAGGTCCTGCACCGGTTGCAGAAACAGCGTGATGTCCGGGACCTTCCCCAGTTCCGGCTGCAAGCGGCGGATTACCGCGCTGATACTTGCTTTGCGCTCCGCCAGCGGCTTCAGGTTGATCAGGAAGCGGCCGCTATTGATCGTCGTGTTGGTCCCGTCGATGCCGATGAATGACGACAGACTCTCCACCGCCGGATCCTTCAGGATCACCCGCGCCAACGCCTGCTGACGCTGCACCATCGCTGGAAACGAAACCGACGACGGCGATTCCGATACCCCCTGGATCACTCCCGTGTCCTGCACCGGAAAAAAGCCCTTGGGTGCGATGATATAGAGCACCACCGTCAACACCAGCGTGCCCACCGCTACCAGCAGCGTCGCGTTCTCATGGCGCAGCACCCATCGCAGCGTCCTCCCGTAGCGCTCGATCGTGGCCTCGAACATCCGCTCGGTCGCGCGATAAAACCGCCCTTGCTCTGCCGCCGGCGTATGTTTCAGCAGCTTCGCGCACATCATCGGCGTCAGCGTCAGCGACACGAACGCCGATACCAGGATCGTTACCGCCAGCGTCACCGCGAATTCCCGAAACAGCCGCCCCACGATGTCGCCCATGAACAGCAGCGGGATCAGCACCGCGATCAGCGACACCGTCAACGACACGATCGTGAAGCCGATCTGTTCCGCGCCCTTCAGCGCCGCTGCCAGCGGCGCCTCGCCCGCCTCGATATACCGTGTGATGTTCTCGATCATCACGATCGCGTCGTCCACCACGAATCCGGTCGAGATCGTCAGCGCCATCAGCGTCAGGTTGTTCAGGCTGTACCCCAGCAGGTACATCACGCCGAATGTTCCGACTAGCGACAGTGGCACCGCGATGCTCGGGATGATCGTCGCCGATACGCTGCGCAGGAACACGAAGATCACCATCACCACCAGCGCGATCGTCAGCATCAGCTCGAATTCCACGTCCTGCACCGACGCCCGGATCGTCGTCGTGCGATCCGTCAGCACCGTCACCTGCACCGACGACGGCAGCGAACTCCGCAGCCGCGGCAGCAGCGCCTTCACCTTGTCCACCACCGTGATGATATTGGCGCCCGGCTGCCGCTGAACGTTCAGGATCACCGCCGGCACCGTATTCATCCACGCCGCCTGCTTCACGTTCTCCGCGTCGTCGATCACGTTCGCCACGTCGCTCAGCCGCACCGGCGCGCCATTGTGATACGCCACGATCAACGGCCGATAGGCCGCGCTCGATAGCAACTGGTCGTTCGCCCCGATCGTGTACGCCTGATGCGCGCCGTCGAAGTTCCCCTTCGCCTCGTCCACGTTCGCCGCCGCGATCGCGCTGCGCAGGTTCTCCAGGCTCAGCCCGTAAGACGCCAGCGTGGTCGGGTTCGCCTGCACCCGCACCGCCGGCTTTTGCCCGCCGCTGATACTGACCAGCCCGACTCCCGACACCTGCGATATCTTCTGCGCCAGCCGCGTGTCCGCCAGGTCCTCCACCTGCGTCAGCGGCACTTCCGTTGACGTCAGCGCCAGCGTCAGAATCGGCGCGTCCGCCGGATTGGTCTTGCTGTATATCGGCGGATTCGGCAGGTCCGCCGGCAGATACGTTGACGCCGAATTGATCGCCGCCTGCACCTCCTGCTCCGCCACATCGATGTTCAGCGTGAGCACGAACTGCAGCGTGATTACCGAACAGCCGAACGAACTGTTCGACGTCATCTGGTTCAGCCCCGGCACCTGGCCGAATTGGCGCTCCAACGGCGACGTTACCGACGACGCGACCACGTCGGGGCTTGCACCCGGGTAAAACGTCAGCACCTCGATGGTCGGGTAGTCCACCTCCGGCAGCGCCGACACCGGCAACTGCCGGTACGCCACGATCCCCGCCAGCATGATCGCCGCCATCATTAGCGACGTCGCCACGGGCCGCAGGATGAACACGCGCGATGGGTTCACGGACTGCTCTTTCGCGCCGGCGCGTTCGACGCCACCTGCACGATCACCTTGGTCCCCGCCGACAGCTTGTCCACCCCGTCCGTCACCAGCAGATCCCCGGCCGCCACCCCGGATTCCAGCGCCACGACGTCCCCTTGCGTCGCCGCCACCGTCACCACTCGCACCTCGACCGTATGGTCCGGCTTTACCACGTACACATACGCGTTCTGCGTATTCCGCTGGATCGCCACCGCCGGCGCCAGTACCGCATCGCGCAGCGTATCGACCAGCAATCTCACATTGACGAATTGGTTGGGGAACAACGAATAGTCAGTGTTCGGAAATATCGCCTTCAGCTTGATTGTCCCGGTCGTCTGATCGATCTGGCTATCGAAGGTCTCCAGCGATCCTGTCGCGAGCCGCGCCTTCAGCTCCCGATCGTACGCATACACCGGCAGCTCCTGCCCCTTCCGCATGTCCTGGATCACCTGCTGCAGATCGTCCTGCGGGATGCTGAAGTCCACCGCGATCGGTTCCAACTGCGTAATCACCGCCAGGCCCGTCGTGTCCGCCGCATGCACGATGTTCCCCACGTCCACCAGCCGGAGCCCGATCCGCCCGGTGATCGGCGCCGTGATTCGCGTATAGTCCACCTGCACCTTCGCCGCCTCGATGTTCGCCTGGTCGCTCTCTACCGCTCCCTCCGATTGGCCCACCAGCGCCTGCTGATTGTCATAGTCCTGCGCCGCGATTACGCCCTGGCTGAACAACGATCGGTCCCGCTCCAGCGTGATCTGCGCGTTCTTCAGCGTCGCCCGATCCTTCGCCAACGTCCCCTCGGCTTGCGACAATGCCGCCGCGTATGGCCGCGGATCGATTTCCACCAACTCGTCGCCCTGCTTGACCGTCTGCCCTTCCTTGAACGCCACCTTCACGATCTGACCGTCCACCCGCGTCTTTACCGTCACCGTGTTGAACGCGGTCACCGTCCCGATCGCCGACAGATAGCGGTTCAAATCGCCGCGCTTCGCCGCCACCGCCCCTACCGGCACTCCCGGATGGGCCGCGGCCGTTCGCGCCGTCGCGCTATGCTCTCCGACTAGCCGACTGACTAATGCATATCCGCCGATGACCAGTACCGCGATTGTCGCGACCCACACCCACCGCCCTAATCCGGGCCGGCGTGGGGCCGCTACACTCTTCGCTTCCCCTTCCGGCACCGTGCTTGTATCCATCATTTCGTCTGATTTTAACATCGGTCATTTGCGGAAGCTGCGCGTCGCATGGTGAGACTTTTTCCGTGTAACTATTTATACCTGTTTCGCGCTGAGTCGGCCGGTCAATGCGCCCACCGACCGGCGCTTCCGCCGAATCGCTCTCGGCGCCGGATCAGCAAATGGCGAGTTATGTTCCGCGGAGAACCGCCGCCTCTTGCGGCGTCCCGAAAGCCTGCCCTGCGCAAAACTCTGGCGCATAATCCGCATTTCATCGACGTCTGTGCTCGCAATGCGTTTCAGGTTGCGCCCGCCCGCGCAAAAATCTCCTGCCCACCCCGCCCCGCTGAGGTTGAGGAAATTCTCAAACCGGCATAGAACCAAGTCTCTTGAGGTCCAGCGCCAGCACCATCGCCGGGGCCGTTGGCAACGACGATACTGAAAAAGGTAAAATGGAAAAGCGCGAATTCACTACCTTATATGCCGAAGTAAACGGCCCCATCGGCCATCTCGTGTTTAATCGGCCCGAGCGCCTCAACGCGATTAACGACGCTTTCATGTCCGAGATGCTCGAAGCGATCGGCTGGCTCGATAGCCATCCCGAACTCCGCGTGGTCATTTTCAAGGGCTTCGGTCGCGCCTTCAGCGCGGGTGCCGACTTGAAGAGTCTTCCCGGCGCCGATACCCGCGTCGAAAGCGGCAAAAGTTGGCTCGCGCGGCGCAGGGCAGGGCAAATTGGCGCTCGCCTCCTCGACGCGATCGAGCAGATGCAGGCCGTCACCATCGCCCAGGTCCACGGTGCCGCCGTTGGCGGCGGTGTCCTCCTGATGGTCGCTTGCGACCTGCGCATCGTCGCGCTCGGCACCGTCATGTTCATCCCCGAGGTCGATCTCGGCGCGCCTTATTCGTGGGGCGCTATCCCCCGCATGGTCCGCGAAATCGGTCCCGCCCTTACTCGCGAACTCGTGATGACCTGCCGCCGCTTCACCCCCGAGGAAGCCAGGGAGTGGCGATGGATCAATCGGGTCGTCCCGCTCGATCGCCTCGACACCGAGGTCGCTCAGCTCGCTCGCGAACTCGCCGCCAAGCCCTCCGTTCCCATGATGATCACCAAGGATCACGTCAACGCCATCACCCGCGTGATGAGCGCCGGCACTACCTCATACGCCGACGGCGACCTCGCGCGCGGTGTCGCCGCCGAAGAAGAGGCCAAGGCCGCCGGGGCGGCCTATGCTAAATCCAAAATCGGCACCAAACGCGACAAATGATCGCGATTCGTTAATTCTCAGCGAGGTAGGTAACATTGAAAGCCCTCGTCATCGGCGGCACCGGACCCAGCGGCCATTACATCGTCAACGGTCTCCTGCGCCGCGGCTATCAGGTCGCGATGCTCCACAGCGGCCGCCACGAACTCGACGAGATCCCCGCCACCGTCGAACACCTTCACACCGACCCGTTTTCCGAAGACGCGCTGCGCGGCGCACTCGGTAATCGTACTTTCGATCTGACTATCGCCGCCTATGGCCGCCTCCGGCGTATCGCGGAAATCATGGTCGGCCGCACCGCCCGCTTCATCTCGATCGGCGGCGTCCCCGCCTATCGCGGCTACATGAACCCCACCGTTTTGCAGCCGCCTGGCATGCCGGTGCCGACCGCCGAGGATGCCCCCGTCGTTCCCGTCGAAGAGGAAGATGCCAAGGGCTGGCGTGTCGCCCAAACCGAACGCGCCGTCTTTGAACGACACCCCGGCGCGGCCCACTTTCGCTATCCGTTTCTCTACGGCGCCTACCAGATCGCGCCGCGCGAATGGTGTGTCGTGCGCCGTATTCTCGACGGCCGCCGCTCGATCATCGTCCCCGAAGACGGCCTCTCACTTAATCATTCCTGCTACGTCGAAAACGCCGCCCATGCCATCCTGCTCGCCGTCGATCGCCCGGACGCCTCGCGCGGTCAGATCTACAATTGCGGCGACGAACGCCTCCTCACCCTGCGCCAGGTCATCGAAATTATCGCGCACGCCCTCGGCCACGAATTGGAAATTGTCTCGATGCCCGCCGAATTCGCCGTCCCCGCGCGCCCCCTGATGGCTCAGCCGTGGACCACTCATCGCGTCCTCGACCTCTCCAAAGTCCGTACCCAATTGGGCTACGCCGACGTCGTCTCACCCGAACGCGGCCTCGCTATCACTGCCCAATGGCTCAAGGATCATCCCCCGGAACCCAACGGTCCCGACGAAAAAATCCTGCAAGACCCGTTCGATTATCGCGCGGAAGACGAACTTATCGCCGCCTGGAAATCCCTCCGCGCTCAAATGCCCCACGTCAAGTTCGTCCGCGAACCGGGCTTCACCGCTACCTACAGCGGTCCCGGCGGCAAGCCCCGCTCCGCGCGATGGTCATAGCCTGCGCCGACTAATTCCACAGGCCTGCTCCAACGTCCCGAGTATTAATCGGCTACCAACTTCATCAGCGGCCCGCACCGCATCCTGAACGAAATGAAGACTCTCGCGCGGCTCCCCGTTCAAGCACCACGAACCATTCCCGGGACTTGACTATCTATTAGGACTCCAAAATTACCCTGCCAGAGATGAGTCGGTTGCAGGCTCGGGATTATATTCGCTCTTATCTATTTCGTGCTTCGCGGCACCGCACGGTCCGATTTCCCGCTCCTGCCCTTTGTACTATCCGCCTATGCGACCACCATGAAACTGAGGTTCGTATAAGGCTATGTACACAAAAACGCTTCTGGTGGTCGGGTTGGCTCTCGCGATGACGGGTCTACAGGCCTGTTTCTATAGTGGCCCCGGCCGCTGGGGCGGTCAGGGTTATCAATCCGCCGATCCCCAGTATGGATATAATAATTCCTCCGACCGTACGCTCTGCGACAGCAATGGTTACCATTGCACCACCTGCGACGCGAACAGCAATAATTGCGAGCACACTACCACCGCACGTAGTAGCTGGTTCATCTGGTAATCGCGAACGCGCGCTTATGACTATTGCTTGAGATCGTCGCGCGAACTGAGATTATGTGAACGACTGGGGGTTCCGGCCTACAACTGAGTATTCCGGTAGTGGAACGGGAACCGTTATTGTTCCCCGATCAAGTCCGTGATGGCTCCGCACCCCGCCGCGCCGCGAATGCGACACGGCAGGGTGCCCGATGCGGTCGAAGACCGCGGCGTCCGGGCTTCAATTGCCGCGGCGCCGCATCGTTTTAAATGCGTTCGAGGATCGTCGAAATTCCCATCCCGCCGCCGATGCACATCGTCACCAGCGCCGTGCGCTTGTCGCGCCGTTCGAGTTCGTCGAGCACCGTGCCCACCAGCATCGCGCCCGTCGCCCCCAGCGGATGGCCCATCGCGATCGCGCCGCCGTTCACATTGACCTTCTCGTGCGGGATTTCCAGGTCCTTCATCACCTTCAGCGGCACCGCCGAAAAGGCCTCGTTGATCTCGAACAGGTCTATGTCACCGACCGACATCCCCGCCTTCTTCAGCACCCGGCGCGTCGCCGGAACCGGCGCCGTCAGCATGATAATCGGCTCGTCACCGTAAGTCGCGGTCGCGATTATCCGCGCGCGCGGCTTCCATCCCCGGCTCTTCGCATACTCCGGCGACGCGAGCAGCACCACCCCCGCGCCATCCACGATTCCGCTCGAGTTGCCCGCCGTATGCACGTGATCGACCGATTCGATTTGCGGATAGCGCGATTTGGCCTTCTGGTCGAAAGTCAGCGGGCCGTCCTTCATCCGATACGCGCCCATCCCGAGGAACGACGGTTCCAGTTTGCCGAGCCCCTCCAGCGTGGTTTCCGGACGCGGATATTCCTCGCGATCGAGTACGACCTTGCCATCAAGATCCTTGACCGGCACGACGCTCTTTTTGAAGTAGCCGCTTTTGATCGCGTGGTCGCAGCGCTTCTGCGATTCCAGCGCGAAGCGATCGCAGTCCTCTCGCGAGAACCCCTCGAGCGTGGCGATCAGGTCGGCCGATACGCCTTGCGGCACCAGTGGATGCAGTTCGCGCAGATGGCGATTGTGGCCGTCCAGGCCCGACTTGTCGGAACCCAGCGGCACCCGCGACATGCTCTCGACGCCGCCCCCGATGACCAGTTCCTGCTGACCTGACAACACTCCCATCGCGGCGAAATTCACCGCCTGCAGTCCCGAACCGCAAAATCGATTGAGCGATACTCCCGTCGCTTCCGCCGGCCATCCCGCCGCCAGCACCGACATCCGCGCGATACATCCGCCCTGGTCCTCGATCTCGCTCACCGTGCCCACCACCACGTCCTCGACGTCGCGCGGATCCAGGCTATTGCGATCGACCAGTGCGTTGAGCGTCTGCGCAAACAGTTCCTGCGGATGGATGTTGTACAACGCACCCGCGTCCTTCTTGCCGCGGCCTCGCGGAGTCCGAACACAATCGATAATCCATGCTTCACTCATGACTTTCTCCTGCTCTCGATTTTCGTCGCCGATCGAATGATCTGCCCTGAGAGCCTTATTCTTGCGTGATCCGTATCAGATGTAACAGCGGAGTGCATAATGTGAAACGCCGCGCCCCGCCGGCCGACGCAACCCGCCGTGCGGGTCGGCTTCCGCGGTTCACCGTCAGCGGCACCCGCCATTCTCATGGTGGAGATTTGAACCCGCCCGGACCGGTCCGTAACGGTGCGTCGATATATTTAGTGGGGGGATAGCTATAAGGCCCCGCGCCCCCGGTAAACCAATGCGGCAACACGAAGGTGTTGAGCCGGACCCGGCTGCCGTCGCTCAGGCCAATTTCGTAGCTGCAACACACCGCCGGATCGACGATCTCGAGCGCATAGCCGTTGAGCGTGCGATCGTCATCCGGATTCACCATCGCTTCCGCCAGCTCGTGGCTGAGCAGCAGGTAAACCATCACGACGTTGCCGTGCGCGGCCCCGATATTGACTATCCCATACGGGCCGGTTTGATCGTGATCGTGATAGCCGCTGGCGGGGATGCCCCCGTAATCGAGGCGCCGATTCACCGCGATCAGCCGAAACCCGGCCGGCCTGCCGCGCTCGACCTTCACCGGCTTTCCGCCCATCCAATAGCGGCTGACGTCGTTCGCGTTGCGCGTCAGCGCCTCCACTGCGCGTGCGCGAATCTTCGCGTCCCATACGCCCGGCACGTCGCCCGCCTGGTTCACCAACTCGATCGTCAACGGTTCCCGTTCGCCGGCCATCGTCTGCCGTTGGTCGGCCAGCACGCACGAAGCAATCGCCATCACGATCAGCAACCCCGCTAGTGTGGCGAGTCTCAAGTTCTGGCGGCCTACCCGAGCAACGCGAACGTCAATCATGATGGCGAAGCCCGCGCGTCTGTGCCGACAATCGAGCATCGCGAGCGTAGCCGACCGATGGCATGGAATGCCGTGAAACCTCTATGAGGTTTCAGTGTCCGGAAAAACTATAGTTCCGCGTTCTTGAACAACTTCCTCGATCTGTCGCACGCTCAACCGCGCTCGAGGCCCGCCACTTCCGCCATCAAATCGACCGCGCGATCGTCGTTGGTGCGCAGCAGCAGGCCGGTCGCCCCGGAGTTCTCCCATCCGCGATAGCGTGCCTTGATCCGCTCGGGCGGACCGACCAGCGCGCGCAGGTCAACCAGTTCGTCCGGCACCGCCGCGGTCGCCTCCTGCTTGCGGCCCGCGAGATACAACTCCTGAATCCGCGCCGCGGCCTCGGGAAAGCCCTGCTGGATCATCAGGTCGTTATGGAAGTTCTTCGAGCGCGCGCCCATCCCGCCCACGTACAGCGCGATCTCGGGCTTCATACGATCCAGCGCGGCCTGCACATCGTTGTCGATCACGACCGGCAACATCGCGAAGATCTCGAAGCGATCGAGCGATTTGCCGCCGCCGCTGCGCCGAAATCCCTCTTCGAGCCACGGCCGGTAGCGCGAAAACGTGCCCGGGATCAGGCCGAGCGGCAGCCACCCGTCGCATACCTCCGCGCACAGCTTGACCGTCGCTTCGTTCTCGCAGCCGAGGAAAATTGGAATGTTCGGGTTGGTATGCAGAATCGATTTGAGCGGCTTACCCAGTCCCACCGATCCCGGTCCTGTGTACGGCAACGAGATTTCCTTGCCCGCATGGCTAACCGGTTCGTCGCGCCGAAA
Source organism: Deltaproteobacteria bacterium (assembly GCA_021780755.1). Taxonomy (GTDB): domain Bacteria; phylum Desulfobacterota; class Binatia; order Binatales; family Binataceae; genus JADMIL01. Next base: position 83,624 of record JAJXYF010000013.1, on the reverse strand, counting down.
GATCTTGCGCATGATCGCGACGTAATCGCGCAGGCGATAGTACGGCCGTCCCCACGGCTGCCCGTACCATCCCTCCACGATCTGCGGCCCGCTCACGCCGAGCCCCGCGATAAACCGGTTGCCACCCGCCAGCGCGTCAACCGTCGCCGCACACATCGCCGCATTTGCCGCCGTGCGCGCCGCCAGCTGCATCACCCCGGTGCCCAGCCGGATTCGCTTCGTCAGCGCCGCGATATACGCCAGCGGGGTGACCGCGTCGGAGCCATAACTCTCCGCCGTCCAGATCGAGTCGTAGCCCAACTCTTCCGCCCTCAGGATACGCTCGACCGGCAGCCGCAGACTCGCCCCTGAATAGCCAATCGCCAATGCCAGCTTCATGAACTTTCTCCTTCACCGCTACGCGTGGACGGGTGTCCGACACGGTCCGCGCGGATGTTTCGCCGCGATCTATAATTCAGCGGTTTCTCGATATGTGAAATACACTATTGCGCGCGAAACTGAACCCATTCCGGTTTGTCGAGTCCCCACACCGTTGGATCGTAATTCTCCAGGGTGTTCCGATACGCAACGTAATCGATTTGCCGCACCGTTTCGATTATCGGCAGCTGGTCGTGCAGGATCTCCTGGATTCGCCAGTAATACGGCGCGCGCTGATGCTGGTCCATCACCGTGGTCCCCTCATCCATCAGGTGATCGATCTCGGCCTCCCACGGCGTCGCGGGTTTCGGCTGCGACGGATTCCACAGATGCAGATTGCCGGAGGAGCGCAGGAAGTCCCCCCCGTCGTTCGGTTCCAGCCCGCCCGTGAATCCAATCAGTACGCAGTCCCAGTCAAAGGACGAATCGAGCGCCTTGACCAGGGTGACGAATTCGAGCGGACGGTAGTTCACTGTTATCCCCAGGCTCGCCAGGTCCTGCTTGAAGATCGCGCACATCTGATCGCGCACCGCGACGCCGCTGTTGGTCGTCAGGTTGAAGACCAGCGGATGTCCCTCAGGATCGCCGCGCACGCCCGGTCGCAGCATCCGGTAGCCGGCCTCGTCCAGAATCTTGCGCGCCAAATCGAGATCGTAGTCGTAGTCCTTCAGGTTGGGGTCGTAAAATATTTTGTTCTCCGGCGATACGTCCGAGACCGCCGGCACCGCCAGCCCGCGAAAGCACAGGTTGATAATCCCGCGCTTGTCGATCGCGTGCGCCATCGCCCGCATGAAGTTGAGATCGGTGAACCACCGGTAGCGCGGGTCCGTTACGCCCTTTTGAATGTAATGCCGCGGGTTGCGATTGAAGGCGAAGAACAGCGACCCCGTATCGATTCCGACTTTCTTCAGCGTCACTTTCAGGCGGTCGGCGTCCTCGCGCAGGCCGTACACCTCCTCGGGCCGCGGCGAATAAACATCGGTCTGTCCGCCCTTGAAGCGCAGGTATTGCGCGTTTTGATCCGGCACGATCAACAGCACCTGTCCATGCAGCCGCGGCAATTGGCCCCCGTGCTCGTCGCGCATCCAATACCTCGGATTGCGCTTGAACGCGATCAACTGCGCCGCGACGTAGCGATCCATCCGGTAAGCGCCGATCGAAACCAGCTTGTCCGCCGGCGTGTCGATCCCCCAGGTGTGATTGAAGTTGCCCGCCGCGTACGCCGCCTCGAGCGCGTGCGCGGGAATTATGCCGAACCCGATCGAATAGAAAATCGGCGCGAACGGCCGTGGCAAGCGCATTACCACCGTGTAGTCATCGGGCGCCTCGGCCTTGATCGGCTGGCCGTCCACGGTCATCGAAAACACCGAGCTGTTGGGAATTTTCGGATCGTAAATCACCCGCATCGTGAAGAGCACGTCGCGCGCGGTAAACGGTACGCCGTCTGACCATTTCACGTCGCGCCGCAAATGAAACGTGATCGTCTTGCCGCCGTCGCCCAGCTCCCAGCTCTGCGCGAGCCCGGGTTCCGGCAGCGTCGTCACCGGATTGATGCGGATCAGGCCTTCGAACAGATCGCCGACCGCCTGCGCCGAAGCGCTATCCGTCACCAGGATCGGATTGAAGGTGCGCGGATCGCTGATCGTCGATTGATACAGCGTCTGCGTCGTCGCGTGATCGTTGGGCGGTCGATTTACCCGGCATCCCGCCAGCGCCATCGCCGAGGTCACGGCGAACGCGGCGATCGCCGTCGCCAGCCGCGTGCCGAAAACCCTCACGCGTGCTCAACCCCGCGCGGCGCCGCCCGCGCCGCTATCCATCCCCAGGTCGAGTTTCCTCGTGCCCGGGGCGGGCGCGAGCACGAACGTCGAATCTGGAACATCCTGGTTAAGCGACGGATTCTCGTAACGAAACTTCACCGTGGCGCCGGTCTTCGGAAAACTCGCGTCAACCTGCCCCGGAAAAATGAAGCCGTCACCGAGCTTGCGATAGTCGCTGTAATGCACCTCGTAGCCGATACGCCCGTCGGCCAGCCGCTCGCGGACCATCTCGAGATTCCCTTCCCCGCTGAATCCCAACTCGTCAATCACGCCGCCCGGCTCGTGATAGGTGAGCACTTTGCCGCCGCCGACCTCGGTCATCGAATTCGGCGCGAACGCCAGCATCGCACTGTCCGGCGCGAGCGCGAGCATCAGGCGCACGGCCGCGTCGGGCGTCATCGGGATACGCGCGTAGCGTTGCAGCGTCGCTTCGCTGGCCGGCCCCCGCATCAGCGTATTCTTGCCGGGGTCGAATACCGCGACCTGCCCCGCGTCCGCCGCGACCACCAGCGCGACACCCAGCGCCGACATCACTTCGACGCGCATGCTCGCGGGGCGGCGCACGATAATATTTTCGCGCGCCTTGAAATGCTCCCCGCCGCCGCTATATTCCATCAACGCCGCCGATTCCATCGAATGAATCGCGGTGTCGCGGTCGCTCAGAAATGCCGTCAGATCGTGCGCCTCCATCAGCGGTACGTTCACCGCGTGACTGGTCGCGCAGGCCCAGATGTTCACCGCGAACAAGGCGACGATCGCCCTTTTCGCCAGCCTTGCGCCAGGCGGCGCCGCACTAATGCTGCGCGTGCTGTTCGTTCGCGATTGGAGCTGCAATCTTGAGCTTGAGGCGTTCGATCTGTTCCGCATCCTGGGCCTTTTTGAGCGCATCCTCGTACTGGTGCAGGGCATCGCGACCCTTGCCGATCTTGGCGTAAGCGTCGCCCAGGTGCTCTGTGATCGTCGGGTCGCTGCCGGTCAGGTTGACCGCGCGCTCCAATTGATCGACCGCCTTTTGATATTCGCCTCTCTGGTAGTAAACCCAGCCGAGACTGTCAACGTAGAAACCGTCCTCGGGCTCAATTATCAGTGCGCGCCGGATCAGCTTTTCGGCCTCATCCAGATGCTTCCCGGACTCCGCATACGAGTAGCCCAGGTAGTTGAGCGCAGGCGCATTGCTCGGATTGATCGCAATCGCCTTATGCATCTCTTCGACGCCCATCTGCTTCTGCTTGTCTTCGTCGTAGAGCGCGCCCAGCGTGAAATGATACTTGTCGTTGCGCGGCTCCAGCGCGACCATCTTCTTCGCCAGATCGATCGCGTTAGGATAATCCTTCTTTTCCTCGTACACGCCGACCAGGTAGCCCATGATTTCCGGATCGTTGGGCTTCTTCGCCAGCGCCAGGTTCAGACTCGTGATCGCCGCGTTGTAATCGCTCTGCTTGTCGTACAGATACGCGAGCTGCAACTGCGCTTCCACATAATGCTCGTCGGTGTCGGGTATCGCTTTGAACTCGTCCAGCGCCTTGTCGTTTTCATTCAGCTCGGTATAAACCGTGCCCAGGTAGTAATGCACCCGGTAGTTCTTCGGCTCCGATCCCAGCACCAGGTTGAACTCGGTCGCCGCCCGGTCGAAATCGCCGCGCTCGAAAAACAGCAGCCCGATTTTCGTCCGCGTGTCCGCCGGATTGGTCTCGAGCTGCTCCTCGCGCTGCAACTGCTGGCCCACCGCCGTATCCACGCTCTTGTCGCCCCCGTATAGCACGGCCAGCCGCTTATGCACTTCGCTGTTGTTGGGATCGACTTGAAGGATCTTTTCGTACAGCGCGATCGCCTCTTTCGGCTGACCCTGCAATTCGCGCAGCACCGCGATATCCAGCAGCACCAGCGGCGAGTTCGGATTGAGGTTCAGCGCCTTCTGATAATAGGCGTCCGCCCCCGCGTAATCTTTCGCGCCCACCATCACGCGGCCCGCGTAGTAGTAGCCAAGGAACGAGGTCGGGTCGAGAGCGATTAGCTGTTTGAAGGTCGCTTCAGCCTTCGGATAGTCGCCCTGCTTAGCGTAAAGCGTGCCGAGAAACAGGTACGACTCCTGGTTCTTCGGCGCGAGCGTCATCACTTCCTGGTATTGCGCGACCGCCGCCCCATCGTCGCCCTGCGCGGTCTCGATTCCGGCCGCCAGCAGCCGCGCCCGCACGTATTTTGGATCGAGCGCGATCGCATCCTGCGACTGATCGAGCGCCTCCTTGAGCCGTCCATCGCGAACGTACAGCGTCGCGATTTGAACGTGCAGGGCCGCGTTATGCGGGTCGAACTTCGCCGCTTCCTCGTATCGTTTCAGCGCCTCTTTGCGATCGCCGTTCTCGCTCGCCACCTCGGCCTTCAGATAGGCGCCCATCGCGTAGGCCGCGGACGGGATATTGACCGCCGGCCTCCCTCCAAATGGACGACCACCGTCATCGCTGTCGGCCTGAATCAATTGCCTTTTCGACGAGCCTGCGGCGCATCCGGTCAGTGACGTTGCCACCGCCGCAATTATCGCCAGCGCCAATTTGGCGGAAAACTTCATATGGGGATGAGAACCTTGCGAGTGTGCGCGCGATCTAGCTAACATAGCGACTTCTGACCGTCAACGTAACAGGTTTGAGCACTGCGCGACGCGATCTCAATAACGAGCGGCCCGCTGCGATCATTAGTCTTGCGCCGCTTGCCGCTATGGCGCAATCCCCCGCGGCGATAATCCCGACACGCTCCTGCTTTCGCGGCCCCGGTTACGCGCCTGAAATGCCGCCTCGGAATGCTCCCAATTGAACCTCTCCGGCGAGCCCGCCCCGACCGATCGGCCCTCTCATTTCGATACGCTCGCGCCGGTCGCCTCCCGCCGCGTCGGACTCCTCGCTCTCGTCGCCCTCGTTTACCTCGTCGTCAGCGGTGGGGCCTACGGTCTCGAGGATGCGGTCGGGATCGCGGGCGCGCGCCTCACGCTCGCCCTCTGTCTCATCGTCCCGCTCACGCTCAGCCTGCCCACCGCCCTGATGGCCGCCGAGTTGACCGCGCTGATGCCCGTCGAGGGCGGCTTCTACTACTGGGTCAAAGAGGCGCTCGGCCCCTTCGCGGCCTTCGTCGAAGCCTACCTGACGATCCTCTATACCGCGACCGACATGGCGATTTATCCGGTACTGATCGCGGCCTACCTCGCCTTCGTCCTGCCGCTCGGACCAGCGGCGCAAGTGGCCGTCGGCGTCGCGCTGATTTGGCTCTCGGGGGCGCTCAATATCTTCGGCGCGCGTCCGGTCGGTAATACTTCTATCGCCCTGATGGCCGCGATCACCGTCCCTTTCGCGGCGCTCGTCATCGCCGGGTTTCCCCGGCTCCTCCATTGGACCGTGCCGGCACCGTCGCCGCACGGCGGCGATCTGCTCGGCGCGCTCGGCGGCGCCCTCACCGTGGTCATCTGGAACTTCAGCGGATGGGAAAATCTGAGCATGGTCGCCGGCGAAATCGAAAATCCGCGCCGCAACTATGCGCGCGCCATCGCCATCGCCTTGCCGCTCGTCACCCTCGGCTATCTGATGCCGCTGACCGTCGCGCTCTCGGGCGCCGGCTCGACCGCCGCCTGGCGTCTCGGCTACTTCGTTGACGTCGGACGCCATCTCGGCGGCCCAATACTCGGCTTCGCCTTGGCCGCTGGCGGCGCGGTCTCCGCCTTCTCGATCTTCGACGCCGCGATGCTCTGGGTCTCGCGGATGCCCTATGTCCTCGCGCGCGAGGGCTACCTGCCGCCGCAACTCGCCCGCGTCTGGGCCGATCGCGCGACCCCCGCCACCTCCATCGTCGCCTGCTGCGTGGTCTTTTCGCTCCTGATGCCGCTCGGCTTCGTCGCCCTCGTCGTGCTCGACGTGTTCTTCTATATGGGCGCGCTCGTGCTCGAGATGTGGGCGCTCGTGCGCCTGCGAAAATTACGCCCCGATCGCGCGGGCCTGTTCGTCGTCGCTGGCGGACGCCCGGCGATACTCGCCGTCGTCGCTGCGCCAATCCTCACCTGGCTCGCGACCTTCGGACTCGCCGTCTCGCATAACGATGGCGCGCGCAGCCTGATCGTTTCGATCGTGCTCGCGGCCGGCGCGTGGCCCGCCTATGCGATTCTGCGCCGCCGCTATGGCGGCCCTCCCGCCACTCTCTAGATATCGCCTCGCACGCACGCGCTCCCTTTGTGCGCACGTCGATCAGCGGCGGCGCACCGCACGCGGCGGCGGATTATATACATCCAGAAATGAAAACGCCGCGATCACCAGCGCATGCGTGATCTTACCGCTCGCGATTAACTCCTTCACGCCCTTGAGCGGCACCGTCACCACCTCGGTCTCTTCCGAACCACCCGGATTCGAGTGCGGCTCGCGCACCTTCTTCACGTTGCGCGCCAGGAACGAGTAACAAAAATTCGGCTGTATCGCCGGATTCGGATGGACTCGCCCCAGCGGAATGATTTCCTCGGTGTCGTAGCCGCATTCCTCCTGCATCTCGCGCCGCCCCGCCGCCGCTGGGTTCGCATCTTCCGGATCGATCATCCCGCCCGGTATCTCGAGCGTGAACGCGTCGATCCCGTGCCGGAACTGGCGCACCATCACGACCTCGCGCTTGGCCGTTACCGGAATGATATTGACCCAGTCCGACGGGTCGATCACGAAAAAGTCGCGCTCGCCGCGCCGGGGATGGGCCGAACGCCGTTTATGCAGATCGAAGATCGGAGTCGCGTACACCCGCTCGGTGCCGAGCATCCGCCATTTGCGCGCTTTCAACGAATTTCGTCCTCCCCAACCGCGGCGGCCGCGCGATGAGCGGCCGCCCGTTCAGTCGTGGGATGATTCTCGCCGGTTTCCGCCTTCGAGGAAACTCACTACGAAACCTCCGCGCTTCAACCAGGCGAGCAAATGAGTCTCCGAGGTGCGTTCAAAGTAGGGTGGGGGCCAGGGGGTAAGGTCTTTTATCGCTCGCTTTCTCGGCCCCGCGTAACTTAGCCGCTTACCCAAGCATCGCGAGCAGTCCGAAAAGTCAGGTCAAGAATGTTGGGCTGCTCGTCAATCATTAAAATAAGCGGCGATACTCGATCGCTGGACAGCGGTCCATCACCACCGTCAATCCCGCCGCCCGCGCGTGTCGCGCCGCCTCGAGATCGATTACGCCCAGTTGGCACCAGAGTACCCGCGCGCCCTTCGCGATCGCCTGCTCGGCAATCTCGGCGACGAACTCGGATCGCCGAAACACATCGACGATTTCCACCGCGTCCGGTATCGACGCCAGGTCCGGGTAGCAGCGCTCGCCGAGCGTACTCATCAGCGCATCGGGTCGTAGTTGCGGATTCACCGGGATCACGCGAAAGCCCTTCTCCCGCAGCAACCTCGCGATCATCAGGCTGTCGCGTGCCGGATTGTCCGAACAGCCCATCACCGCGACCGTCGTCGGCCGCGCCAATATCGCGCGAATCTCGCTGTCCGGTGGATTGACGTCTTCCATCGATGCCCTCTATATCTCCTCAAGCGCCCCGCGGACCAGCCGATCGACCACCCGCGGTATCAGCCGTTCGATTTCGCGCCGGCATTCGCTGAACACCAGGTCGCCCTGCTCGAACGGATCGTCGATATCGCCCGCCTCGCCCGCAAATGATCGCAGCGTGTGTACCGTGATCGTTTCGTCGATCGGAAAACGCGCCGCGAGATCGCGTGCCTGCTGATCGGTCATCGCGATCACCAGGTCGGCCTCCTCGAGCAACTCCGGATGGCGCTTGAGGTCGGTCGAGGTCGCTTCCTCGCCGATCTCGATGCCGATTTCGCGCAGCGTCATCCGCGTATCGAGCGACACCAGCGCACCGTCACGCGCATACGGCGCGATTCCCGCCGATCGCACGCGAACGTGCTCAGTCAGACCGCGCGCATCCAGTTCGCGCACCATCAGATGTTCGGCCATCACGCTGCGCGCCGTGTTCGCGGCGCAGATCAGGAGGACGGATCGAAAGCGCGGCCGACTGTGGGCCGCGCTCCCGTTTGAATTGCTGGAACTCACCCCTCAGACCTTGCCGGTCAACACCTCGGCCAGCCCTTCCTTGCTGGTCACGCCTTTGGCCAACTGCTCCTTGATGTGCGCGCCAAGCTCCGCCGGGTCCCAGTACTTGAGCGGTCCCGACTGCGTTACTTTCGCCGCCGAATGCCATCCCTTCATCAGCCATACGTTGCCCAGGCCGACGCGGAATACTTCACCGTGCACGTCCTTGGCGTCGTCGCTGCCGAGCCACGCGACCAGCGGAGCCACGTGCGCCGGGCTGAAGCGATCGACTTCGCCGGTCTTCGGCGTCGGCATCGTCGCCGCGGTCTGCGGAGTCGCGTCGATCGTCAGCCGCGTGCGCGCGACCGGCGCGATCGCGTTGGCGGTCACCCCGTAGCGCGCCATTTCGCGATCCACGATGATCGCGAAGGTCGCCACCGCCGCCTTCGCCGTCCCGTAATTGCTCTGTCCCGCGTTGCCCAGCAGGCCGGAATCCGAGCTCGTATTGATCAGCCGCCCGTTGAGCTGGTTCCCATTCTTATGCTGCTCGCGCCAGTACGAGCACGCATGACGCGCCAGGTTGAACGTGCCCTTCAGATGTACCGCGAGCACCGCGTCGAAATCTTCCTCGCTCATATTGAAGATCATGCGGTCGCGCAGGATGCCCGCGTTGTTGACCACGATATTGATCTTGCCGAAATTGTCCGTCGCGCAATCGATAATCCGCTTGGCCGACTTGAAGTCCGACACGCTCTCGAAGTTCGCCACCGCTTCGCCGCCCGCCGAGCGAATCTCCTTCACCACGTCCTCGGCCGGTGAACGCGACTGCCCGGTGCCGTCGAAATGCCCCCCCAGGTCGTTGACCACCACTTTCGCGCCCTGCTTCGCCAGCAGCAACGCCTCTTCCCGGCCAATTCCCCGGCCAGCGCCCGTGACAACAGCGACTTTGCCTTCTAGTAATGCCATCTTGAATGGTTCCTCTTTCTTTCGGGTTTCCGATTCTTCTGCGGACCGCCGGGGCCCGTCTTTAACCTCAGCAATATCGGGTCCGTCGAGCTTTGCAGCGCCCTCTACCCAATGTCAAGGCAATGCAGTGTTCCCGCAACATTGGTTTAACGTCAACCCTGCTGCGCGGTCGTACCGCTGCCCGGCGTCGGCGCAATCCCGAATATTCGCCGCGTCAAAGCGTCAATTGGAGTGGGGCGCATACCCGGTACGCCGGCCTCGTTAATGCCACCCGCGGTTAAAAAAACGTACTTGACAAGTTCATCCATTTCAGAGCACTTGACCTAGCTTGGGGGAAAACGATGCGCAAGCGTCGCTCGAAATCTTCTTCCGCGCGGGGACTATCGAATGCAGAGTCAGTTCAGCATCATCACGATGATCATGCAGGGATGGTACGCAACCTACCCGTTGCTGCTGATCTCGGTGGTCTGCGTTACCATTATTATCGAGCGGATTTGGGCGCTCTGGGGCCTCGGCGCGCGCGCCTCCAGCAAGGCCGAAGCTCTCATCGGACCGCTGCGCCAAGGCAAATTCAACGAAGCCTTGAAGCAGGTCGAAAGCCCCCGAAACCCCGGCGAGCGCGTCTTTCACGACTTGATCGCCGAGGCCGCTTCCTCTGAGCGCGGCCGGCTCGAAGACGTCGACGAGGAACGGCGCTTCGCCGAACTGCTCCAGTTGCGCGGCCTCATCTGGGTCCTCGCGACCTCCGGTGCATCCGCCCCCTTTATCGGCCTGTTCGGCACCGTCGTCGGCATCCTCGCCGCCTTCCAATCGATGGCCATCATGGGCACCGGCGGCTTCTCAGTGGTCGCCGCCGGCATCTCCGAGGCGCTCATCTCGACCGCGCTGGGCCTCGCCGTCGCAATCATCGCCGTCATTTTCTACAACTACTTCTCGCAAAAGGTCGAGCGCATCAACGCCACTATCCATATCTGCGCCGCCCGCCTGATCGACGCCGCCCTCCAGGGCCAGAAGTCCAATGGCAGTTAGCACGCCGTCCGGCGGCGGTGGCGGGATGTTTTGGGAAATCAACATCACGCCGCTTACCGATATCTTCCTCGTCCTGCTGATCATCTTCATGGTCACCGCCTCCGTGATGATCGAATCCGCCACCCACGTCGATCTGCCGCAGGCGCAAAATACCTCGCCGGAAAACAAAGGCGTCATTGTTACCTATACCGCCAACCACGAGCTTTTCGTTAATTCCAAGGACGTGCCCGAGCGCGACCTCGAACCCGCGCTGTCCGAAGCGCTGGGGCGCGTCGATGCCAAAATCGTCATCTTCCAGGGTGACCGCACCGTGCTGCTGGGCGACATGGTAAAGATTCTCGATGTCGCCAAGGCGGCCGGCGCCGACCAGATTGCGATCGCCGCCAAGCGGATCGTCGGCCAACCTGCCGTCGCACCCGCCGGGAGTTGAGGCACCGCGATGGCGATTCAGGCGGGCAACCAGCAGGGCGGCATCTTCGCTTCCATCAACATCACGCCGCTCACCGATATCTTCCTCGTCCTCCTCATTATCTTTATGGTCGCGACCGCCGTCACCATCGAATCCGCGGCCCATGTTGACCTGCCCAAACTGCAGGCGCCCTCGACCAGTCAGCCCAAGGGCATCACCGTGACCTACACTGCTACGCATCAGATTTTCCTCAACGCGAAACCGGTCAGCGAGGAACAACTCGGGCCGGCGCTCAAGGACGCACTCGTCGCGGCGACCGACAAGACCGTGGTCTTCGACGGCGACGCCCGCGTGATTCTCGGCGATATGGTCCGGATTCTCGATATCGCCAAGGGCGCCGGGGCCGACAAAGTCGCGCTCGCGGTGGCCGCCGGTAGCGGCGGTCGATCGGAATCCGCCGGTGAACCAGAGACGGCGCCGGCCGAGCCCGAGCCCGAATCGGTGGCTCCCGCCGAAGGCGGCATGCCTTGAACCGTGATGACTACGCGACAAGCGCAACTCGAATCTCTAAGGGATTCTAAAGTCTCCCCGCGGTAGGATTAAGTCTGGTCGAAGGCATCGGACGTCATGAGCGAATCCATTCTCATCGTGATCGGTATCTCGACCGTCGTGGTGGCGTTTGTGCTCTTCGCGCTCACCACCCGAAATCGTAATGCGATCGCCGACGCATCCGGACAACCCGCCGAACGATGGCGCGCGATCCGCAACGCCCTGCGTTTCATGGAAGGCCCGCTGCCGATCTCGATTGCCCTCCACGCCCTCCTCTTGCTCGCCCTCCTCTGGGGCGTTCATTTCGAGACCGGCCGCAATCTCATCTCGGTGGACTTTCGCTCCGGCGGTGGCGGCAGCCACGGCGCCGGCGATGAGCTGAAGCAACTCAACCTCCCTGAAATGCCGTTGCCCGAGATGGCCGCGCCCTTGCCGATCGAACGGCCCGTCATCGCCACCGCGGGCACCCAGGCCGTCGCCACCGCTACTCACTATATGCGCGAAATCAGCGGCGGTGGCGGCATCGGCATCGGCCGTGGCGGCGGCATCGGCTCCGGCTATGGTGCCGGCGTCGGCGCCGGCTTCGGCGGCTTCATCGGCGGCCTGCGCAAAAGCGGTCTCGATGTCGTCCTCGTCATCGACGGCACCGGCTCGATGAGTCTCATCATTGACTCGGTCAAGAACCGCATGAAGCAGTTGGTGCTCTCGATTCACCGGCTGGTCCCGACCGCCCGCATCGGCATCGTGGTCTTCGGCGGCCGCGGCGAACCGATCGAGACCGAACCGCCGACCGTCTCGCCCGAACGCCTGATTGCCTTCCTCAACGGTATTGTCGCTCGCGACGGCGGCGAATGGCAGGAGGATACACTCGGCGCCGTGCGCACCGCCGTCGATCGGATGGGATGGCGGCCCCAGGCGCACAAGGTCATCATTCTGGTCGGTGACACGCCACCCTTCGATGAGGACAACGAACCGGTCATGCAGGAGATTCGCCAATTCCACGAGGAGAACGGCGCCTTCAATACCGTCGATGTGACCGTCGAGGAGCACCAGCGTTTCCTCGAGGAATGGGCCAAAAGCCACGGCGGTGCCCTGCCCGCTGACACCGGCCTGCCGAGCTTCTATCTACAGACCCAGCATGCCTACCAGGCGATGGCCTCGGCGGGCGGCGGCGCTTGGCACAGCCTCACCAAGGACCAGCACATCAATCAGCAGGTGCTCATCCTCGCCTTCGGCTCTCAATGGCAAACAGAGGTTACCGCGTTCGGCCGCGGCATTTCCTCCACCAGCGATCGCTGACCGGCCCCGCGGCCCCGCCCGATGAATCCGAGCAAAGCCCGCGTCTTCTTATCGGCGGCCCTCGCGCTAATGCTCGCCGCCGCGTGCTCGCGGCCCAAGGCACGATCGGCGGCGCTAGCGTTCCGTTCAGCGTGCTGTGGTCAGCCGAAGTGTATAACCCTGCCTCCGGAACCTTCGTCTCAACGGTCTCGATCGCGCAATCCCACTTCGCCCCCGCTTCCCACTAATGCGGTCTGCGCGTAATTCCGCGTGACCTCTCACCCGAGCATCGCGAGCGTCAATCGGCGAAACACATGTCAATCATGACCACGTTTTCTCACGGCGAAGCCCGCATCTTTACCACAGGGAAGTCTGAAACCTCTGTGAGGTCTCAGAAGAAACTACCGCTTTGAGTTCTTCAACAACTGATTTCTAACTGATCGCTCTACAGCTCCCGCCGTCCGCTGAGCGCGCTGCTGAGCGTCGCCGAATCGCTGTATTCCAGGTCGCCGCCCGCCGGCAGTCCCCGCGCCAGCCGCGTCGCCATGACCCCGATCGGCTTCAGCATCTTCGCCAGGTAAAGCGCCGTCGCTTCGCCCTCGACCGTGGCATTGGTTGCGATTATCACTTCGTGCACCGCCGCTTCGCTGTTGCGCAGCCGCGCCAGCAATTCGCCGATCTTGATGTCGTCGGGGCCGATTCCGTCCAGCGGTGCAATCGCGCCGTGCAGCACGTGATACACCCCGCCGAAGGTCCGCGCGCGCTCGATCGCCATCAAATCGGCTGGCCCCTCAACCACGCAAATCAGGTCGTGCTCGCGCTGCGGATCGTCGCAGATGCGGCAGCGCGGCGCGTCGGAAAGCCCGAAGCACTCGGCGCACAGTCCGACCCGCTCCTTCATTTCGAGCAGCGACTCGGCCAGCGCGATCACTTCATCGCGCGGCCGGTTGAGCAAATTGAACGCGAGCCGCGACGCGGTCTTTTCTCCGATCCCCGGCAGCCGCGAAAGTTCCTTGACCAGCCGCGTCATCGCCGGCGGCAGACCGTCGTTGCGTTTGAGATTTTCCGCCATCGTCTGCCGGTAATCGGGATGCCCGGGGCTTCCGCGCCGACCTACTGATTCCCGCCGAACAGGCCCGGCAGATTCAGCCCGCCCAGCGGCGAGAGCTTGCGCATATCTTCGGCGACCATCTCCTGCACCCGCCGCAGCCCGTCGTTGACCGCCACCACCACCAGGTCCTCGATCATCGACTTGTCGTTGGACGCCAGCAGCGACTGATCGATTTCGATCCGGCGCACCCGCATCGAGCCGTCAACCACCGCCCGCACCATCCCGCCGCCGGAATTCGCCTCGACCGTCTTCTGCGCCGCCTCCTCCTGCATCCGCTTGAGCTGTTCCTGCATGGCCTGCGCCTGCTTCATCAATGCCGAAATATCGAATCCTGATGGGTCTGACACGGGCTTTAGCTCCTTCGCGCGATGATCATACTGCCGCTCGCTCTAAGGCTTGCGCCCGAGGGCGCCGGCGCCGGATGCGTCGGCCGGATGCGCGCGCACCTCGACCAGCCGCGCCTGAAATTCATCGAAGATACGCTTGACGACCGGGTCGCCATACACACTTTGCTTGAGTTCGGCTTGCGACATTCCGGCCGCGCCGCCGTTGACCGCCGCTCCCGTCGCGCCGTCGGTTGATCGCGCCGGTTCCGCAGGCGCCGTCGTTCCACCGTCGATCGCGGCGCCGCCCGGCTGTGTATCGTCAGCGCGCTCCGCGCGGGCCTCGGCCGCATCGATAACCCCGCCGGCCGCCGCTCCTTCCGATGACGCCTGCGCTCGTACCGGCGCGTCGCCGGCCACCGTCGCCACCGCCTTTGCCGACGGCATCGGCGCGCCCACCGCCGAGATCTCCGCGCGGATCCGCCGCCCGTACAGCTCGGACGCCAACTCGGCGATCGTGCCGCGATTGTCGCTCAGGTAGCGGATATAAATATCGTTGCGCGGGACGATCGTCAGCACGTCGCCATTCAATTCGAGCGCGGCGCCTTGCTCCATGAAGCCGAACAGCGCGGCGCGGCGGCTGCGAATAAAGTCGCGTAGCTCGGACAGTCCCGCCGAGGCGTTTGCCGTCGCCGAGGCGCCCGGGGGGGCTGCTGCGATTGGGGACGGCGCGGCGCGATGGACCGTCTGTCCCGCTTCGCTCCGACGCGCCGGTGCCTCCGCCTTGACCTCGCCCTCCACCTTGATTCGGCGCGAGGCTGCCGGCGCCAGCGTCGATTCTGATAACGCCGAGCTGGCCGCCGCCTTGAGCGCTCCGCCGAGCGGGCTGGTGACGCCCGCCGATGGCCCCGGATGCGCCGCCGTGCCTGACGTGCTACCGCCGCCGCCGGCCCCTCTCGCGGGACCGCCGGAACCCCCCGCGCCGATCGCGCGTAGCAGTTCGTCCGCATCGATCACCGGCGCGATCGTCGCCATCCGGATCACCGCCATTTCCAGCAGCAGGTCGGGGTAGGGCGATCGAATCAACTGCTCCTGCGCGTCCGCCATCAGGCGAAACAGGCGCATCAGATCCCGATTGCTCGTGGTCGCGGCGACCCGTTTCAATTCCGCCGCTTCCTGATCCGGCAGCTCCGCCAGCGGACTCTGCGGGCCGCTCGCGTCCGGCAGTTTCGCCACCGCGAGATTGCGCAGCAACTCCAGGATGTCGCGGCCGAGCGATTCCAGATTCGCGCCGCTCCGATGTAATTCGCGCACCGTGCCCAGCGCGCCTGCCGCGTCCTTGCCCAGTATCGCCTCGACGATCCCGAACACCCGGCTGCGGCTCGCCACCCCCAGGATCGCCGCGACCTCGCTCTCCACCACCTTGCCGTCCAACGACGCGATCGCCGTCTCGAGCATCCGCTCGGCGTCGCGCATGCTCCCGCCCGCCTCCCGCGCCAGCATTCGCAAGGCCGCTTCGTCCGCGCCGATCCCCTCGCGCGCGCCGAGTTCCTTCAGCCGCTCGAAGATCACCGCGAACGGGATGCGCCGGAAGTCGTAGCGCTGCAGCCGCGACAGGATCGTCTCGGGCATCTTCTGCGGCTCGGTCGTCGCCAGGATAAACTTGACGTGCGCCGGCGGCTCCTCGAGCGTCTTCAGCAGCGCGTTGAACGCCTGGTCGGTTAGCTGATGCGCCTCATCGATAATGTAAATCTTGAACCGGTCGCGCGCCGGCCGATAGCTCAGGTTCTCGATTATCGCCCGCGCGTCGTCGATCTTCCGATACGTCGCCCCGTCGATCTCCACCACGTCGAGCGCCGACCCGCCGCGTATCTCCACGCACGCCGCGCACGTCCCGCACGGCTCCGGCGTCGGCCCCTGCTCGCAGTTGAGACACCGCGCCATGATCCGCGCCGCCGTCGTCTTGCCCACCCCGCGAATCCCCGTGAACAAAAACGCGTGCGCGATTCGCCCGCTCTTCAGCGCCTGCGCCAGCGTGCGCGTCACGTGCTCCTGCCCGACCAGTTCGCCAAAGCGTTCCGGCCGCCATTTGCGCGCCAATACCAGATGAGATGAGGGGGTCGCTGCCATGCCTGCGCTTGCTAGAAACTCTGCCCGTCGAATGATAGCCAGGCACCCCTGCGGCACAGGGTTTGAGCCGGTACCGTTGCTTCCTTCCGGACCTGGCGGGGTTCGCGGCCTTCCCTTGCGCAGGACCCGGCTATCAGCGGCGGGCAGGGTTTCATCATTTGCAAATCGTCGCGGCTCCGCGCTTGCGGCGTCCGGCCGCTTCGGGCGTCACACCCAATCCGTCCGTGCGCCCAAACTGCGAAGCCTCACATTAAATTATCACAATCGCCGGGTTGCAACCGCCTCGCGCGAAATCTTTGTCCCGCGCCCCTTCCGCGCGCGCGATTGACCCTCGCGCCACGCTATGGAATGTTCCGCGTCTCACGTCGTTCGCTTCGCGGAGTATCGATCATGGAATTCGGCATCTGTTTCGACACCCACATCGACAAATGGGAACTCGTCCGCTACGCCGAGGAACTCGGCTACGAGCGCGCCTGGGTGCCCGACTCGCAGATGATCTGGTCGGATTGCTACGCCGTGATGGCGCTGGCGGCGCAAGCCACCAAACGCATCAAGATCGGCACCGGCGTCGCCATTCCCGGCACCCGCCTCGCCCCCGTTACCGCCCACTCCATCGCCAGCATCAATCAAATCGCGCCCGGCCGCACCTTCCTCGGCATCGGCACCGGCCACACCGCGATGCGCGTGATGGGCCAGCATCCGATGCGCATCAAGGACTTCCACGAGTACCTCCGCATCGTGCGCACGCTCCTCAATGGTGACGCGGTCGACTACACCTACGGCGGACGCACCCGCGAAATCCAGTTCCTCCATCAAGACCTCCACTACTTGAACCTCGAACAACCCATCCCGATCTACGTTGCCGCCAACGGCCCCAAGGCTTGTGAAATCGTCGGCGAATTCGGTGACGGATGGATCACCGCCGTCGGCAGTCCCGCCGAGGTTAACGCGCAGCGTGCGATGATCGACGCGGGCGCGCGCAAGGCCGGCCGCAAACTGCCCAACCCGTTCGTCACCACCGCCCTCATCGGCGGATGTGTCCTCAGGCCCGGCGAAAAGCTCACCGACGATCGCGTCATCGACGAGACCGGTTCCTTCGTCTCCGCCGTGCTCCACTTCGCCTACGAAATCTGGAAGGACATGGGCAAGCAGGACGCGCTGATTCCGCCGTACTTCGCCAACGTCTGGGATCAGTACCTCGCCCGCGTCGAGGACATGAGCCTGCCCGAGCAGGCGCGCTTCCGCCAAATCCACGAGGGCCACTGCACCTTCCTGCAGCCCGGCGAGCGCAAGTTCATGACCCCCGAGGCCATCAAGGGCACCTGCCTCGTCGGCACCCCCGAGGAGATCGTCCATCAGCTTAATGATTTGGAACGCATCGGCATTCACGGCATCAGCCTGCTGCCGCCCGCCGAATTTCAGCGCAAGGTCTTCCGCGACTTCTCCGAAATGGTCATGCCCCTCATGCGCTAACCCCCCGCCCATACCGACCCCGAGCCAAGACACATGAGAAGAAACGCAATCCCAATTATTGCACCGACCCGAGCATAATGTTTGCCCATCGCACATCCCCCGCTTATGACCTGAGACCGACACCTGGCCCACCCAAAAAAGCGAATATATTTTATGACACTCCAGTGTGTTTTGATGAATCTGGGATCCCCCCTTATTTTTCACAGCGCGTTCACAGTGCGCGAACGCGGGTGGCTTAAAATGTCACTTCTCACTGGTGGGATTTCGGGATGAAACGAGCATCCGTGCAGTCGCCGTGGCGTGGCGAATCTGCCGGCCAATAGCAGACCAGCGGCGCCGGGCAGTCCGCTTGGGTAAAGCAGTCGCGGCCCATGAGAACGCAGTCTCCTCCACTCGGGAGCACGACGGCCCCCGGTCCACCGCAAGTCCAGCCGGGGTCGCAGTCGGCATCGACATGGCAGCGTTTGAAATTGGGCTCGGGCGGCGGGGCGGCGAAAGCCGGCATTTCACGAAAGTCGCAGACTTTTTTGCCCTCAATGCTTTGGCACTGAAGCGAACCCACACAGTCATCTTCAGTCTTACAACTCGCTCCGAGGCCGCCCTGTCCGGCCCCCACCGACCCCGAGCCAAGACACATGAGAAGAAACGCAATCCCAATTATTGCGCCGACCCGAGCATAATGTTTGCCCATCGCACATCCCCGCTTATGACCCGAGACCGACACCTGGCTCACCCAAAAAAAGCGAATGTATTTTATGACACTCCGGTGTGTTTTGATGAATCTGTTAAGTTGTTAAATGATATTGACTATATTTAATTGCCAAATGCTTTGTGTGGAGTTCTACTGCAATCTCACCTGACTCACCCGAAACCATCAGCGACTCGCCCCTCCATTAGCACCCGCCGCCGCGGCGACTACCGTTCCCGCCCGTGTTTGCCTTCTCGTTGGCGGGGCGAAGCGCATCCCAACGACCATCCGCGACGCACGCTTCGGCCCCTCCGCGCAAGGATGAAATCTTTCCCCAAAACGGGTGAAACAGTTCACCCATTTCGGGTGAACTGTTTGGCGATTATGCCGTATTTGACTAACACGGTGGCCAAATGTTACACCCTTTGTGAACGGCTGAATGTCGCGACGCGGGGGTGCGTCTCATGGTTAGAGTGTGGCTGCGCGCCGTCCTTAGAAATTGGAAAAAAGAATTGCTAGGCGGTGCGCTCATAGGCGCGTTGGCGCTTATCTCGGATTTGACGGGTATAACAGTTCCGCCGCGCATCTATGAGTTGGCGACGGTTGTACTTGTGTTTTATGCCATGTATCTGGCGTGGCGCGATGAGCACCAGAAGGTTAAGCAGCTTGAGATCGATTCGCCGGAATTGATTGACCGACGACGGCATACTCAAGCACTCGAAGAACTTACGCGGGAAATGCGGACGCAGAGCTTGCGTGCAGCGACCGACGCGAAGATTCCTAGTGGCCCAATAGCTAGATTACGGATCGTTTATGGAAACGAACCCTGTGTCGAAGTGACAAACGATGGTGACGCTGCTGAGTTTTGGATCACGTTCGATATCGATGGATTGGTTTCTGGCGAACGAAGTGCTCTTTTTGGTCGCTGGGCGCATACGGATTCTCCCAAAACAAGGATCGTCAAGGCGCAGACGTGTCGCATTCTCTTAGGGAAGTTAGATTGGGATTTTAGAGTGCAGCCGTGGATAGCGGCCCAATGGCACATATATTCGACAAACGAGCGCGGACCCAAGGATACCCCTGCTGTATATACGTCCATGTGGGGATCAGAAATGGGCGGCGAAGCGCCGGATGTGATCTTATATGGTTCAGTATTTGCTGACCCCGACTTACGCAACGGCCCCCAGCTATTCTGCTTGGTGTTAAAGGCTGGCGGGTCGTGTGACGTACCCACTGAGAAAAAAGAAAATGTCTAAAATCGGCGAGCAGAAGAAGAGAATCATACATTTCTATTGCCGACCGTGCGCCGAATACCACTTGAAAACGCACCCGCACTATCGTGCCATGAAGCGTCGCGCGGCGCTCCGGCGCAAGGCAAAAGAAGCCAAAGCCGCGCAAGAGGCTCAGCAATAACGCCGTGCGCGCGGAAACAAATCCAACTGCGTGGGCTTGCTGGAATGATGCAGAAGCATCCGCCAGTTCGGACGCTTCAGCATCCTGCTACGGCGCTCCCGAAGATGTCCGAGTTCTTGCGATTGTTGTGGCGGAACGCGAACTCATTCAGGTAGAGCGGCAGATATTTCTTGCTTACGTTGTGGTAGGTGCCGATGACGCCGCGCTTCAAGAGCGACCAGAAGTTTTCGATGTTGTTCGTGTGAACCTCGCCGCGCACGTACTCGCGCGCCTTATGATCAACCGACTTGTGCTGATAGAAGTGCTTCAAGTCGCGATAGCCGCCGCTCTCGTCGGTGGCTATCAAGCTGACGCGATCCGAAACAGTATCTTCGACAAAGTGGCTAAGCGTCTCAGCGGTGGCGTTCTCGATTATCTTGCAAACGACATTGCCCTTGCGCGAGATCGCGCCGATGACTGTAGCTTTGCCCGTATTGGCCGCACCACCACCGTGATACTTGGCGCGCACGTCCGCGTGCCGATTCTTCTGCTTGCCGCCGATATAGGTTTCATCGACTTCAACGATTCCCATGAGTTGACGAAACTCAGGTTCGGCCATTCCGGCGCGCAAGCGATGGCACATGAACCAAGCGGTGCGATACGAGCCGCTTCCGATCATCCGATGGATTTGGAGCGCGCTGATGCCTTTCTTGCTCGTCAGCATCAAGTAGAGAACCTTGAACCAGACCAGAAGCGGATAGTTCGTATTCTCAAAGATCGTCCCGACCGTCACCGAGAACCGATAAGGCGTCCGCTTCGCCGCTCCGCACTTCATGCACTGCCAAGTAAACGGCCGCGTCTTGTTGGCGTAAACCTTCTCATTGCCGCAGCGCGGGCAGCGCACGCCTTTCGGCCAGCGTTGTGCCATCAGGTACGACTTGCAGGACGTTTCATCGGGAAACATCCGATCAAACTCCGCCAGCGTCATCTGTCGGGTGATTTTCGGTTCGCCAGCCTCGACTTTCGTGTCCATATAAAAGATATAGCGCACGAACGGTTGTTAGTCAAGTCTGGCATAATCGCCAACTGTTTGGCGATTGTAACGGACTTGACACCACGCGCGAAATGGGTGTAAAGTCAGTTCATGATCAGCCTTCGACAGATTCACGAACAGTACAACACTCAAGAAGCCTGCATGGGGTTGCTCGTTGAGATGCGCTGGCCTGACGGCGTGCGCTGTCCGCGATGCGGCAATGACAAGGTATTCAAGATCACGAAGCGCAATTGGACTTGGGTCTGCAAGAGCGGCAAGGAAAGCGTGAACGAGGATACCGGCCTTGTCTCGGTATGCCACAAGAAGAACGGCTATCGCTTTTCCGCTCTCGTCGGCACGGTGTTCGAGAACACTAACTATCCGCTGCCGATCTGGTTCGAGGTCATCTACCTGATTTGCCAGAGCAAGAAGGGAATGAGCGCCCTTCAAGTCCAACGAATGCTCAAAGAAGACGGCAGGCCAACCGCGTACAAGACCGCTTTCTATATCTGCCACCGCGTCCGTGCGATGCTCGGCAACGACGAAGCCCAATTGACGGGCGAAGTTGAAGTTGACGAGACATTTCTCGGTGGCAAGCAGAAGAATCGCCACGCGAAGGTGCGCGCCAAATATCACGGCGGCGGCGCGGCCAACACTGGCAAGCTGACGGTCATCGGCGCGATCGCGCGCAAAGGGAACGTCGTCTGCCAGATGATCGAGGATACGAGCGCCGATACCCTTAGCACGTTTGTCGAAAAGGCCGTCGCGGATAAGGTCAGCCTGATCGCGACCGATGAGAGCGGTGGCTATCGCGACTTGAAGCACTTCTATCCGCATCAAACAGTTGACCACAAAGCGGGCGAATATGTTCGTGGCACCGTCCACACGAACAACATCGAAAACTTCTGGTCGCTCTTGAAGCGCGGCGTCATTGGGACGTACCACAACGTCTCCAAGAAATATCTGCCGCTCTACCTGAATGAGTTCGCGTGGCGCTTCAATAACCGTAAGAACCCTGACATTTTCAAGGCAGCAATAGCAGGATGCTGAAGCGCCCGAGCTGGCGGGCGCTTCTGCATCGCCAGACCAGACCAAAGCAATTGGAGTTCGGCTTTGCACGACCACGCCATTGGTGGAAACATGCCAAAAAAAGAAGATGACAAGCCTATCGTGCTTCATCCGCTAACCTTTGAGGATGCACTGAAACGCATGCTCAAGACTCCGCCAGTGAATCCAGCGCAACGAAAGACCCGTCGCACTAAACGGGGAAAGACGAGAAAGCCCTAATGAGGCGTTTGGCCTCATCGATCCTTGTCGCATCGGCCTTACTCCTAAGCGCCGGAAGCCCAACCCCACAACCAAGCCCAAGGCCAAATCCAAGCCCACCAGGAACTGAAGGCGGCGGCGTTCAGAGCCACCCAGAGACTACCCAGCGAGTAACTGAGCAGAATGCCAGCCATCCGACGTCTACCAGCACTCCAAAGACACAAACCCCAATACGCGACAACCTCAGCCCCAAGCCCGATGAGCAGACAAGGATAGAAGAGAAAATTGCCGGACTGACTAGGCTCCTTGTCCTCGCGGCCTTCCTTCAATTCGGTGCCAGCGGACTCGCTGCATGGGCTACCCGTAAAGCGGCGCAGGCGGCGAACGACAGCGCGAAAGCCGCTAAATTGGCCCTGCAAGCCGACAGGCCGTTGCTGATCGCCGAGGCATTCGTGGGACGAAACATCAACGACCGGGCGGATTACTATTTGGACGCGACGCTCGTGGAATTGAAAATTAGAAATTGCGGGAAGGGTCCCGCGATAATAACCGAATTTATAGGGGACCTCCGGCTGGTAGACGAGTTGCCGCTGCCGCCAGACTTTCGAGAATGCAGCCCTATGCCAATCAAGCAGACCGTTATAGGCGCAGGTGACGCAGCGGACTGCTTTATTCGGTATAGAGACGGGAAAATCGTCCTCTTTCTGCCGGAGCGCGACGCCGCGCGCATCCAAGAATCGCTGGTGACCTTGGCTGTGTACGGAATCATTCGTTATACGGATATATTCGAGAACTCCTATGAGACCGGGTTTGCGATGTTCTATCTGCCCAGACGTTATCAGTTGAGGTACGGCATAGCCTTTTTTCTCGGTCCCAAAGAGTACAACTACCACAAGCAGAATAACGACCCCATAAATACCGGCCTGTCGCAGCCAGAATAGGGACTTCCGAGCAATGGTGTCAAGTCCGTTACAATCGCCAACTGTTTCACGGCAAACAGACCGCGAAGATGTTTCACGTGAAACATCTTCGCCTCTCCTTCGTGTAAAGGTTTCGGGAGTTATGCTAATGTTGACTCCAAATCCCGAATTCGCTATTATTTAAGGCATGAAGACGTTAGCTGAATTCGATGCCCTGCTTCCCGACGAAGACGCCTGCAAGAAGGCGATAATGGCTCAGCGGTGGCCGGATGGCGTCGTAAAATGCCCTCGCTGCGGTAGCGTCAAGGTCTGGGCGATGCCCTCGAAGCCGTATCACTGGGTCTGCAAGAGCGGCGCGCAGACGATGGACGACCAGACTGGCGAAGTCCTGACGTGCGCGAAGAACGGCGGCTATCGATTCTCAGTCATCACGCACACGATATTTGAGAATACGAAAATCCCGCTCAAGCTGTGGTTTAAGATCGGCTATCTGATTCTGACCGCGAAGAAAGGAATCAGCGCTCTACAGCTTCATCGCGTCATCTTCGGGGAAGATTCCACGCACGCCTATCGGACGACGTGGTACGTCGCGATGCGCTTGCGAGCCGCGATGCAGGGCGATGTCATTCCGCCCTTGGGAAGCGACGGCGGCGAAGTTGAAATCGATGAAACCTACATTGGCGGAATCGAAGAAAACAAACATTGGGATAAGCGGCTTGGAAAGGCTGGCGCGCACGCACAGAAGGCGACCGTCATCGGCGCGATCGCCCGCAAGGGGAACGTGATCTGCAAAGCCGTTGACGGACTCGGTTTCCGGACTCAGGAAGACTTCGTGAAGCAGGCAGTATCGACGCGCGCCCGCCTGGTCGCGACCGATGAGCATCCGGGCTATCGGAATTTGAAGAAGTACGGTTATGAGCACAAGACCGTTAACCACAAGCAGCATCAGTACGTTGTCGGCACTGTCGGCACGAACACGATTGAATCGTTCTGGAGCTTGCTCAAGCGCGGGATTCTCGGCTCATATCACCACGTCTCGGATGCGTATCTGCCGCTCTATCTGAACGAATTCTCGTTCCGCTTCAACCACAGGAAAGACCCTGAGATGTTCGAGAAAATGCTTCAATCTGTCGATCGCTAGGCGGCCGAACCTCGCCGCGCTAAAATGGAAGCGTGGCTATTACCGAAAAGACACGGGAAGCAGACGAGAAGTTGCGCGAAGAACTAAAGCACGTCGATCCAGAAAAGCTAAAAAAGGTAATCAACGTGCTAACGTCCGCTGGTCAGAAGAAGCCTAAGGCTAAACCGACTTCCAAATAGTTTGCATCATTTCTTGCGCCATCCCCTATAATGGTGGTAGACGGGCATCACGATATGAAGTGAGCCCAATCCAAAGGAGCGCAAAAAATGGACGATCTGCCCGGACAACGAAGCGTCCTTTTCCTGAAAGAGGGCAATCTGTGGGTTGCGCTTTGGCTTGAGACAAACATTGCCGCTCAGGAACAAAACATCAAGGCTGCATGGCGCGCTCTCAAAGCCACGGTAGAGGGCCAATTGGCATTGGACGCCAAACGCGGACGTTCGCCATTCGAGGGGAAGCGGCGCGCACCCGAATGGTATTGGCAAGCATACGAACACGCTAAACCTCTGCCTCTCGATTTTCTTGATGAAGAAGGACTAGGGCGCGATCTTACTGTGCACCCCCGTCAGTACGCGCAGGCAGCGTAGATACGCGTGCCGTGCCCGTCCCTGTCGCTCGCGAAACCACGTTTCGGGAATTCCGCGATCATGTCCTGTGGCTAGGATGTCGGTACGGCAAATTAGTCAACGTCAAATCATCTCGCCCGAAAATCTATTTCGAGCGCGACAATCCCGATTCCTCGTTACCTTGGGATGCCATAATGGACGAATTGAATGATTCGGCCCTCATGGCACCTTCCGAGATTCAGTCAATCTGCGATCAGCTTCGCATCGATCCGATAGAATTCGGTTTCAACTTGCCGCCATAACGGGATTCAGTTTTTGATTCCGCTATTACAATATGGATGCACTAGAGCACCGTTCTCAGGATCGCTCAGTCCGCCTTCTCGAACTCGCACAACGTGATCGAACTGCACGGATTTTCTTATATCGAGAAGGCCCTGGCAAATGGGGCATATAAGGGCTTTCTTTAACTCCTCTCTTACTCGGATTATTGATTTGGCATCATCGGAAAATTCCTTTTTTGTCGACGAGCCTACAATATCAAAAATTCGTCCTTTGAGCCCCAATTCCTTGATGGCATCTTCTGGCTTCAATTCCTTCCCATCCGTTACTTCCTTTATGAGAAAGGCAAAGAGATCGTGCATCTTGGGCACGCGTTTGTATTTACCCAAATTCTGCAAGATGACGCCGATTAGAGATTTGTTTTCAATCAAGAATCGTTCGACTTTAGCGCGCGCATACGTGAATTTTTTGAAGAAACCATCATCGTTGTTACGAACACGCTCTGTTATCAGACGAATCATTCCGAGGAAAAGGAATCGACTATATTTTCCTTTCTCGTTGTAAAAGTAGACCGCAGGATGGAGCCCTAAACTTGCTGGGCCGTTGCCGGTTATCCGATTCACGATTTCTAGCGATTTCTCGATAACCCCAATTGTTACTGCACCGTTCTTATCATCAGCGGCGTATTCGGCGATGCCTTTAGGCACCTGGTCGCGAGTTCCCGCTAACGTGAGAAATTCAATCAAGAGGGCCAAGGCGTCTACTGGAGACGCAGAGCCGCCCAATGGAACGTCGATTGTTTTGATGGGCACGTCCGCTTCGGGTTCAAAAAGGATTTCATTGGCTCTAGTCGCCAGATCTGCGATTGTCGTCTTCTGCGGTTCTGGAAACGACGACCAGTACTGATGGCCCGTCCCACCGCGAACTATCGCTCTTGCAGCGATCGCGATAGGTTTGTCTCTGTTTCTGATGAGCATTTCTTCAGTTTCGTCAAGTGGGGTTCCCTGGGTATTGATCTTGAAGAACGAGGTTTCAGCTACTGCCGCACTGCCCTGAATCCACTGTACCGGGATACTTCTGGTAAATAGCCGCGTAGCTCGACTCTGCTTTAGTTCGTCGCCTACCTTTTTGCCAACTAGGTCGCTCAGGGCTGTATAACGACCGACACTATCTTCCAATGCCCTCTGGGTCTTTTTAGCGACAGCTATCTGCTGTTTCGAAATGTTGGTGCCAAAGAACACGCTCGAATGAGCGCCCGCACCATAATCGTCCAGCGCCCAAGCTCGAAGCGCGCTTAATCGATGACCGCCATCGATTACGAAAATAAAGCTCCTAGACTTCCAAAGGATCAATGAGGGTATTACTTCATTGTCCAGAAAACTCGCGACAAAGGTTGCAACCTGTTCTGGACTCCAGTGGTTCGTTTCTCTCTGAAAGTCTGGTTTACGCAACAATTTGAAAATCGGAGATTCCGGCAATAGATAACTGATCGGGAAATCTCCGAACAGAATTTCGGCGGTCCGATCTTCTGCTTCGACTGCAAAATCCTCGCGCGGGATCATCGCATCAAGCGTTACACGTTTGGCCATAATTTCAGGCTCATCTCCGTCGAAGCATCGTCGCCTTCGATAAACAGCTTTGCCATGATTAACCGGCCTGTCACGTAGCACAACCTTATGAAATTCGGGATTTGGAGTCAACATTAGCATAATCTCCAAGGTTTCCTACCCGCCGCCGCATCAACACCCTTCCGCTCTAGCGTAAAGCCCGGCTAACCTCTCGCATCGGTCCACCACCCGCACCGCCGCGCTCCACGCTACGCTCCGCGCCGCCCGCCCTGGCCGTCCGCCGATGCAAATCGCGAACGGATGAAGTCCTTCTTATCCGCACCTCGTCCGTATGCTCATCCGCGCCGCGTCCGCACTTCGCAATGAAGGCGGCGCACCACTGCGGGGCGCGCGCGAGCGTCGGCGACGCGCTAACCGAATCATTTGGATTTGTGTTAACCGTGGGCGCAACCCGCCGCGCATCGCCGCCGAGTGATCTGTTTCAACGATTCAAGGCCGGTGCGCGCGGCAATCGCCGCGGCATGAAAGGATCCTCGCGATGGCCCCACACAAGCGCATCTTCGAAGGCGTTCGGATAATTGACGTAACGCAGTACCTCGCCGGGCCGGTCGCGACGCGGCTGTTCGTCGATCTCGGCGCCGAGGTAATCAAGGTCGAACTGCCGCCGAGCGGCGAGGGCTCGCGACGGTTGCGTTTCAGCGCGGGCGACGGCCGCAAGGGCGCGGCGGCGACCTACTTCGCGATGCACAATCGCGGCAAGCGCTGCGTCTGTATCGACTTCAAACGCGCCGCTGGCGCCGCCGTGGTCAAGGACCTGGCGAAGAGCGCCGATGTCCTGCTCGAGAACTATACGCCCGGCGTGCTCCAGCGCTATGGGCTCGGCTACGGCGACATCGCGGCGGTCAATCCGAACATCGTGATGTGCTCGGTCTCGACCTACGGGCAGGACAGTCCGCACGCGCAGCGGATCGGCAACGACCTGGTGGCGCTGGCGGCGGGCGGTTTCCTGCACATGATCGGCGAACCCGACGGCCATCCGGTATATCCGGCGTCGGCGATCGCCGACCACATGACGGCGGTGAACGCGTTTGGCGCGATCTCGGCGGCCCTGTTCCATCGCGCGCGCACCGGCGAGGGACAGCATATCGATCTCGCGCTGGTCGATTGCACCTACAACTCGCACGACTGGCAACTGGCGGCGTTCAGCACCTCCGGCGGCGAACTCGATCCGCAGCGCGGCGGCACTCAGCGCACCGGCGCGTTCCCTTACGGCGTGTTCAAGTCGAAGGACGGCTATATCGGCATCGGCATCTTCACCGAGCCGCAATGGGAAGCGCTGGTGCGGCGGATGGGGCGGGCGGACCTGCTCGAAATCGAGGAGTTCAAAACGCCCGGCGGCCGTTTCGAGAACCAGGCCGCGCTCAAGCAGATAATCGAGGAATGGTTCGCGACGCTGCCCGACGACGACGCGGCGATCCGGATTATGGCCGACGAGTTGCGGCTGCCCGCGGCGCGCGTGCTCTCGGTCGGGCAATTCGCGCGCGATCCGATTCTGAGCCGCCGCATGGTCGCGAAAGTGCCCACGGCGGACGGCACCGAGATGCTGCTGCTCAAGTCGCCGCACAAGTTCTCGAAGACGCCGCCGACCGATCCGGTGCCGGCGGCGGCACTGGGCGAGAACACCAGCGAAGTGCTGCGCACGGTATGCGGCTATCCGGCCGACAAGATCGAAACGCTGCTGCGCGAAGGCGTCGTCACCGAGACCCATCCGGGATAGGCGATCGGAGCATGAGGCAGTGGTTGAGGAACTCAAAACCTATAGCTTTCTGAAACCTCATAGAGGTTTCAGACTTCCCATTTGTGAAGATGCGGGCTGCGCCCTGTGGAACCTGAATGATGTTCAAGGGCCCGGGGTCTCTACAATCGCTCGCGCTGTCCTTTACCGCGGGACTTGGCCGCCTGCCCGAGCGTCGTGAGCGTCCAATCACTTAAAGAGGGTGTTGCTGGGTCAGGCAATGGACTGCGCCGAGTCCCCATACGAGGTCGGTTGCGGGCAGGCCGACGACGCGGCGGTCCGGGAACAGTCGTTCGAGGGTCGCGATGGCGACGGCGTCGGCGGCACAATCGAAGGTCGGTACGATCACGCCGCTGTTGACGACGTAGAAGTTCGCATACGAGGCCGGCAGCCGCGTACCGTCGTAATGGAGCGCGGGCGGCATCGGCAAGGTTTCGATCGTGAACGGACGATCATGCTCATCGCGCAACGCGCGCAGGCGAGCGAGGTTGTCGTCGAGCACCCGATAATTCGCGTCGGCGGGATCGCTCTCGACCACGGTCACGATCGTACGCGGAGCGACGAAGCGCGCGAGGTCGTCGATATGGCCGTCGGTATCGTCGCCCGCGATGCCGTCGCCGAGCCAGCAGATGTTGGTCACGCCCAGACCGGCACGCAGGTACGCTTCGATTTCGGTGCGGCTGAGCGACGGGTTGCGATTACGGTTCAGCAGGCACGCCTCGGTGGTTAAGAGCGAGCCGGCGCCGTTGACGTCGATCGATCCGCCTTCGAGCACGATACCCGGCTCGATGACGTCGAAGCCGTAATACTCGCCGAGGCGGCGCGGGACGACGTCGTCGAGGTCGTAGCGTCCGTACTTCTCGCCCCACGAGTTGAAGCGCCAGTCGAGCGCGATTTGCGCGGGCGAATTGGGGCTTGCGCTCGAAAAACGATTGACGAAGATCGGACCGTGATCGCGAATCCACGAATCGTTGGTCGGGATCGCGATGAGGTTGATGCGATCGAGCCGGACGGGCGAGTCGTCGGGCGTCGGCGCGTTCGCGATCATCGCGCGCACCTCGGCGATCGCGTCCGCATCGTTGACCAGAATGCGCACGGGTTCGAAATGGGCGATCGCCGCGGCCATTTGCGCGAACAGAGGCGGAATCCGCGCGAATTTCCCCGGCCAGGTGTCGAGGTTATGCGGCCATACGATGTAAGTGGCGAGATGCGGGGCCCATTCGGGGGGCATCCGATACGACGACAGCCGCCGCTCAAGTTCCGGTGCCAGCATGCTCACGTCAGCTTCTGAAGCGGCGCGTCAGATCGTGGTACGCGTCGATGCGGCGGTCGCGCAGAAACGGCCAGTTGCGGCGGGTTTCCTCGATCAGGTTCAAGTCGCAATCGACGACCAGGGTCTCTTCCTTCGCCGAGTCCGCGCGCGCGATAATCTCGCCGAATGGATCGGCGACGAAGGAGTTGCCCCAGAATTCGAGGTCGCCCTCGCGGCCGGTGCGATTGACCGCGGCGACGAAGACCCCGTTGGCGATGGCGTGGCCGCGCTGCACGGTTTCCCATGCGTTGTGGATTCGCGTGCGCATGGCCGGCGACATCTCGGGAGTCCATCCAATGGCGGTCGGATAGAAGAGAATCTGCGCGCCGGATAGCGCGGTCAGGCGCGCCGCCTCAGGGAACCATTGGTCCCAGCAAATCAGCACGCCGAGCGAGCCGCGGCTGGTGCGATGCGCGATGAAGTCGAGGTCGCCGGGTGCGAAGTAGAATTTCTCGTAATAGCCGGGGTCGTCCGGGATGTGCATCTTGCGGTAGAGGCCGGCGATGCGTCCGGTTTCGTCGATGACGACGGCGGAGTTGTGATAGACACCGGCGGCGCGGCGCTCGAAGACCGGGGCGATGATCACGACGTTTTGCGCGGCGGCGACGCGTGCGAGTCGTTCAGTCGCCGGACCCGGAATCGGCTCGGCGAGATCGAACATCTCATTGCGTTCGGACTGGCAGAAGTACCGCGAGCGAAAAAGCTCCTGCAGGCAGACCACGGTCGCGCCGCGGCCGGCCGCTTCCTCGATGCGAGCGGCGGCCTTGTCGAGATTCGGCGCCGGGTCGGCCGCACAACTCATCTGGATGAGGCCGATGCGAAGGTGTCCCGCGTCCATCGTGATCGTGATAGCAGCCGCGCGGCGCGCACGCTACCACGGGAGAGTGAAGCGCGAAGATCAAGCGGTCGAAGAGCGCAAAACTTATAGCCCTTTCAGAAACTGAAACCTCATGGAGGTTTCAGACTTCCCGTTTGTAAGATGCGGGCTACGCCCTTTTGGAAAATCGAGTGATGGAGCGCCTACCCTTATCCGGAGCCTGCCAGGAATTCCGAAAGAGCGCAGTGCCGGAGCCGGCCCCACGTCGCCTTTCAATCTGCCGCTGCGATGATGCTAAGTAATAGCGTCAGTAACTCAGCTTGCAGGAGGCCGCTATCGTGCGTCGCGTCAAACCTATCCGTTCAGCCCTGTTCGTGCCCGGTAATCGCGAGGACCGGATTCAAAAGGCGCCCCGATTCGGCGCGGACGCGTTGATTCTCGACCTCGAGGACGCCGTCGCGCTGCCCGACAAGGAGCGCGCGCGCGGCACCGTGCGCAAGATGGTCGAGGAGTTGGGCCGCGCGGGACAGACGATCTTCGTGCGCGTCAACGACTTCGAGACCGGCCTCACGTGGGCGGACCTCGACGCGGTGGTGTGCAAGGAACTGTACTGCGTGATGTTGCCGAAGGTCGTCGGCCCCGAGGACGTCAAGCGCTGCGACACGATAATCGAATTTCTGGAGCGCAAGCACGGGATCGAGCCGGGCACCGTTCTGATCGATCCGGTGCTCGAGACCGCGCAGGGGATGCGGCAGGCGTATGAAGTCGCGATCGCGTCGGCGCGCGTAGCCCATCTGGGCGGTCTGACCGGCAAGGACGGCGATATCGCGCGCGCGATCGGGTTTCAATGGACGCCCGAGGGCCAGGAGGCCTTCTACTATATCTCGAAGGTGCTGCTCGATGCGCGCGCGGCGAATATCGCGTATCCGATGGGCGGGCGCGGATGGTGGGACATCCAGGACCTCGACGGGTTGCGCGCCGAGGCGATTCGGACGCGCGCGTTCGGCTACAACGGGATGCTGCTGATCCATCCGTCGCACGTCGCGATCGTCAACGAGGTCTTCACACCGACCAAGGACCAGATCGCGCATTGGAAGGAACTGATCGCGGCGGTCGAGCAATGCGAGAGCGCGGGCAGCTCGGTGCTGATTCACAACGGGATGATGATCGATACGGCACATCTGAAAGTCGCGCGCGACATGCTGAAATGGGCGGCGGAGCTGGGCGTGGGGTAGAAGAGAAGGGGCGAGTGGTCAAGGAACTCGGAACTATAGCCTTCAAGAAACTGAAACCTCGCGAGGTTTCAGACTTCCCATTTGTAAAGATGCGGGCTTCGCCCTGAGAAAACCTTATGAGGGAATGACGCGCGCGTGTTTCATTGATTAACGCTCGCGATGCTCGGGTGGGTGGCGAAGTTGCGCGCGGCCAGGAAACCTAACCCCCGGCCCCTTCCCTGAAAAGGAAGGGGGGGCGAGGGTTCAGTGTGGGGAGGCCGTGCCGGGGCTGGGGCGGGTCAGGCGGGCTTGCGCCGCATCATGCCGAGCCGTCGCGACTTGACGACGATCTCGCCGCGCTGATTCACGCCGCGATGCTCGAACTGCACGATACCCCATTGCGGACGCGACCTGGACTCGCGCACTTCGATAATCTCGGTTTCCGCGGTGATGGTGTCGCCGATAAAGACCGGCTTAGGAAACTCGGTCTTTTCGAAGCCGAGATTGCCGACGGTGGTGCCGAGCGTGAGTTCGCCGACCGAGAGTCCGACGACCAGCCCGAGGGTGAAGATCGAATTGACCAGGCGCTGGCCGAACTCGGTATTCTTGGAGAACTCGGCATCGAGATGCAGCGGCTGCACATTCATGGTCAGCGTCGAAAAGAGCAGATTGTCGGTCTCGGTAACGGTGCGGCTGGGCTGATGCTTGAAGACGTCGCCGACGCGGAATTCCTCGAAATATTTTCCTGCCATGTTCGCCTCACGGGATCGGAGTGCAGTACTGATACCAGAATGATCGCGCGGTGCGCGAGTCCGCCGGCGATACCGACACACCTCAATCGAGCGGGATGATTTTCGCGAGGATGCGGTACTCGAGCATCGCGTCCCCTGGTCGCGGTCTTGCGGGCTTTGAAGCGGCTAGCGGGTGACCAGTTTTTGCGCCGTCTTCAGCATCTCCGGAGTGGGTTCCTTAAGGATCAGCGGCTCCGGCACCGCGATGCCGCGCTGGCATGCCGGTCGCGCTTCCATCCGGTCGATCCAGGCCTGCAGGTTGGTGAGGCCGTCGATCTTGACGCCGCTCCACTGGTAGATGCGCACCCAGCACCAGTTGGCGATATCGGCGATGCTGTATTCGTCGCAGAGAAATTCGCGGCCCTTGAGTTGCGTTTCGAGCACTTCAAAGAGGCGGCGGCATTCGCTGTGATAGCGATGGATCGCGGACGGGATTTTTTCCGGGAAGTAGCGATAGAAGACGTTGGCCTGACCCATCATCGGGCCGATGCCGGCCATCTGGAACATCAGCCATTGAGTGACGCGCGACTCGCCTTTTTCGTCTTTCGGCAACAGCTTGCCGGTCTTGCGCGCGAGGTAGAGCAGGATGGCGCCGGTTTCGAAGACGGCGAAGTCGCCATTGCCGCGGTCCACGATGGCGGGAATGCGGCCGTTGGGGCAGATGGCGAGAAACTCGGGTTTTTTCTGGTCGCCGGCGCCGAGATCAATCTTGTGGACGTTGTAAGGCATCCCGACCTCTTCCAGATAGACGGACACTTTCCATCCGTTGGGAGTAGAGGCGGTGTAAAGATCGATTTGGGGTGAACTCATCTAGAGCGACCTCGGTGCGTAATTGGTCCGACGATGCGTGTCGCGGTTACCTGTGAGGGGAAAACGTAGCGATTTTGGAACGATCAGTCAAGTTGGAACGATCAGTCAAGAAAGGGGCGGGCCGACTGGATTGAGAGCCGGTGGGCCTCAGTGCGCGCGGGCGGAGGGCATCGGCGCGTCGGGCGACAGTTCCTCGAGGGTTTTGCCGCGGGTCTCGGGCACCAGAGTGAGGATCAGGACGATTCCGACGAGCGGACCGACGGCGAAAAATGACGCCGCGTTGCCGAGACCGCCGAGCGGAGCGGAGAGGGCGCCGACGGCGAGCGGCGACAACATCCAGCCGAGTTGGCCGAGCACCTGGACCGTCAGGCAGTAGCCGGTGGCGCGGGCGCCGGTGGGAAAGAGTTCTGACGAGAGCGCCGAGTTGGCGGTGCGGGCGCCCTGGTAGGCGAACATCGTGGCCATCAGCGCGAGCAGCATCGCGCCGTGGTTCTG
Organism: Deltaproteobacteria bacterium; assembly: GCA_021780755.1. Taxonomy (GTDB): domain Bacteria; phylum Desulfobacterota; class Binatia; order Binatales; family Binataceae; genus JADMIL01. The sequence continues at coordinate 49,996 of JAJXYF010000013.1, read as the reverse complement.
CGAGCGGAACAGCGCGAACATCGCGAACGCGGACGCGAGGAAGAAGAGTGCGGCGGTGATCCGCCGCCCGATGCGATCGAGGAGGTAGCCGCAGAGCAGGGTGCCGACGGTGCCCATCAGGTAGGCGAGGACGATGGCGGCGCCGATCTGGCTCGACTTCCAATGATGGTCGCGCTTGGCGTAGAGGCTGAAGAAAGAGATCGTGGGACCGCCGACGAGACCGATACAGTTGCAGAGGGCGGCGATCAGGAGGAGGCGTGAACGATAGGACTCCTGGCCCGATCGGAGGCATCGCCACATCGGGGTGAAGAAGCCTTCGTGATCTTCGGCGGTTTCACGCCGGCGGTCCTGAACCGCGCCATAGCGCAGGGTCTCGCGCATGCCGCGCCGCAGCCACGCGACGGCGAGCAGCGGAGCGATGCCCAGGAAGTACATCCCGCGCCATCCCCAGTTCGATTCGGCGACGTAGCCGTAGAGTGTGCCGGCGGCGGCAACGCCGAGGAAGGCGACCATGTGCAAGATGGAGATGGCGCGTCCGCGCAGGTGGTCGGGAAACTCCTCGCAGATGATGGTGATCGCGATACCGAACTCGGCCGCCAGAAAGACCTGGGAGGCGCTTTGAAAGAGCGTGAAGGTCACCATCCCGGAAGAGAGCGCGGTCATCAGGGTGAAGAACGCGTAGCACAGGACGGTGTTCGCGATGACCGGCTTGCGGCCATAGCGATCGGCGAGCGTGACGACGAAGAACGAGAGGATGCCGCCGAAGCGCACGGCGGTGGCGATCGCGCCGATGGCCCGATCGCCCAAGTTGAAGGTGCGGGCGATGTCGGGGGTGCAGAGGTGGAAGATGGTGATGTCGTAGCCTTCGAAGATGGTCGCCGACATCAGCATCGCGAGCAGCGCCCAGAGGTAACGGCGCTCGGGTACCGTGGCGGCGGTGGCTTTGGCGTCGGTGGGCGGAAAGCTGACGGGTGCGGCGTTCATCGTGCGGGTCGTAGCGCGACCCGGATGAAAACCTTTCAGATCGGTCGCGCACGGGCAAGCGATAAAAAGAGCAGGGGGAGGCGTCTCGGGGAAGAAATGGTGAGAGTTGTTGAGGAACTCAAAACCTATAATTTTCGAGAAACTGAAACCTCCTAGAGGTTTCAGACTTCCCATTTGTAAAGATGCGGGCTGCGCCCTGAGAAAACCACATCATGGATGGACGCCTGTCAACGACCGACGCTCGCGATGCGCGGGTAGGCGGCCAAGTCGCGCGGGGCCCTCGACCAATGAATTACGCGCGGAGGACCGCGCGAGATCCTTCACTTTGTTCAGGATGACGGAAAGGGGTAGAGGACGAACCAGCTAGGGGGTGTTGACGGCGCGGCGGACGGTCGCACGTCCGGCTTCGCTGAAGGCGCCGCCGTGCGAGCTGGATTTCAGGGCCTGGAAGGTGGCCTGGTAATCAGTATCGCCGACCGCGAAATCCAGCGGATGGGCTTGCGTGGAGACGTGGAGCGGTTGGCCCTGGTAGTACTGAGTAATGGCGGAGGCGAGGGCCTTGCTCGAGCCGTACATCGCGACGCCCTGCCCCTGGCATTGCAAGCGCTCCATCAGGTCCTGCTGATTACAGTTGGCGGAGGGCGGGTCGAGGGTGACCTGGTGCACGGCGAGGTCGTCGCCCTCGCAGTTCATCGAGGCGGCGTAGTCGATGGAGCGATATTCGAGGTCGCCCGTAACGGTCATGGTGTTGTCGGCGCCGGCGATTTTGACATTCTTCGCCGTGATGGTCTCGGTGACGCCTTCGATCGGGAGCGGAATGTCGAAAGTAGAACCGTAGAGTTGGAGTACCTGGTTGACGAAAGTATATTGCGCGTCGAGGATTACATTACTCATTGCGGGAGCAATGGCTATTTCATTGGCGACCGCGGGGTCGTTGAGGTAGGGAGCCGGATTACTCACCTGGCGAGACGGGAACGCGACGGCGATGATCGCGGAGCCGGGGAAGGCGATGGCGAGATCGAAGGCGACGTTACTGCCGCGGCCGGCGAGGATGCGGATGCCGGAGGTATTGTAGGCGGCGATTTGGCCGAGGCCTTTGAGGTTAGGGGCGGTGTATCCGGGCTTTGCGGTGCCGGCGGCGTCGGCGACGACGAGCGTCATCCGCCACGGGACCCATGACGCGCGCAAGCGGATGACTTCGAGCCAAGCGGGCCCGTTGTTTGGATTCATCAGGCGCGCGGCGACGTTGGCGAGCGGCGCGGCACAATCGATGGTGTGAAGAGCGGGGGACGATAACGCGGGCGCGGCGCCGGGGACGACGAGACCAACGGCGTAGGCGTTCGCGGCGGCATTTGAAGCTCCGCCGCAGTACACCATCGAGACCACGGAAACTTTTTGCGGCACGAGATCGGCGGCGCCGGCGGCGGGCGAGTCGAACACGATCGGGAGCATCTGGCGAATCGCGTCGGGGATGAGGCGCGGCAGGAGGACGGCGCGGAGCGGCGGGGCGCCCTGAGCGTTGGCGATCGCGGGCGCGAGTATCGGCGGCATCGAGGTGAGGACGGCGAGCACGGCCACGCGAATCAAGTGCGCAGGAAGTTTCAGTTTGAAGGTTAGGGGCAGGTCTGTCGCAGCCATCGGCTTTATCTTAGCATGGGCGCGGCGGAAGCCATCGGCGAGCGCGCGCCGCGCAATGAGGAGTGAGTAATGAAGAATGCCCTGGTAATCGGCGGAACCGGTCCGAGTGGTCCATTTTTGGTAAACGGCCTGCGCGAGCGCGGGTTCACGGTGACGATACTTCATCGGGGGACGCACGAAATACCGGAGATACCGGCCGATATCGAGCATATCCATACGGACCCGCATTTTCGTGAGACGCTCGATCCGGCGATTGCGGGGCGCAAGTTCGACGTCGTGATCGCGACCTACGGGCGAATCCGGGTGATCGCGGAGGCGTTTGCGGGCAAGACCGCGCAGTTTATCGGGATCGGCGGGGTGCCGTCGTATCGCGGATACTTCGTGCCCGGGGCGAATTTTCCGATCGGAATGCCGATCCCGACGCCGGAGACCGCGCAAACGGTGCAGACGGAGGCGGAACATCGGTTTTCCTACTTGATAGCGAGCACCGAGCAGGCGATCCTCGCGGCCCATCCGCGGGGCACGGTCTATCGTTACCCGTATGTCTATGGGCCGTACCAGTTGCTGCCGCGCGAATGGTGTGTAATCCGGCGCGCGCTCGACAAGCGCAAATTCATAATCCTGTCGGAGGGCGGACTCGGCCTGATGACGCATGGCTATGCGGGAAACCTGGCGCACGCGGTATTGCTGGCGGTGGATCGGCCGGAGGCGGCGGCGGGACAGATTTACAACTGCGGCGACGAGCGGCAATTTTCGGTTCGGCAGGTGGTCGAAATAATCGCCGACGAGATGAAACATGAATTCGAGATAATCAGTCTGCCGTCGGCGGTGGCGTATCCGGCGCGCGGGGTGAGCCTGGAAATCACACCGCATCACAAGCTGATGGACCTGCATAAGATAAGGCAGGAGTTGGGATACCGCGATCCGCTCGCGCCGGAGGAGGCGCTGCGGCGCACGGCGCGTTGGTACCTGGAACATCAGCCGGAGCGCGGCGGCGACCTCGAGCAGCGCTTGCAGGACAGCTTCGACTACGAGACCGAGGATGCGTTGGCGGCGATCTATCGGGAGGCGGCGACGCGGGCGCAAGCGTTTGCCCGGGAGATCGTACCGACGCCGCATCCGTATCCTCATCCGAAGGAGCCGGGTCTCGTGCGGGACCATCGGAATCGGTAGGGGCGAGCGAAGCCCGCAAAGGGGTGCCAGAAGAGAGTTGTTGAGGACCCCGGAACCATAGTTTCTCCGGACACTGAAACCTCACTGAGGTTTCACGGCATTCCATGCCGCCGGTAGGGCGTGTTCGCGTTGCTCGATCGTCGAAATCCTTGCGAGGTTCTCACCGAGCCGCGTGACGCGCGGAGGACCGCGCGAGATCCTTCGCGGCGCTCAGGATGACAAAAGAAGCGATCGCCGTTTAGTCAGAGCGGGCTGCCTGACTATTGGGAGCGCTCGCGCAAAGCGCAAAAGCGGAGGCGCCGATGCATTAGTAAGTTGCATCGGACGGTGCTGCCGCTCTCAGGCGAAATAGCTATTCAACAGATAGTAATTTAGGCGGATCGCGTCGTCGAGACCTATCGTGGGCGCGTATGCGGCGTTCGTGACGGTTAGCGCGGGTATCGGCGGTATCCAAGGAAAAGAGCAGGAAGCCGGGATTCTTTGCTGCGCTCAGAATGACTGAACTTTCACCCCTGGCGCGCTAGAGCAGGGAGCGGCGGAGATCGCTCAGGACGGTTGAGAGGTGGGTGATGAAGCGCGCGGCCATCGCACCGTCGATGACGCGGTGATCGTAGGAGAGCGACAGCGGCATCATGAGGCGCGGGACGAAGGCGCCGTCGCGATAGACCGGTTTATGGGTGAGGCGAGAAACGCCCAGCACGGCGACTTCGGGGGCATTGATGATCGGGGTGAAAGCGGTGCCGCCGATACCGCCGAGACTGGAGACGGTGAAGCATCCGCCCTGGATATCGGTGGGTTTGAGTTTACCGTCGCGGGCGATGGCGGCGAGTTCGGCGGTTTCGCGCGCGAGTTGGAGCACGCCCTTTTTATCGACGTCGCGCAGCACCGGCACGACAAGCCCGTTGGGAGTATCGGCGGCGAAGCCGAGATGGAAGTATTTTTTCAAGATGAGATTGTCGCCGTCGAGCGAGGAGTTGAACTCGGGGAACTCGGTGAGGACGCCGACCAGCGCCTTGAGGACGAAGGCGAGCATGGTGACTTTGACGCCGGACTGCGCGCGGTCCTGGTTGACTTGATTGCGGAAGGCTTCGAGGTCGGTGACGTCAGCATCGTCGAACTGGGTAACGTGGGGGATCATTACCCAGTTGCGGGCGAGGTTGGCCTTGGAGAATTTGCGAATGCGCGAAAGGGGTTTGGTCTCGATCGCGCCGAATCTGGTGAAATCGATTTTGGGCCACGGGATGAGGTCGAGGGCGGCGCCGCCGGAAGTTTTGGGTTTAGTCAGTTCGGCGCTGACGAACTGCTGGACGTCGACCCTGAAAATGCGGCCGTTGCGGGCGCTGCCCTTGACGAGATTGATATCGACGCCGAGTTCGCGCGCGAACTTGCGTACGGAGGGACTGGCGTGCGCCTTGTGAGCGGGGGCCGCATCGCGATCGATCAATGAGGCGCGGGCGGCGGCAGGAGCGGGCGGCGCGGTCGGGACGGTGGCCGCAGAGGAATCCGCGGGCTTCGCGGATGATTTCGCGTCCAGATGGAGCCCGGCCGTGAGCGCGGGCGGCGCCGTGGGCGCGGTCGTGGTCGTCGGCATCTGGGCGGCAGCGGCCGGCGCGGCGGCGGCCTCGAGCGTGAGGATCAGGGAGCCTTCGGAGACCTTGTCGCCGAGCTTCACCTTGATGTCCTTGATGACGCCGCTTTGCGGCGCCGGCACTTCCATGGTGGCCTTTTCGGACTCGATGGCGATGAGCGGATCGTCGATGCCGACAGTGTCGCCGGGCTTGACCATCACCTCGATTACATCGACGTCTTTGAATTCGCCGATGTCGGGAACTTTGACCTCGAGTAGGGTATCCATTTAATTTCGGCTCAGACGCTCGTGGGGAGCGGTTTTTCGGGGTCGATGCCGTATTTTTCGATAGCGGCGGCGACGGTGGAGGCGGGGATGGTTTCCTCGTCGGCGAGCGATTTCAGCGCGGCGACAGCGACGTAGTAACGGTCAACCTCGAAGAAATTACGCAAGCGGACGCGATAGTCACTGCGGCCGAAGCCGTCGGTGCCGAGGACGCGGTAGCGCTTGGGCATACAGGGGCGGATCTGGTCGGCGAACGCCTTGATATAGTCGGTGGCGGCGATCGCAGGGCCGGCGCGGTCGGCGAGGCAGGTCTCGACGTAGCTACGGCGCTGGGCGGCGGTCGGATGGAGCATGTTCCAGCGTTCGACTTCGAGGCCGTCGCGGCGCAGTTCGGTGAAGCTGGGGACGCTCCAGACGTCGGCGAGGACGCCGTAGTCGTTTTTGAGCAGGTCGGCGGCGGCGATGACTTCGCGCAGAATCGTGCCGGAGCCGAGCAACTGGACGCGCGGGCCCTTGAGCTTGCCGCCGTCGCGCAGGAGGTACATGCCCTTGAGGATGCCCTGCGCGACGCCTTCGGGCATCGCGGGGTGCTGGTAGTTCTCGTTCATTAACGTGATGTAGTAAAAGATATCTTCCTGATTTGTGAGCATCCGGCGCAAGCCGTCGTGGATGATGACCGCGAGTTCGTAGGCGTAGGTGGGGTCGTAGGAGATGCAGTTGGGGATGTTGGCGGAGAGCAGATGGCTGTGGCCGTCGGCATGCTGGAGCCCTTCGCCGTTGAGGGTGGTGCGGCCGGAGGTGCCGCCGAGGAGAAAGCCGCGGCATCGCGAGTCGCCGGCGGCCCAGGCGAGGTCGCCGATGCGCTGGAAGCCGAACATCGAGTAGAAAATATAGAAGGGGACCATCGGCAGGTTGTGGGTGGAGTAGGAGGTGGCGGCGGCGATCCATGAGGACATGGCGCCGGCCTCGTTGATACCCTCCTGGAGGATCTGGCCCTTTTGATGTTCGCGGTAGAACATGAGCTGGCCGGCGTCCTCGGGCTTATAGAGCTGACCGACCTGCGAGAAGATGCCGAGTTGGCGGAACATGCCCTCCATGCCGAAGGTGCGCGACTCGTCGGGGACGATGGGGACGACACGGCTGCCGAGGTGCTTGTCGCGGACGAGGGTGGAGAGGATGCGGACGAAGGCCATGGTGGTGGAGCTTTCGCGGTCGTCGGTGCTTTTGAGCTGGGCGTCGAAGGCGGCGAGCGGGGGAACTTCGAGGGTTTCGGATTGGCGCCGGCGCTGGGGCAGGCTGCCGCCGAGGGCTTCGCGCTGGGCGCGCAAGTATTGGACTTCGGGGCTGTCGTCGGGCGGACGGTAGAAGGGCACCTCTTCGATGCGATCGTCGGGGACGGGGATATTGAAACGATCGCGGAACTTCTTGAGCGACGCGACGTCCATCTTTTTCTGCTGATGGGTGATGTTCATGCCCTCGCCGGCGGCGCCCATGCCGTAGCCCTTGACAGTCTTGGCGAGAATGACGGTGGGCTGCCCGCGGTGAGCGATGGCTGACGCATAGGCGGCATAAATCTTGACGACGTCGTGACCGCCACGGCGGAGTTCCCAGACTTCGTCGTCGGTCATCGCGGAGACCATCTTGAGGAGCTCGGGGTACTTGCCGAAGAACTCGGCGCGGACGTAGGCGCCGTCGCGGGCCTTGAAGGCCTGGTACTCGCCGTCAACGCATTCTTCCATGCGCTTGTGCAGCAGGCCGGTTTTGTCGCGCGCAAGCAGGGCGTCCCAGTTGCTACCCCAGATGACCTTGATGACGTTCCAGCCGGCGCCGCGGAAGTCGGCTTCGAGCTCCTGGATGATTTTGCCGTTGCCGCGGACGGGACCGTCGAGGCGTTGCAGATTGCAATTGACGACGAAGATCAGGTTATCGAGACGCTCGCGGGTGGCGAGTGAGATAGCGCCGAGCGATTCGGGCTCGTCCATCTCGCCGTCGCCCATGAAGGCCCAGACCTTGGAGTCGCCGAGGTCGGCGAGGCCGCGGCCTTGCAGGTACTTCATGAAGCGCGCCTGGTAGATGGCCATCAGCGGGCCGAGACCCATCGAGACGGTGGGGAACTGCCAGAAGTCGGGCATCAGCCAGGGATGCGGATAGGAGGAGAGGCCGTGGCCGTCAACCTCGCGGCGGAAGTTGACGAGCTGGTCTTCGCTGAGGCGTCCTTCGAGAAAGGCGCGGGCGTAAATGCCGGGGGAGGAGTGGCCCTGGATGTAGATAATATCGCCATGTTGTTGATCGGAGGGCGCGCGCCAGAAGTGGCCGAAGCCGACGTCGTAGAGGGTGGCGGCGGACTGGAAGCTGGCGATATGGCCGCCGAGTTCGGAGGACTTTTTGTTGGCGCGGAGGATCATCGCGACGGCGTTCCAGCGGATGATCGAGCGGATCTTGCGTTCGATCGCGCGGTTGCCGGGCGAGCGTATTTCCTGATCAACCGGAATGGTGTTGACGTACGGAGTATTGGCGTTGTAGGGCAGGAAGGCGCCGCTCTCGCGGGCCTTGACGATCAGGTTTTCGAGCAGGAAATGCGCGCGGTCAACGCCTTCGGAATCGATGACGGCCTCGAGGGAATCGAGCCATTCGCCGGTTTCGACCGGGTCCAGGTCTTGAACGGGAGTATCCATAGGCGCGAAACATCTCCTCGCTGAAATGAGTCCCTGCCATGGAAGTATGAACCAGTTTCGATTTTAGTTCGAGGGTGTCGGCCGCGGCGCGACAGCATCGCGAAGGGGGCGGGCGGGAGCGAGTTCAGCTTTGCGGGCGAACGCCGCGAGGGGAGGCGACGCACCCGGCGCCCATCGCGGCGTGAATCACGGCGGCGGGCCAGAGGGCGATGCCGACGAGTTGCGAGCGCAGCGGCGTCGGCGAGGACGAGGGCGACGGCGTGCGCGAGCGGGATTCCTTAGTTCTTGACGAAGCTCAGCGGAAGGTGGCGGAGGCCGCTTGAGCGGTAGCACTGACTATTGAAAATCGAATTGGCATTTGGGCCATGAGTTGTTTTTATTGACAGAGAACCGATGAAGCACACTCACCCAACTGAGATATCCGGATCGAACCAGACCCGGTGATTGATTATCATGACAACTGCTGGAGGAGCCGCTTCGCCTCCTTCAGGTCGGGGGTCTCGAATCCTTCGGTGAATGATGAATAAATATCATCGAGGGTGCGGTGCGCTTCGGCTCGCTTACCTTGGCGGTGCCAGAGGCGGCTGCGGCTCATCGTTGCACGCAGGACTAAAGACCTGGCACCTTGCGCGCGCGCGATGGTCAGGGCCTGATGAAAACACTCCGCGGCGAAATTTTCGGCGTCGGGATTCCCGACGGTGGCGGCAAGCTTGAGCGTCAGTTCACCCTTGAGGCGATAGATTTCGGCTTCCCACCAGCGTTCACGAGTGGTATCGACCGCGGCCTGGGCCTCGGTCAGCATATTCAGCCCCTCCGCGGGTTGATCGGCCTCGCCGTAAGCCTCGGCCAGCATCGCAAAAAAATATGGCAGCATAATCGCGGCGGAGGTAGCGCGGAAGGCGGACAAACCTTCGCGCATCTGCCTGAGACCGTCCTGCGTCTGGCCGCGCCGGGTGAGCGCCCAGCCCCGCAGAATGACGCCCATGGGTCCGAAAAATCCGAAGTCGTGCTCGGTCGAGAGCGCGATGGCGGCGTCCGCCTGTCGCTCGACCGCCTGCGCGTACCCGCAGATTTGGAAGAGCCACGCGGCGAAGTCGGCGGCGGTAACCGAGCTATAGGGATGAGAGACGATTTGAGCGAGGTCGAGCGCCCGCTGGTTGCGTTTCAGGGCTTCATCGGGATAACCGAGGAACCAGAGCGCCCAGGCCGCGTGAGAGAGGCAGACCACCCCGGAATTTTGTCCGTAAACAAAGGCGAGCGAGGCATGCCGCGCGTGATCATAGATGGCGAAGCCCTGCTCGAGATGATCGAGACCGGCGGCGAACTCGCCGAAATTCAACAAGGTGACTCCAAGCGCGTGGTGCGCTTCGAGCAGCAGAGCGGGGTCCTGCGCGTTGATCGCCAGGCTCAGAGACTGATCGCCTAATTCGCGCGCGGCCACGTGGGCGGCGCTCGCGGTATAAAAAACCCAAAGTCCGAAGAGCACTACCGGGAGGAGCGGATGGATACCGCGGGCGCGTGCACACAGACTTTTCGCGCGGATATACGCTCTTTCCACCTCGGGAGAAGCGAAACCTTTGGTGGCGATCAGAGCTGTGCCGAGAGTGGTTTGTAGGAGTATTTCCTGTTCGAGTTGCTGAGCGCCTTCCGGCAGGCTCCGCAACAACTCGACTCCTTTGGTCAGATGACGGATGGCCTCTTGATTGGCTGATCGTTCGAGCGTCCGCTGACCGGCGCGCAGCCAGAAAGGGACCGCCTGCTCGATCAGACCAGCCTCGGTATAGTGAGTAGCGAGCAACTCCGGCTGCGCATCGGCGATGCCCGAAAAGCGTAGCTGGAGCACTTCGGCAATCTTGCCGTGATACTGGCGCCGCCTGGCGAGGAGCAGCGACTCGTAGGCGGCATCGCGGATCATCGCGTGCCTGAAGCTATAGTTAGTCTGCGGCGCCAGGAGATATTGGTCGATCAGTTCGGCCTCGACCAACCGGTTCAGAGCACCGGTCAATCGTGCTTCGTCGAGCGGCGAAATCGCCTGCAGCAGTTCGTAGGAGAATTCCTTGCCGATGGTGGCGGCGAGTTGCGCGACTTCCTTGGCGGTGCCGAGGCGATCGAGGCGGGCCATTAGCGATTCGTAGAGGGTCGAGGGGATGGCCAGCGACACCAGCGGGCTGGCCAGAACGTAGCGGTCGTCGTGTTCGCGGAGCATACCCGATTCGAGGACCATGCGGGTCAGCTCTTCGACAAACAGCGGCACCCCTTCGGTCTTCTGAGCGATTTCACTGATTACTTCGGCGGGAAGACTTTTGCCGGCGACGCGTTCGATCATGAATTCGGTCGCGGTGCGCGGCAGGCGCGCGAGGGCGATGCTGGTGACGTTCGGTTGAGAGCGCCAGGGCGGGAGGAACTCGGTCCGGAAGATTACGACCAGGAACAATCGCGAATGCGAAACCTGATCGATAAGCAAATTCAGGAGCTCGAGGGTGGAGGGATCGGCCCAGTGAACGTCCTCGACGACGACCCAGGTAGGGCGCTCCCGCGCCAGTTTTAAAAGCCAGGCCGTGATGGCCTCGAAGGTCTTCTGCTTCTGCCGCTGCGGTGCCATCGCTGGCGGTGGGGGATAGCGATCGTCATGGGGCAACGACAGCAGTGCCGCGAACAGCGGGACGAATTCCTCGAGCGGGAAGCCGAAGTGCTCGAGCACGCGTTCCAGGGTGAGCAGCCGGGTGTTCGCGGGGTCGTCGCGCTGGAATTGGAGAAAGCGCTGGAGAAAGCTGATCACCGGATAGAGCGCGCTGTCCTGGTAGTAGGCGGAACAGCGCAGAGCGAGCTCGGTCATAGGTTCGCCGGTGGTGCGTTCCTTGGCCACCCGGATCAGCCGGGTCTTGCCGATGCCCGCTTCTCCGCTGAGCAAAACGACCTGGCCGGCCCCGTCGCGGGTGCGCTGCCAGCGTTGGAGCATCAATTCGGCTTCCGCTTCGCGACTGACAAAGGGAGTGAGGCCGGTGGCGACCGCCCGTTCAAAGCGGCTTTGAATACCGCTCTCCTCAAGCACGGAGAACAACTCGAGCGGCGCCGCGATACCCTTGAGGGGAGGAGCGCCGAGGCTGCGACAATGGAAGAATCCTTCGACGAGCCGATAGGTGGATGCGCTGATGATCACGGTTCCCGGCTCGGCGAGGGTTTGCAGCCTGGCGGTAATGTTCGGAGTCTCGCCGACGATCGCCATCGCGTTCGGATCGGAGCCGTCGCCCAGGCGACCGACGACCGCCAAGCCGGTGTGAACCGCGACGCGAATGCGCAGGGGTTTCGCCAGCCGCGCGCTCAGTCCCGAGATGGCAGCAACAATATCGAGTCCCGCGCGCACCGCACGCTGGGCGTCGTCTTCGTGCGCTATCGGGTAGCCGAAGAATACCAGGAGGCCATCGCCGAGATATTGAGCGACCTGGCCGCCGTGACGACCGATCACGGCCGCGCATACCCTTTGGTACTGACGCGTCAGGTCGTGCAACTCTTCGGGGTCGAGTTGTCCCGAAAGCGCGGTTGAGCCGACCAGGTCGCAGAACATCACGGTGAGCCGGCGACGTTCCGCCTGCGCAGGGAGTTGAGCGTCCTGCGCGGGGAGGTGACGGCCGGCTGTCAGCGAAATGCCACAACTACCGCAGAACATGGCGTCCTGCGGATTTTCGGACGCACACTTCGGGCAGAGCATCCTGGCCCCCCCTGACGAACTTGCCGCGACTCAGAGTGGACGATTCGGGATGTGGCACTCCGGTTCCGGGCAACTCGCCAAGACAGCCCCGACTTGTCCCACAGAACTTAAAACGGTGCAAGTGGCGCTGTATTCGTCTAACGAGGCGCTAGACCTCCCAAGGCGCTACATTTCGGCGGCAAACAAGTGGGCCCTGTAGGCGCTGCTTTACGGGCGGGGCGGCTGAGCGAGTACCTCGGGCGGGCAGGGCGCTACTTGAGGCCGAGCGCGGCGAGCGGGCCGCGATCGACCACCGGAACGCGCGTGGTACCGGGCGCCAGCTTCACCGATCCGGGAGTGCGCTGGAACGGATCGGGAAGGTCGATAGCCTTGGCGTGGGCCTTGATTGCGGGGATGACCTCCTCGGCGAACAGGCGCATGCTGGTGCGGCGACCCGCATCGTCAACTGGACCCTGAATACTCAGAATGATAAAGATGCCGGTGCGCAGGACGCTCATAATGGACTTGATCTTGGGGATGAGGGTGGCAGGCGTGCCGGCGAGGACCTGCATGTTCTGCTGACCGCGCATCAGGGCGGCGTGCAGCTTGCGGCGGACCTCGGTGAAATCGATCGGGCCGGTATCGCTGCCGTGCATCTGCGCGCGCACCTTCTCGCCGCTGATGCCGAGCCAGGCGCTGGTCTGCTGCTTGGCGAGGATGCGAATGGCGGCCTTGGAGTTATAGCCGGGGGGCATGGTGAACTCAGGGGCGGAGAAGGCGTTCTGGCCGCCGCCATAGACGAAGCCTTGCGCCACGGCCTGGGCTTTTTCTTCGGTTTCGCCGACGGCGGTGGCAACCATGTAGCCGAAGTTCTCGGGGCCGGCCTGATAGCCGTGTTTGGCGGCTTCATCGGCGTAGAAATCCCAGAGGTCGCAGGTCGGCGCGAGCGGGGTGCCGAGGCCGATATAAGGATAACGATGCTCGGCGCACCATTGCACGGTTTCTGGGCTGAGGGTGCCCGGAATCCACATGGGAGGATGCGGTTTCTGATAGGGCAGCGCCCACGGATTGACGTGGCGATAATGGAAATGTTTGCCTTCATAGCGCCACGGGCCGGGCCGCGTCCAGGCCTGCACGATGAAGTCATGGGCCTCATTGAACATCTCGCGGTTGTAGGCGGGATTGGCGTTGTTGAAGAACTGCTCGGAGCCGGCGCCGCGCACCCATCCGGTGACCAGGCGGCCGCGCGAGATCAGGTCGATCTCGGCCAGTTCCTCGGCCATCCGCAGCGGATGTTTGATGACCGGCAGCGGATTGCCGATGAGGACGAGGCGCACGCGCTTGGTGCGATAGGCCAGCACCGACGCCTCGACGTTCATTACGGAGCCCATGCAGATGGGGTTGCCATGATGCTCGTTGAGGGCGACGACGTCGAAGCCGAGGTCCTCGGCGTAGCAATTTTCGTCCAGGTAGTAGTGATAATCGTCGGCGGCCCGTTCACGGTCGTAGAGTTTATTGGAGACGCCGAAGAAGGCGCCGTGTTCGAGAATCACTTCCTCGGGGAGCCAGCGATAGGGACGTTCGGTAAAATAACCAACTTGCATCGGAACAACCTGCTGCGTGGTTAGGCCGTCTGAAAGCCGTTTGCCGTGCTTTCAAACAGTGTGAATTATTCGATCTCGAGCCGCGGGGCCGGTGCGCTCCGATCGATGGCCCGCGAAAATTCGTTCCGCTCGACGACGAAGCGGGACGCCGGTGTCCAAGTGGAGCGGCTCAAGCACATATCAATCGCCAAACTCCGGAATGATGTGTTTGGCGAAGAGTTCGAGCTGTCGCTGGGCCTCGTCCCAGGTCATCAGCCCTTGATCGAAGTACCATGCGAACCATTCGAGGTTGCCGCCCTTGTCGCCGTGGCAGCGCATAAGCGTCTCGACCTCGCGCTTGATGTCGTCCACGGTGCCGACGAGTGAGTATTTCGCCTTGCGCATGCGATCCGGGGTCCATTCGGACTTGGGCAGCGGTGTAAACGGATTCATCGGGTACTTCCGATCGTCGCCGGGCAGGCGCCAGGCGTCCCAGAAGCCGAAGCCGCCGAAGTAGTCATAGAAGGACTGGTAGTGCGTGCGGTGGTGCAGTGCGGCGGCCTGGGCTTCGGTGTCGCCGAAGTGCACCGAGCGCAGGCAGCCGAGGCCCTGCCCGAGGTTGAGCTTGCGCCCGTGCTGACCGGCGACCTGCTGGTAGAGGTCGCACAGCGCCGCGAAGTCAGGCGGGTAGGACTTCAGGATAAAGGGGACGATGCTGTTCTTGGCGGCGTATTCGATGGTCTTCGGGCTCATCGAGAACGACTGGAAGATCGGTGGGTGCGGCTGCTGGAACGGTGCGGGCACGACTGAGATGTTGCGCACCACGTGGTCCTGGTCGAGTTCGCCGGGCGCGCCATAGTCACGGGTCATTTCCCACGCCGGCCAGCGCGTGATTCCGGTTTCGTAGGGCGCGGGCACCTCGTAGTACTTGCCCTTATGGTTCCAGGATTCCTCGGTCCACGCCTTCTTGACGACCACCATCAGTTCCTCGAAGACGTCACGGTTGGCGAGGTCGTCGGGCGAGCCGTCCATCGGGGCGCCTTTGACGCCGTAGTGCTGGCCGAGGACGTTGACCCAGCGGTCCTGGTACCCGCGCGCCAGGCCGACGCAAAAACGGCCGCCGGTCAGGTGATCGAGCACGGCGGTCTCCTCGGCGAGGCGGATCGGGTCCCACGCGGGGATGACGAGCGAGAGCGGGGCGAACTTGAGGCGCTTGGTGCGTGCGGCGAGGTCGGCGTAGAGCACCAGCGGCGCGACCGAGACCTCGAAACCCTCGGAGTGGAAGTGGTGCTCGGTCGTGCACATGAGCTCGATGCCGACGTCATCGGCGAGCACCGCGATGTCGCGGACCTCCTTAAGCATCTGCTGATAGCGCTCGCGATTACGGCCGATCGGGCGCAGCGCGCGCCGCTCCTCAAGCGTCCCCGGGATGGTGGGCAGGATGAACAGCGCGAACTTCATGAAACAATCCACTCCTCAGTTTGGGGTCGGTGATGCATGACGGAACGGAGTCGGGCGAAGACTCAGACCGAAAGGTTATAGACGCGCCGGACGTTATCACCGAGGACGTCGCGCCGGCGCTGCGGGTCGCTCATCTTGTTGCCGAACTCCTCGAGCTCCTCGATATAATTTCCGGTGTGGTCGGGATGCGGAAAATCGGTGGCCCAGAAGAAGCGATCGCTGCCGCACAGGTCGACCATCGCGGGCAATGATTTTTCGTCGGGATCGGCGGAAACCCAGACGTTGCGGTGGAAGTAGAAGCTGGGCTTTTCCTTGAGCGGGACCCCGCGCCCCATGACGCTGTCGTAAACCGCATCCATGCGGTCGAGCCAGTACTGCACCCAGCCGGCCCCGACCTCGAGGATCACGAGCTTGAGCTTGGGGAACTTGTCGAAGGTGCCGTAGGCCATGAAGCTCGCGAGGGCGTGGCGAATCGCGTCGGACGCGGTCACATTGAGGAACCACGCCTGCTTGCGGACGTACTCCCGGTCGTAACGGCCCGGCCAGCACCATTGCGGTTCGAGCGAGACGTGGATGCCGAGCGGCACGTCGAGTTCCTGGGCTTTGGCGAACAGCACGTCGTGATCGGAGTGGCCGTGCGGCTTGCGGGTCATCGTGAACTGCACGACCCATCCGCCTTTATGGCCCGCTTTGACCGCGCGTTCGAGTTCGGCGGCGGCGCCAGCGGGATTGCCCAGCGACAGATGGGCGACGGGGATGAGGCGGCCGCCGCTGTTCGCGGACCAGTCGGTGACCCAGCGGTTATAGGCGCGGCACATCGCCTGCGAATACTCGACATCGTCGGTATCGGTTTCCCAGGTGAGGTCGAGGCTGGGGTAGATGATGGCGGCGTCGAGCCCCTCCTTGTCGAGGCGGGTGAGACGATCCTTAGCGTCGCAGGCGCCGAGCGGGACCTTGTCGCCGTATTTGATCCGCGGATTGAAATTTCCGGAGTTGCGCGAGACCTGACCCATCTGCGCGACGGTGCCGAAGTTACCGCCGCGATTCACGCGCGACGGGACGCCGTTGACTTCAAGGTATTCGAGTCCGTTCTTGTCGTCCTTCAAGCGGATGGCGTTGGCGCGGTACTTG
This sequence comes from Deltaproteobacteria bacterium, assembly GCA_021780755.1. Taxonomy (GTDB): domain Bacteria; phylum Desulfobacterota; class Binatia; order Binatales; family Binataceae; genus JADMIL01. Next base: position 33,811 of record JAJXYF010000013.1, on the reverse strand, counting down.
GCTTCGCAGTACTCCTCCCAGCACTTGGCTGATTCCAGGATGTGACCGTCGGCGTCAACCGCGCCCGGATATTTCAGCTTGTGGATGTTTTCATCGGGATGGGCCATTTTCGTTGCCTCGCTTCAATTTGGATTTCGTAAGCCGGCGAGCACGAGTATTTTCGCCTGTGAGCGGAAGGTCAAGGATATCGCGAGGGCCGCAACTTTCGAGAATATCGAGAGCGATCGCAAAGGCGCCGGCGAAAAGCCGCCAGTCACAGGTGGTAGCGGGTTGGGCGGCGACCGCGTTGATGGAATTCTTCGATGCCGTCCACTATGAGATCGGAACAGCGCTCAAGGAAGTGTAAAGGTCGAGACCATGGAATTTCATCTGATTCAGGCAGGCGCCGTCGGACGACGGAAAGAATTAGAGCAAGGGATGGCGGGTCAGCGCGATGACTTGTACCAGCGCTACCTGGAAGAAGTCCGGGCGTATGTGCGGGCGGCGGACGACCTCGGCTATGCGGGTTACGGTCACAACGAGCATCACCTTCAGATCGAAGGGTTCGAGGAGACCAATCATCCGGGCATGTCGAGCATGTTCATCGGGTTGAACTCCAAGCGTCTAAGGGCAAATACGCTGGGATATGTTTTGCCGACGCACAATCCGGTGCGGGTGGCCGAGGAGATCGCGACGCTGGACCATGTGCTTAAGGGCCGGCTGGCGGTCGGCTTTACGCGCGGTTACCAGGCGCGCTGGTTTCAGAATTATGCCGCGGTACCGGGTGCGCGGGCGACCACACCGGACCTCGCCAAGCGGCGCGACGAGCAGGATCGAATCAACCGTGAGATCTTCGAGGAATCGGTCCGGATTGTGAAGACGGCGTGGACCAACGAGGTCTTCAGCTATGAAGGGAAATATTGGACGTTTCCACCGAAAGACCTGGTGCAACCTCATTCGGCCTATCTGAAGTTCGGCAAGGGCGTCGAGCCTGACGGTCGCGTAACCAAGATCGGGATCGCGCCGCGACCTTTCCAGAAGCCTTATCCGAAGCTCTACGGCGCCTTTGCCCACAGCATGCGAACGATTCGCTTCTGGGCGCGCGAGGGCGGCAAGCCGATCGTGCTGGCGAACAATCTGGAGTTCTGCCGGGGTCTGTGGGACGCGTACAAGGAAGAGGCCGACCGGGCCGGGCGCAGCGTCGCCGAGGAGGACATCGCGGCGTGGGGCGGGATCATCTCGATCGATCGCAGTCGCGAGCGGGCGCTGAAAAAGCTTGAGGAGCACTGGTGGGTGTGGGATCAGTGGTTTTTGCCATTCGACCAGGCGCGGCCGATGGCGATCGTGGGAACTCCGGACGAGGTCAGCCGGCAGATCGAGACCGCATTCAATCAACTGCGATTCAATGAAGTTCATCTGCAGATCGGGCAAGGGTACCTGGAGAAAGATGAGGTAATCGACGAGCTCGAGCTGTTTGCGAGTAAAGTGATGCCACGGTTTTCTTGAGCCGAATCGATGAGTGCAGCGCCTGAGCAGATCGGCGAGAAGCTGGGTACGCCCGCGGGCATCGAACGGCGGGCGCCGCATAAATGGCTGGTCGCGATCGCCGTGATGCTGGGCGCGACGCTGGAAGTCCTCGATACGTCGATCGTCAACGTATCGCTGCCGCATATGCAGGGCAGCTTTTCCGCCAGCCGGGACGAGATCACCTGGATTCTGACCAGCTATATCGTAGCCAACGGGATCATGATTCCGCTGACCGGATGGATCTCGGCCCGTTTCGGCCGCAAGCGCTATTTCCTGTTGTCGGTGGTGACGTTCGTGATCGCCTCGGGGCTCTGCGGCGCAGCGGATTCGTTGACGCAGATGGTGATTTTCCGGGTGATTCAGGGCGGGGCGGGCGCCGCGATGATCCCTTCATCGCAGGCGATCATGATGGAGACCTTTCCGCCCGAAGAGCAGGGCCTCGCGATGTCGGTGTGGGGGATGGGGCTGCTGACCTCGCCGATGCTCGGACCGACGCTCGGCGGATGGATTACCTACAACTGGAACTGGCGCTGGAACTTCTACATCAATCTGCCGCTCGGGATTTTCGCCGCGATCATGGTGACGATCTTCGTCCACGATCCCGAGCATATCCGCAAATCGCAGGCGCGCGCGCGCAAGGTCGATTATCCCGGGATTATCTATCTGGCACTCGGCCTGGGCCTGCTGCAGATCGTGCTGGATCGCGGCCAGCGCGCGGATTGGTTCAGTTCGACCTGGGTCTGCGCGTTCACGGCGATCGCGGTAACCGCACTGGTCCTGCTGGTCTATCGCGAACTCCATTTTGCGGAGCCCATCCTCGACCTGCGGATCATGGCGATCCCGCTGTTCGACGTTTCGGTCACGCTGATTTTGATCATGATGCTGGTGGTGTTCGGCATGAATCTGCTGAACCCGCTGTTCTTTCAGGAGTTGCTCGGCTACTCGCCGTGGAAATCGGGAATCGCGGTGTTGCCACGCGGCTTCGGTACGCTCGCGGGAATGTTTTTCATCGGACAGATCTCGCGCCGCGCTTACGATACGCGCTGGTTCGTGGGGCTGGGGTTCGTGCTGATGGCTTACGCACTGTGGTCGATGAGCCATTGGACGCTCGACGTGGGAATCGGCTACGTGCGCTTCGCGATGATCCTGTCGGGACTGGGCTCAGGTTTGATTTTCCCCGCGATGTCCGCGGCCACCCTGGCCTGTGTGTCGAAGGAGCGAATGGGATACGCGGCGAGCCTGTACAACATGATGCGCAATACCGGCTCGGCGATCGGAATTTCGCTGGTCACCAATATGCTCAACAGCCGGGAACAGACCCATCAGGCCTATCTCGCCCAGCATTTCACGACCTTCGATGCCTGGCGCACGGATCGGGCCGGACCGCTGATGCCGGGTTCGCCGCATTTCCATTTCATGAATGGCCTGCTGGCGCAGCAAGCGCAGGGGCTCGCGATGGTTTACCAGGTGGTGCAGCGGCAGGCGTCGCTGCTCGCTTACAACGATATCTATCGGATGCTCGCGATGACGGCGGCGATTTTCGCGCCCGGCTTCCTTTTGCTGAAGCGCTCGCGGGCGACCAGTTCCGCCGGTCATTGAAGATGGTGGGAGCCTAATTACCGTTCGGGGCGGGCGCGCTGGCCGCATGCGCGATAAAGTCAGCGATCTCGGCGGTCTGATCGGCACGCAGCGGACAGCCATAGGCCGTCCGCATCTTGTCAACTTCCTTCTTCCAGGTGTCGAGCGTCAACGGCGGCTGAGTGTCTATCATGCCTCTCGAATGACAGAGCAGGCAGTGCTGATTGGTGACTTTTACGATCTTGCCGTCTCCTGCGAAGACCTTGTCGCCGAAAGGCAGGGTGATTTTCTGCGAGGTCAGGCGAATCGTGCGATGAGGGCTTGGCATCGCAGCACTTTGCGCACGCGCGACGCCGTTAACCAGTGTTGCGGTGAGGCCGAGCAGGAACACGAAAAGTATGCGACGGAAGATTAGCGACATTGGCCGTTTCCTCTACGCGGTGTGAACCGTGACCTGTTCGATGACATTGCGCATAAAGCCCCCGGGGTTCCAGGTCGGTGTGGCGGGCTGCGCCAGATCATTGGAATTGGTCGCCTTGACCATCAGCTTGTAGTCGCCCGGCTGTTTCGCCACGAAGGTCGCGTTCCAGCGGCGAAAACTGTAGCGTCCGTAATCTTTACCGAGCGCGGCGTTTTGCCAAGTTGTGCCGCCGTCACTGGAAAAGTCCACGCTCTTGACGCCGGTGTCGCCGCCAAAGGCGATGCCGCGCACCGCGATCGGGACCCCGCGCCGCACCGTGGCGTTGTCGCGCAGGTTGGTGATGAAGGAGCGCGGCACCAGCCGGTTGATCGGCACCATTTTCACGTCCTTGGCATCCGGCGCCATCGTGCCGCCCGGCGTATCCGGAATCAGGTAGGCGGTGTGCATCCAGTAGTTGTCGTCGGGCTTGTCGAGCACCTCGATGTGGCTGAGCATCTTGACCCAATAGGTCGAATACCAGCCCGGCACGATGAGCCGCAGCGGAAAACCGTTGAGCATCGGCAATTGCGTGCCGTTCATGCCGTAGGCGACCATCACCTCGCCGTCCATCGCGTGGTCGAGATCGAGCGACTTCATGAAGAGCGGGGTCTCCGGCATTTGGCCGGTATCGAGACCGTTGAAGCGCACCTGGACGGCGCCGGGGAGCACGCCCGCGCGATCGAGAATCGACTTCAACGTAACGCCGGTCCACAAGGCATTGCCCATCGCGCCATTGCCCCATTCGCCACCCGGCACGCGGGGCGAGGAGAAGCCGCGGCTGTTGCCCGAGCATTGGTTGATGGCGGCTAGCTCGATCTGCGGCTGGCGCAGAATTTCCTTGAGCGATAATTCAATGGGAGTTCGCACGTGGCCATCCACCCGCAGGCGAAAAGTATTCACGTCGATCGAGGTCGGAATTACCGGCAGATGCCAGCGCACGAAGAACTGCTCGTTGGGGGTGAAGACTCCGCGGTCGAAGACCTCGAACGGAGTCTCGAGCAGCGGCGGGCGCTGCCGCAGCAGGATCATTTCGCCCTTTTGGGGAAAGCGGACGAGTTGGCGGCTGCCGTTGGCGAACGGTAACTGGATCAGCTTCGCGGCGAAGGCCGGGAGGCTTCGACCAAGGATGCCGCCGGCGATGAGGCCGGCCGTCATTTTCAAAAAGCTGCGACGCGGGAGCGGACCCGAAGTTGACGGCGCGGGCGACTCCGCGTTCACATAATCGGTTGGGTTCACGAGCGCCTCCATTCAAGCGTCCTGCGTAGTGTTAGCCGGGGAGACCGTCAAGCCCGAGGTGGTCGCGCGGATTTCAGTCACCCAAGAGTGAAGGTACATCCCCAGGCCCATCGCGACAACGAAGACAAAGACCGGCATCGCACCGGAGGCGAGCGAGGTGAGCGCGGGTCCCGGGCAGAAGCCGCCGAGTCCCCAGCCCGCGCCGAAGATAGCGGCCCCGAGGATTAATTTCACATCGAGGTCGTGGCGCGTGGGCATCGCGAACTTCGGGGCGAGCAGCGGAGCGGGCATGGTGGCGCGGATGCGGTAGGCCACAAAGTAAACCGCGATCGCGCCGACCATCACGAACGCGAGGCTGGCATCCCACGCGCCGAAGAAATCGAGGAAGCCGATCACCTTAATGGGCCGCGTCATCCCGGAGATTCCGAGACCGAGTGCAAATACCAGTCCGGAGGCGAAGGAAGTGAGTAATGCTTTCATAGTCAGTTTCCAGTGAGGTGATTGAATAAATAGACGGTCAAGGCGCCGGTGAAGACGAAGGTCCCGGTGGCGACGAGCGAGCGCGGCGAAAGGCGACTCACGCCGCACACGCCGTGTCCGCTGGTACATCCGCTGCCGAGGCGGGTGCCGAAGCCGACGAGCAGGCCCGCGATTATCAGCAGTGGAAGCGGGCGAATGATGCCGAAGTCGAAGGCGGTAGGGAGCAATATCCTGAGCGCGATCCCGCCGGCCAGCAAGCCGGTGAGGAAACAGACGCGCCAGAGTGTATCGCCCGCGATGGGCTTGAGAACACCGGCCAAGATGCCGCTGATGCCGGCGATTTTGCCATCAAGCAACAGCATCGCCGCCGCGCTCAAGCCGATCAACATGCCGCCGAGCAGTGATGCGATCGGTGTGAAGTTATGCATAAGTGAACCCTCCGTCAGCAGCGCGATGACTAACGATCGACGGGCAAACCTGCCTCGTTCCACTCGAGCATCCCGCCCTTGAGATTACTCACATGCTCGAAACCGAGGCCGGTCAAAATCGCGGCGGCGGTGGTGCTGCGGACTCCGGACCGGCAGACCAGGACGATTTCGCTACCCTTGAGATTGTCGAGTTCGGCCGCTTTGGCGGGCAGCACGCGCAGCGGGATCAGCCGGCTGCCGGGCAGGTGGCCGAGTTCGTCCTTGTACTCATCCTGCTCGCGCACGTCGATGATCGCGGGGGCATTACCAGCCTTGATCCGCGCGTTGAGTTCGGACGGCGAGGTCTGCCGGATCGCGTTCAACTGGGTGAGGTCGGGGAACTTCAGGGAGTCATCGTCGATGGCGGATTGATTGGCTTGCAGCGCTTCCTGGATTTTGTCGGGCAGCGCCAGCCCGAGATTTGCCATGAGGTCGATATATTGTGCGCGGGTGTGACCGGCGACGCGCGGGTTGGAAGCTTTCTCGATGCCGATGGTTGAGGAATGATTGCCGCGATAATCGTGGGCGGGCAAAACGACGGTGTCGTCGGGCAGGGTGAACAGCGCGTTCATAATGCCATCGTATTGCTGGCCGGCGTCGCCGCCGGGGAAGTCCGCGCGCCCGGTGCCGCCGATCAGCAGCGCATCGCCAGTGAATACCCGCCCATCGACGGCCAGGCTAATTCCGTCGGGCGTATGTCCGGGGGTGGACAGCACTTTGATACGCAGGTCGCCCACTTCGATCACGTCGCCATTGGTCACGTGCAGGGCGACGTGAGGGGCGGGCGCGTGACGCTCCATCACGACCTTGGCGTCGGTCAGGTCGGCGAGGTCGAAGGTGCCGCTGCGATGGTCGGCGTGGGTATGGGTATCGATGAGATAGTCGAGGCGAAAGCCGTGGTAGGCGGCGACCGCGATATAACGGCCGGAATTTTCCTTGAGCGGGTCGATCAGCACCGCGCGCCGCGTGCGTTCGCAGGCCAACAGATAGGTCTTGCACTTACCCCGATTCAATTCCCGGCAAAACATGATGCGCCTCCTTGGTCGGCCCCGCCTCCGGCGGTCCGCGCGGTCGCGACTTGACTCTGTAAGTTTGTCAATATAACTAAATGGATATGAATGCAAGTGTTCAAGCGCCGGTGCGCCGCAAGTTTCAGCGGCCGCGATCGACGTTGACCCGGGAAGCACTGGAGTTGGTGGCCGCGCGTTTTCGGGCGATGGGCGAGCCGCTGCGCCTGCACATGCTGCAGGAACTGGAGGGCGGCGAACAAAGCGTGTCGGGGCTGGCAGAAAGCGTGGAATCGACGCAGCCCAACGTCAGCAAGCACCTGAGGATCCTTCAGGACGCGGGATTGGTAAAGCGCCGGCAGCAGGGCACGACGGTTTATTATTCGATCGCGGATGAGATGGTGCTGGAACTGTGCGATATGATTTGTTCGCGATTGCACGACCGGCTCGAAGCGCAGGTGGGCGCGCTCAAGGCGCGGAGGCGAGGTTGACAGTTATGACGGGTACGACCGAGGAATCGATTTCGACGAGCGCGGACGTCCGTCCGGTGCTGAACAGCTGGCGCGACGAGTTCGGTTCCGCGAATACCGCGAACCTCGCGCTGCGGCTCGCGTTTCCGATCGTGGCGTGCCTCTCGCTGCTGCCGTTCATTTCGCCCGGCATCGCGCTGATGGCGGGAATCGCGCTGGCGCTGACCCTCGGCAATCCGTATCCGCTGACGACGGCCCGGGTGATCACGCCACTGCTGCAGATATCAGTGATCGGGCTCGGCGCGGGCATGAATCTGGTGGAGGTCGGTCGCGCGGGCGTGCACGGATTTTTCTACACGGTAATCGGAATCACGGTCACGGTGAGCATTGGGCTGACGATGGGATGGTTGCTGCGCACCGAGCGGGACACCTCGTTGCTGGTGACGGTGGGCACCGCGATTTGTGGCGGGAGTGCGATCGCCGCGGTCGCCCCGGTGATTCGCGCCAAGCATCACGACGTTTCGGTAGCGCTCGCGACGGTGTTTTTTCTGAACGCGGTCGCCCTGTTCATTTTTCCGCCGCTGGGACATCACTTTGGACTCGGGCAGCGGCAGTTCGGGGTATGGAGCGCGCTGGCGATTCACGACACCAGTTCAGTGGTGGGCGCGGCGATGCAGTATGGTGCGCGCGCGCTGGAAATCGCGACGACGATCAAGCTGACGCGTGCGCTCTGGATCGTGCCGGTCACGCTGGTCATCGGGATGCTCTGGAACCGCGGCAGTGAGGAGAAGGGTGCGGGCAAGGCCAAGCGTCCATGGTTCATCCTGGGCTTTCTCGCGGCGGCGGCGATCGTCACCTGGATACCGGCGCTGAAGCCGGCCGGCCACGGGGTGTTTGTCGGTGCGCAGCGCTCGCTGGTGGTCACGCTGTTTTTGATTGGTTCGGGACTCAGCCGCCAGGCGCTGCAGGTAGTTGGCCGCCGGCCGTTGATTCAGGGTTTTCTGCTCTGGGTGATCATGGGCTGCGGTACGCTCGGTGCGATACTGCTCGGCTGGATCGGCTAATCGAGCCCGGCGCTCGAACCGCGGGAGGAAAATGCGATGAAGCCGTTACCCCACGTTTACACGGCGCGACTGTCCGGCGGCCCTGACGGTTACGCCACGGTCGCCGCTTCCGGCGTACCTGAGCTGCGGACGGCCGCACCGGCGGACTTCGACGGGCCGGGCGATGCGTGGAGCCCCGAACAATTTTTGATGGCCGCCGTCGAGACCTGCTTCCTCTTTACGTTCCGCGCGGTCGCGCAAGCCTCCAAGCTTGAGTTCACCGCGCTCGAGGTCTCCGGGGAAGGCACGGTTGACCGCAAGGATGGGGCGACCCGCTTTACGCAAATCGTCCTGCGCCCGCGGCTAACGCTCCCCGCCGGTGCGAATCGGGAAAGAGCGATGCGCGTACTGGAGAAAAGCGAAAGGGCTTGTCTGGTCTCAGCATCGCTCTCGACGCCGGTTCGCCTGGAGCCGGAAATCGTGTCCGGCTGATCGCGCAGTCTTGGCTTGAATTGAATTCGAGCCCGGGACGCCCGCTTCACGGTGGATGATGGGCGAAGCCGTGCGCCCTGGGCAACGTCGGCCGCGCGGCGCGATTACTTCAGACGGCGCAAAATTGAGACCTTCACAAAGTCCAGCGCGATCAGGTAGAGGACGCAGGCCAAAATCACCGACACGATCACAGAGTTCGGGAGCGGCGCCATCAGAACTCCACGGACGGACAAGAGCCAGACCACACTAACATCTACAATGGAACTGAGAACCATCCATCGGCTCGGACGGGAATTCCAAAAGTGGCGCCGCTCGCGCACCAGATAGACCATGCCCTGTCCTGTGAACACCAGCATCACAAAGACCAGGGTTTGCAGTTGAGGAAGCGATAGACCCAGAAAATGGCGCGCATAAAAATACAGGCCAAAGGACAGCAGCAGGACGAGACTGCCGAGGCCTATTCCAGCCATCATTAAAGACCGGATATGCCAGCGGTCGGGCGTTGGCGAAGCGGATACGTGATCGGTCGCGATCGACATCGTCACGAAGTCGTTGGTGAACAGCAGCATTACGATCAGCAGCGGTGTGATAATGAAGGTGCGCGTCAGAATCAGTCCGAGGCTGAGGAACAGTCCGACCTCGACGGTCTTGATGATCTTGTTCAGGGTATAGGTAAGCATGCGTTGATAGATGCGCCGGCTGGTTTCGACCGCGGCGAGCGTGTCGGTGAGCCCCGGATTGGTGAGCACCAGGCTGGCCGAGGCCTTCGCGACGTCGGTTGCATTGGCGACGGCGATGCCGACCTCCGCCTGCTTCAACGCTGGGGCGTCATTGACTCCGTCTCCGGTCATGCCGACGATGTGGTCGGCCTGCTGGAAGGCGCGCACGAGTTGAAACTTGTCCTCGGGAAAGACACCGGCGAAGACCGCGCAATCGAGGGCGTGGCCGATGTTCTTGCGTAAGTCCAGCGCCGAGCAAGTGCGCCCCGCTATACCGACCTGTGACGCTACCGCCTGGGCGGTCGCGAACCCGTCCCCGGTCACCATTGCGACGCGCACGCCCAATTTATTCAGGCTCGCGACCAGCGTTCTGGAGTCCTCGCGCGGCGGATCCTGCAGCGCCATCAACCCGACCAGACGGATGGCGCCCTCAGGTCCTCCCGCCACGGCCAGCACGCGATAACCGCCCGCCGAAAGGCGCTCAACTTCGGCGTCCACGTTGGATCCCTGGCCGACGCGCGTCGCGATTGCCTGGGGTGCGCCCTTCAAGGCGCGCAATTGTTCGCCTGCTTGAACAACGGTTGCTTCGGCAAGTTTGGTGGCCGGCTCAAACGGGACGAACTTGAGGCGGTGGACCAGTCCCGCCAGCGCGCCCGCAGTCTTGGCGCGAGAGAGCACAGCGAGATCGATTGGATCCTGGCCGGCTTCGTCGCTCGCGTAAGCGGCGAACCGCAACAGGTCCCGTTCGCTGAAGGGCGCGTATGGAAGCAACGTCGCCACCGAGAGCTGATTTTGAGTTATGGTTCCGGTCTTGTCGCTACACAAAACATCCATCGCGGCCGCTTCCGCGATGGCCGACAGACGCGTGACCAGCACGCCGCGGCGGGCCAGTTCGACCGCGCCGAGCGCGGTTGCCAACGTAAACGTGGCAGGCAGCGCGACTGGAACCGAAGCCACCAGCAGAATCAGTACGAACGGAAGCGTATCGGCGAGAGGCATCCCGACGAGCGCGGCGTACAGGAACACCGCGACCGCCAGTACCGTGTCCATCGCCACCAGGTACTTCACGATCGTGAGGACAATGCTCTCCAGATGGCTGACCGTCCTGGCCGAACGCACCAGTTCGGCGGTCTTTCCAAAATAAGTTCGCGGGCCGGTCGCGGTGACGGCGCCACTGGCCTGGCCACGCTTGACCAACGATCCGGCATACGCGGTTTTGTCCTGATTAACCTCGAGCGGCACCGACTCACCGGTAAGCGCCGATTGATCGATCAGGACCTCGCCCTCGCTGATGGCAATGTCGGCCGGCACCAGGTCGCCCATTTGCAGGTGGACGAAATCGCCGGGCACCAAATCCTCGGCTGGAAGCAGACCCCACACGGTGTCACGCAATACCCTGGCCCGTACGGCCAGCCGCTTTCGCAACAGTTCAAGAGCACTGCGCGCGCGAGTCTCCTGGAAAAGACTCAGCGAGGAATTGAACACCAGCAGCACCGCAATGACGGCGGCCTCCAGATGCTTGCCCAGCGCCATTTCGAGCGCGATTGTGACTTCGAGCATCCAGGGCACTGGAGCCCAGAACTTGGCGATCAGGGTAGGTATCAGGCGCGTTTTTTTTTCGCTTACCGCATTCGGACCAGACTCGAGCAGACGCCTGCGAGCTTCTTCGCTGGAGAGACCATGCGACGGAACCTTCACCGATAACTGGCTGCCAGGATCGCCCATTCAGACACCTCGAAGGAATCGCCCGGTCGGTGCGCTCCGCTAGCGCGGCTAACGCACGCGTCAGTAGCGTGGCGGCGACGTAACCGCGGTTCAACTACATCATCACAAAACAGATGAGTGGGTTCAAAGCTGAACTACGTGGAGCGGTCGTGGGAGAGGTAGGGCAGATAGATTTACGGGTGGAGAGAAACAGACTGCGATCAGGCGTTCTCGGATTCGGAGCTTGCGAAGTTTTTGGAAGCAGCCAATTCGGACAGCGAGTATCGGTCGGTCCTGCTAACGCTCGCGAGAACCGGGATGCGCCCTGGCGAAGCAATAGCCTTGAAATGGTCTGACCTTGATTTTACGAACCGTGAAATCTTGGTTGAGCGGACGCTTTCGGCGGGCATGATCGGCACGACCAAAACCGGAAAATCTCGGCGGATCGATATGTCGCTGGAGCTTCGTTCATCGCTAAGCAGGCTCTACGTTGAACGGGAAAAGGAGTTGTTTGGCTGGAAAGTGGCCGGAATTGCCGAGTGGGTTTTCGTGAACCGGGAAGGCAACCCCTCTCGATCGGACGGCATTAGCGAACGACGGCACCGATCTTGGCACCGATACCGCTCCCGGCGTTATTGATCTAGAAAAACCCCCTGATTTTATTGGTGGGCCGTTCCGGGCTCGAACCGGAGACCCGCTGATTAAGAGTCAGCTGCTCTACCAACTGAGCTAACGGCCCACCGAGACAGGGATGTTCTAACTAGCAGGAATGTATGGGGTGAGTGAAGGGACTTGAACCCTCGACCACCGAGGCCACAACCCGGTGCTCTGCCAACTGAGCTACACTCACCACCCGGTACAATCTTAACCTATCGCGCCGAAAAACCGGAATCGACGGCAACAGTGCTCCTGGCGCGCCAGAAGGGACTCGAACCCCTGACCCGCGGCTTAGAAGGCCGCTGCTCTGTCCACCTGAGCTACTGGCGCGATCGGGGCGAGCCGATTTGAACGGCCGACCCCCTGCTCCCAAGGCAGGTGCGCTACCAAGCTGCGCTACGCCCCGAGCCCGTTACGATTAACATACGGGGGGGCGGCTCTCAACTCCGGGTCAAAAAGGGGGGCATCGATGAGCCAGGTTGCGAAAGAGGATCGCGAGAGGAAGTCAAGACCGATAACGTCACCCGTCCTAACGCTGACGCTCGCCGCAACGCTAGGTGAATGCGTTAGCTTAGCGATTGAGGAAATGGAACGGAGCTGGCACGGCATCGTCGCGAAGTCGCGCGAATCACTGGCATGCCGGAAAATTTGTAGGCAGGGGCGCACGCGGCCTTCCATAAGGCGAAATAATACAGAAATTTCAGCGAATCAATCGCAAACTGCAAAAGTCATTTAGAATTAGGTAGTTAAACTACCAAGTGGGGGTTATTTAAGGATATCTAATTGCAAATTGAGAAGAAAAGTAAATCAGAATTTACTGATATTACTGCAAAATATCGCGGCATGAAGTTTGCGTGACAGGTTGGTGCGCTGCTAATCTCCCCCCGAGAAATACAGCGCTTTGTCCCCAAGCAAGGCCGGGCTACTGAAACCGTAGGTCCCCCCAACGTGCGGTTGCCAAAGGTAGCCCGGCCGTTTTTTTATCGTGCGGATCGCGTTGTAAGTTCACCCAAGGTGCCGGTTTTTAGATCGGCGCCATCAACGATTTTCCGATTTTCCCGCGACGGAGCAGAAGAAGTTGGCGAACGTAATTCGCCGGTCACCGCTGATTGGTCGGGGCCGCGCTTGATCGCGTAACGCGTCGGGGTCGAATCGCGTGACGCGCCGAAGCCCGCACTCAACACGCTCCCTGACATTTGCGCTCGGCCAAAGTAGATCAAACCGAACGGACTGAACCGCCGTCGAGGCGAAACATCGAGCCAGTGATATAGCCGGCCAGGGGGCTGGCGAGAAAAGCGGCGAAGGCGCCGAATTCCGCGGGCTTGCCCATGCGGCCGACCGGAATGCCCCGCGCGACGCGTTGGGCGAGATCCTCCATCGTGACCCCTTGCTGTGCGGAAGTGGCACGCTGAACTTGCAGGACGCGATCGGTCTCGAAGGCGCCCGGCAGCAACGTGTTCACGGTTACGCCGTCGCGGGCGACTTCGCCGGCGAGCGTTTTGGCCCAGCCCACGACGGCGGAGCGCAAGGTGTTGGAGATGGCAATCTGAGGAATCGGTTGAATCACGGATTCGGAGGCCACGTTGAGGATACGACCCCATCCGCGCTTGCGCATGTCGGGGAGCATCAGGTCGGTAAGGCGGAAATACACCAGAACCATCGAACGGAATTGCGCCTCCCAGAGTTCGGGCGCGATCCCGATTACGCGCGAGGGTGGCGGCCCGCCAGAATTGTTGAGCAGGATGTCGATCGGGCCGAGTTGATCGCGCGCGGACATGGCGGCGTGCTCAATGGTTGGCCAGTCGGCGGTGTCAGCCGGGAGGCCGATCGCGCGTCCACCACGGGCGGAGATTTCGGCGACGGCACGATCGAGGGCCTCCTTACCGCGGGCGACCAGCGCGACCGCAACGCCCTCGCCCGCGAGTGCGTCCGCGACGCCGCGTCCGAGTCCCTTGCTGCCGCCGAGGACGAGTGCCGTCTTGCCTTGAAGACCAAGATCCATGTGTCGCCTCCATTATGAGTTCAGTTGGTGAGATTCGATTTATAATCTTACTTCGCGAGCCGCCGGGAAGATGTCAAGGCTTCGACGTTGACGGCAGTTCAGATCGGATGTAGAAAGCGCACCGGGTAATCCGTCGGCGCGCGAGGATTTCCGACATCGCCCCTGGGGAGCGCCGCGGCGTCAAGCAGCCTCAATAGCTATTGCGGTCCGCGAAAAAATGGAATCAGTTCTGGTGCCATGGGGGCGCGGGCAAGCGGAGGCATCACGAGGCGCCTTGGAGGAAGGAACGTCATGAAAGCGGAATCCCCATCGGACGCGAATACGCAGGGCGGGCATCGGACGGCCGGGGCGCGTCCCATGAACGGCAAGGAATTTCTGGAGTCGCTGCGCGATTCGCGGGAGGTATGGATCTATGGCGAGCGCGTGAAGGACGTGACGGCGCATCCGGCGTTTCGCAATTCGGCGCGGATGCTGGCGCGCATGTACGACGCGCTGCACGATCCGCAAAAGAGTCCGGCGATAGTCACTGGTACGGACACCGGAAATGGCGGATTCACGCACAAGTTCTTCAAAGTGCCGCACACTACCGAAGACCTGGTGGGTGGACGCGACGCGATCGCGGAGTGGGCAAAGATCTCGTACGGGTGGATGGGCCGCTCGCCGGACTATAAGGCCAGCCTTACCGGCACGCTAGGAGCGAACGCGGAATTTTATGCGCCGTACCAGGCGAACGCGCTCAAATGGTATCGCACGATCCAGGAAAAATGCCTATTCCTGAATCACGCGATCATCAATCCACCGACCGACAAGGGCAAGCCGGCCGATGAAGTGATGGACGTGTTCGTGCACGCCGAAAAGGAAACCGACGCGGGCGTAATAGTCAGTGGGGCCAAGGTCGTCGCAACGGGATCGGCGCTGACGCATTGCAATTTCATCGGGTTTTACGGCGTGACGCCGCTGGGCCGGCCGGAGATGGCGCTATTCGCGATCGTCCCGATGGACAGCCCGGGCGTGAAACTAATCTGTCGTCCTTCGTACGAATTGATGGCGGCCACGATGGGGAGTCCGTTCGACTACCCACTCTCGTCACGCTTCGACGAGAACGACGCGATCCTGGTATTCGACAAGGTATTGATACCGTGGGAAAACCTGTTCGTGTATCGCGATCTGGAGAAGGCCAACAGTTTTTTCCCGACGTCGGGATTCATTCCACGGTTCACCCTGCATGGATGCACGCGGCTGGCCGTGAAGCTGGACTTCCTGAGCGGACTGATTATCAAGGCGACCGAAGCGATTGGTGCGCAGGACGTACGCGGAACGCAAATCCAGGTGGGTGAAGTGATCGCGTGGCGCAATATCTTCTGGGCGTTGAGCGACGCGATGGTGAAAAGCCCGGAGGCGTGGGTCAACGGTACGGTCCAGCCGAATGCGGCGTTCGGAATGGCGTATCGCTTTCTGGCGCCGATCGCCTACCCGCGAATAAAGGAAATCGCGGAACAGATCATTTCGAGCGGACTGATATATCTCAATTCTCACTCGATAGATTTCAAGACTCCGGAGTTGCGACCGTATCTCGACAAGTATCTGCGGGGCTCAAATGGGTATAACGCCCTGGAGCGGGTGAAACTGCTCAAGGTGCTCTGGGACGCGATCGGTACGGAATTCGGTGGGCGGCATGAACTGTATGAGCGGAACTACGCGGGCAATTACGAGATGATCAGGCTCGAAAACCTGCTAATGTCGCTTGCCAGCGGCGACGCCGGCGGACTCAGGAGGTTCGTCGAAGGGTTCATGGCGGAATACGATCTGGACGGCTGGCGGGTCGCGGACCTGATTAATCCGACCGATGTAAACCGCATCTTCGGCAAGGGCACGCCCGGCGAAAATCGGAAGCTATAGAGCCGACGCACTCGAATACTCAGTGAGGTTGCGGCATCACGAGTACCTCGGATTGGCGGGTCTCCGGGTCGAGGCGCAAGAGGTAGGCGGGCAAACCTGAGCCTTCGACGGCGATATTGGTGCGTCCGTCGCAACGGCATCGCGCGACCATCGCGTCGTTGATTTGGGCGAAGCGATTCAAATTGAGGGCGACCTCCGGCAGGCTGGCGCCGGAAACGTGGAGATCGATTGCACCTTTGCGCAGGTCGATGCCATTGACGAGCGGGGTGCGCGACACCGTGGCATTTTCCATTACCCATCGCTTGAACGCAGCATCATTCATCCTGTGCATTTTCGGATATCGATGACTAATGGCGGCGATCGCCGGGACCAGGTGGCGGTCAGGGTGCCTGGCGTGGCTTTCCTGTAGTTCGAGCGCAGACCAAATCTGTTTCGACCAATCGGCAATAGCAAGTTGGTCCGCTCCGGGGAACGATTGATAGCGCACGACCGCAGCCTGCGCCCCCGCGATATCGTTTGACTTGAGCTCGGCGGCAACGTCCGCCCCGGTGGCATCGCGTTCGGCTGAATCGATGCGCGCGAGCGTTGCGCCGCTGGAGCTGCCGGGACGCTCAGCCGCATTGGCGCAGATGCGGCGCTGTTCGGCGAGCGGGTACTGCGGCGGTCCGAGCTTCGCCTCGGTCAGGCAGAGGCCGTCGGCGAGTTCGCGCCATTCGTGCGTAGTCAACTTTGGCGAACGGCTGGCCGCAACAAACTTGTCGTGCGCGGCGGCGAAATTCCCGCTGGTGAGGTCTTGCTGGGCCGCGGTGAGTTCGGTATTGGCGCATCCGCAGATGCCAATCGAGATCAAGAGCAGAATCGCGCAGGTGGCGGAGCGCATGAATGCGACCACAGGCCCGGAGTGAGATTGGTAATCGGCGACCGCATGCGTTTGCGGATCGTAATTGGCGCGGGAGCGCGTCAGTATATCGAACATCGGAAAATCTCCTATTTACGACTTGAGAATCGCCGCCGCCACGGGTTTGAATACGCGCGATGCTACCTTACCGGGAGGCGGCCGATAACTGGCGCTGAAACGAATCGTCAGCTTGAGAGTCGGGGCTTATCACCGGGGAGTACCTGCTTATCGACGTCCGTCGAGTTGACCGTTTGGAGCATTATCGGTTCGGGCGTTTTTATCACCTGGGACCTCGCGCGGCGCAGGGCGAAGCGGCGAATCAGCCGCCGGGCCTCGCCGCGGCTGGCGCAAATCTGCGCACATCCGGCGGCCAGGAGACCAGCCTGGCTGGCCAGCGCCGCGGCACCGCCGGCCATGATCGTGAGTCCCGGAGCGTCGAGCTTGAGCACGCGCACCAACTCTTCGGCGGCCGGCAAACATTCCGTCATCGTACATGACAGGCACACTATATCGGGTGAGTACGCTTTGACGAACTCGCGAATCTCGTCGGGCGTTTCTTTCGCGACGAGGTTCGCGGCGGCTCCCGCGTGGCGCAAAAGCTCCAGCAGCATCAGCAACCCGAGGTTGTGGACTTCGCCGGGTGCGCAGAGGCCCAAGACCCGGAGCCGCCAGGTGGTCGGAGGTTTGATAAACCTGCCGCCGAGTTCCTTTATCAAGTCCCGCGTGGTCTCGACGATATATGTCAGGTTCTCCTGGCTGATATGGCCGGCGAAGCGTTCATCGCCGGCCAGCTTCACGGTCGGGATGAGCACGTCGTCGAAAGTGGATTCCAGGCCGTGCAGGTCGCAATAGCTAATCGCGAGTGCATGAGCTCTCGACTGATCGAGTTCGAGCAACATGCGATAATAGTCATTGTAACCCTCGATAACGGTATCGGCCCCAAGCAGGATCGCGAAGAAGCCGATCTCGGGGATGTAATCTCCCGCGACCTTAAGACATGCGGTCAGAGGAGTCGCGAGCAACAGCCCGGGTAGCCCCCAGAGCCAAAACCAATACATGGCTGAAAACAGCAGCGCGACCGGCGACACGCTGATACCTCGTCCAATCAGAAAGGGCTCGACAAGCTGCACGGCGATCTGATCGAGGAGCACGAAGGAGCCGAAGACCTCGAATGATTTGGCCCATCCGGGAAATACGGCAAAGGCCACGAGCGTCGGTAAGACGGCGGCAGCGAGGGTGCCGACGTAGGGGATATAACGCAGGACGAAGGCGAGGGCGCCCCAGAACGCGGCATTCGGCAGACCGAGCAGCCAGGCTACAATACCAATAGCTATTCCGAACCCGAAATTAACCAGCGAAACCAGCAGGAGATAACGGCCGACGTTGCTGCCCGCGGTCTCGATGGCCTCGGCCGCGATCGTGATACGGCCGCGCGCCGCGAGCATTATCAGGCGGCTGCGTAAATCTCTACGCCCATAGAGCAGGAAGAAGAACAAAACAATAACCAACATAGCCTTGCCGATACCCACAAGTACCGGCAGTGCGGGTTTGAGTGCACCTTCGAGGGTGGGTCCCGATAGCTGTTCCTGCACTACCTTCGGGGCCGGACCTTTCGGCTTCGGGGTGCTCTTTTCAAGTTGCGATTGAACCTCAGTAATGCCCTGTTCGACGCGCTGCAGCCACGGCGGCGTGCTGCCTTCGAGCCCGGCGAGCTTGGACGCGATGTTGCTGGAATACCCGGCGACATCGACGGCGATGGTGGTGAGCTGAACCGTGAGCAGATATGCGACGAAGCAGATTGCGGCAACGGTTGCGACGACAATCAGGGCAGCGGCGAAGAAGCGGCCGACGAATGCTTCGAGCCGGCTCGCAATCGGACTGAAGGCCACCGCGAGGATCGCCGCCATCGCCAAGGGCATCAGGATGTCCTTGGCGAGGTAAAGTACCACGGTCGCGATGATGACCGCAATAAACGGAGCGCCGATGCCGCTTACAGTCTCGTCCTCGTGGCGGTCGTCGATATGCGTCGTGTTGTGGTTAAGCTGTTCTATCACGGGACCGGAGCTAAAAGGCAGTCCGCTCCGATAAAGATTAGTTGATGGAGACGACCCTCGCAATCGAGCAAATGAGGATGGAATTCTGCCATAAGGCAATTGTGGTTATTCACGGAACCTAAGAATCGCTTCAGGCACGATGCGCGAGATTTGAAATTCGATTGACGGTCGCGAGCGAAGAGTGACCCACATTACTTAGTGTGACTAGTACGGCTGCGGAAACTTCGCGGATACTGCGACGATTTGCTGAGTCTCCCGGTACTAGACAATCGGACCGAGTCGCATTACTGCTAAGTCATGAACATCGAAGACCGCGGATATGTCGCCGCATATGAATCGCATCATGTGGCGCATGTGGAGAATTTCGGCGAATACGACAAGGCGGCAGCCTTCCTGCATAGCTGGACGAGCGATGTACATACGTGGCCGATCTGCATCTATAACGCAGCGGCCGATCAGGTGTGGCTGTGGTGTGGCTATAGGACGCTCGATATCGGCCGCGAGTCGGCGCTCGAAGACGCACGCGCGATTCTTCGGCTGCCGGCCGATCATCAATTCAGCAAAATCGAGATAATGTCGGAAAATCTGTAGTTCGGGCTAATGCGAATAGCTAATGAAAGGTGTGTGATTAGGCTCCCGATGCGATGGCGATTCGGGAGCCCAATCGAGCAGGCAGAGTTGAATTAGCGGCCGCTGGCAGGTCTGAAAGACGTGGATGGCAGCCGCTTGCTACCCCGCGCGGCAATGTTTCAGAAGCGGGCCTTTGGCACCGGGAGGCCGGCGATTTCGGAACGAGTACGAAAGACGGTGCCCTTGAGTTCGCGATTCTCACTATTGTTTGAAGTGACCACATAGAGATCGCGCATATCCGGTCCGCCGAACGCGACGCTCGTCACGGTTTTGGCGGGCACCTTGATGCGTTGGTCGAGTGTGCCGTCAGATTTGAAGCGTACCACTTCGCCGGGACCAGCAACCACGGCTACCCACACCCCGCCCTCCGCATCGACTGTCAGTCCGTCGGGCATGCCTTCGGGCAGGCGTGCGAAGACGCGGCGGTCGCTAACCGTACGATCCGGGCGCACGTCATATACCCACACCGCACGCGTTGTCGAATCACTATGGTAGAGCAACTTGCGATCGTGACTGAACCCCAGGCCATTAGTTACTTCCAACCCTTCCCACAACTTGATGACCTTTCCCGGAGGATCGATGCGAAAGAGTGAACCCGGGGGCGGCGTGCTTTTGAAGTCGAACTGGCTAATGTCGCAGCCGAAGGTGCCGCTCCAGATACTGCCTTGATCGTCGATCGTGAGGTCATTCATTCCGAACAGGGGTTTGCCCTCCCATTGCGCGAAGAGGTCGGTAATGTGCCCGCTTTTCTCATCCCAATGCGCCAAGGTCGCGCCGGTGACGATCAATCCGCCGCCGTGATTCAGGGCGATACCGCCCACCGACTTGCGTTGCGGGATCAGCGTTTCGATCGAGCCATCGGGACTGCGACGAAAGACGCCGCCGCCGCGAATATCGCTGTAGTACAGCCGGTTTTGCTCGTCAGTGCGCGGACCTTCGAGGAGTCCATATCCAGTCGCCAAGGTTTCAAATTGCATGTGGGTAATCCTTTACTCCAGTGCCGGAACCTGACGGAGATCGTAATAACGCGCAACTTACCGCTGTCGCAGTCTCGACTGCAAACGGTTGGAGAATTCCGGAAGAGGACCCGGCAGCGAGTTGGCCCGGGAGAGCTAAAAAGCGGCCGGCGCTGGCTGTTGCGCGGAGAGGATGGTAATCAAGTTCAGGTCGAGTTCGGCGCAATGAAGGCGACGCGATTCAGGAACAGGAGAGCAAGATGACGGAAGCAAAATACGGCGATGTGTCGGTCGAGATCAAGAACCACGTGGCGAGCGTCGAGATTCATCGACCGCCGCATAATTTCTTTGACGTGCAGCTAATCCGTGATCTCGCCAACGCATTCAATGCGCTGGACGAAGACTCAGCATGCCGCGCGTCGGTGCTGTGCGCCGAGGGCAAATCGTTTTGCGCCGGGGCCAATTTCGCGAATCGTAACGCGACCGGGGTCGAACCCGGGACGGAGAAACGCAACCCGCTCTATTCGGAGGCGGTGCGGCTGTTCGGTTGCAAGAAGCCGATCATCGGCGCAATTCAGGGGGCAGCGATTGGCGGCGGCCTCGGACTCGCATTGGTTCCGGACTTCCGTGTCGTATCGCCGGAAGCGCGCTTCGCGGCGAATTTCGTCAAAATCGGATTTCACCCGGGCTTCGGGCTCACCTACACACTGCCGCGGCTAATCGGAGTACAGAAGGCGAACCTGATGTTCCTCACCGGCCGGCGGATCACCGGCGAGGAAGCCTACGCGTGGGGACTCGCCGATGTGCTGGTCGAAACCGATCGCCTGCGAACGGCGGCGACGGAACTCGCGGCCGAGATCGCGGAGAACGCACCCTTGGCGGTGGTCTCGACTCGCACAACCGTGCGGCGGGGGCTGAGTGAGGCGGTACAGGCGCAAACGAATCTCGAGTTCGTTGAGCAGGACTGGCTAATGCGCACCGAGGACCATCGCGAAGGGATCAAGGCAGTCGCGGAGCGCCGTCCGGGACGCTTCGTGGGCAAGTAACGGGCGCACAGAATCGCAGTAGCTATCTGAGCATTAGCCACTAAAGGGAGGAGGACCTCGCGGGAGTGCTCAAGCCTGTACGGCGAGATCCGGTGATCAATTAGCAACTACAGGCGGCTTGACCTTCGCGAGCTTGAGCACGGTTCTAGGGGGCCTGATAGTATCCTTACGGGGAAACCAGAGCCCCGCGGTTATTGATACTTCACCGACATAGATATCGCCAGCGGAATCCACTGCGATTCCGTGCGGAGCAATCATCTGATTCGGAGCGTCGCCCTGCGCATTATCGAGCAGGTTCGCTTTCAGCGTACCGTCGAGAGCGTAGATGCTGATGCGGGGGCCGCAAGCGGGTTGATTACAAATCTCCCAAAGCTCCTTTATGTTCTGGCACCACCATGCCGATGAGAGTTCGCCGATGTAGCACGCCTGAGAACCCCTGGCATCAATGTACATACCGCACGGCCGAGCCATTCCAGTCCATATATCTTCGAGCTTGCCGTTCGGAGTGAATATCTGAACCCGTTGATTCTCACGGTCCGCGACGTAAACGTAACCGTCCCGGTCGGTACATATATTATGCGGGAGATTGAACTGCCCCGGCCGGTTACCCGGCGCTCCCCACGAATATAGCAAGCGGCCGTCGGGAGTGTACTTGTGAACGCTCGCGTTGCCGTAGCCGTCAGAGACGAATAGCTCGCCGGTGAGAGGGTGAATCGCCACGTGAGTACATCGGCAAAATGGAATGCCGCTCATGGGCTTTGCCGGCTGCCCGCTGGTCCCGAGCGTCAACAGAGCCTTGCCTTCCGGCGTGCACTTTCTCACTGTATGGTCGAAAGTATCGGTCAACCATATACTGTCGTCAGGACCTATGGTTACCGCATGCGCGTTGGGAAATGTGCGTTTGTCGCCCCAGGAGCGAATGAATTCACCATTGCGGTCCAGTACAATCACCGGCCGATCGCCGCGATTGAAGAGATAGACGTGTCCTTTGGAATCGACCCCAACGCCCGCAACGTCGAAGGTCCCGTCGATGCCGGTGTCGCTGGACATGCCCCAGCCTTCGACGACTTCGTAAGTATATTCATCGTTGCCAGTACGTATCGACATTGCGTTTTCTCCGGAAAGGCTGGAAGTGCCGGGCCGATCACCAACTATCCGCGATCGGGTGCGGCATTCCCGCAAATAGCTATTGCCACAGTTTTCGCGATGCGAGTTTAGCGCCCTCGGACATGGTTCTAAGCTTGGCCCAGGTGATTTTCGGGTCAACCGGCGTATAGCCAGCGACCGTGGCGAACCCACAGTCACTCCCGGCGATTACGCTTTCGCGCCCAACCACTCCGGCGAGGTTACAAATGCGCTGTGCGATGAGTTCGGGATGCTCGATGTAGTTATTAGTCGAATCGATTACGCCCGGTATGAGCACTTTGCCGGCAGGAAGCTTGACGTCCCTGAATACTGCCCATTCATGCTCATGACGAGGGTTTGCGCCCTCGTACGAGATGCCCGCAGCACGGGCCTTGAAGACGATATCGATGATATCGCGGATTGGTATGTCGCGATGGTGCGGCCCTTCGTAGTTTCCCCAGCACAAGTGGATTCGCACACGATCTTCCGGAATATCGGCTAGGGCATGGTTCAGCGCTTCGACATGCAGTTCGAGTTGTTTGCGAAACTCAGAGACGGTCGCATTGGGGAACTGGATATGGCGGCCCATCGCGAAGTCCGGACAATCGACCTGGAGGAGGAGTCCGGCTTGATGAATTGCGTCGTACTCCGTCTTCATGGCGTCGGCGAGCACCGCCAGATAGGCCTCGTGGGTTTTGTAGTAGTGATTACCCAGAAAGATTGAAATCACGCCGGGCGACGCCGCGCTCATGAAGGCTTCGGCGGGATTACAATCCGCGATCGCGGCCTTAAGATCGGCGATGTCGCGACTGACAGCGTCGCGATTACGATAGGCAATCGGCTCCGTGCATGCGGGACGTTTGAGGGTATCAAGCACGCCTTGGCGCGCGAAGCGCTCGCCGAACTCCGGATAGTCAGTGAGGTCGGCGATCGCCATCACGTCCGCCTCGCCGTGAAAGCCGGTAAGGCGGTCCTTGACGTAAGTGGCGTAGGAAGGCTTGCCCGCCTCACCATCATTGACGATGTCGATGCCCGCGTCGATTTGTTTGCGGACCACTTCGGCGACGGCCGATCGAAGTCGCGTATGCAGCCGAAGCAAGTCGGAATCCGTGCCACTCTCCGCGGCGGCAATCAGCGGCAGCAATTCGCTCGGACGCGGGAGACTTCCAGTGTGAGTGGTCAAAATGCGATCGGTGCTTCGTTTCATCGGGGTCTCCGTTCAAGGTCAAGGGACGGCGCAAATGCAACGCGCGTCCGCGTGGCCGGCAATCGCGGCGTGAACCGATAGCTCCCGTCGCGGCGCAAATCAGGAGGAAGTCACAGCCGAGAGAACATAGCCGAACTTCGTTCGGTTCGGCAATCGTGAGCATCTCAGGTTGACGGTGTCTATCGGGTGGCGCCGCGCAGATCAGGCTCGCGCCGCGGTGCGCATTTCGGACAGCGTCCCCAAAAAACAATCTCGACGCGATTGAGCGTGAAGCGAGCGCGCTCGGAGGCCGGCAGGGCAAGGCGCGATTCTCCGTCCGGATGAACGTCGCGCGTGGTTCCGCAGCTTTCGCAAACGAGGTGCTGGTGGCGATCGACGGTTTCGGGATCGTAGCGTTTGGTTCCGGATCCGAGCGCAACTTCGGCGATTTCGCCGAGTGCCGCCAGTTCGTTGAGAGTGTTGTACACGGTGGCGCGGCTGATCTCGGGCAAGCGCTCGGAAGCCCGCGCAAAGACCTCCTCCGCGGTGAGATGAACGTGAGCGCCGGCCATGGCCTCGGCGATGACGCGGCGCTGGGCGGTCATCCGCCATCCGCGGCGTTTCAGCCGCTCGAGTAGCGTGGGCGATTTTGCCGCGACGCGCATGCGCCGGTTCATCGGCATGGGTTTCTGTGAGCTCCTGACCACCAGTACAATTATAGCCGGATTTCCGACCTTGACACGAGTCATTCATAAATTAGAATAAGTCTAAGTTAGGAATTTATCTATTATATCAATCTTCAAATTTCGGACATTAGCGGACATTAGCGGGAGGACCAATCATGAGTGAACGCAAAATTCTGACAACCGAGAGCGGCATGCCGGTTGCTGATAATCAGAATTCGCAGACTGCCGGCAGCGGCGGCCCGGTGCTTTTGCAGGACCATCAATTAATTGAAAAGCTCGCGCACTTCGATCGCGAGCGGGTGCCCGAGCGGGTGGTGCACGCGAAGGGCTCCGGTGCTTACGGCTATTTCGAGGTGACGGCCGACGTGACGCGTTGGACGCGAGCGAAATTCCTCGCGCCGATCGGCAAGCGGACCGAGCTGTTCCTTCGATTCTCCACGGTGGCGGGCGAAAAGGGCTCGGCCGACACGGTGCGCGATCCGCGCGGATTCGCGATCAAGTTTTACACCGAAGAGGGCAACTACGATTTGGTGGGCAACAACACGCCGGTCTTCTTCATCCGCGACCCGTTGAAGTTTCCCGACTTTATTCATTCGCAGAAGCGCGACCCCTATACCAACATCCAAGAGCCCGAAAATGCGTGGGATTTTTTCTCGCTCAGCCCCGAAGCGACGCATCAATTCACGATATTGTTCGGCGATCGCGGGATCCCGGCGAGTTATCGCCACATGGACGGCTTCGGTTCTCACACGTTTCAGTGGGTCAACGCCGCGGGCGAGGTCTTCTGGGTAAAGTATCATTTCAAGACCGATCAGGGGATCAAGAACCTGACGGCGGAAGAGGCCGCGCATCTCGCGGGAACTGCTCCTGATCATCACCAGCGGGATTTGCTGATGGCGATCGATCGCGGGGAATTCCCATCATGGACGGTCAAGCTGCAGATCATGCCGGCGATCGAGGCGGCGAAATATCGGTACAACCCGTTCGATCTGACCAAGGTCTGGCCGAACCGCGATTACCCACAAATTACGATTGGCAAGATGGTGCTCAATCGCAATCCAGAAAACTACTTCGCCGAGGTCGAGCAGGCCGCATTCAACCCGGCGCACTTCGTGCCCGGCATCGGACCGTCGCCGGACAAGATGTTGCAGGGGCGACTGTTCGCATACGGCGACACGCATCGTTACCGGATCGGTATCAATCACACGCAGTTGCCGGTGAATCGTCCGCATGCGCCGGTAAATGATTATCTGCGCGACGGCGCGATGCGTTTCGACGGCAACTCGAAGCGCCAGAAGAACTACGAGCCCAACAGCTTCGGCGGACCAGCGCAGTCAAACCAGGCGGTGTGGGCACCGACGGAGGTCCATGGAATGGCCGGAACTCATGCGCCCAAGCGCCATGCCGAGGACGACGATTTCGTGCAGGCCGGTGCGCTCTACCGACTGATGAGCGAAGCGGAGAAGCAGCGACTGGCCGCCAATATCGCGGGTAGTCTCGGGCAGGTCAGCAAGAATGAAATTATTGAGCGGTCGATTGCTCATTTCCGCCAGGCCGACACCGATTACGGCGAACGTGTCGCAAAGGCCGTGGCGGCGAAGCGAACCGCGCGCTAGCCGGATTATCGATCGGCGGCGGCAATTTTCCGGGCGTCGCGATCGCTTGACGCGGCCGCCATGAGCGCGTCAGTTTGAATCACCGACTATACGCCGGTGGTTGCTTGGCGCGTTCGTTTTGCGCGAAGCAGCGTCAACGATCGCTCAGCGAATTTCGGATGGAATACTCGTCGCATGAAAGTTAAATTCGCGATTAGCATTGACCCTGGCGGTCCGCTGCTCAGCCGTGCGGATGTTGACCGGTACTCCGACCTGGTCAAGATGGCCGAAGACTACGGCGCCGCGGCGATCGGCACTTACGATTCGGCGTTTATCGGCGGCGATGCGTTTGTCCGGGCGACACTGATCGCGCGCGCTTCAACCCGCGCGAAGGTGGGCCTGCGGCCGACCAATCCGCTTACGCGCGAGCCGCAGGTGATGGCGTCCTTTCTCGCCTCGATCGACAGCCTGACAGATGGACGCGCGTTCATGGATATCGCGAGTGGCGACAGCGCCGTGCTGAATATCGGGTACAAGATCGCATCGCGCGCGCGCATCGAGGAGTACGTGGCGTGCGTGCGCGATTTGATCGCGACCGGAGAGGCGATCTATCGCAAGCGTCAGCAGCGGGTGCGCTGGAGTGCGACCGCCGTGCGCAATCGCGTGCCGATTTCGATTTGTGCCGAGGGGCCGAAGATGCTGCATCTCGCGGGGCGAATCGGCGATGGTGTGATCGCCGGGACCGGTCTGCTGCCGGAGGTGATCGCGGACACGACCGCAAGGGTCCAGGCCGGAGCGCGTGCGGCCGGCCGCGATCCGGCGGAGATCGACGTCTGGTTTACGACGCGAACATCGTTGCATGAGGACCGCAACCGTGCGATTGAGAACGTGAAGGCTTCGGTGTCGTCGATCCTGAACCATTCGATGCGGTTTAGTCTCGAGGACAAGTGTGTACCGCCCGATTTGAGCGCGAAGCTCCAGACCTATGTTGACGGTTACGTACTTTACGATCACGTTTTGCAGGCGGGCCGAAATCCTCGTCGGATGGACGAGCTGGGACTTACCGACTATGCGATCGGCCGCTTTGCCCTCGCCGGGAATGCGAGCGACTGGAGATCGCGTATTGAAGAACTAGCGCAAGCGGGCGCGACTCAGTTGTGGGTAAGCCCCGGAGGCGGCCGGCTGGACCGCCAGTTGCACTACATGCAAATTCTTGGAAAAGAAATCATGGCGCATTTCATCTGAGCAACCGAAAGAGGTGCGCTCTTGCGCCGCGCGAGTGAACCAGTTCGATCGGATACCGCGCTCAACACTCAAAGGAAGCAAATTTAGTCAATGCGTGCATTTCTACTCGGGATCGTTACGGCGATTGTACTGGCTATCGGAGGAGTGTACCTGTTCGTGAAGAGCGGCGGGGTTTCGATGGAAACTACCGCGCCCTTGCTTCCGTTTGAACAGACCCTCGCCAAAATGGCGATAAGAGCAAGTATCGGCAATGCGGGCGCTGAGAAAAACCCCGTTCCTTTGAATGAGGCTAACCTGTTGGCGGGTGCGCAGGTATTCAAGGAGAATTGTGCGGTATGCCACAGCATTCCGGGCGGGCCGCGCTCCAACGCGTCAAAAGGAATGTTCCCGCCGCCGCCGCAACTGTTCACGACCGACGAGATGGTTACCGACGATCCCGAGGGCGTCACGTTCTGGAAGGTAACACACGGTATCCGCCTGTCCGGCATGCCCGGATTCGGCGCAACGTTATCCGACATCGAACGCTGGCAGGTGACGATGCTGGTAGCGCATGCCGACAAGCTGTCACCCGCGGTACAAGCTGCCCTGAGCCACTAGTAAGAGAGTTCAGCACGCCGACTGACTAATGGGCGAAGCGTCACAATCCGCGGCCGGTCATTCATTGAAGGGTTCAATCAGTTCCAGGAAGGTACCGTCCGGATCCTTGAAGCAGAAGAATTTCGCGCCGGCCTTGTTGCGGAAGCGGATGACGACCGGTTCCGACACCATCGCGACGCCTGCCGCCTTCAATCTCTGATATTCCTCGTCGAGATTCTTGGTGAACAGGGCGATGCGAGCGATGCCGGTGTGGTACAGGTGCGCCGGCGCTACGCCTTCGGTGCGTGGCTTCTTCCATTCAATCAGGTCGATCCGGGTTGCCCGTGGGTCGTCACTCAAAGACAGCAACGCCGCGCGAGCGACGCTGTCGGGAATATTCAGGCCGACGTCGTTACCCGGATTCGGACCCTCGCCGATGTCGAGCACGACTTTGAAGCCGACCATCTTGTAGAAGGCGAGCGAGCGATCGAAATCCGTTACGTTTATGTTGACGTGAAAGACTGATTTGATCATTTTTACCGGCTCCATACGCGATACGCTTAGTGGTGCGATACGCTTCGCGATTCCCGACGGTCGAGCAATAGCACAACCTGGCAATGATTTGTCAGGGACCGACGGCGTCGGTTACCGATGTGGTTATTCGTTCGCGCGGAGCGCGGCCGATCTATTCGCGGACGACGGTCGATCCAATCGACCCTGAGTGCGCCAGGCGATCCATCCGAGCAGCAGCAGCGCCGGCACTGTCACGACCGTGGTAAGCAGAAAAAACGGCACCCAACCGAAGCGGTCGGCCATCACTCCGCCGGTTGACGCGACCAGCGTGCGACCAACGGCCGCGAGCGACGAGAGCAGGGCGTATTGGGTCGCGGTGAACGCCGGCGAGCAGAGGCCTGATAGGTAGGCGACGAGGGCGGCGCCGGCCATCGCACCGGTCAGGTTTTCGGCGGCGACGCAAAGCGCGAGATAGTCGAGGCGATGGCCGCCGACCGCTTGCAATACATAAAATAGATTGCCGGCTGATTGCAGTATTCCACAGAATATCAGGGCACGGATGACGCCGAAGCGCACGGTTATCGCGCCACCGATTAGTGCGCCGGCGATGGTGGCGAAGAATCCGACCAGTTTGGAGATCGCGGCAATCTCGCGAAGAGAAAAGCCCAATGCCACGTAAAGCGGCGTCGCCATTACGCCGGCCATCGCTTCACCGAGTTTGTAGCCGACGATGAAGATCAGTATCGCGGGCCAGAGCGGACGCCGCATGAAATCGGCGAAGGGCGCGACCACGGCGGTCGCGAACCAATGGCCGATTCCCCTCGCCTCGCCGGCCTGGATTTCCTGCGCGACCGCGGTCGCGATTTTCGGTTCGGGACCGAGCAGGAACACCAGCATCCCGAGCGCGAGCAGGGCGGCCATGACGGCATACGCCGCGAACCATCCCGCGCCTTCGGCGATCATCAGCGCGCCCGCGCCCGATACCAGCATCGCGATGCGGTAGCCGGTCTGAATCATCGCGGCGCCCGGGCCCTGTTGATCCGGCCCGAGAATTTCTACGCGATAGGCGTCAATCACGATATCCTGGCTGGCCGAAAGGAACGCGAGGAGCAGCGCCAACGCCGCCATAACAGTGAGGTCTCGGCGAGGGTCGCACGATCCCATCGTGAGCGTCGTTGCAATGAGCGCAACCTGTATCGCGATGCCCCAGCCACGGCGCCGACCGCACGGAATCGGAGGCGGCAGCCGATCAATCAATGGCGCCCAAAGAAACTTGAAGGCGTATGGAGTGCCGACCAAGGCGAAGGCGCCAATCGCGGCGCGGCTGATGCCGGCGGTGGCGAGCCAGGCCGAAAGCGTCGAGGCGGTGAGCAACAGTGGGAGGCCACTGGCGAAACCCAGCGGCAGGATCAACAACACGCGGCGATCGGTAAAGGTCGCGAGCGACCGGCGCCATCGGCTCGTCATGGATCGACGCTCGCGAGGCTCGGGCAAGCGACCGAGTCACGCGGCGTAGGGTGAGAGCGGAGCGGGATAATCATTGAAGAGTGCAAAACTTTAGTCTTTGCAAAACTGAAACCTCACCACCGAGGTTTCAGACCTCCCTTATTTTGTCAGACACCCGGCGCGAAACCCAATTTGGGTGGTTCGCGCAGCCAAGGCTGGTCAGAGGCCCGGCTGAGGTTGCAGGCTAGCTGACGCAGTGCAAGGCGCGCCAGCGGTCTCGATCGCAAGGTCAAGCGCAGTCATCACGCGACACTCGGCGTTTTTTTTTACCATCCGCGGTGGGCAAATTCTGCGCAATCGTATCGAATGGGGTATCGGCGGCTGAGCGTCTGAGCTAAAGTTGGCTCCTATAAGTTTCGTGAAAGTCGGAATTCTTCAATTTTTCAGTTGGCCCGAGCGTCGCGTACCGCTTCCCACCGTGTACGAACGCGCGCTCCAGCGCATCGAGATCATGGACCAGACCGGTTATGACGCGGTCTGGCTGACCGAGCATCACTTCAACGATTACAGCGTGTGTCCGTCGATCCCGGTGATGGGCGCCTATGCGGCCGCGCGTACCAAGCGCCTGCGAATCGGCGCGGGCGTCACGCTCGCGGCGTTCTATCATCCTCTGCGACTGGCCGAAGAAATTGCGCTGCTCGATATCCTCTCCGGCGGCCGTGTCAACTGGGGCGCCGGGCGCGGCTTTGATGCGCGCGAGTTCGGCGTCTTCGGCATCGCGACGCTGGAAGAGAGTCGTGCGCGCTTCCGTGAAGCCGTCGATATCGTGGTGAGCGCCTGGATCAACGACCGCGTGACCTATCGCGGGCGCTATTTTTCGTTCGAGGATATCGAGGTGTTGCCGAAGCCGCTGCAGCATCCATATCCGCCGATGTGGGTGGCGGCAGGTTCGTCGGAGGCGCTCGAATGGGCGGCGGCGGCCGGATACTCAGTGCTGATCGGACCGCACGCCACCCATCAGGAGGTTGCGATACAGCACGAGTTCTACCGCAGGAAGCTCGAGGCTCATGGGTATTCGAGCGCCGGCCGCGATCTCCCGGTTGCTCTGCTGATGGCGATTGCGAAGAGTGACGCGGAAGCCGAGGCGGTCGCTCGCCAAGGCGCGCAGTGGCTATTGAAGACCTACATCGATCCTAAAGCCATTGGCGCCACAGGCGATCCGGTTCAACGCTACGTGGATTCCGTGATCGTTCACGGGACGCCGGAACGCGTGATCGATGAACTGGCGCGTTTGCGCGAGCAAAGCCAACTCAACTATGTAATCGGCGCGCCGCTCAGTCACGCGACATTTGAGGCTTTCACGGAGAAAGTTCTGCCTAAGCTCCTGTAGCTCCTTTCACTTGGGCAAAGCCGCACCCGCTGGCGAATTCTCCGCCCCCCTCAGCCTCCGCTTACTCGCCCGGACGGGGTTGAATCGCGACGAAATTACCGGGATTCTCCGCCATCGCTTCCTTGATATCGGGATGCGCGCGGAAGAAATCGTTCAGGGCGGGATGTTTCTCAAGGTACGCGTCGTCGTTCATCAGCGACGAATTATAGGCGAGGGCCTTCGCTACTTTTGGATGGCCCTCGGCGAACTCGTTCCAGGTCCGCAAGCGGCCAGCGTCAATATTGTTGGTGTCGGCGGGCGCGAACACGATCGTCTTGTTACCCTGCACCACTCTGCCGAGTTCGGGACCGTTTGAGTCGGACTGAGTATTGCCCGGATTTCCGTTCTGCGCCATTGCCGGTAGCGGGAGCGTCAGCGTCGCCAGAATCGATATGACGGCTATGCTCGAATGTTTCATTTTCATACTCCATATTAATATTGAGCCGCTGCAACTCAATCAAATTGATATTTGCCAAATGACCTTAGCGGATGTGCGGAGTGCCCCGCCGACCGCGCGAAGCACTCCCGCATGCATCCAGTCGATCAAAGATTCGCGGCGCTAAAGTGCGTCCCTGATTAGCGCGGCGCCCAATGGCAATGGTGCCCGTCGGAATCGCACGCCCAGTAAAGGTTCGGGTTGTGCGGACTTACCATCCCCTGGCCGCTGGCGGGAACGTAGCCCCGGGTACCGTACGCGTATGCAGGTGCGACCGGCCTGTCGTAGGGATAGGCGCGGTAGTGATCATCCCGTTTGTGCCACCGCCACGCCTGATGCCGATGTTCAACGCGGTGAGCGTGGTTGTACTCGTCAGCGGACGCGCGCATCGGAACTGCCACACTCAGGCCGATTACCAATGCGAAGATTCCTGAGAGTATCTTTTTGCGTTTGCTCATCTGGATCTGTCTCCTTACTAATTCAACGCGCAAGTGCAGCTTCGGTTTTGCTATGCCTCTTCCGTTCGCGCCTCACC
Organism: Deltaproteobacteria bacterium; assembly: GCA_021780755.1. Lineage (GTDB taxonomy): Bacteria > Desulfobacterota > Binatia > Binatales > Binataceae > JADMIL01. The sequence continues at coordinate 1,735 of JAJXYF010000013.1, read as the reverse complement.
GAAGTAGGAGTGCATCAAGCGTGCCGCTGACTGCGCAAGTCTCCGCGAGCCTCAGGTTCGTCGCGAACAGGCCTTGGTGGCGACGGCGTTTCCCGAAGAAAGACCAGTCGCGAGCTTGATTTCTCCGCGCCGCAACAATTGAAGCAGGCCTCGATAACTATGTAATCTTGTCATTATTCCCATGTACCGCGTTACCGGTAGCGTCAGACCATATGGTGCGTATCGGGACGATCAGTTGGTTTTCATAACCATAATTGGAAGAGGACAATCACTGAGATTTGGTAACCAGGGGAACGATCTGATCGCCCGAGCGCGCCGGGGCTTTGGACGCGAATCGGCAGGAGCTTCAACTCAAACCTTGAAAACGCAACCGCGCATCCGCGACCGGGTAAACCTCAGTCGTCGGATGCGCGGTGCGCGAGTGAATCAGTGGAATCGAATCAGGCGTGACCGTGGCGCAACAGCTTGCCCGGAGTCTCACCAGTACAGTTCCCATCCGCGAAGGTTTCGACTCCATTGACGATGATCGACCGGTAGCCCGTCGAGCGTTGCACGCGACGCCATTCGCCGGCCGGAAGATCGTGCGCGATCTCACCGACCCATTCCGGCTTCACCCCCAGGCTCGTCAGGTCATAGACCACAACGTCGGCATGCGTACCCTCACGCAGCGTGCCGCGATCGCGAAAGCCCGCCGCATGAGCCGGCAACGCCGACAGCCGATAGTGCGCCTCTTCGAGCGTGATCTTCTGCTCGTCGCGCACTAGCCAGCGCAGGAAATCCGTCGTGAACGCGCCGCCGGTGAAGAACTTGGTATGCGCGCCGCCGTCGGAAACGCCGGGGAAGGTGAAGGTCGAGCCGTTGATGATCTCGGCCATGTACTCGGCATTGAAGCGGGGCTCAGGCTGCAGGAACTCGGCCTTCAAATCCGTCGCCAGCGATAAGTCAAGCATCACGTCAACCGGATGCTTGCCCTCTTCGTCGGCGATTTGTGCCAGCGACTTGCCGACGTACTTCTCCAGTTCCGGCTTATTTTCGACCCACTGGACGATCAGTTTCGGTAGCCGCCCGCCGATTCCCGGCGCGTTCAGATCGATCGCGCGCATCGCCTTCTCGCTTTTGGCCGCCGCACGCATCGAAGGATCCTTCATCTTGGCGATTTTTTCGTCGCGTGTGCCCGTCAGCAAGTTCCGCCACGCGGTCGCGACATCATAGAGGTTCCAATGTTCGAGCGTGAACGCGAAGCCGCTGCGCACCGTCCCGGCCTGGCCGAAGATCGGCAGGCCCTTGGCCCGCGCGTTGTGCAGCCAGCTAAGGCTCTTGCGATGGATGTCCGCATTTTGCGGGCTAGCCGTGATGGCCTGAAACAGGATCGGCCGCTGTGCTACTGCAGCGAGCTTCTCGACGAACGCGGCGTCATCCTTTATATGGCCAGTCGCCTGCGTGATCTCTATGAAGCCCTCGTCGCGGGCCCGCAGCACGCGCGCGAGGTTGAAAATGTCCTCGTCGCACATGGTGTCGGTGACCATCGGCGAGCCGTCGAAGTCGGCCTGTCCCGAGTTGCGCCCCAGCCGTTGAATCGAAAATCCGCAGAGGCCCGCGTCCATGCCTTCGTCGAGCAGGCGCGCCATCTCGGCCCGTTCTTTCTCAGTCGCCACGCGCGACTTGGCCGCCTCCAGCCCCATCACGTAGGTCATCAGCGACGCGGTCGGCATATACTGAATACAGTTGACGCCCT
>JAJXYF010000036.1 GCA_021780755.1 Deltaproteobacteria bacterium | reverse complement strand
TCAACACCGACCAGGGATCGCAATTTACGGCGTCCAGCTTCATCCAGGTTCTGCAGAAGAACCGAATCCAAATCAGCATGGATGGCCGTGGCGCCTGGCGCGACAACGTGTTCGTCGAGCGGCTGTGAAAGTCGGTCAAGTACGGAGACATGCTCCGCGCGGCCGCCGAGATAAACTTCCCTCGCTGAGGGCGCCACTGAAGATTAAAGATCGTCAGCGCGCTTCGCTTGGATTGGCAACCGCGCCCGCTTGTAAAGGGATCGGCCCAATTATTTCCTCATGGCTCGTCGAGATACTTACGGCGATTTATTGGTCGGGCGATTGTTTTTGAGGATTCTTAATTTGCTTGGACGATTGAATTCGTTGCCAAACTATTTTCATGCGAGACTTGCACTTTGCAGGAAGTGATTCTGGCCCGCAAAAATTTGCGCATAGATTTTTTCTTTATGCTCGATATTGGTTCGCGTCGGCGATGCAGTGCGGTTCCGGGTTCGGCTCAGTTGATGAGGTTTACTCTCAGATGTGCACGCCCTAGCGCAGAAATTTAATTAATGGTCATCCGCTGGAAGTTCCGTTGTTACTGCACTAATCGTGGACGTAATGAGATCCATCTTTTTCTACGTCGGTTAGACCGCAAGGCCTTGGCGGATTTACGACGTGCGTTGCAGCATTTACAGACAAAGGAGGTGCATTATTGGTCACGACCGCACGCAAGTCCTCTTGGAAATCACATATATGTGATACGCTTTAAAAGCGGGCAAGGGCAATTCCGGCTTTTCGGCCACCACGATCGTGCGCGAAAACAGTTCGTAATTACTGTCGCGGGAATAGAGAAGGACGGAAGATATGAACCGAGCCAATACCTCGATCTCGCAGTTTCCAGAAAGGCGGAATGCGATCGAGACCCAGAACGGAACACCTGTGCAGGGTTGGACCCAGATGCAACGTGGGTTTGGCCCTCGCTGGATGGGGACGGGCACTTTACTCCCCGATTGGTTAAGTGATCCAGAGGACCGCCGCGGGTACCTTGAGTCTTGCATTGAGCAGGACATTGCTTGGCAAATTAGGCTCAATCGAGAGGCGCGAGATTTGACGCAAGCGGAGTTAGCTGCATCAGTTGGAACTCGCCAATCAAGTATCGCGCGTGCGGAAGACCCCTCTTACGGCAAACACTCCATCGCTATGCTTACCAAAATCGCACACGCGTTCGGCTGCGCATTGCTGTTGCGGTTCGTAAGTTATCGTGAATTCCTCGATCGCATTAGTGACACCTCGCCCGAGTCTTTGGTGGTAAAGGCAGATGAATAAAATTATTAATCCAGTTGAAGACGAGCTGAAAAAGAAAGCGGTAGAGCAGCCTCACGGATTCGTTTACGTCGACAAAGTCTTAAATATTAAAACGGATGGCTTCGGCGTACAGGTGACATTCGGTTGGGAAACGCCTAACGGTGCGTATAGTCCGGTCGTTACTGCTGCGATGCCGGTGCCTTTTGCCGAACACTTGGCTCAAACGTTGCTCAAAGCAGTTCGAGACGCCAAAGAGCAGCGAAAGAGAAACGATGGGTAACTTTGTTTTGTTTGTGGTTTCCGAGAACTACATAATTTAGTTCGCATGCTTTCTTTGCGATGCACCGCTTCAAGCAAGTCGAGCACAGAGCAACCGCAGCTAATTGGCGTGCACCCGCTGAAAATAGTCGAAATCAAAGTGCCGCCAATGGAATGCTCCAACCCGTTAACGACCCTTCCGGAGCAAGTGCGAGCACGCCGCATACTGCCTTAGCTTCAGCCGGCTTTGCGTTCTATCGTGCGTTAAGGTTCCAACCGTTTGGCTGACCGTCAGCTGCGGCCAAGCGAACAAGTGACCGACCACGTCGCTTGTGGCTGACCATTACGCCATCGCTGCTGAGCCTCGAACAGATCCCGCGACAGCTAGTCGGCAGCGATCAGATCACGGACGGCGCCGAGGTATTCGAGCGACATGACTGGCCCCAGGACACTGGCGCCGATCTCGCCGCGGGTCGTCACGTTGCCGACGGTCACCGTGCGGCTTATGACTGCGCCGCGTGCCGCGTCGCGCTGCGCGGCTGGTGGCTCCGGATCGCTTGCGCCTCCGCGGCGATGCGGAGCATTTCGTCGAATCGGCGCCAATAGTCGTCGGTCCCGCCATGGTGGGCGAGAGAGCCGCGCGAGCTGCTCAAGCCGCTTGGCCATGCGATTGAGCCGGGCCTGTGCCTGTCGGCTGATGTTGCGGCGGTCGCCCTGGCGGGGCGATTTCGAAGTGGATTTTCGTGCCGCGCGGGGGACTTTTGGGAGATTACGTTCCGCAGTCTCGCCGTAAGTGCCTGAAAATATGGCGCTCCCTACGAGATTCGAACTCGTGTTACAGCCTTGAGAGGGCCCAGCAATGTTAACTGTCATAAACCGGTATCATGCGTAATCGATTGTAAAATATACAAAATTAAAAATGGAGAAAAATGGTCGTAAATGGGTGAAACTGGCGAAACTTACCCGAAGTTACCCGGAGTAATCATGGCTACAGCCTTGCGATTACACACGCGGGAGGCGCGCAAGAAGCTCCCAGTGCGATCTGATCCGTATTGGCACGAACTGCGCCGCGGACTGCATCTCGGCTATCGCCACGGAGCTAGCGGAGGTAGCTGGCTACTGCGCGAGTTCAACGCGCGCGCCGGGAAAGACGGCCAGGGGGGCTATGTGAAGCGCCGGCTCGGCGCCGCCGATGACGTCTTGTCAGCCGACGGTATGCACGTGCTGTCCTGGACCGATGCGTGCGCCACAGCTCTGGGAACCGACCGACCGACGATCACGAAACCCGCGCGCCTTACGGTGGCAGAGGCGGCCGATGCGTACTTTTCGACGCGAACCTCGATCAACTCGCATGACCGCCTGACCTGGGCGCGATTCATCGAGCCGAAGCTCGGCAGCCGATCAGTTGCCGAACTCACGACGGGCGACCTTGAGAAGTGGCTCTCGCATCAGGTTCCATCCACTGACGACAAAGAGGTCCTGCGTGCGGCGCGGGCCACGGCCAATCGTCGCTGGACTGTCTTGCGCGCAATTCTCAACAGCGCGTTCCGCAAAGACCCCGCCCGCGTGCCCTCAGCTGAGGCGTGGCGGCGCGTGCGATCATTTCAACGCGTCGATCGACCTCGAACCCGCACTTTGAGCGTTGCCGAGGCGCGGAAACTCCTCAACGCATTGCCAGAGCCGCTTAAAACCATGGCGCGCGGAGCTCTCGAGACGGGGCTGCGTCTGGGCGAACTAGAAGCGCTGCGTGCGGCAGATGTCGGGCGCGACTTCGTGCGCGTTCGTAACAGCAAGAGCGGCAAGCCGCGCACGGTGCCACTGACCGGTGAAGGCGCCGCATTCTTCTCGAGCCTTGTGACGGACAAGGCGCCGGATGCGCCCGTCTTTGATTTCGTTTCACGAATCAATGTTTCCCGTCAAATGCGCGCAGCCTGTGTGGCCGCCGACATCGATCCGCCAGCCGTATTTCACGACCTTCGCCGATCCTACGGCTCGTTGCTGCTGAATAGCGGCGCCTCATCGGATGCGATCCAGGAATTACTAGGGCATGCGGACTTGCGGATGACCCGTCGCGCCTACGCTCACATCGCCGATGTAACGCTCCACAGGGCAGTAAAAAAACTGCCGTCATTTACAGCGGAATCGCCGAAAAGCCGCCCGAGGTCCGTATGAAGTCGGAGCAGCGAAAGGCGCTCGGAGAGATCCTGCTGCAGGCAGTCGACGCTCCGGGAAAAGGCGCTTATGTGCCGGCTACCGCTGCTGATTTACGGGCTTTCGGTGCGGAATTGAAAGGCCGTGCTCGTGGGCGTCCGTCAGATCCAAGCGCGAAAGAAGCACTATTGCGAATGGCGCGCGAATACTACGATTTGCGCATTCGTGGTTATGGATGCAATGAGGCAATTGCTATCGTGCTGCATAAGCGTCACGACGGCTCCATGTACGAACACGACGAGCGGCGTTGGCGTGCTCCAAAGAGTCTTCTTCGAGAGTTGCGGGGTCCGCTGAGAGAAGAGGCGCTTCGTTTTTTAGATCTACTATCCGTAACACCGGAAGAAGTTGCGGCCCTGCGTAAGCAGTTGAAAGAGAAATCACTCCCAAAACCCAGGAGGGATACGCGGAAATAAATCGGCGTATTTTTCTCCTCGATTCCTTCCGCGCCCGGCATAGCCGATCTTGGCACTACCAACATACGGAGGGTATTCGATGACTACGAGAAGCCATATGACGAGCGCGCCGCTCCCGAAGCCGGGGTCCCTCAAACGGGCAGCCGCCCAGGTCGGCGTTTCCATTCCGACTCTCTACCGCCTCATCGCCGCGGAGAAGTTGCGGTCCTACCACATCGGCCGCGCGCATCGCGTCACCGATGAAGCAATCGCAGATTGCATCGCGCTCCTCGAGCGTGAGGCACGGTCGACGGAGTGCGCCAAATGAACGCCGTCACCCTGCAGGATTCCGAAGGGCTGGACCCAAAGGAACAGATCGCAAACGCGGGTGAGTCGATCACGGGAGCGGCAAACGCCGAGACCCACAATGCACTGTTCGTTGCGCGGGGTTCTGCCGCTGATCTCGGCGTTATCGTGCGCCAAGAGAGCCTGACGATGCGTCAACTTGCCATTCTACTGAAGGAGGCTCAGGCAAAAACAGTAGCGTACTCGTTCGATGAGATCTCGACCGCTCGAGCGGAGCTTCAACGCGCGAAGGCTTCGTTGGACGAAGCCAATGCACAGCAACCGCACTCCGCCGCAACGAACCTGGAGACATTGCGTGAGGCAGTGAGCGATGCGCGTGCGCGGGTCAATTCGATGAAAAAGACGGCGTGGATTACGTACGCGCGCTTTTCGCACGCGCGTCGAAAGCTTGCAGACCTAACAAGCGTGACCGCATTTGTCGGCGATGCGGACAAGGGAGCGCGTCGCGAGGTGTTGGTTCGTCAGCTCGATGAAATGCGCTGCGCGTACATTCTCCACACTTCGACCTCGCACGGTTGCGAGGGAGAGGAGCGCTATCGCCTCATCATTCCGCTTCGCACCCCTTTGAACAATCCACGTCAGCAGTACCCGAAGTTGTGGCAGTGGTTCAATAGCAAGCTCGGCAACATACTTGATCCGGGCGCCAAAGATCCGATTCGCCTCAACTACATGCCGCGCGTGCCGACTGGCGCTACAGGACACACGGTGATCTGCGTTGACGATCGGCCGTGGTTTGACGCATTGGAAGCCGTATCCGATGCGAGCGTCCAAGAGTCCACGAAACAAACCGAGTGCGTGCGTAAGGAGCCAGACCCCGCGACGTCGGAAGTGCTGTCGGCGATCACCTCGGAGCAGGAGAGCAATTTGAGGTCAGCGCTTCAGTCGCCGGGGCTCCTTCAGGAAATGGGCGATAACGGATTTTGGTCTAATCACATCGGTTACGCGTTGCTGAGTCTCGGCGAAAAGGGCAGAGAACTATTTGTGTGGGCATCAGAGCAGGCGCCCGGCTTTGAGCCCGGAGCACCGGAGACCTGGTGGGAAAACCACGAAACGTACGCCCCGACGATGGACTTTCGACACATTTACAAAAAGGCTGGTGAATTGGGGTGGCAGAACCCGCGTACTTGTCGGATCGCTAACGTTAAGGATTTTGCGGTTGTTGCGGAAACTACCTCGCGATCTGGGTTTCAAGTTACTCAGAAAGGTAGGCCGATTTCGAACGTCTCCAACGCCGCTCGAGTTCTCGCCAACCAGCAAAGTGTCGCGCTCACATTCGATGAATTTCTAGACTGCGTCATGGTGACCTGGCCTAACGAGGTCGCGCGGGTCCTAAGGGAGGATGACGTTACGCGTGTCCAGATTGAGCTGCAGCAGCTCGGCATGTCGAGTATTGGGCCAGGCGCAACTCGCGATGCGATGTACCTCGTCGCCCGGCAGAACCTCTCGAACTGTGTGACGGCATGGCTCGATCAGCTAACTTGGGACGGTAAGCGGCGCTTGTCGCTACTGTTGCAGACCGGTTTCGGCACTACTCGTACTCGATACCATGTTTGCGCCGGCCGAAATATGGTGATCGCAATGGTCGCCAGAGCATACGCGCCTGGCTGCCAATTGGACGAAGCGCTGGTGTTCGAAGGTCCGCAGGGTGCGTATAAGTCGTCGGCCTTGCGCATCATCGGCGGGGAGTATTTTAAGGAACTAACCGCCGATCCAAATTCAAAAGATTTTGAGCACCAGCTGCGTGGGGTGTGGCTCGGCGAGTTTCCTGAATTGCACGCAATGCGTCGCGCGGACGATATTGCGCGTATCAAGCAGTTTCTAACGTGCCGCGAAGATCACTATCGACCCCCGTACGCAAGGGAGATGCGGGACTACAAGCGTCGCGTGGTGCTGTGCGGAACAACCAATGAACACGAGTGGCTTCACGACCCCACTGGCGGCCGACGGTTCGTACCGATTGAGGTTGGTAAAGTCGATCTCAATTGGCTTCGTGAGAATCGGGCGCAGTTATTTGCCGAGGCGGTTGCGCGGTACAAAGCGGGCTACAAATATTGGAAATACCCACGCGAGGAGATGCTTGAGCATCAGCAGGATCGTGCGCCAGAGGATCCGTGGACGCCTAAAGTTCACGAGTACCTAAAGGGGCGCGGCGAGATCACTAGCTCATCCGACGTGCTGGGGGACGCTCTCGACATTCCGAGCGATCGGCAAAACGCATCCATGACGACACGGGTAAATCATATTCTTCGCAAGCTTGGGTGCGTGCAACTGACACGGCGAAGGATACGCGGAATGCGCAAGCGTCCATGGACGATCCCTTCAGCGCTCGCGCAGCTTCCGTGCACAGTGCGCGGGGTGTTTCACCAATCATCGCTGGCCGCGAACGAGTTCTCGATCGCTCCCGAGCAGGCGAACTTCCATGACCTGCTGTAAATCGACTCGGATTGCGAGAATGAAATCGCCAGCCTATCGACGTGGATTCAGACGAAGACCGAGCGGCGCGACCAAACTCGATCCAGTTATTTGGGATCTGGTCGCTTACAGTCGCGTGCCGGGTGCGAGCGCACGTGCTGATGCCAAGAGCTCTACGCGGTGCTTCGCGTCGCGCAGTCGTGCCGGCGCGAGTACCAGCGTGGGGTGTCTTGGCGCTGTATCCTGAGCGATGTCCCACCCGTCCCACCTGTCCCACAGTATTCCTAACGATTTATTGGTGGTGCCTGAAGGACGCGGGGGGGATATCCATTGTGTGTGAGTACTGTTTAGGTAGTTTATGAAAGTACGGGTGGCCAGGTGGACAGGGTGGACGCGGGTCTCGACGTAATCACGGTCGATGCGAGTTTCGGGCGCTCATTCGATTGACGTCACGATGGTTATTCGCGTTTGAATTCATAACCAGAATTTCAATAACCAAAAGCGCTCGCGCTGCGCGATCCGCTCTCTGACTCATTGAACATAAGTCAGGCCCTGCGATGATCGCTTCAAGGACGATACGACCGCCTTCGTCGCGGTCGCCTCGCGAGAGACGAGGATCTCGAGGGTGGTTCCTCGGCGCAGTGCTCTGTCGGCCGCCGTGGAATGTTTGTGACGGAGCCTTGCGGCAACGGGAACCTATCCGGCGCTCGTTGGCCGGCGTCGGCACTTGATGTGGACATCAGCCCGGAAGGCTATTATCGTGTCCGATAATGGCAGTTATCGGACGTAAACGATGAAACAGATCACCCCGCGGATCTCGGGTCCTGTCGATGTGAGAGGTCGCTTGGCTGAGTGGGGGTACCGGGCCCGAGGGGCATTCGCACCGAACACCGAGCGCGCCTTGCGGGCCGACAGCGCTGCGTTCTCGGCATGGTGCATGGCGTCGGCGGTGACGGCGCTGCCTGCGACACCGGACACCATCGCCGCCTTCCTGCGCGCCCAAGCGGACGACGGCAAGGCAATCGCAACCCTGCGTCGCCGCACAGCGACCATCGCCCGAATGCATCGGGCGGCAGGCCTGCCCAATCCATGCGATTCCGAGACCATCAGACTCACGTTGCGCGCGATCGCTCGAGCCAAGGGCACCCAGCAAAAGCAGGCTGCACCCCTCAGTCGTCGCGATGCGGATCGAATTATCGATCGCATCGCAGCTGAAGGGGCACGTCTCAGGGATCGGCGCGATGTGGCATTGATGCTGGTCGGTCGCGATCTGCTTGCCCGAGCATCCGAGCTCATCTCCATCACCGTGGACGCCGTGGAATGGATCGCCGAGGATGCCGCGCGGATAGCGCTACGACGCCATAAGACCTCCACCCAGCCCGTCTGGTGTCGACTTGGGCCCGACGCTGCCACAGCGCTTCGGATCTGGCTCGAAGCGGCCCAGATCACGTCTGGAACGGTCTTTCGGTCCGTGACCAAGGGCGGCCAAGTCACCAACAGAGCGCTGTCCGTACGGGATGTGGGACGGATCATCTTGTCGCTGACAGCCCGCGCGAAGTTACAGGGTCAGAGCGCACGATTCAGTAGCCACAGTCTGCGGGTCGGAATGGCGATCGACCTCGTCGCCGCGTCGGTCGAAAGCGCGGCAATCATGCAGGCTGCAGGTTGGAAGAGCGCACGTATGCTGGCGCATTACACCGAGCGACTTGAATGCGACCGAGGTGCCATCGCGAAGTATTACCGGCTGGGTGCGAGTAACTCCTGATCTCGCGCGACGCTCTGTTTCCAGCAGCATCGCGATGAGTGCGCCAGCCAAGTCGAAAACCCATATGCCAATGCTCGATGGCCATGAGAATGCTGGTCATACGCCGAGGGCAAATTTTTGGTTATTTTCGTGCCGAACTCGTGCACCCACATCGCTTATCTTGGACGTTGCTGATCCGCGTGCCTTCCTAGCCCAGGATCGACACCTCGCGATGCGGCGCGACCTTACCGTCTGCAGGAAGTCATTTAAGTCGTAATGTGTAAGCCAAGCGTGCGCGAACCGCAGCGAGCCCTGGCAAATTCGCATGGCCTGCTGCTCGACGGGTGCGTCGCATAGGCGCTCGCGCTTAAGGCAAGCGCCGAGTGCATGGCGCACCGCTGGCATCGCGCCACTAGTGCTTCGACTTGTCGTGCGGCGGCGAGATTGCGTGGTTTGCGAGAATCTCTCGAAGACGCTCTTGCTTTCGCCGGAGCTCTGGGCTCGGTGGCTGCGATTTTCGCTCCATATATTCTATTAGTCGTTTCTTCGTCTCCTCCCACATCAATTTGTCATCGGAGGATTCCGGTGCTGTTTCCTTATTCTGAGATATGCGGTCGTCTTTGGGTGGCTTGTTCATCACGAATGCCTCCAGTGCAGAACATGTTTGGCAAGGTTGCTCGACCCACGTATGTCAATCAAATCTCTTCGCGCGAATGACGTCAGCGGTAGTGGCAGCTCCTCTATCCGTGCGACGCTGAACGCCTTTTTTGCCGCAACCTCCCGTCGCTATCCCGGGCGTTTCGATAGCTAGACGCGGGCAATCCGTCGATGCCATTTCGTCCTCGGATGTCTGGGAATTGTGATTTCGCCGAAAAGTCGCGGTCGCGCTCGTGCAACCGATCGCCCCGGTCGCGGCGCCGGCTGCCGTGGGGATGACCTATTTTTGTTGCGCTCGAAATAGACTGAACCGCATTCATGGTCATGATCCGATATTAATCTGGGTCGGGAATGGAATTGAGATCCACGATCCGCGTCTTCAACCATTCGGTTTGTTGTTCTTCCGAACCAATGAGCGGGATAAGTCGATCTGAGACCCAAGCGATGTTGCCGGGTTGACGCCTATCGAGCCCCTCGGCGTGCCATGCCGCGGGGATCTTTCTATTGAAGAGATCGCGGAGCGCCTCCCGTTCGCGGGGCCGCCCAAAGAGCTCCACAAGTTCATCGCCAACAATTGCTGAGGGAAAGGGTCCTAAAATTACGACGGTGACATGATCCGCGTCGGAGCCGCGTGCGGCGCTCACGCAGAGTGAAAATCGCGCGATTTCGGACACCGTCGAAGTTTCGAAATGCGGACCATGGCCTCTGACCGTAGGCTCCGCGACGGATTCGGACGCGAGGAGCATGTCAAGCACGTTGACGGCGAAATGATTGGCGTCCGCCACCTCGTAAGTCGAGGTCAAATCGACAATGTAGTCGAGGTTGCCGTTTGCTGTGACTCGGGTTGACCATATCGTCACGAGATATTTGCCGACGAGGGCGCGTCGACCCTGATCCATGCCGACGGCGACTGTCCCGATGTCTTGATTATCGGGTCCCGTGAGTTTCGATGCGGCAATCGGCATGCGGTGGCGCCGCGGGAAAGGAACAACGTTTTCATGGGTCGATTCGAAGCTGATCGAACGGCTGCGCTGATCGGATGTTTGATCTGGACTGTCATGTTCAAATTCGGATGTAGCGGAGTCCACGAATAACGGCTCGCAATGATCGCCGGACTCCTCTGGATTCGATCCGAATTGCGCGCTGTTCGCGATCGGCGCCGTGTCTTTGTCATTACTTGCCGAGCTCTTGAACTTGAGAGCAAGGCGGCGACGTAAATTTGCGTATTGCTGAGCGACGCTCGCGGTGCCTTTACGCGTATGGGCGAGCGGGCGGCGCGACACGTTCCGCTCGCGAAATTCCTGCGTAAGCGTCGCGAGGGCGCTTTGAATGCAGCCTTGCAGGTAACCCGCTATCGTGTCTCGGCGAAGCGCCTGCAGAATTCTGCTCACCAGCGGTCGTGTGGGTGGTAATAGGCGATCTAATTCATCCCTTTTTTGCTCGTAGAGATCGATAAATTGATCGACATCACAGGACGCTTCGAATGCCTGAAAGGTTCCCTCTTCCGACGAGCGGGACTGCTCTTGCGCCGCTTTGAGGCGTGCTTCAATCGCGCGCAACTCAGGATGTTTGGCAAGCGCATCATCGCGACCGAGCCGTGCGCGCTTTTCCGGTGTCCAGTAAATGCGGCGAAATAGCCAACAACGGAACGTTACAAGAGGCGCGAACGGCCAAATGACGTGCGCGCCATTGCGGTCGTGACGATAGAGAAACGGCCAGTCCGCAAGAAGAAAATGGAACTGCCGCGTTTGAGACAAACTCTGTTTGGACATATTGGCTTTCACCATGTGCCGATTGCGAGTCTCAGCAACCGGTCGTAGGTTGGTTGCGTGCATGTTCGGTATCGATCTTCGTGCGCGCAGCTATGTCATAAGGGATCCGCGGCGCGATCACGACTGTGTCGCAAATCTCGGTAGAGCGGCGGTCGGCGGTTTCCCTGCGTGATCCAGCTGTCCGATCTGCGCTCCTTAGTAAGTCACCGACGATCTTTCGCACGAATGCTTTGCATCGCTTCAACAGGCACGTCGCATGGGCGCGGCCGGGCAGTTTGCCAATGGGTGTCTGAACGAATAGCAGCGCAGAGCTAACGCACGAAATAATTGCGCAAGAGTTCATTAACGTAATCCCGTTCAGTTGCCGAATCGGCCGCATCGTCCCCTTGAGGACCGCCACCTTGCCCGGGAGGCAGGTTGGCAGGAGCACACTCCACTCGTAATGCTGTGTGGAATCTCGCACGTCGGGCTGCAAAGGTCAATACGCGATCGTTGCTCGGTTCGCGCGCGTAATCGACGCCATCTCGTGTAAGGGTGGTTTGTCGCTAAGCATGTATTCGGAAGATTCCGGCATCTTTGTGGCCATGGTCGTCAAAAGGCCGCCGGTGTCTTCATGACTACGCACTGTGTCGGGGCGCGATAAAATGCGAATCTCAGCACGAGTTCGCGTGTAACCTCTCGAGGCGGGATGTCTCAGCGTCGGCTGGAGAAATAGAGCGGCGCGTGTGCGCCCCGCGACGACTCGGCTCGGCGCTTGCTCGATGGCGACGCGCGGAATAAGCTCACAAGTTCAATGACGTAGGAGCGATCGCCGAAGAGCAGATGCCATTGCGGTAACCTCGAGCCTTAGTCGAAATGTCCGGCAGGCACCGCACGTCTTAACGGGGTGGATTCACTGCCGAATCAAACAGCGTGGTCCCCGATATGTGATATCGGTCGCACATGGACGCACACGGGCTCCGAGGTGGACGAACATGCGCCTATGTGTGATGTGGACCTCGCCGACGCCTATTAGAGATTCAGCCGATGAGCGTGAGCCAGATCGATTTCGACCGCCTGCTGAAGCTGCGACTGGCTATCGGTCGCTTCGGCGAGATGGACCACGCCGGTTGGTGGAATACCCAGGGCCAGCTCGGTAGCCTCGGCGCCAGCGCGCTCTCCCGGGGCTTTCCTGGCACGCACCATTTCGCGCAGGCGCGCAGTGTGTTCGCGGTCGCGGCGTACCGCTGCGCGGAGGTTTTCGATCCGCCCAAATGTGTGACGCTCTGGCGCCTCTCGCAGGAGATCGAGGAGCAGTTCGACGCACGATGGGAGTATTGGCTGGATCACGCAAAGGACTGGCGTCCTTTCTTTCAGCGACTCGAATCTCTCCCGTCAGCGAATCTCTCAGAGGTTCTCCGATCGCTCCAGCTGGTCGACGATCAGGATCTCCAGGCGCTTTCGCGCCTGCGTCGCTCCGCGGAGGACCGTGCAGTGCCCTTGCCCGGATTCTTTTCGTCAACCGATTCGGGCGTGACGCTGCTTGCGCTCGCCTTTGCGCGTGGGGAGAAGGGGGCGCTCGCCGTTCCCTATGCGCGCGTGGAGGAGGCATGAACGCCGTTGCGCGCGCGAACGTGGCTTCCTCCTTCACGATCATCAAAGGTGCGCTGATCGAGGAGACGTACACCGTGCTTGCGGCCTGGGATTTCACCCGCTCGAAGCGCGAGAACCTGGACCGGCTGCGACGCGAGAATTTCCTCGGTGCGCGCAGCGCGACCTGGCTGCGGGACCTCGCCTGGGTGCTGAGCCGGCGCCTCGATCCCGAAGGGCGCGACCGCTCGCTTGTCCGGCTCGCTCAGGGCGGCTGTGATCTCCTCGAGTGGAAGCCCATCCTACTCTGGCACATCACCCGCGATGAGTTTCTGCTGCGCGATTTTCTGGAGAATGCGCTCTATCCGGCCTATGAGGCCGGCGCCACCGGCCTGCAGGGCGCAGAAGTCAGAGCGTACCTTCGCGGTACGGCAAGGCGCGGCGGTGTGATCGAACATGCCTGGTCGGAGGCAACCCTCGAACGCGTCGGGGCGGGACTGCTCAAGATCGCGGCCGACTTTGGCCTGCTGCGCGGCAAGTCCGTCAAGACCTTTAATGCCTACTCCCTGCCCGAGCGCAGCTTCCTTTACCTGCTGCACGTGCTGCGCGAGCAAAACCCCAACGCCCGCAAGATCATCGAAGCGCTTGACTGGCGCATGTACCTCCTGCGGCCCGCGGACGTCGAACATGAAATCCTGCGGCTGCATCAGTTCCACAAGCTCGATTACCAGGTGGCGGGTAGCCTCGCGCAGATGAAGTTGCCCTGCGCAACCTCGGCACAGTACGCGGAGCGCATGGTGGCATGAGCGAGCTCCTGCAGCGCCTCAAGGAGCGATTGGAACCGGATCTGTCGATCGCGGATCCGCGCGAGCGGATCAGCACCTACCACGACATGCCGTATGCGCTCTTTCGCTACGCGCCGGGCGAGGAGTTCGAGCTGCGCAGGCAGGTGACGATGCTCGAGACGCGCCTCACGGAGCGCGGCAAGCGTATCACGCGCATCTCCCTTGCCGAGTGCCTGGAGGAAGCCATGCGATCGCAACGGCCGCTCAAGGAGTGGTACGCGGCCGAGCGCGAGCAGGGCGTTGCGACGATCATCCAGACGCTGCACGCGGTGCTCGCCGAGTATGCACCCCTGGTGGATCTCGTCGCGGCCCGCATGCCGCTGGATCCCGAACCCGAGCGCGATATCGTCTTCATCCTGAGAGCCGGCGCACTGTTTCCGGCCTACCGCACTTTCTCGCTGCCGGAGCAGCTGCAGGGACGGGTGTCGGCACCCACGATCCTCTTCTACCCCGGCGACCTCGAGGGCGCGGCGGGCCTGCGGTTCATGGGAGTGCTGCAGGCCGAGCACAACTATCGCGCGAAGATCTATTGATGGGTCGTAATTGAAGAGCGTGGTGTCCATGACAGGCTCAAAGCCGATCGAAAGCCTCTTTGCCCAGAATATCCGCCGGCGGATCGAAGAGGTCATCAAAGTCGATCAGACCGACGCGGAGTTGATCCGCGCCGAGATCGACGAGTACGTAGTGACGGATTCGATCCGCAAACACTACACGGAGATCCTGGAGAGCTACGCCGAGACGCCGAACAAGCCCCACGAGGGCATCGCAGTCTGGGTGTCGGGGTTCTTCGGTTCCGGCAAGTCGAGTTTCGCGAAGATGCTCGGACTCGCGATCGAGAACCCGGTAATCGTAGGTGAGCGTGCCGCCGAGCGCTTCGCGGCGCGCGCGGACGACGCGAAGCTCGCGGTGCTGCTGAAGACGATCACCGAGAGGATCCCGACCCATGCGGTGGTCTTCGATGTCTCGACTGACCGCGGCATCCGCAGCGGCAATCAAACGCTCACCGAGATCATGTACGGGCTTTTCCTGCGAAGCCTGGGTTACGCGAAGGATCTCGACCTCTCTGAGCTCGAGGTGAGTTTGGAGGAGCGCGGAGCGCTCGAGCGCTTCGAGGGCACGTACCGCAGGCTCTTCGACAAGGAGTGGGCGCGCGAAAAAGACAAAGTCGCTTTTGCGTTGAGCGAGGCGAGCCGCGTGATGCACGAGTTGGACTCCGCGACCTATCCGCAGGCCGACTCCTGGGTGCAGGCGGTGAAGAACAAGGCGGATATCACCCCGCGCAAGCTCGCCGAACGCGCGGGCGAGTTGATGAGCCGCCGCAAGCCCGGGCACTCGCTGCTCTTCGTGGTGGATGAGGTCGGGCAGTTCGTCGCCCGCGACGTGCAGAAGATGCTCGACCTTCAGGCCATCGTGCAGAACCTCGGGGTGCGCGGTCGCGGCAAGTACTGGGTGGTCGTCACTTCGCAGGAGAAGCTTAACGAGATCGTGAGCGCCATCGACGATCGCAAGATTGAGCTGCAGCGGCTGATGGACCGCTTCCCGCTGCAGGTGCATCTTGAGCCCTCGGACATCTCGGAGGTAACGAGCCGCCGCGTGCTACGAAAGAACGCCGAGGCCGAGGCGCTGTTAGGGGCGTTTTTCGATGCACATCGTGGGAGCCTTACGGCCCACACGCGCCTCACCGCCGATACCAAGCTGCCGGAGCTCTCGCGCGAGCGATTCATCGACCTGTATCCGCTGCTGCCGTACCAGATCGACCTCATCATCCGGATCGTTTCGGGGTTGCGCCTGCAGGGCGGAGCGAGCCGGCACGTGGGCGGCGCGAACCGCACCATCATCAAGCTCGCTCAGCAACTGCTCGTCAACCCGGCGGTGGATCTTGCCGCTGCGCCGGTCGGCGTGCTCGTGCGCCTCGATCAGGTTTACGATCTCATCGAGGGCAACATCGGCTCGGACATCCGCGCCAAGATTGCCGCGATCCCGAAGCTCCTGCAGCACCCGCTCGCGGCCTCGGTCGCCAAGGCTATCTGCCTGCTGCAGTACGAGACCCGCGTGCACCGCACGGCGGAGAACATCGCGGCGGTGCTGCATCCGAGCGTGAGCGGTGAGCCGCAGCTCGCGGCCGTTCGCGAGGCGCTGCGCGAGCTCGAAGCGACCCACCAGGTGCGCCAGGGGGACGGCGGATATCGGATTCCGACACCGGCGGAGGATGACTGGGATCGCCAGCGCAGTGGGCTCGTGCCGAAGCCGGCGGACTTGCACCGCCTGTACGCGGACGTGCTCGCGAGCTTCTGGCAGCCGCAGCCCGTGTGCACGCTTTTTGAGGCGAAGACGTTCAAGGCCGGGCTCGTCATCCATGGCCGCGAGGCTGTGGACGGCGACATTCCGTTCCAGTTCTATCTCGCCGACAGTGCGCAGGAGTTCGACAGCCTCGCCGCGGAGCTGCGCGAACGCAGTCAGACGGAGCGGCGACAGGTCTTCTGGGCCGTTGCCCTCGCCGATAGGATCGACCGAGAGGCCGTCGAGCTCTATCGCTCCAAGGAGATACTCCTGCGCAAGGAGCGCGAAACCAAGGGGGAGCAGGCGCTGGCGCTCATTACCGAAGAGCGCGCGCGCGAGCGGCGCCATCGCGAGGAGCTGCGCCGGCTGCTGCTTCAAGCCGCCCTGACCGGGCGGGTCTACTTTCGGGGCAATGATCGCAGCCCGGGCGATGCGGCGATCGACGTCCGCAAAGCGGCTGCGGAAATCCTCACGCAGGTGCTGCCGGAGGTGTTCGACCGCTTCAAGGAAGCCGCTGCCAAGGGGTCCGAGGTCAAGCGGGGGCTCGAGGCGCTTTTGACCTCCGACAGCCTGCAAGGGCTGCCGCCGGTCTTCATGGACTTGGCGCTCCTGCGGGATGAGCGCGGCAAGGCGGTCTTTCACACCGACGGCGGCCCGCTCAAGGAGATTCTGGCGCGGATCGAGGAGCGTTCGCGGTACGGGGAGACCGCGAGCGGCCGCTACCTCACCGAGGAGTTCGCGAAGGAGCCCTTTGGCTGGGATTTCGAGGTGGTGCGCCTCCTCGTGCTGTCGCTTCTGCGGGCCGGGCGCATCGAGGCGATCAGCAAGGGGCAGACGCTCGAGGTCGCGACCACACTCGAGGCGCGCGAGACTTTCTCGAACAACAATCTCTTTCGCCAAGCGTCCTTTCGCCCCAAGCGCGGCATCGAATTCGCGGAGCTTGT
The DNA here is from genome assembly GCA_021780755.1 of Deltaproteobacteria bacterium. Taxonomy (GTDB): domain Bacteria; phylum Desulfobacterota; class Binatia; order Binatales; family Binataceae; genus JADMIL01. Next base: position 11,252 of record JAJXYF010000036.1, on the reverse strand, counting down.
GCGGGCGGCGCAGGCATTCAAGGAAGCCTTCGGCAACGAGATCCGTGAGCTCGCTGCGAACACGATCGCCGCGCAGTTGCGCGAGGAGATCGCACGCCGGGAGGATACGGTCGTCTCCGTGCTCTCGAGTCTCACGGCGCACCGCCTGCCTGGGGGCGGCGTGCTCGAGAGTGCGCTCGGCCAGATGAAGGCGATTCTGCGCGGATCGGATGAGGGCGCGATCACGACGTTCAACGCGTCGCACAAATCGATCCAGGAATCCGTGCAGCGCGCCGCGGAGCTCGAGCAGGCGCTGACGGAGCCGCGTCTGCGCGACCTCGAGCGGGCCCGTCAAGCCCTCGAGATCGCTTGGCCGTTCTTGAAGACCGAGCCCGGGATTCCCCCCGAGCTCGCTTCGCGCGCCGAGGCGCTCGCAGATCTTCTCGGCCGAGAGACCTTCTTCCGCGACGTGCCGGCCATCGAGCAGCACGCGCGCGCGCTCGAACTCGAATACGCCCGCCGCTTCGACGATGCGCAGCAGGCGCGGATCGATGCCTACACGCAGGCCCGCGAGCGCCTGGCGCAGGTGCCCGGCTGGAGCGAGCTGCCCGAAGAGACGCGGCGAGAGATCGCCGCTCCGCTCCTTGCGGGCCGAGAGCCCCTGCCGCGCACCGCGCCGATCCCGCTCCTGCGCTCGGAACGCGAGGCCTGTGAGGGGCGCCTGAAGAGTGCGATTCAGCGGGTGCGGGAGATTATCGAGGGCGAGCGTCTTGCGACCGTGCAGGTGCAGACCTACTTTGGCGAGGGGATCGATACGATCGAGCAGCTCGATGCCGCGCTCGGCCAGATGCACGATGAGTGCGTGCGGCTCATCGTCGCCGGCAAGAAGGTGGTGCTCACGTGAGCGCGCGGATCGATCTCGATGAGCTCGCGCGGCGCGAGAGCGAGCAGACCGAATGGAAGGCGAACGTCGCGGACATCGATGATGTCGTGGCGACGCTCTCAGCCTTCGCGAATGACCTGCAGAACTTAGGCGGCGGCTATGTCGTCTGCGGCGCGCGGGAGACGAAGGACGAGCATGGATTTCCGAGGCTCGAACGCACGGGACTCGCCGCCTCGCGTCTGAAGGAGATCGAGAACACGGTCTTGGCGCGCTGCCGCGATCGGGTTTCGCCCCCGGTCGCACCGGTCGTCGAGGAGCTTCCGGCCGCCGATCCCGAGCGGCGGATTCTCGTCTTTCTGCAGCCCGCAACGGGCGCGGCGCATACGTTCCGGGCGCGCGAGACCGGTGCCAAGCACTTCGTCCGGGTCGGCCGTGCGACGATCGAGGCGCGCAACGGCTTGCTCAAGGATCTACTCGTGCGCAAAGGGGCGCTCGAACCCTGGGATCGCCGCCCGTGCAACGGCGCAACCGTCGCTGACATCGATCTGCTCGCACTCCGGGAAGGACTCGAGCGCATGGGGGTGTATACGCCCGATCGCGGCGTCGAGCCGTATCTCGCCGACGGGATTCAGATCTCGCCCTTCGTCCCGTCGCTCTGCATCGCCGAGCCTCTCTCTGGGGTCGTGAGGCCGCGTAATTTCGCGATCCTGCTCTTCGGTCGCTCTCCGCAGCGGTGGATCGCGGGCGCGTATGCGATTTTCTCGGCGTATCCGGGACGGGACCGCACGGATCCGGTGGCGCGCCGGTTCGAAATTGCGGGCACTTTGCTCGATCAGGCCCGGCGGCTGGGGGAGCTTCTCGATGCGGAGGCGGTGACGCTGTTCGATAAGACTAACCTCGAGGAGCCGAATGCGGAGAAATATCCCCGCCGCGCTCTGCAGGAGGCCATGGTCAACGCAATCGCCCATCGGGACTACGAGCTCGTCGATCCGGCGCGGTTTACGTCCTACACCGATCGCATCGAGATCGTCTCGCCGGGGTCGCTCCCCATCGGGGTGACGCTCGAGGACTTGCGCACGCGCACCGTGACGCCGCGTTGGCGCAACCAGGCGCTCGCGTGGTTCCTGGCGCGACTGCAGCTTGCGCAGGCAGAGGGACAAGGTATCCAGACCATTCGCCGCAGCATGAGAGCGGCAGGTTGTCCTCCGCCGCTCTTTGATGCCACGGGAGTCTCGGTCACTTGCGTCTTGCGGGCGCATCCGCGGTTTGAGATCCCGGCGCGTCCCAAGAAGCGACCGGCTAAGAAGGCGAGCACGGCTCGCTCGCGCCCAGCGGTCGCGAAGAAAGCGGTCAAAAAGGCAGTCAAAAAGGCAGTCAAAAAGGCGGTCAAGAAGCGGAAGAGATCGGCCACTACGCCGCGGCGGCGCGCGATGGCAAAGAAGAAAAGCCTTCGTCTCCGAGGTCGCCGTGGATAAGGATACCCGCAATGCCATCGAACGGGCGACGCAGCGGCTGCGCGCGCTCTTGCAAGAGGATTTTGCGCAGCAGCTATACGGGGATTTCGACGTCGATCCGAACGGAGGTTGGGCCGAGAAGGCCGGTCGGCACCTCTCCGTGCAACGAGTTTTGCAGCGCGGGAAGATCATCGCGGCGCTCGAGCACAAGCGGGCCGCGGGTCTCGCGCCGGCGGAGTGCGTGGCCGATTACCTTCGCGATGCGGCGTTCACGACGCTGAATCGGTTCGTGGCGCTCAAGATGCTGGAAGCGCGCGAACTGGTGCAGGAGTGCATCAGCCGCGGTGAGAAGTCCTCCGGTTATCGCGAGTTCTGCGGACTTGCCCCGGGGGTGAGCCTGCTGCCCGATTCGGCGGGCTACCGGCTCTACATCGAATCGCTCTTCGATGAGCTCTCGACCGAAGTCAAGGTCCTCTTCGATCGGCGCGATCCTGCCTCCGTGCTCTGGCCTAAGCGCGCGACCTTCGAGGAACTCCTTCAGGAGCTCAATGCCCCGGCGCTCGCTTCCGTCTGGCGCGAGGATGAGACGATCGGCTGGGTATACCAATATTTCAATGGCTCGGACGAGCGCCGCAGGATGCGCGAGAAGAGCCAGGCCCCGCGCAACAGCCGGGAGCTCGCGGTCCGCAATCAGTTCTTCACGCCGCGCTATGTCGTCGAGTTCCTCACCGACAATACGCTAGGACGGATTTGGTACGAGATGCAAGGGACCCGGACGACGCTCGCGGAGCGCTGCGCGTACCTCGTGCGACGAGCCGGGGAAACCATCGCGCCGCGGGACAAGAAAGACCCCCGCGACCTCAAAATACTCGATCCCGCATGCGGCAGCGGGCACTTTCTCCTCTATGCGTTCGAGCTCCTGATCGCGATATACGAGGAGGCGCAGGCAGAATCGATGGGAGCGCGGAGCGGGGTGACAGGTCGCACGCTCCGGGACGACTATCCGACGCGGGACGCGCTGCGGCGGGATCTGCCCGCGCTCATCCTCGCGCACAATCTCCACGGCGTCGACATCGATGCGCGCTGTGCGCAGATCGCGCAGCTCGCGCTCTGGATGCGGGCCCAGCGGGCCTACCGCGATTTCGGCATCCTGCGGAAGGATCGGCCGCGGATCCGCCGCTCGAACATCGTCGTGGCCGAGCCGCTGGTGAGCGATGACCGGCTGACGGAGGAGTTCGTGGCGCGGCTCGGCGATCCTGCGCTCGGGCGGGTGTTCCGCGAGCTCATCGAGACGTTGAAGCTCGCCGGGGATCTTGGATTCCTGCTGCGGGTCGAGCAGCTTCTTGCGAGAACGAACGAGTCCGGGCAGATCGACTATCTCGAACCCCCGGAAGAGAAGATCTGCGACGCGCTGCGTCGTTTCGTCGCCGAGGAGGACACGCGCCTCACGATGCGCCGGCGGCTTTTCGCGGACGATGCGGTTCAGGGGCTGGGATTACTCGAGATCGCCGAAAAGAAATTCGATGTGATCCTCATGAATCCTCCCTTCGGCGCGGGCAGCACGCTGGCGAAGCGGGACTTCGAGCGCTCGTATCCCAAAACGAAGAACGATGTCTACGCCGCCTTCGTCGAGCGGGGGATCGAGCTGCTCGCAGCGCGCGGTCGCCTTGGCGCCATCACCTCGAGAACCGGGTTTTTCCTCTCGAGCTTTCAGAAGTGGCGGGAGGAGGTATTGCTCAAGCGCGCACCGCCTGCCGTCTTTGCTGACCTCGGCTACGGGGTACTGGATAGCGCCATGGTGGAGACCGCGGCCTACTGTCTGGAGGCGAGCGCGTGACGACGTTCATCCGTGTGCTCGAGGCGGCGGTGGATGAGAAGCGCTCGCAACTCAAAGTCGCCATCGAGGCGCTGCGCCAAGACAGAGGGGCGAGCAACAGGCCGCATCCGGCCGTATTCGAGTGTCAGCCCGCTCTGTTCTCGGATGTTCCGGGAAGTCCCTTCGCGTACTGGGTGAGTGAGACGGTGCGCAAGCGATTCGTGCAACTCGATCGCTTCGAGGCGGAGGGTCGTACGGTCAAGCAGGGCCTTGCTACCGCCGACGACTTCCGCTTCGTGCGCGCGTGGTGGGAAGTGGCTGCGGGGAGCATGAACAAGCGTTGGTTTCCGTTCGCGAAGGGCGGGGAGTTTTCGCCGTACTATGCGGATGTTTTTCTCTGCGTGAATTGGGAAGATGACGGAGCGGAGATATCGACCTTCTTCCGACCCGACTCGGATCGCATCGCTTCGCGACCACAGAACATCGAGTTCTACTTCCGCCCCGGCCTGACGTGGCCCATCAAGAATCGGTTCTCGTTTAAACCCAGAACCCTACCTGCTGGATGTGCATTTGCGCATGTGGGGCCCAGTGCATTTGTTGCGGGTGATGATTCAGAAGCGCTTCTGGCATTTCAGGCGCTGATGTCATCCTCCACTTTCACTGCTCTGATCCGAGTAATGGCGGGATGGAATTTCGAAGTTGGCGTAATTCAACGGACGCCGGTACCGACGCATGCCACCACTGATACTGACGGTCTCGCGCGGCTCGCCCGCCGTGCGTGGTCGCTGAAGCGTTCCCTTGATTCGATCACCGAATCCTCCCACGCTTTTGTTCTACCGTCCGGTCTCAATGAGCGAATCACTGGACCCGACCGATCGGCCATCGAGATCGAGCTCGCACAGGTTCAGCGGCAGATCGACGACCGGGCGTTCGAGCTCTACGGCATCGGACCGGAAGACCGCACGGTGATCGAGTCGGCGAACCGTACGGAGGCTGCGGGAGACACGAAGGCGGTGGAGTCGGCCGAATCCGACGAATCGGACGAAGCCGAGGAGACTGATACCGACTCGGAAGCGCCAGACGCGGGTGGAGAAGCGGCGGTGATCTCCTGGCTCGTGGGAGTCGCTTTCGGGCGCTTCGATTTGAGGCTCGCGACGGGTGAACGGGCGGCGCCTCGTGAGCCCGAGCCGTTCGATCCGCTGCCCGCACTTTCTCCTGGGATGTGGCCCGAGGGAGAGGCGCCGAAGGATGCACCGGGCATCCTGATCGATGACGAGGGTCATGGGGCCGACCTCGCCGCGCGCGTGAGAGAGATTGCGGATCGGGTTCACTGGACGCCGCCGGAAAACTTGCGCGCCTGGCTCGCCCGGGAGTTTTTCCCGCTGCACATCAAGAGGTATTCGAAGAGCCATCGCAAGGCGCCGATCTACTGGCAGCTCGCGACGCCCTCGGGGCGCTATTCGGTCTGGTTGTATCTGCACGCAATGACCCGTGACACGCTCTTTCGGGTTCATCATGAGTATGCGGGCCCTAAGCTCCAGCATGAGGAGCAGCGATTGGAGTCGATGCGCCGGGAGTTCAGTGAAAATCTCTCTCGGACCGAGCGCCGGCAGCTCGAGGCGCAGGAGGCGTTGGTTGGGGAGCTGCGCGCCTTTCTCGAGGAGGTGGTGCGGATTGCGCCGCTCTGGAAGCCGAATCTCGATGACGGGGTGGTCATCAACTTTGCGCCGCTCTGGCGACTCGTCCCGCATTATATGACTTGGCAGCGGGAACTGATGACCACCTGGGATGCCCTCTGCGAAGGGAAGCACGACTGGGCACATCTCGCGATGCATCTCTGGCCCGAGCGCGTCGTTCCGAAGTGCGCACAGGATCGCAATCTTGCGATCGCGCATGGCCTGGAGGAGGTCTTTTGGGTCGAGAATGCGAAGGGGCGATGGGTCGCGCGGGAGACGCCGACACGATCGATCGCAGAGCTCGTCCGTGAGCGAACCTCATCCGCCGTCAAGGCCGTTCTGGAAAGTCTACTCAACGCGCCGGTGATGCAAGGCGGCCGCCGACCACGAGCGCGTCGAGCGCGCGCGACGGGGAACGTCTGATGCATCCGCTGCACGAATACATTGCCAAGCAGCTCGCGAGCCAGGTGGCGAAGCGCCATGTGGTGGTGTGGTACGACGCACGGGAGGAGTTTGCACCCTTCATCGCGGAGATTCGGGGCGGACCGAAGGAAGCGGGTTCGATCGTGCCGGTGGCGATCGCGGGCATGCCGGTCCAGCTTGCGCAGCTCGAGGGCTCGTTCCTGGAACTGCGTGCGCGGGTCGAGCCGTACGTGAACTCGGATGAGCCGCTCGATTTCGTGCTCTATGTGCCAGGCCGGCGTCCGAATCTGGACGAGTCGCTCCTGCTCGAGCTCGAACAGGCGGGTACCCGCTACGAACCGCAGTTGCGCAGTCTCGCCCGCAATGCGCTGCGGCAGATCTACACCGACGGGGTGATCGATGAGCTGCTGGCGCCGGACAAGGTCTCGTACGAGGATCTCGCTCGCGCCTCGCAAGGTGGAGGAGGTAGTGAGCCACCGTCGCGCCTGAAGCTCATCTTCGAGGGCGAGCGCCGTGGGATCCTCCCCGAGTGGCTGATGAGCGACGCACGGGATGAGGAGATCGTCGTCAAGGAGGCCACCCGCGAGCTCCGCAAGCTCATTCAGTCGACCTGCGGGTTCGAGTTGCCCGAGGAACGATCTCTCGCGAAGTCGCGCGCGATCACGTTGCGCTATCTCTTGGTGAACGATTTCCGGGCCGCGTGCGGTGGAGCGACTCCTGCCGGCCTGGACAGAGTGCCGGAGCCGCGGACGCTGGAGGAGCGCGCGAGAATCACGGCACTGGTACATGGGCTGCGAGACCGCTTTCCCACCGAATACGCGTCCGCGGCGGATCGGATCGAAGCGGAGTTCGGTCTCGCGAAGGCCGCTCTTGCCGTCGAGTCGCTGAGCTCGCTCGAGACGTTCCGATTCGCTGAGCGTGCGGTGCTCGCCGAGTGCTCGGAACGGATCGCCGGTCGGCGATTCGACGAGGCGCTCAACCTTCTTGATCGGCATCCCGCAGGCTTCTGGGTCCGGCAGGACATACGTCGCAGCCTCCAGTGGCAGGCGTGCCGGCAGCTCGCATCGCTCGGCCGGGAGGCCGATGCCGTAAATGCGGCGGCACGCAAGTTGATCGGTGACGTCGCCGCCTGGATCGCGGTCTACACGCAAGCGGATGGCTGGCATCGGCTCGATCAGATGCATCGGAAACTCGAGTGGCTCGCCATTCGTGTCGAGGAGGAACTCGATGAGCGCGCGCTCGGGATCGTGCGACGCGCCTACGAGGATGCCTGTCAGGCTATGTCGGAAGGCTTCACCCGGGCACTCGAAAGCGCTGGCTGGGCGGTGCCCGGGACGCTGCACCAGACGCACGTCTTCAGTCAGGTGGTTAGTGGGCGTCCGAAGCCTGTGGCGTACTTTCTCGTGGACGCGATGCGTTATGAGATGGGCGTCGAGCTCGCGCAGCGCTTGCGACCGGCGGAGACGGGGCCGGCCGTCGAGGTCCACATTGAGCCTGCGGTGGCGGCGCTGCCGAGCATCACGCCGGTCGGGATGGCGGCGCTGCTGCCTGGCGCGTCGGCCAATTTTGCGGTCATCGAGCAGGGCGGCGCACTCGGAGCCCGTATCGAAGGAACCTTCCTTCGGGATTCTGTGAGCCGACAAGGGCTTTTTGCCTCCCGCGTCCCCGGGCTCGTCGATCTGACGCTTGATGAGCTCCTCGGGCTGTCGCGCTCCAGGTTGGCGAGGAAACTCGAGGGGGCGCAGATGCTGATCGTACGCTCGCAGGAGCTCGATCATGCCGGTGAAGGCGGCTTCACCTACCAAGCCCGGCAGGTCATGGACACGGTGATCGACAATCTCGCCCGTGCCGTTCGCAAACTCGCGGCCGTCGGGATCGCGGAAGCCGTGGTGGCGGCCGATCATGGACACCTCTTTGCCTCGGAGCGCGAGGAATCCATGCGGATCGACGCGCCGGGCGGTGAGACGATCGAGCTGCATCGGCGCTGCTGGGTCGGGCGGGGCGGCAAGACTCCGGCCGGCTGCGTGCGGGTCGCAGCGAGCGCGCTCGGCTATGCGTCGGATCTGGAATTCGTCTTCCCTCGGGGGTGCGGGGTGTTCAGGGCCGGTGGGGATCTCGCATTCCATCATGGGGCGGCGTCGCTTCAGGAGATCCTGATCCCGGTACTGACGGTACGCTCAGGGGTTGTCGCCGCGAGGGTGCCGGACCTGGAACACCTCGAGGTTAGCGGTGCGCCTGCGGAGGTCACCAACCGCATATTCCGCGTCCAGATCCAGCAAGGTGACCTGTTCAGCGGCGAGCAGACCGTGCTCCCCATGTTGCTCGCCGAAGGGCGGCAGGTAGGCTGCGTGGGCATGGCCATGGACGCGGCACTCGATGGGGTTACCGGTACGGTAAAACTTGCGCCTCGTCAGCCGGCGATCCTTGTGTTCCTGCTCAATGACGATCGAGTCCGTGCGCTTCGGATCGTCATCCTGGATCCGCGCACCGATGCCGAACTCTACCGCTCTCCGGCGGATATTCCGGTGAAACTCGGAACCTAATGCCATGACTGCATCCTCTCCCGCGCGCGATGCGCTCGACGACAAGGTCAATCGCCTCTTCGCCGGCAAGGTGGTTCGCAAGGACCTCGTGCGCAAGGTGAAAGTCGGCGCCAATGTCCCGGTCTTCGTGCTCGAGTTCCTGCTTGGCAAGTACTGTGCGTCATCGGACGAAATCGCGATCCAAATGGGCCTCAAGGTCGTCAACGACACGCTCGCTCAGAATTACATCCGGGCGGATGAATCCATGAAGGCGCAGGCGACGGTCAAGGACCGGGGACGCCACTCGTTCATCGACAAGGTGAAGGTGCGGCTAGTGGATTCGGACTACTGGGCAGAGGTCACGAACTTCGGCCACAAGTACGTGCACATCCCTGAGCACTACGTGCGCGAGTACGAGCGGCTCGTGATGGGCGGGGTGTGGGCACAGGTCGACGTGCGCTTCGAATCCGACGAAGAAGCCGGCGGCAAGAATCCCTTCTGGATCGAAAAACTGACGCCTATCCAGATCGCGACTTTCGATCTCGAGGACTATCGACGCGTCCGCAAGGAGTTCACGACCGACGAGTGGCTGGATTTCATGCTGCGCAGCATGGGATACGAGCCGGGGGAGATGTCCCGACGCCTCAAGATGCTGTTTCTCCTGCGGCTGATTCCGCTCGCCGAGCGCAATTACAATCTGGTCGAACTCGGACCGCGCGGTACGGGCAAGAGCTACGTGATCCAGGAGATCTCCCCGTACGCGGCACTCCTTACGGGCGGTACGACCGTGGCAAACCTGTTCGGGCACATGTCCGGGCGCCAGAAGGGCATGGTGCAGATCTGGGACGTCGTCGGGTTCGATGAGGTCGCGGACCTGCAGAAGATGCCGAAGGAGGTTGTAACCACCATGAAGACGTTCTGCGAGTCCGGCACCTTCCAGCGCGGGCAGGAGGCGGTCTCGGGTGATGCCAGCATCGCGATGTTCGGCAATACCAATCAGCCGATCGACGTCATGGTGCAGACCGGGCACCTCTTTGCGCCGATGCCGGACGTCATCCGCGATGACATGGCCTTCATCGATCGCCTGCATTGCTATCTTCCGGGCTGGGAGATCCCGAAGATGCGCAATGATCTCTTCACGGATCATTACGGCTTCGTGGTCGACTATCTCGCCGAGGCGCTGCGCGAGATGCGCAAGCACAATTTTACCGAGATCATCGATCGACACTTCTCACTCGGGGCCCATCTCAATGCTCGCGACCGCAAAGCGGTGCGCAAGACCGTGTCGGGACTCATGAAGATCCTTTTCCCGCACGGAGAAGTCTCCCAGGAGGATCTCGCAGAACTGCTGGAATTGGCCATCGAGGGCCGTCGGAGGGTGAAGGAACAGCTGAAGAAAATGGGCTCGTTCGAGTACTACCACACCTCTTTTAGCTACGTCTCGAACGAGAGCGGCGAGGAGAAGTTCGTCGGGGTACCCGAGCAAGGCGGCCGCGATCTCGTCTCCCAGGACCCTCTCGCACCAGGGACGGTGTATACCGCTGGCGTGACCGCCGACGGAACGGTCGGCCTCTATCGACTCGAGGTCTCGGTAGCCGGCGGCACAGGGAAGCTCAAGCTCGAGGGCGGCATCGCGGGCGCAGCCAAAGAGTCCGTTCAGAGAGCGTTTGGGTTCCTCAACGCCAAGAAAGCTGAGCTTGGCATCGGTCGCGACCTCGACACGTCCGATCTGCATGTCGAGCTCATCGATCTGCTGGCGAATCGGGTCGAAGCAGAGATCGGCGTCGCGTTTTTCGTGGCCGCGTATTCCGCGCTACGTAAAGCCCCTGTGAGCCCGGCTCTGCTGATCCTCGGTGACATGAGTGTCCAGGGCAACATCAAGCCGCTGCGCTCGCTCACCGAGCCTCTGCAAGTGGCCAAAGACAACGGCGCCAAGCGGGCGCTCATCCCGATCGAGAACAAACGAAACTTTCTGGACGTCAGCGCAGACATCATGGAGCAGGTGGATCCGATCTTCTACGGAGATCCAAAGACAGCGGCTGTGAAAGTGCTCGGAGGGGTATGACGGCGCCGGCGGCATATGCCGGTAGGGTGAACGGTCGCTCCTGAACCGAAGGGAACTGGGACGTGGTGCGCGTGGGTCGATGGCGCAATCCGAGTCCAGGCAGGGCGGGCGCCGCCGATGAAACAGGATCTATTCACCCGTTCTGTGATAGGCGCCGTGATTACCGAGCAGCCCGCGCGAGTGCATTTTGCTTTCTTGGCTCAACGACACAGCCTGTAAGGCGAAGTGGCAAGCGGGTCAACGAAACTTACCCGAAACTTACCCAATGTCTTCGACTGGCCCGATAATTATCGATAAGCTGTTGTTTTTATTGGCGCTCCCTACCGGATTCGAACCGGTGTTACAGCCTTGAGAGGGCCGTGTCCTAGGCCTCTAGACGAAGGGAGCCTATCGGGGACCTGCGCATCGACCGTTGGTCGCCGCTGGGTCGGAAG
>JAJXYF010000011.1 GCA_021780755.1 Deltaproteobacteria bacterium | reverse complement strand
CGCGCATACCAAGTTCTTCACCGGCGGCGCGTTCACGACGGATTTCCTGCGCTGGCTAGTGCGCGACGAGCAGAAGATCACGCTCGAAGAGGCGCACTATCGGCTGTCGGCGTTGCCGGCTCACGCGGCGGGCTTCAAGAATCGCGGCACGCTGCGCGAGGGTGCCCATGCCGACGTCGTGGTGTACGACTTGAAGGGCCTCGACGTCGATCCCGACTGGGTCGGCGAAATCGCGCACGATTTCCCGGGCGGCGAATGGCGTCGCGTACAGCGCGCCCATGGCTACCGCTCGATTATCGTCAACGGTCAGGAGACCTTCGCCGAGGGCAAATGCACGGGCGCGACCCCGGGCATGCTGGTGCGCAACGGACACGCGGACTGAGTAATACGGCTTGCTTGACTGAGGGGCGCGGACCACCGTCCGCGCCCCTTTTTATTTGCGCCGGCGAATGACTAGTCCCAGATCTGACCAATCAACTGGGTATCGAGATAGGCCGTCCCTTCGCGGACCTTGCCGCCCTCCATCCGCATCACCCAGCAATACGTCTGATGATAGATCGTGCCGTTTTTGCCCGACGAGCGCCCGTCCCATTGCAGTACCACCTTGTCGCCTTCCGCGATAATGTCGCGGACGGTCGGCACGATCGGCCCCGCAAGCTTTCCCGTCAGCGGTTTCACCGCCCCTTCCACAAAGGCGTCGCGGCTCGCGTAGGTGCGCGAGACCGGCGTGCTGCCGATCACCGTCCAGCGGACGTCCTCGGCGAGCAGGTTGAAGAATGCCATGCCGTCGCCGCGCGCCCATGCGGTGAAGGCGTCCAGAATGAGTTTTTTGTTTTCCGCGGTACTCATTTATTTTATTCTCCTGTCCAATATCAAAGTAGTATTCACAGTTGACTAATGCTTGTCGCCGGTCATCTTCTTGATCGCCTGTTCGACCCCCGGCAGCCTCCGCACCTTGGTGTCCTCACCCTGATCCCACTTGATATAGGCGGGCATCCGCGCGAGAAAATGATGCGAGTGGGAATTGCGCACGGACGTCCGAAAGCCCATCGCGTCCTGCGCCTGGTTGACGGCAAACTTGACCATCCGCAACTGATATTCGTCGCTCTCGGCGATTTTCGCCGCCAGCGCCATCGTCGCGCTTTCAAGCTCGGCGCGCGGCACCACCTGGTTGACCAGGCCGAGGCGCTCGGCCTCCCGCGCGTCGATGAAACGGCTCTGGAAAAGCACCTCCTTGGACTTGCGCGCGCCGATGTCCCAGGGCGCGGAAAAATACTGCGTGAGTGACGGCAGGAACATCGCGTCGTCGGCCGCCACGATCAGATCCATCGCCGACGCGAACATGTACCCGCCAAAGATGCAGTAGCCCTGCACTTGCGCGATGGTCGCCTTCGGCAGGTCGCGCCAGCGCAGCGTGTTGTCGAGAAACACCTCCCACGATTTCCAATGGCGGTTCGGAAGGCCGCGCGTATTTAGATAGCTGGATTTATCGGCGCGCTCGTCCGGGGTACCCAGATCGTGGCCCGACGAAAAATGATCGCCGGCGCCGGCCAGGATTACCACGCGCACCTCGCGATCCTCCGCGGCCTCGGCGAAGGCGCGGTCGAGCTCCTTCAGCATGGCGGTCGATTGCGCGTTGCGATATTTCGGGCGGTTGAGGGTGATCTTCGCGATTCGGTCGAGCTTGTCGTAGAGCAGTGTCGTGTAGGCCATCGTCTCCTCCGGGATTTGAGCGCGTCGCGGAAGCCGATAATCTCGCGGACCGCGCGCCACGGCAAGCGTCGCGCGACGGAGGGGGAAAGAGTTGTCAAGCAACTCGAAACTTATAATTTACTGAAACCTCAGGAGGTTTCAGACTTCCCTTTTGTAACACCTGCGGGCTTCGCCCTGAAAAAAGTGACTGTTCACTGTGGGAAGCTTGAAACCTTTCAAAGGTTTCAAAAGGCTATAGGTTTTGCGCTCTGCGACCACTGGGCTTCGTGCCGGGGATCGCGCCCGCCTCAAAAGGAGGGACGGGGTCGTCCCCTCCTTCACGGTGCAGGTATGCGAGGTAGATGTGAACGATGCGACCCCGTCCCGGTGCGGAACGCCGCGTGCGCGTCTTTCAACTGACGATTACCCAACTAGGCTCGACGAGGCGACCAATTGCGCGCGCGGTTCGACTATTTCGAGACGCTACCGGAGGCGGATCGCGCTGTCAACTGTTTGTTGTGGTTATGCTATCTAAGAGTTAGCAACACACGCGAAGCATTGCTCAAACTGACTTCAGTTCAGGCGTCGCGGCTCTTGACTGCTCGGCGACGCGCCCCCGGCTACGTTTTGGTTCCGCGCGATATATGGCGCCAAATCAAGTCGCAGGCACTCGCTTTGCGCTCCGTCCTACCTCCTCGGGCCGGCCGCGGCTCATCCGGCTGCGGCGCGGTGCCGCGTACGCTGTCCGCCGTCCGTCCGGTTCGATTCCGGCCAGATGATCGTCGCCCCGGCTACCCCATCATGCTGCGCGTCACACTATAATCACAATCTGGTGATAATTTACGGTCGTAACTTACGATTGATTCAGAATCGGCATTACACAACCCTTACACCACAAATTACAAGATCTATTATGAAACAGCTTGCTATGTTAGGCAAATTTAGCTAAAGAATTTCCGCATACCCAAACTACTAACCTTGGGAAGGAGAAAATGAAAAAACGTTTGATTCTGGCAGGAGCGGCGCTCGCTATCAGTTCGTGGGCGTCAATGGGGGCGGCGGCGCGCGCGCAAACCACGATCGGCGCCGTGGCCAACTTCGGCATCATGACCGACTTCGGCAGCCTCGCCATCGGTAACGTCGCCGTGATCAGCGGCACCCCGGGCGATATCGGCACCGACGACGGCAACGTCACGCTCGGCGGCAACTCGGTCTACTCGCGCAATGTCGTCGCCGACAACGACGGCGGAACCGTCCTGCAAATCGGCAACTACACTGCCGTGCTCGGCGAATGCGCCACCGACAGCGGCGGCACGATCAATCTCGGCAAGGGCGCGAGCTGCGCCAGCCAGAGCACCGACGGCAGCAGCGCGAATCTTGCCAATCTCGAACAGGCCGAGAGCGACGAGGAAACCTTCGAGTGCGCGGCGTGGGACCAGGTGTACACCCAGTCTTTCTCGTCGATTAACGTTGCGGCCAGCAAATCCTTCACCGTCACCGACACTGTCTCCGGCGGCCTGAACGTGATTTACGTGGACGGCGGCATCACGATCGGCGGTTCGGGCACTCTGATCCTTTCCGGCGGACAGGACGACCAGGTGGTCGTTCTCAATAACAGCGGTCTCACGCTGGGCTACGGCGCGCGCATCCTGCTTTCCGGCGGACTCCAGCCGCAGAACGTCTACATCACGAACAATTCTCTGAACGTGCAGAATTCCGCCGTGCTCAACGGCACCATCGAATCCGAGAACACCGGATGCACGCTCGGCAGCGGCGTCACCGTCAACGGCGCGCTGATCTGCGAAGGCGACTCGACCATCGGACCGAATCTGCGCCTCAATTTCTCTCCCACGCCGATTTCGCTTACCTCCGGCTGCTGAACAGCGGCGTCCGCGCGGCTCGCTCTCAAACGGCGAGAGGTCATTTCGTCCTCTCGCCGTTTTTAATTCCCGCGAATTAATCCGCAACCTTGCGTTACAGGCGGCCCCCGATCCACACTACCCGTCCCAGCAGGGCGACCTCGTCAGGCTTGACGGTCGCCGACTCGTAGGCCGCGTTGTCGCTGCGGATGAGCAGGTTGCCGTCGGGCTGGCGCTGCAGCCGCTTGACCGCCAGATCGCCGCCGGTACGCATGACGTAAACGCCGTCGTGGCGAAAGCGCGCCTCGCGTAGATCGACCAGCACCAGGTCACCCTCGTCGATCGTCGGCGACATCGAGTCGCCGATCACTTCGACCAGCGCCATGTTGCGCGAATCGACGTTGAGCGCACGCCCCAGCCACTCGGGCTGGAAGCTGACGTAATCGACGATTTGCGGATTCTGAATCGCGCCGCGTCCGTTGACGTTGCGGAGCGCATGGCGCGACGGCGCCATCGCGTCGGCAGGTTCCGCCATCTGAACCTCTGAGCGCGATTTGGTTGGCGCGCCGCGGCCGGTCGCGAGCCATTCGACCGACACGCCGGCGGCTTTCGAGAGGTTGACCAGGCTCATCATGCTCGGCTGTCCGCGGCCCGAGACCCACTTGTAGATGGCGTTGTCGGAAACCCCGACGGCGCGCGCGAGATCAGCGACCGAGCCGAATTGCTGCATGATGAGCCGTAGGCGACGCCGGAATTCTTCATCTACCAAAGTGGTTGACATAATTCTCCTACTGTGGGATAAATTTGGCGACCATGATCGTCTCGTAGCATTGAGAAGAGTTCATGGGTGGCTCAAAGGGCGCAAGAGTAAATGGTTGTTCTATCGGTCTCATCGCGCTCTAAGTCCAGCATCGTAGTTAAATAGCCAAAAGAATTTATGAGTGACTATATCATCCTATTCGCTCGTTTATTGCAGTCAACGCAGGCCCGCGAAACAGGAATATCAAGATCAGACGACGCGCGGAGCTGCTGATTTTTATAATGGAACCGCATCACAGTAAGAAACTATGCAAGCCACGCGCCTCGAAGCAAGCGACTATCCTACAGTTCAGATTTTTTGGCGTCGATTGCGTAAATTATTCCAACTGTAGTGAAATTCCAAGCGGAGAGACGCCATGCGGCAATAACCGTGCGCACAGTCGTTCGGGGTCTCGCTTCGGCACCTCGCGAAGCCTGTCAGGGCCCGCCAGCGACGACCTCGGCAGCGACACAAAAATGGCGCTGGACGCGATCGCGGTCGATAAATGCGCCCGCGCGAAGCCGACGATGGCGACCGTCGCGCATTCAATGCGGAAAGATATTTAACGTGAAGGAGCGCTCCCGATGATATCGATCGACACCTTTGGAGGCATCTCGATTCGCGAAATTCAGCAGACTGTGGCGCTCGCCTTCAACCTGAGCGTGCGCGACATCGTATCACCGAGCCGGCGCCGGCAGGTGACCTGCGCACGGCACGTGGCGATGTACCTGAGCCGCGAAATGGCGGTGCGCCGATGGCGTGCGACGAACTCCACGCCGGCTGCGACCGGCACCGGGCAGCCGTCATTTCCGCGTATCGGGATCGCCTTCGCACGCGACCATTCGAGCGTGATTCACGCCTGCACGGCGGTCAAGCGCAGACTGCGCGACGACCTGGGATTCGCGATGTTGCTCAATCAACTCGCCGGGGACCTCCGCGACCATGCGCGGGAACCGGCGACGGCGCGGGAGGCGATATAAATGGAAGCGCAGGGACCGACCACACAGCGCGGGAATACGTTGCCCCCGGAGAGCCGGACGAGCTTCGATCCCGCGCGAAATTTCCAAGGCAAAGCGGCCACGGCCTTCAGCCCGGACGGCCGCGCAACCGTGCGCGGCAACGACGTGAGCGGACCCTCGCGGACGACTGTGATCGCCTCGAGTGTCAACCCGGTGCCGCGCACCACGCGGCTCGCAATCAGCGCGCGCGGCGCCTTGCTCAAAGAGTTGGTCGATATGATCGGGACCGACGCCGCGGCGCGTTTGATCGCGGCGTTTGGCGGCCTTCGGCTGTATGTGCCGCACGAGCCGGGGCCCGGCGACACGCTGAGCCAAACGGTCGGCTATGACGCCGCTTTAACGCTCGCCAAAGGGTTCGGCGGTGATCGTATAGAGATACCGAATCCGACCGCCCGGGGAATTCAGATCGTCGAACTGCGCGCGAGCGGAGTCAGCATCGAAGACATCGCGCGGTCGCAGCGCTGTACGGTGCGCCGCGTGTACCAGGTATTGGCCGAGGCTCGGCGCACCCAGACTCATCGCGAAGCGCGGCTTCCACAGCCTCCGCAATAGCAGCCGCGGCGCCAATCTAAAGCGCGCGTCGCTAACCGCGCGCCGCGATCGCGCGCGCGCACCCCTTGCATCCGTGCGGTCGGCCCGTCAGGTCGCGACCAGTCCACCGTCAACCGGCAGGCTGACGCCCGTGATATATGAGGCCTGATCGGAACACAGCCAGACGACGGTCTCGGCGATTTCCCTGGGCGCGGCGTAGCGGCGCATCGGAACGATCGCCTCGAAATCCTTGCGCCCAGGCTGGCCCTCGTTACTCGCGATCCGCTCCATCATCGGGGTATCGACTGGTCCCGGACAAACCGCATTGACGCGAATGCCGACCTGCGCGCATTCCACCGCGGCGGACTTGGTAAGCCCGACGACGGCATGCTTGCTCGCGACGTAAATGCCGAGGCTGGGAAACCCCGACAGGCCGGCGACCGAGGCGGTGTTGACGATCGCGCCGCCGCCCTGCTTGCGCATCTGGCGGATCTCATACTTCATACATAGCCACACGCCCTTGACGTTGACGCCCATAACGCGATCGAAATTGCGCTCGGAAGCGTCGTGGAGTTCGATCACGTCGCCCTCGATGCCGGCGTTGTTGAAGGCGCAATCGAGGCGGCCATGGCCGGTCACGACATGCGCGATGAGCGCCTGCACCTGGTTGGGGTCGGTCACGTCGGCGCGGACGAACTCGGCCTTGCCGTGGGCCTCGCGAATCAGGGCGACGGTCGCGTCGCCACCCTTCTGATCGACGTCGGCACAGGTGACGATGGCGCCAGCGCGTCCAAACGCGAGGGCAGCGGCGCGACCGATACCACTGCCACAGCCAGTGATCAAAGCAGACTTCCCCTCGAGCAAATTTGCCATCGCGATATATCCTCCGCAAATGCCGCGCTAGCGCCGAATCAGCGTATCGACACGCTAATCGCGAGCGCACGCGGTCAGTCTCGGCGACTGTAGCCCTTCGCCATTGCGGCGTCCACGCTCGCGGCCAACGGTAACCGCTCGACGATGCAGAGGCAGCGGTCGTCGGCCTCGCGGGCCGCATCCGGCCACTCTCATTCGCAGCGCGGCTGCGCTCCCCGTCAAATGGCCCAATTACTACTTTTTGGAAGTATTTCACCCTTGGCGGTATGATCCCCATTTATTAGTTTATGTGCGGTGACCATTACAAACTCAGTTACGGCGGATAGCTATCCGCCGGCATTCGCGCGCGCAGTGGATCGGGTACTCGCAAACGAAGGCGGCTATTCCAGCAATCCCAGTGATCCCGGCGGCGAGACCAGCTTCGGGATCAGCAAGCGCGAATACCCACAAGTGGATATCGCCGGGCTGACCCGTGAAGGTGCGATCGCGATTTACTTTCGCGACTGGTGGCGGCGTTACCATTACTCCGATCTGCCGGGACCGATTGGGGCGAAATTGTTCGACCTGGCGGTGAATATCGGGCCTGAGCACGCCTCGCGTTGCCTGCAACGGGCGCTGCGGGCGTGCGGCAAGCGGGTGGATGAAGACGGATTGATCGGCGAAGCGACGCGGACGGCGGCGCCGGCGGCGAATCAGGTTGCGTTGATGGCGGCGCTGCGATCGGAGGCGGCGGGTTATTACCGGACGCTGGCGGCGAGCACGGGTCGCCCCGGCGGCGGGGCCAATGAGTTTCTGAACGGGTGGCTGAATCGCGCATACGGGTGAGCGGCGTGCGCGCGAAGAGGCTCGAAGTGCCGATTGGCGGCGATGGTGACCGCGGGCGTCACGGCGAAGACGGGCTGGCCGAACGAGCGCCGCGGGTCGCGGGGTCGCAAACCAACGGGCGGAAGGGGCGCAGCGGGTCGCGGGGTCGCGAATCGACGGGCGGCGCGGGGCGCCGCGAATCAACAACAAAGAGTCAGGCCGGACCGGAAGCCGGCGCGAACAGCGGAGGACGAAACCATGGTGTACACGAATCTGGCCGGATATGTCGCGGTCGCGGCGGGCGGACTGGTGCTGGGAACCTTGTTCGGCAGCAAGGTTACGAGCGCGCTGCTGGCGATGATTCACGCGCTGGAGGCGCGGATGTCGGCGCTCGAAGGGGCGATGGGCGCAGGCAAGACGGCGGCGGTGGCAGGAACCGAACGGCATGCGGTGGCGATCGGCGCGCATGCGGCGGCGGTGGCGAAACTGGCGGACGCGATCGGCAAGCACGCGCTGGCGGTCGATGAGCATGGCGCGGCGACGGTCGCGGCGGCGGTTGAGAGCCATGCGGCGACGCTGGCGGCGGTCGGCAAGTGACTAATGCGGAAGATCGCAAAGCGGACATTGGCGCGCGTCGCGCAAGCCTGCCGTCCATCGGTGCGCGCGCGCGAGCGGGGAAATAACGACGATGCTAGTGGGCGCGATGCTCCAGAACATCAAGCTGATCGCGTTGATCGCGATGGTGGCGACGGCGCTGATCTATCGCGCGGTGCTGGTCCATCAAAGGGACAGCGCGCGGGCGCAGGTAACGGCGCTGGGCGACGCGGCGGCGGCGCTGCGGGCGGAGAACGCGTCGATGGCGACGGCGGTGGCACGGCAGAACGCGGCGATCGGCGCGTTGCAAGACCAGATGAACGCCGCGGAGCAGGAGGCGGCGCAGCGCGAAGCCAGTACCGCCGCCAATGCGGCGCGGACGATGAAGGCGGAGGTCGCGCGCGCGCAGGCGGAACGCAATGCGCCGGTGCCGGCGGGCTGCCAGGGCGCGATCGAATGGGGAAACGCGCAGGGACCGGAGCTGGGACGATGGTGACGCGCCTCCTCCCGCTGATCCTAGTACCGCTCGTCGGCTGCGCGTTCTCCCCGCCATTTCTGTCGGCGCCGGCGGTGCCGGTGGAAGTACACGTGCCGGTGTATGAACCGGTGTATTGCCAGGCGCACGCGACAGTTCCGGGGACAGCGTGCGGGTGACCGCGGCGAGTACCGTCCGCCAGTGAGTAATCGGCCGGCCCCTTCGGGGCGGAAAGCGCGGGTCCACGCGAGTCGATCACGGTTAAGGGGACAGCGTAAGGCATTAAACAAACAAACTGTACTGGGTAATGGACCAACAATATTTATCGATGAACTGGTCATCGATACAGGCGGGTGGCGAGTTCCTTTATGAAGTGGGTGCAAGACGCGCTGACCGGCAAGGACAATCTGACGTACGACGCGGCGCGGATCGTCGGGGTGGCGGGGGCGGCGGCATATATCGGCTTCTGGGGCGCAGCGGTCTTCAACCTGGGGCATTTCAGCGCGACCGACGCGGCGGCGTACGGCGCGGGCCTGGCGACGGTGCTGCTGTCGATGTCGGCGGCGGTGCGACTGAAACAATCATCGGAACCCGAATAGCGCAGTGGCGATCCGAAACCGATTACTCACAACGAGACGCGATCACAACTGAGTAAAAGAACAATGATGAGCTGGGAAGCAGTAGCAACCTTCGCGCTTTCGTTCGTGACGCTGGTGGGACTCAACCTCGGGGCGATCAGGTGGCTGCTGACGCGCAACGAGGAGGAACTGGGCGAGCGAATCATCGAAATCAAACGCGAAGGCAGCGACTTCTCGCATTCGCTCGAGCGTGAGCTGATGCAATTAAAGGCGACGATGCCGGTGGAATATGTACGGCGCGAAGACTGGATCCGCTTCAGCAATACGCTGGAGGCGAAGATCGACGCGATGAGGGCGGAAGTGCGCGCGGAGATCGCGGATCTGCGCGCCCGAATGTATCAGCGGGGCGGCCGGATGCTACCGGTAACCGAGGCGACGCCATGAGCGGCGGAACGATTGACCTGGAACAGAAGCAGCGCGAAGAGGCGCGGTGGCGGATATTGCGCGTACTGGATGCGGGGCGGCCGATCGCGGTGTCGGAAAATATAGTGTGGCGGGTGCTGCACGATATCCGGTTGCCGATGTCGGCGAGCACGGTGCGGCGCGAAATCGATTACCTGAGAAACCTGGGACTGGTGGAAGTCGAGGGCGAGGACACCGAGACCTGGTTCGCGAAACTGACGGCGCATGGGGTGGATGTAGTCGAATACACGCTGACGGCGCCGGCGGGAGTCGCGCGGCCGCGCAAGTACTGGTGAACAGGGTGCCAATGGAAGCGGGCCGGAGGCGTCCACGGGGGCGTCCACCACATACGATCGGTCATTTGCCGACAGAAATACGCAAAGAGCTTGACGAGCGAATCGCGAAACACGAGTTCGGCAACTACCGGGAACTGAAACGGTGGCTGGCGTCGAATGACTGCCAGATCGCGACGGTGGCGGTGCGGCATCACGCGCTGAAGCTGGACGACAAAATAGAGGCGGTGCGGCGGGCGACGGAACAGGCGCAAGCGGTGGTGGAGGCGAACGGGGGCGACGAAGCCGACATCAACCACACGCTGATGCGGCTGGTGCAAGAGCATCTGTTTACCCTGTTGGTGGAATTGAAAGGGGCCGATCTCAGTGAGGTAAACCTGGCGGCGCTGGCGCGGACGGTGGCGACGCTGGCGCGGGCGTCGATCGCGCAGCAGAAATTCGCGGCGGAGATGCGCACGCACATACTGGCGGCGCAACGGACGGTGGTGGAGGCGGAGGCGCGCGGGCTGACCGAGGCGGGCGCGGAGCAAATCAAACGAATCCTGATGCAAATTACAATCTAAGCAAGCAACGGAGCGACTGAGTAATGGGCGCAACCGGAAACGGACAACACAGTGGCGGAGCCGACGTACTATTGCCGTACCAGATACGGTGGCTGGCGGACGAATCGCCGGTGAAGGTCGCGGAGAAGTCGCGGCGGATCGGACTGACGTGGACGGAGGCGGCAGCGAGTGCGCTGAAGGCGTCGGCGCACCGGGGGATGGACACGTGGTATCTCGGCTACAACCGGGACATGGCGCAGGAATTTATCGAGACCGCGGCGGCGTGGAGCCGGCAATTCAACAAGGCGGCGAAGGAGATCGAGGAGATCGCGATCGATGACGAACGGCGCGACATCCTCGCGTACCGGATCCGCTACAGCTCGGGGCACAAGATCGTGGCGTTGTCGTCGCGGCCGTCGAATCTACGCGGCAAGCAGGGCCGGGCGGTGATCGACGAGGCGGCGTTTCACGACGATCTGAAGGGTCTGCTGAAGGCGGCGCTGGCGTTCACGATGTGGGGCGGATGCGTGCGCGTAATGTCAACGCACAACGGAGCGGCGAGCGCATTTAATGAACTAGTCAATGAGATTCGGGCGGGGCGGCGGCCATACTCACTTCATCGGGTGACGCTGGAGGAGGCGATCGACGACGGATTGTACCATCGGATCTGCATGAAACTGGGGCGCGAGTGGACGAGCGCCGGCGAAGCGGAATGGCGAACGAGGACCTTCGAGGAATACGGCGAGGAGGCGGACGAGGAGCTGCGCTGCATCCCGCGGGCGAGCGGGGGGGCGTTTTTGTCGTCGGTACTGATCGAGGGACGAATGCGCGAGGGTGCGCCGGTAATCCGGTGGGAGATGCCGGCGGAGTTCGGCGGACGCCCGGAGAGCGAGCGAATGCGGGTGGCGGAGGAATTTTGCGCGGAGCAAATCGGCCCGCAACTGGCGCGGCTCGAACCGCACGCGAGATCGTTCGTAGGCGAAGATTTCGGGCGCTCGGGCGACCTGACGGTAATCTGGCCGCTGCAGATAACGGACAGCACGATGCGGCGGACGCCGTTCGTAATCGAGCTGCGCAATATACCGTTTCGGCAACAGGAGCAGGTGCTGTTTTACGTCGCGGACCGGCTGCCGCGCTTCGTAGCGGGTGCGATGGACGCGCGTGGCAACGGTCAGTATCTGGCGGAAACGGCGATGCAGCGGTACGGCGCGCGAATCCGGCAGGTGATGCTTTCGACGCAGTGGTATCGCGAGAACATGCCGCGGTACAAGGCGGCATTTGAGGACGGAACGATCGAACTGCCGCGCGACGCGGAAATCCTCGCGGACCATCGCGCGCTGGTAATGGAGCAGGGGATCGCGCGGGTGCCGGAGCAGCGGACGACGACGGCGGACGGCAAACGACGGCATGGCGACGCGGCGATCGCGGGAGCGCTCGCGTACTTTGCGAGCCAGACGGAAGTGGCGGAGATCGCGTATCAGCCGGTGCGGACGATCAGCCGCTTCGAGGAAGTGGAGGCGTCCGGGACCCGACTTCAGACGGCGAGCGCACCCGACGACGGCGTGAGGCGGCGCGGACGTTTCGGGCTTCACACCGGCACCTGGTAAGCCGGCGAATCCGGTAACTGGCTAACCGCCCACCGTTAATAGTCGCGCGCGCTCGCGGCCGACTACTCAGTCGGCCTGCGTGAATATCAGGGAGCATGCAGATGACACTGTACGATGCGTACGGACGCGAAGTGGACACCGCGCAACTCCGCGCGGAACAGGCCGCACCGACGATGGCGGGCGTCCGCAATATCTACTCGGTGATGCATCCATCGGCCGGACTGACGCCGGAGAAACTATCGGCGATATTGCGGCAGGCGGAAGTCGGCGATCCGTTTCTTTACCTCGAGATGGCGGAGGAGATGGAGGAAAAAGACCTGCATTACCTGGCGGTACTGGGAACCCGCAAAGAAACCATCGCGGGGCTGGAGCTGACGGTGCGGGCAGCGTCCGGGGCGGAGGAGGATATGCGCGTCGCCGACATGGTGCGGGACCTCCTGCTGGGTAAAACGCTGAACCTGGCGGACGCACTATTCGATATGCTGGACGCGATCGGCAAGGGCTTCTCGGCGACGGAGATCATTTGGGACACGTCGGGGCGGGAGTGGATGCCGGTGCGGCTGATTTGGCGCGATCCGCGCTGGTTTCTGTTCGACTGGATCAGCGGCGAGCAATTACTGGTACGAACGCTCACGGGCGAAGGGCAGTCTCCGCTGTCACCGGAGCAACGGGGCGATACTCACTTCCAGTCGCGCGTTTCAGGACCTCGCGCGATCGAGACCAACGGAACGTGGAACGCTTTTCAACCGATGACGGCGCCGCTGGAGCCGTTCAAGTTCATCGTGCACTTCGCGAAGGCAAAGTCGGGCCTGCCGATCCGCGGCGGCCTGGCGCGAGCGGCGGGCTGGTCGTACCTGTTCAAGAACTACGTATTGAAAGACTGGGTAACCTTCGCGGAGGTATTCGGCCAACCGTTACGACTGGGAAAGTACGGGCCGGGCGCGACGGACGCCGACAAGCAATCGCTGCTGAGCGCGGTGGCGAATATCGGCACCGACGCGGCGGCGATTATACCGGATTCGATGCTGATCGAATTTACCGAGGCGCGACAGACCGGCAGCGCGGAGCTCTATGAGCGATTTTGCGAATACCTAGATCGGCAAGTGAGCAAGGCGGTACTGGGACAGACACTGACGACCGATTTGCCACGCGGGGCGGGCTCGCGAGCGGCAGCGCAGGTCCATGACGGAGTACGCCGCGACATCCTGGCAGCAGACGCGCGGCGCCTGGGTGAGACGCTAACGCGCGACCTGGTAAGGCCGATTGTCGATCTGAACGCCGGCCCGCAAAAGCGCTATCCGCGGCTCGAGTTGGTATTGCCAAGCGACCAGAACGACCAGCAATTCGCGAGGATCGTCGCGGAGCTGGCCGACCGCGGAGTGCGAATCGCACAGAAGACGGTGCTGGATCGACTGGGGCTGCCGGCGGCGGACGCGAACGAGCCAATCGTAGGGCCGGCAACCACGCGGCAAAACGCAGTCTCGGCCGCGACCTGAGTGGCTAATCGAAACTAAGGAAGCATTTCACCCTAACCGGCGGCTACTAACTATGTCACAACTGTCGAAGATGAAGGACACGGGAACCATCAGAGGGGCTGAGCGTTTCGCGGGATCCGAGATCGGCGTGAGCGGAACGGCGCTCGGAAATCATCGGAGCGCGCCGAAGTGGATCGAACTGCTGCCGGCCGGGGACTTCGCGGGGCGTGACGGGCGCGGACCGTTTCGCCTGTCGAATCCGGCGGCGGTAATCGCGGCGACGGACGCATTGCGAATGGACGGAGGACTACCGATCGATTACGACCACGCGACGGATTTCGCGGCGCCAGTAGGACGGCCGGCACCGGCAGCGGGATGGATACACGGGATGGAGGTGCGCAACGGCGCGTTGTGGGGCGAGGTGGAATGGACCCGGCATGGCGCGGCGGCAGTAGTGACGCGGGAATACCGCTACATCTCGCCGGTATTCGAATACTCACATGACGGCGAAGTACAGCGACTTTTGCGCGCGGCGCTCACCAACAATCCCAATCTCTATCTCACGGCGATATCGGCGCGAGCAGATGGCGCAGCGATTAGTCAGTCAGAACAGTATAGAGAAGCCAGCAGCGGCGACGCGGGAGAGCGGAACTACGAAGAGGATGCCGAAATGGACGACCTCGATGCGCAACTACGCAACCTTTTCGGACTCGGCGAAGAGGCGAGCGCGGAACAGATATTCGCCGAGGTACGCAATCTGAAGCACGACAGCGAACGCGGGTCTGGGGAGACCGGAGCGGCAGCACCGGGCGGCGTCGTGCACGGAGCGGACGGCGAGACGACCGCGGATCCGGCCCGTTATGTAACGATCGCACAATTCGAGAGCGCTCTGACGGAGCTAAATCAGCTACGGGCGGCGGGTGCGCGTGAACGAGCGGGCCTCCGGGTGGACGCGGCGATGAAGGCCGGCAAGATCATACCGGCACAGCGCGAGTGGGCGATCGCATACTGCCAGGCGAACTTGCGCGGCTTCGAGGATTTCGTGGCACGTCAGCCGGCGATTATCGGAGGGACGGCCGGGGGCTTTGCAGGCGAGCCCGCGGCCGGGCGACTGATCCGCAACGAGCGCGACGAGGCGAGCGGGGACGGGGGCCACGCGGGTACCGCCTTGACGCGCACCGAGCTGACCATATGCGCTCGGCTTGGACTGCAGCCCCACGAATATCTGCGGCGACGCAATTATCGGAGTGAGGTTTTCTTCGGCAACACCGAATAGTCAGTGTCGCCGCACGCATCCAACCGACTACTCATTCAACAGATAGTACACATCCGCACTGAGGGCCAAAGGCATATACGATGGCGGCATTAACCAATTCACGCAACACCCCGGAGCTGGCTGATGATGGCAGGACGCTGGTTTACCCGGTTGAAGCGAACACGACGGTGTACCTGGGAAGCATCGTGGCGCTGAACGGCAACGGGAACGCAACGCCAGCGGCAAGCGTAGCGGGCTTGAAGATTCTCGGGCGCGCCGAAATGGTGAGCAACGGAATCCCCGGGCAAGACGCGACAAACAATCCGGGGGCGGCGGGAGCGATCTCGATCGTCGCGCGACGCGGTGTGTTCATGTACGCGGTGAACGACGGATCGATTAACGCAGCACAGGTGGGGCTGGTGGCGTTCGCGGTCGATGACAACTCGGTTTCGCTGAGCGACGGCAGCGCAGCGACGGCGGTAGTGGCGCAATCGACAACGTTCCCAGCGGCGACGTCGGCGCAGATCGTGAGCTTTGGGCACGAAGGCGTCGCGAAGGTCAAAGTGCATAGCACTTCGGGCGGGGGAACGGTTTACGTCGAAGGCACTGACTATGTGGTGGATTACCCGGCCGGACTTTTGATGCTGGTCAACGGGGGCGCAATCGCGGCGGCCGCGACAGTATTTATCGATTACAATTGGGGTGCAGCGACGCGGAGTGCAGCGGGCAGAATTGCGGCGATCGATCCGAGTGGCCAGGTATGGATAGATTTCTGGCACCAGTCAGCGGCGGCGGTCTAAGTATCACATCAGATTGTCGCGCGCTAATGACTGAGTAATCCAGTCATCAGCAACGGCATGCGTCAATCGCGGGCGAATCACATTCAGTTTTTGCAAACGAGTGACCCGGAATCAGGATAGGAACCAATGGAAATAACCACGGCAAATCTGACCGCACTCTTCACCGGATTCGATGTGATATTTCAGCGCGGCTTCGACAAGCCGCCGTCGTACTATGAAAAGATCGCGACGGTAGTGCGATCGGCTTCGCGTCAAACGACCTACCCGTGGCTGGGACGGACGACGAAGTTTCGCGAATGGCTAGGGGAGCGCGTGATCCAGGCCTTGGAGGCGCATAGCTATACGATCGTGAACAAGGATTTCGAGGACACCATCAGCATCAGCCGCAACGATATCGAAGACGATACATACGGCGTGTACGAGCCGGTGATCGAGCAATTGGGCTGGGACACAAAGGTACATCCGGACTCGCTGCTGTTCTCGATGATCAAGAACGCGGTGACGATGCCGTCGAGCGTGATTGGCTTCGACGGACAGCCGTTTTTCTCGGCGGCGCATCCGGTCGGGCCGATGGGGGCGTCGGGCGACGTGCGGGACGCGGTGGCCTCGAACGTCAACACTTCAGGATCGGGGCCGTACTGGTTTTTGCTGGACGCGTCACGTGCGGTACGGCCGTTTATATTTCAATTACGCCGCGAATACGCGATGACGCGGATGAACACACTAACGGACGAGGCGGTCTTTACGCGACGTGAATTCCGCTTCGGAGTGGACGGGCGGGCGAACACTGGCGTGGGCCTGTGGCAACTGGCGTACGCGAGCAATACGGACCTGAGCGTACCGTCGAACTACGGCGGAGCACGCGCGGCGATGCGATCGATAAAGACCGATGCCGGCCTGCCGTTCGGAGCGTTGACGAGCCCGAACGACGTTTACCTGGTAGTGCCGCCGGCGCTCGAGGAGGTGGGGGCGCAACTGCTGCATGCGGATTTCATGGTGGGCGCGGGCGGGAGTTCAAGCGTGACGACCAGCAACATCTGGAAGAGCACGGCGACGCTGATCGTGAGTGAGTATCTGTCGTAGGCGGGCGACTAATAACGAGTGGCCGCCGGTTCCAACGGGCAGCCGCGAAAAGCGCCTGGACCGCAGCGGCCGGGATGACCGCGGCGGGCCGAACTGAGCGCAGGGTGAAACAACTGTGGCTTACGCAACATCGGACGACATGACGGCCCGGTATCCGAATCGCGATCTGGTGCAACTGAGTAATGAGGATCCGACGCAGACGACGGTGAACGCGGCGGTATTGGAGCAGGCGCTAGGCGACGCCTCGGCGGAGATCGACGGATACCTGGAGAGCCGGTTCGCGCTGCCCTTGACCGATCCTCCGGCGGTACTCGCGCGGCTGGCCTGCGACATCGCGATGTACCGGCTGCAGTCGTTGCGGCCGCTGCACGATCTGGCGGACGCGCGCAAGCGCTACGAAGACGCGGTCGAATTACTAGTGCGGGTGGCGCGCGGCGAAGTGACGCTGGGCCTGGCGAACGATAACGCCGCGCCAGGAGCGGCACCCGGATCGGTAGTGACACAGGCGGGAGGCGACGCGAGCGGGGCATTGCCACAACGGATCTTCGATCGCGGATCCCTCAAAGGTTACTAACTCAGCACAACCGCGAATACGAACCGACATAAGGAAAAATCGATGCGAGTAAAATTCATCTGCATGTGGGCGGAAAGGAAAGATAGCTGGCATCCGGGGCGGGTGGTCCATCGCGCGCGGCTGGTGCCGATGGTCGACGATTCGCCCGAGGCCCGCGAGTATTTTGCCGAGCCACCGGCGGGAGTGATCGAGCTCGACGCGTTGGCCTCGGAGCAGTTCAAAGTCGGCCGGACGTATTCGGTTTATTTCGAGGAGCTGGCGGGAGAAGCGCGCTAGCCGTATCGAGCGTCGGCAGGCGAGTCGGATCGAGAGGAGCAGATGGGCGCAATCGTATTAGACAGTCCGTGGCTCGGGCAGAGTTTTACACCACCGACGCCACTGGATATCGAGACGATTGAAGCAGCCGTGGTGAGTCAGTTGAGCGGGCGGATCAGCGGAATCGAGATCGCGCATTTTCCGGATCAGCCGGAAGCCTATCGAATGACGCATCGGATTGGCGCCGCGCTGGTGCGTTATGAGGGCGCGGATTACGGCAAACTGATGGACAGCGCCGCGATCGTGCAGGAGCGGACGCTGAAGTTCGAAGTCACGATAATGATGCGCGACCTCGGCTGGAGCGTGGGCGGGGCGCCGGCGGGTGGCGGCACGCCCGGCGCCTACGCGATGATCGAGGCAGTGCGCGCCGCGTTGACCGGGTTTCAGGTGCCGGGATGCGAGGCGAGCTACCCGTTGCGGGAACGTTTCCTCAAGCGGGACAAACAGGGCGGCGTCTGGATCTACGCGACTACGTTTGCGATCCGCACGATGGCGGTGGAACCCTCGACACCGGACAACTACCCATCGCTCGCCCTCGCGCGCACCCAGGAAAAGGGTGGCGTGACGGCGGCGAATGCGGCGCCGGCATTATACACATTCGATGGCAGCGGCCAAATCCAACTTCCGCAGGGAAACCTCTCGGCAGTGCTGGTGACGAACCCGACGAGCGGCGCGCTTTACGTACTCGGGATCGACTACACGCTGGACGCGGTCAACGGAACGGTAGGGCGCACGGCAAGCGG
The DNA here is from genome assembly GCA_021780755.1 of Deltaproteobacteria bacterium. Taxonomy (GTDB): domain Bacteria; phylum Desulfobacterota; class Binatia; order Binatales; family Binataceae; genus JADMIL01. Next base: position 102,714 of record JAJXYF010000011.1, on the reverse strand, counting down.
GGCGATCGCGGCGGGCGCCCTAGTCACAATCGCATATACGTACGCCGACGTAGTTATGGCAATCGCGAATGGGGGAATCGCGCCAACCGCACCGACCAACTGAGTATCGAGGACGACGGCAACAGGCGGCCGAGCGCCGTCGAGGTGAAGTTTATGCCCGCATCGTTTCTGCACGGAGTCGAAGTACTAGAACTCGCGACCGGCCCGGCACCGCTCACGGTAGTGAAGTCATCGGTAATCGGGCTGGTGGGTACGGCGCCTTACTGGGCATTACCGGCGAGCGCGGCAGTGCCCGGGATAAACGCACCGACGCTGGTGGGATCGGCACAGGCCGCCGCGCAATTCGGGCCGGCGGTGCAGGGATACACGATTCCATACGCGCTCAACGCGATCCTGGGGCAGGGCGCGGGCCAGGTCATGGTGGTAAACGTTTTCGACAACACGAAACATACCAGTGACATCGTGGCGTCGCAGACATTCAGCGCGGCAGGCGCGATCAACCTGGGGCATATGGGCGTCACGCAAGTGACCGTGATGCCGACGACGACGGCGCCGGTGACGGGGGAAGCGCACACCTTCGGCGGAACGCCGGCCACGATCCAGCTGGTGCATAACAACGTGCAGGCATCGTCGATGGTGCTGACGAGTAACCCGGCGGGAACCACGTACCTGCAGGGCACCGATTACATGGTGGACGCGCGGACCGGGCTGATAACGCGCGTGACCAGCGGCGCGATCGGCGCCACGACGGCCGTGCTCGCGAGTTACAGTTACTATTCGGGGACAGCATATACCGCGCAGACTGACTATACGACCGATCCGATCAACGGGGTCGTGACGTTGATATCAGGTGGCGCGATCGCGGCGGGTTCGACGGTGATCGTATCGTTCAGATACGCCGATCCGGGCAAAGTCCAGGATTCGGACATTATCGGGAGCGTCAGCGGTTCCGGCTATACCGGATTGCAGGCACTACTGACTACCTACGGCACGATGGGGTTTTTCGCGAAACTCCTGATCGCGCCGGGATACTCACAGAACGCCGACATCGCGACGGCGATGGTCGCAACGGCCAGCACATTGCGCGGAATGGCGCTGATCGACTCGCCGCCGAATACACCCGCGGCAACGGCAATCGCAAACCGGGGAGTGGCGGGCAACGCCTTCGAGACCGGCTCGACGCGCGCGATCCTGTGTTATCCGCAGGAGACGTTTCTCGATACCGGCCTGGTGCCGACCGGGACAACTTTGAACGGGACGGTACCGCTGCAAACGGTGGCGAACCGGCTCGCGGTCGGACCGTATTCGCAGTGGGTGGCAGGGGCAATAGCCGCCAAAGACCTACAGAATGGGTATTGGTGGTCGCCCTCAAATACGCAAGCCAACGGAATTCTGGGACCGGACGTTACATTGTATGCGTCGCTGCTGGACGCAGCGTCTGACGTGAACAACCTGAACGCGGCGGGCATTTTGACGGTATTCAACGCGTTCGGCACGGGGCTTCGCGTATGGGGTAATCGGTCGGCCGGCTACCCGACGGTCACGACGCCGGACAACTTTATCAGTGTGCGGCGGACGATGGATGTAATCGAGGAATCGGTGCAGCTTGCGATGCTGCAGTTTATCGATCAGCCGATCAGCAACGCGCTGATCACGGCGATCCTGGCGAGTGTAAACGCATTCATCCGCACGTTGATCCAGCGCGGCGCGCTGGTCGCCGGATCCTCGAGCTACAATCCCGCGGAGAATCCACCCAACCAGATTGCGGCCGGCCAACTAGTATTCGATATCGACGTAATGCCACCGCCGCCGGCCGAGCGACTTAGCTTTACGGTATATATCGACACGACGCTCCTGACCACACTTGGAACGTCGAGCGCATTAACCAGTACGGCGCAGACTGCCTAATAAGCCGCATAATCAGCGCGGACTCGCGCCATTGCAGGCGCATTCGCGGAAGACCAAGGACAAGCGATGGACATATCGGTAAATCGGATAACAAACGCGAATATCTATATGGACGGCACCGGCCTGCTGGGGCGGGCAGAAGAGATTCAAGTTGCCCAGCCGCACCATAGGATGGTCGATCACAAGGCGCTCGGGATGGCGGGAACGGCGGAGTTCTGGGCGGGTGTAGAAAAGCTCGAGGCGAAGATCAAGTGGGCATCGCTATACCCTGAAGTGCTGTCGGCGGCGGGAAGTCCATTTGTGTCGCACTCTTTCCAGGTGCGCGGAAGCCTAGCCCAATACACCAGTCAGGGGCGCAACGCCGAATTGCCGGTAGTGTACCTGATGACCGGAGTATTCAAAGACGCCGGCGCGTTCACCTTCAAACAACATGAGAACGTCGATTCGACCTCGACTATCACGGTGTATCACTCCGAGCTCTACGTTGCGGGTGCCCAAATGCACTTGTACGACGTGCTGGCGAATATCTACGTGGTAAACGGAGTGGACCAACTCGCGCAGTTTCGCAACAACCTGGGCGGTTGAAAGGTCATTTTGCCCAGGGAGGAGTGCGGTGCCGGACTCCTGATGTCGAATCCGTGAGATCGCTTCGCCGCAACAATACCTTCCATCACCCTCTCCTAACCTGGGCTTTCACTTTACCTGAAACACTGACTGAGCAATGGAGCGAGCGAAGATGAGTGAAGAACGACGACGCATAGCACTACCGTCGGGGAAGACGGCAGAACTACGAAAAGGTAAGGGACGCGATCTGATGCGCGCGCATCGCGCGGTGGCCGGGAGCCCCGAACCGATGTCAGTGTCTTTCGCGTTGATTGCGGAGCTGGTGCGAATCGAGGGGAAGCCTCTGGTCTATGAGGATGTACTGGAAATGGACCTCGACGACGTGCTGGCCCTTGAGGCAGAAGTATCGGGGGCGGCCGAGGGCAACGCAAATTTTCCGCACGGCGCGGCTCCGCAGAAGGAAGCGACGGACTTCTCTCAGCCGCGACAATCATCGGACTTATCAGCTTCGGGTTCTCCCTCACCGAGTTACGAAGAATGCGCCTATCGGAAATAGCGTATTGGGCGAAAGTGGTCAATGACTATGTAGCCATGGCGCATCAAGAACACGACTGAACAAGACTGAGAATCAACACCAGGTACGGAGCAAAGCTATGAGCCGGCGTTTATACGTGGGGAATATACACTTCGAGATGTCCGACACCGCACTGCGAGAGACCTTTGCACGGGTAGGTGGCGTGAAGGCCGCGGAGGTGATCAAGGACAGATGGACGGGCACCTCGCGGGGCTTCGGCTTCGTTGAGATGATGACCGGGGAGGACGCGGAAGCGGCGATCGGTGAACTGGATGGCCTCGCCGTGATGGGCCGGGTACTGCGGGTGGCATTGGCGAAGCCGCGTGGGACCGAGCGCGTCGGCGGAGCATCGCTCGAGTCCCAGGGTGCGAGTAATGTCACGAATCGATAGCCGCTCGCGATTGGCGAGATACTCTCCGCAAGATGGATTTGCCGCGAGCGCGCGGAGTACAGGGCGCCTCGACAAGATCATCGGGAACACCCGGCCTCTGGGCGGACTCCACACATGGATTATTCGATTAGTCAGTCGGAGTTTCTCGATACCCCGCTCGCTACCAAATAAAAACGTTACCGCAGGCTCGCGCAGCTATTCGGCAGCCTTTCAGAACCGATTGCGACACATCACAGGCGACACCGCAGGGACCAACTCTGGCGAAGCAGATGACTATTCGGATGGGAACAGACCGGCACTGAGGCAGCTTTCAGAGCTCGCGCGGAAGTTGAACCGCGTAGAAGCCGCGCATGCTCGACACAGAACGCACTCGACAAACGCCGTCGGAACCGCTGATTCGCTGAGAATCCAGGCGGCGCCAACCGCACTGCATCGCGCATTGGCGCCGGGGATAATTAGCAGACGGAGCGTCTTTTCGCCCGCCCGATTGACGCGTAAATTAGCGTCGGCGGCAGCAGAAACACATGCACTCGAACCGCCAGCAATATTCAGACGACTGAACGCGATGCGGTCGGCAAATGAGTACGAGGAACGCCTGCGCCCTCCCTTGAGCCGCCCCCAAAGCCCCAGCGAGAATCAGACACCAGGCTACCGGACTCAGACCGGTGCACACTTGATCGGCGCCGCAACCCGGAGCCTTGGCAGAATAGCGCCTCACCACTCGATTTCGAATCAGTGGGACCTGAGATCATACTCACAAGCGTCTCAGCCTGATGCCGCAAGCGGCTACGGTAGATACAACCGTAAGGCCACCGGCCCCGCGATGAGTAGTGTATACTCGCGGGCCGTTCAACCAGGTTCGATACACTTTCGAGCAGAGGAGAACAGAGCACTAGCAGCGACAACTGGCGACCGAGCCGCTGGGCGGTTGCATGCGGCTCAGCCCGATCTCAGGTCTTTCGCAGGGCGAGTGGGCGGCGGATCCAGTACTCAGCAAAGCGCCGCAAATGCCGTTGACGTCCCCTCATCCCTCATCGTCAACTTTTCCCCTAGCGTTGTAATCAACGACGGCGGACATTCGATTGACCTCGAGAACCACGTTGTTCAAGCCATCGCACGACATAGCCATGAACTCGCTCGAATAATGATGCGGGAACTCCAGGCGCGACGGCGCGCCGCATTCCAGCACTAGTCCGCGGGCATACTAGCATCAAGAGGCCTCCGCTGGCAGTCACTATTCGTTGTCAAGTGAGTAACCGATGTTTGCACTTTTTGGGGAAATAGTATTCACGGTGCTGGGATCTCCCGACGCTTTCGAGTCCTCCTGGAGCTGGCACTACGCAGAACATCAGGTAGTTCAGGATCGGCCTAAATTGCAGTGGCTCGCGGCCGCACTTGAGACAATAGAGCTTGATTTTCACTTCCATGTTGCTTTCACGGACCCATCAGCACAGGCCGCGGCGATGATTGCCGCCGCGGAGGACCACAACGCGCGCGCACTAGTGTTCGGAAACGGCATCCATCACGGCTATTTCATCGTCACATCGCTTCGGACGACTGCCCGGCAGATGAGTTCGAATGGCAATCTGATTGCGCTAACGATGCGGGCGGGTTTGAAAGAATGGGCGTTTGAGTCGGAACTCAACGGCTCGCCTACTGCCTGGTTTCCGTTACTCGGATTAGTCGCCGCGGCACCGGGCGCCGCCACCGGTTCATACGCGTATGCGGGCGCCGGTGGGAGAGGAGCGACGGTCGGCACATCAGGGGAGACTTTCGTGGCGCCATCGATATCCGCACCCGGGGTATCGCCAATTCTTAATCTTTCAGGCGTGGCGGGAAGAACCGCGCCACATTTGAACGTAGGGGATATACCCCCGAGCACGATAGTCAGGGCCGGCCGCTAGGCCCGGCTGTGAGGACGATGATTACCGACTTGATCAACGTCTCACCCGTCATCATTTGCCTATAAATGCAGCCAACACAATATATCGCTCACGTCACCACCGCGGGTGAACGTTGGGACCTTCTGGCCTGGACATACTATGGTGACGCGACCTTGTACTCGCCCATCATCATGGCCAACCCATGTATTCCAATCGAGCCCGTTTTTGAAGCCGGCCTACGTATAGCGATACCGCTACTGCAAGTCAGTCAAAGCGCAACAGCCAACTTGCCTCCGTGGAAGACCGGTCATTGAACGAACGCGCATATATACTACAGGCTTACAACTAGATGGCGGGCGCACTCGCGTTTCCAGTTCGCACTCCACAATGGGTACTTACCTATCAGGGAGTGAACATTACCGCGAATATATCGCGAATGGTTATAGCGATCACATACCAGGATTGTCTCGACGGAGCGTCAGGAAGGCTGGAAGTAGAGCTTGAAGATCACGACAAGCGCTGGCAGCACAGTTGGGCGCCGAGCGAGGGAGACCTGGTAAATCTGATGATTGGCTATGTTGGAGAACCTCTTTTGCCATGCGGAGATTTCCAGGTTGACGACCTTTCGCTCAGCGGACCTCCCGACGTGCTCAGGTTGGGGTGCCTGGCGGCATACATAACGCCGGCAATGCGAACACGCAACAGCGTCGGCTACGAGAATCAGACTTTGACGCAAATCGCCGCGACGATAGCGGCGAAATACGGGCTCACGCTGATTGCCGCGGACGGCACTTCGCAGCTGACGTTTGGCCGAGTGACGCAGCGACAGGAGACCGACCTGGCATTTCTGCGGAGGCTCGCACGCGCCAACAATTACGACTTTACAATTCGCGGCAGACAACTGGTCTTTTATTCGCAGACATCACTGGAGGCAACGGAGCCGATAGCGACGGTTGTGCGAAAGGACGTGATGCGATTCGCGTTTCGCCTGAAGACTCATCGCGTATATAAAGCCGCGCAGGTTTCATATCAATTGGGAGAGAGCAAGCAACTATTGACCCAGCGTATATTGGCCGCGCCCGCGATTCCGACCGGCGACACACTGAAGCTCACGGTGCGTTGCGAGAACGGGCAACAAGCGTCACTGAAAGCGATCAGCGCGCTGCATGCGGCAAACATGGTCCGCACGACCGCTAGTTTCATAGCGGGCGGCCGGACCGTGTACACCGCAGGAAACAATATTACGGTGAGTGGGTTTGGCGTCAATGATGGCAAATACCTAATTGGGGCCGCCCGCCACCACCTGGAGCGGGCGACTGGCTATACGACTGAGTTCGAGGCCCGCCGGGTGGATTAGCGGCATTTTATAGTAAGGCACTACACCGCGGGCGCTGAGCACCAGACGACTGGATAGTCGGGCACGGTTTAGGCAGTCAGGCCGCCATCCCAGCAGGCAGCCAGCAAAGGGAAACCCAGGAAAATGTACCGAGTGGGAATCGTGAAGGTTCAAGACGCGGTGAGGGGCCGGGTGCGCGTGGTGTTTCCAGATCGGGACCAGATGGAGAGCTGGTGGCTACCGGTAATCTTCGGGAAGACGCAGAACGACAAGATGTACTGGATGCCGGACCTGGGCGAGCAAGTAATTTGCCTGATGGATGAGTATGACGAGGACGGCGCGGTAGTGGGGGCAATTTATTCGAGTACCGACACGCCACCGGTGACGAGCGCGGACAAACTGCATTGGACATCGAAGGATGGAGCGGCGTTCGAGTACGACCGTGCTTCCCACGCGCTGCAAATGACTATTCCGGAGGGTGGCACGTTGACGATTAGCGCGAATGGCGCGTCGATAGCGATCGATAGCGTGGGCAATGTTGAGATAACGGCGGCAGGGCTTATTCAACTAGCAGGCGGAGGTCCCGGGATCGCCCGGGTCGGCGACGCGACGATTTGTCCGGCGGGAGCGGGGCACATAGCCAGTGGCAGCATCAAGGTAAACGCGGGATGAAGAGTGCAGACGACGATCGAAGCGCGAACGGGGGATTCGCGTTGGCCGGCGACACGCTGAGACTGAAGCTCATCACAGGGCGATTGGGAATGTTATGCCCGTAGGCTCGATAACATTGGCGGACATCATTTCCGCCGACTGGTCATTGGCACTGGACGCACCGGGGGAACCGGGTTCGGGAATCGGCAGAGTCGTACAGGGCATTAACGACGTCAACCAGTGCATCCAGATAATCCTGACGACGCCAAAGGGCAGCGATCCATTAAGGCCGACATTCGGCGCCGATGTTTGGCGGTACATTGATGCGCCGATCGACACGGCGATACCGGCAATAGTGCGGGAAGTGACTGAGGCAATTACGCGATGGGAACCGCGGGTGACGGTGATATCGATTGTCGCAATGCCGGTGCTGGGCGGGGATACGCAAGCCGGGGCGCACCTCAACATCGCGATAACCTGGCGGCTGAAGCTCGCGGTGGTTGGACCGGGAACGTCGCCGTTCGCGCCGGCTCAATCAATAGTAATCGCGATCCCGACGCCGTGAGGGTGCTTCGCCAATACTAAGATGAATTCAATGATTTACGCGACGGAGAAAGTGAGAGAACCCTGATGGCAGCCGGAATTCCAGCCCTTCCACCGCCGATTTTCGTCAACGACAGTGACGGACTAGATCCCAATCTGATTCTGGCCGATATGGTCGCGGCCTTTCAGACGGCCGCCGGCAGGACGTTGCAGCCCGCGCAGGTCGAACGCCTGCTGATTAACCTTTACGCTTACCGCGAGTCGCTGATGCGCAATGCGATTCAATACGCGGGTCAACAGAACCTGCTAGCTTTCGCGTCGTTTCCGATGCTCGATTACCTGGGGCAACTACTGAGCGTAACGCGGTTACCGGCGCAAGGCGCGACCGCAACGCTGCAATTTACGCTCGCGAACGTGCTGAGCGTTTCATACACGATTACCGCCGGCACCCCGGTGGGCACCAGCGACGGACAGTTCGTCTTCGCGACAAACGCAGACCTGGAACTTCCGGCGGGAACGACGATCGGCACGGTACTGGCGACCGCCACTACGCCCGGCGAAGCCGCCGATGGTTACCTGGCGGGACAAATAAATGTGCAGTTGAATCCGAGCGTGCTAATCGGCGGGGCCGTCAACACGACGGTGAGCACGGGAGGTTCGTCGCCCGAGACCGACGATCATTTGCGCACGCGAATTCAGGCGGCACCGAATCAATTCAGCGTTGCAGGGCCGGAAGGTTCGTACCGATACTTCAGCCTGAGCGCAGACCCGACGGTCGCCGATGCGCAGATCGTATCGCCCGCACCGGGACAGGTTAACGTGTATGTACTGACCGGGCCGATCACGGCACAACCGGGGCCTTCCCCGAACGCGAGCGGAATCGCGAACGGGGCGCTGATCGCGAAGGTAGCGGCGGAACTCAACGCCGACAATGTGCGCCCGTTGACCGATATCGTGAATGTGCTTGCGGTGACGGAGGTTGACTACCAAATCGCCGGCACGATTACCCTGTACGCTGACGCCGATCCGGCGAGCACAATGACGGCGGCGAATGCCGCTGCACAGGATTATGCGATCGCGCTGGCATCGCGAATCCAGCGCGACATCGTGCCCAGCCAGATAATCGAAGCGCTGTCGATTCCGGGCGTATATGAGGTGTCGTTGACGGCCCCGAATTACACCCAACTGCAAGCGGGACAGTGGGCCAACTGCATCGCGATTACCCTGAACCAGGCGACCAGCTCACTGCGCAGTTAAGCGATAATCGCGAGCGAACAAACGACTCGAACCACTTCAACCGATTGACTGACTGGCAAATGGCGCAACTAACTATACAGCCATCGATAAACGACGTGCGCAGCCGTGCGTTACTCGATCTGATCGAGCGCATGGACGCAATCGACCTCACGTCGATCCTGGTCTATCGGCTGGATTCGGTACCGGACAGCGCGTTGCTATTTCTGGCGTGGCAGTTCGATTTAGTCGCACCGCAATGGCAACTCGGCGCCCAGATCGCGGAATCGATAGATACGCTGCGAGATATTGATACGCTGACCGATACGGACACGCTGAGTTCGACGAGCGGCGTGTCCGGGCCCTCGGATTTCGATTCGCTGCGCGCGTTGCTGAAGGTCGCGATCCCACTTCATCGGACGCGCGGAACCCCATACGCGATCAAAGCGGCGCTGAAGCCGCTCGGCTGGTCCGACGTGACATTGCTCGAAGGCCAGGCGAGCTGGGGCGGGACGAGCTATCCGGTGAGCGAGGGTTGGGCGGTGTTCCAAGCGCGGCTCAACCTGGCCAGCGGGCAAACGGTGGCGACGATCGATACGGCACGGGCGGTGGCAGCGATCAACTTTTTCAAACCCGTGCGCGCCTGGCTCGATTCCTTGTGGTTCGTGGGCGCGCCGATCATCGACGTGAACGCGGCTCCACTGGATATGGTGGTGTCGATTTTTTCGCGCGAGGACATGGCGCCGGCGCCAATCGATGCGATCAGCGCAGCGGCGTGGCCGGAGGCGGACACGAAAGTGATCGCGCCGCTCTACAACGCCCATTTCCTCCATACGGGAGTGACATACGGGGCCAACGAACCCGCGATTGCCGACTCGGGTGTTACGGTCAACGGCGTCGCGATCGCTTCCGCAGGCTAATTCAGCGGCCGGCAGATTTTCGAGGGGTAAACCATGCGACCAAAGGGAATCGTCACACTCTACCGAGGCGGCCGTCTGATCTGGAAGGGCCACAATCTGTTCGTCAACACGGGCCTGCCGGCGCTGGCGAACCTGATCGCAGGTGTCACCGCGGGCCAGTCGGTAACGGCGATGGGTTTTGGTTCAGGCGCGACCGCGCCAACCGCTGGCGATACAGGACTGAACACCCCGCCCGCCTATTACAATGCAATCGGATCCTGCAGCTTCCCGTCGTCCGGAAGCGTTCTGTTTAACTACTCACTTCAGGCGACCGACTATGCGGCGGCCGGAATGACTATTCAGGAACTGGGACTTTTCGCGAACGGGAGCGGGGTGGGATTGCCGGCGGCGGTCGGCACGGCGAATGCGTTGTGGAGTGCGAGCGCGGCATGCGCGTTGGGCGCGACGATTGTGGACGGGAACAACAATATCCAGCGCTGCACGACTGCGGGCACCAGCGGAGCCGGCGCGCCGACGTGGGCAACGGGCCTCGGCACGACGACCATTGATGGCTCAGCGGTATGGACGCTGGTGGCATTGCATAGCGCACCCGGACCGTTGATCGCACACGTCTCGGTACCCGCCTTTGCCTACACCGGGACGGGCAATTACGCGGGCACCTGGACCCTGACATTTTAGGTTCGCCGGCGGAAGGCGCAGGTTCGCGATTGGCAAGATGCATTCCACGACGATGGTGAGATAAATGACAACACTGATCGACAGCCCGAGTTTCAGCGCGAACGAAATTTACGAACTCCAGCAGACCGACGCGGTGGAGGGGGCAGCGAGCGGGGCGAGCTTCGGCGGGATCGGAGTAAGTAATCAACCACATCAGCAACTCGCCAACCGCACGGCGCTGTTGAAGCAGCGGCAGGACGTGAACATCGGAAGCATCGCGGTGTTACAGGCCTTCATGGCGGGCTTCACCGGATCACTGCAGGCGAATGGCTATATTCAGATTCCGGTCACCGATGTATCGCGCGGCGCGATCGCCGCGATTATCCAGTGGGGCTACTACGCATTGCCACAAGTGGGAATTCCACTGGACACGGAATATCCAGTGACGTGGCCGCTCAGGTTTCCAAACGCGATCCTGACGCCGCCGCTGGCGACCAATGTGTATTTTCAAACCGGCGGGCGCAACACGGCGGCCTCGGCGGTAAGCTGGAATGCGACGGGAGGGATATTTGTGCTGGATGTGCCGAACAGTTCATACGGAGCGTTCCTGGGAAATGAGAAAAGCAACGGATTCTCCTGGTTGGCGATAGGTTTTTAGCACACCCCGCGACTATCGAAGAGCGCGCCTGCCGTGAAGAGCCGGCGAGCCATGCAGCGTGATCGATCAGCTCAGTTGAAAAAGGCTTATTTACCATGAAATGGCAATCGGGGCTGAGAAGTTTAAGGAACATCGCGAGCAGCCCGCGCATCGTGGGCATATTGGGCGCGTTGGGGATCCTGTTGAGTGGGGCGACGGCCGCACATGCGCAATTTCGGCCGATTCCGAATTACGTTGGGATCGGGGCCGGGGCGCAGTTTCGCAACGACATCAACAATCATCTGTCGGGCGCGGCGTCGGTGGCGCCACGGATGGTGAGTCTGCCGCTGGGACAGTTGCCGAGCGAGCAGGACGGTCAGGAGTACTGGTGCGCCGACTGCAAACAGACCAACCCCTGCGTCGGGGGTGGATTGGGCGCGCTGGCCCTGGGGTGGCAGGGAGGATGGTCATGTACGAGCGGAGCGACACTACCAAACGGATTTCCACTGAGTATTGACGTATCGGCGGCGGCACATCGGATACAGGGACTGGCGCCGAACACGGTCACGGGCGACGCGTTGTCGCAGGGCCAGAGTCACTTGAACGATCTGACGACGGCGACCGCCAATTACAACATGGGAATGAACCGGCTGCAGAACCTAAATGCGGGGGCAGTCGCGGGTGACGCACTCGGCTACGGACAGAGTGGCGCAAGCCTGAACGGCCTGAATTTGAATAGCAACACGCTGACCGGATTGGCGCCAGCGACGGTAAGCGGCGACGCGCTCTCCTATGCGCAGAACGGTGCGCAGTTGACGACGAACCAGGCGCCCGTGAATCCGCTCGTCAGCAACGCGGACAACGCGACCAATTCGTCGCCGATGGTAATCAGCGCCCCGGCGAGTATCGTCGCGGGCAACGCATTGGTCGCTATAGTGGATGTCACCAGCGCAACCGGCGTGCTCAGCGCTCCGGCCGGCTTCACTCAGCTTCGCACCGACTCGACCGCGCTTGGCAATGGAATGACCGCGGCGTTCTTTTGCAAGACCGCGACCGGCAGCGAACCCGCCAGTTACAGTTTCAGTTCGACCGTCAGCACCAATGTGCAGGGCGCGGTGATTCAACTGAAAGGCGTCAGTTGCACGATGGACGGCGCGGGCAGCGTCGGCGCGGCGGATGCGAGCGCGGCCACGGCGCCGGCGTTCACCACCACGCTCGCCAGCGATTACGTGCTGACGCAGGGATCGTACTACGGCGGCGTCCTGAATACGGCGTCGATCGGCCAGGTGCTCGACAACCAAAGCGCTCATGGTTTTGCCGCGACCGGATATGTAAATGCGGCGTCGCCAACGGCGGCGGTGACTTATACGGCGAGCGCGGGCGCGCAGACCCAACTGGTCTCGCAGGTCGCGCTGGAATCGCTGACTACGATACAGAACCTCGCGCTGGTCATGAATCAGAAGGGCGCGCAGCTTCAATCGCTCAACGCGAGCGTCAACAACGTCCTGAACGTGATGGCGCCGCCGTATGGTGCGCTTGGCGACGGTAATACCGACGACACCAACGCGATTCAGGGCGCGATCAACTTTGCGCTTACCGGCTCGACCGCAAATCCTGCCAGCCCTATTTCAAACGCCACAGCTACTGCGGTGGTGTACCTGCCCGCGCCCCCGGTCTGTTACCTGCATACGAAGCCGATCAGAACCTATGGAATAAATCTTGAAGTGCGCGGCGATACGGGCACGAAGCTCTGTCAGAACTACATCGGCGAAGCGCTGATCGATGACGATTGGGGCACGGCGAAGTTGCCCTACGCTGTGGCGCTGGTCGGTTCGGGAAACTCGATGGTCTCGGCGACCGGACAATTGGGTGAGTCGATCGATCTCGCCCGCGCGATTAACGGCACCGGCACGGCCAATCTCAACACCAACTTCGCCACCGGCTTCAATATCGCTTTCTTTATGAAGGCGACCGCCGCCGGTGGCCAGATACTCGGCTCGCATCCGGCTTATCCCGGCACCGGCAACGGCGCATATTCCTTCAACTACAACGGTGCAAATCAGGTTATCTGGACCGTCAACACAATCACGGGCGGCCTGATTACGGTCGGGACTTGCCCGGCGCAGACGCTGGGGTCGATCTACGAGATCGAGGGTAATTGGGACGGCGCTACCTATAGTCTGTGGCAGGGCACGCCTGGAGGCACGGCGGTCTCGTGCGGCACGGCGGTGTCCGCCAACCGCATGACTCAAGGCATCTTCGAGGAGGAAATGGTGCCGGACGGCGGTCCCCATGAGTTCTGGCCGGACGGCAGTTCAAACAACGACAACGCGTTCGTGGGGAATCTCGATTCCATACGCTTCGAGGGGGTAAGCGTTCACACCGCGGCATACACGGTGCCGAACGCAAAGTTCACCGCCGATTGGAAAACCTTCTACCTGACGAATTTTGAAACCAGCCTCGACGGCACGCAGCTAGGTTACACATTCTACGGGAAGCTGGTCTATTCGACGGTCCTCGACAGCAGCGGAGTGATCGGCTCGACCGCCAACAACTATTATCACGACTTCGATTTATGCTCGTCGCTCGGCAACGGCACGAACGCGGCCGACGGGATGTTCATCGCCTATTCGAACAACTCGAAGTGGACCAATTTGTCCTGCACCAATGCCTATTATGCACAGGCCGACCTCTTCAACAACGACTACCTGGCGCGTCTGGAAAACTGGAGCGGCTACGGCGGCCATGTGGGCTTGAATTTTGGGGCGGCGTGGAACGATTCGCTCAACTCAAACGCGGGCGTGGATGGTGTTGACGGCGCGTGCGTGGTCAATCAGGGCGGTATCGGCGCGTATCACGATGATCAGCATTCGCATTGCGTAGATCGCGGAAGCCTGCGCTACGGCATGATCGCCAACCAGACTGCCAGTCTCATCTCCGATTTCTACATCGATCAGGAAGTCGCTTCGCCCAACTTTGTGGCATGGGCGTTGCTCAATATGCCGAATAACACGACCGTGTTCACTGGCGGTCTCGCGCAAGGCGGCAACACTGGCGTTTACGTCCTGCAGGACAACGGCGGCAGCGGCTCTATTTTCACCGGGACGATCTTTGGCACCTTCGGCGCTCCGCCCGAGGTTATCGACTACACCAACGGCTCGCCAACGTCGCCGGCGATGCTCATCAATCCCACGCTGCCGAATGGCGTGCCGCTGTCGAACCAGGCGGGCAATCCGAACATCCTCACGCTGGGCAATGGGCAATCCTCAATGATGCAGTCGCTGGAGCTGCAGCAAGTCCCCAAGTTCGACGCGGGCCTGGCTCATCTCACCGTGAATCCGATCACGGACCCGGCCGCCGCGACGATCTCGGTGGTGGGCGGCGCCGGCAGCACTTCATACGGTCCGTATTTCATAGTCTGCCACGATGTGAACGGCGGCGTCACGCTACCTTCGGGATCGTCGAACACGGTAGCGAACGGACCGACGACGCTGAGCAACAGCAACTATATCAATATAACGTGGAGCGCGGTCAGCGGCTGCGCGACTTTTGACATTCTAAAGGGAAGCACTAGTACAGCACTGGCTATTGGAGCAACCGGAACCTCTTATCATGATGTCGGGGGATCGACGGGTGCGTACGCCGCACCGATTCGCAACACGACGGGCGACCTCTCGGGACTCGCGCAAATCAGCACCGGGATGACCTTTGCGAAGCTGCCGGGCACGGTGGTCAACGGGATGCGAGTGTACTGCACGAATTGCGATCCGCCAGTCAATCCGCCGGCTGCTTGCACGTCTTCGGGCGCGCGTACGGGCGCGTTTGCCGATGGCATCAATAACAACTGGCTGTGTGTGCCGTGACCTAGGATTTCGGCGGATCGACCGGAGGCGGCGCGGGGTCCGGGGCGGCGGTGACCGCGACCGTCGCGGCCACGCCCGCCGCGCCAGCGGCCGCAGCGGACGCTGGAACGATGCCGCGGTCATTGCGCGCCGAGGGCACGGACGCCGCGTCGTCGGGGCTCGACGCCGCGACGGTTGCGGCCGAGGTGACTTCATCGGCCGCCGGCAGGTCGGCGCGCTGCAGCGACGGAGTACTCTGCGGGACGAGGCGCAAGCCGGGCTCGCGGTTAATCGCGTCGATGAGGCGGCGGGAGATTTCGTCAACCGCCTGCGCGGTCGTCTGGAGCGGAACCGGATAGCGCACCACGACCTCGATACCGGCGTCACTGAGCTGGAGGCGGCTGAATGGCCGGGGATTCTCGAACCGGATGTTCAGGCCGCTCTCGAGGTTGTGATAATCGCGCTGAATCGAGTCGCGATAGCGCGCGAAGACGGCACCGACAACTTCCATCACGCGCTGCTCGGCGAGCCGATAGTCGCAATCGGGCGCGAGCGTCAGGCGCATCTCGTTCCACAAGTAATGCGCACCGGGAAGCTGATTAAAGAAATTGCCGTTGGCCTGGTACACGACCGAGTTGGGATAGGTCACGATGCGACCGGTCGGCTGGCGGCCGTTGGCGTCGTTGGTGAGTTCCATCAGGGTGAGCTTGAAGAGGCCGATTTCGAGCACATCGCCGGTGACGCCGGCGAGTTGCACGCGATCGCCGACGCGAATGCCGAAGCGTCCGCTGAGATAGAAGTAACCGGCGAAGGAGAGGATGACGTTTTGCAGGGCGAGTGCGATGCCGGCCGCCGCAAAGCCCATCACGGTCGCCAGCACGCGAAAGTCGCCACCCAAGCCGAAGACGAAGATCAGCGCGATCACGATCGCCATCGCGAGGCGCCGCAGTTGCATCAATTGATGGCGCCGGTGAAGGTCGGGGACGTAGCGTAAGGTCAGCTTGCGCCAGACGAACCCGCCGAGCGAGACCATCGCGAGCAGGATGCCCAGGGCGGCGACGCGTAGCGCGAGGCTTAAGACTTCGGCCCTGGATCGGCGCGCGATGGCGGCGCGCCATTGCTGAAGGTTGGCGGTATAGAGATTGAGCGTGACGATTTGGCGCGCCAGCGGCTGCATCGTGTCACTGACGAGTTTGCGGCGGGCCGTGAGCTGCTGAAAAGCTGCGCGGGTCTCGCGGACCGTGGCGATATCGCTGGAGGTGGCCTCGTGAGCCTCGACCAGACTCTGATCATCGATCTCGTGCAAATTCTGGCTGAGCTGGTTGCGCTGGACGGTAGCGGCAGCAGCGAGTTCGGCAGTCATCCGCAGGGCGTCGTCGATCGCCTGCTGCTCGCGTTGGAGCGACATCAGAAATTCGCCGCGGGTGAGGAAGCCGGCTGATGGCGAGAGGCTTTCGATCGAGGTCGAGATGTTGGCGGCCTGCGCGGCGGCCTTGGTCTGATCGCCGGAGGGCAGGGAAGCCTCGAGCTCGTCGATCTGCGCGGAGAGACTGGTGCGCGAGGTGTCGCCGGTAAGGGTACCGGCTTCGTAATCGATGAGCGCGTTAATCGAATCGACGTGCGATTTCGCGAGTTCGAGTTGCCCCTGCGCGGCCGCGAGTTCGCGGCTGATGAGGTCGCGGGCCTTGGCTCCGCTTTTCCGCAGGCGAGCCTGCAGAGTGTTGACCTTCTCGGTAAAGCCGGCGACTTCGAGCTCCGCGGCGGCACGCCGCGCGACCAGATCGCCACCGCCCGCGGGCGGCGTGTTGGGCGGCTGCGGGCGATTATCGTTGCCGAGCGCCTTGAGCAGGGCTGCTTGCGCGCGCGCATAGTCGAAGCCGAGATGAAGCACCTCGTCGGCCAACTGGCGATGGTCGGCGGCATAGAGGACGTCACTCGGATCGCGCACCGCCAACTCCCCGATCGCTACGCGATACCATCCGATGACTTGGCCGAGATAAGCGATGACCGCTGCGCGGTTGGTGGCGGCGGGAATCGCGACGGCGGGTGACGCGGTGGACAGCGGCGTCGGCGAAACAGCGGGCCCGACGGTTGATGACGCCGGCGATCGCGGTGGCGGCGCGACCGGGGACGCGGGCGCCGAGCGGATCGGCGTGGCGGCGGGAGACGGCGCACCGGACGCGGTCGTCACGATCATGGCTAAGCAGATGATCAGCGCGAGAGCGCTCAAAGCGTGGGGGTATCGAAGCATCGGCAATGGTCGCATCAAATCGAAATCGGATGGGCGCACGGCACCGGCGGCCCGATCGCGGCGAAATCAGACTATCATCTGACGTGCGTCGCTTCGATTGGTATCGCAGCTCGAGAAGAGGACCGCGCGGGGCGCGAATCGCGATTATGAAGCGATTA
The DNA here is from genome assembly GCA_021780755.1 of Deltaproteobacteria bacterium. GTDB lineage: Bacteria > Desulfobacterota > Binatia > Binatales > Binataceae > JADMIL01. The sequence goes on along the minus strand of JAJXYF010000011.1, from coordinate 85,166 downwards.
AATGGGGGAGTGCGACTGGAAAAATATGGCCGTTATCGCGCTCGGAGAAAGAGAAGGAGGCAGGCAGTGGGGAGGCTGCCTGCCTCCGGGGTAGCGCGAGGACGCCGGGAACTGGCGCCCTCGCGCCGCGGAGAATTAACGCGAGGCGGTAGCAGGATTGGTCCAGTTGGGAATCGACGGCAACGCGCTTTCGCCGTTGCGGGCGTGGGCGAGCGCCTCGTCATAAAGGCCGTACTCGAAGTAGCGCTTGGCTTCGAGATATTCGCTCGACGCCTTGGCGCTGTAGAAGGAAGCCTTGCGGCCGGCCTCGAGGCGCTGATCGAGTGTGTCCAATTCGGCCTGCACCTCTTCACGAGTGGGGACGAACGCCGCATTGATCGCGTCAACCTGCGTGATGGGGGTGGCGGAGGCCGCCGCCGGAAGCGCCATCGCACCGGCGAGCGAGAGCGCCGCGACGACCGCGACGGAGTGTTTCGCAACCTTCATCTGAAACCTCATTGGAAGCGATCGAGCTGGCGTCGGTCCAAGGCGATCCGTACGCCGCTCGAATTCAATTAAGCCTGCCGAGTTGGAGTAGCGAAGATCGTGCCATCGAAGGTCCGCCAGTGCCCGGCGGCAGAAATAATCGTCGGGCCGCGCGATAACGCCAAATATCAGGGTTTTTGCGAGATTCCGTTGGATCGGGCTGACCCAATCGCCGATCAATCGGCCGGTCGCACGGCGGATCGGCCCGAGGATTTTGCGATTAAGCTTTTGCGAAATGCGAGGCGGCCGGATTTACTGTCGAATTCCCGCCATCATCTGGCGGGCGGGCGTGGAATTTTGCCGGTTCTCCACAGAACAAATCTAGATAAGCGAACGGCGGCGGGATCGCTCCCACCGCCGTCACTCATTTCAGTTCGATATCCCGCTTACGATCAATCAGGCGTCGTAGTAGAGCGCGAATTCGTACGGATGCGGCCGCAGGCGAATCGCGCTGACCTCCTTCGCCATCTTGTAGTCGATCCAGGTCTCGATGAGGTCCTCGGTAAAGACGTCACCCTTGAGCAGGTACTCGTGGTCGCGCTTCAGGTTGGCAAGCGACTCCTCGAGCGACGCGGGCATGCTCGGCACCTCGGCCAGTTCGGCCGGCGAGAGCGCATAGATGTCCTTGTCGAGCGGCTGACCGGGGTCGAGTCGGCGCTGGATACCGTCGAGACCGGCAAGCAACATCGCGGAGAAGGCGAGGTACGGGTTGCAGGTCGGGTCAGGGAAGCGCACTTCGATTCGCTTGGCTTTGGGCGACGGTGAGTACATCGGAATACGCACGGAGGCCGAGCGATTGCGGCTCGAGTAGGCGAGGTTAATCGGTGCCTCGAAGCCGGGAACCAGCCGGCGATACGAATTGGTGCCGGGATTGGTGAACGCCGCGATCGAGGGCGCGTGGTGCAGGATGCCAGCGATGTAATGCATCGCGAGTTCGGACATGCCGGCGTAGCCGTTGCCCGCGAACAGCGGGGTCTCGCCCTTCCAGATGCTCTGATGGGTGTGCATGCCGGTGCCGTTATCGCCGAAGATCGGCTTGGGCATAAAGGTCGCCGTCATGCCGTGGCGCGCCGCGACATTCTTGACGATGTACTTGTACCAGGTCAGCCAGTCGCCCATCTTGACCAGCGACTGAAAGCGCATGTCGATTTCGGCCTGGCCCGCGGTCGCGACCTCGTGATGCTGCTTCTCGACGCGGATGCCGACGCGCTCCATCTCGAGCACCATCTCGGTGCGGATGTCCTGGAGGCTGTCGGTCGGCGGGACCGGGAAGTAGCCTTCCTTGTTCTTGACCTTGTAGCCGAGATTCAGGCCGCCCTTGATGGCGTTCTCTTTGCCGCTGTTCCAGTTGCCCTCGTTCGATTCGATGAAGTGGTAGCTCGAGTGCTGGTTGGTATCGAAGCGCACCGAATCAAAGATGAAGAACTCGGGCTCGGGACCGAAGTAGGCGACGTCGCCGACGCCGGTCGATTTGAGGTAGGCCTCGGCCTTGCGGGCGACGTTGCGCGGGTCGCGCGAATAATCGGCCCGCGTGATCGGATCCTGCACCGTGCAGATGATCGAGAGCGTGGGCTCCTTGGTAAATGGATCGAGCACGGCGGTGTCAGGATCGGGAATCACCAGCATGTCGCTGTTGTCGATCGCCTGCCATCCGCGAATCGACGACCCGTCGAAGCCAAGGCCCTCGTCGAAGGGCGCTTCATCCTTAAACTCGGAGACCGGGGCAGAGAAATGCTGCCAGGTTCCAAGCAGGTCGATAAACTTGATATCGACCATTACGACGCCCTTGTCCTTGATCAATTGAAGAACTTGTTTCGGAGTCATGTGACTCGTCATCCTCCCGGCCGCTTACGGGGCGGCAGACCCTTGGATTCGTTTGGTGCCTGTGCGGCACTTGAATTGGTATGGCACCGATCTCCGGCGAGCGAACCGCGACGAACAACGGTCGGCGTCACGGAGGGGGCGGTGACAACCATCCCATTTTTCACGAAATCAACCGCGACGCAACGCCCGTCCGCGGGGCATCCGCTGCCTAAATCGCGAGCATCCGCGACCTCGGTCACTCTTCACCAGTCTGCGCCGTCTCGTCCAAAATGCAACGCGATCATGGTCCTCGCCGCATGCGACGAGCCGTGCCGAGCGATCGATCTCGATCAACGATATGGGAATGAGCAAAATAGATGCCCGCCGGGATCGCGAGGTCTTCGCGCGACTTGAGAGCGGATTGCGCGGCGCACGAGGTGCTTTACGCTTGGAAGTGCCGGGGACGCGGGTTAATCTGCAATAAATAGATATTTGCGGCCGCACCCGCGGCGGCAGGCAGCCGGGAGAAGGCCAAATGGATTTTGAACTCACCGATTCACAGAAGGAAATAGTCGCCGGAGTGCGCGCCCTGTGCCAACGGTTCCCCGACGAGTACTGGCGCGGCAAGGATTCGAGCGGAGACTTTCCTCATGAGTTCTACCAGGCGATTGCGGCGGCCGGTTATCTCGGTATCGCGATTCCCGAGCAGTACGGCGGCAGCGGCCTCGGCATCACGGAGGCGGCGCTGATCATGCGCGAGGTCGCCTACGCGGGCGCGATGAACGCCGCCAGCGCAATCCACCTGGGCATCTTCGGCCTCACCCCGCTGATTCGCCACGGCACCGAGGAGATGAAGCGCCGCTGGCTCCCGCGCGTGATCAGCGGTGAGCTGCACATGTCGTTTGCGGTGACCGAGCCGGACGCCGGCAATGACATCACGCATATCAAAACCTTCGCGCGGCGCGAGGGCGACAACTACATCATCAACGGGCGCAAGGTTTTCATCACCAAGGCGCAGGAAGCCAAAAAGATGCTCCTGCTGACGCGCACGACGCCGATCGAGCAGGTCACCAAAAAGACCGACGGCATGACGCTGTTCTTTGCCGATCTCGATCGCAATGCGGTCGAGGTGCGCGAGCTGCACAAGCTCGGACGCCACGCGGTCGATACCAACATGCTGTTTATCGACAACCTGAAGGTCTCGGCCGCCGACATTATCGGCGAGGAGGGTCGCGGCTTCGTCACGCTGCTCGACGGCCTCAACCCGGAGCGGATTCTGATTGCGTCGGAAGGCATCGGGATGGGGCGCGCGGCGATCGACAAGGCGGTGCGCTACGCCAAGGATCGAATCGTGTTCGGACGTCCGATCGGCCAGAACCAGGCCATCGCCCATCCGCTCGCCGACGCTTACTCGAAGCTCGAGGCGGCCGAGCTTATGATGATGAAGGCGGCGTGGCTGTTCGATAATCGCAAGCCGTGCGGGGCCGAGTCGAATATCGCGAAGCTGCGTGCCGCCGACGCCGGTTTCGAGGCCTGCGATCGGGCCGTGCAAACGCTCGGCGGTTACGGCTACATGCAGGAATACGACGTGGAGCGCTACTTTCGCGAATGCCGACTGCTGAAAATCGCGCCGGTATCGCAGGAAATGGTGCTCAATTCGATCAGCGAGCACGTGCTCATGCTGCCGCGATCCTATTGAGTTAAACAAACGTGCGGCGCGAACCGTAACTTTCGGCACACGAAAACGTCTGGCCATACAGGATCTATGAATTAGATGCGCAAGGGCGGGTGGATAATGCTCGCGGCGGGGATCGCTTTCGCCGGTTTCGTTTTCTATTCGCTACTTTACGTAGAGCCGATCAAGGTCGTAAGCAGTCGCCTCGAACACAACGGCAATCTGGTGGATGTCGCGGGCCAGGTGCGCAATACCGCAGATCGTCCCCGTGCGATTGAACTCGAAGTGCACTACTACGACAAGAATGGACATTCAGTCGGGCAGGATACGCTGACGCTCGACGGGCTGGGGGCCGGTGCGACGCGCGACTTCAAGAGTCCGCCGCGGGCAATCGATGGCGTCGAGGATTTTTCGATCTACATGAACAACGGACGCAATCCATATGGTAATTGAAACTGGATTCACGGGATTGATTAACCGTGAAAACAGAGAGTCCCGCCGCTAACCTAACAAACGCTTGGTAAGTATTGGGCGTTTTACAATCCTCAGGGTACTACTTGCGGTGGCAGTTTGCGTCAGGCTTAATGGAGATAGCACAAAGTCGGCCATTAGTCGGTTTTACGATTTTTAAGTGCATTAAGTAGCGCATGTTTGCCTAACTGTGCAGGTTCGGGGACGAGAATTTCGGGGGGAGGCGTCGCAGTTTCTGTGGGTTTTCTGTCCACAGATAACCTCAAAATATCATTGGACTGGGCTCGCAGGGCAGTTTTGACGGTTCGTCAGTGCACGCTCGCGGTGAAACTTGGCGGCCTCGAATATTGTACTCCGCTTGGTCGAGAGTGAGATGGCAAAACGAAAAGACCGCACCTTTGGACAGGTGATCCGCGACCGACGTCGGCAATTGGACCTGACGCAGCAGGAAATTGCGCGTCGAATCAAAACCTCGACACCCTACGTCGGGCATTTGGAATCAAGCAAACGACATCCGTCGGACAAGGTCTTGAGCCGCTTGGCTGAAGTCCTTGGACTCGACCGCCGCGAGTTGTTCTTTCTGGCCAACCCGCGAGCCGTGGAGTTGCTGAAACCGAACGCGACCGAAAGCAAGAAGCCGGCCTGGGAGGAATTCCGCAAGGATGAGCGCATCCGGCGCGCCCATAATATAACGTCGGATGAAATGGATCTGCTGTCCACCATCGCACTAATGGGTGAGGTGCCCTCCCCACGCGACTTTGTGTACATTTTGAACGCAGTTCGCCACGCCTTGGGCCGCTGAGGCTGGGGCACCTAATCGGGCTGGTGGCTCGATAACGGCGGGAGGCGCGCGCCGAACATGCGTCATCCAGCCGAATCGGGTAGGCTGGACGCGCGATGCGCATGCATATCCTTACTGCGCGGACTCCCGCATGGGCTGCGGCCGTCGCACAGGCCAGCCAACTGGTCAATGGGCCTGACTTTCGGCCGCTCAAGCGGTCGGTAAGAACCGTAGCCGGATTCCTCGACGTGGACGGCGCGACCGTCTTTATCAAGCGGGTGGACGAGGGTGCATGGCTCAAGGGCTGGGTTCGCAGGCTCTGGGGTTCGCGCGCGCGACGCGTCATCCGTGGCGCCGCAATTTTGCAGGCGGCCGGGTTCGCCCGTCCCGAACCGTTGGCCGCCGCCGAAGCCCGTTCGATGGGTGCGGTTCGCGCGAGCTACGTGATCAGCGAATCGCTCGACGGCGCTCGCGTCATGAGCCAGGTCGTGCTGGCGGGCGGCCGGCGCAGATTTCACCATCGATGCGCGGTGCTGGGCGCCGTCGCTCGCGAAATTCGCCGCCTCCACGAAGCCGGGGTTTACACGCTCGACCTTCAGGAGACCAACCTGATGGTAACCGGTGGCGACGGCGCTCAATGGAAAATTCATTTCGTCGATCTCGAGGATTTTCGCCGTGCGCGCGTGGTCTCGATGCGCCGCCGGATGCTCAACCTGGTGCATCTCGATCGCACCATCGGGCGCTTTCTTCCCCGTACGCAACGACTCCGCTTCCTCTACAATTATCTCGGCAGCCGGCCCGAACATGACGACGCGGGGCGCCTGCTGACCCGGTATTTCGCGCTGCATGCGCGGGCGCAGCGGCGTGCGCACGTTCATCGGACGACGGCCGCTACCGCCAAGCCGCCCACGGCGCGCGACGAGACGACCGCGTCGGCAAGCCCAACGCAGGCGCGCGCGGCGCGCCAATAATCTGATCGATCTCAAGGCAGGCATTCATGGCGCTGACAGTTCTCAAGCGTGAGTACGACCATCACACCGAGCAGATTCATGCGGTCGGCGGACCCAGCGTGCGCGACGTGATGCTCGGGCTGAACGACGGCCTGGTCGCTTCGTTCGCCGTGACCTCTGGGGTGGCGGGCGCGTTCAGCCTTCAGACCGTCGTGATCATGGCGGGGCTTTCGGAGATGCTCGGCGGAGCGGTCGCGATGGGCCTCGCGGCTTATGCGTCGGCGCGCGCGCAGTATGAATTCTACCAGAGCGAAATTCAGCGCGAGCGCAACGAGATCGCGCGGTGGCCCGAACGCGAGCGCGACGAAGTCTCGTCGATATACCGCAAGAAGGGGTTTAGCGGCGCACTGCTGGACCAGATCGTCAGCCATATCACGGCCGAACCGGCCCGCTGGGCCAACGTGATGATGCGCGAGGAACTCGGCTTCGGCGACGATATCGGCGAGTCACCGCGGCGGTCGGGATTCACGGTCGGAATTTCCTACCTGGCCGGTGCGATGGTGCCGGTGCTGCCGTATCTGTTCGCCGCGCCGCCGCTTGGAATCCTGATTTCCGCGCTCGCGACGGTCGGCGTGCTCTTCGGGGTCGGCGCGGCCAAGACCCTGATCACGACGCGCTCCTGGTGGCGCAGCGGACTCGAGAGCATGGCGATTGGCATCGCCGCCGCCGCGGTCACCTACGGCGCGGGCGTGCTCTTCGCCAGCCGCCGCGGTTGAACAGCTATTGAATGCCGATTAGTCAGTCGCGTTGCCGGGCGACTGCACCCCGCCGCTGACCCGCTGCGTGCGCACGGTTTTCCACGCCGAAAGGTCACGCTCGATCAGCTCCTCCAGCGCCTCGATCTCAGGGCGCAAGCGCTCGCGCAATGCGACCTCGGTCGCGGGCAACATCGGTGCGAACGGCTCCCCGCCGCCCGCACAGTAGTCGAACAATGGCTTGAGCATCGTGCGCACCGCCGGCATCCGCCGCCGCTCCAGTGCCGCGCGCAGTTGGCGTGCGCTTTTCGCCAGCCGCGGACTGCGCGGCGCCCGCGTCATCCGATTGACGCGCTCGTTCGCATACCGCGATCGAGCGAGATCGATCGACGGTATCCCGATGAATGCGCATACCCGATCCAGATAATCTTGCGGCCGCGCTTCAAGATCGTCATGGATCATGACCAGCGTGCGCTGCTGCCCGAACACCTTCAGCCAGCGGCCGAGATGCTGAGCATAGCGGCTGTTCGAGAGCAGGTTCCCGGCCCGGTCGGCCCAGCGCTCATGGTTGGCCAGCGCCTGCTCGAACGAGATCGCGCCGACCCACCCTTCGCGTCTAAGTAACTGGTAGTGAGAATAAATTCGATCGACCGGGTCGCGCAGCGTCACCAGGATTTGGCACCGCGGAATATGCGTGGCGATGCGCTCGGGGACCTCTGGCCATTCAAAATAAACCGGACTGAACTCGACCACCGGCAGCCCCGGATCGCAATCACGAAAATGCGATCGATACCATTCGATACCGAGATCGTAGTTGAATGAAAAAAAATCGGTTTCCTTGATGCCGCTCGGCAGCCCCACGCGGCCGCGCAAAACCACGTCGAGCCAGGTGGTGGCGGTGCGCGGCGGACCCACACCGATGGTGTCGGGAAGTCTCGATGCGGCGCTCATGAGTAGTGGTCATCCCGCATCACGCGTGCGCCCGGAAAGCGCCCGCGCGAGCTTCAGCGGCAGGTAGGTCTTCGCGTAGCGCAGCAGGTTCTTCACCCGCCACGGGTCGAACTCGAGCGCGCGGCGAAACGCTTCGCGCGCCTCCTCGCGATCGCCCCGGTCCAACGCCCGCAGGCCGATATAGCCGAGCAGGCTGCGCGACGCGCGCCCGCGCGATTTCGTCAGGTGCGCCGCCCCCACGCCATAACGTTGACGCAAAATCCGATCGAAGGTCGCGAACGCCGCGGGTTTGATCCAGCCGATTTTGAGCGGGCGCGGAAACAACGCGAAGCGCCATTTCACCAGCCGCTCCGGAACATAATGAAACGGACCCTGCTCGCGCACGCGCAGCCAGAAAATCACGTCTTCGAAACCGTACGATCGGAACTCTTCCGTAAACCCGCCGCACGCCTCAAAGGTCGCGTGGCGCAGCACCACCGCGCTCGGCATGATCGGCCACAGGCGCGAGAGCATCTCGTCGAGCGTCGGCGCATGGTCGGCACCTTCGCCGATCAGCGCGGAGCGCAAGTCGTGGCCGTCGCTGTCCATCACGGCGCAGTTGCAGAAGGCGAGGACGCAGGCGTCGTCGGCGTCGAGTGCCGCGACCGCGCGCTCGATCATCGTCGGCATCCAGATATCGTCGCAGTCGAGGAACGCAAGATATTCGCCACTTGCGGCCGCCGCGCCAGTATTGCGTGCCGCCGCAATGCCGCCGTTGGGCCGATCGATTACCCTGACCCGCCCGGAGTAGCGGTGCAGCACTTCGGCGGTCGCATCGGTCGAGCCGTCGTTAATCACGATTACTTCGAGGCCGGTATAACTCTGCGCAAGCGCGCTGTCGATCGCCTCCGCCACGGTGGACGCGCCGTTGTAAACCGGGATTATCGCCGAGACGCGCACCATCGCGATCGAGCTTACAGGAACACGCCGCGCACTTCGTCATCCATGCGCGTTGGCGGAGTCTGTCCGCACGGACGTCGCCGGAGGCCGCGGCCTCGTCCACGCCGAGAGATCGCGGCCGATCAGGTTCGCAAGCGTCTCGACTTCGGGCCGGAAGCGCTCGCGCAAGCGCGCTTCGAGCGCCGGGTCGAGCGGAGCGAATTCGCCACCGCCCTCGAAGCAGTAGCGCCATACGCCAGCGCGTCCAAGCAGGTTGATCGTGCCGTATGCCTCGCGCGCCTTTAGCCAGTCGCGCAATTTGCGCGCGCGGCGCGCGAGCCGTTGATTACGCGGCGGCGCGCTGAAGGTATTTACCCGCCGATCCCCGACCGGCGACCTGGCCAGCGCGAACGACTCGATCCCGATAAATTCGCACACGCTATTGAGATAACCCTGCGCATCGGTTTCCAAATCGTCGTGAATCAGCGCCAACACATTCTCGCGGCCAAAGCTGTCGAACCACGCCTTCAGACCGCCATCGTTATTGGTGGGATTCTTCATCACCCACCCCTCGAAATCGTCGCGCGTCCAGGCGTTGCGCAGCGCCAGCTTGTAAAAGGAGTAACGCCATTCGACCGGATCGCGAAACGTGCAGATGATCCGGCAGTGCGGAATATGCAGTGCGATACGCTCGCGCGCGATCCCCGAATAGTAACTTGGGCAAATCTCGCCGGCCGGCAGCTTCGGATCGCAATCGCGAAAGTAACCCTTGTACCATTCGATTCCGCGCGCGTAGTTCTCGATAAAGAAATCGACTTCCTTGATATCGCGCGGCAGCCCGACGTGTCCGCGCAGGACCGCGTCCAGCCACGAAGTCGCGGCGCGCGGCGGTCCTACTCCGAGGAAATCCGGCAGCCGCCCGGCGCGCGCTTGCACCGCCGCACCCGACACCATCAGCGGATCTCCTTCGGCGCGATGATAAACTGCATCATTCGAATTCGGACATCGCTATTAGCGCGGGGCCGGGCTCCGCGACTCGTCAGGTGGTGTATTCCGCATTGACCTTCACGTACTCAAAACTCAGATCACAAGTGACTATTCTGGCCGACGCCTTACCCAGCTTGAGATCGACGGTAAGGCCGAACTCCGATTCCTTCATGCGCGCCGCCGCGGCGTCCAGCGCGTTGGTATGCAGCGCGCCACGGCTCGCGAGCTTAATCCCGCCGAGGCTCACTTCGATACGATCGAGGTCGAGCGCGACGCCGGCCTTCCCCGCGGCCATCAGGATGCGGCCGAAATTCGGATCGCAGCCGAAAAATGCGGTCTTCACCAGCGGCGAGTTCGCGATCTGCCGGGCCACCCGATCGGCGTCCGCATGCGTGCGCGCTCCGCGCACCTCGATCGTGACCAGCTTGGTCGCGCCCTCGCCGTCGCGCACCAATTCGCGCGCGAGCGCCGCCGAGACCTCCGCGACCGCCGCTTCGAACGCCAGGAGATCGCGACCCGCGAGCGCGCGATTTCCAGCCGCGCCTGACGCCATCAGCAGCAGCGTGTCATTGGTTGACATGTCGCCGTCAATCGTGATCGCGTTGAAGCTTTGCGGCAGTGCGCGGGCGAGCGTGCGCCTGAGCGCGGGCGGCTTGACCGCCGCGTCGGTCATCACGAACGCAAGCATCGTGGCCATTTTTGGTTCGATCATGCCGGCGCCTTTGGCACAGCCCGCAATCGTCACTTCGGCGCCACCGAGCTTGAGCGTTGCCGTCGCCATCTTCGGATGAGTATCAGTCGTCATGATCGCGCGTGCGAAGTCCTCCAAGCGATCGGATGCGAGCGCCGCCACTGCGTCGCTAACCCCGGCGCGGTACTTCGCGAGGTCATAGACGCGGCCGATCACGCCGGTCGAGCACGGCGCGACCAGTTCCGGCACGCAGCCGACGCCCTTGGCAACCGCTGCCGCCGAATCGCGCGCGAGCTTCAATCCGGCCTTGCCAGTGAAGCAATTGGCCGAGCCCGAATTAGCTGTGACCGCCTGGATCTGTCCGCGCCGGATGCGTTCCTGCGACACGATGACCGGCGCCGCCTTGACCCGATTGCTGGTGAAAACGCCTGCCGCCGCGACCGGCCAGTCGGCCGCTATCAGCCCGAGGTCCTTGCGGCCGGGCTCGTTGCGCAGGCCCGCGCAAACACCGGCGAAGCGAAAGCCGCGCACCGGCGCGGGCTCGAGTCGTATCTTCATCGCCACCTCCAGGTGCCGATCTAATACGGCCCCAGCGCGCAAACGCAAGCGCGCCAGCCGAGAGTAAGGATTGAATCGTTTGCGGCCGACGCCGGCGACGAACGGCCCATGCTCGCGGCGATCACTTGCCGTGGCAGCGCTTGTATTTCTTGCCCGAGCCGCATGGGCAGGCATCGTTGCGGCCCACCTTGTCGGCCTCGCGCTTGACCGTCGGCGCGCTCTGATCGACCGGCTCGTCGCCGTGACTCATCACGACTTTTTTTGGCTGCTGCTGTTGCTGCTGAATCTGCTCGACGTCCTGCTCGCGCCGCACCTGCACGGAAAAAACCTTCTCGACGACGTCCTGCTGCATCACGCGCATCAACGCCTCGAACATCTCGAAGCCTTCCTTCTGATATTCGACCAGCGGATTTTTCTGTCCGTAACCGCGCAGCCCGATGCCCTCCTTCAGATGGTCCATCGCGAGCAGATGGTCCTTCCACAGCGAATCGAGCGTCTGCAGCGAAACGATCTTTTCAATCTGGCGCATCACCGGTTCGGTGAATTCCCGCTCGCGATCGTCATAGAGCTGCTTGACGCGATCAATCGCGACTTCCACCAAATCGCCGGGCACGTTGAGTTCCTTGCCGTCGAGACTTTCGCGGAAGTTCGGCCGGAACTTGAATTGCTTGAAAAAGCCGTCCTCGATTTCCTTCCATTCCCATTCCGCCGGATCGTTATCGGCCTCGGCGTGCGGCAGCACGATGCCTTCGATCAACTCGTCGCACATCTCGATGACGTCGTCTTTGAGCGGCGCGCCCGAAAGCAATTCCTTGCGCCGATGGTAAACCACCTCACGCTGCCGGTTCATCACGTCGTCGTACTCGAGCAGGTGTTTGCGGATGTCGAAGTTGTGCGCCTCGACTTTCTTCTGCGCGTTTTCGATCGCCTTCGAGATCCAGCGATGCTCGATCGGAACGCCGTCCTCCATCCCGATGCGGTCCATCAGCCCCTTGAGCCGGTCGGCGCCGAAAATCCGCAGCAGGTCGTCCTCAAGCGACAGGTAAAAGCGCGACGAGCCGGGGTCGCCCTGGCGTCCCGACCTCCCGCGCAACTGGTTGTCGATGCGCCGCGACTCGTGCCGCTCGGTGCCGAGAATGTGCAGACCGCCCGCCTCCAGCACCTGCTCACGCTCACCCGCGCATTGCTCGCGATGTCGCGCGAGTGCCTGCTGGAAGTTGGGATCGTCGGGGTCGCGCGTGCCGGTCTCGTTCGCCGCCAGGCCGTCGGGATTGCCGCCGAGCACGATGTCCGTACCGCGACCCGCCATGTTGGTCGAGATCGTTACCGCCTTGAAACGCCCCGCCTGCGCGACGATTTCGGCCTCGCGCTCGTGGTTCTTGGCGTTGAGCACGTTATGCTTGATGCCGGTTTTCTTCAGCTGATTGGCCACCCGCTCCGACTTCTCGATCGACACCGTACCGACCAGCACCGGCTGCCCACGCTCGTAGCAATCGCGGATATCCTCGATCACTGCGTCGAATTTTTCCTGTTCGGTCTTGTAAACGACGTCGTGATGATCGACGCGGATCATCGACTTGTTGGTCGGTATCACCGCCACTTCGAGGCGATAAATTTCCGCGAATTCGACCGCCTCGGTGTCCGCCGTGCCCGTCATGCCGGCCAGCTTCTTATACATGCGGAAGTAGTTCTGAAAGGTGATCGTCGCCAGCGTCTGGTTCTCGGACTCGATCTTGACGTTTTCCTTCGCCTCGATCGCCTGATGCAGCCCGTCGCTCCAGCGCCGCCCCGGCATCAGGCGCCCGGTGAACTCGTCAACGATCACGACCTGCCCGTCCTTCACCACGTAATCAACGTCGCGCTTGAACAGCACGTGTGCGCGCAGCCCCTGGTTCACGTGATGCAGCAGCAGGATGTTGCGCGGATCGTACAGGTTCTCGACCCCGAGCAGTTGCTCGACCCGCGTCACACCCTCCTCGGTGGTCGCCACGGTGCGCAGCTTTTCGTCAACCGTGTAATGCTCTTCGAGCTTGAGCCGCGGGATTACCCGATCCACCACATAGTAGGTATCGGTCGATTCCTCGGACGCGCCGGAAATGATCAGCGGCGTGCGGGCCTCGTCGATCAGGATCGAATCGACCTCATCGACGATCGCGAAATTGTGTTCGCGCTGGACGTAATCCTCCAGGTTGAACTTCATGTTGTCGCGCAGGTAGTCGAAGCCGAATTCGTTGTTCTGCCCGTAGGTGATATCGCATTGATAGGCGAGTTTGCGGTCCTGATCGCTCACGCCATGCACGACCACGCCGACGCTCAGCCCGAGGAAATTGTAGATGCGCCCCATCCATTCGGAGTCGCGCCGCGCCAGGTAGTCGTTGACCGTAACGACGTGCACCCCGCGCCCGCTGAGCGCGTTGAGCACCGCCGGCAGCGTCGCCACCAGGGTCTTGCCCTCGCCGGTCTTCATCTCGGCGATTTTCCCCTGATGCAGCACCATGCCGCCGATTAACTGGACGTCGAAATGGCGCTGGCCGAGCGTGCGTTTGGACGCTTCGCGCACGATCGCGAAGACCTCCGGCAGCGCCTCGTCGAGCGCATAGGCGCGCTCCTCGCGATCCTCGATCGCGCTGACGCGCGCCTTCAGCTCCGCGATTTTCGCGCGCAATTCCTCGTCGGTGCGCTGCGCGACCGTGGACTCCAGTTGATTGATTTCTTCGACGATCGGCCGCATCCGCTTCAGTTCCCGATCATTTTTGGAACCGAAGATTTTGCGCGCGACCAGGGTCAGGGATGAAGCCATGTTGTGCGAGTCAACTCAAATGGAAATGCCCGCTGCTGTCGGTCGCGGGCGAATTTGCCTTGATTGTAGCGCACCGTGCGCCGCATTTCAGCGTTCGATGCGCACCGCGGATTCGACCCGCGGCCCGATAAAGCGCCGCCCCACCCGCACGAAGCGGTCGGGTGTTTCGGTCACGAAAAAGCTCTGCGCACCGGCCGCGCCGCCGCGCCGCTTCAGCTTCAACGCCGCCAGCTTCTCCCGCACCGCCGCCGCCGTCGCCACCGCCGAATCGACGATCTTCACCCGCGCGCCGAGCACCCGCTCGAACACGCCGCGCAGCAGCGGGTAATGCGTACAGCCCAGCAGCAGCGTGTCGATGCCGCTCGCCTTGAGGCTTTCCAGATAATGCGCGACCGTCTGCTCGGCGATTTCGTTGTCGGTCCAGCCCTCCTCCACCAGCGGCACCAGCAGTGGACAGGCGCGTGTGTAAATCTCGGCGCGCGGGCGCAAACTCTGGATCGCCCGCGTATAGGCGCCCGACGCGATCGTCGCCTCGGTGCCGATTACGCCGATCTTGCCCGTGCGCGAGGCCTTCACCGCCGCGCGCGCCCCCGGCTCGATTACCCCGATCACCGGCACCATCGTATGGCTCGCGATTTCGCCCAAAGCCACCGCGCTCGAGGTATTGCACGCGACCACCAGCAGCTTGATTCCCTTGGCCAGCAGGAACTCGGTGTTCTCGCGCGAGTAGCGCACGATCACTTCGTTCGACTTGGTGCCGTAGGGCAGGCGCGCCGTGTCACCCAGGTAGATAAAGTCTTCGCCCGGGAGCAGCGCGATCAGTTCCTTGAGCACGGTCAGGCCGCCGATGCCCGAATCGAAGACGCCGATCGGCCGTGCGCGACTGTCCCCGGTCGCGACCGCCCGCGCGACCCGCGGGCGTGCGATCACGCGCCCGTTCGCCGCCGCGATCGTTGCCGCGGACAGCGAACGCCTACGCAAACCCGCGGCGCTCACGGTGTCATCAACGCGTTTCGCCACCGCTCAGTCCCCGGCCAGCCGCGCACCGACCACCGTCGGCGGCGCCGCCGCTTCGCCAAATACCTGCCGATGGACGCTCGCGCTTTCCATGCACAGATAGGTCTGCGGCTTCGCGTTCGATTTCCTGATCCGATCGCTCAGCGCCGCATAGAGCTTCAGCCGCAACGGCGTGAACGTGCGATAGCGGCCGTCGGGCCCCAGCACCTCTTCTCCCACCAGCATCGGATCGTCGGGAAAGCGCCGCCGCGCGATGGCTCTCAGAGCCGACGTCATGCGCAGGCCGCCCATGCTGATGAATGCGATCCGCTCCGGCGCGATCGCCTCGAAGAGCTGGTCGATCAGTTCAAGGTAGTCGCGCTCGGCCCCCGCATAGGCGATTATCGGATCAAGATGAAACGCGACCCGGTAGCCCGCCGCCAGCACGCGTCGCGCCGCCTCGATGCGCGCCGCCGGCGCTGCCGTGCGATGTTCCGTGCTTCGATATACCCGCTCGGGCGACAGCGTCCATGAAACCAGCGTGCGCCCCTTCGGATCGATCGCGACCAGGTTTTCAATTTCGTCGGTCTTGGTCTTGAGTTCGAGCGTCAAGTCGTCGCGGCCGGCAAAATACTCGACCAGGTCGCGGCTGATTCCGGTCAGCGAATCGAAGGCCAGCGAATCCGCCAGCTCGCCGGTGCCCACGCGCAATCCGCGCGCCGGTGCCTTGCGCCGCAGCCGCTCCAATTCGTCGAAGGCGTCGGCGTAGTTCGCATAGACCTGAAAGCCCGGATTGTCGGCGAGATATTCCTGGAGAAAGCAGTAGCCGCAGTCCATCGGACAATTCGACGCGAGCGTAAGCACGAGGTACCCGCAGCAGGCGAACTCGGCAGACCCCGCCGGACACGCCATCAGAAACGGCGCGCGCCGCCGCATGATCACCATCCGGCGCTTGCCCCCGCCGAACGCATCGGTGGCGCCCTCCAGTGGTCGCGCGGCTTGGCGGCCGTCGGCGACGTAGCTCACCATGACGTCCCGCGGCGCCGCGCCGATCACGCGACGCGCCAACGCGCTCGCGCGCACGCCATCCTCTATATTGATCGCATCCAGCTCAAACTTCATCGTCAATCGACTCGGCCCCGCCAACCAGGTCGGCAATCCGTTCAAGACCCGCGCGCGCCTGCGCGACTGAATCGATCAGCCTCGCGAGCTCAGTGCCGCCACCCGCCGAGATCTCGATCCTGACCTCATCGGAGGAGAGTTCCCTCGGTAACACCACCTTCACGCCGCGCGGCAATCCCAATGACGCGATTTCCGCCGCGAGCCGCTCGATCGTCCGCTTCAAACGCGGAAAGCGCAACGCGCGCAGCGTGTCGATCAACTCCCGCGCGCGCCCCGGCGCCGAACCCGTCCCATCAAGTATCCGCCGGATTTCGCGGCGGGCAAGTATCGCCGCGATCGTCACTTGGAGCGACGCGGCAGTGCCCCGCTGGCGGAGCGCAATCTCTTCGATCAAGTCAAACGCCGCGACGAATTGCCCCGTCCGCAGCCGCAGCGTCTCGGCAACTTCCAGCAGCGCCGCCCGATCGTCGTTCGCGAGCGCCAGCCACCGCCGCAAATGCGCGTCCGGCAGATGGCGCTCAGCGGCCCATCGCCGGATCGCGTCGTCGAGGGTCGTCACATCAATCCCGGAGGCGCTCATCGTCAGGCACTCTCGCTCACGCGCCCTTTGATATGAGCACGCATCGAGACGGCGGCGCTAGCGCACGCTTGCTCGCCGCCTGCGCACCATGCGCCACTGGCGTTGGCGGCAAATTCAAGAATAAAAGTCGCGTGGGCGCCCTGCCCGCGTCGCGCGAGGCCCTTCGCATAGATGCCGCACTTCTCGGCCAGCACTTCGCATACCGCGCGACGCCGCACTTCATTCAAATCATGCCCGCCAAGGAGTTTCAGCAGTGCGAGAATGCGAAAACGATCGATCGCGGGAACCGTCGCCGAGAGTTGCCCATGATGCCCGGACCGGCGCGTAGCGTGATGCTCCGCGATCAACCCAATCTCGTGCCGCACCAGGATGCGCAGCCATAAATCGTAGTCCTCCGCCGCGCTAAAATCCTCGTCGAACCCGCCCACCTCACGCAGCAGCGCAGTGCGCAGAATCACCGTGGACGGCGTGACCAGACAGGTCCGCAACGAGTCGATAAAGATATCGCCCGCGGCTTTGCGATGGCGCAGGCCCGGATTCACGCGTTCGCCGTTACTCATCCAGTATTCATCGGTTTGCGAAATCACGCATTGCGGATGCGCGCGCATGTATTCGATCTGACGGGCGAGCTTGTCGGGTCCCCACAAATCGTCCGAGTCCAGCAACGCGATCAGCGGCGCCGACGCCAGCGCCACACCGGTATTGCGCGCCGCCGCCACACCGCGATTTTCCGTGTGTACGATCCGCATCGCGACGCGATCCGCATGCTCGGCATTCACCGCCGCGGCCGTCCGCTTCAATTCGGGCCAGGTGTCGTCGGTCGAGCCGTCGTCAACCACGATCAATTCGAAATCCGTCGCGCGCTGGGCGATCACCGAGGCGATCGCCGCGAAGACCAATCGCGCCCGGTTGTAGGTCGGTATTATGACGCTGACCGCGGGTGACATGATCGAGATGAAAGCGTCAGACATCCGCGACCGCGCGGCCGCGCCGCGCACCGCCGGCCATCCGCGCACAATCGAGGATGCGCCCGCGCAATTCGCCGAGCCCCTCGCCATCGAAGGCCGAACACAGGATTGGCGCGGTTGCGAGCGCCGCGAATCGGCGCGTGATTTCGGGCCGTTCGGCGTTGCGAATCTTGTCGCTCTTGGTCGCGACCACGATCGGCTCGATTCCGCGCCCGCGCGCAGCCGCCGCCAGATCGAGTTCTTCGCGCTCGGGTCCGCGCCGCGCGTCGATCAACATCACCAGCCCGCCAAGTTGCCGCCGTTCGCGCAGATAGTCGGCCAGCAATACCGCAATTTTCGCCGCGTCAGCGCGCGACATCTTCGCGAAGCCGTAACCCGGCAAATCCACCAGCGCGAGATTCGTCCCGACCTCGAAGAAGTTCACGCATCGTGTCCGCCCCGGCGTCTTGCTCGTGCGCGCGAGCCCCTTGCTGCCCGCCAGCGCGTTCAGCAGCGAACTCTTGCCGACGTTCGAGCGTCCCGCCAGCGCAACTTCGGTGCGCTCCCAGCGTGGACAATCGCCCAACGCAAACGCCGAGCTCACGAATTTCGCCTCCAGCCGCATCATGAAATTTCTATCACGACCGCTCGCACTTAACCGCACGCCCCGGCCGCGCTCAAACGCTCAGCGCGCGAACGTACCCACCAAATCCCCCGACGCCAGCACATGTCCCTTCAGCGCCTGCTCGACCTCGGCGGCATTCGCACCCGCCGCCAGGTTCAATTTGGCGTCCAGCGCGTAGAGCCGAAAATGATAATGATGGGCCGGGCCGGGCGGCGGACACGGACCGTGGTAGCCGCTCGTACCGCGACCGCTAACCCCCTGCATCGCGCCGTTGTCGAGCATCGGCGTCGTCGGCAGCCCCGCGGGTAGTCCGGTTAGATTTGCCGGCATGTTGTAGATCACCCAATGCACGTACGACCCCATCGGAGCGTCGGGGTCACGCACGATTAACGCCAGCGTCTGCGTAGCGGCGGGTACTCCATTCCACGCAAGCGTGGGCGACCTATCGTCGCCCGAGCACGTGTACGCGACGGGAATCGGCCTGTTTGCCATAAATGCGGTGCTTTGAATTGTCAACTCAGATGAGCCGGAACGGGCCGAACCGATGGTCGCGGAGATAATAAAGCACAGCAATAACAAGGATAGACCAGACTTGCGTAGAAGCATTTGCGCCAATTCTCCCATTGAGAGCTTGCAAGACGGAACACTTTCCACTAAGAGTTAATTAGGCGTAGCAAAGAACAATGAAACCAATAACTGACACCAACGAAGAGCTTGCGGAACCTGTTGAAATCCAGCGATTCCCTCTTGACCCGTATTTATGCTTTTCGCTACGCTTGGTGTTATCAAATGAGGCTTAGTCCAGCAGCGGGACTTGAGCAACTCAGCGGATGTTGACTGCCGCCGCTCGAGAAGGGTTGAGCAGCGACACGCATTGGAGAGAACAACGTGGCAGAACCCAAATACAACTTGCCTCGCGTGATGACGGTGCGAGAACTCTCGGCGTATCTTCGTGTACATCCGTCAACCATCTACAAGCTTCTGCGCCGCGGCGAGTTGCCCGGATTCCGTATCGGAACCGACTGGCGCTTCAACGCCGAGGTCATCGACAAGTGGTGCCTCGAGCGCAACATGCGGCCCGCCGACGAGGCGATGCGCGGTAATTGATCGCGCTCTCGTCTGAACGCACTTTCTGATCTTGAGCACCCGTGGAATCGGTGGCTGCGCCCTGTGGCGCGGTCACCGATTTTAGCATTCAGCGGCGATTTAACGGCGGGTACCCGGAGCCATCGGCGTCTCGATCAGGCGCGGCCCCGACGGTCTCACCTCCAGCGCGCGCCCAAACATAGCGTCATCCTTGATCAGCGAAAGTACGGCGTTGGCGATCGCGGTCGGCGCCATGATCGTCGCCGGCACGCCTGCGGTCTGCCCTGCCCGCTTCGCCGCTTCGATCCCCTTACGCACCAGCGGCGTATCGACCACCCCCGGACAAACGCAATTCACGCGGATGTTGCGCTTGGCCGCCCACGGCGCGAGCGAATAGGTAAAATTGACGACGCCGGCTTTGGCCGCACCATATACCGGGTCCTCCTTGTAGGGATACAACCCCGCCATTGACGCCGTGTTGATGATCACGCCGCCGGTTGGATCCATCAGCGGCGCCGCCAGATGGCATCCGAGAATCACCGCCATCAGATCGATCTCGAGGACCCGGCGCCAGCGCTTGATCTCCGCCTGCGGATAGCCTGGAATTCCGACGGCGATACCGGCGTTGTTGTAGAGAATATCCAGGCTGCCGAATTTTTCCTTGGCGGTCTCGAGCATGCGCCGCGCATCGGCTTCGTCGGTGACGTCGGCCTTGACGAAGACCGCGCGGCCACCCGCCGCTTCGATCGCCTTGACCGTATCGTGACCGCTCGCCTCGACCAGGTCCGCGATCACGATCGCGGCGCCAGCGGTCGCCAACATCTCGGCGGTAGCGCGCCCGATTCCCGACGCGCCACCGGTAACGACCGCAACTTTTCCTTTGATGTCCATCCTGGTTTCCTCCGCGGGCGCGCGCGTCCCCGGCTTAACGATGAGACCCGCGCCGCACTCTATCCGACCCGTCCAAGCATCACGCCTACCGCCAGCGCCGCCAGCACATAGGCCGTAGCCGCCACATAGACGAAATCGCGCTCTTTGAGAAACAGGAAGAAGGTGAAGGCGACGCGCACCAGCGGCACCAGCGTCAGTAGAAACAGGCCGATCGTCATCGTCCCATGCGGATCGCCGTTGCGCATTTCGTCCATGAGTTGCGCCAGGCCGTCGCGCACATGCAGTTGGCCGAGCTGAATCGCGTGAAAGCGGCGGACGTAAAATCCGGGCGCGAAGGCCAGCGATTGTGCGATGCCAACCGCCATCACGATCGAGCTGACCAGCAGGATGACGCGCAGAATGAGCGGCGTCCACGTGCGCAGGATCCGATCTTCTTCGCCGGTGGCAACAGCCGTATCCATTCAGATCCTCGACCAGGCGCGCCAGCCCATCTCGATCGCGATGAGCACAAGAATCACCACGAAGAGCCTGCGGAGCGAGTAGGTGTTAACGCGCGGCAGCACGCGGCCGCCGATCATCGCACCCACGGTGACACCGAGCGCGACCGGCGCCGCAATTGTGGCGGCGACGTCGCCGCGCGATAGAAATACCAGCGCGCCCGCGCCCGCCGTCACGCCGATCATGAAGTTGCTGGTGGCGCTGGAAACCTTCAACGGCAGTTTCATCAGATAGTCCATCGCGGTGACTTTGACCGCGCCGGCGCCAATTCCGAGAAGGCCCGAGATCACTCCCGCAACCACCATCAGGCCCGCGCCGCCCGGCAAATTCCTGACGCCATAGGGTCGCATGGTGCCGTCGTCGTGGGGCATCTGCCCGCCCAGGCGCAGGCGCGCGCAGAGCGGGTCGGATTGCGGCAGGAGATCTTGATCCTGGCTTTTCATCGCGAACCACGCCGACTGGAGCATCATCAGCGCGAATAGCATTTCGAGTACTGGCGGCGAAATCAGACCCGCCATGTAGGCGCCAGCCACCGCGCCGGTGACGGTTGCGCATTCGAGAATGATCGCGACGCGCAAATTGGTCCAGCCGTCGCGCACAAAGGCGACGCTCGCGCCGGCACTGGTCGCAACCACCGAAATCAGGCTCGCGCCAACGGCGATATTCATCGGGACGTGCGCCAGGATAACGAGGCCCGGCACGATAAAAACACCGCCGCCCAGTCCCGAAAGCGCGCCGACGAAGCCGGCGCCAATCGAGAGCGCGAAGAGTCCGACGAGAATACTCAGCACGATTCAGGTTCCAGGCTGTACAAGTGTCATGCGGACTTCCGCTCGAAGGTGAAACACTATCGAAGTTAAACCATCGCGGTCAGCGGCGGAAGATGGTCGCTTCGCCGCCGATCGGCAGGCCGAGCGCATAACGGCGCAGCCAGTCGAGCGCGACCTGCGAGGTGAGCAGTTTAACCCACTCGCGATTGCCGCGAAAATTGTAGCGGCGCGAGGCCGACACGCCCTTGGCCGCAAGCGCGAGGCACACCGTGCCTACCGGATGTTCCGCGCTGCCGCCGCCGGGGCCCGCAACGCCTGAGGTCGCGATCGCGACGTCCGCGCCGGCGCGCTCGATCGCTCCCGCCGCCATCTCGCGCACGCATTCCTCACTCACCGCGCCGTGGCTTTTGAGCGTATCTTCGCGCACGCCGAGGAGGCCGACCTTCATCGCGTTGGAGTAAGTGACGAGGCCCGCCTCGAAGTAACCGGAACTGCCAGCGACATTCGTTATGCGATGGCCGATGAGGCCGCCAGTGCACGATTCCGCCACCGCAAGCTTCAGCTTCTTCTCGATTAGCAGGCGGCCGACCACCTCTTCCATCGAGACTTCGCCCTCACCATAAATGTACTCGCCGACGCGGGCGCGGACGCGCTGGCTCAGTTCCTCGAGCCGCTGCTCGGCGGCGCCGGCGACATCCTCGACCATCACCTTCATCGAGATTTGCGGGAAGCTCGCGCGGAAGCCGACCTTGGCCTCTTCCGGTTTGATCAGTCCCGCGACCGCCTCATCGAGTCCGGATTCGCTGATGCCGAAGGTCTGGAAGATGCGCGTGGCGAAGACCTTGTCGCTGCCGCGATTGAGCCGCAGCCACGGGATGACCTCATTCTCCATCATCGGCTTCATCTCGCGCGGCACCCCCGGCATCACGACCAGGTGAGCGGTGTGATTGCTTTGGCGCACGGCCATGCGAAAGCCGGGCGCGGTGCCGAGCGGATTAGGAATGACTTCAGCGGTTTCGGGAAAGAGCGCCTGCTTGATGTTGTTCTCGGGCATCACGCGGCCGACCGACTCGAACAGCCGGCGCATGTGATCGACCGAGGGTTCGTGACGCCACAATTTCTTGCCAGTGAGGCGCGCGATGGTCTCCGTCGTCAGGTCGTCGGCGGTCGGTCCGATACCGCCGGTTGAGAGTACCACGTCGCCCAGTTCGAGCGCGGACCGCCAGGCCCATTCGAGACGCTCGGGCACGTCGCCGACGGTCAGCACGGCGATCAGGTCGATGCCGATCTCGTTCAGCTTGTCGGCCAGGTAGTTCGAGTTGCTATCGACCACCTTGCCGGTGGTGATTTCGTCGCCGGTTGAAAGTATGACGGCTCGTTCAATCATCTCTGGGCTCCTTCAAGGGCGTCGCGCGACGCCGACGATATGCGCCGCGACCGCATCAGAGTAGTCGGCGTGCGACCTGCAATACGAGATTCGCATAGATGCCGGCGGCGATATCGTCGAGCATCACACCGGTGCCGCCGCGCACGCGACGGTCGATAAAGCTCGCCGGAAAGGGCTTGATAATATCGAAGATGCGAAAGAGCGCGAAACCGGCGACGAGCGCAATCCATCCGGTCGGATTCATGAACATCGTCGCGACCATGCCGAGAACTTCGTCGAGCACGATTTTCGAACTGTCATGCTCGCCCAGAAGCTGTTCGGCGCGGCCGGCGATCCAGCACGCAAGTACGAAGACGATCGCAAAAATCAGCAGGAAGGCGGCGGGCGACCGGCGCCAGATCGGCGCGAAGATTAGACATCCAACGATGAGGCCGACGATCGAACCGAAGGTTCCGGGGGCGAACGGGGCGTATCCCGACCATGCTCCGGTGGCGATGAATATGAGGAGTTGGCGCATCGTGAATCTGGAGGAAGCGCGACCATAACACGCGGGCAGGCGCGCACAAAGGCTGGCGCGCTACCGGCTGCCAAGTCGGCGGATCAGAATCGAGGCCGGGCGGCAAAACGTATGGATAGCGAAGATGTTTCACGTGAAACATCTTCGCGGTCTGTTTGCCGTGAAATCCTGCGGTCTTGCGCAACCGCCCCTGCGGAATGGGGGTCACTAGCTGGGGCGGATTGGCGCGGGTGATTCCTCGGCGTTGACTTCGACCGAGGTGACGCCGTTGACCTGACGGGCGACGTCGCCGATCAGCCCGTCCCATGGCGGCACCAGGCCGGGGCCATTTACGCGCACGGCGCCACTGGCGCAATTCACCACGAGCGGGGCGTGCCCGATCTTGGGATGCACCAGCAACATCGCGCGCACTTCGGCGGCGAGCGCGGTATCGCGCATGAGGCGCCACTGTTCGGGACCGGCGGTGCGATCGATCTCGGCGGCGCCGGCGGTCAGCATCGCGATCAGCAGCGGCATCGGGGTGGAGAAGGTGTTGAGCGTCAGGTCGTGGGTGGTGGGATCTTCGATATCGACTTCGAACAGGACCTGGAGGCGCGCGCGAACTTCGCGATCGTAATCGCGCACACGCCGCTCAGCCACGGCCGGCGCGAGCTTTTCCTCGGCGGCGACTTCCTTGACCCGCTCACTCAGCGCACCGGTCAAGCGCAGGCGCAGACCACATCCGTAATCGGGCATCAGTTGGGCGACCGAACGGCCGAGCACGACCAAGCGATCCTCGGCCATGTGTTTGAGCAGCACGGACTTGAAGATCGGGATGAAGCGAGCGGTGTCGGTCTTGAGGCGCTCCCAGAAATGGGGCCGGCGCTCGTCCACGACGACCAGCAGCTCGGGCGTGATGTTGTAGGTTTTCGACGCCTCGTCGATCACATCCTGGACGTTCATGAAGCGGTAACCGAGGCGGGCGGCGAGCGTCCGTCCCAGTAATTCGCCGCGCGTGCCCAGATGCTGGGTAATCGCGATAATCGCCATGTTGTTATCCCCGCGCTGAGAGGTCCCCTGCAAGCAATCTTAGGTGGCCGGCGATCGAGGCGCAAACCGGCGCGCGCGATGGAATCGGCGGCCCGCGCCCGGTAGGATCGCGGAGCTTTACTTTCCGCACCGTAACCTACCGGGCGGCGCTTGGGGACTAACGGCCAAAAGAGCGCGCGCCGCCCAGCCGTTTGGCATTGGCGAGTAACGATGGCAGCAAAAAAAACCGCAGTCGAGCGTATCTCGGGCGCACAAATAAATCCCCCCGCCGTCACCGGGAAAATGAGCGCGGCGGACCTGGTGGATACCGCGTTTCTCGCCTACAACGGCCGGCGATTGCGCGATGCGTGCCGGCTGTTCGCCGAGAAAATGCTCACCGACGACACGGTGGTCGGAATCAGCCTGACGGGCGCGCTGACGCCGGCCGGGCTCGGCATGTCATGCATCATCCCGCTGATCGAAAACGGCTTCGTCGATTGGATGGTCTCGACCGGCGCGAACCTCTATCACGACACTCATTTCGGGCTGGGCCTCAAGATGTTCCAGGGCACGGCCGAGGCCGACGATATCGCGCTGCGCAAGGCCGGGGTGGTGCGCATCTACGATATTTTCTTCGACTACCGGGTGTTGTTATCGACTGACGCGTTCTTCCGCGAGATCGCGCGGCAGCCCGAATTTCAGCGGGCGATGAGCACGGCGGAATTTCATTTCATGGCGGGCCGCTATGTGGCCGAGCGCGAGCGGGTGCTGAAGCTCGATCGGCGGTCGCTGCTGGCGTCGGCCTACAAGCATGCGCTGCCGGTCTATACATCGTCGCCGGGCGATTCGTCGATCGGGATGAATCTCGCGGCGCTCGAGCTCGAAGGCTACGAATTGCGGCTCGATCCGCTGACCGACGTCAACGAGACGGCGGCGATCGTGTATGCGGCGAAGGCGGCCGGGATGAAGAGCGCGGTGTTTATCCTGGGCGGCGGATCGCCGAAGAACTTCGTGCTGCAGACCGAACCGCAAATCCAGGAAGTGATGGGTGTCGCGGAAAAGGGCCACGATTACTTTCTGCAAGTGACCGACGCGCGGCCCGACACTGGCGGCCTTTCGGGCGCGACGCCGAACGAGGCGGTGAGTTGGGGTAAGATCGATCCGGAGCGGCTGCCAGATTCGGTGGTCTGTTATGTTGATTCGACGGTGGCGCTGCCGCTGATCACCGCTTACGCGTTGGCGCGGCGCAAGGCGCGCAAGCCGCGGCGGCTGTTCGAGCAGCGCGAGGCGATGATGGCAAAGCTGACGGGTGCGTATGAAAAAGTCCTGCGCAAGCGCGCGAAGGGCGGAAAACTCTAAGGGCGGGCGGAGAAGCACGCGAAGTAATGACGACACGGACGAAGGACGAAGGGGATCTCGCGAATAAATCGGAACACGGCGCCGGGACGCTGGCCGTGGGTGGAGCGGCGAGCGCGTACGATCGCGAACTGCAGGTCGCGCGCGATGCGGCGATCGCGGCGGGCGAAATCCTGCAACGCTACTTTCGCGACGGCGGCTACCAGATCGATTCGAAGGGCAAGAACAATCCAGTAACGACGGCGGACTTCGAGGCCGACAGCACGCTCAAGCAGATTCTGCGCGACGCATTTCCCGCCTATGGCTGGCTCTCGGAGGAGACCGTCGATAACGACGATCGGCTGACGCGCGAACGGGTGTGGATCGTCGATCCGCTGGACGGGACGAAGGAGTTCATCAAGGGGATACCGGAGTTCGTCGTCGCCATCGCGCTGGCCGACCACGGCGTGCCGGTGATGGGGGTCACGTACAACCCGATCAAGGACGAGTTATTTTGCGGGGTGCGCGGCGCGGGCTGCACGCTCGATGGCAAGGCGGTGACGGTCAGCCATACGCGCGCGCTGGAGCACGCGACGATCCTGGCGAGCCGCAGCGAAACGGCGCGCGGCGAATGGAAAGCCTACGAAGGGCGCGTGATCGTGAGGCCGATCGGGAGCGTCGCCTACAAGCTGGCGCTGGTGGCGGCGGGACAGGCGGACGCAACCTTCACGCTGACGCCAAAGAACGAATGGGACATCGCGTCGGGCGTCGCGCTGATCGTCGCGGCGGGCGGACGGGTGACCGATTTGCATGGCAAGGAAGTAAGTTTCAACCAGCGCGAAGTGAAGACGCCGGGCTTCGTCGCCTCGAACGGCCATCTGCACGCGCAGCTAGAACGGATGCTGCCCGCGCGCGACCACAAGTAGCAATCAATTCAGCTTGTAATATCACGATGGCCGCCCAAAACGGGCGCGGAGCGGGTCGGAATTTGCGGGCTTAGATTTTGCGGTCGCCACTGGCCATCGCGATGTAGCAAATCGCGCCGACCGCATAGACGATTGTCGTCAAATAGAAGACAGCGGAAAAGGAATTGGTCGCCTCGAGGATGAAGCCGGTGGCGGCCACCCCGATGATGCCGGGAACGGTCGCGGCGGTGTTCGAGATACCCATCAGGATGCCCGCGTAGCGAGGCGCGACGTCGAAGTGGTTGACGACGAAGCCGCCGGCGCCGAGCGCGGTGCCGGCGATCGAGATGGTGACGAGGACAACCGCCATCTCGGGCGAGCGCGCGAGCGGCAGCACCAGCAGCGGCAGTCCGCCAATCGTGAAGGCGCTCGCCTGCATCAGCTTGCGCACGGTGGTGAGTGGCATGCCGCGTTTGCGCAGGCCGTCGGCAAACCATCCGCTGGTGTTCTGCATGATGAAGGCGACGATCCACGGAATGACGGAGAAGGCGCCGAGGCGCTCCATCGGCACATTGAAGGTCCGGGTGAGGTAGCTCGGCAGCCATAGCAGGATGATGTAGAAGCCGAAGTTGTTGCACAGATGAGCGATAACGATGGCCCACACGGCGGGCTCGCGGAAGATGCGTCCCCACGGGATGCGGTCGGCGAGTTCCACCGCGGAGGCGCGCTCGGCCATGATGAGGGCGAGTTCGTCGGGCGAGACGCCGCGGCAATCCTCGGGGCCGTTGGCGGCTTTGAGCTGCCAGACCACGAGCCACAGAAGCCCGAGCGCGCCGGAGATATAGAAAACCGAGGGCCATCCGTAGGCGAGGACGATCAGCGGGCTGACGATGAGGGCGATCATGGTGCCGAAGGCGACGCCGCTGAAGTGGAGCGAAATGGCGCGCGCGCGTTCGGAGCCGATGGTCCAGCGGGCGGCGATGCTGTGGACGGCCGGGAAATTCAGGGCTTCGCCGGCGCCGAGCAGCGCGCGCATCGCGAGCAGCGCACCGAACGAGATCGAAGCGGCGGGCGGCGTCAGGAAGGTCGCGACCGACCACATCGCAACGCCGGCGGCGAGCACGCGCTTGCCGCCGAAGCGATCGGCCATCCATCCGCCGGGCAGTTGGAGCCACAGGTAGCCCCAGAAAAATGACGACAGGACGAGCCCCTTGGCGGCAGGGTCGTAACCTTTTTCGCGCGCGAGCGGGATGATCGCGATGGAGATATTGACGCGGTCGATGTAGCAGAGGGCGGTCGCGAGCGCGAAAAGCACGACCACG
Organism: Deltaproteobacteria bacterium; assembly: GCA_021780755.1. Taxonomy (GTDB): domain Bacteria; phylum Desulfobacterota; class Binatia; order Binatales; family Binataceae; genus JADMIL01. Next base: position 57,312 of record JAJXYF010000011.1, on the reverse strand, counting down.
GTATAACGGCGCGGCCATTCGTGCGGGTTGGTGCGCGCGGAATCAAGCTCGACCGGTATGGGAGAATTGGCCATCGACCGCTTTCCTCCGGCGCGAGCTTAATCGCGAGGCCGGTCATTTACCATCGCATCGCGCGCGGCGAGTCGGGTGAGAATGACGGTGGCGCGGAGGGCGTCGCGCGATGTGCTAGTCTCGCTCGCGATGTCGCGGGTGTCGGTCGTAATACCGGTTTTCAATAACGCAGCAACGCTCAAGCACGCGGTGGCGAGCGTGCTGGAGCAACGCTTCGACGATGAAGTCGAAGTGATCGTGGTCAACGACGGCTCGACCGACGGCAGCGGGGAGACTTTGCGGGGGTTCGGCGATCGCATCCGGGTAATCGAGCAGGCGAATCGTGGGGCCGCCGCCGCTCGCAATGCGGGCGCCGCCCTCGCGCAGGGCGAATACCTCGCGTTCCTGGACGCCGACGACGAGTGGCGGCCGGATAAGCTTGCGGCAACGGTGCCACTACTCGAGCGGAATCAAGCGGTGGTGCTGGTCTTCTCGGATGCGATACCGATTGATGCGAACGGCGCACCGGTAGGCGACTCCTACGTGACGCCCGATTGCGCGCATGCGCCGACGATGGCCGAGATGCTCGATCGGTGGTGGCCGATAATTCCGAGCACGGCCGTAATGCGCGTCGCCACGTTCGCGGCGTGCGGAGGCTTCGTCGAGGAGTTCAAATCCGCGGCGTATGAAGATCCGTTTCTGTTCCTGGTCGCGCGCGAGCATGGCAAGTTCGCCTACGTGGCGGAACGGTTGGTGCGTTATCGTTACGAGTCACCGGGCGTGCGGATGGAAAAGTATTCGCGCTATCGCGAGGTCTTTGTGCGCCGCGTGCGGGAACGTTACGGCGACGCCGCGCGCGGGCTGATACGGGGCACGCGGCGCGCGTATGCGAGTGCGCTCGGCTACGAGGGGTTGATCGCGATGCGATCGGGCGACCTGCGGGCGGCGCGGGGATATTTCGCGCGCGCGTTGCGCGAGCGTCCGCTCGATGTAAAGACGGTGATGCGCTTCGCGCGCACCTTTCTGCCGCAAAAACTCGCGCGCGCGCTGAGCGGTCGGACCGGCGGCGGCGCGCCGGCCTGATGGCGACCTGAAGCTGACCTGCGGCCGCTAACCGTTAAGCTGTTGGCATAGGCGGCGCCAGGTCGCGTCATCGAAGGCCGCCTTGTAGGGAACGTAAAAATTGACGCGATCGAGCAGGCCGTCGTAGCGCTCGCGCACCTTCTCGCCGATGTTGTCGAAGGTCCCGGTCACCGCATAGACCTCAAGCATCTCGTCGGTGATGAGCTTGCCCATGTTCGCCCAATCGCCCTTGGCGGCCATCTCGTTGAGCTTGGGCGCGACGTCGCCCCAGCCGTGGGTCTCGAGCACGATCTGGTAGGTGCGGGTCGAGGCATAAAAGGAAATCTGCTGGCGGACACCGGCCTTGGCGCGTTCGATTTCGTCGGCGTTGCGGCCGACGATCACAAAGGGCGTCGTGGTGATGGTGAAGTCCTTGCGCGCGCGACCGGATTTTTTGAGGCCTTCCTCGACATGCGGGACGAGGAATTCGCGCAGGTACTTGGCGGAGGTGAACGGATGGGCGTGGAGACCGTCGCACAGCTCGCCGGCGGTGCGCAGGATTAGTTCATTAACGCCCGCGATATAGATCGGAATGTTGTAATCGTGGGGCTTGGGGGCGAAGAACGGCGTCATTAGGGACAGGTTGTAGTATTTACCTGAAAATGAGAGCTTCTTGCCGCCCTCCTGCCAGCATTTGAAGATGGTGCGCAGCGCCTGCACATACTCGCGCAGCTTGGCCACCGGCGGTTCCCATTTGACGCCGTAGCGGCGCTCGATATGACCCTTGACCTGGGTGCCGAGGCCGAGGATGAAACGGCCCTTGGAGAGCGCGGCGAGGTCCCACGACTGGTAAGCCATCGACATGGGGCTGCGCGGAAAGGCGATCGCGACGGCGGGTCCGAGCTTGACGCGGCTGGTATGTTCGGCGGCGAGGGCGAGCGGCAGGAAGCCGTCGTTACCGGCTTCCATCGACCAGATGGCGTCGAAGCCGAGGGCCTCGGCGGACTTTGCGGCGGCGGGGACTTCGCTTAAGTCGCGGGTGGTGAGCGTGGTATCGAGCTTCATCGGCAAGGGCCCTCCGTTGATCGGCGTGGTGAGCGCGGGAATCGTAACAGATGGGTGTGCGCGCTGAAAAGCCAACGCGCGGCAGGTGGAAAAAGAATCGTGAGAACTTTGAAAGGGTTCCAGACTTCCCACCTGGAGATCGCCCATCTGAGGGGGGAGACTCGGGACCTTAACGGCGCGTGAGGAGTTGCAGCAGGCGGGCGGGGAAGTTGGTGATGATCCCGTCAACGCCGAGCGCGAGCAGCGCGCGCATTTCGGCCACTTCGTTGATCGTCCAGATATGCATCTCGAGGCCGATGCGATGAGCGGCGGCGACGGTTTCCGGCGTCACCATTTTCCACGATTCGTATTCGGGCGGGATTTGGAGGGCCGCGCCGCGTGGTACGAAGGGCGGCGTGCCGGGCGGCAGCGACATCAGAAAGGCGGCGACCTCGGCGGTCGGTAAATTGGTCGGGAGGTCGGGAGCGGCGATGCGAAATTCGTCAATCGGCGCCTGATGCTCGCTCGCCACGAGCACGCGCCGGCGCATCGCGGCGCGATCGATAACGCTGAGGAGCGCATCGATGAGGCTCGGGGCGGTCTGCTTGATTTCAATGATGAAACGCTGATCGGGACACGCCGCGAAGACCTCCGCGAGTTCAGGCACACGGATGCCGCGGCCGCGAAACGGGAACTCGCCATCGGCGCTCGTGGGGGGCGTGAAGTTATGGGCGGCATCGACCCGCGATAATTCGGCGAGCGTCAAATCGGGAATGAGGCAGTCGGTGTCACCGACGCGCCCAAGGTTTTCGTCGTGGGCGACGACGACGTGGCCGTCGCGAGTCAGGTGGACGTCGAGTTCGATGTAGGGTGCGCCGAGGTCACGGGCGGCGATGAAGGCGGGCAGCGTATTTTCAGGGTAATCGCCGCTGGCGCCGCGATGGGCGAAGACGCGCGGACGCGGCGGATCGAAGAATTCGCTTTTCATGATTGACGCTCGCAATGCTCGGGCGGGCGGCCAAGTCACGCGGTGATGGAGAGCGCGAGGGGCGCATCGGCAGCACGTACGCCTAACCGCGGTTTTCTAGCGGCCGATCGAGCTGGAGGTTTCGGTCGAGACGGTGCGTACGGCCCCGGATTGCGGCGGAGCGGCCATCGCGCTCATGCCCGAGCCGCTCTCGGTGCGGGCGACGGCCGCGTGAGACACGCTGAAATTACCGCCATGGCCGCCAATTTGCGGCATCCGGTCGAGCGCCGCAAGGTACTTTTGCTTAAGGCCGTCAAACAGCGCGCGCATGGTCGGCGGAATCCGGTGGTGCGTGCCGAGAGATTCGGTCAGGGGATTGACGAATTGGCCGTTTTTCTCGATAGCGAAATGGAGGTGTGAACCGGTCGAGAGTCCGCTCGAGCCGACGCGACCGATCACCTCGCCGACGCGCACCGGATTGCCACCCTGCAAACCTCGAGTGATCTCCGACAGATGGCCGTAGATGCTGACCATCCCGGCCTCGTGGTCGATCTTGACGCAGCGGCCGAGTTCGCCGCACCATCCGGCACTCTCGATGCGGCCGTCGGCAATGGCCTTGACGGGAGTACCGTAATGGGCCGCGAGGTCAACACCGACGTGCGGTCGATATTCGTGGAGGATCGGATGATAGCGATGGAAGCTGAAGCCCGACGAGATGTACTGGAATTCGACCGGGAAGCGCAGGGACTGGGGCTCGAGCGCGACGCCGTCGGCGTTGTAGAGATGGGCCTGGCCGCGATCGTCGCGGAAGGCGAAGGCCGAGAGCGTCTGGTTGCCGAAGCTGATCTGCGCGGCTTCGAGGCCGGTGGGCAGATGCGAGGTGCCATCGCGGCTGACCCGTTCCTGGTAGATGAGTTTCACCGCGGAGCCGCGCGGAAGCGCCGTCAACGGGTGTTGATCTTTAAACGCGTTGGCGAGCGTCGCCGCGATCGGCTTGGGCAAATCATGACGCTCGGCCTCGGCCCAGAAATCACCTCTGATCTTAAAGGATACAGCGACCGGGCGCACGGTGTAGGTAATCAATTCCTGCGAGGAACGAATGACACCGTTGCCGTAGGTGCGCGCGCGTATCGCCACGCGGTCGTCGAGGTTGTACTTGAGTTCGCGGAGGCTGCCGTCGTCGGGATCTTTATATAGGGTCAGCGCATGGCCGCTCTGAAGCCTGCCGCCCGTCGCGGCCTGCGCAAAGGACCATGCCCAGCGCTGAGCCTCGTCGCGATCGAGTCCGGCCTCCTCCAGATAGGAGAGCACGGGGGCCGAACGATCGATGGTGAGGCTGATCGTGACCGGTTCGGGTGCGGGCGCGACCGCGGTAGGCTCGTCGATGTACTCGGGTTCGATGCGGCCGGCGGCGGCGGCAAATTGGCGCGCGGCGATTTCCTGTGTGCGGTCGTTGGCGCCGGCGACGAAGACCTGAATGATCGCTGCCGTCGCGACCATCGCGACTAGCAGGCCAGATCCCATTCTGGCCCAGGAATGTCGAAGATTCCCCCACCGCATTGAGGTCGAGGCTATGTCACGCCTGTGTCACAATCAACCCCGAGCGAGCGCGTTTTCAACAGGAAAATCGGCTCATTTTATCGGTATAATGGGTGCTGAGTAGTATTAGGATTGCTGTTGAATGGCGATAGCTGCTCTTGATCTGGGTAAACGCCGTATTGGAATCGCGATCGCGGATGATGCGGGTCTCGCGGTTCATCCGATTGGCGCGTTGGAGCGTCGTTCGGTGGTGCGCGACCTTGAAGCGATTCGCGCGCGTCTCGTCGAATTTGAAGTAACGCGAGTGGTGGTCGGATTGCCGCTGAACATGGACGGGAGCGCGGGTCCGGCGGCGCGCGCAGCGACCGCATTTGCCCATCGGTTGCACGAAGCGAGCGGTCTTCCGGTGGAGCTTTTCGACGAGCGTCTGACGAGTTTCGAAGCTGAAGAGCGGCTCAAGGAATTGTCCGGCAGGCGCGCGCGGGACAAGGGCACGATCGACGCGGTGGCCGCGAGCGTGATCCTGGAGGGCTGGCTGAATAATCGGCAGGCGGGTGGGTTGGCGTGAACCGCGGCGGTTGCGGCGGGGACGCTATCGGCGATCGCAGGCGAGCGATCCACACCCGCAAAACACATCTGTTAAGCTGATTAGTCGAGCCGAATAGCCGGGCCGAATAGCAACGATGAGAAAGCTTGGATACGGATTGGCCGTGCTGATTTTGGCGGCCGCCGGCAGCGGACTATACGTCCGCTACCTGGTCTTCAGCCCGACCGGGATTTTTACGCCGCCGCGCGTGGTCTCGATCCGCAAGGGCGCATCGATGACGGTGGCGGCAGGTGAACTCGCGCGGGCCGGAGTGGTCCGCAGCGAACTCGCGTTCGTTCTCTATGCGAACCTGACCGGACGCGCGAAGCGCCTGAAGCCCGGCGATTACGGCTTCAAGGGCGGCGAGGCGATGCCCGCGGTGTTGGCCCATCTGGTCAACGGCGACTTCATGGTGGTGACGGTGACGGTACCGGAAGGCATGACGGTCCATCAGATAGGCGCGCGGCTGGAAGAGGCCGGACTGGTCTGTGAAAATGACTTCGACGCGGCCGCGCGCAGCGGATCGATGGTGGCGGCACTGGGGCTGGGCCCGCTAGGCAGCGAGGGCTTCCTGTTCCCGGCGACCTATCGCTTCTCGCCGCTGGTAAAGACCGATCAGATATTAGCGACGATGCTGGAGCGGTTTTTCGCGGTGTTGACGCCCGCGGTCGAGCAGCGCCTGTTCGATCTCAACCTGACCGCACGCGAGATGGTGACGATGGCCTCGATAATCGAGAAGGAAGCGCACGCACCGCAAGAGCGGCCGATTATCGCGAGTGTATTTTACAACCGGCTGAAGCTCGGGATGCCGCTGCAATCGGATCCGACCGCCGAATATAATCAGCAAGGCGACAGCGAACGGGCGGCGACGGCGGTGCGGACGCCCTCGGCGTTCAACACTTATGAAATCGCCGGGCTGCCGCCGGGGCCGATCGCGAACCCGGGACTGCCTTCGATTCGTGCGGCACTCTATCCGGCGCACACCGATTACCTGTATTTTGTTGCACGCAATGACGGGACCCATATCTTCTCGCGCTCATTCGCGGAACATCAGCGGGCAATCGCCGAGGTCAAGCGCCGCAACGCGCTATTACGAGGATTGAAGGGCTAACGGCAAGGACGGATCGCGCCAGCGGGCGGAGCGGTAATGGTCAACCCAATCGAGCAAATCGGCAAATCGCGCCGGCGCCTGGCGCGCCTGGCGGCGATGACCGCGGCGATCGATTTGACGATGCCGCTCGGGCTCACGATTTTGTTCGCACTGGGCCTCGACGTGATCGGCGTGTTGACCTGGGAGAACTTCGGCTACATCCTGACCGACGATCGCGAGACGCGGTTCGGCGAAGTCCTGATCGCAGCCTGCGCCGCGCAACTGATCATGATGGGAGTGCTGGCGCTGTTCGCCTACCTGAAGGCCGACGACTTTCTCGGCGCGGCGGCGGCGGTGGACAATCATATCGGTGGGCACCAGGAGATTTTGACGCTGGCGACGCTCGCCAATCCGGCACATCCGCAGGAACGCGGACGGCGCTCGCCATTGTTCCCGATGCTGTGGCGGCGCGCGATCGCGTATCTCGACCTGTTCGAACCGCGGCGCGAGTTCAGGCTGAAGCTCGCGCAACCGCTGAAGCGGTCGGCGATCGCGGCGGCGGTGGTGATGGCCGCGCTGGCAGCGGCGGCGCTGGCCTTCGTGGTGGTACCGACGCCGGACCAGGCGATCGCGCATCGGCTGCGCCAGGTCGCGCGGTCGTTGGATAGCTCCTCGGCGACGCCAGCCGAAAGGGACCTGGTCAAAGCGATGCGCGCCGTGGCGCGCGACCTCGAAAACCCCAAGCTGCCGCCCGAGCAAAAGCTGCAGGAACTCGCCGCGATGAAGCGGGAGCTCGAGCGAGTCGAGCAGCAGCGGCAGAGCGGCAACAGCATCGCGAAGAATGCGTCGGGCGGCTCCGGCGGCGGATCGGGCAGCGGCAACAGCAAAGGCACGGGCAGCGGCAGCGGTGATGGCGCGGGCGAGGGACAGGGCAGCGGCGCCGGCAAAGGCACCGGATCGGGCGCCGGCGGCGGCGGGGGCGGCAAGGGCGACAAGACGGATCAGAAAATGGTCGAGTTGGGCAACGACATTTCGAAGGCGCAGGCGCAGATCGAAGCCGCCGCGGGTCAACAGAACAAGAACACCGGATCGCAGCAGGCCAATAACGGAACGGGCATGGCGCCCAAAGAGGGCGACAATTCCAACGCGACCGGGCCGCGAAAACAGCCGAATGGCACCGGCAGCATCGAACTGCCGCGGCCCGGCAGCGAGGCCCGCAACAACCAGCCGGCAAGCGCGGGCAGCACCCCGCCGAGCGGGCGGCGCGACGACAAAGGCTCGATGGGCGATACGCACCTGGGCGAGATGCCGAAGGCCGGCAATTACGAGCGTTTCTACAAGCCTGGCGAAGGTCCCGGACTGGAAATCCATGACGCCCGCTACGTGACGTTTCGGCTGCCGAGCGCGGCGGTGAGCGACACCAGTGGCGGCCGCACGGTGGCCGACGCCGAACATCCGGTGGCCTCGGCGGCGTACACCAATGCGCCGCTCAAGGAAGAGCGGCTGACGGACATGCCCGACGAGCGCCAACTGGTGCCGCCGCGCTATCGCGACCTGATTCATTAGGCGAGTCGATTCGTCGGGCGGACTGAGCAGCAGCGCGATCGATTAGTAAGTGGAACTGAATAATGTAGCGGACTGAGTAGCAAAGCGATCTGAGCAGTCGAGCAGTAAGGAAGGAGAAGCGATGGGAGCGGCTCCCCAAATATCACCGAACGAGCGCGTGGCCGAGTTCCGCAAGACCTTCGCCCGCGCCGAGGCCGAGGTCGCCCGCGTAATCGTCGGCCATCGCGACCCGATACGAAAGGTGCTGACCGCACTGTTCTGCGGCGGGCATATACTGATTGAAGGCGTCCCGGGCCTCGGGAAAACGCTGATGGTCAAGGCCACCGCGGAGACCCTGGGTCTGAGCTTCAAGCGGATCCAGTTCACGCCGGATCTGATGCCCTCGGACATCGTGGGGACGCAGGTGCTGGCGGAGAGCGACGGGCGGCGCGAATTCAGTTTCAAGGCCGGCCCGATCTTCGCGCATATCGTGCTCGGCGACGAGATCAATCGCGCCACGCCCAAGACGCAATCGGCGGTGCTGGAGGCGATGGAGGAGCGGCAAGTCACGGTGTTCGGCACCACCTATAAACTCGAGGCGCCGTTTTTCGTGCTCGCGACACAGAACCCGATCGAGTTGGAGGGCACCTATCCGCTGCCCGAAGCGCAGATGGATCGCTTCCTGTTCAAGGTCGTGATGGGAGCGCCGCAGCCCGACGAATTGCGCGAGATCCTCAACCGCACCACCGGCGCGACGTCGTACAAAGTCCAGTCGATTTTCGATCCGGCGCGCGCGCCCGCGCAGATCGAGGCGGAAAAGGCTCTGGTGCGCGAAGTGATGGTCGGCGAGCCGGTCGAGCGCTACATCATCTCGATTATCGGCGCGTGCACGCCGGGCGGTCCCAACGCGATTCCTGAAGTTTCGCAGTACCTGCGCTTCGGCCCGAGCCCGCGCGGCGCGCAATCGCTGATCATGTGCGCCAAGGTCAACGCGCTGCTGGCGGGCCGGGTGACGATCAGTTACGAGGACGTCGAGGATGCGATCATCCCGGCGCTGCGTCATCGGCTGCTGCGCAACTTCCAGGCGGAGGCCGAGAATGTGAGCCCGGAATCGATTCTGGAACAGGCGGTCAAGCGGCTCAAGCGCCCGCGCTAACGATGCTCGGACTGCCGGAAGAATTCACCCCCGAGTTCATCGCGCGCCTCGACCAGTTGCGCATCAAGACGCGGCGCGAGTTCGCGGGTCTCGGCAAGGGGACGCATCTGTCGCCGCGGCGCGGCTCGTCGCTGGAGTTCAGCGATTTTCGCCATTATTCGGACGGCGACGACTTCCGCTACATCGACTGGGGCCTGTATGGGCGCACCGACAAACTGTACATCAAGCTGTTCAAGGAAGAGGAAGACCTGCTCACGTATATTTTTATCGACGCGAGTGCTTCGATGGGTTTTCCCGCGCGCGATCGCAAGTTCGAATCAGCCGTCGCGACAGCGCTGGCGATCGCTTACGTCGCACTCGCGTCGGGCGACCGCGTGATGATCCGCGTGATCGCGGGCCGCGGCACTCCGCCCCCCCCGGCGTTCGTTTACGGACGCCATCGGATCGTCGAATTGGGGCGCAGCCTGACCGCGATTCGCCCCGGCGGCGAGGTCGATCTGGCGCCGGCGCTCGCACGCGAGATGGTCTCGATCCGGCGCGCCGGCAAGGTCTTCCTGATCTCGGACTTCATGATGTTGCCCAACGTGGCGACGCGCGGGCTGGGGCTGTTCACGGCCGCGAATATGGACGTGACCGCGGTGCAGATCCTCGGCGCGACGGAACTCGACGGCCAAGGCCTCAACGGCGACGTCGAGGTGGTTGACGCCGAGAGCGGCGAGCGCGTGCGGGTCTCGATCGGCCAGCGCGAGCGCGACCGCTATCGCGAAACGCTGCTGCGTCTCGCGCGCGAGATTAAGGTCTTCTGCTTCCGCAACGGACTGCACTACACGCTCTACACTACCGGCGTGGACTTCCACGATTTCTTCCTGCGCGCCGTCGCCGACCTCGGCCTGGTGCATTGATGCCGCGCGCGCAAAATAGCTCGGAGCCGAAGGCGCACCAGGCGCACTAGCGATGGGACTGCTCAACGCGATCGGCCTGCTGAATCCGGGCGCACTCTACTTCCTCGCGATCGTGCCCGCGCTGATCCTCGCCTACCTCGCGCGGGAGCGTCCGCGGCAGGCGACGGTCTCCAGCGTGCTCGCGTTTCGCGCCCTGCACGTGATGCGCGGTCAGCGCTTCGGCGGGCGTCCGCGTTTCACCTGGACCTTCTTTCTCGAATTGCTGGCGCTGTGCCTCGCGGTGCTCGCGATGGCGGGGCCGTATCTGCTGAAGAAGGGCACTCCGATCGCCGTCGTGATCGACAACTCGGCTGCGATGCAGGCGCTCACCCCAGCGGGCAAGACGCGGTTCGACGAGGCGATCGCGGCCACCAACGACGCGCTCGATCGCGCGGGCGGCGGCCAGGTGACGGTTTATCTCACCGCCCCCCAACCCCATCAGCTAAGTGGCGTGATCGGCGGAATTGGCGAGGCGCGTGAGGCGATCGCCCGCACGAAGGCGGTCGATGCGCCTGATGATCCGGCGGCGCTGGCGACGCTGCTCGGGCAACTCGCGTCGGACAGTCATCTCGGACGCATCATCTTTGCGAGCTACCGATCGATCGCGGCGCCGGTGCCGGGGCGCGTGGTACCCATCGTGGTGGGGCAGCCGATCGCGAATTACGCGATCGGATCGTTCGCGCTCACCCGCGAGACCTTTGGCGCGGCGGCGCTGCATGCACGCGTGACGGTCGCGAATTTCAGTCCGAGTGCGCAGGCGCTCACGGTGACGATAGCGGGTGACGGCAAGCCGATTGGCACCGCGCAGGCGACAGTCGCACCCAACGCGGTCGCGGCGCTCGAATTTCCCCGGCTCGCGCCGGCCACGATCTATCGCGCGCAGTTAGACCCGTCCGACGGCTTCACGCTCGACAACACCGCTTACGCGACCGGCTCGGCAGTCAAGTCGGTGGCGGTGCTGTTCGTCAGTCCCACCCCCGCCGACGGCGCGAGCCTGCGTTCGATTCCCGGCGTCAGCGTCGCGACTCGCGCGCCAAATGCATACTCGCCCAAAGACCTCGCGAACTTCGATCTCGCGATTTTCGAGTACACGGTGCCCAAGGAATTGCCCACCGTAAACGCGCTGCTGGTGATGCCGCCGCCGGGCGACCCGGTCTTCAAATTCACCGCGCTGTCCGCGCCGCGCGTGGAGGTCGCGGGCTGGCCCACGACCGATCCGCTCACCGACGCGGTGAATTTCCGGCTGCTTAATTTTCGTGAGGGCGAATACCTCGGACAGCATCCGTGGATGCGGGCGGTGGTGGCCGGCAACAGCGGCGGGCTGATGCTGTCGGGCAGCCGCCAGGGGCATCGCTTCGTCGCCGCCGGCTTCAATCCGTTCCCCTATCTCGGCCGCGAAAATTTGCCAATGTCGATCCTGACCTTGAACGTGCTCGGCAGTCTCGCCGGATTCGGCGCGCGGACCAGCGGCTATCGCACGGGGGAGCCGTGGATGGTCCCGGCCGGAGTGACGGCGATCGTGCTGCCGTCGGGGCATCGGGAATCGGCGCAGGCCGGTTCGCTGTTCTCGTCGGTGGAGTCGCAAGGCCTCTATGAGTTGATCGGGGCCAACGGGCAACAGACCCCGCGCGCGGTGAACCTCGCTGATTTGACCGTGTCGGACCTGACCAACAATCCGCCCATCAGCGTTCCGGCCGTGGCGGCCGGTGCGATGCCGGCAAGCTCGACCGTGCGCGCGCCGCTGGCCGCGTATGTCCTCGCCGCGATTATCGTGCTGATCGTGTTTGAATCACTGCTGGTTTACCGGCGCCGCCGCACCATCGAAGTATCGCCGTGAACGCCGACGCTATCGCCAACGCGCTGCATCTGCCGCTGAGGGGGCTCGCGTTCGCCCGCCCCGATGCATTCTATCTGCTCGGCGTGGTGGCACTTCTGCTCGCGTGGTGGCTGTGGCAGGCGCGCACCCTGGTGCGATCGATCGCGCCGGTGATGCGCGCGCTCGTGCTGGCGCTGTTCGTCGCGGCGCTCGCCGATCCGCATAGCGTGATGCGCTCGGAGGGTGCCGCGCGGCCGGCGATGGTTGACGCTTCGACCAGTATCACGCCGCGGATGCGTGAATTTACGGCGAGCCTATTGCGCGACCAGTTGAAGCTCAAGACCGGCGACCCGGCAATAATTTTTGCCACGGCACCGCGCGACACCACCGTTGGCGTCGCGCTGGCTACTCTCACCGGCGCCGGTGGATGTACCGCGTGCGGGCCCGCGGCGACCAACCTGGAGGCCGCGCTCAACGAGATCGCGGGCCGCGCGGAGGCCCGCGGCGGACCGATCGTGCTGGTGACCGACGGCTGGCAAAATCACGGCGACGCGAGCGACGCCGTCAGCGCCCTGCGTGCCGCAGGTATCCAGCTCTATATCTTCACGCCACCTGGCGCGCGATCGATTCCGAACGTCGCGATGACCGAATTGAACCTGCCGCCCGCACTCGCCAAAGCGGAGCCGTTCGCACTCGGCGTCACGATGATGAACCTCAACGCGGCGCCGGCAGCGGGAACCATTGCGATCATCCGCAATGGCGAGACGCTCGACCAGCGCGTGGTCACGATCGCGCCCGGCGCGACGCGCTTCGACTTCCCGGTGCGAACGGAGAATGCGGGCCTGGTCAACTATCGGGCCGTTTTCAAACCGGCAAATCCGGCGCTCGACACCTATCCCGAGGATGACTCGCTGCAGGGCTGGGTCGGGATCGGCGCGCAGCGTAAGGTCCTGATCCTTACCGGCACCCAGCGCGACGCGAACGACCTGGCCACCGTCATCCGGCGCATCGGACTCGAACCGACCACGGTGGTCGTGGGCGACGGCGAATGGAACGGCAGTCCCAGGGGCTACGACGCGGTAGTGCTCAACAATGTTTCACGCTCACATATCGCGCCCGCCGCGCAAAGCGCGCTGGTGCAGTACACCGCCAACGGTGGATCGCTCGCGATGGTCGGCGGTGACCAGAGTTTCGGCCTCGGCGGATGGCAGGACAGTCCGGTCGCGCGCGTGATGCCGGTAATCATGAAACCGCCGGAGCGCCATGAGCGCAAACGCGCGCTGGTGCTGGTGATCGACAAATCGGGATCGATGGGCCGCAACGATAAACTTCAATACGCGAAGGCCGCGGCGCTCACCGTTACCAAGACGCTCAGCGACAGCGACATGATCAGCGTAATCGGCTTCGACTCGCAGCCCTTCGTCGTGATTCCGCTGGAGTCGGTCGGCCAGAGCCGTCCGTATTTCAACGAACTGATCGACCGGCTGAAGGCGCGCGGCACCACTTTCCTGCTGCCCGCACTCGAGGAAGCGGAGCGCACGCTGGCGCAGAGCGGCGCCGCGATCAAGCACGTCGTGATTCTCACCGACGGCGAAACCGGCGGTACCGCGGCGATGTACTACGACCTGGTATCGAGCATGCATCGCGACGGCGGCGCGACCATTTCGACCATCGCGATCGGCCGCGAAGCCAACCTCGGCCTGCTTCAATCGATCAGCAAATACGGCGGCGGCGGCTTCTACCAAACCGACAGCCCCGCGAATCTTCCTGAACTTTTCCTCGAAGACGTACGCCAGCGCGGCGGCGACACCACTATGGTCGAGAAGGATTTCGTGCCGTACAGCGTCTCGCCCGACCCGGTGCTCAAGGACCTCGCCGGACGCCAATTGCCGGCGCTCACCGGTTTTGTTTCGACCGACATCAAGCCGGGCGCCACGCTGAGCGTCTTCGTCAACAGCGCCGGCGTGCGCGCACCAGTGGTTGCGAGCTGGAAATTCGGCGCGGGCAAGGCGCTGGCCGTCACCACCGACGCGAGCGGACGCTGGTCATCGCGATGGGTCGAGAGCGGAGTCTTCGGCCCTTTGTGGGACAAGCTGATCGCCTGGATGACGCCGGAGACTGGCACCGCCGCGCAGAAATTCGACGTCGCGCTCGGCTACCGCGCCGGGCGTATCGAGATCAAACTGACCGACTATAGCGACGACTTGCGCACCGCGGGGCGGGCGATCGACGCGGTGGTGCGGATGCCCAACGGATCGAAGGCCGACGCGATTCTGTCGCAGGACGCGCCGGGCGAATTGTCGGGGAGCCTGGAAGCGGCGACCCCGGGGAACTACTACATCGAGCTCAAACCGCCGCCCGGCAGCGACCAGACTTTTCCGCCGCTGGCCTATACCGTCAGCCCCGCGATCGACGCCGAATCGCCACGACCCGCGCCCAACTACGGCCTGCTGGAGCATCTCGCGTCGGCCACCGGCGGACGGCTGAATCCGTCGCCTGAGGAACTGGTGATGTCGCGGCCGCAATTCGAGCGCACGGCTTCGTTCACGCCATGGCTGGTGGTGACGGCGATGATCCTGCTGATCGGCGAGGCGCTGATCCGGCGCCTCACTTTCTGAGACAGCTACCCGCTAGGCGCCGCGCTTTTCGACCAGCGCGCCCCAATCGCGCAGCGCATCGTGAGTGGTGCGGAACGAAAGTTCGGCCCACGGTATTTCATTCCGGGGCGCTACTCGTCCGCGCCGAGTGGCTTGACCATCTGGCGATCGAAAGCGGCGGCGACGGTCGCGATCGTGTCGGCCTCGGCAGCGCTTTTGTCGTTGCGCACGCCAACGATGCGCGCGAAGCGCAGCGCCATGCCGCCGGCGTAGCGCGGACTGCGCTGGATATCGCTATAGGCGACCTCAACGACAACCTCCGGCCGCACCACGACGGTGCCACGGGCCTCGGCGGTCTTGATCGCGAGCAGGCGCTCGGTCATCGCACGAAAGTCGTCGTCGGTGAGGCCCTTGAAAGTTTTGCCGACTTCGACCAAACCGCCGTCGCGCTCGTCGCGCGCCGCCAGATGATAGTTGGAGAGCCATCCGTGTCGGCGCCCATAGCCCCAATCCGCGGCGACAATCACGAGGTCAAAGGTGCGCGCGGTTTTGATTTTGACCCATCCGCGGCCGCGCGCCCCCGGCATATAGGGGCCGGCGAGCGCCTTCGCGACGATACCCTCGTAGCCCTCGGCGATCGCGCGCGCGTAGAACTGGCTGCCCTCGGCAACGGTGGACGGCAGAATTCGCGCGGCCATCGCAAGTCCGGCCGCCGATGCGAGTTCGCTCAACGCGGTGTAGCGCTCCTCATAAGGCGCGTCGATCAACAGTTCACCGTCGAGTCCGATCAGATCGAACACGAACAGACGCACCGGCCGTTCGACGCGCAGTCGCTCGATATCGCGAACCCTTCCGAAGCGGCGCATCACCTCCTGAAAGGCGAGCGGCCGGCCGTCGGCGCCGATCGCGATCACTTCGCCGTCGAAAATCGCCCGACGCGAACCGAGGCGCCCCGCGATCTCCGCCACCTCGGGCAGGCTCGCGGTCACGTCGTTGAGGGCACGCGAGAAGATATGCACACCGGCGCCGGTGCAATGAATTTGCACGCGGGCGCCGTCGAGCTTGTGTTCGAGCGCGAGCCGATCGCCGAGCATCCGGAACGCTTCGGCGACGTTTTGCGCGGGCTGTGCGAGCATCGGCTTGAGCGGGCGGGGATGCGCCGGCGCGTCATCGGCGCGCGCGGTGGTGAGCGACGCGGCGGGCGCATCCGCGTCCAGTTCGGACGCGGGTGCGCCCGTTGCGTCGGCGGAGGCCGGCGCCGTCGTGCGCATCGCGCGCACGGCGCGGCCAACGTCGCCGGCGAGCATATTGGCGCGCCGCACTTCGGCCACCGGCCGCGACGCCATCCGGGCGATCGCCTCGAGCATCAGCCCTTCGCTCATGCCGTGACGCATCTCGCCAATCAGAATTTTTGTGAGGTATTTGCCTTCGAGCGCGCTCGCGCGCTCGAACAACTCGCGCAAGGCGTCAAGCTTGCGACGGCGCGAGTTGCGCCCCTCGATCGACGCGATTTCGCCAAAGCACCGCTCCACCTCAGCAAGCGTCAGGGTCACCTCGGGCTCGCTCTGACGGAGCCGCAGCACCATCTCGATCGCCTCGCCGAAATCGGTCGCGACGGCGAAGATCGCCTCGCCCTGATCTTCGTGATCCTGGCCCCCGGTCATCGCCGCGACGATCTTCCAGATGGCCCGGCCGCTGATTTGCAAGGGCTTTTCATCGCCCTGCGCAAGCGGACGCCCCACCATGAAA
Organism: Deltaproteobacteria bacterium; assembly: GCA_021780755.1. GTDB lineage: Bacteria > Desulfobacterota > Binatia > Binatales > Binataceae > JADMIL01. The sequence continues at coordinate 41,169 of JAJXYF010000011.1, read as the reverse complement.
CGTGCCGCGATTTCCGCGTCGCGGGGATCGAGCCGGGCGAGGTACTCGCCCGCCAGTTCCGCCATCTGCAGCCGGCTTTGAGTCTGCCCCAAGGCGAGGCAGACGAGCGCGAAATCGTTGAAGCCGCTCACGTGGGTCAGAATAACCCAGCGCGACGTGACAATCACAACAGATCGAAAATTGAAACCGGCTGGCGGCGGAGCGGGCGGCGGCTAATGCCACGTCAACTGATTCTTTACCGCAAGCACACCGTCAGCCCCAGCCGCAATGTCCCCGGCGTGTCTGGCGTCCGCGGCGGACTTCATCACGCCGCTCAAGAGAATCCTGCCGTGATCGCAATCGACCACGATCGCGGACTCCTCCGCGACGCCGTCCTCGGCCAACGCGCTTTTGACCTCGGTTATCAGCAGGGCGTCGTTGGCCCGATCCGCTGAAGATAGGTAATGGTGATGCCCTTCGAGGTGCGCACTATCGTGCTCGGTAACCACACTCGAATCGACTGAATCGCCTTCCGCGGCATACGCCGCACTGGCGGGAAGCTGGATTCCCGCCAGCATCAGAGCGACGGTGGCAATCGCCGCGAGCGCGATATGCTTCGCAAGTGAACGCAACCCAAGTGTCATATCTATTCTTCCTGACTACCGCGCAAACGACTAGTTACTCGGTGCGCTGGTTACCGACTCGCTATGCTGGCGGCTGGATGAATAGTCAGTTCCTGCGTTCGGATCCGAAGTGGTCGAATTGCTCGAACGGTCGCTGGTGGTACTGGTGGTAGTCGTCGGCGGCGCGGGAACTTCCACTGGCGCTTGCACCACCGCCTGCGGCGCGGGCGCGACCGGTACGTAAGTGGTGGTCTCCTTGGTCGTCGTGCCACAAGCGCTAACGAGGGCGGTGAGCGCAAGACCCATCACACCGATTGTCAGGCGACTAACGTGTTTCATTTCTTTCATATTCTCCTTGCCAGTTGTGCGCGCCGCCGTAGGCCCGGCGGCAACGAGTAAATAAGGGCCCCACACGAAGATTGAGCGCCAGTGACGCGAACCACCGATTATTCGATCAAGACGCCCATGTAAGTGCGGCTTCGCGCCGGTGTGGTTTTACTGACACGGATCGGCAGGTCCCGATGGACGGCGGCAACGATCAGCGAATGCCCCGATGCCTCCCGCACGGATTGGGCCGGGCGACTGGCCGCACATCCGACGCCGCCGACACCGATCAGGCATCCGAACACGACGTACGCTGCCGCAGTTATAAGTTTCCGCACCGCCGGACGCCTCCCACCCGGTCAGTTAGTGCTGCTGCTACTTCTTACGGAAGTCGTTTTGGTGCTGCTCACCGGCATGTCCTGAGTGGTAGTGGTGGTGTGCGATTGCTCAGATGCCTGGGTCGAAGTGGAAGTGGAATCAGGCGCGCATCCGACTGCTCCGAGGCCGCCGATCAGACCCACGAGCGCGATGTAACATGATGTAGTAATTATTCTCTTATTCACAGTTTCAACTTAACATGGCGGCCCCAGTGCCGTGTACGCATCGTGCGTAAGATTAGGTTATCCGCGGAACTGAAAGAGCTTAAAGCGTAATTCACTTTCGCTGAGAGTCGCACGACGAGAATCAAGCACGGGCGGCATTCGTTATCTCGCACCCATCCATCGCGCCGCCGCATCCCGCACGAGTCTCTCGCACCGTGACCGCGAACACCGGCCAACAATTGTCGATGGGCGTCGAAGCCAACGCCTTCAGCACGGCACTTGACAGGCGTCGCGTGGTCCACTATTTAACCATGTAGTTACTTAACCTATTGGTTTATCATACAGTATGACGTCCGACCTCAACGCCACCTTTTCCGCTCTCGCCGATCCCACCCGGCGCGCGATACTGGCCCGTCTCGCCGCAGGCGAATCCTCCGTGACAGAACTCGCCGAGCCGTTTGAGATGAGCCTGCCCGCGATCTCGAAGCATCTGAAGGTGCTGGAGCGGGCCGGCCTGATCGCGCGCGGGCGTGAGGCGCAATGGCGCCCGTGCCGGCTCGAAGCGCGGCCACTCAGGGACGCCGCCAACTGGCTGGAGCATTACCGCCGCTTCTGGGAGGAGAGCTTCGATCGCCTGGGGGAATATTTGCGCGAACTGCGATCGAGGGAGCGGGGGCGGCTGAAGAAAACAAGCCCGACCAAGGAGAAGATCAATGGCCGAAAGAAGTAGCACCGCCGCAAGGTCCACCGCTCTGGAACTGGTTATAACGCGCGTGTTTGACGCACCCCGCAGCCTCGTGTGGAAGGCATGGGCGGAGCCCGAGCGCATGGCGTGCTGGGCCGGGCCGAGGGGCTTTACGGTGACGTCATGCGAACTGGGCACCCGTCCGGGCGAGGCGTTTCGCATGACTATGCGCTCGCCCGAGGGCACGGAACATCGTGTGCGCGGGGTTTATCACGAGATCGTGGAAGGGGAGCGGCTGGTTTACACCTGGGCGTGGGTCGATGCCAACGGCAAGGCCGGTCACGAGACCCTGATCACGGTCAGCTTCGCCGATGAGGGCGACCAGACCAGGCTTACGTTGCATCAGGCAATTTTCGACTCGATGACCGCGCGCGACGATCATCGCGGCGGATGGGACAGCTCGTTCGACTGCCTGGCGGACTACCTGGCGACGCTTCAATAGTAATCGCCAGTTGAATAGTACGACTGACTATCCACACACGTTATTGACTATTGATTGAACAATACCCGGAAAGGGAGAGTCGCAATGAACAATTCAACAGTATCGCGGGAAGAGTGGACCGCCGCACGCAAGCAGCTACTCGAAAAAGAGAAAGAACTCACTAAGTTGCAGGACGAGGTAAGCCGTCAGCGTCGCGAACTGCCGCGAGTGAGGGTCGCGAAAGAGTACGTATTCGACACACCGGAGGGAAAGCGGACGCTCGCCGATCTGTTCGACGGGCGCAGCCAACTGGTGGTTTATCACTTCATGTTCGGCCCTGGATGGAAGGCGGGATGCGTGGGTTGCTCGTTCTTTGCGGATCATGTCGATGGCCCGAACCAGCATCTCGCGCATCACGATGTAACCTTCGTCGCGGTTTCACGCGCGACACTTGACGAAATCAAAGTTTACCAAAAGCGCATGGGCTGGCGCTTCAACTGGGTATCGTCCAACAGCAGCGATTTCAACTACGATTATCACGTGTCGTTCACCAAAGGCGATCTCGCGAAGGGCAAGGTTTATTACGGCTACGAGATGATCGATTCGTCGATGGAAGATCTGCATGGCACGAGCGTGTTTTTCAAGGACGAGAGCGGCGCGATTTATCATACCTACTCGTCGTACGCGCGCGGCGATGAGCGCGGGCTGGGCGCCTATATGTTCCTCGACCTGACACCCAAGGGCCGCAATGAGAACGGCCCCAATTTCAACCTGACCGACTGGGTAAAGCGCCACGACGAGTACGACAGCGCGGCGAAGGTGTGAGGCGATCGCGAAAAGGCCGCGCCGGACTATCGAGTTGAGATTCGCGATCGGTTCCGTCGGAGAATTGCGCGAGCTATAGCGCGGCGGCCGCCGGCAGCGCGGCGGTCTTCGCGATTGGGGCGGCGGCGGGTTTGCGCCAGCGCATGATCAATTCGCTGCCGGCAACGTAGTCAGTCGCTTCCGCGACGAAGCCTCGATCCGACAGGATCCGGCTCAGGCTTTCGCGCGTATAGTGAGTAATGTGCTCGTCGCGGTAGCCGCCCGGTATGAGATGGCCGTAAATCGGCTCGATGATGCGCCAGCCGCGGGTGGAATAATCCGGCGTACCGATAATCAGTGTACCGCCGGGCGAGAGCACCCGCCATAGTTCGGTAAAGAGCGATTCCTCATAGGGGATATGCTCGATTACCTGCGAACTGATTACACAGTCGAAAACACTATCGGCGAAGGGCAGCGCGAACGCCGACCCGCGCACGAGCGGGACGCCGAGGCGGCTGATAAAGCGCAACTTACCCGGGCTGACATCCATCCCAATCGCGTTGTTGAGGCTCTGGATGATGACGCTCGAGCCGCATCCGATATCGAGAATGCGATTGGCGCCGCGTGCCCACAAGGTGGTGATGCGATGGCGCGCGCGCTGCCAATAGCGCTGGAACGGGATAATGCTGTAGAACGCGCGATCGTCGTAATCCGCCGACGCGATCGAATTTCTGAGCGTCCATAACTTCAGCGCCGCGCGCCCCAGATCGATCCCGAAGCGCAGCACCCGGGCATGCGAGCGTCCGGCCTCGCGCGGGAAATAGGTGAACGGGACTTCGTACACGCTGAAACCCTGCGCGTAGGCCTTGACCAGGACCTCTTCCTGAACCTCGAAATTCTGGCTCTCGATATTCAAATCCGCGAGCGCCTCGCGGCGGTAGAGGCGAAAGCCGCTGGACAGGTCCCGCACCGGCATCGAGAGAAAATGGCGCAGGCCGAAGTTCAGAATGCGGCTCAGCCAATCGCGCAGAAACTCCGTGTAAGCGATGCCGCCGTGGACGTAGCGCGACGCGATAATGATGTCGGCCTGCTTGCGCGCGCGCCACATGCGCGAGACGAAGGCCGGGTCGTGCGACATGTCGGCGTCGAGCGTCAATACATAGTCGCCGCGCGCCTCCGCGAAGCCGGTCTCCATCGCGCCGGCGTAGCCGCGACGCCGCTCGCCGACCACGCGCGCACCCAGTTCGGTGGCGGCTTCGCGGGTGCCGTCTTTCGAGCCGCCATCGACCACGACGACCTCAAAGTCGATTTGTTCGCGCTCCATCAGCGCGCGCATCCGCGGGATCAGCACGACCAGATTGTCGCGCTCGTTGACGACCGGGAGAATTATCGAAAGATCCATAATCGTTCCCGAATTTTTATTTGGATCGCGTGGCAAAGGGAACCCCGGCGGCGGCCTGCGGATCGTCCATGGCCGTGCGCGATCGTCGATATCAGCGTTCATGATCAGGCGGTGCACTTGCCCACACCCCACGCCCGCCGTAATCTCGTCATACGGGAATTGCTGCGGTGGGGAGTGGCCGGCGATGAAGTTTTCCAACAAATCGAAGTCTCCGGAGGGTTCAGTGATGGGGCGCGTGATGGGCCTCGTGCTGGCGCTTGCGCTGGTTGTTCTGCTGGCGCCGGCCGGTCGCGTGCTGGCGGCAAACCACCACGCGGGCGGCCACTCCGCGCATCGTGTCGCGCAGCCACCGGCGATGCCGCTCACCGGCATTAAGGTCTTTGGCGATCGCCCCGCCCCATTTCCGCTCGACGCCCGCGCCGCGATGCTGATCGACGCCCAAAGCGGCGACGTGCTCTACGCCTACAATGAGCATCAGCGGATGCAGCCCGCCAGCCTCGCCAAGATGATGACATTTTACCTCACGCTCGAGGCGCTGCGGCAAAAGCGGATCGCGCTCGACACACCGATTCCAATCAGCGAAGCGGCGTGGCGGCTCTCGCTCAACGATTCGGTTTCGCGGATGTTCCTGCAGGTCGGCCAGCGCGTTGCCGTCAAGGATCTGCTCTATGGCCTGATGGTCTCGTCGGGCAATGACGCCGCGGTCGCGCTGTCAGAATACCTGGCGGGCGGCACCGACGCCTTTACCGAACAGATGAATAAAAAGGCGCAGCAACTCGGACTCACTGAAACTCATTTCACCAATCCCGACGGGCTGCCGGCCGACGGCGAGTACACCACCGCCAACGACATGGTGAAGCTCGGCCATGCGCTGGTACACGATTTTCCGGAGGCACTCGACTATACCTCGACCAAGGAGTTCACCTTCGACAAGATTGAGCAGCGCAACTTCAACACGCTGTTGTTTTACGACGCGCGCGTGAATGGAATTAAGACCGGCCACGTTCAAGAGGCGGGCTTTCACCTGGTGGCGTCGGCCGCGTCGGGCGATCTCAAATTGATATCGGCCGTGATGGGCACGCCGAGCATGGAGAAGCGGCGCGTCGAGACCGACAAGCTGCTCGATTGGGCCTTTCGCACTTTCACCACGATAAGCCCGGATTGGCACAAGGCGGCACCCCCGCAACTGCGGGTTTACAAAGGCGAGGTCGAAGAAGTGGCGATCGCGCCGGCCGACGGTACGCCCTACTTCACGGTCGGCCACGGCGACGAAACCAAGGTGGTGTTGACAGCCACGCTGCCGAACCGATGGCTGGTCGCACCCGTCGCGAAAGGCACACAGGTCGGCACGCTGAGCGTTACGGTCGCGGGCAAGCCGATCTCATCGGTGGCGCTGGTGACCCAGTCGGAGGTCAAGGAAGGGGGCCTCGTGCATCGCCTGATGGATTCGATTCGCCTCAAGCTCTAACGCGCGCAGTACTTGCATGAAATGGCGACGGCCGCATCGATTCGCAATCGATGCGGCCGTCGATTTTTGCGGCGCTGATGCGCGGCCTATGCCGTATGCTCTTTCAGGAAGCTGCCGATGCCATCGACCGCCTGCTGCCCCTCGGGCAGAAACGAGGCAAACAGTTGCCATACGTGGATCATCTCGGGCCACACTTCGAGCTTGGTTTTGACCCCGGCCGCCTTCGCGCGATCGTTCAGCCGGGTTGAATCGTCGAGCAGGGTCTCGGCGTCACCGACCTGGATCAGCAGCGGCGGCAAGCCCTTCAAGTCGGCATAGATCGGCGCCGCTAACGGCGAGCGCGGATTCTGTCCGCCGAGATACGCCGCCGCCATCCCGAGCAGGCCCTCGCGCTGCACCACCGGATCGGCCGCCGCCCGGGTCTTCATCGATTCGCCGATCCCTTCCATGTCGCACCATGGCGAAAGGCATACGCCCGCACCCGGCACCGGCAGTTTGGCATCGCGTATCGCGACGAGTGTAGCGACCGTCAGGCCGCCACCGGCCGAATCGCCCGCCACCGCGATGCGATTGGGTTTGAGTCCCTGCGCGAGCATCCAGCGATACGCCCCAACCGCATCGTCCACCGCCGCCGGAAACGGATGCTCGGGCGCGAGGCGGTAATTGATGCCGAGGACGCGGGCTCCGGACGCGCGCGAAATACGGCCCATCAGATCGCGATGCGTATTGACCGAACCGATCACGTAACCGCCGCCATGCACGTAGAGCACCGCGCGATCGGCGGACGCGTTGGGCGCGCTGATCCATTCGCCGTCGATTCCGCCCGCGGTCACTTTCTCGCGTTTGATATCGGGCGGAATCGGCGTCGCGTCGCCCATTTTCTCGAAGACCACGCGCAGTTCCTGCGGCGTCTTCGCCCCCGATTCCATCACCGCCTTGTACGCGTCTTTCGCCATTTGCAGCTGCGGGCTTGCCATCGATTTTCTCCTTCTTGCGGTTTATTGCGGACGCGCTCGCGTATTCACGAACCGCGCCGCCACTTGCCGATTTGCCCTCGGAGACTACCCCAGCCGTGCGCGATTCGCCAAGCCGGACGCGCACCGCGCCGCACGACGAGTTAGTGCGAGTTGCCTTCGAGGGACCCGGCTATCCGCTTCGCAGCATCCCGGCGAGGCCCGCGAAAAGCAGCGGTGTGATCGTCCATCCGGCGAGAATATGAAGCCACAGGTACCAACGCAAAATCCGCGCGGGCAGGCTTTCGCGCAGCGTTTCAGCGTCCGCCGCGGGCTTGTCGCCAGCGCGCCGATGCCGCGGATTCGGCCGCCAGTAGGTCCCCTGATGAAGGTCAACCACGGGCAGGAAATTCTCCAGCGAATAGACGAAGCTGCTGAACGGCGGATAGTGCGAGGGCGGCTCGCCCGTCGTGCAAAACGATTCGTAGGCGCTCTCCTCGGTCGGTGTGATCAGCCGTGCGCGATAGCCCCATCCAAAGAGCGCCGTTCCCAGCGTCACGAAAATAATGATCCACCAGACCGCGCGCAGCGGACGGTAACCGTATCCGATCGTGACGCGCAGGGCCGTCCGCCAGATGCGATCCGATAGCCGCATGCCGCCGTATTCGGTGGCCGCGTTTTCGCGTGCGACCTCGACGCGCGTGGCGCCCTCCTCCGCACCGTTCTGGCGCAGTATCTGCGCGAGTTGGCGGTAGGGTTGCGGCTGCGCCCAGTCCGATCGCTCCTGCCGATGAATCCAGTCGAGGCGCGACTCCGCATCGGCCGGACCGCCGCTGATATTGCCATAGACGAAACCCGTCAGATCGAGATTGCCGGCGGCCGGCCAGCTCGCCGCGTCATCCCAGAGCGACCCCGCGTGGACGTTGCCCAAATCCAGCATCGTATGCGGGGTGAGCGCGATCGCGACCCAATAGATCGCGCCGGCGACGATCGCGCGCTCCGCGTTGAGCCCGTTGACCCCCGTGCCGGTGAAGCGCGCGCGATTGAAGCTTAACGACTGCGCGACCTTGGCGAGGCGAAAATCGACCAGGCCACCGGTCGCGAAGCCCTGATGGAACAGCGCGTCGCCCTTGAGCGTCGCCTCGACCATCGAGAGCGGTTGGTCGCCGACGAAGTGTCCGCTGCTGCAATCGAGGTCGCCGTCGATCTCGGCGCGATAGAAATTCACGTCGTCGTAATGGCCGAGGCGCAGCAGGACATCGCCGTGGACCAGCGCCTGCTCCGCGTCGATCTGGCCGGTCCAGCTCCGCCGCAAATCGATGCTGTCGAGGTGCGCGAACGAAAGCTCGAGTCCGTCGGCAACTGCGCAATCGAGCAGCGTAAGCGGCAGCGTGACCGTCGCGTACGATAGATCGAGCGTGCCGGTAATGCGCGCGCCCGCAATCCCGATACCGCTCGGATGCACGTATTTCGACGCCACCGGATCGGTGAGAATCCAGCGCACGAGGTCGGCGCGGATCGTCCGCTCCTTGCCCCACGACGCACCCTTGGACGGATCGTTGACGGGATTATCAAGATCGGAACTAGGACTGCTCCAGGCCAGCTCGCGATACGGCGCGTGACGCACGAACCGCAATTCGGCGGCGCCCAGTTCGCCGAAGGTCGCGCGCGCCATCCGCTCGAGTGCCGCGCTGGCGAGCGCCCGCGGATCGCTCTGTGCTTGCGGAGTCGGCGGCGATGACGCGGGCGCCGCCAGTGCGAGCGTCGTCGCGAAGATCGCGATGGCGACGGCGATCGCTTGCAGCGCCGTACACGCGCGTCTCATCGAAATCGCTCGCGCATGCGGCGCGCGGCCTGCGTCATGGATATTCGGATGCGCATATGCGCCGCTCCATCTGGGCGAGATATCAATCCTGGCTCACGCCGCGAATTGGTCAGGCCGCGCATCTCGATCAACGCGCAAGTTCTTCGAGCAGCGCCTTGGCGTCGATTAGGTCGGCCGTATCGAAGCCCTCGGTGAACCAGCCATAGATCTCCGCGAGCGTCGCGCGCGCCTCCCCGCGACGCCCTTGCGAGGCGATCAGCCGCGCGAGGCTGGTCGTCGCACGCAACTCCCACGCCTTCGCACTCATCTTTTGGGCGAGTGCGATCGCCTCACGGAAGTCGGCCTCGGCCAGTCCGGTCTGCCCAAGTTTGAGCCGCAGCTCTCCGCGACAGATCAGCGCATTGGGCCGGTAGAAGAGTTCCTCGGGATTCGCCAGTAGCGCTTCCTCGATCGTGATGAGGGCGTCGTTGATCTTGCCGTCGAGGGCTTGAGCCTCGGCCAGACGCGTCAGGTGATCTGTGATAAACTGCCTGCTTCCTATCTCGGCCAGGCCGGCTATACCGTGGCGGATCAACGTCGCGCCCTCACCCGCGCGGCCGAGCTGCGCTCGCGCCCAGCCGAGCCTTGGCAGGGTGAGATTTCTGATCAACGCAAAGGCGTGCTCTTCAGCGGCCGCTAACGCTTGGGAAGCCGCAACTTCGGCACGCTGCGGTTCGCGCAGTAGGCAAGACAGCCAGCTTTCAAAGAGTCGCCCGACCGCCAGATCGTAAGGGTTGTTGCTATTCCGGGCGAAGGCCAACCCCTGGGCGCCGCGCGCGCGGGCCGAGTCGGCGTGACCCGAGGCAAACGCGCAATGGCCTGCGATGTTGATGGTAACAACGGTCGCGCCGGGAACTTGCCTGAAACCATCGGTGTCAAGGAAGCCGCCCCAGCGTGCGAATTGCTCCTCCACACCGACGAGGTCACCGCGAAAGTGGCCGACGGCCATCTGAGCATAGCATACGAAGCCGAAGCTCGCGGGGCTGCCCTCGCGCTGTGCGAGGTCCAGTATCCGGTCCGCCAGCAGGCCCGCGGTGGAGTAATCCTCGCCGCTATTCAAAACGGTGCGGAAAATCTCGAATACCCGTGCTACGAGTTCTGCCAGGTTGCCGCTCTTCTCGGCCAGCTCCCGGGCACGCTCGGCGGCCGCACGAGTCTCGGGTGTCGAAAACCCCCGCGTGACCATCAACACCTGCGCCAGGGTGCGCGCCAACTCCAGCTCGCGCGCGTCACGCTCAGGCGATTCGGCCAGTTTTTTGATCCACTCTAGACCCTGCTGCAATTGCGCCTGCGCCTCGGTGAAGGCCGACCGGCTGAGAGCCTGCTGGCCGGCGCGCGTCAGATACTGCACCGCCTTGTCGGGATTGTCGCTGCGGCCATAATGATGCGCGAGCGCGGCCAGATGCTCCTCGATCGATTTGGCGTAGAGCGATTCAAGTGCGGCAGCGGTGCGCTCGTGCAGTTGCTGGCGCCGCTCGATCAAGACCGAGTGGTAGGCGACCTCCTGTGTTAAGGCATGCTTGAAAATATATTCGGTATCGCCCACCGCCGGTTGCTCGTAGATGAACTCGCCCAGTTGCAGACTATCGAGCACGCGGTTGAGTTCGTCGTCGGGTTTCGTCACGACCGCCCCAATCAGCGAGATTGGGAACTCACGCCCGATCACGGCCAGCGTTTGCAGCAGGTCCTTGCCCTCGGAGGGCAGGCGGTCGATGCGCGCGGCGAGAATCCCCTGCACGGTCGGCGGAATCTTTAGCGTATTGAGTGACCGCGTAAGCTTCACCGCACTGCCGTCGCGGACCAGCGCGCCCTCGTCGAACAGCACCTGCACGGTCTCTTCCATGAAGAACGGGTTGCCTTCGGTCTTCTCGATAATCACTCGCTTGAGCGCCGTTACTTCAACCCCGTCGCCGACCAGCGCCGTAAGCATCTCGTCGGCGCTCTCGCGTCCGAGCGGGTCGAGCCGAAGCTGCGTGTAACAGGTCTTGCTGCCCCACTGATGTGAGTATTCGGGACGGTAGTTGACCAACAGTAATATCTTCGCGGTGCCCAGCGAGTCGGCCAGCAGATTGAGGAACTCCTGCGTCGCCTCGTCGATCCAATGGAGATCCTCGAAGATCACCATCAGCGGCTGATTCAAGCTCTCGCGCAAGACGATTCGTTTGATCGCTTCCAGCGTCCGCCGCTTCCTGACCTGCCCGTCCATCTGCGCCAACGGATCGTCGCCCTCGACGATCCCGAGAAGACTGAACAGGTACGGCAGCGTGTCTTCGAGCGAACGGTCGAGGGTAAGGACATTGCCGGTGACCTTGGCCCGCCGCGCGCGCGGATCATCTTCGCCCGCGATTTTGAAATAGCCGTGCAATAGATCGAGCACCGGAAGATAGGCGGACGCCTTGCCGTGCGAGACCGAGAAGGTCTCCAGTACCATCCAGCCGGACTGATTCTTGGCCTTGAATTCGAAGAAGAGCCGCGACTTGCCGGTGCCTGCTTCCGCCATCGCCGCAACAATTTGGCCGTGGCCGGAGATCGCACGGTCGGCGGCGGCCCGCAACGCCTCCATCTCGCGCTCGCGCCCGACGAACTTCGTCAGCCCGCGCCCGGCCGACCGCTGCAACCGCGTCCGCAGCGGCCCCAGCCCGGTCACTTCATAGACGTTGACCGGCTCGCCCAGGCCTTTAACTCGCGTCGGCCCGAGCGACTTGAGCAGAAAGTAGCCTTCGCATAACCCTCGGGTCGTCTCGGTCACCGCGATCGAGCCGATGGGCGCCAGCGCCTGCATCCGTGACGCTAGATTCGCCGTATGGCCAATCGGCGTGTACTCGGTCTTGGCGCCGCCGGTTGCGATCGTGCGCACCACGACTTCGCCGGTATTCGCTCCAACCCGCGCCTGCAATGGCAGCCGGCCTTCCTGTCGGATGCGGTCCGAGTACCGTTTGAGTTCTTCCTGCATCCGCAGCGCCGCATACAGCGCCCGCTGCGGATGGTCCTCGTGGGCGACCGGCGCGCCGAAGATCGCGAAGATGCCGTCGCCGGTGCTCTGCACGACGTAACCGTCATAGCGATGCGCCGCGTCGATCATCAGCTTCAACGCGGGATCGATGATCGCGCGGGCGTCTTCGGGGTCGAGGTCCTCCATCAACTCGGTCGATCCCTTGATATCCGCGAACAGCGCCGTGACCGTCTTGCGCTCGCCGTCTATATTCTCAGGAGCGGATGTATCGGCTATTCGAATCGGCGCATCGTTCGATTTCTTCGGTGCAACTGGAGGTTGCACCAGCGCAGCAGCACATTCACCACAGAAATTCTCGCCGGGCTCATTCGAGGCACCGCATTGCGGACACAGGCGCGCAAGTGGCGCGGCGCATTTCGCGCAGAACTTGCGACCGTCCCGGTTGTCACTTCCGCATTTCGCGCAGCGCATTTGGCCCGCCCCTCAGTTATCCCCGAGACTCGTCGAGCAACACTTTGGCGTCTTTCGGGTCGCCGGTATCAAAGCCTGCGCTGAGCCAGGCGTGATCAATGATCGCGCGCGGCACCGTCATGGACGATCGGATGCGCACGGGCGCCGCGAGTCACCGGAGTGTGCGCGCCCTACCGAAATGCCGGTGCGATCTCTTCGGCCACCAGCTTCATGTTCTGACCGATATCTTCCTGGCGGCACGCCCAGCTGATCAGCACCGTGCGCGCGCCCGCATCAACATATTCCTTGAGCCGCTTGCGGCAATCGTCGGGATTTCCGTAGAGCGTGTAGCGTCCCGCGATTTTCGAAAAATCCTGCGAATAGGTGCCGCCGAGCGCCTTGGCCGCCTGGTCGCGCGCCATGTCGCGATCCGGATAGACCGACGCGAAAATAAACAGCCCGGGCCGGAAATGGCTCATGTCGCGGCCCGCTTCCTTGCCGAACTGCTTAATCTTCTCGATACTCTCGTGCAGCATCTCGGGCGTGTACATGTACGGAATCCAACCGTCCGCGTAGGTCGCCGCCCGCCGCATCGCGGGCTCCTTGCGCCCCGCCACCCAGATCGGCGGATGCGGTTTCTGTACCGGATGCGGCGCGATAGTCACTCCCGAAAACTTGGTGTAACGCCCCTCGAAGGTGACGTTCTTTTCGGTCCACAATTTTTTGATTACTTCGAGCGCTTCATTGCTGCGCGACCCGCGCTGCTTGACCGGCACACCGCAGGCCTCGAACTCTTTGGGAAACTCGCCGCCGATTCCGATCCCCATGTGGTAGCGGCCGTCCGACGCCACGTCGAGCACCGAGGTCAACTTCGCCAACACCATCGGCTGATAGAGCGGCAGCAGCACCACGGTGCTCATCAGCTTGATTTTGGTGGTCGCGCCGGCGGCCACCGACAGCGCGATCAGCGAATTCGCGACCGGCCCATGAAACATCATGTGCTCGCCGCTACAGAGATAATCGTAGCCCATCCGTTCCGCGCGCTGCGCAAACTCTGGGATGCCCTTGGACGACGGTATCGCGACGCCAAAATCCACTGATGCCACTTTCGATCCTCCTGATTGCACGCCGCTTGCGTGACCGGTTGCATACGCCCGCCGGCGCGATTTCCCCCAACCGCCGAATGATGCACGCACCCGTATTGCATGACGCGCGCCGAGGGCGAATTAATTTCCGCTCATGCCGGCGCGATTTCCCTTGCCGTTTAGCATATCCGTGGCGCAAGCTGTAACACCTTGTTCGTAAATCAACGATTCGGCGCGGATGCGCGCGAGTCGAACAACGCCGGAATCTCGTATGTCGCTGGAGGATCGCCGCATGGAGAGCACCACGAATCGCTTCACCGCGAAATCAAACGTCAGCACCGCCAAAGGCTGGACTGCCAGCCGCGTCACCCCGCCGAGCGCACTCTTCGGCGCCAACGGGATGCGCGTCGGTCCCGACGGCCGCCTCTACGTCGCCCAAGCCTTCGGCAGCCAGGTCAGCGCGATCGACGTCACCAGCGGCGCGATCACGACCATCAGCCCGATCGGCGGTCCGATCGTTGCGCCCGACGACCTCGCCTTCGACTCGCACGGCGTCCTCTATATTACCGAGGTGATGAGCGAGCGGGTGTGCGCGCGCTCGCCCAACGGCGACCTGCGCATCATCGCGGACAACGTCCCCGCCGCCAACGGCATCACGCAATGGCGCGATCGCCTCTTCATGGACGAATGCCGCCACGACGGCCGGCTCTTCGAACTCTTTCCTGACGGCCGCGCGCCGCGAAAGATCGCGGAGAACCTGCCACTGCCCAACGCGCTCAACGTCGGCCCCGACGGCAAGATCTATTTTCCCGCGATCGGCGCCAACGAAATCTGGCGCGTGCCGATCGAAGGCGGCAAGCCCGAGGTATTCGCGACCGACATGGCGGTGCCGACCGCGGTCAAATTCGACAGCAAAGGCTCCCTGCTTTCGACCCAGGGCCGCAGCGGCGAGATTCTGCGCTTCGATTTGCAAAGCGGCGACCGCCGCGTCGTCGCCAAGATGCGCCCCGGTATCGACAACTTCGCGCTCACCGACAACGACCGTCTATTCGTCTCGCACTTCGTCGATGGCGGCGTCGCCGAAATCATGTCCGACGGCACCGAGCGGCGCCTCGTCGCACCCGGCTTTTGCGGCCCGATGGGTATCGCGATGGCCGACGACGGAACCATCTATGCCGCCGACGGTATCAGCATGGCGGCGGTCGCGCCCGACGGCGCGCATCATCGCGTGGGCCTGCTCTTCGACGGCCATTTCCCCGGCTTCGTACGCGGCGTCGCCAGGGCCGCCAAGGGCTGGCTGGTCGTCACTACGACCGGCGGCGACGTTACTTCGTATCATCCGGTGACGCACGAGATGGAAGTGCTCGCGACCGGCCTGCACGAACTCTATGGCGTCGCGATCGGCACGGACGGTGCCGTTTTCGTCGCCGACGGCGGCGAGGGCCGCGTACTCGAAATCGCGGGCGGCAAGCTCACCGAAAGGGCGCGCGGCCTCGCGCGTCCGACCGGAATAGCGGTCGCGCCCAACGGCGCGTGCTTCGTCGCCGAGAGCAACAAGGGCCGTGTCTCGCAACTCGAGAGCGGTGCCGCGACGGCGGTGATTGAGGGCCTCAAGGAGCCGCAGGGTCTCGCCATCGACGGCGATAATCTCTACGTCGTTGACGCGGGCGCGCACGAACTAATCGCGTATTCCCTCAAGAGCAAGAAGCGCGAGACCGTAGCGTCGAATCTGCCGGTCGGTGCCGCGCCCGGTGTCGTGCCGAAACTGCTGATGGGAATTCCGGGGCTCCTGCCCGGACCGCTGAGCCCGTTTGCCGGCGTCACCGTGGGCAGCGACGGCAGGATTTATATCGCGGCCGACGGCGACGGCGGTATCCTCGCGTTGACCCGCGGATAAATTTCGCCCTGCGAGATTTTCGCGCGCCCTCTACTTGTCCATGCGGAGGGCGCGCGAAATGGCGAGCGCGGGTGAGCGACTGGGTTTGCAGTCAAGAGTACGGCGCCCTTCGATCTGCCGCGCCCGGGTTTTCCCCTCGTCGCGAACTCGATTCACGGATACAAAGTCCCCCCCTCCGCGCCGCACCGATCCTTAACGTTTGTTAATTAGGCCGCGCTGCCCGCCGTTGGTACGATCCTCCCCATGCCCTGTCGCCTCCGATGCGTCCCTCTCGCCGCCGCGGTCTGCGCGATCGCGCTGGCCTCTGCTCCCGCGCATTGTGGCGAAGCGATCACGCTCGATCAGGCAATTGGTCGCGCGCTCGAAGTCGCCCCCATGCTCGCCAACGCCGCCGCCAACAGCGACCTGAATCGCGCCCGCATTGACGAGGCGCGCGCCCCGCTCTACCCGAATATCTCCGGCGCCGGCGACTACCTGCAGGCGCCCGGGTATGACCGCACGATTACCAACGGCGGTCAGACCCTCGGACAACTCGTGCTCGAGTACACCGCCTTTGACGGTGGCCGCCGCAACGACCAGGTGCGGGCCGCCCGCTATGCCGCCGAGGCCGCGACGCTCGGAGTCGCCGCCGTTCGCGCGCAAATTGTCTTCGATACCACCGTCGCCTATTTTGACCTGCTGCGCACACGCGACCAGCAATGGACCCTCGACGCCAACCTCGGCCGGCTCACCGGCTACGTCAAAATCGTCGAGGCCCTCGAACGCAGCGGCCGCGCGATTCCCAACGACCTCTTGCGCATCCGCTCCGCGCGCGACACCACGGAGCTCGCCCTCGCCAACGCGGATCAGGCCGCCGATCACGCTTCGATCGTGCTCGCCTCGCTAATCGGCGCCGACGATACCAACGACTTGCAGGTCGCTCCCGTTGACGATTTGCCCGCGCCGCCCAGCGCCGCCCTCGATCAGAGCCCCGCGTACAAGGCCGCCGATCGCCAGGTCCGCGCCGCCCAGATGCAGGTCGCCGCCGCCCACGACGAGCGCTACCCGACGGTCAAGTTCGGCGCCACTGCCGGATGGCTCGGGATCGATCCGCAAAAGACTTTCGGGCATCATCTCGGCGCCTCCTATGACACCGCACTCGCGTTGCCGCTCTTCCAGGGCGGTCTGGTGCGATCGCATATCGATGAAGCGCTGGCCTCGCAGCACGTCGCCGAGGCGCAAAAAAAACAGATCGAACTCCAATTGACGCGCGACCTCGCCGACGCCGACGATCGCTACGCCAACGCGCGCAGGCAACTCGACCTCCTCGCGCAATCGCAAACGACCGCCGACGATTCGTTCGCCCTCGACTGGACGCGCTTTCTCGGCGGCGGCAGCGTCACCCTTCTCGAAGTACTCGACGCCTACCAGCAGGCCCAGGCGCTGCGCCTCGCGCGCTTCGACCAGCAGTTCGCCGCCCATCAGGCCGCCGCGCAGGCCGCACTGGTCCTGGGGATCGCGCGATGACGATAATGCGCACGCTCGTCGGCACCGCACTCGCTCTTTTGATTGTGCTCACCCTCGCGCTCGCCGGATGCCGCGCCGGCAGCGGCGCAAGCGCTAGCGACGACGATTCCGCCGCGCCCCCGCCCGGCGCCGTCACCATGGCGGTGTCGGTCGCCAGGGTCACCGTCGCCCCGATGCGCCGCGATTTGCGCCTGCTCGGCACCACCGTCGCCGCCCGCCATCTGCAACTCCGCGCGCCCTCGGCCGGCCGCGTGCTCGGCTTCAACCTCCAGAATGGCGACCGCGTGCGCTGCGGCGAAGTCATCGCGCACGTCCTCAACCGCGAAGTGGAAGCCGCCGCCAATGGACTCGCGGTGGCCGAGCGCCTCGATCCGTCCGAAGCTCCCGCGCTCGCGCAATCGGTCCATCGTTATAGCCACACCGGCGGCGTCGCCGTCGTTGCGCCCGAAGACGGCATCGTCTCGCAACGGCTCGTCAGCACCGGCCAGATGGTCAACGATATGGACCCGCTGGCTGACCTGATCGATCCCAAAAGCGTCTATGTCGAAGCGGCGGTGCCGATCGACGACCTCGCCTCGATTCATCCCGGTATGAACGCGACGGTGACCTCGCCGATGGTTCCCGGCGCCGCGATTCCCGCGCGCGTCGCCGCGCTCTCACCGAGCCTCAGCCCCAACGGTGCGACCGCGCCCGCCCGCCTCGAGTTCACCGCCGCCCAACGCATCAGCCAGACCGGTGCGCCGGTTGAGGTCGCCGTCACCATCGCCTCGGTGCCCGACGCTATCGTCATTCCCACCGCCGCTCTCTTCGCCGATACCGACGGCGCCTATCACGTCTTTGTCGCCGGCGCCGACGGCCGCGCGCATCGCACGGCGATCACCACCGGCATCCGCCGCGGTAACCTCATCCAGGTGACGGCGGGACTCGCGCCGGGCACTCTCGTAATCACCTCCGGTGGCTACGCGCTCGCCGACGGCCTCAAGATCGAGGCCACGGTGGCGCCGCCCGCGGTCGCACCACTCACGGTCGCGCCGCAATGACCCGTGGCAATTCGATTCTGGCGCTCTGCCTCGTCACCGCGGCGGCGGCGCTCGGCCTGGTCCTGGCGCGCTCGATTCCCAGTGCGGTATTTCCTGAAATCCAGTTCAACCGCGCGCTGGTCACCGCCGAAGCCGGCGACCTGCCCGCACAACAGATGCTCGTCGCGGTCACCCGCCCCCTCGAGGAAGCGGCCTACAGCGTCGTCGGCATCAAGCTCGTCCGCTCCACCACCACGCGCGGCAGCGCCGAAATCGACGTGGACTTCAACGAGGGCACCGACCCGGTCACCGGCTTCCAGTTGCTCAACTCGGCCCTCGGCGAGGTCCGCGCAAAGTTGCCGCCCGCGACCGTGGTCGATACGCGCCTGCTCAACAGCGGCACCTTCCCGATTATCGACATCGACTTGAGTTCCTCGGCTCGCGACCTTGCCAGTCTCACCGACATCGCACAGTACGACCTGGTGCCGAGCCTCCATCGCATCGACGGCACCTATCGTGTCGATATCGGCAACGCCAAATATCGCCAGTACGTCGTCCGCCTCGATCCCGCTCGCATGCTCCAGCACCAGCTCGCTCCCGACGACGTCGTCACCGGACTCGCCAAGGCCAACGTCATCGCCTCGGCCGGTCGCGTGCTCAACGCCCATCGCATGCTGCTGACCATCGTCAGCACCGAACTGCACGACGCCGATCAACTCGCCGCCATTCCGCTCGCCAACATCGACGGACAACCGGTCTTTGTGCGCGACATCGCCACCGTCGAACTCGGCATCACCGAGGACTATCTCCGCGGCTCGAGCCAGCACGGCGAGGCCGTGATGATCGGGGTCTCGCGCCAGCCCGCCGGCAATACCCAGGCCATCTCCGCCGCCGCTCACGCCATCGTCAACGATTTTCGCGTGCGCTACCCCGATGTCACGTTTTCGTTTTCCTACGATCAGGCCGCGCTCGTCGACGAATCCTTCAACAGCGTGCGCGACGCTATCGTGCTCGGCCTCCTGCTCGCCGTCGCCGTGGTTTTTTTCTTCACCCGCTCGATCGTCAGCGCCCTGGTCGCGGCCGTCGTTGTACCTTGCACCATCGCGATCACCTTCGCCGCGATGGCCGCCTTCGGCATGACCTTCAACATGATGACCCTCGGCGGACTCGCCGCCGGCATCGGCCTGTTCATCGACGACGCCATCGTCATGATCGAGGCGATGCACCGCGCACGCACCGCTGGCGCCGGCGCCGACCGCGCGATTAGCGACGCCACTGCTGAGCTCACCCGCCCGCTGATCGCCTCCACCGCGACCGTCATCGTGATGTTCCTGCCGCTGGTCTTCCTCGCCGGCGTGACCGGGGCGTTCTTTCGCGCGCTCGCCCTGACGCTGGGCGGCGGACTCTTCATCTCGCTGCTGCTCGCGCTCTATTTCACACCCGCGCTCGAATTGATCGCCGAACGCTGGCGCCGTCCCGCGCACCCGCCCGGCCGCCTCTTCGACCTGGTCCGCGACGCATTTCTGTTCAGCCTGCGCCCGTTCATCCGGATGCCATCGCTCGCGCTCGCCGGCGCCGTGCTCGCAATCGCCGCCGCCTTCGCCCTCTACGGCACCATCGGCACTGACTATCTGCCGGCGCTCGACGAAGGCGGCTTCACTCTGGACTACATCACGCCGCCCGAAAGCACGCTCGCCGACACCGAGGCGCTCCTCGCCAAAATCGAACGCATCCTCAAAGACACTCCCGAGGTCGCCGCGTTCTCGCGCCGCACCGGCACCCAACTCGGCGGTTTTCTCACCGAGTCCAATGTCGGTGATTTCTCCGTTCGCCTGCGCGCCAACCGCACCCGCGGCATCGACGCCGTGATGGGTTCGATCCGCGCGCGCATCCTCGCCACCGTGCCCGGCGTCAGTGTGGATTTCTCGCAGTTGCTACAAGACATGATCGGCGACCTCTCCGGCACCCCGCAGCCCATCGTCATCGATATCTTCGGCGCCGATCAGGCCGCCATCGAAACCACCGCCATCGATGTCGCCAAGCGCATCGATGGCATTCCGGGCGTGGTCGACGTCTTCAACGGACTGGTGCTCAGCACGCCCGAGGAACAGGTCCTCGTGGACGCCACGGCCGCCGAACGCTACGGCCTCTCGGCCGACAACATCCGTTCGTCACTGCGCGCCGTCATCGAAGGCACCGTCGCGACCAGCCTGCGCGTCGCCGACCGCCTAATGGACGTACGTGTGCGCTACCCCGACATTTATCATCGCCGGCTTGATCTGTTGCCACGAGTGCTCTTGAAAACGCCCGACGGCGGCCGCGTACCGCTAGCCGCGGTCGCCCGCATGCAGACGCTCAAACCCGGCACCGAACTCGCACGCGAACGCTTGCGCCCCGTCGTCCGCGTCACCGCCCGCGTCAACGGCGTCGATCTCAGCACCGCGATCGCGCGCGTCAAGGCGCGCCTTGCCGGCCTCGCGATGCCACCCGGCATGTCGCTCGAATACGGCGGCCTCTACGCCGAGCAACAAAAATCCTTTCACCAACTCGCCCTGGTGCTGGTCGCCGGAACCATCGCGATGTTCCTCGTACTGGTCTGGGAATTCGCCCGGATGGCGCCCGCGATCGCCGTCCTGCTCGGCGCTCTTTCATGCCTCGCCGGCAGCTTCATCGCGCTCGATCTCACCGGCATCAGCCTCAACATCTCGTCCTTCATGGGCATCATCATGGTGGTCGGCATCACCGCCAAGAACGGCATCCTGCTGCTTGATCGCGCCGAGCACGGCGTCGCCCGTGGCGCCACGCCGCGCGACGCCTTGACCGAGGCCGCACAGGTCCGTCTGCGGCCGATCCTGATGACTACGCTGGCGACCGCCGCAGGCCTCTTACCGCTCGCCCTCGGACTCGGCGCCGGCGCCAAGGTGCAGCAGCCCCTGGCGCTCGCCGTCATCGGCGGCCTCGCGTTCGCGATGGTTCTGTCCACCGCGCTCGCCGGCGGCATCTACCTGATCGGTACGCACCAGCGTCCCGCTCAGGTAGATGCCCCAGCTTGATCCCCCGGGGCACAACACAGGCGGCGTGCCGCGACGTTGTCGCCACGCGCCCCACTGAGTCCCCTAATAAATCCCCGGAATAAGCCGATACCGGGTCTTCGCCGCGTACTCCCGATATTCGGCATCCTCGTTCAGATGCTCTTCTTCCAACTCCATCCGCCAGACCAGGAACGGCACCGACAGGATCAGAATCCCGACATTCCTCGGCGTCGGATAGGCCATCAGAAACCCGATCGTCAGCACCAGCCATCCCGAATATATCGGATGACGCACCAGTCGAAACGGCCCCTTCGACACGATTCCCCGATTCGCCGGCAACAGCCCGAAGCGCCGTCCCAGGTAGAGCCGCGAGACTTGCGTGAACGCGATTCCGATTAGTTCGATCACGATCGCAAGGTCTTGCAGCAATCCGCTCGACCCCGCCGCCGGCCGCATCAGCGCCGGTATCGTCATCATCGCCGCCGTCGCCATGATCGAGCGCATGTTGATCATCGACGATCGCGCCGGCACCCGCACCAGCGACAGCACCCCCATCAGCACCGCGCCGACTAGCCAGATATCGTTGGCCAGCCCCGAATTATACTGCCCCTTAGCCGGTATCAACGCGGTGAAGAACAGCAGCGCGAGACCGATATTTCCCAGCGCATGCCGATAGCGCGCGCCCCGCGACAATTCGACTTCGGGTTCCGCAATCTTCGACGGAGCTTCCGATTCCGCGACGGCGGGCGTCGCTTCGGGCGCGTCAGCCGCCGCTCCCACCGGTTCGTCGATACCCATCCACTTCGTCCTCGCCCCCTCAAGCACCATCTTTTGAGACTAGTGTTTTATCGCGATATGAGTCAATTCAGTGTGTTTCCATGACCAGTCTGATTCACTCCATCTCGATCCGACGACGAAATGCGGCGACTTGCCGGGTCGCTCACCGTGAAGCTCGGCCGATACGCCTCCGGCATCGCGCATTGCTCCTTCGGCAGCGGGTCAAGCAAATTCGCGAACGCTGTCCAGTAGATATCCACCGACCTCTCCGCCGATCCGCAAAATGTGGGAGCGGCGGCTGATTTATGCTGATATTTTCATGCCTGCGTAACCTGCCACGAGCGACAAACTTTCCGCGCGCCGCAACTAGCCAACCTCCGCCGCGGCCGCGACCATATCGCGCCGGCGTCCCAGCGGTATCAGCACCAGGAAACCCACTACTCCCGCCGCCCCCGCCAGCCCCGCCGCGCCCAGGTAGCTGCCCGTGCGATCGATCACGAATCCCGCCAGCGGCGGCCCCGTCAGCGCACTGATCGCCGATCCGGTATAAAGCGCGCCCAGCAGCGCACCGAGTCCGCGCACCCCGAACAACTCGGCGACCACCGCCGGCGATAGCGCGATCATCCCCCCATACGCCGCCCCCATCACGATCGTAAACACCACCAGTACGGCGTACGAATGCGACACCATCCACAACCCGAAACTCAAACCCAGGATCAGCGTGCTTGTCTGGTAAAGCGGGATGATTCCGGTGCGCTCGGCGACCCGGCCCAAACCGAGGCGCCCTACGATGCTGGCGGCACCGATAAACCCCACCAGCGCCGCCGCCGCGACCTGGCTGACGCCGCGGCTATGGGCGAATTCGGGCAGATAGACGAACGGGATATAGATCGAAATCGATGCCAGCACCATCGACGCGTACAGCATCACAAAGTCGGGCGACCGCATGGTGTGCGTAAGCGTCAAGGGCGCAGCCAACGCCGCCGTATGGATTGGTGGCGCCTCGCTCACCATCGCGCACACCGCCATCAAAAGCGTGCTCGCGATACCCATGATCACGTATGACTCGCGCCACCCGTAATGAACGATCAGCGCCGCCGCGATCGGCGCCACCACCAGCGTCCCGCAGCCCACCCCCGAGACCGCGATTCCGAGCGCCATCGTGCGCCGCTTCTCGAACCATCCCCCGACCACCGCCAGCACCGGCACATAGCTGCACGCGACGCCGACCCCGATCCCGAGCCCATAGGTCACGCACCCGACCGCCAGGCTGCCGGCCATCGACGTCGCGACCAGCCCCAGCCCCATCGCGATCGCCCCAACCATCAGCACCCGGCGCGGACCGTAACGATCCGCCAGATGGCCCCCGGCGAACCCGAGCACATTGTAGATGCAGGCGGTTATCGAAAAGACCGCTGACGTATGCACGCGGTCGGCGCCGAACTCCGCCGCCATCGGCTTGAAGAACGCACCGAAACTGTACACCACGCCAAACAGGGTGAAGCAGGTAAAAAACCCCGCCACCGCCATCCGCCATGCGTGCGGCGAATCCACCTCGGCACGACTCACTCCGGCCATCGCGGGAGCATCGCTCATCACGCTTATCCCCATTTCCCGCGCGAGCGTCTAGCTGAATACCTATCGGCGGTCGCTCGATAATCCGCGGCCGACCTCGAATTCCGGCAAAAATCCGACCTCGCGAGGCCGTCAACCATACGAGGGCCGTCGCATTCCCGCAAGCCGCGTCACCATCGCGCACGTGCCGGGTCGGACTGACTATTCCAATGTCGTGACTATTCGCACGGTATCGACGGGGCCGTCGTGGTGGCGGTGGCCATCACCGGCCGACTGACCTTCACTTTTGCCAAGCCCTTGTCGCCGAGACCGATCTTCTTAGCGGCGCGGCCGGACAGATCGAGACTCCGCCCATGCACGTACGGGCCGCGATCGTTTATCCGCACATTGACCGAACGCCCGTTATGCACGTCCGTCACTTTCACAGTCGAACCCATCGGTAGCGTGCGCGACGCCGCCGTCAGGCTCTGCGGGTCGTAGGTCTGGCCGCTGCTCGTGCAATTTCCGGCCAGCCGTTCGGCGTAGCGCGAGGCCGTTACCACGTGCCCTTGCGCTCGCTTCGGTTGACTTCGCACCGGTGCTGGCGGCTCCATCGTCGAATATGCGGACGGCGCCGTTGCAACCGCTGCCGCGGGCGCTGCCGTCGTGCTGCATCCCCCGATCAACATCGCGGCAACCGCCGCCGCTCCCTCAAGTGCGTATAGCCACCCGTTTCTGCGTTCCATTGAATACACTGCGTTTGCTCACTTCTTTCCCGCTGGAAAATTCGGCCGCCCCCTCCGATAATCCATGCTATGCAAACGCCTGTCCCGCAACCACGGCCGCGTCTCGGCTTTCGTCTCCTGCGGAACCGGACCCGTCGAATAACTTCTCTTTACAAGCGATTGCATCCACCGCCGCTTGCTAATCATTACTAGTGGAGTCTAATGACAATAGGACTTCAGATATAAAGTCCCGCCCGAACGGATCGCGGCTTTTACCTACAGGAGATAGTCAGTATGAAGTATGGAATCGCATGGTTATTGGGAGTGCCTATTTCAGTATTAGTCATTATTTACATCGTCGCCCACCTGCTCTAGTTGGGTCGTCTATCAGATCTCAGAGGCCGGCACGGGCGGCCCTTCGTCAGGACCGCCCGTGCCGGCCTCTGAGCCCTCGCCAAACCGCACGCGCCCCGCTAGAATCTTTCGTGAACTATCGCCTATGATCGGAGATTCGAACTCGCCTCCACTTGACCGATGAGCTATTGCACGATCGCTCCCGGCCATCCGTTCCACGGCCCCTACCACGACCGCGAATACGGTTTCCCCACCGATGACGAGGCGGCCCTGTTCGAACGGCTGGTGCTCGAGATTAACCAGGCCGGACTCTCGTGGCTGACGATTCTCACCAAACGCGAGAACTTCCGCGCCGCCTTCGACAACTTCGACGTCGATAAGGTCGCCGCCTATGCCGCGCGCGATCGCACTCGCCTGCTCGCCGACCCCGGCATCGTCCGCAATCGCCTTAAGGTCGATGCCGCGATCGCCAACGCGCGCCGCCTGATCGAACTGCGCGAAAGCCACGGATCGTTCGCCGGCTGGCTCGCCGCGCATCATCCGCTCGACAAACCTTCCTGGGTGAAGGTCTTTAAGGGGACGTTCACATTCACCGGCGGCGAAATCACCGGCGAGTTCCTGCTCAGCACCGGCTACCTGCCCGGCGCGCATGACGAAAGCTGTCCGATCTATCGGAAGATCGCGCGACTCAAGCCGCCCTGGCTCCGCGGCACCCAGCCATCAACGCGCCAGACGCCATCATCGAAACCGGAATAATCCGCCCCCGCGCCGCGCTAGTTGATGACCTTCTCCGCCCGCAACTCCTCGACCTGATCGCGCTCGAAGCCGGCCTCGCGCAAGACCTCCTCGGTATGTTCCCCGAGACGCGGCGGCGTCCGCCACATCCGCGCCGGCGTCTCGCTGAAGCGCATCCCCGGATTTACCGTGCGCACCTGCCCGCCCTGCGGATGCTCATACACGGTGAAGTTCTCGTTGGCGACCACCTCAGGCTCCGCGAACAGCGTATCGTAATTATGCACCGGCCCATGCGGAACGTCGGCCTCCTCCAGCACCTTCAACCAATGCGCCGTCTCGCGCTCCGGCAGCAGCTTCGCGATTCCCTTCAGTGCTGCCCGCATGCGATCGGCGCGGCTCTCGACTTGCCACCATTCCGCATGGCCGAGACCCGCGCACAGCCGCTCCCACTGCTCATCGGTAAACGGCGCGATCGTCACCCACCCATCGCTGGTCTTGAACGGATCCAGGCTGCCGCTCTTCGGCACCTTGTCCTTGTAATCGGCGTCGGGCTGAAAGGTGTAGCCGAGGTAGGTCGCGTCATTGGCGGTAAACGCCATCATCGCTTCGGTCATCGCCACCCGGATGTACTGCCCGACGCCGCGATTACGCGCGGCATGGAGCGCGCTCACGATACTCAGCGCCGCCGTCATCCCGCTGATCTTGTCGGCCAGCGCCATCTTCACCGCGGTCGGCTTGCCTTCGCGCCCGCCCTGCAGAAACGCCATGCCCGAGAAGCCCTGGATCACCGGATCGTACGCCGGCGCGTTGGCGTACTGCCCCTTCGGCCCGAAGCCGCAAATCGAGCAGTAAATAATCTTCGGATTGAGCCGCCGGATGTCCGCGTAGCCGATACCCAGGCGATCGGCCACCCCGGGCCGGTTATTTTCGATAAAGGCGTCGGCCTTTACCGCCAGCCGCCGCACCAGGTCGCGCCCGTGCTCTTTTTTGAGATCAACCACCACGCTGCGCTTGTTGCGATTGAAGTTGAGAAAGCTCGCGGTCACGCCACCCTTGGCCGGTCGGCCAAATACTCTCGTCGCGTCGCCTTCGGGCGGCTCGATCTTGATCACGTCGGCGCCCAGATCGCCGAGTTGCATCGTGCAGAACGGCCCCGAAACGACTTGCGTCAGGTCGAGAATGCGAAAGCCAGCCAGCGGTCCATCAGCCATTTATATGTTCCTCGTCCACCGCGATTTGCGTCCCGCGTACCCGCCTCGTTCACTCGATGCAATCGGCGATTCCGACCGGCTCGCGAGTACGATGACAAATCCTGAGGCGCTCGACGGCGGCAAATCCTTCCAAGATGAAAAGCCTGCTTAACCCGCCCACTCGCGGGCGTCAAGCAAAGCTCGTCAAACTTCGCTTTTACCGAGCCATTTTTGTCAACGCAGGCGCGCATGCGCGAGCGACGGTAGCTCGCGACGCACCCGTTCCAGGTATTCCAAATCGATCGGCGCGATCACCACGCCCTCCATGTCGGTCGCCCGTGCGATCACCCGCCCCCACGGATCGACGATCATCGAATTACCATAATCGCTGAACCCATGTACGTTCGGCCCGAACTGCGCCGGCGCAATCACGTAGCATTGGTTCTCGATCGCGCGCGCCCGAATCAGCACATCCCAATGGGCCTCGCCGGTCGGAAAGGTAAACGCGCTCGGTATCGTGATAATGCGCGCGCCGGCAAATGCGAGGCGGCGGTAAAGCTCGGGAAAGCGCAGGTCGTAGCACACGCTGAGACCGATCGTCGCCAGCGCGGTTTGCGCCGACACGACTTCCACTCCCGCCATCTTCGCGTCCGACTCCTTGATCGTCACGCGCCCCGGCAGGTCAACGTCAAATAGATGAATTTTGCGGTAAACCGCAAGCCGACCGCCATCGGGGCCAATCAGCACCGAGCTGTTGTAGCGTTTCGTATGGCCGGGGGCGTCTTCCGTGATCGATCCCGCCACCAGATGGATTTCGAGTTCGCGCGCGAGCCCCGCCATCAGGGTGAGCGTCGGGCCCTCGAGCGACTCCGCGGCGGCGGCCTCGTCGCTACGCTTGCCGCGCCAGTTGAAGACCTCGGGCAGGGCGACCAGCCGCGCTCCGCGCGCGCCCGCCAGGCGGATCAGGTTTTCCGCCTTTTCGAGATTGGCCGCCTTGTCGCTCCCGCTCGCCATCTGGATTGCGGCCACTAGATGGGTCATCGCTCAGCGCCTCTAGCCCGGCCGAATCGCGTTACCGAACAGTTTGGTCTCTTCATGATATGCAACGACTAGTAGCGCGGCGTCGCCGGATCGACGGTCAGCGACCACGCGTCGATGCCGCCGCTCAGATTGCTCACCCGCGCAAAACCCATCCGCGCCAGGTACATCGCAACCTGCGCGCTGCGCACCCCATGATGGCATACCACCACCCATTCGCCATCGGGGTCGAGTTCGGTCAGGCGCGACGGTACATCGCCCATCGGAATCTGCGTCGCGTCGGGAAACGGCGCGATCGCGACCTCCTCGGGTTCGCGCACGTCGAGCACGACGAATTTATCGCCGCGTTCACGGCGCGCCTTCAACTCGACCGGCTCGATTTCACCGATTTCCGCCATATTTTATTCCTGTCGGAGGTCTCCTTTTTCGCAGTTATTTCGCGGTAACCGTGGAGGTTAGCGGAAACGGACGGGTTTCGCGCCTACAGTAAAGAACCTACCATCGAAAGGGTGGCGAACGAAAACGACAAGGCGCAAACCGATGTTGATCTGATGTCGCGAGCGATCACCGAAGCGCGCAAAGCAGCGCTAGCCGGCGAAGTTCCGGTCGGCGCCGTCGTGGCGGTCGATAGTGCCGTCGTCGCCCTCGGCCACAACCGCCCGATCGCGTCGCACGACCCCACCGCGCACGCCGAAGTCGAAGCGCTGCGCGCCGCCGGCTCCGCCCTCGGCGCGTACCGATTCGAAGGCGCGTCGCTCTACGTCACGCTCGAGCCGTGCGTGATGTGCGTGGGCGCGATCGTCAACGCTCGCATCGCCCGCGTTTACTACGGCGCGCGCGACGACAAGGCCGGCGCGCTGGGCTCGGTGTACGACATCGGACGCGACGGCCGCCTCAACCATCGCATCGAGGTGTACTCCGGTCTGCTTGAATCCGCGTGTGCCGATCTGCTGCGCGATTTCTTCCGCTCCCGCCGCTGATCGAGCACGTCCTTCAAATCTTCAGGAAGATTTCGCGCGTCCCCTCGACCGTCAGCTTCGTCACCGAACTGACCCGGTCGCTGAATTGCGCCAGCGTCGATAAGTCGCTCGAACCGACATCGACCAGCACCGCGAAAATCGAAAACTGCATCTCGTCCTTGCGCCGCTTCAACTCCGCCAACCACTCCGGCGCCACCTGGCATTCGCCGTCCGTGATTACCACGATATCGCCGCGCTTGAGCTTTTTGTCCTCGATCAATTCGATCGCCGCGTCGATCGGCGCCTGAAAGTCGGTGCCGCCGCCGGGAAAGTACTCGGCCAGTTCGATCACCTTCGGCAGTTCCGGCTGGTAACGCCGCTCGCGATTCAGGTCGATCACCCGCATGCTCTCGGGCCCCGACGAAAACAGCACCGCGCGAAACAGCCGCCGCTGCCGCCGCGCGATATCCATCAGCGTCAGGCTGACCGCCTTCGCCCACAGCTCCTTGTCCCCCTGCATAGACGAGCTCACGTCGACACACACGACCATCGGGCCCTTGCCCTTCTGCTCGTCGTCGCGCAGCCGGTATTGAAGCACCGCTCCTTCGAGCAGCCGCCGATGGAAATCCGCGCGCAGTTGCGGATGATGCAGCGCGACCAGCTCCGACGGTATCAGCCGCCCGAGGTCCGACCCGCGCTCGACGTCGTAGGCCTCCGCCACTCCGCGGTCGAGCGTCTTGCGCCGCAGCGCCCGCGCGTCCTGCTTGAAGCGCCCGACCAGCCGCGCAAGTTCCCCGAGCTTGCGATTACGCGCCAGCCGCCGGCCCAGTTCCAACCGCTCGCCCGCCGACCGCCGCCCGCCCTGCCCGAACTCGAGGCTGAAGTCATGGCTGTCCTGCGCCACGCGGTCGATCTCCTCGGCCAGTTGTGCGCTGCGCAATTGCATCCGCTTGAGCTCGCTCTGGTCGCTATGCCGGAGCGAGTCCTCGAACATCCGCGCCTTCTGGTTCAGCCGCGCCTCCGCCACGCGCGTCGCACGCTCGGCCGCCTCCTTCAGTTCGTCGATGTTCTTTTGTAGATCGTCTTTTTCCGCATTCTCCGGCGCACCGTCGCCCGCGGTCTTTTCTTGCGCCTGCGCCTCCTGCTGATTCTGTTCCGACAACTCGACCGCATTCTTTAGCGCCGCCGCGCTCTCGGCAAGACTCTCCTCCTGATGTTTGAGGTCCCACAAATCGAGCATATCGCGCCGATTCACGAGCTTTTCCGATCGCACCAGCTCCAGCACCTGCTCGCCCAGCACCAGCGCCGCGATCACCGCCTTGTCCTCCTCGAGCAGCGTCCGCGCTTTCAGCATCTCGAAGCCCGCCGACGGAATCAGCCGCTCCAGGATCGTGCGGTTGAGCACCGCGCTGCGCCGCACCGCGTCGGGCTTCAACCAAACCAGGTTGTATTTGAACAGCCCGAGGAAAAGGTCGTGGAGCAGCGCGCCAAAGTCCGGCACCAGCCGCTCGCCAGACTCCACCAGCGCGCCGATCGTCGGCGCCGTCAGCCCGAGATCCGCCCATGCCCGCCGATCGTAGCTGTCGCTCTCGATCCACGACGCATTGTCGGGCACCACCGGGATATGCGGCTGACGCGGCTTGACGGTTTTGCGCTTGCCCGCTTTTTTCACCATTCGATGCTCGCGATGCTCGATCGCGCGATCATCCGCGCTCGCGCTCCCTGCGCGTCATTTTTGTTGAGGAATGCAAAAACCATTATTTTCACTGAAACCCCACAAGGTTTCAGTCTCCTGAAAGGCTATCAGTTTTGCGTTCCTCAACCACCTCGCCCCCCTCTTGCCGCGAGACTTCGACCGCCGCGACGACTAAGCTATGCCCCTCGATGAAGCCGACGTCCCTGCTCCGCCTCGCGATCGCACTGTTCGCGACCTTCGCCGCCGCAGCATCGGCCGCCGCAACCGCCAGCTTCGGGCAATCCAATCAGGTCGTCGCGCCCGCGCCGGCCGATGCCCGCAGACTCGCGACCTACTTCTCGCCGCCCTATCAGGCCGGTCCGATGCCCCTTGCGGTCGAAGAAATTCTGCTGCGCGACTCCCCAGCCGATTTGCGCGCCGGATGTGCCGCGACCGTCGATCGATTCGGCCCCGCCGCGCGCGGTAGCTCGCGCGTCGCGATGCGCATTATGGCGGTCGCCGGCGGCAGCGCGTGGGTCACTTATAGGTGTAGTTCGCGCCTCGCCGAGTTCGACGGCCTTTACAGTGAACGGCTCGCCGTCTTCAATTCCACCCGCCGCGTCATTCAGTTCCTCGACCTCAGGACGGCAGACGATACTCCCGACACGCTCTACCACGTCGGCCTCTCCGAGACGGTGAAGATGCGCGGAGCCGAAAACTCTGCCAGCTTCGAGCTCTTCGCGATGAGTCCAGGGCATGATCGTGCATCCCCGCCGCGCCGGACCGAAAACCGCTTCGTGGTGATCGCCAACTCCCCCACCCGAGCCGGGACCGCGCTTTCGGTGGTGACCGGGCGTCAACGTCCCGCGACCGCGACCGACGATGGGTCCGGAGCGCCGCCGGCCAGCGCCTATCGCGCCGCGATCCGTTTCGATCACGACCTCACCGGCCATCTGACCGCCGTCGTCGCCTACTACCGCGACGCGGGCGCGCGCTCCAGCGCCACGCGCTACGTATGGATTCCCGCAGCCTTGCGCTTCGCGGTCGCTCGCCCGATTCCGCTGCCGCCCATCGGTGAGGCTCCTCCCGGCCAGCCGCTGCCCGAACAACCGCCGGAGCCCTTGCTACCGGTGCCGGGCAACCGCCCGCTTGCCAATTGAGACTCGCGTCGGCACAGTCTTTTGCGATGCATCCGGTATTATGGAGATGGCGCTTTGCCGCGCGACGCCCCGACCGCGACGAGGTCCGCGAGTTCATCGTGCGTCGGATGCCGCGCCATGGCGTGGTCGCCGAAATCGGCGTTGACCTCGGCGATTTCTCCGAAAAAATCCTCGCCGTCAATCGCCCTCGCGAGCTTCATCTGATCGATCCGTGGACAGTCGAAAGTGGCGAGTATCGCCAGCGCGAGGTCGCGCTCGAATCCGCCCGCAAGCTCGACTCGGCCGGCCGCTTCGACCTCGTTCGCGATCGCTTCTCCAGCGATATCGCAGGCGGCAGCGTCATCCTGCATCGAGCGAATTCGGAAGTTGCCGGCGCCGAATTTCCCGACAATTTTTTCGATTGGGTCTATATCGACGGCAATCACAGCTACGAATTCGTCCGCCAGGACCTCGAACTCTACTTCCGCAAGCTCAAGCCCGGCGGCTTCATCGTTTGCGACGACTACCATCATGCGGGCTTCTGGAACGACGGCGTCACCCGTGCCGTTGATGAGTTCATGGCGACCGGCCGCGCTCGTCGCATTTTCAAGCGCCGTTCGCAATTTGTGATGCGCAAGCGCTGACCCCAATGGATCCGCGCCGCGGCGCTTGTGCGGCGACCGCCGACGTAACAAGATTGTAACAGGTGTCAGTTCGGGAACGCGTTTGGCTGTTTCCGCCTGTCCTGGATAGCCACGGACGCCGCCCGCGATTCCCCGTCTGCTCCCCGTTATGCAAAGCGGCGACTCACATGGAGAACGCACGCGCCGTCAGCACACTCTGCTGCTCGCGGCCGTGCAGGAATTCATCACTACGGCCGAACCCGTCGGCTCGCAGCAACTCGTCGCTCGACATCAACTCGGCGTGCGCGCCGCGATGGTTCGCAACCTGATGGCCGATCTCGAAGACGCCGGCTATCTCGTGCAACCGCATACCTCCGCCGGCCGTATTCCGACTGACAAGGCATTTCGTTACTACGTCGATCATCTGATGCCGCAGCCGCCCATCGGCTTCGAGGATCGCTCCCAAATCGAGCTGCACTACTCAGCGCCCACCGGCGATATTCACGAAATTATCCGCGATACCTCCCGCCTGCTCACCCTGATGACCGGGCAAGCCGCGCTCGTGATGGCCCCGCGGCTCGAAGCCGTCGTCCTCGAACGCGTCCAGTTCGTCCGCCTGCGCGAGCGCGAGGTGCTGGCGGTTTTTGTCGCGATTGCCGGCGGCATCCAGAACCGCTTCGTCCAGACCGACGCTGATCACACCCAGACCGAACTCGATCGGATGGCCGGCTATCTCAACGAATCGCTACGCGGCCGCACGCTCGATCAGGCCCGCGTATGGATCGAGGAGCGCCTCAAAGAGGACCGCGCGAACTACGACCGCTTCATGCATACCGCGCTCATTCTCGGCGGTACCATCGCGCGTGGCACCACACCCGCCGAGCTTTACGTTGACGGCAGCAGCAAGGCGCTCGATCAGCCCGAATTCGCCAATCCCAACCGCCTGCGCGAACTGCTTCGCGCCCTCGAGGACCGCACCGCCCTGCTCGAATTGCTCGAGCAGAGCCTGAGCCATCCCGGCCCCATGATCTCGATCGGCTCCGAGAATTTCGACGCGCGCCTGTCCGGCTTCAGCGTAGTCGCCGCCGCATACGCCAGCGGCTCGCTACCGCTCGGCAGCCTCGCCGTGGTCGGCCCCGTCCGGATGGACTACGACCGCGTTATCCCGCTGGTCAGCTATACCGCCCGCGCGCTATCGCGCGTCCTCGAACACTAAGCGCGTCGGCGGTCGCGCGCGGTTCCGCCCTCTCACTTCGTTTATCGCTAATTCGCTCGCGCCCGGGACCTCGCATCCGATTGATCCCGCCGTGCGCCCGTATATGCTGGCGCCCGGAGGAATGCCCCATCATGAAGCCACCCGCTTTCATCTGCGCCGCCATACTCGCGACTGCCATCGCGATTCTCGCCGCCTGCGGCACCGCCGGCGCCGTCATTCTCAATTGCCCGCAGACCCTCCGCCTCAAGGCCGCCGACCCGCCCTACCCTTGGTCCGACAGTTCCAACCGCGACGCGACCGTCCAATTCGCTGAAGGCTCCTATAGCTGCTCCAACGGCACCTGCACACTGAGCTGCGCCTACTCGATGCAGTCCAGCATTTACACTTTCCTCGCCTACAAGGTGGCTCCCGGCGTCTGCCACTATACGAACCAGGGCCACAGCTTCGCTTGCTCTTCGCTGCCTCCACCGCACCGTCATCATTAACCCCAACCCCCTGACGCGAAAAGTTCGGGCGCCGCTCTTGGCGCGGCCCCATATCGTGCTTAGGTTTCAGGCAGGTGAAACTTCGCAACATGCTCAAGCGGTCTGAAGTGGATAACGACAATAAAGATGCCGTCTCGCCCGACCTTGCCGACCCGTCGGGAACTGAAAATCCCAAAGATACGGCGGGTGCCGGAACTTCCGAGGTCGATGGTTTGCTGCAACAATTGACCGACAAGGACAAGGAACTCGCCGAGCTGAAGGACAAGTACCTGCGCGTTCTGGCCGACGCGGAGAACGCCCGCAAACGCATCCGCCAGCAGAGCGAGGAGAGCGTCCGCGTCCAGCGCGAGAATTTTCTGCGCGACCTGCTGCCTATCGTTGACAATCTTGAACGCGCGGTGGACGCGGCCCGCGGCGGCAGCGGCGGCGGCCAGACGATCGTCGAAGGCGTTGAGATGGTCTTGCGGGCGCTGCTCGATTTCCTCCGCTCTCACGGCGTCACGCAGGTCAGCGCGATCGGCCAGCTCTTCGACCCCCAACTGCACGAGGCGGTCGATCATGTGCACAGCCGCGAGCATCCGCCCAATACCGTCGTCAGCGAATTTCACTGCGGCTACCTGATCGGCGACCGCACGCTGCGCCCCGCGCGCGTCTCGGTGTCGAGCCACGGCGCGCCGAGGCCTGGCAATAATTCCGGCGACGGCGGCCTTGAAAACGGCTGAAACGTGATTATCGATCTGTCTGAGAGGTTTCCTTAAAAATGGCCAAAGTAATTGGAATCGACCTGGGTACGACCAACAGTTGCGTTGCTATTATGGAGGGTGGCGACCCCGTCGTCATCGCCAACTCGGAGGGCGCGCGCACCACGCCTTCGGTCGTTGCCTTCACCGATTCAAACGAGCGGCTGGTGGGGCAAATCGCCAAGCGCCAGTCGATCACCAACCCGACCAATACTATTTTCGCGATCAAACGCCTGATGGGGCGTCGCTTTGAAGACCCCGAAGTGCAAAAGGCGCTCAAGGTTCTGCCTTACAAAGTGCTCAAGAATGACGACGGCGCCGCCTGGGTTGAAATCCGCGACAAGCGTTACAGCCCGGCCGAAATCTCCGCCTTCATTCTGCAGAAGATGAAACAGACCGCCGAGGATTACCTGGGCGAAAAGGTCACCGAGGCCGTCATCACCGTCCCGGCCTACTTCAACGACAGCCAGCGGCAGGCGACCAAGGACGCCGGACGCATCGCCGGCCTCAACGTTCTGCGCATCATCAATGAGCCGACCGCCGCGTCGCTCGCCTACGGTCTCGACAAGAAGAAAGACGAGAAGATCGCCGTCTTCGACCTTGGCGGCGGCACCTTCGACATCTCGATTCTCGAACTGGGCGAAGGCGTCTTCGAGGTCAAGGCCACCAACGGCGACACCTTCCTCGGCGGCGAAGACTTCGACCAGCGCATCATCGACTACCTCGCCGACGAGTTCAAAAAGGACCAGGGCATCGATCTGCGCAAGGATCGGATGGCCCTGCAACGCCTCAAGGAAGCCGGCGAAAAGGCCAAGTGCGAGCTCTCGACCGTGATGGAGACCGACATCAATCTGCCGTTCATCACGGCCGACCAGTCGGGCCCCAAGCATCTCAACATGAAGCTGACGCGCGCCAAGCTTGAAGCGCTGTGTTCGGACTTGCTCGAGCGGCTCGACTCCCCCTGCCTCACCGCCCTCAAGGACGCCGGCCTGCGTACCAGCGACATCAATGAAGTCGTGTTGGTGGGTGGCATGACCCGGATGCCCGCGGTGCAGGAGCGCGTGAAGAAGCTCTTCGGCCGCGAAGGTCACAAGGGCGTCAATCCCGATGAAGTCGTCGCCATCGGCGCCGCCATCCAGGCCGGTGTGCTCAAGGGCGAGGTCAAGGACGTCCTCCTGCTCGACGTCACCCCACTGTCGCTCGGCATCGAGACCCTCGGCGGCGTGTTCACCAAGCTGATCGACAAGAACACCACCATCCCGACGCGCAAGAGCCAGGTCTTCTCGACCGCGCAGGACAATCAGACCGCCGTCACCATCCGGGTCTTTCAGGGTGAACGCGAGATGGCGGCCGACAACAAGCTGCTCGGGCAGTTCGACCTGATCGGAATCCCGCCCGCGCCGCGCGGCCTGCCGCAAGTCGAGGTAACTTTCGACATCGACGCCAACGGCATCGTCAACGTCCATGCCAAGGACCTCGGCACCAACAAGGAGCAGTCGATTCGCATCACCGCGTCCTCGGGCCTCAACGAGGAAGAGATCAAGCGGATGGTCACCGAGGCCGAGCAGCATGCGGCCGACGACAAGCAGCGCCGTGCGCTGGCGGAGTCGCGCAACAAGCTCGATAACCTGATTTACACCACCGAAAAGACCCTCGGCGAATACGGCGCGCAGCTCGACGAAGCGTCGCGCAAAGGCGTCGAGGACGCACTCGCGACCGCCAAGGGCAAGCTCGAGAGCAAGGAGCCCAGCGAACTCGATAGCGCCGCCGAAGCGCTATCCACCGCTTCGCACAAGCTCGCCGAGGCGATGTACAGCAAGACCCGGCAGGCGGGCGCCGACGGCGGTGCCGCGGCCGGCGGCCCGAGCGACGGCAACGGTGGTACGGGCGGCCCTACCGGCGGCGAAGCGCCCAAGGAAGACGTCGTGGACGCCGACTTCAAGGAAGTGAAATAGACTGCGGCCGGTGTCCTTAAGCCCAGCCGCAACTGATTCGCCGCGACGCCCTTATCCCACCCGGTAAGGGCGTCGCGTGTAATTTACGCCGACCGATGCTTTTTCAATCGTACCCTTACTTCTCTCTCGTAACTGGATTAAGATTGCTCCGCGATGCCCCCTGAAAAAAAGCGCGACTACTACGAGGTGCTCGGCGTCGCTCGCGGCGCCAACGAAGACGACCTCAAAAAGGCGTATCGGCGTTTCGCCATCCAGTTCCATCCCGACCGCAACCCCGGCGACAAACAAGCTGAGGAAAAATTCAAAGAACTCAACGAGGCCTACCAGGTCCTCTCGGATCAGGAAAAGCGCGCCCAGTACGACCGCTTCGGACACGCCGCCTTCCAGGGCCAGGGCGCTGGCGGCTTCGGCGGTTTCGACTTTACCCAAGGCTTCGAGGAAGTCTTTTCCGACATCTTCGGTGATTTCTTCGGCACCGGCCGTGGACGTTCACGCTCGCGCAGCCGGCGCGGCGACGATCTCCGCTACGACCTCGAAGTCGAATTCGAGGAGGCCGCGAGCGGCACCGAAAAAGTCGTTAAGTTCCAGCGCCTTACCCTGTGCGAATCATGCAACGGCAGCCGCGCCCGCGGCGGCGGTGAAGGCGCTCGCACGTGCCCCAATTGCCGTGGCACTGGACAAGTGCGCTCGCAACAGGGCTTCTTCTCGATTTCCACCACCTGCGGACAATGCCGTGGCGAGGGCATGATAATCGCCGACCCCTGCCCCAAATGTCAGGGTCAGGGCCGCGTGCGCAAGGCCGTCTCGCTCTCCGTGAAGATTCCGCCCGGCGTTGACAACGGCTCGCGCCTCAAATTGCGCAACGAGGGCGAGGCCGGCTTCGGCGGCGGCCCCAGCGGCGACCTCTACGTCGTCGTCCACGTCAAGGAGCACGCGCTCTTCGTCCGCCAGGACAACGACGTCGTCATCGAGGTCCCGGTCAGCTTCCCGCAAGCCACGCTCGGCGCCGAGATCGAGGTTCCGACCCTCGAAGGCAAGATCAAATTAAAGGTCCCACCCGGCACCCAGTCGGGCAAAGTGATCCGCCTCAAGGCCAAGGGCTTCGTCGATCTCCACGGCTACGGACGCGGCGACCAGTTGGTCCGCGTGGTGGTCGAAACGCCACGCCGCCTCACCGCGCGCCAGCGCGAACTGCTCGAGGAATTCGCCAAGGTTTCTGGCGAAGACACCCACCATCCGCTGTCCAAGGGCTTTGTTGACAAGCTCAAGGAAATGTTCGGCTAGCCCCGAGCCGGAAATTCATCGGCGCATAATCCATTCGTCGAGGAACCCAAAACTTATAGTTTTCTGAAACCTCCATGAGGTTTCAGAAAGAAGCTAAAAGTTCCGCGTTCCTGACCACTCTCTCGTTATCCGCGGCCCAGCGCCGACATCAACGCCACGCGCATCACGCCGGCCGGCGGCGCGACGCCATTGAATAGCTCGAACGCCAGCTCCCCCTGATGGAGCAGCATGCCGGCGCCATCGATCGCGCGTCGTCCGAGCGCGATCGCGGGCGCGAGAAACGGCGTCGCCTCACGCGCGTAGATCATGTCGTAAAAGACGCACGTCGCCGGCGCTGCCGCATAGCTGAGCGGCGCGAAGCCGCCGGTCTTGAGCCCCATCGGGGTGGCGTTGATTACGAGCGCCGCCGCGCCCATCGTCGTCGCGTTGACCAACGCGTCCAGGCCGCGCGTCTCGATCGTCTGGCGCGGATGGCCGCCGCCGCGTGCGCCCAGGTATCGCGCAAAGCCGCGCGCAAGCCGGTTGGCCCGCGCCACCGTGCGATTACAGATCACGATCCGCATCGCGCCGAGGCGCAGCATCGCGAGCACCGCCGCGGAAGCGGCGCCGCCCGCCCCGATCACGATCGCGAC
This sequence comes from Deltaproteobacteria bacterium, assembly GCA_021780755.1. GTDB lineage: Bacteria > Desulfobacterota > Binatia > Binatales > Binataceae > JADMIL01. The sequence continues at coordinate 3,021 of JAJXYF010000011.1, read as the reverse complement.
CGCGCCTTCGATCGTCACCTGGTTTTCCCGCAGGTCGGCCTCTATGCCGCGCGCGTCGGTGTTGTCGCCGTGCAACTCACCGTTGCGGTTGATTACGCAATTCACCGCCCGCAACAGCAGCGCCTCGTCGCTCAAGTACGCCATCATCCTGAGCGCGCGCTCCTTATGCGGCACGGTCAAATTGACGCCCAGAATTCCCATCGCCGGAATCGCGCGGATCGCCTCGCGCAGACGCTCCGGCGTCACCTGGAACGCCGCATACGCCCGCTCGATCGCGAGCGCCGCGTAGGCCGCGTTATGCATCGCGGGCGACAGCGAATGAACTACCGGATCGCCGAAGATCGCGGTGAACAGCGTCCGTCCGCTCAAACCGTGAGCGGCATCCATCGCGCTCATCCGCCGGCGGCGCGCGCCGCGCGGACTTCCTCCGCCGTGTAGAGATAAACGTACTTCAGGCCCTCGCGCGCGAACGCGTCCGCCGCGCCTTCGCCGCGCTCGACCAGCGCGAACGCGACGCGCACCGTCGCACCCGCCGCGCGCATCGCCGCCACCGCCTGCAGACTCGATCCGCCGGTCGTGATCGTATCGTCGATCACCGCCGTCGCGCGCTCTTTTTTGAACGCGCCCTCGATCTGCTGCTGCAGGCCATGCGCCTTGGTCTCCTTGCGCACGAAAAAGCCCGTCACGTCGTAGCCGCGCGCAAACGCCGCATTCACGATCGCGTCAGTCACCGGCAGCGCGCCCGCGGCCATCCCGCCGATCTGTTCGATTCGCTCGGCTCTCACCAGTTCGAGCATCAGGGTTCCCGCCAGATGGGCCCCACGCGGCAGGTAGAGCGTCCGCTTGCAGTCGATATAAAAATTCGACGCGCGCCCCGAGGCCAGCGTCAGGTCACGCTCAAAATACGATTCGCGGGCCAACAGCCGCAGCAATTCAGTTCGGTCGGTCGCATCCATGATTTTTTTTCGTCCCGGCGCAATCTTACTTGCTCGCGCCGCCGGAACAAGTGCCGCGAGTCTCGCCCCTTCGACGACTCCATCGCACGACCGTCGCGACCCGGAGCCGCACGCATCACAGTGCCGGTCATCGCACGCCGTCCCTCGGTTAACTTTTCGCGACCCCTCGATAACGCCAACGCGCGCATCTGGAGGGGCTTCGGCCTCGCTCTTTTTTCCCGTGCAACCTGAGCATCGCGAGCGTCAATCATGATGCTATGATGGCGACCGCGATGTTCTTTGCTCCCTTCATAGTCCTCTACGCGATCGTCTTTTTCCTGATCCTCGCCTTCCTCTTCGTGCTGCTCGAAATCGGCGTCATCCGCCACGCTTTTCTGATGATCGGACTCCCGCCCGAGGCCGCGTTCCTCGCGCTCTTCGCCAGCCTCGTCGGCAGCTACGTAAATATTCCGCTGATGAAAATCGCGAGCGGCCCCATCCATCCGCAGGAGATCGTTGACCACTTCGGCGTCCGTTATCGCCTTCCGATGCGCTATGCGGGCGCCGACACCATCCTCGCCATCAATGTCGGCGGCGCGCTCGTCCCCGTGCTGATCTCGCTGTACGTCTTGATTTACCAGCCGGCCGCGATTCTGCCCGCCGCCATCGGCGTGGCGATCGTCGCGTTCGTCGTCAATCGCTACGCGCGACCGGTGCCCGGCGTCGGCATCGCCACTCCGATGTTCATTCCGCCGATCGTCGCGGCGCTGGTCGCCGTGGGCCTTACCGCCCTGTTCGGCGCGGATACGCATACCGATGCCGTAGCCTATGTCAGCGGAGTCCTCGGTACTCTCATCGGTGCCGATCTGATGAATCTCGGCAAGCTCGGCGACCTCGGCGCGCCCGTCGCATCGATCGGCGGCGCCGGCACCTTCGACGGCGTTTTCCTGACCGGCATCGTCGCCGTACTGCTGGCGTGACCCGCCGCCGCTTCAGTGATCGGCCGGCCCGGCCCGCGCAAACCAGTGGTTGAAGAACACAAAACTTCCTGGTTGTTCTGAAACCTCATGAGGTTTCAGACTTCCCATTTATAAAGATGCGGGCTTCGCCCTGTCAAAAGGGCATGGTGATGAGTTCGTTCAGCGATTGGTCGTATAGGATGCGGGCGATAGCCGGGTAAGGCCCGCCTTGACTTTGCACCCCTGCGGCGTTATCCGAGCCCTATAGAAGGAGAACTACTCATGATGTATCTGCAGGCATCGATCAAATTGCATCCCGGAAAACTCCAGGATTTCATCTCACTGCTCAACGACCTCGTTCCCATCCTCAACAAAAAGCATGGATGGAAACTGCTCGGCAGCTACGGCGGACTCGTCGGCCGCCTGAACACCGTCGTCGATCTGTGGGAAGTGCCCGACGCCAACGCGGTCACCGCGCTGCTCGCCGATCCTGATTTCCAGAAATGGGGCCCGCGCATCCACGACATCGTTGAAGACGAGGTCCTCACGATTCTGACCAAGTTGCCGATCGGCTGATCGATCCGCCCGGAATAATCGGGTGCGGAGCCGCGCCAGGCGTGCGCGGCTCCGCTCATTTTCAGGCCGGCTTGAATTTCACCAGCGTATGTTCCGGCGTCACGTCGTCGAATGAGGGGGTAGTAAGTAGAGAATGCCTAGCTGGTTTCGGCGCTTTTTCCGACAGCCTGATTCTGCACCGGCTGATCGAATCCTAGGCGAAAACACGCTACTAGAGCTAGCGTCAACAAGGGGATTGGGCGCTGCCATCGAGCGCAATCTCTCCGGTTTGGAGGGTTGGCCATTCGATCTGGGTAACAGAACGCCAAACCAAGCGGAGAAAGCGATTCTGAGCCTGTGGGGATTTTCGGCAGCCGTGCTGCACGGCATAACGACCGGAACGGACGCGCAGAAGCGAGCGTTTCTTGATCGCTTTCATGACTTCTACTTTCGCGTCTTAGTAGAAGATGGCGCACTAGTGGCCTGTAACAGAGAAATTGGTATTAAGGCTGATGCGGTGTGAAGGGTCACGATAGGTCCACTTGATGGGCTTGGGAGCGCGGTTGTAGTGA
>JAJXYF010000028.1 GCA_021780755.1 Deltaproteobacteria bacterium | reverse complement strand
GCGCCCGCATCGGTGGGCGCTGCGCGGAAACCCGCGCGCGCGACGCCCGCGCGGCTTGCGCGCCGGCGCCGGCGCTGCGAGCGTCGCGCCATAATGGCCCGGCAAATCGGCGCCCTGCGCGGATGGCTGGAGACGGCGGCGCTCGCTCCGCCGTGGGCCATCCTGCGCGCGCTCCCGCTGGAGCGCGCGGTGCGCGTCGGCGCCGCGATCGCGCCGATTGCGGCGGTCTTCGACCGCCACAATCGCGCGATCGCGATGCGCAATCTCGAAATCGCCTTTCCCGAAAAGGACCCCGCCGAGCGCCGTGCGATCCTGCGCGATACCTATCGCAACTTCGGCCGGATGGCCGCCGAATGGGTCCATTTCTTCGACCTTAACCCTGCCAACATCGCGCGCTACGTCACCTATGACGGCCGCGAAAACTGGAATGAGGCGAGACGCCTGTCGGCCGGCCGCGGTATTCTGGTTTTGACCGGCCATTTCGGCAACTTTGAATTGCTCTCGGTCGGCCATTCGCTCCACGGCAACCCGATCGCGATCGTGCAGCGCCCCAACCGCAATCCGGTCATCGATCGCGCCGTCGCCGCGCGCCGCCTTCGCTACGGCAACCTGACCATCTCGCGCAAGGGCGCGGGCCGTGAAGTATTGAGGCTGCTGCGGCAGAACTGGATGGTCGCGGTGCCGCTCGATCTCGACGTCCGCCACGGCCTCTTCGTCGATTTCTTTGCGTTGAAAGCGTCCACCAGCGACGCGCTGGCGCGACTCGCGATTGCGACTCGCGCCCCGGTGCTGCCCGCCTTCATGGTGCGCGAAGGCACCAGCACCCGCCATCGCATCACGATTCTACCGCCGATCGAGGCGCATCGCGCAGCCGATCGCGATGCGGCGTTACTGCGCTATACGCAACAGTTCACGACCATCTTCGAAGGCATGGTTCGGCGCCATCCGGACCACTGGAACTGGATACATCGGCGCTGGAAAACTCGCCCTCCCGGCGAGCCCCGATTCTATTAGCGATTGCCGTGGGAAAAGCTGTCGGATAGGCGTAAAGTCTAATAACATGGAGGATCGATTGTGGCAGGTTGAAACGATGGCATCGCATTCGCACAAGATTGAGAACCCGATGACGGCTGCCGACTCGCGAGGCGTCAGCGCCGAGCCAGTGAGCGCCGAAGTCGGTGCTTCTGTGCGAGACCGGGCCGGTGACAGCGAACCGACCGATACGCAGGCGGGCATGCGGATACCCACAACGTCCGGTGAAGCCGCGCTGAACGAAAGGGCCGCGGAGGCTCCGAAACTCTATCTTCCGGCGTGCGGCGCTTTATGCGACATCCTCTGGTGGGCGCGGCGCGGTTCCTGAACCGCACCGTCGGGTCGCGGCGGCGGTTTCGATTCGGGACGGTTGGGTTGGCCGAGACTACGCACGACGAATTGGGAGACTAAGGTAAGGATTAGCGATGGCACTGGTAAAGGCATGCAAGACCGATCAGTTGAAGCCCGGCGACGCGATGCGTATCAATACGACGCCGGCGCTTGCGATCTTCAGGCTCGACGACGGCTTCTACGCCACCGAAGACACCTGCAGCCATGCGCAATCGTCGCTCGCCGCGGGCGAGGTCGATCTTGAGGACTGCACCGTCGAATGTCCGTATCATGCATCGCAATTCGAAATTAAGACCGGCCGTGTGCTCTCGCTGCCCGCGACCAAACCGGTGCGGACCTTTCCAGTGAAAATTGTTGGCGATGAGGTCTTTGTCGAAATCTAGAATCATCGGGCAATGGGCGGGGGCGGGTCATCCAACGGATGGCCCCTTACGAGTCAGGGAGCGGCGTGCACCAGCGCGACAGTGATTACGATGAGCGAAAATGACCGCGCCAAGTCCGGCCTGGTGGCGTCCACGAGCGATCGTGGCGCCCCCGCCGAGGCCGAATCCATCTCTTCACCCGGCCAGCGTCCGAGCCTGCTGGTGGTCGAGGACGACCCCGATACCCAGGCCTTCATGAAGGCGCTGCTTGGACGCTCCTACGAGGTGGCAACTGCTGCCTCCGCGGAAGAGTTCTGGGCGGTGCTCGAACATCTGACCCCGTGCATCATCCTGATGGATGTGTCGCTCAAGGGCTCGCAGGACGGGTTGACGTTGACCCGCCAGTTCCGCGCTGATCCGCAATGGAATGCGATTCCGGTGGTCGCCCTGACCGCGCACGCGACGACCGAGGATCGCGAGCGCGCGCTCGACGCCGGCTGCGCGGTCTATGTCTCGAAGCCGATCGACCGGCGCCGCCTGCTCGAGTTGATCCGTTCGCTGACCGCCGATCCTGTGCCGATCGCGGAATAACGGCGGGGCGGCATTTCGACGATCGGCGGCGCTAACGACCTGCAAATTGGTCGCGGGCTGATCGAGTCGCCGCAGGCTTACAGGTTCGCGATCACGGCTGCGGTGAACTCTTTGGTCTTGGCCGTGCCGCCCTGATCGACCGTCAGCACCTTGCCCTCGCCATAGACCTTGCGGATGGCGTTTTCGAAGCGGTGCGATTGCTCGTCGAAGCCCAGATATTCCAGCATCATCGCGGCCGACAGCATGGTCGCGGTCGGATTGATGATCCCCATGCCCAGGATGTCGGGGGCGGTGCCGTGCACCGATTCGAAGTAGGCGTAGCCGGCGCCGTAGCAGCCCGACGGCGCGAGTCCGAGGCCGCCGATAGTGCCGGCCGCGGCGTCCGAGAGGATGTCGCCGTAAAGGTTCGGCATCACGACCACGTCGAGGCCGTGCGAACTCTGCACGATCCGCCGCGCGAAGTCGTCAACGATGAACTGTTCGTACTTGATATCGGGATAGCCGGCGGCGGTTTCCTCGACGATCTGGCGGAAGAAGCCGTCGGATTCGCGCAGCATGTTGTACTTCGAGGTGCAGGTGAGCTTGCCTGGATGGCCCGCGGCCTTGCGCTTGCGGGCGAGTTCGCAGGCGAAGCGCGCGACCTGCCGGGTCTTCTTTTCGGTGATCACCTTGACCGCGTATTTGCCGCGATCCGTGGTGTCGAGGTCCGCGCGCAGAATGCGGCTATGGAGATGCAGCGGCGCGAGCGCCGCGAGCGGCCCCTCGAGTCCGAGATAGAGGTCCTCGAGGTTCTCGCGCACGATCACGTAGTCGATACCCGCGGGCTTCGCGAGCGGGCTCTTGAAGCCCGGCATATAGCGGCACGGGCGCACGTTGGCGAAGGTCTGCTTGCCCCAACGTAGATAATTGATCGCGGTGGTCTTGCCCGAGGTCGATCCGAAGAGCGTCGAATCGGACGCGTCGATTGCGGCGCGCGCGGCCTTGTCGGTCTCTCCGCGCACCCAATGCTCACCGGTCGGGAACTCGACCCACTCGATCTCCGCGCCGAGCGCGCGGATCACTTCGAGCGCCGCATAAACCGTCTGTGGCGCCTCGTCGTCGCCCGGCAGCACCACAACTTTCTTCTTCGCCACGTCAATTCCTCCAGTCGGCGCCCTGTCACCCATGAGCGCATCCCGCGATCAAAAATAAGGGGCGGGTGGCCCGTCGCGTCGCGCCATCCCCACCCCCTCTGGATTTCGCCGCGGCTCAGCCGCCGTAATTGAATCCGCATTCCTTGAGGGTCAGCGGATCGGTCTCCTTGGTGAGGTAAGCCTCGGTGACCACCCCGACCACCACGCTATGGTCGCCGTTCTCATAGAAATGCACGACGTCGCATTCGACCGCCGCCGGCGCCTCGCTGATTATCGGGCATCCGTTCTTGCCGACGCTGTACGCGTGATTGCCGAACTTGCCGTCGAGCGGCTCGACGTGTTTGAAGAACGCCAGCGCGAGGTCTTTCTGTCCGGTCCCGAGCATCGAGAGCGTGAACTTCTTGGCGCTCTTCACCAGTTCATGGGCGGTCGAATCGGTCTTGATACCGACTACCACCAGCGGCGGTGCGAAGCTCGCCTGGGTGGTCCAGTTGATGGTCGCGACGGTCTGCTTGTCGCCGTGTTTGACGCCCAGCACCTGCAGTCCGTAGGGGATCATCCGCAGCCCTTTTTTCTTCGCATTCTCGTCCATATCAATAGTGCCTCCACTGATTATCGGGTCGATTCGAATCCGCGCGGGCGCGCCCACGCGTGTAACGGTCGGCCGCAAACCGCCGGGTCGCGGCGCGCGCCGCCGATGCTATAATGACGAGCCAAGAGTGCAACAATGAGCCCGATCAAGTCAAAGATGTCCGCCAATTCCGCGTCCACCGGCAGGCTGCCGAAGATCAAGGGAATCAACGAGGTCGGCCGCTATGCGATCGGCGTCCAATGGATCGACGGCCACGACAGTATCTTCCCGCTCGAAAGCCTGCGCCGGCGATGCCCATGCAACGAATGCGGTGGCGAGGTCGCGGGGGTTATCGCCCCGGACCATCAGCGGCTGATGCAGCTCTCGCGGTTGGGCGAATCGGGGATGTACCTGGGCTGGGCCGACGGTCATGAGACGCTCTACACCACCGGGCAATTGCGCGAGATCTGCCGCTGCGCCTACTGCGCGGGCGAACCCGAAAAGCCGATCACGGGCGGCTAAGCGGGGACCACGCTCCGGCCGTCGTCACTCGCTTTCGCGAGTGACGGGCTGTCCTCCCGATCATCGCGAGCGTCAATTATGACGAGGGCGGCTGAGGGCGAAGCCCCCCGTCTTTACCGACGGGAAGTCTGAAACCTGGTGAGAGGTTTCAGCGTCTGGAAGAAACCAGAAGTTCCACGTTCCTCAACAACTCTCCTGATAAGCCCCGGTGATTATTTGACGGCGATCGCGTTGGGGGGCGAGCCGACTCCGCCCGGGATGTTGAGCGGGGCCGAGGTGAAGAAGAAGTCGTAGTGGCCGTCGCTTGCGCAGGCCTCGGCCAATTCTTCGAGGTTCCACATTTCGCCGATCGGCATCCCGAAGAACGAAAGCATGTGGAAGTGCAGCAGATCGTTGGACCGGAGTAAGTCGTCGGTCTTGGGAGGCGGCATCGCCTCGAGCGCGGGTGAATCGGAGGCGACCGCCGAGATGCGGCTGTCCCAGAGCCATTTGGCGGTGCGTGCGGTGCCCTCAATACCGGGCGACTTGGTTTTTGCCGCCAGCGCCGCTTTCTGCTCGGGCGACATCGCGAGATACGCCTTGGTCCATCCGATGCGCACCAGCAGCACGTCGCCAGCGCGCAATTCGGTCTTTTGTTCGCGCAGGGTCTCCCACAGATCTTCGAGTGCGATCATCTCGTTGGTCATGAAGTCGAGCGTGCGTCCGCGCCGTTCATGGTAGCGGCCGATATCGGCGAGCACGCCGCGGCCCGCGATACCGCGCCGCGCGAGATTGTCGATGCCCAGCTTGGTGCCGCCGTAGCCGGTGATTTCGCCGTCCGGGATACCGTTGTAGCCGCCGAACGTAGGATGCTTCACGTGGCATAGCGCGTCCCATTGCGAGGACGCCTGCGGATAGAAGTTGTCGAGGTAGTCGTCGAGGATGTACGACGCGTACTGCTTGATTACATGATGGTGTTTGCCGCGGCCGAAGAGCGGCGGATTGGGAATGTCGATCGGCAGGTTGAGCGCGAAGGTGGCGCCGCTGCGAATCGAACCCGCGGCCTCGACCACCGTCGCGGGCGTAAGCAGGTTGATGGTGCCGAGCTGGTCGTCGTCGCCGAAGACGCCCCATGCGGCGCCCTGCGGTGCGCCCTCGCGAACCGGCAACTGGTCGTGGGTGGGCAGACGCGGCTCGGGCGCACGCGGACGGGGAGTTGGCGCGGGCGCCGGCTGGGCGCTGCGGGTGGGGGCGCCGCGAACCACCCGTCTGGCCTTCGGCGCCGCCTTGGCTTGGCGCGGCGCTGACTTGGCCACGACGCGCGCGGCGGTCTTCATTTTCGGCTTCGCCTGGACCTTGGCCTTGGGTTTGGTTTTGGTCGGCTTCTTGGCGGCGGCAGCTTTGGGCCGCATTTGGGGCCTGGTTTTAGAGGTTGATTTGCCGCGCTTTGCCGTCGCCATCTGGGTGACCCCCGCTTCGATTTTGATCGCCTCGACGGCGGCATCGGCCGATCCCGTCGGAGCGATTCGCTCTCTCTAATAACAAGAAGGCGGCCCTTTTCAATAGCGCAATGGCGTTTGGCACAGATGTGCGCCGATTTCGACCTTCCGCGGATCCCGATAAATTACGTTGATTTTCACCTTGTTACGGCGGTACGGCGCTGATAGGATTCCATTCTTGCTCCTTGCTCCCATTAAGGGGGCTGGTACCCGAAAGGAGGGCAGCGCGTGAGGCGCTACGAAACCATATTCATTTTGCGCCCGGATTTGGGCGATTCCGCACAAAAAGACGCGATTAAGCGATTCGAAGGGATTGTCGGCACCACCGGCGGCGATCTGGTCGAGACCGAGGAATGGGGCTTTCGCGAGCTGGCGTACCGGATCAAGGGCGAGCGTCGCGGCTTTTACGTGAGGCTCGACTACGGCGGCGATGGCGCGACCATGAACGAAGTCGAGCGCAACCTGAAGCTCTCGGACGGCGTTTTGCGTTACCTGTCGGTGTTGGTGGACGAGTCGGCGGACATGGCGACGGTGCGCAGCGATATCGAGGCGCGGCACAAGCGGGCGGCCGAAGCGAAGGCGGCGACTGAGGCGCGGATGGCCGCATTTGCGGCCGATCGCGCGGCAGCGGCCGAAGCCGCGGCCGAGGCGGCCGCGGTCAAGGAGCGCGCAGCCGCGGCGGCGGCCGAGGCCACCGCTCATCCGGCGGCTGAGACGGTCGGCGCAGGCGCCGCGGGCGAAGCAGAAACCGCGGCGGCCGACGGCGGCGCGACCGAGCCGGAAAAAAGTGGCGAACCGGATTGAGCTGTGCGGGCGCCTGGCGAATCCGCCGTCGCTGCGGGTGACGCCGGCAGGCACCGCGGTGCTGAGCCTGGTGGTCGATTGCGGCGACCGGGCGGGGGCCTTGCGCATGCCGATCGTGATGGCCGGGGAGCCGGCGCGCGAACTGGCGCGGCGCTTAAGCGCGGGGCTGGCGGTGCGCGCGAGCGGCGCG
>JAJXYF010000029.1:0-345000 GCA_021780755.1 Deltaproteobacteria bacterium | reverse complement strand
TGAAGATTGAAAACTTCTCGGATGAACTGTGGGTAGGGGTGAAAGGCTAATCAAATTCCGTGATAGCTGGTTCTCCTCGAAATATATTGAGGTATAGCCTCGAGTGATGGCTGGCGGAGGTAGAGCACTGGATGGGCTAGGGTCCTTACCCGGATACCAAACCTAACCAAACTCCGAATGCCGCCAAGCTTAACTCGGGAGTCAGACTACGGGCGATAAGGTCCGTGGTCGAAAGGGAAACAGCCCAGACCGCCAGCTAAGGCCCCAAAGTTAATACTAAGTGGTAAAGGATGTGGGAGCGCCCAGACAACCAGGAAGTTGGCTTAGAAGCAGCCATCTTTTAAAGAAAGCGTAACAGCTCACTGGTCAAGCGAACCTGCGCCGAAAATGTAACGGGGCTTAAGTATTACGCCGAAGCTGCGGGCTTCGTCTTAACCGACGGAGCGGTAGAGGAGCATTCCAGTTGCCTGTGAAGTACGACCGGCAAGGACGTATGGAGGTTCTGGAAGTGATTATGCAGACACGAGTAGCGATAAAGAGGGTTAGAAACCCTCTCGCCGTGAGTCCAAGGTTTCCTGGGTAAAGTTAATCTTCTCAGGGTTAGTCGGTACCTAAGTCGAGGCCGAAAGGCGTAGACGATGGAAAGCAGATTAATATTTCTGCACCACCAGTGAGACGTTTGAGTGATGGGGTGACGGAGCAGGGTAGGTCAGCCGGGTGTTGGATGTCCCGGTTCAAACCCGTAGGCGGAAACGGCAGGCAAATCCACCGTTTCATTACGCCGAGAGGTGATGTCGAGCGACTGCGTCAGCTTTCGCGAAGTGATTGATCCCATACTCCCGAGAAAAACCTCTAAACGAGTCGATCTGGTGACCGTACCGCAAACCGACTCAGGTGGACGGGTAGAGCATACCAAGGCGCTTGAGAGAACCGTGGTTAAGGAACTCAGCAAAATGACACCGTAACTTCGGAAGAAGGTGTGCCTGCTGATGTGAGCGGCCTTGCGCCGCAGAGCATCGGTGGGTCGCAGAGGGCAGTGGGTAGCGACTGTTTAGCAAAAACACAGGACTCTGCTAAGCCGCAAGGCGATGTATAGGGTCTGACGCCTGCCCGGTGCCGGAAGGTTAAGGGGACCCGTTAGCCCGCAAGGGCGAGGCGGGAAACCGAAGCCCCGGTAAACGGCGGCCGTAACTATAACGGTCCTAAGGTAGCGAAATTCCTTGTCGGGTAAGTTCCGACCTGCACGAATGGCGTAACGATTTCCCAACTGTCTCGACCACGGACTCAGCGAAACTGCACTCTCGGTGAAGATACCGAGTACCCGCGGCAGGACGGAAAGACCCTGTGCACCTTTACTATAGCTTTACAGTGAACTTAGGGATTGCATGTGTAGGATAGGTGGGAGGCTTTGAGACCGGGGCGCTAGCTCCGGTGGAGCCAACGTTGAAATACCACCCTTGCGGTTCTTGGGTTCTAACCTGCACTCTTACCGGGTGAGGGACACTGTATGGCGGGTAGTTTGACTGGGGCGGTCGCCTCCCAAATTGTAACGGAGGCGCGCGAAGGTCCTCTCAGGCTGAGTGGAAACCAGCCGTTGAGTGTAATGGCATAAGAGGGCTTAACTGCGAGAGCGACGGCTCGAGCAGGTGCGAAAGCAGGTCATAGTGATCCGGTGGTCCCGCATGGAAGGGCCATCGCTAATCGGACAAAAGGTACGCCGGGGATAACAGGCTTATCTCCCCCAATAGTTCACATAGACGGGGAGGTTTGGCACCTCGATGTCGGCTCGTCACATCCTGGGGGTGGAGTAGCTCCCAAGGGTTCGGCTGTTCGCCGATTAAAGTGGCACGCGAGCTGGGTTCAGAACGTCGTGAGACAGTTCGGTCCCTATCCGCCGTGGGCGAAGGATACTTGAGGGGCGCTGACCTTAGTACGAGAGGACCGGGTCGGACGCACCGCTGGTGTACCGGTTGTGGCGCCAGCCGCATCGCCGGGTAGCCAAGTGCGGACGGGATAACCGCTGAAAGCATATAAGCGGGAAGCCCACCCCAAGATTAGGTATCCCGGCCGTAAGGCCCTGAAGGCCCCTTCCAGACAAGGAGGTTGATAGGTCGGAGGTGGAAGCGCTGAAAGGCGTGGAGCTGACCGATACTAATAGGCCGTGAGGCTTGACCGCTAAGTATCATCTCCCGAAGTTCCCGAAGAACTTCCCGATGATTGATACTCGCCGCAGATGGGTCCGTTTTCTTAATCGCTAGACGGACACGCGCGGCACGGTCGGATCCCATGCGAGGTTCTGACAGCCACACTTGAATATACCCTACTATTAGTTATATCGATTTTGATCGGTTGATCAGTCCGTTTGATGATCGTCGCGTTAAGCGCGGCGGTAATTGTCGGACCACAGGTTTCCGGTCGTCATAGCGAAGGTGACACACCCGTTCCCATCCCGAACACGGCAGTTAAGCCCTTCAGCGCCGATGGTACTGTGTCCTTTGGTGTCACGGGAGAGTAGGACACGGCCGGGGAATCACGAGGCGGAGCTCACAAGGCTCCGCCTCTTTTTTTTAGTTTTGACGTTCGCGATGCTCGGGTATATGGCCAAGTCTCACACGCATGGGGCGCGACTCGGCCTACCTGACGGTTTCGGCTTCATCGCAGCCGCGGCCACGCAACAGCACCGTGTTCCAATCAAAGGGAAGTCTGACACCTCACCGAGGTTTCAGAAGATTTATAAGGTTCGCCTTCCTCAGTTCCGCACCTGCCGGATCGTGCGTGTTAGTCACACGGGGACCTCCTGCAGCGCGCGCACCAGGTGTGACTTGGACTCCGCGGCGACTCGGGCGTGATCAACAGACGCGGCATTGGCGAAGAGTCTCTCACTTTCGAGCATTGCCCAGCCCAACCCCAGGAGAAGTCCACTCAGAGAACGACAATCCGTTATCGATTCCGATAAGTTCAAAATCATCACTGGCATTACAGCCAGCAACGCTAATGATTTGAGCGACCAGGGATCGCGCCCTCTGCGAAAACAGTTTAGTGCCGGCCGAAGCGTCAAGAAAATCCAGAAGATCATCGCCGGGATTCCGAGGCCCACAGCTCGCGAGAGGTATCCCTCATGTAATGAAGATCGCGGTCCCTGGTTCCAGTTTTCTTCCCAGTCCGGAAAATAGCGACTTTGGAGAATTTCGCCTTCAACTTCATAGCCATAGCCCAGGATTGGACGTTCCTCGATACTGCGAACGGCAAAACTCCACGCAACATCACGGCCGGTAACGGTCGTCACATCCCCGCGGGTGAAGTACCTGTCGCTGTTAGGCAATATCCGGATCGCCAAGTAGAGCACGGCCCCCAACGCCGCAATAACAATGACACTCTTAATCCCGTACTTCCAAAGCAGATAAGCAGCGCCGCCGATCGCGAGGCCGATGAAGGGCGACCGCGAATCGGCCATCACGCCCAGCAATACTGCGCCGAAAACCGTGGCGGCACATAGCAGTTTGATACGGCCTTTCGCGAGCGGCCAATAGCAGAACGCCGCACCCACAGTCGTCAACATCAAAGCGCCGATTTCGTTGGGTTGAGTAAAAGTTCCTGAAAAGCGGGCGATACCGGCGTCCGGGTCCAGGTCTATAAAGTAGGCTTCACTCGGCAACACGAACAGCACGAAATAGTTGGCCGCTACGATCAGGCCGCAGCTCAACAGAAGTACGCCCATGCCGCGTCGCGCATTATCGCCGTCTTTGCATTCGCTCGCGATTACGCAGAGCGCGCAGAATGGAAAAAAAGAAGAGATCACTCTTCCCAGAGACATATCCATAATTGGCGAATGGGCAACGCTCAGCAACGCCCAAAGAAAGTAAATCGTGTAACAGAAGAATCCGCCTCTTTTTAAGAGTCCGGACCGCCATAGGGCGGGCAACACCGGCATGCAGAAGAGCAGAACGAGAGGATAGCGAATGAAGGCACTGGCGAGATTATCATCACCGAGAAACTTGCTTCCGCTGACAGCTTCCACCAGGGCCAGGGGCATCAGCAGCCAGATATGATTACGACTCGTGAACTGTACCGCCCACGGCAAGATCGCTAACCCCGCGACCGCCAGAAGAATTCGCAAGTCCACCGCAAACAGCGCCAGCAGAACGAACGAGCAGGCGAATATCGCAGCCAGTAAAATAAGATCCGCTCTTTTGCTCTCCTGTCCCATCGGGCCCGCGCCGTCCGGAGAAAACAAACTGTCAGCCAATGGTCTCCTCCTTTGAGACTTCGACGCGGGGCTCGGAGCGGTGTCGCGATGTGCGCGTAAGAAAGGTGGTTTCCAGCCAATCGCGCAAGTTCAAAAAGCGCTTTTCGATAAACCTGAACCAGCGCGAAGGCTCGCAGTTTGAAGGACTCCAGACTCTCCAGAGGGGAGAGTGAGCCAATCGACTGGAGTCCCGCCACGGATCTCTAGAGTACTCGCAAGTGGAACAGCAATTCTCGCGCCAAAGCGTACTTATTCAGTAATCCACGGACTCCCAATCCCTAAGGCACGCATCGGGTAATTTTTTCTCGCGCTCGCGATGCTCGCATGGTCGCCCAAGTCGCGCCCCAGTTCCCTGTACGAAACCCGCGGGTTCCCACACCCAGTCGCCCGCGCGCGCCGACCCGCCGCGAAACTCGAAACCGCCCTCGATCACATAAAAGCACGCCGGCCCGAGATGCGTATGCGGTGGATTTACCTGCCCCGCGCGACCGCGCACGAGCGCCGCGATCCATCCGGTCTCCTTGCTGATCCGCAGCATCTTGACCCCGGCATGCGTGCCGATCCCATCCATCTCGTTGGCGCGCACCAATGCCGCTCCGATCGGATCGTAGGTCTGTTTCACCCCGGCTTTCCGCGTGACCGACTTCTTCACGGTGGATTTCTTTTGCGCGGGCTTGGTTATCGAACCTGGTGTCGTCGCGACCATTGAATTTTCTCCTGAGCCTACAATAGCTATTGCGCTCGTCGCGTTTTTGGCTCTCAGCCGCGAAATGCTAAGGTTCGTCGCGTGGCGCACCCGCCGCCGATATTTCCGGCGCTACCGCCATCGGATGCTACCCGCTGCGCGGAGGGAAAATACCCATGGCCTTCACAGTGCAAACGGATAAATTCCGCTTCGTCCCTGAATTACGCGCCGGCGTCGCCGGCAAGCGCGTCCTGATCACCGGCGCCGGCAAGGACCGCGGCCTCGGCCAGGCCTTCGCGCTCGCCGCCGGTCTCAACGGAGCGGCCAAGGTCGGCGTCCACTTCCACAGCAGCTACGTTGACGCCTTCGATCTCGTCGAGGCGTTGCGCAAGGAAGGCGTCGATGCCTTCCCGGTGCATGCCGACGTCACCAACCTCGGCGACCTCTGGGCGATGCGCAGTTACGTCATCGAGCAGATGGGCGGCCTGCCGCCGAATCTCCTCATCTGCAATTCCGGTCTCACCGAAAACGGCTACGCCTTTGGCCGCGCCCTGCGGGCGATTCCCGACGAGCAGATGGCGATTCGCCGCGCCCGCGTCCGCCAGCATTTCATCGATAGCCTCGAACAATCGCGCATCGTCCTCAATACCAAGATCGACGGCTTCATGGCGATGACCCACCTGTGGGCCGGCGAGGCAATCTACCACGAGGAAAAGCTGCAACTGATTTATGTCTCGTCGCGGATGGCCATCGATCCCGGCTCATCGGTGCCCGGCTACGCGATCAGCAACTGGGCCGTGCTCCAATTGCCCAAAGTGCTGGCGATCAATCTCGGACGCAGTTCAAAGTTCGTCAGCGCCACCTGCATTCTGCCGCCGTTTATCCGCACCGGCATGACCGACGAATATGTGGACAACCCGCAAGTGTTCGGCCGCTGGCAGCCTCGGATGCTCGAGACCGACGAGGTTGCCGACGCGTTCCTCCGCCTGCTCACTCGTCTGCCGGAGGAACTCGACCAAGGCAACTTCGAAATCATCGTCGATGGCGCCGCCGACGACATCCGCTTGAGCTGGAAGAGAGTCCACCTCGACCTGCGCGAAGAACCGATGCCCTGACGCACCTTCTTCCGCGACCCGCAAAACTTGCCCGCTTACCCGAGCAGTCCTGAAATCAAGCCAAGATCGTTCGGCAGCTCATCGCGAGCAGTCCGAAAAGTCAGGTCAAGACTGTTGGGCCGCTCGTCAATCATGACTAGACCGACGTCGCGCAAACCCCGCTTGCACTTTTCCGCGCGGCCGCTTATCCAATGTTGCAATCGAATCGTGGGAGGGACAAAAGAATGGGATTCAACTTCAGATGGCACTTTGCGGTCTTTAATCAAACACTTTGCCGATGGGTCCGTTACGCGGTCGCCGTCTCAAGCTTCATCGGACTGGGCGCTTGCGCCGCGCAAGCTGCCACCTTGTGCGTTAACAAGAACGGTTCAAACGGATGTGTCGCTACTATCCAGGCCGCGATCAATGCAGTGAGTTCGCCCGACACCACCATCGCGGTGGGCCCGGGGACTTATAGCGCGACAACATGCGGCGGCCCGGGATGCTCAGTGGCGGTGATTAGCAGCACGGCATCCAACGCCGCTTCACTCACCGGCCTCACCCTGCGGTGCAACCAAGGCAAGCTCACGCGCTCGGTACTCCTCGATGCCACCGGCCTCAACCATGCGGTCTATGTGAGCGGAGTTGCCCAGGTAACCATCGCCGGGTGCGTGGCCGAGAACGCAATGCGCGAAGGGATTCTGGTCGAGAACAGCGATAACGCCAATGTCGCGAACAACGAGGTCGCCGACAATGATCAGGCGATGGCCTCGAAGCTCGGTAAGGGGACGCCGCCGTGTCCCACCTTCCTATCGCCTGGCACCGGCGGTGCGATTCAATGCTGTCCTGACGCCTTCGCCACCGGCCCCGGAAATTTCCCAAATGACAACGATGACTGCGGCGAGGGCATTCACTTGCGCGCCGTTACCAATTCCGTGGTGCAGGGCAATTTCGTCCACGACAATATCGGCGGGATTCTGCTGACCGACGAGACCGGCGCCAACTCCAGCAATCTGATCAGCAAGAACACCTCGAAGGACAATACCAAGTTCGGCGGAGACTGCGGCGTGACCCTGGCTTCACACGTCGCTTGCACCCCTGGCTCCACCGACGTTACCGGTTGCACGCTAGCGCCGTTAGGCTCGCCGGGCGGGGTATTCCACAATGTCGTGGACGGCAACCTGCTGAATCACAACGGGGCATCCGGCGCCGGGATGTTCGCCAACCCCGGTATCCCGCCGGGATCGGCAACCGCCGCTTATGGCAATCAGATCTCGAATAACACCGTCACGAACAACGGTCAGCCGGGCATCGCGATTCACGTTCATGCGGCCAACGGCAACGCCGACAATAATGTAATCGTTGGCAATGCGGTCAGCGGCAATGGCGGTGACGGCGAAGCGACACCGGTGGCACATCCGCCCGGACTCGGCATCGAGGTGCTGAGCAATGGTTCCTTCGGCTTCCCCTTCGATGGCGCGTCGCCAATTGTCGGGACCATGATCTCGCACAACAATGTATCGAAACAGGATATCGACGTGTGGGTGGGCAACAACGCCACTGACGCGCATGTGACGCTGAACAACCTGGTCGGCAAAGGCGCCAGCGGCGTCACCAATGCGGGCAGCGGAACTGTCACCGCGACCGAAAACTACTGGGGATGCCCGAAAGGTCCGAACTCGTCCAGTTGCACGAGCACTTCCGGTACGGTCATCAGCAGCCCGTTCGCGTCGCATCCGTCACCGTGATGCCTGCTCGGTCGGCCCGTTTAAATTAGTCGCGTTAAAAATTAGTCGCGAAATCTGTGAGGTGAAGGATTCCGCGCGGTGCTCCGCGCGGAATCCTGTTTTCAGGGACCAGAACTGGTTTCGGGTTCCCCAACGACTTTTCCCACCTTCTGCTGCGGAACTTGGCGGCTGCGTTCCTCATTGACCATCCTGAGATCGATTGGCCTCAAATCAAGCGATACTGCAAGTCAGGGAGAAAGAATTTATCTTTTGATTGCTTATTTAGTGTCTAGCCATACGCCCGCCATCTCGCCTATACTGAACTCCAGGCAGTGAAAATCCTTCACCCGGTGGAGACGGGAGATGGGGAGGTCAAGGTCATGGCGGACCAAAAGGCACTTTACGAATCGATCAGCCGGCGCGGCGTCGAGGGCGCGCGTTCGGATTCGGCGCGGCGGCAACGCGCGGTCATTTTCGCGCTGGTCGGGATTCTTCTCGCGATAGCAGTAGCCACCCAGTTCATGACTTCCGGCACCGCCCAGCATCCGACGGTCGTCGATCAGTCGCACAGCACCGAAGCGCATTGATAGCTTGTCCGTGCGCGTCCGGCTCTTCGTTGATCTCCCCGAGCGTCAACGCGCACGCATCGCGCGGTTTGTCGATAGCGGCCCGCCGCCGTCGTGCTGATTCCCGCTAACTTCACAACAGCAGATCGGAGTTCGCCAACGTTCCGGGCCTTCGTTGCGAGCGTTGTTCACCAGCGCCGAGGCTGGTCTCATCTCAAGCACATCTTCGGCGGCCGGAATCAGCATCCGGGAGCGTAGTCGGCGATTGCGCCCGCCGGCATGCCGAGCCGCGCCTCCACCAGCTCACCGTCCCGTTTCGTCAAGGTGAAGCGTCCGCACATGATGCCGAATTATAATCAAAGCAAATCCTTGACGCTTGCCGCTCAAGTCCATTAGCGTCGGACGCAGAGGCAACCAGTAGAACTTGTGACGGGCAGGCGCAATCGCGGGGCGGAATCGAGTGGGCGCGATCCGCTACTGTGAACGGCTTCTGCCGACGGCAAATATTCTGGCGGGCGCTATCGGCCCGCATTCGGAAAACCTTCCAACCGCCGATCGCCAACCGGTCGGACGCCCGCGATGGAGTATGCGATGTCCTACGACCTGTTAATCAAGAATGGAACGGTGGTGGATGGAACCGGGGCGGCGTCGCGGCGCGCCGACGTCGCGATTGCGAACGGGCAGATCGCGGAAATCGGGAAAATCACCGAAGGCGCGAAGAAGACCATCGACGCGTCGGACCTGATCGTCGCGCCCGGCTTCGTCGATCCGCACACCCATTACGATGCGCAAATCTGCTGGGACCCCTATCTCACTTCGTCGTCGTGGCACGGCATCACCACCGTGATGATGGGTAATTGCGGCGTCGGCATCGCTCCGTGCCGCCCGGAAGTGCGCGAGATCGCCGCATGGGACCTGGTCAACGTCGAGGCGATTCCGTTCGACGTGCTGAGCAAGGGCATCAAGTGGGAATGGGAAACCTTCCCCGAATATATGGACGCCGCGGCGCGCCGCGGCAGCGGTATCAACCTGGGCTTTCTCGCCCCGCTCACCCCCTTTCGCCATTACGTGATGGGCGAGGAATCGATGGAGCGGGCGGCCACCGTCGAGGAAACCGCGCGCATCAAGGCGGCGCTCAAGGAAGCGGTCGCGGCCGGTGCGTTCGGCTTTACGACTACTACCGCGCCCCAGCATATCGGCTACAAGGGACGGCCGCTGGCCTGCCGCAACGCAAGCCTCGACGAGTATCGCGCCTACGCCAACGCCTTGCGTGAGTTGGGCCGCGGTGCGATGGAAGTCGCGCTGACCCGCTCGGTCTCGATCATGAGCGACGAGGAGTATCAGTTCCTCGACTTGCTGCTGACGGAGAGTGGACGGCCGGTGACGTGGCTGGCGCTGCTCAATCGCGACGACCTGCCCGACGCCTGCCAGGATACGCTGCGCCAGGCGGCGCCGCTGATTCGGCGCGGCGGGGTTCCGCAGGTCACGTGCCGCCCGCTGATCATCCAGATCGAACTGCGCAACCCCTTTATCTTCGCTAACCTCGCGAGCTGGAATCCGGTCTTCAATCAGCCCAAGGAAGTGCAGGCGAAAATCTATCGCGAGACGAATTTCCGCAACGCCTTTCGCGAGGCGCTCAAAAAACCCGATATCTTCAGCGGCAAGTGGGAGCGCCTCGAGGTCAAGGAAGTCTTTACGCCCTCGATGAAGCCACTCGAGGGGCGTTCGGTCGCCGAGATCGCCAAGGAACGCGGCAAGGACGGCGTCGATACGTTCCTCGACCTCGCGCTCGAGGACGACCTGCAAATCCAGTTCACGATGGCGCTCTTCAACGCCAACGAAGAACGCATCCCCGAGCTGATTAGCGATCCGCGCACGATGGTCGGACTCTCCGACGGTGGCGCTCACGTCGATATGTTGTGCGACGCGGGCTACGCGACCTACATGCTCGGCACCTGGGTGCGCGAGCGCCAGGCGATGACGCTCGAACACGCCGTCAAGCGGATCACCTCGGAGCCGGCGGACTATTTCGGTATCAAGGGACGCGGGCGGCTGTCGCCGGGGCTTGCGGCCGACGTTGTGGTATTTGACTACAATACGGTCGGCTCGGCTCGTCGCGGCGAGATGCGCAACGATCTGCCGGGCGGCGGACGGCGCCTGGTGATGCCCGCGCGCGGCGTCGAATACACCATCGTCAACGGCGAAGTGCTCTACGATCACGGCAAAGTGAGCGGCGCGATGCCGGGACGCGTGCTGCGATCGGGCGACCTCTGAGCGTACGGCTGTAAATCGAGGGACATTCCGATGGCACAGAATTTTACGATTTGCGTGGGCACGGTCGGCGCCGGCGTCTGGTTCAGTCCCGACGGCGGCGACCATTGGCGGCGCAGCAAGATGGATCTGCCGTTCCATGCGGAGCCCGGCGAGGTCCAGATTCGATCGCTCACCGTGTCGCCGCATAACCCGCATCATCTGCTGGCGGGCTCGGAGGCCGGGCTTTATCGCAGCGAGGACAATGGCGCGACCTGGAAGCTGATCGAATCGCCAATGGACGGGATGCAGATCTGGTCCACCGCCTGGCATCCGAAAGATCCGCGCATAATCCTGGCGGGAACCAAGCCGCCGGTGGTCTTCCGCTCGAAGGACAGCGGTGCGAGCTGGGAAAGGCTCTCGATTCCGATCGCGGACAAGTGCCTCGCCGGCGCGCCGAAGGTGACGAATATCCTGTTCGATCCGCGCGACGAGCGCACGATTTATGTCGGTGTGGAAATCGACGGCGTCTTTCGCAGCGGCGACGGCGGCGATACCTGGACGCATCTGCCGCCGCTGGGCCCCAAGGAACTCAACGGCGATATCCACGGACTCGCGTTCAGCCCCGGTCCCGAGCCGAAGCTGCTCGCGACGACCCCCGACGGCATCTGGAGCAGCGTCGATGAGGGCAAGCGCTGGTCGCTGCACGGATTCCCGCGCTTCAGCGAACGCGACGCGATCTCGTATTGCCGCGGCGTCGCACTCAAGCCCGACGATCCCGACACCATCTTCGTCGGTAACGGCGATTTCATTCCGGGCAAGCGCGGCGCGATTCAACGCACCACCGACGGCGGTCGCAGTTGGGCGGCGGCGAAGCTGCCCGACGAGCCGAATTCCGTCATCTACTGGCTGGCGACCAACCCCGCGAATCCCAACATCGTGGTCGCCAACAGCCTGCACGGCTACGTCTATGTCAGCGCGGACGCCGGTGAGTCGTGGAGCAAGGTGCGCCGCGAGTTCGGCGAGATTCGCGCGCTCGCCTGGGTCCCGAACTGACGCAACCCGAGGGTTTGAATTTCTCAACAACTTCCGGTTGCTCTCAGGCGCTCACGATTATTTGGCGGTGGGGAGTTGGTCGGCGATCACCCGGGCCACGCAAGCGGTCAGGCGTTTGGCCGTCGGGATATGCAGGAACTCGTTGGGGCCGTGTGCGTTTGATTGTGGGCCGAGGACGCCGGTGATGAGAAACTGCGCGTCTGGAAAGCGTTCGCCGAGCATTCCCATGAACGGAATCGTACCGCCCTCGCCCATGTATGCGGCGGGCTTGCCGAAGTAGCCGCGGGAGGCCGCTTCGAGCGATTGCTCGAGCCACGGCGCAATTTCGGGCGCGTCCCATCCGCTGGCCGCCCAGTTCGGCTCGAAGGTGACGTGCGCGCCATGCGGCGGATCGGCCTCGAGGATAGCCTTGAGCTTCGCGCTCGCTTCCTTCGCGTCGCAATCGGGCGGCAGCCGCAGGGAGAGCTTGAGCGCGGTGAACGGCCGCAGGACGTTGCCGGCGTTGCCCGCGGCGGGGAGTCCGTCCGCACCGACGATTTCGAGCGCGGGCCGCCAGGTGCGGTTGAGCACCAATTCAGTGAGATCGGTATCGAGCGGCGCCGCCGGCCCGACCCAAGGAAAGCGCTTGTACATGACGTCGCCGATGGCGGCGGCCGCGGCCTCGGCCTGCCGCCGGCGCGGATCCGGAATATGCGAATAGAAATCGAGCGTCGTGATACGCCCGCTATCTTCCTCTTCGATTCGGCTGAGGAGTTGGCGCGCGATACGAAAGGTGGACGGCACGATACCGCCGGCGTCGCCCGAATGTACGCCCTCACCGAGAATCTCGACCTTGAGTGTGCCGCCCGCGAGTCCGCGCAGCGAGGTGGTGCACCATAGCTGATCGTAATTGGCGCAGCCGGAGTCGAGCGCGATCACCAGGCCGGGAGTTCCGATGCGCGGCGCCAGATGTTCGATATAGTGGGGCAAATCGAAGCTGCCGCTCTCCTCGCACGCCTCGATCACGATGACGCATCGCGCATGCGCGACGCCTTGCGCCTGCAACGCACCGATCGCGGCAAGACACGCGAACATCGCGTAGCCGTCATCGGCGGCGCCGCGCCCGTAGAGGCGATCGCCTTCGACGATCGGCTTCCACGGATCGAGGCCCGCGCGCCATCCCGCCATCTCGGGCTGCTTATCGAGATGACCGTAGAGCAGAATGGTCTCGCGCGCGTCGCCGGGAATTTCGATGAAAATAAGGGGCGTGCGCTGGGGCAATCGCACGACTTCGAGGGCGAGTCCCTTGATCGGCTGGCTGCGCGCCCACTTTTCGAAGCGCGCGACCACGCGATCCATCTCGCCGTGTGCGGCCCATTCGGGGTCGAAGGCGACCGACTTGTTGGGAATACGGATATATTCTTTGAGTTCCGGAACGATCGATTCGTCCCAGAGCCGGTTGACGTAATCTGTGATGGCCTTTTCGTTCATGATTGGCAAGCCTAGTTCACTGTCCCGCGCGGTGATACTTGATTACGGCCCTCCGGGGACGGCTAGAGCGGTCAAGACTGGTCAGTTTTGTAACATTTTTATTTTCAGAATGCGGCGGCCTTGGTGAGTCAGTTGACGCCTGCGATGGTTCTGTAGCGGTAGGTCATGGTGATCGAGCCTGCTGAATATGCAAAATTTGCCTTATTTCGGGTCAGTTTGCGAGTGGTGGTGAGCGCGCGAATGCGGGGAACAGATTTAGGGCGGGCGCGGAATGGATTATAGCGCGAATCGCGCGGGGTAGGAGAGGGAGGGGGGTCGTGAATCCTCTAGATAAACGGTAGTAGGGCATTACCGCTGGATTTTGGTCGCTCCTGAGTCGCGTCATATAGGAAGCGTAAGCGCACCAGTAATAAACCTTGACACGTTTTCGGGGGAGCATTAGCCTTAATGTTGCGAGGTACGCTATGCCAACCGATTCGATCAAGCGTCCTGCTGATGTCCCGGACAACGAGGCGTGGCTGTATGACAATCCCACTGCGATTGAAGAAGTTCGCAAAGGATTAGAGGCCGCTAAAAAAGGCGAAATCTACTATGTCGGTTCTTTCGTTGAGTTTGTGAAAGATGAATCCGATTAAGCGTGGCTGCCACTTTTAGACTGGTTTTCACCGCTCCCGCCCTCTCCAAACATAACGACCTTTATAAAGATAAAGGACAGCAAAAAAGACTCAAAGCGGTTGAAAAAGCTTTAGGCCTTCTTGAAATAGACCCGCGTTACCCCTCCCTTCAAAGCCACAAGTTTGTCTCGTTAAGCGGACCAAATGGCGAAGATGTTTTCGAGTCCTACGCAGAAAACAACACACCTTCGGCTTATCGAATTTTCTGGTATTACGGGCCGGCTGCCACGGAAATTACGATTTTGGCGATTATTGAACATCCCTAAAAGTGAAAAACCGAAAGGCCGGTAAATCCGGCCTTCACGGAGACCAGAAAGCGCTGGATCTTCGCGGCCTCAGCTTTCAGACAGTCCATATCGGGGTAGCTTATTCATTTTGATCGCCACCGTGAGTGCCCTCCTCGTGATGCCCTCCCCGTATGTATCTGGCTGCCCGCTCTGACTGCACTCCCGCCACGCCGGCTGAAGAAGCATCCAGTCTCATTTGCCCGAGGCGTGCCGTATCGGTTGCTGTAAACGGGTGGGGGACTAATGCCAGAGGCGATGCGCGAGGTCGCCGACCAGCAGCAGCTTTTTCTCCTGCATGCCCGCGTCGATCGGATTGCCCTTGATGCCCGACGCGAAGCCGCATTGCGTCGAGAGTCCGATCTGGTCGAACGGGAAGAACCGCGCGGCTTCGGCGATACGCGTGCGCAGCTCTTCTTCGGATTCGAGGCGGTTCTTTTTGGTCGAGACCAGGCCGAGCACGACGAAGCTGTCGCGCGGAACGTCGGCCAGCGGCTCGAAACCGCCCGAGCGGCTGTCGTCGTATTCGAGCAGGAAGCTGGAATAGCGGCGTGCGCGGCTGAAGACTTCTTTCGAGATCGCTTCGTAGCCGCCACGGCTCAGCCAGCGGCCGTCGTTGTTGCCGCGGCACAGATGCAATCCGTAGCGGATGCCGGGGATCTCGGCGAGCGAGTTGAGCAGGTCCACGCCGTCGGTCAAGATGCGCGCGGCCGAGATGCCATTGGCCTCGAAGACCGCACCGCGCGCCGCGGGGTCAACCAGGATCGCGAGTTCCGGCGCGTCGATCTGCACATACTCGCATCCGAGCCGCACCAGCTCGCGGATTTCCTCGCGGATAACCTCGGCGCCGTCGGCGAAGAGGTCGAACGGATCGCGGTAAACGCCGCCCGATTCCTTTGGCGACCAGAACATCGAGAGCATCAGCGGGCTCGGCAGGGTCACCTTGAGCGGCGCTTTCGCGCGGGCGCGGGCGTAGCTGAATTCCTCGTTGACGAGCGACCGGCGGCGGCGCAGCCGCCCAGTGGCGGCAAGGCCGAGCGTCAGTTGCTCGACGCGACCGTCGTCCTCATGCCAGGGCTTGGCGAGGTCGTTGGTGCGGGTGAGACCCTCGGTGGCTTCGACCAGCGAGCCGAGGAAGCTCAGGCGGCGCTGCTCGCCGTCATTGACCACGTCGAGGCCGCAGCGCTCCTGCAGCGCGATGGCGTCGGCGACCGCATGGTCTTCGATTTTCTTATAGCCCGCGGCCGAGACTTCTCCGCGTCTGAGGGCCTTGCGTGCGTCGATCAGCCAGGCCGGCCGCAGCAGGGATCCGATCGGTTCGGCGCGATAGACGGACGTTGCCATGACGTTTGCCTCCGCGGCCCGCACTCGGGGCCCGCACCGATAATATCAGACAGGATAAAAAAGGCGTTACCCGGTAGGCAACGCCTCATATTTGCGTGCATCGTGGTGCAGTCTAATGTTTCGGCTCGATCCGCTTGCCGTACGTGACTTCGCCCTTATCGACGCGCAGGCTAAAGCCGCAATCAGGATTGGTACAGGCCCACGCTTTGAAAATCACCGAAGCGCCCTCCTGTCCGTAATCAGAGAGAGGAATCAATGTGCCATTATTGCACTTTTGGCACTTCGGCAGATCCATCACCCACGCCTCCCTTGGCTGTTCGTAAACCAGCCCCAAATGCAACCTATCTAACCATATTTCCTAAATCAATGAGGTATCTAACGACCCAGCCACTGGCCGCTACCCGCAGGAGGACGGGCGCAAATCGGTAGTGCGCGTCATCCCTTGAGCAAAGGGGGCTGAAGAAAGCACAGCATGCACAGGAGCGCTCATTCGGTGTAATGCACCACCTCCAGCTTCAGGCCGTCGGGGTCGGTGAAGAACACCGAGTAGTAGCCGGGGCGATAGTCATATTCGCGAGGCGCATCGAGGATCCGGCCGCCATGCGAGGAAATGCCGCTGGTGAGTTCGTCAATTTGACGACGGCTCTCGGCGCGAAACGCAATCTCGCGCAGGCCCACGCGACCCTTGTCGAAGGTGTCGTCGCGATGTGGCGGATCGGACGAGACCACCCAGAGGCTTCCGCTGTCGCAATGGTAGCCGGTCATCGGCGACGGTTGATCGAAGGTCAGCGAGTGAGGGTAGCCAAGTTTAGGCATCAGCCAGCCGTAAAAGCGCACGGCCTTTTCGTAGTCGTTGGCGTTGATCATCAGATGGTCGATTCCGCTGCGCATGGTGGCGTCCCTCCAGGTTATCCAAGCGGACTCCGGTTGCGTGCGCGATGCAAGCGGCCGAGGTTCCGCAGGCTACCGCATCGATGCGGCAGTTTGTCGATTCGCGGGCGCTAGCCGGTGCTGCGCAGGCGCTGATCGGCGGCGGACTTGCGTCCCAGATGAATCGCGACGGTGCCGAATCCCGTAAGTCTGTAGCCGGCCTCGGCGAAACCCGCCTCGCGCATCATCCGCGCGAGCGTATCGGCGTCGGGATGTATCGTGAGGGACTGGAAGAGGTAGCGATACGCGCCGTACTTTCGTCCGACCACGATACCGAGCAGCGGTACGAAGGTCGCAATATAGAGATCGAAGAAACGCCGCAATGGACCACGTGGCCGCGTCAGATCGAGGCACACCAGGCGGCCACCGGGCTTCAGTACGCGGTGCAGCTCAGTGAAAGTCGCGGCGAGGTCGGCGACGTTGCGCAACATGAAGCCGTTGACGATACAGTCGAAGGTCGCATCGGGAAACGGCAACGCCATCGCATCGCCGGTCGCGAAGACGATGCGCCTGGCGAAGTCGGCGGTGACGGATTTCTTCACCGCCGCCGCGACCATCTCGTAGCAGAAATCGACGCCGACCACCGCCGCCGCGCCGGCCCGCTCCAGCTCGAACGCGAGCTCGCCGGTGCCGGTCGCGATATCGAGCGCGATGGCACCCGCCGGTTCGGCCATCGCGACCGTAATCCGGCGCCAGCGCCGGTCTAGTCCGAGTGTCATCAACGTATTGACGACGTCGTAACGCGGTACGATCGTGGCGAACATGTCGCGGATGCGCGCGGCCTTGCCGCGGTCGGCAGGACCGCTCATCGTGCTATTCCCGTCGCGTCCATAAGTAACGACCGGCCATCCAATTCTTTCATCGCATCGACCCTGGCGCATTATAGACGCGTGGAGCGCGAGTGCGAAAAGCGGGGCGCAAGGTCGCCGGCTGTGCGTCGCGCAGGCGCCGATCGCGAACCGCTACACCGCCTTCGAACTGATCGCCCGCGCCAATTGACCACGGACCGGCGCATCGAATGCGGAGCAAAACGCTCGCATGGTATGCGCCCGCATTGGTATAAGTGTTCTGGGGATCACGTTTCGCCCCGGTCAAGTCGGTGCACGCGCGGCCAGCGCGCAGCCAAGTGTCATAGATGAACCTGGACTGCATCCTGAGTTCTCATCCGAATCACGCCGCGACGCGCTAAAGCGGCTTTCCCCATGAGTCGAGGAAAGCCAGTTCCTCAACCGGGCGACGTGTAATTGGGCCGTGGCCGCGCAGGATCGGATAGCCGATCGGAATCGCGGCTGCTGTGCCCCAAGGGGGGGGAATCGCCAGCAGCGCGGCGACTTCAGGCTCGCACGCGCATAGCAGCGTTGTAAGCACACATCCAAGTCCCTCGGCCCGGCAGGCGAGCAGCAGGTTCTCGACGGCAGTGTATATCGATCCGCCGCCGACAACGGACACGCGCGAAAGGCTGGAATCCGTGATGGCCATCTCGGCCGGATTGAAGCAAAAGACCGCGATTATGGGGCTTTGCCCGAAATGAGCACCGAGATAATCCCCCGCCCCCAGCATTCGCTCGGTGCGTTCGCGCATGGCCGGTTCGGCGCCGGCCAGATTGGCGCGGTAGCGGGCGGCAAACTTCGTCCATTGCTCGGCGTAAAGCGTGCCGAGACGTTCCTTGCTCACGCGTTCCTTCACCACGATCACGCGCCACGGCTGTCGATTGCCGCCGGTCGGGGCCCAGGTAGCGGCTTCGAGTACGCGATGCACAACGTCGTCCGGGATGGGGTCGGGGCGCAGCCTTCGCACGGCGCGCAAAGTCCGCATGGCTTCGTAAAGACCTATTTCGGGCATCTTGGCCTCCTTTTGACGGACGACTGGAGTCGTTAAAGCAATAGGCGAAGTGGCGGCAAAATTGAAGAGCGAGAGGATAGACGATTAAAGACAATCATAGCGGATTGTTAGCTTGTAAAAACGTCTAGTATTGAGTTAAATCGTCAAAACTAATATGATTTCGTGCGTTAATGCTGCATCTGGAGAGGCATCTGCGATGTTTATCCATTTTGATTCGAATAAAGGGGCGGAATGCGACAACTGCGGAACGCGGGGTACCGTCATGCACATGTCGGTGGTGCGCATGGATCAGACCGTCAACCTGTGCATTGTATGCTTCGGGGCGTTGGCGCAAGCGTTCAGCCGAGCCTCCGAAAAGCTCAGGATACACCCCGCGCAGTTGAAGCATTGACCGCGATTGCAATTCATCGCGTCGGCGTTGACGGCGTTTCTCGAAGTGATGCTAGAGTGGCGATAGATTCAGTGGGGTGGAGAGTTAAAACGATGGCCTGCAAGCATCTCGCGGTGATTCCCAACTCGCTTCGCGGAATCAGCCCCAGCTTTTGGCCCGCCAGCGACGGTCAGATGCATTTCGATGGATTGTGCGATTACTGCAAGAAAGACGTCTGGCGTCATGCGCGGCCGGACGAGGATCCGCAGTGGCGGCTGCAAACCGAAGCATGCTCGTGCCCGCCTGATACCCGTCGTTAACCATCACTGACACTATCCGGGAGTGCCGGACCTCCGTGGCGGCCAAGCGGGCCGCATCCGGTCTATCCTTCATTGAGCCGATGGGCGCCGCGCGTGCGGTAGGCTCGGCTGCCTGACGTGGCAGCCGAGCAATCGGTTACGGGGTGGTCATAGCGGTGCAGGTCGCGAAGGCCGTCACGTCAACCGCGTGCATGCTGCTGTTGATTACGGTCACGAGTTCGCCCGTCGGCGCGCTGTTAGTCTCGTCCATTCCTGCCGGAAACGTCGGCGACAGGCCAGTGATATACACGCGCTGCGGAATCATCACGCCATTGATCGGCGTGTCAGTTTTAAAACTCCCGCCCGTGGCATAGAAATTCGGCGAGCAGTCGGCCTCGACACTGATCGTCTTGCCGCGCTGAACAGTCCCGAGATTGCTGATGATTTCATAGATCGGCACCAGGTCAACGTCGGTTGGATCAACCGTCGGCGGATCGTTGTCAGGCACGTAACAGTAATGCCAGTTGCCCTTGCCATCACCGCAGCTACGATCTTTTCCGTGACCCTCGTTCGCGAACGCCGGCGCGGCCGTCAGCATGATCGCCAGGGCGGTTATCAGTATGGGTGAGCGCATCTTCATATCTCCTTACAGCGCCAATCATCGATTGACTCTGTGTAACAATTAAAAGTCTATTATAGCTTATTAAAGAATGTCAATAGGACTAAAATATAGAATATTCCTCATATAACAAAATAAAACCTATTAAAAATAAATTAAAGTTGAAGCCAGGCAGCGCCTAAAGGGCGTCGGCAATCGCTGTCCGCCCCCGAAAATCGGGCACGAAAATGATGTCAGTGAGAGGAGACAGAGGAATGAAAGCGCCGCTATTCAGATCAGCGGGATGGTGTACGAGCTAGTGTGGTAACCCGCCGAACGTCAAATCGTCTTCGCAGCAATCGATACAGTACTGCGCCATGGGAACGGAGCGCAGTCGTCCGACGGAGATTTCACTCCCGCATCGGTTACCTGATGCAGGCGATCGAGGGCCGTCCTATTCACCGCTAATGACCGCCTTGGAGTGGAGGGCAGATGTCTTGCGTGGGATGGGGGTGACGCGCTCGCCGCTGGTAAGGGTGGGATCGATTCCGGCCACGAGGGTTTCATCGCCGCGCAAACCTTTCGTTATTTCGACCAGGTGTCCGGTGCGGAGGCCAACGGTAATTTCCTTTTTTGAAAGCTTCCCGTCCTGGACGGCCATTACGTAATTACCGGTGGAAGTTTCGCCGATCGCGGAATCGAGAACCTGAATAACATTGGGGCGGCGTTCGAGTTGCAGCGTCACGTTCGCGTACATGCCGGGATAAAGCTGGTGGCGCGGATTATCCAGATCGATTTCGGTGAGCATCGTGCGCGTCGAGAGGTCGAGCGAAGCGGCAAAGCGTGTGACCGTGCCGATGAACGGATGCCCCGGAAGATCCTGGAGCGTCACCGTCGCCGGGGTCCCGCGCTGGATAAACCCGACTACGCCTTGTGGGACGTAAACGTAAATTCGCAGGGTATCGATCATCGCGAGGCTTACCACGGGCGACGCCGTCCCAGTCGGATGCGCCGAACCTTCAACTGGACCGGCAGTTGGCTGATCGCCACCCGCCTTGATTAGCGCACCGGGATCGACGAAGCGGCCGGTAATGATGCCGCTGAACGGCGCGACAATTTTCGTGTAAGAGACCAGCGCCCGCAGTTCATCTACCTCGGCCTTGGCCTCCAGATATTTCCCCTGGGCGATATCGACGTCCTGTTGCGCCACCAGTCGCGGATCGCTTTTCCAGACCTGTTCGAGGCGCTGATAGGTCAGCCGCTGCACCTCGAGGCTGGCATTGGCGCGCGCGAGCCGCTGCTGGAGTTCCGGTACTTCGATGATAGCGAGGACTTGTCCTTTCTTTACCCAGTCACCCTTATCGACTGAGATACTCTGCAAATAGCCAGTCACCTTCGCGTAGAGCGAGGATTCATAGAATCCGACCAGGTCGCCGGGCAGCGAAATCGAACGGATGGCATTGCCTCGACTTGGACTGATCACGGCGACGGTGGGCGCTGGATTGGACGGTGCTACCTCGGCCGGACGCGAGCAGGCGGTAGTGTCCAATGTAAGCAGTAAAAGCATCAGCGCGAGAATCCGCAACTTCATTCCGACACCTACTGGCGGCTGTAAAAGATCTCGTAGAGGGCGGGGACCAGGAACAAGGTAAGCAGGGTGGATACCGCGAGACCGCCGGCGGCAGCGCGTGCGAGTGGCGCCGAGGCTTCGGAACCCGCGCCCAGTTTGAGCGCCATTGGCAGCAAGCCGACGACGGTGGCCAGCGTCGTCATGATGATCGGGCGCATTCGAATGCGCGCCGATTCGACGATCGCGCTGCGCAATTCTTCTCCGCCCTGGCGGCGTTGATTAGCGAAATCGACCAGCAGGATCGCATTGGACACGACGATCCCGACCATCGCGATGATTCCCATAAAGGATTCGATATTGAGCGTGGTGCTGGTCAGGAGCAGCGTCCAGACCACCCCGATAAGTCCCATCGGCACGGAGAACATAATGATGAAAGGGTCAAGAAAGGAGCGGAACTGCGCGACCATCACCAGGTAGAGCAAAACCACCGCGAGCAAGAGGCCGTATCCGAAGCTCTGAAACGATTCCTGCATCGCCTCGACCGAACCGCGAATCGCGACCCGCGTGCCCGGTGGGAGGGGCACGTCCTTGAGCGCTTCGACGACCGCGGCGCGGGTGCCACCGAGGTCGTCCGACTTGGGCGCCACCAGCACATCGATGACGCGCTGAATGTTGTAATGGTCGGCCTCGGCGGGATGCTTCTCGCGCGTGATGGTGGCGACGTCGCGCAAGAGCAGGGCGTTATCGCGCGATCGGGAACCATCGCCGCTGCGCACTGGAATATTGCGCAACGTCTCCACCGAGTCGATTTTGTTTTCCGCATATTGCGCGGTGAGGAAGTAGTCATTGCCGGAATGCGGATCGATCCAGATGGAAGGCGCGATCATCTCGTTGGAGGTCAGCGCGGTGATGACGTTGGTGATCACGTCGCGTTGCGAAAGTCCCAAGCGCGCGGCTTTCACGCGATCTACGTTGATGCGCAAGGTGGGATAGTCGGACTCTTCCGCAATGAAGGTTCCGTCAACCTGCGGAACGCTATTTAACCGTTGGGCGATTTGCCGGGCCGCCGGGAAGAGAACCCCATAATGCGAGCCCGAGATCTGCACATCGATGGGGGCGGCGAGGCCGAAGTTCAGCACCGAATCGACGATGCTGCCGGAGGAGAAGAAGGTTTTGAGCTCGGGAATCTTTGACGGCAGTTCTCGTTTAAGGGTGCGGACGTAGTCCCAGGTCGATACTTGGTGATCGTCCTTTAACGCGACCATCACGAAGCCGGAGTCACTCGCCGCGTTGGGTGAATAAATCGAAGAAAATCCGGGCGCGAGCCCCATGTTCGAGACAATGGTCTTGAGCTGATCGGCGGGAATTACCGCTTTGATTGCGTTTTCCAGGCGCTCGGAGAGTTCTTCAGTAATTTCGATGCGCGTGCCGACCGGCGCGCGGAATTGAATTATGAATTCGCCGGCGTCGGTTTTCGGAAAGAGTTCGGTGCCGAGATGCGGAAAGATTGCGACGCTGACGATAAAAAGCGCCGCCGCCGCACCGATCACGACTAGCTTGTGGTCGAGCGCATGGCCGAGCCAGCCCTCGTAGCGCACCGCGAAGCGGTCGTAGGCGGCGATGAAATGACCAAGAATGCCTTGGCCGCCCTCTTCGGCATGGTGGCCTTCTTCAGCGGTGAGAAAGCGGGCGCAAAAGATCGGCACCACGGTCATCGCCACGATGTACGACGCCGCCATCGAGAGCACGACCGCGAGCGACAGCGCGCTGAACAGAGATCGCGCCACGCCGAAAAGAAACATCACGGGCGAGAAGACGATCATGGTGGTGACAGTCGAAGCGAACACGGCGAGTGCCACTTCGTTGGCGCCATCGCGGGCGGCGTCCGTTGGCAGTTGGCCATCCGCCAGATGGCGATTGATGTTTTCGAGGACGACGGTGGAATCGTCAACCAACCGGCCAATCGCGAGCGCGAAGCCGCCCAGCGTCATGATGTTGATGGTCGAGCCGCTCATCATGAGCCCGAAAGCACCGGCCAGAATGGACAGTGGGATCGAAAGAAAAATCGCGATGGTGGAGCGGAAACTGCCGAGGAAGATCAGGATCATGAGCGACGCGAGTACCGCGCCGGAGATCCCTTCATGCTCAAGGCTTTCGACCGCCGCCCTGATGTAAGAATCCTGGCCGAAGATTGCGTTAACCTTGATTCCCTTTGGCAGGTCGGTAATCTGCGGCAGTACCGCCTTGACGCCCTCGACGACGGCGATCGTATTTGCCGAGCCTTGCTTCATAACCGGGATGTACACCGAGCGCTGGCCGTCAATGCGCACGATGTTCTGCTGGATCTCGGCCGCGTCTTCCACGTGGCCGACATCCCCGACAAACACCGGCGCCTGGTCCTTACCGATCTTGACCGGCACCTGGTTAATGTCCTCGGGGTTATTGATCATGCTGTTGCTGTAAACGAAGTAGTCAGTTGAAC
This sequence comes from Deltaproteobacteria bacterium, assembly GCA_021780755.1. GTDB lineage: Bacteria > Desulfobacterota > Binatia > Binatales > Binataceae > JADMIL01. The sequence goes on along the minus strand of JAJXYF010000029.1, from coordinate 321,513 downwards.
CGATCTTGGCGTCGCCGGCCGGGATGATGAGATTGGCGCTGTTGAGCGCGTGAACCACGTCCATCAGGGTGAGACCGCGGGCCTGCAGCGCGTCACGATTGAGGTACGCCATGATTTGGCGGTATTTGCCGCCGAAGGGCGGGGGCACTGAGGTCCCGCGAACGGTCGCAATCCAGTTTCGAATGTTGTATTGAGCCTGGTCGCGAAGCTGAGCTTCGGTAAATCCATGGCCCGACACCGTTACGAGCGTCACCGGCAACGCCGACGCGCCGGACTTGAGGATCAGCGGTGGTAAGGTGCCGGGAGGAAGATGGCGCAGGTCGGCCATCGCCAGGTTCCCCAGCGTAGAAGTCGCAACGCCCAGATCGACGCCGGGCTGGAAGAAAACCTTGATAATGCTCACGCCCGGTAGCGAGCGGGATTCCATGTGCTCGATGTCGCTGCCGAGCGTGAAGAAGCGCTCGAAGCGAGTCGTGATGTCGGCCTCGATGTCCAGCGGCGGCATCCCCGGATAAAATGTCGCGACCACGGCGACCGGAATATCCAGTTGCGGAAACACATCCACCGGCATCCGCAGAAGTGCGACGATGCCAAGGATGACCGTCAAAATTGCTCCCACGATGACGACGTGAGGATTGCGCAGCGAAAAACCAGGCACAAACAGACCTCTCCCAATACGGACCGGAGCAAAGCCCGGTAACCGTTGAATTCATCTGGAGCGTGGACGCATTGCTCCACGCCAGAAAAGAAATCAGCCGCTATCGAGGTCTAAAGAAGTGGTCCTGGCCACCCGAACGGGAGGAGCCAAGCTTCAGGCGCAAGAGCAGACGTGAGAGCGGAACCTGAGAAAAGAATTCGATATTTGAGACCGGCTCGGCAACCTCTCCGGTATGGGTGGGCGCCAAGAGCCGTGGCAACACAGCTTGATGCGCGATGCACTCGGCCGTTTCGGCTTCGGGATGGGCGATGGGAGTGTTGCGTTCGATCGCTCGACGTATTTCGGGAGCGCGGTAATGATTCGTGTACTGATGAGCGGATCGCAGCGGAAACGCGAGCAGCATCAGCAAACTTACGGCGCATGCCAACAGGTTAAGCACATGCGCTAGTCTAAGCGTAGCGAAAGGAAAACGAATGCTCATTGGTATTAAACGAACATATCCCGCGCCGAATCCAAGCTCAAGTGTGGCATCGCGAGCGGGGGGCGTGAGGGACCACGGGCCGGACCTAAGCCCGCCCGTGGTCCCCTGATGCATACCGGATCAGTAATTGAACTCCATGTTGAGGAAGATCGAGTGCGTATCGAATGGCACAAGGTTCGGGATTGATCCGGTCTTGGGTAGAGTCAGTCCGTTGATCTTGCTGCCCGGTACGTAGTTGAATTTCTCCAACTGGGGAACACTCATAGACATCTGGTTGTGATAGAAGAGCGTGTTTTGCGTGTCCACCGCAAAGCGCAGAAACTCGTTAACCTGGTAACTTGCGCCAACGACGAAACGTTGAAAGTCCAGCGGATTGGTCGCGACCTTGTCATTCGGCAGGAACCATTGGAACATTCCGAAGGCGGTGAACTTGGTATCAGGAATGTGATAGTGGCCGAAAACATCCCAGCCAACCTCACGAGCCTGGCCGTTGTTCAGCAGAGCATTCCACGCGGCGGTTTGAGAGCTGAATCCGCTCGCCGGGTTGGAACACGGTGCTCCTGGCGTACAGGTGTTACCGAAGAATGCAGGCCCACTCGTCACAGGTTTACCGGTCGCAGTGCCGAATTCGTCAGCCGGACCGCTGCCCGAAAACAAATTGCCGGCGCTGAAGGCGTTGTTGCCGTAATCAAATTCTCCCGCCAGTCCCCATTGCTCAGCCGTATAGTGCAACAGAGTCGCTATCCTGGTGATATGCGCATTGCCGCCCTTTAGAGCAGTCGGAATGCTTGCCGTATCGGGCGTGGTGTTGCCGTAGCCGTAGTCATAGAATCCGGTCAGGCCCAGACCCTGGAATCGCCAATCGGCACCGAACGGATATACCGAGAGTCGCGCCATCGCTTGCTTGGTATCGGTCTGCTCATACGCGTGGAAGCTCGAGTTGTCATAGACGCCCAAGCCATAGTCAGCATAGGTTTTTCCATCGCTGAACGGCTTGATCGGTCCCTCGAAATGTACGCCGAGCTGCGTCGAGGAAAGACTGAGATAATTCCACGGGGTCAGATTGACGTAGCGATACCCATACAGGTCTTCCTCCCAGCCGACCAGCGGGTTGGCGGTCTCGCCTAGGATTACCGTTCCGCCCTTGAGCGCCGGAACGTCGAGCTTGTCCCACAGGGCGCTGTACTGGAGGTTCGCATATTTCATGCGGACGCCGAGATTACCATCGAGATTGCTGCCGAATCCCGTGTTTGCGCCAATCTTGTCGTTGGATGAGCCGATCGTCTTGTACATGTTCGGCGTCAGCCTGATCGTCCAATCCTTGGTGGGAAAGAAATAAAAGTTCAGGTAGGTCCTGGTGATATCGAACGAGTTATAGTTGTTGTTCCACGGCCCCGGATTATTTATCTGCGTCAGTTCCTGAGGCTGGAAGCCGGTATGGGTATAGAAGCGGTAATCGCCGTAGATCAGCGTGCCGATGCGGAACTTGTCCTGGAAATTATCGATATAACTTCGCCAGGCCGGCTTGACCTCGGCCATTTCGCGGGTGAGTTCGCGGTTACTGGTCTCAAACTCCTGGTTCTTCGCGACCAGGGCGGAAATCATATCCTGATTTTGACGCAGTTGGATTTCCTGTCTCTGCTCTTGCTGTTCGATCGCCCCGGCGGCCATCGCGTTGGCCGGAATTTCCGTCAGCAACCGCCTGCCGCGACCGGGCTCGGCATAGACAACCTTGGTCGCGGGGTCGATGTAGAGCTTCAACATCGGTGCTGGCCCGGACGAATCCTGAGCGCGTGACCGTTGGACGAAGCCGAGCGTCGCCAGCAAATAGACAATCGCCAGCGCAAGTGTGAATTTAGTTTTTCGGTTTCTCATTGATGTCTCCCGATTGAGTGTCGTCAAGATGAACGCGATCGCCGCTCAACCGCCGTGGTTCTTCTCCCAGTTCTGACGCAGCTTAAGGAGATCGAAACTCGTATAGACCTTGCCGTCGCATGCGTACTTGGTGGGCGAGCCGATCCCGACGATCCCGCAGTTCTGAACCATCGGCGGGGGATTGTCCGCGCTCGCCAGTTGTCGAGGCGACGCACCACCGCCGAGATACGACTGCATCCCGGTGCAGCCCGACACCGCGATCAGCGCGGCTGCCAAGCCCAGTCGCATCCATCCTCTCCTTCTCTTCACCATCATTTCTTCACTCCTTTTTCGGTCGTGGTTCGACATTGCAATGCTGTATGGCACTCTTCGTGACTGGCATTTCCGCACAATGAACCCGCCGGCGCTGTGCCCCGGTCGGCCCCGGACTCAAAGGGCGCGAGCAGAAGCATTGGCCGGTTCGCCGCTATTCCTGCCGATACAACTCACGCCGACGCTCGCGATCACGCTGGCGCGAAGTACGTGCGACGCGCGCGTCTCGCCGGTGAATCAGCGGGACACATTCGAGTTTCGAAGTCACCGGCGACTCGACAATTCAATTGATGAGACCAATTGCGTGGACGTGCACCATACGGCTTTGCACAACGTTCAAATTCTCGCTTACGAAGTCCATTTGCTTCGCATGGCAGTTTGATTATCAAAACGCTGAGCAGGATTCGCACGAAAAGATTAACGCATGATTACGTAAGGGTAATTGTTGAATTAACTGAGTGCGCTACCCGGTACGCTAATCGGCGGGCATGTGCTCAGGTTGGCAGACCTGAGCCGACTCACCTCAAAACGAATTCGCGATCGACTATGTCCGTGGACGCGCTCCAGCTACGGCAGTTCACATGGAAACAGTCCGCTCCATGCGTCAGGCTCATAAAACCGCTTCAAGCCCATATGCCATGATACTTGTCAAAAGACTGATGAAATGGCATAAGGTTCGGCATCATGAAATCCAGGACCACGCCCTTCACCGCCATCCTGAAGGCTGCCGCTGCCATTTTTTCGATCGTTCTAGGCTACGCTATGCCATGTCACGCACAGAATAGTCCTGTTGCATCGAACAGTGCGTCGCCGATCTCCGCGATTCAGGAATATTTCGCCGACTGGTTTCCGCGCGTGACCCGCATTCAAAGCGAACAGCCACACTGGATCACGCCACTCGTGACGGTAACGCCGCGCCTCGAGGAGGAGTTCCGCTACGACCAGTTCTGGACGTCGCAGACGCACGGCGTCACCACCGACAACTTCGGCGCCGGCAAGGGTCTCGAGTTGATTCCCTTCCAAAATGTTGAAGTCATCCTGGGCGTGCCCGCGTGGATCGCGCACAACGGGGCAATTAAGCACCCGAACAAAAAGAAGCACACGAAGCCGCCGAGCGACGGTTGGGCCGACGAATCTTTTCTCATCAAATACCGCATCGTCTCGGCCAACGAGGAAAACGGGAATTATATCGTGACCGCTTTCATGGGGTTCAGCGCCCCTACCGGCGACGACGGCAATAGCAATCGGCACGGCATCTTCACCCCGGCGATCGCCCTCGGAAAGGGATTCGGTAACTTTGACGTTCAGAGCACCGCGGGAATTTCGTTGCCGGATGGCGGCTTACAGCGCCTGGGTATGCCAGTCGCGTGGAATACCACGTTTCAGTATCGAGTGCTTAAGTATTTCTGGCCCGAGTTCGAAGTAAACTATACCTGGTGGCCGAATGGAGAGCGCGAGGGTGAAACCCAGGTATTTCTAACACCTGGACTGGTAATCGGAAGGATTCCGATTCACGACCGCGTGGGCTTGACCGTGGGCGCCGGCTATCAGGTCGCGGTCACCAATCATCCGGCTTACAACCACAACGTGGTGTTCTCGGGACGAATTCCCTTCTGATCCAACCGCCGTCCGAATTGAACCGTCAGGATATCGCGTGCTTCAGTTCGCCACCGGTCACGATGTACACCCACCAGCGCGAAGTTTGGCGCTGGAGTTATCATATCGCCTTATACGGTTGGCGCCGCTTAACCCTTGGGCAGCCCGAGTACCCGCTCGCCGAGGATATTGCGCTGAATTTCGTTGGTGCCTGAATAAATCATCGGCCCGCGCGACTCAAGCATCCTCCGCGCCCAGATGCCGTGCTCGATCGCGCGGCCGTCCACCCGTTCGAGTTGCGCAAAGGGCCCCAGCAGTTCCATCGCGAACGCCGCTATCTTGAGGCCCAATTCCGAAGCGCTCAACTTGATCATCGACCCTTCCGGCCCCGGCGGAAGTCCTTTCAGTTGTCGCGTGAGTTGCCGGAACCCGGTGTACCTGATCGCGGCGGCCTCGGTGGCGAATTGACCAATTTTTTGCCGCACCCGGGGCTCGTCCCACAGGCTGCGTCCGTCGCGCGACAATCCCATCGCGAGGCGCGCCAACTCCTGCACCCGCCCCACCATGATTCGCTCCTGCCCGGTCGATCGCTCAAAGGCGAGCGTGGTCATCGCGACCTGCCATCCCTCATTTTTCCGCCCCACCAGATTTTCAACCGGTACCCGCACGTCCTCCAGGAAGACCTGGTTGAAATGGCGCGCGCCAGTCATCTGTATCAACGGGCTAATGACTATTCCGGGCGACTTCATGTCGATTAGCAAATAGCTAATCCCTTTATGCCTGGGCGCTTCGGAATCCGTGCGGGCGAGCAGAAACATCCAATGCGCGTGATGCGCCAGCGAGGTCCAGATCTTCGAGCCGTTGACGGTGAAATAGCCGTCCTTTTCGACCGCATGGGTTTGCAGCGCGGCGAGATCCGATCCCGCGTTGGGCTCCGAATATCCCTGGCACCACAGCTCGGCGCCCGAAAGTACCTTGCGCAGGTGGCGCTGCTTCTGCGCGTCGGTTCCCCAATGAATCAGGGTCGGCCCGAGCAGCCAGATTCCGGGCCCCGTAAACGGCACTCCGCTGCCCGCCTGCTCGAGCTCCTGATCGCAGATGATTTCCTGCAGCAGCGTTCCACCGCGCCCGCCGTACTCTTTGGGCCAGGTTATTCCCAGCCAGCCGCCTTCGTATAACTTCCGATGCCAGCGCAGCGTCGCTTCCCAGCTAACCTCGTCTTCGTCGGCCAACGGCCCCAACGCCGGTACCGCAGATTGCCGATTCGCATCCAGCCACGCCCGAAACTCGATGCGTAAGGCCTCGTCCTCGCCGCTATAGCTGAAATCCATCTGTCAGTTTCACTCCATCGCTCGCGGGCGACCTCTCTATCTCAGTTGGCCGAATGGCTATTGAGTAGTGTCAGCTCCGAGTCTGATCGCAAAATTGCACCGGCCTATGCGTAGCGCGGCAAGAGCTTCTTGCCGAATAGCTCAATTTGGCGCTTGACCTCGTCCTTGGGCAGGAAGCCCTGGTCGCCTTGCCACACGAACCATTCGGGATTGGCCTTTTCGACCAGTTCGTCGAGGCCGCGTTTAACGTCGTCAACCGTACCCATGTACGCGAATTTCACACGCTGGATTCGGTCCGCGGTGACTTCGGAAGCGGGCAGGGTGGCCTTGCCGGTGGGATACCTGGTTTCGTCCGCCGGTTCACGCCAGGCCTCCGTGAAGCCAAAATGATGAAAGACCTCCTTGAAGCCGAGTACGCACATGCCATTTTCGGCGAGCTTTTTCGCCCCCTGAACGCTATCGGCCAGATAGATCCCGCGCAGCACTCCGATATTCTCGCCTAGCTTCAACGTGCGGCCGGCCTTGCGCGATTCCTCCTGATACGCCTGCGCCAGCGTCCTTACCGTCTCGGGTTGCGGCAAAATGATCGTCGGCCGGATCGCTTCGCGCGCGCACCAGCGCACGGTTTCCTCGCTGAGTGAGAAAGCCTGGAACAACGGCGGATGCGGTCGCTGGTAGGGCTTCGGTACTACATTGATCATCTGGATTCGCCCCTGCTCGTCCACTTCGCCGGGAAATCCATACTCGCGTGTCCATTCGGCCGCGGGCCACGGCGTGCCCTCCTGCGGCGTCGGGTATTGGTAATGCTTCCCGTTGAAGCGAAATGGTTTATCGCCCCACGCCAGCTTCAGGAATTGAAAGACCTCCTCGAAGACTTCGCGGTTGATGCGATCGGTCTCGCTCTTGTCGCTCGAGGTCGCGCCGACGTGGACCTTCTGCGCCATCTGGTTCAGCCAGCGCGACTGATAACCGCGCGCGAATCCGACGAACGTACGCCCCTTGGCCAGTTGATCCAGCCACGCGATCTCGAGCGCGAGCCGTAGCGGATTCCAGCCCGGCAGCACGTAACCGATCGGCCCCGCTTTGATCCGCGTCGTGTTATGCAGAATGTGCAGCGTGAGCAGCGGCAGACTGCCCATCTCGATACCTTCGCTGTGCAGGTGATGCTCGGGATACGACACCGCCTCGAAGCCGACGTCTTCGGCCAACTGAGTAATCTCGACCACCTCTTCGATCATCTTCTGCCAGCGATCGGGATGCATCGCAATCGGACGCAGCCGCCGCCGTTCTTCCAGCGTCGCCGGCAGGGTGGGCAGAAAAAAATACATGAATTTCATTCGTCGTCTCCCTTCGAGCCAATTGTTCTTTCGCCGATTATTTCAGGATGGAAGATGGGGCCGGGATGGCTTCCTGGATCGCTCGCTCGCTCCGTTTCCGCGGAATTGGCGGACTCCGGAGTATCGCGAGCGCCGATCATGAAGGTATTAACAGAGCGCACCCCCGGACGTCCCTGCCGACGATCGAGCAACGCGAGCGTGGCCCGCCGCCGGCATGGTTTCAGAAGACATTAAGGTTTTGCGTTCCTCAACAACCTTCTTCCCGCTGACTATTTTTCCTCGTACCATTTGATCGCGCCGCGCAGTCCGCGCTCCTTCTGGACTTCCCGGATTTCCTCATTGCCGGGACCGAAATGGAAGATCGCGTCGAACTCCGCCCCCGCCTGCACCGCGACCCGAAACCCGCGCAAGTCCATCGCACGGTTAATCGCGAGCTTCTCCAGCCTGAGCTTTTGCGCGGGCACCTTCGCGACCCGCTGCGCGTAGCTGTAGGTCTCCTGCTCCAGGCTCTCGGCGGGGAAGGCGCGCGTCGCAAATCCCATGCTCTCGGCTTCCTTGCCGGTGATTCTGCTGCCGGGAAGAAACGCCAGATACTTGGTCCGATGCGGACCGACCATCCAGTTCCAGAACGCGCTGACATAGCCGGCGCCCGCGGGAATCGAGGGAAACCCGATTAGCGCATTCTCCGCCGCAAAGATCATGTCGCTCGCGATGCACATCTGCGTCGCACCGGCCAGGCAATACCCGTGGACCATCGCGATTACCGGCTTCGGCAGATCGCGCAGCCGCAGCCAGTGCTCGAGGTACCGCTGCAAAAATTTTTGATCGTCGTCGATCGTAAACGGCTTCGACGCGCCTTCGCCCCATCCGCCGGTCAAATCATATCCGGTGGAAAAGGCACGGCCCGCCCCCCGAATAATCAGCACCTTGATCGCGGAATCCTTTTCCACCTGCGTCAGCGCCTCGGCAAATTCCGCGATCAGCGCCGGCGTCATCGCATTAAGTTTTTCCGGCCGATTCAGCGTGAGCGTGCCGATATGGTCCTGCTGGTCCAGCGCGATCGTCGTGAACGCCATGTCGCTCTCCTCTGGGGGATTTCAGTCGCAGCTTCGTTTGTACTGACGGCCGCGCCCACGATGGTATCGTCGTAACGTGGAAATTCGGTGGCGCGACGAATCCGCGGCGATCGGTCCGGATTCGTCGATGCGCATCGGCGAAATTGCAATCGCCAGCCGCGCCGCGCAACCGCGATCGCTGAGGTGCGACGCTTTACCCTGGCCGATCGTCAACGCCTCAGGATTTTTTCTCGGGCTCCCACAGCCGTTGCCACGCGCGCAGTCCGTCCTGCAGCGTCTTCTGCACCGTCTCGGCCTGCTTGCGCGCCTCCTCGCCGAGCGTGCCGGTGCCCCCGCTGAACGCTTCGGTCGCGCGACGCCAATTCTCCGTCCACGCGTCCATCGGATTCGACGACTCGCGTTGCGCTTCGCTCTTGACCGTCGCGACAGTGCGCCGGATTTCCCGCTCCCACAACTCGAAGCCCTGTTCGAGCGCCGTGATCACGCCGTCCTTGCTCATGCGCGCGACGCGCAGCCAGTTCTCGACCAGTCGATCGCGATCGCCGCCCGCGGTGCCGCCCGCCAGGTTCTGCAGCGCCTTGCCCACCGCGCCGAGCGCCTCCGCATAGGCCTCGCTCGCTTTGCGAATCGCGTCCCCGATTCCCGAGAGATTGTCCGAAGCCATGGTCAAACCTCCGCCTGATCGCTTGAGGGCCGCGCGCCGCGGCCGGCCGGATTCCGCGCCGCCGCGCCCGCCCTCAGCAACAACTATCGTCCTACAAACCGGCCTACATATCGACCGGTAATTCCAGGTATTCGTGGTAGATGAAATCGCGATGGGCTAGCAGTTGCGTACTCGCTGCCGCCTGCACCATCGGGTCAGTGCAGACGTAAATCTTGCGAAAACCGGCGGGAATCGCGCATAGCTCGTCCGGCAACGGCTGGATCAGCGCGGCGAATGCCGCCCAGTAGATATCCAGCGCGCTCAATTTGTCCCCGATGAAAAAACGGCTGCCGCGCGCGCGCTGCGCATCAAGCTGAGCGTTGAGCGCCGTCAGGATTTCCGCCACCCGCGCGGGCGCCGCTTCCGCCACGTCCGGCGCGTAGCCGTATTTCTCGCCCATGAACCGCATGCCCTTCTTCGCGCCCTCGCTCGCGTTCGTATCGAGCATCGCCGCATGGATCATCATCAGCCGCCGCGACCAGCCGAAACCGAATTCCCCGCAGATTTCATTCGACAGGCCGAACATCTGCGCGCGTTCCTTTATGTCGGCGGGGATCAGCGGCGGATTGGGCGCCAGCCGCTCGGCCAGGAAAAGCTGGTCGCTCCACAGGCTGCGCGGACGCTCATTGTTGTACACGAACACCGGCGCGGTCGCCTGTTTGGTCCAGTTGATCAGCGCAAGGTTCTCGCCCATCAATTCCTGGCGCACCTTTACGTAGGGAATCTTCTTCACGTGCAGGATACCCTTGGCCGCCTCCGTCCACGGCCCGGGCACCGACGGCGTGAGCACCACCCGCAGACCCTGCATCCCGATCGCCTGTTCGACTTCGACATATTGTGCCATCGCGTTTTCTCCCGCCTCCGCGCCGACGGTCCGCTGCGGCCGGTCGCGCTGAATCGAGTTTCTACTGCAATCGGACACCACGCGCCAGCGCCCCACCGCCGCCCGAGCGTCGCACTGGCGATGTCTGACGCTAATCGGTAAGCGTTCTCGCGATCGCTCACCGGCGCTTTTCGGCCAGCGGTGATGCCTCGACTGCCGGCCATACTCGTGCGAGGCTTAATATGGTTTCTGACGTGGCCGAGTTGATGGAGGCAAAGGCTAATGAGTCTGCGCGTCCTTGTGGCCCTGTTGCTGCTTATAGTCCTTGTCGCGGTATTTGTGGCTCTGGCGCTGGCATGGGTGGAACTGAGATCACATCGGATTCGTCATAAAGGACCACCGCCGGGTTGAAAGCAGAACTCCGCTTGTGTCGGCCCCCTGAAAGCAGCGGTCACAACCGCTGACTTTCATCTTTCCTTCCCATCAGACCACGGACCAGACTGCCGCGCCTGATCGCAGGGCGGTGTCTCACTCCGCTGACCAACCGCAAACTTTATTGAGATGCGAGAGGGGGGACTTGAACCCCCACGCCTTGCGGCACCGGATCCTAAGTCCGGCGCGTCTGCCATTCCGCCACTCTCGCGCGGAGCATAAACCCTATTGAAAAATCAGGATTTGTTGAAGAGGGGCGTCACGGTGGTCAAGGACGATCAGTTGACTGGGGGCATCGAGGCGATCAAGCTTAAGGCGCATACTGGCAAAATTGGCGACGGTAAAATCTTCATCACGGACCTTCTGGATGTCATCCGCATCCGCACCAACGAGCACGGCGACGACCCGTCTGATTGCGCGCGACCGCACCCGAACTGATTAGCGATGGTTTATGGACTGGGGCTCATTCTGCTCGCGGTGTTGCTCGGCCCGGTCCTCGTAAGGCGCGTCGAGCGGAACATCGAAGTTTTCTTCCTGCTGGCCGGTACCTTGGCCTCCGCGGCCGCCGGACAATGGAGCAAGGAACTGCTCCACGCGGCGCTCACCGAACCGCTCCCGCTGACCGTCGCGGTGCTGGTCTTCGGCGTGGTGGTGCGATTGCTGCGCCCGACTCTCGATCGCGAAGTCGAACGACTGGTCAAGCGGTTCGCTCCGCGCTGGATCTATTTCGGTCTGATCATCCTGTTGGGCGTGACCTCAAGCATTATCACCGCGGTCATCGCCGCGCTGATCCTCGTCGAAGCGATCGCCCTCCTGAAACTCGACCGCGAAAGCGAGACCGCGGCGGTCGTGTTGGCGTGCTTCGCGATTGGGTTGGGTGCGGCTTTGACGCCGGTAGGCGAACCGCTCAGCACCATCGCGATCGCCAACCTGCACGCCGACTTCTGGTATCTCGCGCGATTGCTCGGTCCGCTGGTGCTGGCTGGTATCGTCATCGTCGGGGTGATTAGCCTCTTCCTGCCGGCCAAATACGGGCACTCGCTAAAGGCCGACACTCATCCCGACAGTTGGTCCGAAGTTTTTGTGCGTGCGGGCAAGGTGTATCTCTTCGTCGCCGGGCTGGTCGGCCTGTCGTGGGGCTTCCGGCCGCTCGTCGATCAATACATCAGCAAGATGCCGCAGGCCGCACTTTTCTGGCTGAATTCCGTCTCGGCGATCGTTGACAACGCGACCCTGGCCGCCGCGGAAATCGGCCCGTCACTTACCCGCGCCCAGCAGCGTGGAATCCTGATGGGGCTGTTGATCAGCGGCGGGATGCTCATCCCGGGAAACATCCCGAACATTGTAGCCGCCGGTCGTTTGGGAATTTCCAGTCGCGAATGGGCGCGCGTCGGTCTGGTCGCCGGCCTGCCCTTGATGCTGCTCTGCTTCGCGGTTCTGCACTGGTTAGGTTAATCCCCAATTCCGCCACTCCGAGGTCACGGGGCGCCTCGCGAAAGACCTCTCGGAAATTCCCCCGCAGGCATGATATTCTTGGCGATTGGCGGAGCGCGCTCGCTCTGCCGTCAAAAAGGAGTAGGGATGAAAGCGGGACGTACTCTTGCCGGTGCCAACCGGCCTATCGACTCGACCGCGGCCATGATCGCTGCGCTGATGGCTGCGACATTTATGATGACTCTTTGCGCAATTGTGACGATGACGCCGCGCGTCTCCTGGGCGGCCGCCAGCGCCGGCCCGGTCGTCGCGACCATCGGCGATTATCAGATTACCCAGAACGAACTCGACGCCGCGATGCTCCAGAGCATCAGCAAGAGCCAACTCTACGACCTCCGCAAACAGACCCTCGATCGTATGGTCGATACTTATCTGATTGATGCGGCCGCAAAAAAAGCGAATCTGACTCCCGACGCCTACCTCGACCGCGAACTGCATGGCAAGGCCAATGACGTCACCGAAGCCGACGCAAAAAAATATTACGACGCCCACAAGGCCGGCATCGACGCCCAGACCCACGGCCGCTCGTTCAACGATATCAAGGGTCTCCTGATCGCCGCCATGCAGCGCCATGACGACCGCCAACGCCGCGAGGCGCTGGTGGCGAAATTGCGCGCCGACGCCCACGTCAAGGTCGCCCTCGAAGCGCCTCGCGTCTCCTTCGCCAGCGCCGGCCATCCGTGGACCGGGGGCAAGGATGCCCCCGTGACTATCGTTGAGTTCTCGGATTTCCAGTGCCCCTATTGCCGTTCCGCCGAACCCATCTTGAAACAGATCCGCGCCAAATACGGCGACAAGATCAAACTCGTTTACATGGACTTCCCGCTCGGGATGCATCCGCACGCGATGGACGCCGCGGTTGCCGGCCGCTGCGCCGCCGACCAGAACAAATTCTGGGAACTCCATGACGCCATGTTCAGTGATCAAACCAAACTCGACGAGGCCGGTTTGAAAGCGAGCGCCGCCAAGGCCGGGCTGGATACCAAAACATTCAACGCGTGCTTCGACGCCAAATCCGGTGCCGCCGGTGTCAAAGCCGACCAGGCGGAAGGCGAACGGCTCGGTGTCAGCGGTACCCCGACGTTCTTTGTAAACGGACGCGAAATGGTCGGCATGGAATCGGAAAAGGGGTTCTCCGACGTCATCGATGACGAGTTGGCTCGCGCGAAGAGTCCGCAAACGCAAGCCAGCGCGCACTAATCCCGGATGCGCCTGGCCGCCACCGGCCCATCCGCGGCTCTCCCTTCGCGCATCGCTGCGTCCTCCTCCACCAATAACGAGCGGGCAACGTTCACGCGCTGCCCGCTCGTCGCATTTCACTCCGTTGATTCATCGACACGGGCTGCTAGGCTTGCTCCCGGTGGCGATTCGTCACTGACAGGCGGTATCTACGATGGCCGATAAGTACGACTTCGACCTCTTCGTGATCGGTGCCGGTTCCGGCGGCGTCCGCGCGAGCCGGGTTGCCGCGGGTCTCGGTGCGCGCGTCGCCGTCGCCGAAGAGCGTTACCTTGGCGGCACCTGCGTTAACGTCGGCTGCATTCCAAAAAAAATTCTCGTCTATGCCTCCGAGTTCAGCGAGGACTTCGAGGATTCCGCCGGCTTCGGATGGACCGTCGGCGAACGCCGCTTCGACTGGAATCGTCTCATCGCCAATAAGAATACGGAGATTGCGCGCCTCAACGGCATCTATGAGAAGTTGCTAATCAACTCCGGCGTCACGATTCTCAGGAACCGCGCCCGGATCATCGACGCCCATACGATCGCGATCGGCGACCGGCGCGTCACCGCCAAATACCTGCTCGTGGCGACCGGCGGATGGCCCACCGTCCCGCGCGTCCCCGGTGCCGAATTGACGATCACCTCCAACGAAGCTTTCTTCCTCGATCGCATGCCGCGCCGAGTAGTCATTGTCGGCGGTGGCTATATCGGCCTCGAGTTCGCCGGTATCTTTCACGGTCTCGGTGCCCACGTCTCCGTGGTCCATCGCGGATCGATTTTCCTCCGCGGATTCGACGATGATCTCCGCCTCGCCCTCGCCGGCGAGATGCGCAAACGCGGCATCGATCTGCGCTTCGATACCCTCGTCAGCCGCATCGAGCCACGCCACGATGCGGCCGTTCACGTCACCCTCTCGCAGGGTCCGCCACTCGACGCGGACCTCATCATGTTCGCCACCGGGCGCGCTCCCCATACCCGCGGTCTCGGCCTCGAGGAGGCGGGCGTGATGCTCGATGGCGTTGGGGCCGTCGTGGTCGATCGTTATTTGCGCACCTCGGCCGAAAATATCTACGCCATCGGCGACGTGACCAATCGCAAAAACCTGACCCCGGTCGCCATCGCCGAAGGACGCGCCGTCGCCGAAACGCTCTTCGGCCGCCGCGCCATCAGCCTCGATTACGACAACGTCCCTTCGGCCGTATTCAGCCAGCCGCCGATCGGCACCGTCGGTTTGACCGAGGCCGAGGCCCGCCAGCGCTTCGGCGAAATCGACCTCTACAAGTCAACCTTCCGCCCGCTCAAGCACACCCTGGGGGGCCGCGACGAGCGTTCCTTTATGAAGCTGGTCGTCGATCGCAAAACCGATCGGGTCCTCGGTTGTCACATGATCGGCGCCGACGCCGGCGAGATCATTCAGGGCTTCGCCGTCGCCCTCCAATGCGGTGCCACCAAGGCCCAGTTCGACGCGACGCGCGCGCTCCATCCGACCGCCGCCGAAGAGTTCGTCACGATGCGCGAGAAGGCGCCCGACTAACGCGCGCGGCGGCGGTTACGCTCGCGTGTTGAATCGGTATGCGGCGGCGGCGTATATCGAGGGTCGCGGCGCGACGCGCGATTTACCGGAGGGGTGGCCGAGCGGTTGAAGGCACCGGTCTTGAAAACCGGCGTGGCCGAAAGGTCACCGTGGGTTCGAATCCCACCCCCTCCGCCAGATCGATTTCCAGCTTCTTCTTGACCTTTGCACCGCGCTGCTCGGCCGCAACCACGCGGTAGCCGATCGGCGCGGCTGCGGCGCGATGAGCAAGAGCACGACATTGCGCCAGAGTCGCGTGAAGCTCATGCAAGCGGAACGACCGATTCTACTCCAGAGCACGCTTCCCCTTCCCGGTAATGCCAACGAATTGGCGCGGGAGATCACGCCGCAGCGCCGAGCGGCTTCGCGCGTTCGATCCGCTCGCGCTCGCGAGGGCTGTTCATCGCCTCCCATAGATCGCTGCGCCGCTGCACGTTGAGCCAGAAGTCGGGGCTGTTGCCGAACACGCGCGCGAGAATGAGCGCGGTCGCCGCCGTCACATTCCGGCGGTTGTTGCACAGCTCGTTGACATGCTTGCGCTGAACGCCCATCGCCTCGGCCAGCGCAGCCTGGGTCAGCTCCATAGGCTGCATGAACTCCTCGACAAGAATCTCGCCGACCGTGGCCGGCTTGCGCTTCGTCGTCAGCATGGTTCGCCTCATCTGTAACTGTGGTCGTCGAGATAGACGCCCTCTGCTTCCCCGCGGCTGCCGTCCCACCGGAAGACCAGCCGCCACCGATTGTTGATGCGGATCGAATGGAAACCCGTCAAGTTACCGCGCAGCTTCTCGAAATGATTGCTGGGCGGCACCCGCAAATCCTGATCGGTCGCCGCGTCGTCGATCATCTGGAGCTTGCGAAAGAGCCGGTTTTCGAGATCGGACGGAATGTGCAGCGACCGCATATCATCGACGAAGAAGGCGTGCAGCCACTCGTCCCGAAAACTCACGATCATCCGGTGGCTCCGTCTTTGTGTCTATGTACCATTCGTCGGTACAAAATGCAACCGCTGAGGCCCGCGTCGCAGCGGTTGGGCTCGCGGCCCTTTGGCAAAAACTCGTCGAGCAGGCGAAGCTGCGGCAAATCGAATGATATTCCGGCGTCAGCTCGACGGCCGCGGGCAGGAAGACCAATGTCTTCCTGCCCGCTCGTTATCAGCTTCGTAACTTAAATGACTATTGGAAGTGACTATTGAGCGGTAGCCGCGAGCGGGCCCCGGATCAGTTTTCCCGGCAGTGCCCCGCTATGTTCGTTGTTACGCATCAGGACCTCGCCGTTCACGATCGTCGCCTTGATCCCGACCGACTTCTGCTTCAGGCGGCGTGCGCCGGCCGGTAAATCGTATTCGAGCGTCGGCATCGTCGGCGATATCGTTTCCGGATCGAAGATCGCGAAGTCGGCGAAATTCCCCTCGCGGATCATCCCGCGCCCCTGCAAGCCCCAGAAGGACGCCAGCTCGAACGTTATCTTGCGGATCGCGTACTCCAGCGTCAGCGCCTGCCGTTCACGCACCCAATGGCCCAGCAGATGGGTCTGGATCGACGAGTCCATGATCTGCGACACGTGCGCGCCCGAGTCCGAAAACGTCACCACCGATCGCGGATGGCGCATCATGCCGAGCACCAGGTCCTGGTCCTCGTTGACGATCGGTTGAATAAAAAACTGCTTCAGATGTTTTTCCAGCGCCAGGTCGATGATTACCTCCAGCGGATCCTTGTTCGCCTCCTTCGCGATCTGCGCGATCGAACGATAGGGCGGCAGCGGCTTGTCGAACAAAAACAAATAATCGAAATCAGGCTTGCGCGCCTCCGCTCCGATCGCGCGTTCCGGCTTCGTCATATACTCGCGCGCCGCTTCGAGCAGCGCCCGGCGCGAATCGGGATTCCGGAGCGCGGCCTCCTGCTCGGCCAGCGGCAGCTTGCGCATCTCCGACCATACCGGCGTCTTGTCGAAGGGCATCGCCGTCTCGAACGAGAGCAGCGAGCTGATCCACCGGCTGGTCCCCTGCGCCAGCATCCGGCCACCCGCCGCCACCGTCTCGTCGATCATCTGAAAGTACGGACGCCAGGTGTGCGGCGCCTTGCGCATCGATACCACGCCGAAGGTCGTTGGCACCCGGGTCTCCAGCGCGAGCCGCTGCAAGCGCCCGAGAAAATCGCGCATATGCTCGGGGTCGCGTTCGGTTGACTCTTGCGCGAGTTCGAACACCCCCGCGCCCAGATCGCCCATCACGCCCACCAGCTCGCGCACCTCATTCCAGTTCGCCAGACGGCTCGCGACCGGCCGGCTGTCCGGCGTCTCGTGATTGCGATTGCGCGACGTGCTGAAGCCCGCCGCTCCCGCCTTGATCGCGCCGCGCAACTCGCGCTTCATCGCCGCCAGGTCTTCCGAGCTCGCCTCCTCCGTGAACGCGCGCTCGCCCATCACGTAAGTGCGCAGCGCCGAATGGCCCATGTATGCGGTGTAGTTGATCCCTTTCGGCAGCCGATCGATCGCGTCGAGATACTGCGGGAAGCTGTCCCACGACCATTTGATCCCCGCTTCCATCGCCTTGGGCGAGATGTCCTCGGCGCGCTCGAGATTACGGATCACCCGCGCCTTGTCCTTCTCCGCGCACGGCGCGAGCGAAAACCCGCAGTTCCCCATCACCACCGTGGTCACGCCATGCCAGCATGAACAGGTGCCCAGCGCGTCCCAGAAAATCTGCGCGTCCATATGCGTATGGCCGTCGATAAAGCCGGGCGCCACGATATGCCCTTCGGCGTCGATGGTCTCCTTCGCCGCCTCGTTGATTTTCCCGATCGCGGCGATCCGCCCTTGCGCGATCGCGACGTCCGCGCGATAACGCGGCAGCCCGGAGCCATCGACCACGGTGCCGTTACGAATAATC
The DNA here is from genome assembly GCA_021780755.1 of Deltaproteobacteria bacterium. Taxonomy (GTDB): domain Bacteria; phylum Desulfobacterota; class Binatia; order Binatales; family Binataceae; genus JADMIL01. Next base: position 303,711 of record JAJXYF010000029.1, on the reverse strand, counting down.
AGATCGTATGACATTTTTCCTCCCCGGGTCGGGAACGACGCCGCTACCAATCGTCGCGCTTCCCGCCGCTTGAAATGTGCGTATCTCGAATCGATCTTATCCGCGATTTCCGCCCGAAAGTAAAAGATTCCGCGCCACCCTCTGGCCGCTTGCCCGAGCAACGCGAGCGCCTAATCCTTTGATGGGAAGTCTGCAACCTCGTGAGGTTTCAGAAAGAAATCAAAAGTTTTGCGCTCCTCAACAACTCTCCCGTCTATTTCTTCGCGCCCGGCAAATAGTCGTCGAGCGGCACGCCCATACTGTTCAGCACCCACGACACCAGGTTGTACTGCCCGACGGTAAACACCGCGTCCATCATCTGCTCGGTGTTGTAGCGCTCGGCAAGCGTTTTCCAGGTCTCGTCCCCGACCACCGAATTCTCGAACAGGTCGTCGGCCGCCTGCAGCAGCGCCGCGTCATGCTTGTTCCAGCCGGCCTTCGGCCCTTTGCCGATCCGATCGATTTCATCATCGGTGAGACCCGCCGCTTTCCCGATCCGAACGTGCTGTTCCCATTCGTATGGCGCCTGGTTGAGCCATCCGATCCGCAGAATCAGGATCTCGCGCTCGCGCGCCGCCAGCGTCTGCTGGTCGGAAAGTATATAGGTGGCGAACTTCGACCACGCCCGCGCCAGCTTCGGATGGTTCATCAGCACCCTGAATATATTGACGACCTTGCCGTTGACCTGGGTCCGTTCGGCCAGCGCGCGGTCCTCGGCGCTGAGCGTTGCCAAGTCGCGAAACTGTACGCGTTGTTTTCTTTCGACCATGAGCTTTCCTCCAATGTCATTGCGACGAGGTTATAGCAGGGTTTTTGCTGCGCGAAATAACCCGCCGGAGCCGGTGAAATGAATTGTTGAGGAACCCGGCCGGACTTGCCTACCCGGGCCGCGCGAGCCTCAATCGGCCAAAAGCGCGAGCGTCAGTCACGATCAGGTTTTCTCAGGGGGAAGCCCGCATCTTACAAATGGGAAGTCTGAAACCTCGTGAGGTTTCAGTGAACTTTAATTTCGAGTTCCTCTACAACTCTCCCACCCGTCCGCGCGGCTAGATCGAATAGACCAGGGCGGCCGGTCCGCGGCCAACCATGTGCGAATTCCGAATGACGTCCTCGAAGGTCGTCGAATCCAGGATCGCCGCGATCGCGTCGCGTACTTGCTTCATTAGAATTCTGACTCCGCAGCTCGCCTCATCCGGGCAATCCTTGCAGCGTTCGTAGGCGCTCTTGCTGACGCACGGCAGCGGCGCTATCGGCCCCTCCAGCGTGCGCATTACCTTCCCTACCGAGATCTGCGCCGGCGGCCGGCTCAGTTCGTAGCCGCCGCCCTTGCCCTTTTTGCTGCGCAAAAAACCCTGCATCTTCAGCTCGAGCAGAATTATTTCGAGGAAGCGCCGTGGTATTCCCTGGCGCGTGGCGATCTCCGCTATCAGCAATGGCCCTTTGCCGTACTCCTCGCTGAGCGCGATCAGCGCCTTCAGGGCGTACTTCGACTTGTGCGACAGCATCACGTAAATTCTATCGATTGACTCGGATTACTTTCAACGCCACCCCGCTTCAGCCAAAGCGTTCGCCCGGCGAGAAGGCGGGCTTCATTCCACTCGACTGAGGCGCGCCTTGGACCGACGCGCGCAAGTTGCGTTCGTTCAAGCTTTACTCCTCCCCTATCGTGCGCGCGGATGAGCGGGAGCAGGCGCGTTGCCGATCAGCGGGCTTCAGATTCGCACCGCGTTGGGGCGGTTGCAGACATGCAGTTGGAGCGCGGATCGCCGCATGGAATCCGTGGAAAAACGTGGTAGCCTTTAGCTCCACGCGATCTCGCAGGTGCAAAGATGTAGTGAGCGCCGCTTCCTCATCGAACCGGATCCGGAGAGAGGAACTTTCATGTCTCGATCACGAACCGCAGCCGCCGCCGATGGAAACGGTGCGCCGCTCAAGCCGCCCGAGTCTCAGCGAACACCAATGCAGGATCTAACCGAAGTTATTTCACGGCGGGGCGGGCCCCGGCACTATCATCTTTTGTGGGACGATGAGCTGGAGGCGCTGCGGCCGGTGCTCACCCTGGTATTGGAGCGGCTGGATGAAGTCGTGGAGCATTGGTATCGGCTCTACATCTTGCATTTTGGCGACCAGCGCAGTTTGTCGGAGCTCGAATTTCGCGAGATATACCTTAACTCGCTGTCGCGCAGCACGGCGCATCTGATCGAGGGCGACATGGATCGCTATGTGGTCAATACGATTCGCGCCGGCGAACAGTTGTGCGAGCGCAGGGTCCCGTTTGCGGAAGTAGTGGCTTCGCTGCACCTGTACGAACAGAGTGTCTACGAGGTATTTCCGACGCCGCAGCCGCCGCTCGAAATTTACACGGCGTTCGACAAGCTGAGTCATATTCGGATGATCCTGCTCGCCGATGCGTACTTCCGATCGGTTTGGGCGAGCGCCGGCGCGCGCATCCAGGCGCTGGAGCGGCAGGCGACCTTATTGGGGCGCGAAGAGCGGAGCATCTTTCACGGACTGGTCGGCGCGAGCGCGGAGATGCATCGGCTCTATGATCAGATCGAGTCGGCGGCGGAAACGCGCGGTACGATCCTGATCGTTGGCGAAAGCGGTACCGGGAAGGAACTGATTGCGCGGGCGATTCACGAGTGCGGGGCGGCGCCGAAGGCCTCCTTCGTTGCGCTCAATTGCGCGGCGATCCCGAAAGACCTGATCGAGAGCGAACTGTTCGGCTATCGCAAGGGCGCGTTCAGCGGCGCCAATGCCGACTACCTCGGGCTCTTCCGGGCGGCCGAGGGCGGCACCTTGTTCCTCGACGAAGTAACCGAGATGAGCCCCGAGACGCAGAGCAAATTGCTGCGAGCGGTCCAGGAGCGCAGCGTTCGTCCGGTTGGAGCGACGCGTGAGGTGTCCGTTGACGCACGGCTGATCGCGTCAACCAATCGCGATCCGATGGAAGCGGTGGGCGCCGGTATCCTGCGGGAGGATCTCTATTACCGCTTGCAGGCCGGCGTGCTGAACGTGCCGCCGCTGCGGGAGCACATGCAAGATATCCCGCTGCTGGTCGAGCACTTTATTGACCTGTTCAACGAGAAGCTCCATCCGGCAATCGCCGTGAAAGGAGTCGAAGAAGACGCGCTGGCGGCGATGGCGGAATATCGGTGGCCCGGCAACGTCCGTGAACTGTCCAACTCGATCGAGGGTGCGTTTACTTTCGGCCGCTCACCGATGATCCGGTTGCGGGATTTGCCGGCTGCCGTCGCGGCGAGCCGTCCGGTGCGAGTATCGCCAAGCTCGCCGGAGGATCATCAGGAAGCGCCGGGTGAATTGCCGATAGGTTCCTTTGCCGAGGCTGAGCGAGAGATTATCGCGCGCGCCCTCGAGAGTACCGAGGGCAACAAGGTGGCCGCCGCGGCGCTGCTGCGAATCTCGCGCAAGAAGCTCTACGCGAAGATCGAAAAGTACGGCATCTAGCAGGCTGCGATATGGCCCGCACGGTACCCGGTCCCGCAGCGGCTGCTCGAAGTGCGGGCCGGAAAGCATGGAGCTGGCCCATGCTCCTCAGGTTTCCGCGACGCGCAAGCGGGTCAATTTCAGAGTTTTGATCAGCCATTTACCATCGGTCTTTTGGTAGGTTTCATGGTAATGGCCGAGGCCGTGCAGGGTTTTGCGGCGTGATCCTTCCGGCCACCAGATCGAATCCTCCATCGACCAGATTCCGCTCGCCGTGGTGGGCGAGGTCACTCCTATCTCCGGCATGTGGCCGTGATGGACGGTGATTGCGGGCGCCACTACATTCTTGACCAACGCCACGATATTGGCGGCACCGGCGGCCGCCCAGTCGCCCTGCTTGCCACCCGGCGGCGTGTAATCGGCGACCGCGTCGGTGGCAAACACCGCGGCGAAGCCGGCCCAGTCCTTGGTATCCATGCAGCGGAAATATCGCGCTTTGAGGTGGCCGATCTCGTGGATTGCGAGCAGGCGTTCGACGTCCGTCATTTTGGGCATCCTCCGTCAATTCGTTGGACTATGAATACGACGAAACGAGGAAGCCGCAAAGCCTGACGAGAGGTGCGGAACCGATCACGAGCCGCCGGTCCCGGTGACGCCGATACGTGAAGGGTGGCGCGTCGGGTGCGAGTTGATGCGGCGGTTGGCGACGGTGCCGCGACATTTAATTGACGGTCGGCACTAACTGGTCAATCAGCACGGAGCAAAAGGGTGGAGGCAGCACACGCGTCGCAGACACGTTTAAGAGTGTTATGCGGCGTGCCGGTCGATTGAACTGAAGTTCCGTCCCGCGAGACTCGACTAGTCAATCGGGGTCGGGCGCGACGTTTAGCGCAGCGCAAAACAAGTAAGTCCGCGAATAGTCACTTGGAGCGGCGGATGACGACGCGTTACCGAGTGAGTATTGAGCGGGGCACGGGTAATGAGGCTGACGGAGATATCCGCGGTGCGGCGGACTCGTGCGGCGGGACGGTGATGGGCGCGGTGGCGGCGCCGGAGAGCTTCGCCCGGCTTGGAGCGGATATTGCTGTAATCAAGACGGGAAAATCATGCCGTGAGTAATTGACGATGGCGAGCGCGATCGCGGTCAGACGATCGGGCAGGATCAGGCCAGTTCGATCGGGTTCGGGATGCCGCGCGCGGCGCTCACGTTGCGGGCCGCGCAGGTGGTCACGCCGCTGGTCGAGGTTGCCGGGGCGCGCGGCCACATGGCGGGCCGCGGCCGTGGAGATGAGAAATGACTTCGAGCGTACTGGTTATCGACGACAGCCTGACGGTCCGCATGGACCTGAAAACGGCCTTCGAAGCTGATGGTTTCGTTTGCAGGGTCGCGAGCACGCTGGCCGCGGGTCGCGGCGCCCTGCACGAAAGTCACTTCAATCTGATCGTACTCGATGTGCAACTGCCCGACGGCGATGGGGTCGGGTTCCTGGCCGAATTGAAGGCCGCCGGGGAGACCAAGGCGATTCCCGTGATCCTGTTGTCGGTCGAGGCGGACGTTCGCGCGCGGGTGCGCGGACTGATGACCGGTGCCGATGAATATGTAGGTAAACCCTACGAAAAGAGCTATCTGCTGCGATGTGCGAACGAGCTGGTACGCGCGCGCCGTTGTGGAGCGGCGGTGCCGGTACCCCTGAATCTGCTGGTGATCGACCCGAGCGAGACCTTTCGCAAGGGGCTCAAGCAACTGGTCGAGTCGAACGGCTATCGGCTGGCGGAGGCCGAGGATGGCGTGCAGGGCTTGCGGCTGGCGACGGAGCTGGCGCCGGCGGCGATAGTGGTGGATGGCCAGATGGCGGGAATCGACGGCCTGACGTTCATCAGCCGGATCAAGGCCAACGCGGTGTTGCGGGAGATTCCCTGTGTTTTTCTTACGAGTTCGGATGATCGGAGCACCGAAATCCGAGCGCTGGAGGCGGGCGCCGACGCCTTTATGCGCAAGAGCGCGGACGGCGCCCTTCTGCTGTTGCGACTCCACGCGCTGACGCAATCGCGGGAGGCGACGCGGATCCCCGAATCGGCCACCCGCCTGTTGGGCAACAAGAAGCTGCTGGGTATCGCGAGTGAACCAGACTACTTGCGCGAACTCGGCGTACAGTTGCTGACCGAAGACTACGAAATGGCGATCGCGCGAACGGTCGAGGAGGCGTTGGAGCTGCTGCGGGTGCGCCGCGCCGATTGCATCCTGATTGAAGGCGGGCCGGCCGACCGGGCATTTTTCCGGCAGATGCGCGAAGCCCCCGAATGGCGGGCGATCCCGTCGATAATCCTGACCGACGATCCTTCGAGCGACGTCATCCGGGAGGCGCTCAGCGCCGGAGTGGACGACTATATCGTGAAGTCGAGCGACTTCGGGGCGGCCAAGGCGCAGTTGCGCAATCTGTTGCGGCGGCGACAGGCCGACGATCGCAGCCGCGAGGTTCGCGAGACTCAATTGCGCGATGAAGCGCGGGCGGCGGCGGCCGAAAGCCTGGCGATGGGGCAACGGGCCGAGATCCGGGCTCGTTTGCTGGCGGAACTCGAGGTCAAGAACACCGAGCTGATCGCGGCGCGGGAGACCGCGCTCGAGGCGCTGCGTATCAAGTCAGAGTTCATGATGAATATGAGCCACGAAATTCGCACGCCGCTCAACGGGATCATCGGGATGACGGAATTGCTGCTCGACACCGATTTGACGGTCGATCAGGTGGAATTGGCGCGGACGGTCTCGGAAAGCGGCAATATGCTGCTCACGATCGTGAACGATATCCTGGACTTTTCGAAACTCGACGAAGGGAAAGTAGTATTTGAGCGAATCGATTTTGAGCTGGCCAGTGTACTCGAAAGTACCATCGAGTTGTTTGCCGAAAAGGCCCGCAGCAAGGGTCTCGAGCTGACGCTGGATTACGCCGGCGACCTCGCAACGACGGTCGCCGGCGATCCGAACCGGCTGCGCCAGGTGCTGAACAATCTGATTGGGAACGCGATGAAATTTACGCATGCCGGCGAGGTGGTCCTGCGGGTCACGCCGCAGGCGGAAACATTTGAAGAGATCCTCTTTCGCTTCGAGGTCCGCGATACCGGGATCGGCATCCCGCTGGACGTGCAAGCCGGGCTTTTCAACCCCTTTATCCAGGCGGACGCGTCAACCACGCGCAAATATGGCGGAACCGGCCTGGGCTTGACGATTTCGGCGAAACTGGTTGACGGCATGAAGGGAAAGATCGAAATCGAAAGCGCGGCTGGCCAGGGATCGACGTTTCACTTTACCGCCAGATTCGGCCGGCCGGCGCTGTCCCCCGGGCGCGAATCGAAGCGTTCGCGGCTTGACGGCCGGCGGGTGCTGGTGGTCGATGACAACGGGACCAATCGCGCTGTGGTGGCGAGCATTCTGCGATCGTGGGCGATGGAGGCGGAGACCGCGGCAAACGGCGACGAAGCACTCGCGGCATTGCTGCGGAGCGCGCTCGAAAACCGGCCTTTTCAGATCGCGATCGTGGACGCCGAGATGCCGGGAATGGATGGTCCCGCGCTAGCGGGCGCAATCAGGGGTGAGCCGGCCTTGACCAGAATGCGGCTGCTCCTGATGAGTCCGGTCGGGCAAAATGCCGTATTAGCGGCGCGTTATCGCAAGGACTTCGACGGCTGGCTGACCAAGCCGGTGCGGCCGTCGCACCTGTTTCGCAGCCTGTGCGCAATGCCGGCGTGGGAATCAGCGAGTACCGACCGGTCGGGCCGCGAAATTATACTGCTCGCTCGGCAGACCTTCGGCCTTGGGGGTGAAGCTGAGAACGGCCCGAAGCATATCCTGGTGGTCGATGACAACCGGGTGAACCTCAGGGTGGCGGAGAAGCAACTGCAGAGGTTGGGATATCGTGTTGACCTGGCCGATGGCGGTCAGGCCGCGATTGACGCGCTATCGAGTACGCAATATCCGGTGGTGCTGCTCGATTGTGAGATGCCCGAGATGGACGGTTACGTCACGACGGCGGAAATCCGGCGGCGCGAAAACGGCGCACGGCGTACGATGATAATCGCGATGACGGCGCACGCCCTGGAGGGCGCGCGCCGGCGCTGTCTCGAGGCCGGAATGGACGATTACGTCGCCAAGCCGGTTACGCTGCAGGCGTTGTCCGCAGTGCTGGCACGCTGTACATCGCCGGCGAGCAAAGTTCCGGGCGCGGCGACGGCGTCAGCGGAGGATGCGGTGGGGGCGCGGTCGCTGCGGGCATAAGGACTTCGGCGATGGGACTTCGACACCCGTGTGTGCGGAGACTCAATTGAGGCTTCCGAGGCGAGATGCCCGCTGGGGCCACGACGGCGCGACGATGCGCCGACTACAGTGCGGGTAATTCATGGGGAGCGCTGGCCCCAGAGGTAGAGCAGGAGATCCTTCAGATGGGCGCGCCAGTTGGTCCAGTTATGACCGCCGGCGATCTCCTGATAGAGGCACGGCCAGCCTTTTTTTCTGAGCAGCGCGACGAAGCGCTCGTGCGCCGGAATGAAGCGGGGCTCGTAGCTGCCGACGTCGAGGTAGAACCGGATGGTGGTATCGGCGACCCCGGCGAGCATCGAAAAGAGCTGTATTTCGCTGTATTGCAGGGCGCTGGATTGGCCGGCGACCCGGGCGAAGAGTTGCGGCCGCGAGAGCGCCGCGTAAGTGGAGATGAGGCCACCGAGCGACGCGCCCATCACGCCGCGGTGGTCGCGGTGGTCGATGGTGCGATAGCGGCGGTCGATCGCCGGGATGAATTCGTCGCAGAGGAAATCGCGGTACGCGTCGTTGGCCCGATACTCATGCATCCGATCGACCGGATCGATCATCACGACCACGACCGACTGGATGTCGCGGGCATTAATGAGGTTGTCCATGATGGTGGCCATCCGCGCGCGTTCGAGGTACTCGCCGCCGTCGTGGACGTAAAAGGATGGGAAGCGCGTTTCACGGTCGCGGTCATAGGCGGCGGGTAGATAGACGTAAACGCGCCGCCGATTGTGGAGGAGATCGCTCTCGAACTCGAATTCCTCGACCCGGCCGTGCGGAATATCGGCGACCGGTTCGAGTTCGGGCGGATCGTGGAATTCGCCGACGACGAAGAAGGTATCCTGACCGCCGATGCCGTTGTCGATTTTGTGCTGGCTGAGCGGATCGGATTTCCATTCGCCGTCAACGATGAACTTGTATTCGAGCCGGGTGGCGCCGGGTACGGTCAAGGTGTGAAAGAAAAGGGCGGTATCGCCGAGCCGACGCATCGGGATGGCATCGTTGTTTCGACCCCATTCGTTGAATTCGCCGGCGAGGGCGACGTGGTCGGCGTGCGGATCGCAATAGACGAAGTGGACGTGCGGGCCGTCGATCAGCGGGGTGCCGAGAAGCGCGAGTACGCGCAGAAATTCTTCGAGCGCGGCAGGGAGTTGGTCGGGCGCTGCCTGTTCGAGCCGCAGTTTCCAGGATTCAAAACTCGGGGCGGCATCTTCGCGCGCGGTAGCCATCGGAGGGGCCTCATCGGAGGTGACGGACGCTGGCAGCGCAGCAAATTGAAGTCGACGAATTACTGAATACTCTGCGTCCGTTTAGCACAACCCGTGTGACTATGCGAGGTCGAGCTGAGCTTCGACAGCCCCAACAGTTGAGGAACGTGGAACCTAGATTCTTTTCTGAATCCTCACCGAGGTTACAGTGCACCTTCGGGACGAAACTGAGCTTTTGCAGATCGTCCGAGGTTGGTGCTAGTTCGTGAATGAGTCGCTTGCGCCAATTTGATTTAGATAGCGCGCGCATTGGAGCGTGGAGAATCGCCAATGAAATCTGTTCTTTGTGAAATGCTCGGCATCGAATTTCCGCTGGTGGCATTCAGTCATTGCCGCAACGTGGTCGCGGCTGTGAGTCGTGCGGGCGGCTTTGGCGTACTCGGCGCGACCGCCTTTACTCCGGAAGACCTCGAGCATGAACTGAAGTGGATCGACGAGAACATTGGCGGCAAGCCTTACGGGATCGACGTGCTGATTCCGGAGAACATGGCGACCAAGAGCGAGGCGAACGTGAGCATGGGGGCGCTGGCGGAGCGAATTCCGCAGCGGCACAAGGACTTCGTCCGCGAATTGCTGGCCAAGTACGACGTCGAACTTCCACACTCGCGGCAGGCGGAGATCGCCGACCGCGGCGAACGGCCGGCGCGGCTGAATCTACGGGAAGACGTCGTGCTGAAGCTGCTCGAGGTTTCGTTTCGCCATCCGATCAAATTGATCGCCAACGCGCTCGGCGTACCGCCGCAATCGATGCTCGATATGGGTCACAAGCATGGCGTTCCAGTGGCCGCATTGATTGGAGCGAAGGAGCATGCGATTCGCCAGGTGAAGGCGGGCATTGACATTATAATCGCGGAGGGATGGGAGGCGGGCGGCCATTGCAGCGAGGTCTCGACGCTGGTGTTGATCCCCGAGGTGCTGCGCGCGATCAAACCGATCCGCAACGTGCCGGTGCTGGCAGCCGGGGGAATCGCGACCGGGCGGCAGATGGCGGCGTGCATGGCGCTCGGCGCGGCCGGGGCATGGACCGGATCGGTATGGCTCACGACGGCGGAGTCGGATGTTTCGGAAATCCTGCGCGAAAAGATGTTTGCGGCGACCTCGCGCGATACGGTCAGATCGAAATGCCGAACCGGGAAATTTTCGCGGCAACTTCGATCGGCGTGGACCGACGCGTGGGAAGGGCCCGACAGTCCCGGGCCGTTGCCGATGCCATTTCAGACGATCCTGAGCGAGCCGGCGCTTCGCGCCGCGCATCGGGCCGCAGAAAGAGGCAACAAGAAAGCCCTGGAGCTGGTGACCTATTGGGTAGGGCAATGCGTGGGCCTGGTGGACAGCGTGAAATCGACGCGCACGGTGGTGACGGAATTCATGGAGGAGTTCGCCGAGGCGATCGACGAAATGCAAACCTTCACCGAAGGGTAATTCGATCGAATCGAGAGATTGAGTATGAAGACCAGTTTGGTTGACTTGAAGAACCCGGACGCTTTCCGCGACGGAATTCCACACGAGGTATTCGCGCGGATGCGGCGTGAAGCGCCGGTCGCGTGGAATGCGGAGGCCGACGGACGCGGGTTCTGGTCGGTGACGCGCTACGACGACATCGTGACGGTATCGAAGAACCCGAAGGTGTTTTCGTCCGAGCGCAGGCACGGCGGCCATCGCATGTTCGACGAAAACGTGGTGGGGGTGGCGGGGGTGGGCGCGGACAAGACCGCAGCGCCGATGATCAGCATGGATCCGCCGGAGCACAATCAATATCGGCGGATGGTTTCGCCGGGGTTTTCGCCACAGCGCGTGCGGCAGCTCGAGGATCGGATTCGCGAGCGGGTGGTGGCAATTCTGGATCGGTTGAAGGACGCGGCGACCTGCGATTTCGTCACGGACATTGCGGCAGAGCTGCCGATTCAGATGCTGGCGGAATTGATGGGCGTACCGCAGGAAGACCGCGGAAAGCTGTTCGAGTGGTCGAATGCGCTGATCGCCGAAGACGATCTCGAGTATCGTTCCTCGCCGGAAGCGACCGCGAAGAAAATCGCGAGTATGGCCGAGTATGCAATTGAGCTGTGGAACCGGCGCGTTGAACGTCCGGGTGACGATCTCATCAGCATGCTGGTCCACTCACGCATCGATGGCGAGGCGATGACGCGCGAGCGTTACATCGGTACGTTCATCTTGCTGGTGGCGGCGGGCAACGAGACGACCCGGAACTCGATCGCCGGCGGCTTCCTGGCGCTCGCGGAGCATCCCGAGGAAAAGCGCCGGATAATCGATGACAGGTCTTTGCTAGGAAGTGCGGCATCCGAGATCGTGCGTTGGGTAAGCCCGGTGATGCACATGCGGCGGACGGCGATCGAAGATGCGGAGATCGGCGGACAGGCTATTCGCGCCGGCGACAAGGTAATCCTCTGGTACTGCTCGGCGAACCGGGATGAAGCGATCTTTACCGATCCGCTGCGCTTCGACGTGGCGCGCGCGGAACCGCCCCATCTGGGCTTCGGCATCGGGCAGCATTTCTGCCTTGGCGCGCGTCTGGCGGAGATGCAAATCCGGATCTTTTACGACGAGTTCCTGCGCCGTTATCCGAAGGCCCGACCGAACGGGCCGTTGCGGCGTATCCGATCGAACTTCATCATCGGCTATAAATCGATACCGACTGATTTGCACGGCTGAAGAGTACACTGAGTATTGCCAAGCGTCAGCGCTTTACTCAGATTATTTCGTACCTTAATTTGCCTATAGCAATGATATACATCCTCAATGGAGTGTCGGGGGCCGCATTGACGAAGGCCGAACGATATTAGAAGCTCGTCGGACGCCTGCGGTTACGGAGGTAACGAGTGATGGCATCACGACCGATTGCCAACGGCAACATCTCCTTTGGGCTGGTATCGATTCCGGTAAAGCTGTTTTCCGCCGCCCGATCAAAGTCGGTGAGTTTTAATTTATTGCACGGCAAAGACCATAGCCGGATACAACAGAAGATATACTGCCCGGTCGATGACGCGATAGTTGATCGCAGTGAGTTGGTGCGCGGTTACGAGATCGAGAAAGGACGCTTTGTGGTATTCACCGATGAGGAGTTGAAGAATCTCGAGGCTTCGGGATCCGATCATGCGATCGAAATTACGGAGTTCCTGCCGCTGCGCGAAGTGGATCCGGTTTACTTCGAAGAGTCATATTTTCTCGAAAGTGATCATGGGGCCGGCAAAGCGTATCGCTTGCTGACCGAAGCGATGACGACCACGGAACGGGTTGCGCTCGGGCGTTATACGATGCGGGGCAAGGAGCATCTCGTGCTGGTGCGCCCGTATGCCAAAGGGCTGATGCTGCACTTCCTTTACTATGCCGACGAGGTGAAGGCGGCCGACGAATTCGATCGCTCGCTGAACGAGGCGGTCAAGGACAATGAATTGACGCTGGCCAAGCGTCTAATCGATGACCTCACGCAAAAGAAGTTTGACCCTTCGCAGTATCATGACACCTATCGCGAGCGGGTAATTGAAGCGGCGCAGCAGAAGGTCGCGGGCGAAGAGGTAACCGCGGCGCCGAAGCCGGCTGAGCGCGGACAGGTGATCGACTTGATGGCGGCGTTGAAGGCGTCGTTGGAAAAGCGCGGCGGCACATCGCGGAAGTCCGCCGCGGACGAGGCGGAAGAGGTCGAGAAGAAAATCGCCGTCAATGCGCATCCGCAGCGTCGGGTGGCCCCGAGTGCCAAGGGTCGTCGAACGACCGGCAAGAAGTAGCTAGTTGCGTCCGGCGCTCGCCAATTGTTTGATGGCGGGCGCGAGCGGACGCTCGGCATCGCAGTATTCCTTCCACGCGGTGCTCCTGGCGAGCAGGCTGGGCGCGGTACGGATGGTATAGCGCTTGGGATCGAGACCGGCGCGCAGATGGGACCATCGGAGCGGCATCGATACCGTCGCCCCCGTACGGGCGCGCGGCGAGAGCGGCGCCACGGCAGTCGCCATGCGATCGTTGCGCAGATAGTCGAGAAAGATTTTACCCGCGCGCGCCTTGATCGCGATGTTGACGAGATAACGGTCGGGGTTATCCGCAGCGATTCGAATACATAGTTCGCGCGCGAACGCCTTCGCCACGGGCCACGTCAGCGGGTTTTTTTCGGAAGCGGCGAGCGGCGTGACGACGTGCAGACCTTTGCCGCCGGTGGTTTTGCAGAAGCTGATGAGGCCGAGCGCTTCTAATCGATCATGGAATTCGTGCGCGGCCGCGATGACCGCGGAGAACTCGACGTCGGGGGCCGGGTCGAGATCGAAAATGAGTCGCCCCGGCAGATCGGGATGTCCGGGCTGGCAATTCCACGGATGCAGTTCGAGGGCGGCGATCTGGGCGATCGCCGCGAGAGCTTCGACGGTATCGATCTGAAGGTACGGTTCTCGATCGCCGGAAACGGTGGTCAAGTTGAGCAATTTCGACATTCCCGGCATCGCGTGACGCTGGAAGAAATGTTCGCCGGCGATGCCATCGGGCGCGCGGACAATCGAGCACGGCCGTCCCTTCAAGTGCCGGATCATCCAAGGTCCGACCGCTTCGTAGTAGTGCGCCAGTTCAAGCTTGGTGACGGGTGCGCCATCGCCGGCGTCGGGCCACATTGCCTTGTCCGGATTGGTGATCGGCACGCCCATCACAACCGGGGTTTGCGGTCTCGTCGATTTGGTAGAGACCGCGGTCATGGCCTTCGCACTTTTCGGGTCGCCGGCCGGTTCCGGCGATCCAGTGTTCGCTGCTGGCATTTCAAGTACAACCTCGGCGGCGGGTTTATCATCGCGCAGGCCTTTGAAGGACGCCTGTCGCACCAGACCGTCGCCGGTCCAGCCGGCGAATTCTATTTCCGCGACGAGTTCGGGTTTCAGCCAATGAATACTGGATAGCTTGCGCGGTGAATTGTCGCCGCCGAACGGACTCTTGTCAGTGGTCAGCGATTTCAATCGTGGAAGGATGCGCTTGACGATGTCGTGGCCGAAGCCGGTGCCCACGCGGCCGACATAAGTTAGATTCCGGCCGCGATGAACTCCAGCGAGCAGTGAACGGAACTGGCCGGCATTATCAGTCCAGGCGCCGATTACTACTTCCTGGCTGGGGCGGCACTTGGTCTTGGTCCAACTGCTATGAGTGCGACCGGAGCGATAGGGTGCGTCGAGGCGCTTGGAGACGATGCCCTCGAGCGACATCCGCCGCGCCGACTCCAACACGGCGTCACCGTCGCGGTCGAAGTGTTCGGCGTAGCGGATTAGCGTACCGCTATCGGGTTGGGCTTCGAGGATCGAACGCAGTCGCGTTTTACGATCGGACAAGGGCAGTTCGTGCAGATCCTGGCGACCGGCGAATAGTAAGTCGAAGGCAAAGTAGATCAGATCGTCGGTGCGTCCGTCAGCCAAGGCGGCCTGCAGCGCGGCGAAGTTCGGCGCTCCATGCTTATCGATAGCTACTACTTCGCCATCGATGATGCAGTCGGGCAAGCGCGCCGCCGCACGAGCAATCGCGGGAAAGCGCGAGGTCCAATCCAGGCTCTTGCGGGTGCGCAGAATCGCGCGGCCATTCTGCACGCGCATCTGAACGCGGTAGCCGTCAAACTTTATCTCGTGGACCCATAGATCGCTCGACGGCGGGCGGTCGGCCAGGCGGCAGAGTTGCGGCGCGATGAAGTCGGGGAGGTTCTTTAGCTTGATGCCCTGAGCTTTTGCGCCGGCGGTTTTCACCGAGTCTCGCGCGTTCGCGAGCGGCGCGGACTTGTCGGCCACAAGCCGATTTACGCTCTCGCCCGAGTCGGAATTCCAAACGGCGTCGGCCCGCGCAATCTTTCTACTGTCGAGCATGAAGGGCTTCGGACCTGGACCTTTGCCGGCCGCGATGTCGGCCATCGAACGCCCGGAGGCGACTGAGCGATCTTCGGCCAGGAGCGCGTCGGCATCGTCGTCGCGAGCGTTCTCGTCGCGATGCTTGATCAATAGCCAGTTCGTGCGCGTGCCGCGGTTGCGATCGTGTTTGATGCGCACCAGGACCCAGCTTCCGTGCAGCCGCTGACCGAGGGGTGAATTTGAAGTCCCCGTCTTCGATCGCATGTTGGGGAGATTTGTCGCCTTCCGGCATCCAATAGCCGCGATCCCAGAGCTGTATCGTACCGCCGCCATACTGACCTTTTGGAATAGTGCCTTCGAAATCGCCGTAATCGAGTGGATGGTCCTCGACTTCGACCGCGAGCCGCTTGTCGTGGGGATTGAGCGAAGGGCCGCGCGTGACAGCCCAGGACTTGAACACGCCGTCGAATTCGAACCGCAAATCGTAATGGAGGCGGGTGGCTGCGTGTTTCTGGATCACGAAACGCGGATATCTCGACGCGGCTACCGCAATCTCGCCGCTAGGCTCGGCGGTCTTGGTGAAATCCCGCTTAGCCCGATAAGTTGAAAGGCTCCTACTCGCCATCGCGCGGCCCTCGGTGGCGGATAGTATATCGTCAATCGCGATCGGAGTTGCACCTCCATAGTGGTAACCGAAGTGCGCGTTTCGCGCAAAGCCGTCGATTTCGGAATGGCGATGTCGCGGGACGCCATCGATTATTGAGGGCCGATCGGCTATTGCATAGTGATCGGCGATCCCGGGGTCGAAATTCAGGAGATAACGGCTATGGCGGCAATCGCATCTTCGAGCAAACGGGACTTCTTGCAAGGCCCGTCGATGAGCGTGTCTGACATTTATACGAATGCGCGGGCGCTGAGCGGCTACCTGAGGGGGAAGGCGGCCGAGATCGATGAGGCGCGGCGGCTGCCGGCCGAAGTAGTCGCGCGCGTGCGCGAGGCGGGGCTTTTTCGGCTCACGATGCCGAAGATCTGGGGCGGCCCGGAGTTCAGCACGATCGAGCAGGTTGAGGTTATCGAGGAGCTTTCGCGGGCAAACTCCGCAGTCGGCTGGTGCGTGATGATCGGCTGCGATTCGGGGATTTATTCGGGTTACATCGACGACGACGCTGGACGAAAGCTCTATCCGCGCCTCGACATGTGCACGGCCGGTTGGGTCTGGCCAGCGGGCCGCGCGGAGCGGGTCGATGGCGGTTATCGAGTTTCGGGGCAATGGATGTTCGGCTCCGGCATCACGCATGCGGACGTGGTTTCGGCGGGTTGCATCGTGCATGAGAACGGTACACCGGCGCGGGACGCGGCGGGCGCTCCGAACTGGCGGATAATGCTGGCGCCGGCGTCCGCGTACGAAATTCAGGACACCTGGCATACGACGGGATTGCGCGGCACCGGCAGCAATGACTATCGGGTCGCGGACCTGTTCATCCCGGAACAGAACAGCTTCAGCTTCGTGGAACCGGCCAAGCGTGATGGCCCGTTGTGGCGGCGTAACAACGCGATACTGCCGAAAGGGGCGGGGGTTCCGCTGGGAGTCGCGCGCTCGACGATTGACCTGTTCAAGGAAGTGATACAGGGCAAGGTGGAAGCTCCGAGCGGACGGCTCTACAAGAATCTGGGGCGGGTACAGAGCGCGATCGCCGACGCCGAGATGCTGTTGGGTGCCGCGCGATCGTACACCTTCGCGTCGATCGAACGTCAATGGAAAAGGCTCGAGAAGAGCGAGCAACCGACGATGCAGGAGCGGGCGGACATCTGGCTGAGCAATATCAATGTGTGTCAGTCATCGCGGCAGATTATCAGGATGCTGTTCGATGCGGTGGGCGGCAGCGCGATCTATTCCAGGAAGAGCGCGCTCGATCGCGCATTGCGGGACGCGGAGACCTGGTGCCAGCACATCATCGGTCAACGGCGAACGCTCGAAATGGTTGGCGCGATGCTGCTTAAAGCGGACGACGTGCGGGTTTCGCCGCTGTTGTAAGGGTTGCGCGCTGGTCGCCAGAAGGAGCGCCAGCGCGGGCAGCGGCCCCGGCGCCACGGCGGTACTCTATGGCTTCGAGGTGAGGTCGGCTTTCGCCGTGGCGAGGTCGGCGGGCACTGAATTATGCTCGTGCACGACCAGCCATTTGCCGTCAATTTTCCGGTAGATGTCCGTGGTGCGCATGGTCAGGCCGACCGCGTTTCCCTTGGCGCCGGTGCAGACGAAATGCTGAATACTGTGGGAATACGCCAAGGACCCTTCGACCTCGACCGAGAGGTCGGTAATCTCCATCTTCGGCGAATCCGCACACTGGTCGAGCACGCCCTGCCAATCATCGCGATAGGCCCGCCAACCCTGGTACTGGCGCGGGGGAATCGCGTCGAAGACGAGCAACGTATCGCCCGTGACATAATTGGCGAGGATAGCGTTTGCGTCCTTGGCTTGCACGGCAGTAGCGATTCGTTGTTCGAGCGCCGCAATAGCCGCTTTATCGTCGCTCGCGGAACCGGCGGCCGACGCCTGGCCGCAAGCAATTGCGAAAAGGATAGCCACTGAGATTATCGACAGTATTCCGGATTTCCTGGCCATGCGTTATCTCCAGCAGTGAGTAGTCATAATCCAGTCGATGTACATACTCTCCCAAACGAAACGGAAGTGGTATCAGATGCAGTTCAGATGAACTCCGGCATGATGTCGCTGACCAGCAGATCGCGAGACTCGGGCGTGGTCGGGAACACGATAAAGTAAGTCATGCCGAATTCCTCGATGCGCGAGCGCAGTTCGCGCCGGACCTGATCGGGCGCGCCCATGAGCAGTACCGGCGATTTGCGGGCGGCGTCGTCGCCGGGGAAGCCCATGCCCGCGGCAGTGGCCTTGACGGCAGCATCGGCGACGCTCTTTTCGCGCGCGATCGACAATACGACGATGCCGCTGATTTCCACCGACGCCGGATCGCGCCCGGCGGCGCGGGTGAAGCCGCGCAGCATCTCGATCCGCCGTTTGATTTCGGCGTTGTCGAACTTTACCGCCGCAGCCGGATCCTGCACGAAATCCTTGCCGTTGATAATCGGCGGAATGAGATTAGCGATCTGAGCTTCCGCGCCCGCGATTTGCAGGAGCTTTTTCCCGGAGCCGCCAATCATGATCGGCGGATGCGGCTTTTGCACGGGCCGAGGGTGGTTGTAGGCCTTTTCGATCGAGAAGAAGCGGCCGCGGTAAGTCGGCTCGTCCTGGGTCCACATCGCCTTGATCAGCTTGATGCCGTCGCTGAGCTGATCGAGCCGTTCGACGTTGGAAGGGTACGGGTAGCCGTGCGCGTCATATTCGGAACGCTGCCATCCGGCGCCCAGCCCGAGGATCAATCGTCCATTACTGATTTGATCGAGAGTCGAGGTAATTTTCGCGAGCATCGGTGGCGGCCGAAACGACATCGCGGTGACGGTCGGAGTGAGGCGAACGTTTTTGGTGACGGCGGCAATCGCACTCAATGTGGAAAAGCATTCGAGCTGCGGCATCTGGCCCGAGCCGAAAGGCGAGAAGAAATGGTCGTTGATTGAGACGGAGTAGAAGCCGTGTTGATCGGCCCAGACGGCGGCGTCGCGAGCCTGTACGAAATCGCCGGTGGGGAGAAACAGTCCGAACTTGATTGGGCGCATTTTTCCGTCTCCAAACCTTTTAATGAGACCACGCTTTAGCACAGCCAGATCGCGCCCGGCTATAGTCGGCGCCGGTAAGCACGAAGCCGGATGCGGAATCGACGCCATCGGTTCCGCACAAAAGGTCGCGGCTGCTCAAGAGCTTTGCACGCGGCGGCGACCATCTGATTTCAGCCTCGAGTGATTACCCCTTGTTGTCGGTGTGCGCGGCGCACCGGACGAGTGGTTCGTTGACGATGTTGGTAGTCAACAAGAGCGCGCCGGCGTCGCTCAACTCAAATATCAGTATCAGTGGAGCGAAACCATCCTGTAAACGCCGGATCCGCGAGCGATTCATTCACATTGAAGAAATGGGATGGCGGCAAAGCGCGGAAGTCCGAGGCCACGCGGGAGCGTCCGAATAGATCGGATCAGCGCGAAGTATAGAATCTCGTTCAGCGACGCGTTATCGTGCGGGACTTCAATTGAAGGATGGAGTCCCCGCGATGATTGATTTTTCACTGTCCGAAGAACTGAGCGCATTGCGCGATAGATATGAAACATTTATCCGAGACGTAATCATTCCGCTCGAACGCGATCCGCGGCAGGGCCCGCATGGACCGGAAGAAGCGCTGCGCCTCGAGATGGTGCAGGAGGCGCGCGCGGCAAAACTGCTCTCACCGCATGGGCCGCGCGAATGGGGTGGGCTGGGCCTGGACCATCGTGGGATGGCGGTGGTCTTCGAGGCCGCGGGATGGTCGCCGCTTGGACCGCTCGCGGTGAATATCCAGGCGCCTGACGAGGGTAATACCAACCTGTTGAACCAGGTGGCGACGCCGGCGCAAAAAGAGCGGTGGCTCGGACCGTTGGTGCGCGGGGAGATTCGCACGGTGTTCTCGATGACGGAACCTGATGGAGGAGCAGGTTCCGATCCCACACTGCTGAAGACCACGGCGCGGCGCGTGGGGGACGAGTTCATAATAAATGGGCGCAAGTGGCTAATCACGGGTGCACCGGGTGCGGCGCTAAATATCGTGATGGCGCGGACCGAAGATGCGAGCGGCCACGATCTCGGAGCGACGATGCTGCTGGTCGATATGGACGCACCTGGATTTTCGATCAAGCGAATACTCAATACGATGGATAGCAACTCGCCCGGCGGTCATGCCGAAGTAGAGTTTCACGACGTGCGGGTCGGACGCGATCGGGTGCTCGGCGAAGTCGGCAAGGGCTTCCGTTACGCACAGATACGACTGGCGCCTGCGCGCCTTACACATTGCATGAGATGGCTGGGGGCGGCGCGGCGCAGTCATGCGATCGCACTTGAGTATGCGCGTCATCGGCAGGCGTTTGGCCGCGCGATTGGTGAGCACCAAGGAGTGGGCTTCATGATCGCCGACAACGAGACGGACATCAATTTGTGCCGGTTGGCAATATGGCACGCGGCGTGGATGCTTGATCAAGGTGAGCAGGCCCGGCAGGAAACGAGCATGTACAAGGTGTACTGTTCGGAAGCGCTCGGACGCGTGGTGGATCGGTCACTTCAAATCCTGGGTGGAATGGGGATGACCGACGATACGGTGGTGGAGCGAATCTACCGGGACATCCGCGCATTCAGAATTTACGATGGGCCTTCGGAGGTACATCGCTTCGCGATCGCGCGCGCGGCGCTCGGGCGGGATCCATCGGCTCGGTAGGATAGTGCACGGGCTTTAGCTGATTCTCCGCAGAGGGTCCTTGTAACTAGCGGTGCGTAAGAAAAGAGTGTACCAAATCCTGGAGGTCACGGATCAAGTTTGCGTAAAGCGAAGAGCGGTATCCGAGGATCGCCGCGACGATGACGATCGTCAATAAAATAGTGGTTGGAATCGATGACGCGTGCGGCAACTTCTCCGGCTGGTTACGGCTCGGAGCGAGGAGAATGCAAAGATCTTCGTAGATCGCGGCGTGCGCGTCACGCACATCGTTAATCAGAAGATTGCGAATTTGTTCCGGGCGCTCAATTCCGGCAGGATTGAACTGTTCGATTTGCTCGAACTGATGAAGGCTCGCCTCGGCGTGATTCGCCGCAACCTCCAGGACGGCTGAAGGGACGCGTTTCAAATTGGTATTGGCGACCTGGCGATAGAAGTTCAGCGTCCGGTCGAAGAACGGAATCCCCGCGCGAAAGTTCAAAGAGCCAAGCGATTCCTCACGAGTCAGATCGGTCGGCCTGATCCTGGTAAGTTTATCAAGGCACTTCGTTAGTCGTTGACGAATATCCTGTTCTGAGGTCAAGGCCGCCTCTGCTCCCATCAGGATCTCGGGAGTGTAGGAAGTTAATAACGCACGCTATGGCCTTTCACAAGATCGAATGACGTGCGTTCAGCTTGAACGCCAGGCTGCGCGCGGTTCGAGCAGGTCGCTCAACCGGACAGGTAGCGGGCTATGAAACTCCATCGGTGAAGCTGAGACCGGATGCCGTAAGCGCAACTCGAACGAATGAAGCGCAAGCCTTCGCGCGGCGGCGGTCCGCGGTCCGTATTTTCGATCGCCGATAATCGGATGCCCAAGGATAGCCAGTTGCACACGGATCTGATGTTTGCGGCCGGTGTCGAGGGTCAGTTCGAGCAGCGATTTGCTGGCATATTGGCGAATGACCTGATAGTGGGTAATGGCTAATTCCCCGCCTTGAAGCACGCGATGAACCATCAGTGATTTGCCTTCGATAAGGTTATCTCTGAGTGTTCCGCTCGCATGGAGCGGAGCACCATGCACAACCGCTAAATATTTCTTGGTGACGTGCTTCCAATCCGCTTGAAGCGCGGCCTGGGTGACTTCACTTCTTGCGAAGATCATCAGTCCGGACGTCTCGCGATCGAGCCGATGGACGATGAATGCTTGCTGCAGCGTTGACTTCGTCAGGGCTTTCAGATGCTCGTTGAGGAGCCGATGAGCGGTCTTTTCTTTCTCGCGTGTCGAGCCCATCGACAATAGTCCCGGAGGTTTTTCGATTACCACAATGGCGTCGTCGAGATAGACAATGCGGATACCGTGGTGGCCCAATTCGGAGTCGATTGGTCGCCTTCCCAAAGCAATCGTGACGAGGTCGCCCGGCCGCAGTTGGGTATCGTGCCGTAGCGTTTGGCGGTTGCGTACCCGCACCGCATGAAAGCGGAGTAAGTCTTTGGTCTGTTTGCGCGATAGTCCGAGGGGCAGGCGGAGCAAATAGGGTAATAGCTCGCACTGGAAGTCCACGCGGAATTCACGGTGATCCGGCGGCATAGTGAGTGAGACTATCGGTACCGTGGGATGTGCGCCAGCGCAGGCGGGTGCGTTGAGGTCAGGTACCCTGAACGGATGGTTCAGGGCGAGTCACGCGGGGCTTGCGAAGACTGGCGCAGCGTCCAAGATTGCGCAAAGTCGCCGGAGTTGCTACGCGGAGGAAGTGAAGTGGAACAAATGAAAATGTGAGAAGTTAAGCGCCTCGCAAACGGGGTCATGAAAACGCGCAATCGAAGCGCGAAGAGAGGGTGAAAATATGGCGGCGATTCCGGTTAGCGCTATCGAGGTATTCGGACGCGGAGTGCTGAAAGCCGAGGGCGTGGTTGTGGACAAAGACAACAACGTGTATGGAGGCGGGCGCAACGGCGTAATGTACAAAGTCACGCCGGACGGGGCGGTTAGCGAACTTGCGACGCTGCCGACGGGGTCGATTCCAAACGGCGTCACGATGGACCGCAATGGAGACCTGGTTTATTGCGACCTTGGGAAGGAGGCGGTAATCCGCGTAACGCAAAGCGGAAAGGTGTCGATGGTCGCGGATCGGGTGGGCGGGCTGCATCTGAGTCTTCCCAACTTCGCAAGCTATGATGCCGAGGGGAACCTGTTCGTCTCGAATTCCAGCACGAGTAATATCAACCACATTTTACCGGAGTTAATGAATCCGTCACCGAAGGGTGCGCTGGTGCGCATTCGGCCCAACGGCAAAGGAGAGGTTGTCGCGACGGGTTTATATATCGCGAACGGTACGGCAATCGATCCGAAGGAGGAGGCAGTCTATGTGCTCGAATCGACGCGATACGATTGCCTCCGTATTGCGATCAAGAAGGACGGCACGTTTGGTAAGCCGGAAGTCTATGCGAAAGAATTTCCCGCGATTCCGGATGGCATGGCTTTCGACGTGGAGGGGAATCTATATGTAACATTGCCCGGAAAGGCGAAGAAAAAAGGCGAGCCGCCACTGGACAAGATTCTACTACCGGCGAACCAGATACTCAGGATCGATACTACAGGGAAGTGGACGATGCTGATCGATGATCCTGAGAGTGACCGGCTCGATCATCCAACCAACTGCGCATTTGGCGGACCGGGATTGCAGGATCTGTATTTCGCAAACCTTGAAGGCGAACATTTCAGCCGTGTGCATACCAATTATCGCGGCCATCCGCTGTACCATCAGCGATGAGTAAGGACATTAATAACTATAGCTTCGACGATCCGGCGGAGAGGAGCAATAACTTGGAAACTGATGCGCTCTGTTATCTATCGTTGCAGGAACTCTCGACGCAGTTGCGTGCAGGTAAGGTTTCGTCGGTCGAGGTAACCCGCGGCATACTCGATCGGATTCAGAGGATTGACGCGGGCCTGCATGCGTATCTGACGGTGCTCAACGAATCGGCGTTGCGTCGCGCGGCGCAGGCCGATGAGGAAATTCGCGGCGGGAAGTGGCGCGGCCCGCTGCATGGCGTGCCGATAGCGGTCAAGGACCTATGCCAGACGAAAGGAGTATTGACGACCTGCGCGAGTCGCGTTTTGCGCGATTGGCGCCCGGATTCCAATGCGACCGTGGTCGAGCGGTTAGAGTCCGCGGGCGCGGTGCTGTTGGGAAAGCTGAATCTCACCGAATTCGCTGTCGCCTGGTACCATCCGGAACTTCCGACGCCGCTTAATCCATGGGATCGATCGCTCTGGCCGGGAGCTTCATCGAGTGGCTCTGGAGTGGCAACGAGTGCCGGGCTGTGCTTCGCGTCCATCGGTACGGATACCGGCGGCTCGATCCGATTTCCGTCGGCAGCCTGCGGAATTGTGGGTTTGAAGCCGACCTGGGGGCGCGTCAGCCGCTACGGCGTGTTTCCGTTGGGCGAATCTCTCGATCACATCGGACCGATAACGAGGACAGTAGCGGACGCGGCGATCATGCTCGGGGTTATCGCGGGTCAAGATCCCTTGGACGACACCTCACTTTCGACGGCGGTCGATGACTACATGGTTGCGGTGACGGGTGGCGCGAAGGGGATACGCATCGGAGTGGATGAAAAGTATATTTCGCAGGCGGCAGCACCAGAGGTAGCCGCAGCCATCATCGACGCAATGCGCACGCTCGAGAAGTTGGGTGCCCGTATTAGTAAAATCGCGCTTCCGGACGTCGGACCCGGTGTCGCCGCATGGACAACGCTCTGCGCCGCCGACGCGGCGGCCGCGCATGAGGCCACATATCCCGCGAAGGCGCTGGAGTATGGTCCCGGATTCCGATCGTTTCTCGAAGTAGGCGCGGCGGTGCGTGGCCAGGATTACGCAAAGGCGCAGATGGTTCGTGAGCGATTCGCCAATCGTTTCCAGGCGGTCTTCGAGCAGGTCGACGTCATTGCGTGTCCATCAATGCCCTTCGTCTCGCTGCCGGCGACGGGTATGCCGACCGATGCGCGGGGTTTGACCGGTTCGAACGCGCTGCTGCACTTCACCGCGCCATTCAATCTGAGTCGAAATCCGACGTTGTCCCAGCCGTGTGGTGAGAGTGAGGCGGGGCCGCCGCCGAGCCTCCAGTTGGTCGGTCGTCGCCTTGGGGAAGGGACCTTGCTCCAGGTGGGTGCGGCCTATGAACGAGCTACGGAATGGCACAAGCAACGTCCCGCGATGACTAATATGTTCGACTGAAACGAACGCTTGTGCCTAATCGTGTGACTATTCACAATTTGCTAGTTGATCGTGAGCATTTTCAGATCAGATCGCCAGGGTTGACGACAGCAGCATCGCGAGGAGGTGCATATTCGTGAAGCCAATCACCTTCGCGGAATACTCGAAGAAGTATGACTACATCTCGATGGAACGCAGGGACGGAATTCTGCTGCTATCGATACATTCGAAGGGATCTATCGATGCGCCGTGTGTCTGGAGTGCAAAGCTGCATGAGGAACTGTCATATGCGTTTTATGATATTGCGCGCGATCGCGAGAACCAGTGCGTGATACTTACCGGTGCCGGAGATGCATTTTGCGCCGAGATGCACCCGTCTATCAACGGTCTGGCGCGGTATAGCGAAGGGCGTCTCCCGAACGAAATGTTTGAGAAAATGGATCAGGCAGGTCACGATGGCCGCAACCTGCTCTTCAATCATTTGAATATCGAAGTGCCGATGATTGCGGCGGTGAACGGTCCGGCCTTTATCCATGCAGAACTCGCATTGCTGTGCGATATCGTTCTCGCAGCGGAGAACGCTGAATTTCAGGACGCGCCGCATTTTCCAAGCGGCCTGGTGCCGGGCGACGGTGTTCATGTCGTATGGCCACTAATTCTTGGCCCGAATCGCGGAAGGTATTTTCTGCTGACCGGGCAGAAGCTATCGGCGCGTGAAGCCTTGAAGCTGGGCGTTGTGAACGAAGTCATGTCGCGGGAAACGCTGCTGCCGAGGGCATCGGAATTGGCCCGTGAAATCTGCAAGCGGCCGCCGCTGGCGCGACGCTACGCGAGGGTCGCGATGACGCAGACGCTGAAGAAGGCAATGCTCGAAGGCCTTGGTTACGGAATCGCACTCGAGAGTCTCGGGATGATGGCGGGCGTCGGTCTCAGGAAGGACCGCCAGTAGTGATTGCGAGTCGTCGTCATTACGGATTAGAGGGCTCCTGCACGCAGCACGACTGTATTTCCGATTGTGCCTGATCATTATCAATCGGGTTGAGGTGCGGATGGCCAATGAGAACACCCCAGCCAATTTCCTCCCTGATGTAATAGGCGTGGGGTTCGGCATCGAGTTCCACAGCGTCGGCGGTCTCGGTTTGTACATTGCAGACCACATTTCCGGCGGGAACAACGAAGGCGTGATAGCCACCAGGGCCGATTCGAGCGGTATCTTCGCCGCAAGTCACCGATGGCCGGAGCAGCGACCCGGCATAGCTATATGGCCGATAGACATAGATTACGGCCTGTCTCGCGGATGATGGGACCTTTTCGAAGGGCGATCCCTGAACCGCACATCCCGCAGTTGCGAGCGCCGCGGCAGCAATCAGAAGTAGGTAGAGGGGCCGGTTCATTTATCGATAGGAACCGCGGGGGTTGCACTACTCGCAGGGGCGACGGCGGCCGCCAATTGCGCCGCGTCGTGGTATAGCTTCTGATCGATGCGATCTCGCACAGCGACTCGCGCCGCTCGTTCGAGTTCTTGATGAGTCGGTTCCGAATAGAGGCTGTACGACCTCGTGACGTGGGCCTTGGCGGTATAGTCACCCAGTACCCGATCGCCTTCACTGATTGACAACGAGGCGAAGGCGGTAACGCCATAGTCGCCTAAGGGTGCACCGATGTAAGTGACCGGATCGAATGCGGAAACTATCAGCGGAATGTGGTATTCGTCGTGGGAAAATTCCTCACGATACGCAAAGGTAACGGCTGAGGTTTGTGATAGCGAAAGGGCCACGGCGGGCGGCAGTTCGTTGGGATCGCCGTCAACCAGCCGCCCCTTGAAGGGCAACGGGAGTGCGGGTGTTGCTGCTTGCGGCGGGGCGATATCCGGCTGCTGAACGCTGCATGCGATCACGCTGGTCGAGGCCAGTAATGCCGCTAATGCCATTGAGAATCTCATGATCTCGCCTTACTGACTGGACGGACGTCACGGTGCCATATTTACGTGGCAGGAGTTTCCAGGCGCCAATTCGATAGACGTTTCAACCCTCGCGCTCGTTTCTCCCTGTCGGTCATATCGATAGCACTAGCGCGTTTGGCGCCGAGTATCCCGAATCGTAACGCCCCTATGTTATCAGAGCACTTCGCTCTTTTCGCCATGGGCCCTTTGGCGAAACGAATCCTAAAAGCGATCGACCATTTAAACAGTTGCGCAAGTTGAGTTATTTGGAATTTTGTGGAACTCCTGAGACCGGGTAGTTGAACAATCGTCTGACAAGGCGCAGGTTGCGATTCGGAATGCACGAGATCGATCCGCGTAAAACGACTGGTAGCCACGCATGAGGCTCGCCGGACGTATCGATAACCGACGCTCGCACGCGAGCATTACACCTGTGAAGAGGTTCAACGGCGATGGCAATGATAAAGTTCGCGGACTATTCCAGTAAGTATAGCAGCATCAAAATGGAACGCCATGATGGCATTCTGCAGATGACGCTTCATACAAAAGGCGGAGAACTTCAGTGGGGTATCTCGGCGCACGAAGAGTTGTCTTACGCATTTTATGATGTCGCCCGGGATCATGAAAACCGCTGCGTCATCCTGACGGGGTCAGGAGACAGTTTTTGCGCGGAGTTTGAAGGCGGCGGCGGTCCGGGTGGCATTAATATTACGAGAAGGGGAGAGCAGCAGACGGCTGGTCTCAAATCGTCCGCGTGGGATCCTATCTACTCCGACGCAAAGTACCTGCTGATGAACCACCTGAATATCGAGGTGCCGATAATCGCGGCGGTCAATGGACCCGCGTTGATTCACGCCGAACTGGCGGTGCTGTGCGACATCGTGCTTGCTGCCGAGCGCGCCGAATTTCAGGATGCTCCGCATTTTCCGAATGGAATCGTTCCCGGCGACGGTGTCCATATCGTTTGGCCACTGGTACTCGGCCCGAACCGGGGGCGTTATTTTCTACTCACCGGGCAAAAGCTCGCGGCGGCCGAAGCGTTGACTCTGGGGGTGGTAAGCGAAGTGTTGCCGCAGGAGAAATTGGTCCCACGTGCGTGGGAGCTCGCGCGTCAAATCATCGGTAGGCCCTCGCTCACGGTGCGCTATGCGCGAGTCGCGATCACACAGCAACTGAAGCAATTGATGCTGGAGAATTTGGGTTACGGGCTCGCGCTGGAAGGTCTCGGCGCAGTCCAATCATGGCCGGGAGCCAGCGTCGAGAAGTAAGCCGGCGCACCTGATTTGGGGGCGCGCCATCCTGCGGGTTTGCGGCGCCGGCTGAGCTTGGGTATTTGAATCACAAGTGGTTAGACGGTCCGGCAAGGTGATGGCTTTGCATACCGGATGGGCGCGCTTCAGGTTTCGTGAACAGAACGAATTTCGCAGGGAGGAAACGCAATGACCACAAATGCCCGCAAACCTCTGCTCGACGGCTATAAAGTCCTCGACTTTACTCAGTACGTCGCCGGGCCTACGGTTACCAAGTTGATGGCCGAGATGGGCGCCGAAATTATCAAGATCGAGCTCGCACCCACTGGCGACCTGTCTCGCAACTTTCCTTATATCCGAGACCAGCGCAGTGCCTACTTCGTGCAGCAGAATCGCGGGAAGATGAGTCTGTGCGTGGATATGAAAACCGCGGTTGGAAAGACCCTTGTACGCGACCTCATTCCGAAGGTCGATGTACTAGTGCAGAACTATGCGCCGGGTGTGATTGGAAGGATGGGATTCGACTACGAGAATGTCAGCAAGCTCAATCCGAGGATCGTTATGTGTTCGGTTTCAACTTTCGGTCAGACCGGCCCGCTGGCGCCGGATCCTGGTTATGATTTTATCGGACAGGCCTACGCTGGGGTGACCTCGCTCAGCGGAGAGGAGGACGGACCCTATTATCCGCCGGCGCTGGCGCTGGGCGACGTCTCGACCGGCGTGCACGCGTACGCCGCGGTGGCGACCGCTTTACTGCATCGCGAGCGTACCGGCGAAGGGCAGCACCTCGACATCTCGCTGCTCGATTCGTATTTCCATTATCATGACATGGCCGTCGCGATGGTAAGTGTGAGTCACGGTGAAGCGAGGGTGAAGCGCATGGGTAATCAGATCGGGGCACTGTCGCCGGCGGGAATTTTCCAGACCAAAACGGGATCGCTGTGGATTTTTGCCTTTCAGGACAACCATTGGGCGAAACTGTGCGAAGTGATGGGGCGGGCGGATTGTGCGCGCAAGGAAAGCTGCATTGACAACACTGCCCGAGTGGCTAATCGCGAAGAGGTAAACCAGATGATCGATACGTGGCTGAAAAGGCTGCCAGGCACCGACGCGGCGCTAACAATTCTGCGCGAGGCGAGAATTCCGCACGCTCCGGTGTTGACGGTCGAGGAAGCGATGCAACATCCGCATCTGCTGGAGCGCGGAACGGTACGCACCATTCACGACCGTATCCTCGGTGACTTTCAGATTCCTGGACTGCCACTGCGCTTCTCCGCGTTTCCGGAGCCACTCGAACTCGACGCGCCTTTTCTAGGCGAGCACAATCGCGAGATACTTTCGGGCTACCTTGGGCTTTCCGACGAGCACATCGCACAGTTGGAACGCGAGCGGGTGCTTTGTAGTGCACGGCATTAATTTTTGTTCCACAGATATAATAATGATGCACGGATGCGAAAGCTCACTCGGGCGAGGAGTTTCCGTGATGCTGGATATAGCGCAAACTCAGGAATCGGCAATCGAGCAGCAATGCAAGGTCTCGTTCGTTCGCTTGCTTGCAGGTCTGCTGATCGTGTTCGCGTCGATGATACCAGGAAACGCGAACGGCCAGGTTCAATCCTCGACCGGCGCAGCGGTTCAGCCAAGTGCTACTGAGCCGATAGCGGTACTGGCTGGGGGCTGCTTCTGGGGTGTCGATGGCGTGTTCAAGCACGTGAAAGGTGTGACGAAAGTGACTTCGGGCTATGCGGGCGGAGCCGCGAGCACCGCGCAATACGAAACTGTCAGTTCCGGCACGACCGGGCACGCGGAGTCGGTGGAGGTGGTGTACGATCCGTCGAGGATTTCCTATCTTCAGATACTCAAAGTATTTTTCTTAGTGGCGCATAATCCGACCGAACTGAATCGACAAGGGCCGGATGAGGGTACACAGTATCGGTCGGCGATCTTCTACACGAGTGACGAGCAAAAGCGAATCGCCGAGACGTACATCAATCAACTCACGGAAAGTAAGGTGTTCCCGAAGCCGATCGTAACGCAGGTTGTATCGCTCAAAGGTTTCTACGCTGCCGAGGAATATCATCAGAACTTTCTCGAGCGGAACCCGGATAATCCATATATCGTCTACAACGATTTGCCGAAGATCGCCGAGCTGCGCACGCAATTCCCCGCGCTCTACATTCAGTGACACTGATCGAGAAGGCATAGCGGGCTGCTGTTTCCACCGGCATTCCTGAGAGTGCGCTGGTGGAAAGGTGCTTGTCTGGCGAGCGTTTCAGTCCTCGGCTCAACGAGAAAAGGGCAAACCGAGGGCACCGGAGGAGAGGTCGAAGACACTACACCCAGTATCGCTAAGCGGGTAGAATTTTGCGACTACCGAAGCGTCACGCACCCTGCTATAAGGCATCGTTCACGTCGCGAATTGAGGGAATCGGATTTCGGGGGTTCTTGAGCTTTCGAGCAAAGCGGAACGGCAACGGGGAATCGAAAAATGGATAATGGCAGCGGCGAGATTCGGTGGAGTTTCGCGAGATACATCCTCGACTATCGTAAGCCTATTGGATGGTTACTCATCGGTATCACGATCTTCATGAGCTACTGGGCGATTCATCTCCCGATCGCGACTCGCTTTGAAGATCTGTTTCCGGCGACGCATCCAAATACTCTCCTCTACCGTGAATTTCGCCGCCAATACGGCGGCGCCCAAACCTTAGTTGTCCTGGTACGCGTGAAGGATGGCGACATTTTCAATTTCAAAACCTTGCATGACATTCAGGATATAACCAACGAAGTTGACAAGATTCCTGGTGTCAATCACAACGAAGTGTTCTCGCTTGCGTCCTACCGTTTGCTGTATGCCCGGGCCCTCCCGGGTACGCTCGTTTCTACACCCTTTATGTACCCGAAGGTCCCGCAAACGCAGGCGGAGATCGATGATCTGAAGATCAATGTTCTGGCGAATCGGGAACAGTTGGCGGGCTTCGTAACTCAGGATCTGAAGGGCGCCCTGATCGTCGCGAGTTTTAATGAGCAGGGGCTCGATTACAAGACACTATTCGATAGCGTCCAAAGCATTATTCAGAAGCATCAGGATAGTAATACACAGATTTATACCAGCGGCGCGGTTATGTTTTCCGCGTGGGGTTATCATTATTTGCCGCGCATTCAGAAGATTTTCGTCGTCTCGACGGCTCTGATGCTGCTGATTCTCTATCTCAGTCTTGGACGCTACACGGGTTGGTGGGCGCCCGCTATCACGGGAATTTTATCAGCTATCTGGGGGCTTGGATTCGCGAGCTTGATGGGCTTTATCTTCGACCCGATCATGCTGGTGATTCCGTTTATAATGACAGCGCGCGATTTGAGCCACGGGATTCAGTGGCAGGGCCGCTATTACGATGAGCTTGATCGGACGGGCAACAAAATTGAGGCGTGTATAGCTGCTACAGAGCGGATGCTGATACCCGGATGTCTGGCGGTGTTTGCCAATATCGCCGGAATTATTTTTATCACGATTGGGAATATTCCTGTGCTGCGGCAGATTGGTATCGGCGGAGCCGTCTGGATGGGCGCCAGCGTTGCGATGGTCTTCGTGTTTCAACCGATCCTCGTGAGCTATCTTCCGCGGCCGGAAACTCGCGAAGAGAACTTGCTCAGCCGGTTGGCAAAATCAGGGCCGATTAGCGGACTTCGAAGGCTTGTCGACGGGCTGGCCATGGCAGCGGTTATGGGCGGAACTGGCCGCAAGATACTGATTGGGATTGGTGTGTTGATTCTCATCGTCGGGATTGGTGCCGAAGGACGGGTGCCCGTTGGTTACCAATCAGCAGGAACTCCCATCTACACCGCGGATTCCAAGATCAATCAGGATACGGCTGAAATCAGCAAATTCGTACCAACCAATATCGGGTGGATCGTGCTCGAGACGCCGGAGTTTCCTAGCTCGCAATCGGGTGTTGGGATCGACACTTTGCGAATGGGCGATGATCTGGCGAATTATCTGATGAGTCGGGGTGACGTCGTCGCCGTGTTGGGATTCAGTGCCCTGGCCTCAAAGCCGATGAACATGCTTCTGCATAACGGTCAACCAAAATATTACGCATTACCCGACAGCAATTCGCTGAGCGCCAGTTTGTGGGGTTTTTTCTTTGCCGCTTCGGCGCCCGGCGAAGCGGAGAGCTATTTTGCGATATCTCAGTCGATGAGGAATTCCTGCATACGAGTGTTGCTGCCGGATCATACTTACATGCGACTAAAGAAGTTGCGCGAAGATATTGATCATTTCGTGAAGGAACGGGTGACGGCCGATCCTGCCCTCAATCAAGTCAAGCTTCGCTATATCGGCGGAGAAGCGGGTTTGTATCTCGCGGCGGACGACGTAATCGGACGGCTGAATATCATTAATCTGTCGCTGACGCTTGCCGCAATCGGTCTAGCTTGTGCGATCGTCTTCGAATCGCTAATCGCGGGTTTGTTCTTCGCGTTTTCTTGCATTGTCGCGAACTGCGTCGCTTTCGTGTACATGGACTACCACAACATCGGGCTCACCGTTGACACTCTTCCAGTAATTTCACTGGGTATCGGACTGGGGGTTGACTACGGCATCTACACGGTTGCGCGCATCCGGGATGAGGTGGTCGGCGGTTTGAGGCTGAACGAGGCGGTCTCGCGAGGCCTGCGCAGCACCGGCACCTGGGTATTTTGCACGTTTGCGGTGATGGTGGGTGGCATATTTGCCTGGGTATTCTCGCCGCTTTTGTTCCATAGCGAAATGAGCGTTTTACTAATCCTCTTGATGTGTACGAATTTGCTTGCCGGGTTGTTGCTATTACCGGCGATGATTGCATGGATTCGTCCACAATTTTTAACGCGCTACGAAGGGCGGGCGGCGATGTCAGATGCCGGCGTCAGCAAGCCCGTTAAGTCGGGAGGGGCATGAGGCGAGTGTCAGCGCGGAGCGAGGCCTGGTCGTTGGTATTCGATTGGCTCTGCCTCTGTTGACGCTGAACTGCTCACGAAATGAATTATGCGGGGTTTGAGTCTGGTGCGACGATGTCGCTATAAGGAACGTAGTTGGTTGCAGCGGTTCGAAGGAGGTTCTCGAAGATGCCAGCGTTGCATTTCTTTGCGGAGCGCCCGCAGGAGATCGGACTAAATCCTGACCGGGTGCAGGCACTGTTCGATCGGGCGGAACGTGAGATCCATGAAGGGTTGCTGCCGGCCTGCCAACTGGCGATCGCGCGCGATGGCAAGATCGGCGCGATGCATACCTTTGGCCGGGCGGTGCAGGGTAGCGAGGAAAAGGCAGCTACCAATGAGACCTTCTTCGACATTATGTCGTGCACCAAGGCGATCACGTCAGCCGCCGTCTGGATATTGATTCAGGAAGGGAAACTGCGCGTGCAAGATACGGTCGCGCAATACATTCCTGAGTTCGGGACGAACGGCAAAGGTGCGGTGACGGTCGAGCACCTGCTCACACATACTTCGGCGATCCCCACCGCGCCTGGCGCGCAAAAGGAATGGGGCGATAAGAGGCGGCGCCTGGAACGGTTCGCGCAGTGGCGGTTGGAGCATCCACCTGGTGCGAAGTTTACTTACCATATCGCGGCAAATTTCTGGCCCGCAGCGGAAATCATCGAGCGCATCAGTGGCCAGGACTATCGTGATTTCGTGCGCACGCGAATCGCCGAACCACTAGGATTGCCCGACCTGAGGGTCGGCTTGCCGCCCGCACTCACAAGCCGCATGGCGGACATCCGGTGGGTTGGGGAACCGGCGCGCGCTGAGGAATACGAAAAGCTGGGAGTGACACCGCCCCGGGTGGCGATGTCCTCGATCAATGAATCAATGATCCTCGAATTCAACGAACCCGAGGTGCGTGAAGTCGGATCGCCGGCCGGAGGCGGAATCACGACCGCCGGGGATCTCGCCCTGTTCTACCAGGCCCTTCTGCACGAAGGCCGCTCGTTCGATGGGACGCAGATTTGGAAGCCGGAGATGCTCAGCGACGCATTCACTATCCGCAATCCCACGTTCAAGGATCCGCTCCGCGGATTTATCGCGAACCGTTCGCTGGGCATTGTGATTGCCGGTGGTGACGGCAAGGCCAATCTGCGCGGATTCGGCAGGACGAATTCGCCAGCGGCGTTCGGCCATCCGGGCTTTGGGGGTCAGCTCGGATGGGCGGATCCCGCTAGCGGTATCTCGTTCGCGTATCTGACCAACGGATTCGATCGCAACGATTTGCGCGAGGGCCGGCGCAGTGTCGCGCTGTGCAGCCTCGCAGCTTCGTGCGCCGCATAAGGCCGGAACCGTGGTGCGAGCAACCGGGACGTGCTCGCTCTGACGTGAGAGACCTCGGTTTAGCTACTAAGCATCCAGAAGCGAAGTAAGTATCCGCGCTAGGTACCATTGGCGGTGGTGATGCGGTCCGTTCAACTATCAGCCAGCTACGACACTATTATCGTCGGCGCGGGTTCGAGCGGCGCGGCGTTGGCGTCGCGCCTGTCGGAGGACCGGTCGCATTCGATCTTGCTGCTGGAAGCAGGCCCGGATTATCGTGCAGCCGAGGCGCCCTGGGAGATGCGAATTCCGAATCCCGGTCCTATTATCCTGGGGTCGCCTCGCTATCAGTGGCCAAACCTGAATGCCTATCGGACTGACTATCAGCGACCGACTGTCTATTGGCGTGGTCGCGGACTAGGCGGAAGTTCCATCATCAACGGACAGATCGCGATTCGCCCTCCACTCGAGGACTTCGACATTTGGGCGGCTGGAGGATGCAGTGGGTGGTCGGCGGGAGATGTACTTCCCGCCTTCATCAAGCTTGAAGATGACGAGGCCTTCGGCAACCGTCCCTATCATGGCCGCGGTGGACCCGTACCGATCTATCGCGCGCCTCGCGAGGAATGGGGTGCGGTCGATCGCGCACTCGCCGAAGCCGCGGTCGCACACGGCTACGGTTGGTGCGATGATCACAATGCACCGGATGGCACGGGCGCATCGCCGTATGCGATCAATAGTCGCAACCATATCCGCGTTTCGACTAACGACGCTTACCTCGAACCCGCTCGCGACCGCGCGAATCTTTCGATCGTTGGCGACGCGATTGTCGATCGCGTCGAGTTTAGCGGATCGCGCGCGGTCGCGGTGCGCGTGAAGATCGGCGGCGAATGGCGGCGCATCGAGGGGAGTGAAATCATTATCAGTGCCGGCGCGATTCATTCACCGGCTATTCTGATGCGCTCGGGCGTCGGTCCGAGCGGCGAACTGCGCGCGCTCGGGGTTCCGGTCCGTGCGGACTCACCAGTCGGGCGCAACCTGCTGGATCACCCGCAAGTGTCAATTCAACTCGACCTCAAAGCCGGAGCGCGCGCCGCGGCGGTCGATGCACGTCACACTAACTGCTGTGTGCGCTACACCTCCGGCCTCGCGGGTACCGGGACCAACGACATGATTTTCATTGCCTTCAATTTGCTCGGTGCGCACAAGAATCAACTTCGCTTCGGCCACATATGGGCGTCGGTGTACCAGAGCTTTTCACGTGGACACCTCACCATTACTTCCACAGATCCTGAAGCCGCGCCTAGGATTCACTTTCGAATGCTCTCCGATCCGCGCGACATGGTTCGGATGCGCGATGCGATTCGGCGCTTGTCAGATCTTACGAGTCACCCGGCGATTCGCGAAATCGCCAACGCGGTGCACCTCGGACGTACACTCGATTCTTCCGAAAATGAATCTGACGCGAGACCATTCGCGGCGCCGACCGATCAGTGGACGTTGGAGCATTGTTTCGACGTGCAGCACGCCGCGGGTACTTGCCGGATGGGTGCGGCAGACGATCGCAACGCGGTGGTTGATCCGCAATGCCGCGTGATTGGTGTTCAGGGATTGCGCGTGATCGACGCTTCAATCGTGCCCGACATGGTGCGCGCGAATACTCACTTGACCGCCGTGATGATCGGCGAGCATATGGCCGCGAAAATCCGAACGAGTGGCGCAGGTGCCGGCATTGTCTAATGGAATGCGAGTTCGGCCTGTCGTACCCGTTCGAGTATCGATGCTGGAATCTGCGATTCCAGCCGCGGGTTTAGCACTACCTTGACCATTCCGTCTTCCATGCCGAACTCGAGCATTCCCGGATGAAATCGATGCTCTTTGACTTCCGTGGCAATTTTGAGAAACGCCTGTGGCGTCGATTCCACCGCGCTTGCGAGCACGACATCGGGCGCCACGTCGTTTTGATTGCGAATCGCGCCGAAGGCGTAAACATGCGCCTGCGAGGCCGCCTGAAAGACCCCCAGTCCGGCGGCATCGGCGTCGTGCAGCAGGACGTCCGCCCCTTGGCTAATCTGGGCCAGCGCCGCTTCCTTGGCGGCCCCGACGTCGTCGAATTTTCCGGTATAGCTAATGAGGATGCGTCCCTTTGGCTGTACCGAGAGAAAGCCGCGCTTGAAGCCGTCAAAGGTCAACTTGATCGATGGCAGTTCAATTCCACCGATTGCGCCGGCGATACCGGTTTTTGAAACGCCGCCGGCGAGTATTCCTTCGACAAATGCCGCATCGTCAACCTTGAAGGTGAGCGAGGCCACATTGGATGACGATGCGCTTCCCGAACTGACTACGAAATAGGTATTGGGAAAATCGCGCGCCACCGCTATTGCCGCATCGGTATATTCATACCCATGAGCGAAAATCAGATTAAAGCCGCGCGCGGCGAAATCGCGGAAGCCATCTTCAAAGTCGGTGGGCGAGCGCGTTTGCACCATCGCGGTTTCCGCACCGAGATTCGCTTTGACTAACTGCAGTCCATCGAACGCGGCCGCATTCCAACCGGCGTCGCTGACAGGCCCCGGTGTGAGAAGCGCGACGCGAAAGTGACTGAAGTTCACGGCGTTCGCAGGATGGTTGGTACAGGCGGCGAGTATTGAGGCCGCCAGTACAATCGCTGGAATCCATGATCGGTACCCGAAGTTCATCGAAATATAGCGGCGGTGGTCATTCCGGTTATCGGCACACGGGCGTCGTCGGATGGTCGCTATCCGTTTTTCCGGGCACAGATTATCATTCGCCGGGTGTCGATCGCGTACGGTTCGCCGGCGAAGTCGCCGAATGTCGCTGTCACCTTGAGGCCCACGAGCGACAACATGCGGGTGATTTCGGTGAGGGTGTAGAGCCTGATATCGTGCCCGATCGAATCGCGCCGGCTTCCGTCGGTGCCAACAATAGTAAATCGCACTCGCATCCGGCTTGTCACCAGGTCGAAATCCCGGCGTTCGACGTACAAGGTTCCGTCGGGATCGCTATGCCAGTCGTTTTGTATGTAATTCGCGACTGCCCATTCACGATTCAACATATCGAGAAAGAGACGGCCACCGGGCTTCAGCGCCTTGGCCATCGATTTTAGAACCTCCTCATCGTCGGCTTCGGACTCGAGATACCCGAAGGAGGAGTACATATTGACGATGGCGTCGAAGTGGTTCTGAAAGGGAATCCTGCGCATGTCTGCCGAGACGGTCTCAAGTTCGACGTTATGACTGCGAGCGGCCTGCTGTGCGAGATCGAGGTAGGCCGGACTCAGATCGAGGGCCGTTACGCGATAGCCATGTTGAGCGAATGGCACACTGTGCCGGCCCTGTCCGCAACATAGATCGAGCACGCAGGCCTTGGGCTCGAGTGCCAGGATTCGTTCGGCAAAGGCAACCTCCTGTTCGGAGCGCTCGGCGGTGAAGATATGCCGGTAGATGCCCAGGTAGTCGGATCCAAAAAAATCCACGTACCACACACTGCTTTCGGTTGCCATCGCGATCCTTCGAAAAGTGGTGAGAAGAAAGGTTACGGCGTCTGGGATTCAGGAAACGCGTCAGGGTCGCATATCCTGGCGCTGACGTCGGCGTGATCGTAGCATGGAATTTCCCAAAGGTGTACGCTCTGCCGAGGCCGGGCGCGCGGAGTGATCTCTCCCTCCGGAATAGGGTGCCGGCATGCTGCTCGGCGACTCCTGAATTCGTCCTTGCTGCCAGACCTTGGTATTCAGTTTTTCGATCAATCGGATAGGCGGGGGAAATAGTTTGGACAGAATCGCGGTCTTGACGAGCGGCGGCCTGGACAGTTCCGTTTTACTGGCAGAGGAAGCGAAGACGGCGGAGGTTTATCCGATCTACGTTCGGTGCGGCTTGGCCTGGGAAGACGCGGAGCGATCGGCGCTCGACTCGTTCCTGAAAGTCTTGAATAGTCCCAACGTGAAGCCGGTGACGACACTATCCGCGCCAGTGCGCGCGATGTATGGCGACCACTGGAGCGTGGGCCCGGATGGCGTGCCAGGTGCGGACGAGCCGGATACGTCGGTCTTTTTGCCGGGCCGCAATATCCTTCTGATCGGGCTGGCGGCGGTATGGTGCAGTACGCATCACGTATACCGCATCGGGATTGGATCACTTGGTGGTAATCCATTTTCCGACGCGACGCCGGATTTCTTTCAGAAATTCGCGGCGGCGCTCACCAGTGGACTCGATCATGTCGTAGAGGTCAAGGCGGCGTTTCGAGACTTGCACAAGTGGGATGTGATTAAACGATTTCAAAGCCTGCCGTTGGATCTGACCTTGACCTGCATGGCGCCGATCGACGGAATCCACTGCGGGCAGTGCAATAAATGTCGCGAACGCCAGGTGGCCTTCGATCGTTCCGGAGTTCAGGATCTGACGATCTATGCGAGAGGAACGGCTACCCTCGGAATTCAGAACATTTCTCAAAGCCATTCCTGATTGTCGAAATACTGAGTTATCAGCCAACAGGGACATTGCGAATGCAACTACGGGAACTCGGCAAAACTGGAACGACGGTCGCCGAGATCGGGGTAGGCGTATGGCGTTACGGTGGCGGCGTTGAACCTCTGCGCCAGGCGATCGAGTTGGGTGCCTCGCTGATCGACACCGCCGAGGCGTACGGAACCGAAAAGGTCGTCGGTGAGGCGGTCAGCGGCATTCGCGATAGGGTCTTCGTCGCAACCAAAGTTTCGGGTAGCCACCTAAGTTACGACGAAGTCTTGAAGGCGGCCGACGCCAGTCTGCGACGGCTCGATACTGGCTATATAGATCTGTACCAGATTCACTGGCCGAATTCGCTCGTACCGATCCAGGAAACGATGCGTGCGATGGAGACGCTGGTCGATCGCGGTCTCGTGAAGTATATCGGCGTGAGCAACTTCTCCACGGCGGAACTGCGCGAGGCGCAGGCCACGATGAGAAAATATCCAATCGTATCCAACCAGGTTCTTTACAATCTAAATCGGCGGCAGATTGAGGAAGAGCTACTACCATATTGTCAGAAGAATCACGTTACGATCATCGCTTACACGCCACTGGATAGTGGGCAACTGACTAAAGCCTCGGCACAATCGTCGCGTCCGGATCAGATGAAGGTGCTGGAACTAGTTGCGGCGCAAGTGCAGAAGACGCTCGCCCAGGTCGCCTTGAACTGGTGCATTTCGCGGCCCGGTGTCATCACGATTCCCAAGTCCGATCGCGCGGCCAGAGTTGTCGAGAATTGCCAGGCCTCCGGCTGGCTTCTGTCGTCAGCGCAAATGCAACTCCTTGAGAGTGCCTTTCCGATCGGCTCGCGGAAGTAAACGTGGCGACGGTCGTAAGGAAGTCTGCGTGAGTGCTAGCGGCGATCACGGAACGTGCTCCGACTGGGCGCATTAGCTACACCGCCTGGCCCGCGCACCATCCGCTCGACCATGCCCATTGAAAGTTATACCCGCCCAGCCATCCGGTGACATCGACCGCCTCACCAATGATGTAAAGTCCGGGTACGCTGCGCGCCTCCATGGTCCTGGACGACAGCCCGGTAGTATCGATACCGCCGACTGTCACTTCGGCCTTTGGCCATCCCTCTGTTCCGGAAGGTCTCACTTGCCATTGCTTCAGCAGCGCCGCCGTCGCGGTGAGGGTGCGATCCGGCAGGTTAGCCATCGTGACTCCGTGCGGTGCGGACTCGGCCAACACGTGGGCCAGCCGGGTTGGCAGCACCTCCGCCAGTATGCTCTTAAGTTCCGCTTTCGGGCGTCGGCGCTTGCGTTCCCGTAAAAACTTCTCCGCCTCAAGCGTCGGTACAAGGTCGATCGCGAGCGTATCGCCTTCGCTCCAGTACGACGATATCTGGAGGATCGCCGGACCCGACAGTCCGCGATGAGTGAACAGGATGTTCTCGCGGAAGCTTTGCCGGCCGCACGAGACCACCGCGTCAACCGAAACGCCGGACAATGATTGGCAGATACTGAGCGGCTCTCCCGTGACCTTCAACGGTACCAGACCCGGTCGCGGTGCGGTCACCGCTAAGCCGAACCGGCGCGCCGCGTCGTAAGCAAATCCGGTTGCTCCTAACTTCGGAATCGACAGGCCGCCGGTCGCGAGCACTACCGCGGTGGCGGAGAAACTGCCCCTGATGGTGTCGATGCGATAACGATCGTTGCGCGTCACCGCGACGACTTCGTGACCGAGGCGCAGATCGACGCTCGCCGCCGCGCACTCCCCCAGGAGCATCGTCAGGATTTGGCGCGCCGATCCGTCGCAGAATAGTTGCCCCAAAGCTTTCTCGTGATAAGCAATCCGATGACGTTCCACCAAGCCGATAAAGTCCAGTTGTGTATAGCGGCTGAGGGCGGACTTGCAGAAATGCGGATTGCCCGAGAGAAACCGCTCCGGCGTCACTTCGAGATTCGTAAAATTGCAGCGTCCGCCGCCTGAAATCAAAAGCTTGGCGCCCGGCCGCTGCGCGTGATCCAGCAACAACACCCGCCGACCGCGCTTCCCGGCGGTCATCGCGCACATCAGCCCGGCCGCTCCAGCGCCCAGGATCACGACATCGAACGCTTCCATGACCGAGAACATTAGCCCCCGCGCTGCCTGGCGTTGCAAGTCGTTACGGCTGGCGAAAATGCGAGTATGATGCGAAACGGCGGTCGCCGCGACGCTCACCGATTCGTGGTAAGGAAGCAATGCGGCTGCGCCCGCGGATCTGCACGACGCGGTCGTGCTGAGGCTCTCGGAACCGTTGCGCGAACATATCGCGAGAGGTACGCCGATGAAATCGGAAGCCAAATTGGAAACAATCGCAGCTGAAAAGATGGCCGGCGCCACTGTTCACATCCTGCCCGCGCTGGCGTGGGACAAGGTGCTTGTGAAAACCCGCGCACTGGTGCCCGAGGCCTTCAACTCCGAGCGGCGCATCCTCAACCTGATTGGCCGGAGCTGGCAGGAGCCGGGTTACGATCGGCCCTATAAGACGCCCAATGACGGCACTATGCTTGGCGCGCTGCCGTTCATCTCCTATGAGATCGCGCGTAACGCCGTCCAGTCCGCCGCGAGTGAGCAATTGGAGTGGGTGCGCGTCGATCTCGACGAACGCCGCCGCCGCGTTCAGCAGTGCCTCGAGGAGATGAAGCTCAATCGCGAAATCCTGATCGCACTGCTGATGTGGGAAATCGGCAAGCCGTTAAAAATCGCCGAAGCGGACGTTGATCGCTGCATCTCCGGGGTCGAATGGTACATCGCGAAGATCGAAGGGATGCTGGGCGATCGCAAGCCGCTCGGCATGGTTTCAAATATCGCCTCCTGGAACTATCCGTTGTCGGCGTTGTTTCACGCCGTGCTGGTCCAGGTGCTGGCCGGCAACAGTGCGATTATCAAAACCCCGACCGACGGCGGCCTCTATGCGCTCACCGTTTCGGCGGCCTTCGCGCGCCGGGCGGGACTCCCCGTGTCGCTGGTCAGCGGACCCGGTGGAGATCTCAGCCGCGCGCTGGTTTCCGATCCGATGGTCTCGTGCTTGTCCTTCATTGGCGGCAAGGAGACCGGCAACGCGATCGCCGAACGGATGGAGATGCGGGGGGTGCCCTACATGCTCGAGATGGAGGGTATCAACGCCTATGGAGTGTGGGAATTTTCCAATTGGCCGGAACTCGAGAAACAAATCAAGAAGGGCTTCGAATACGGCAAGCAACGCTGTACCGCGTACGTCCGGTTCGTCGTGCAGCGCAAATTGTTTCCGCGCTTTCTCGACACCTATTTCAAGGTCGTCAAATCATTGCGCTATGGCCATCCGGTGGCCGCCTCCGGCGCCGCGGAAGGTCCGCCCGCGTTCGATTTCGGACCACTCATCAGCCCGGGCAAAGCGGCCGAGCTTCACGCCGACGTTAACGAGGCGATGCAGCGCGGGGCCACCTGTCTGTTCGAGGGTCAGTTCGACGAGAGCTGTTTCGTGGCCGGGCAGGATCGCTCTGCCTACTTCGCGCCCGTTGCGTTACTGAACATCCCCAAGCACTGCACGCTTTATCATCTCGAGCCGTTTGGGCCGGTCGATTCATTTTTGGTCGTCGATCGGATGGACGAACTGATTCACGAAATGAACGTTTCCAACGGATCGCTCGTCTCGTCAATCGCTTGCGACGATGCCGCCCTGGTCACGAAAATCGCGGCGCAGTTGCGCTCCTACAAGGTCGGCATCAACGTGGCGCGCTCCCGCGGAGATCGCGACGAGACCTTCGGCGGGCTCGGACAATCGTGGAAGGGATGCTTCGTCGGTGGCCGCCTGCTGGTCGAAGCGGTGACGCGCGGTTCAGGACCCGAGGAACAGCCCTTCGGCAACTTCAGCGAATACACTCGCCTCCCCGATCAACGATGATCGGC
This sequence comes from Deltaproteobacteria bacterium, assembly GCA_021780755.1. Classification (GTDB taxonomy): domain Bacteria; phylum Desulfobacterota; class Binatia; order Binatales; family Binataceae; genus JADMIL01. The sequence goes on along the minus strand of JAJXYF010000029.1, from coordinate 261,395 downwards.
AAGCCGAGCTTGTGAGTCGCGCCCACACGAGGCCAGCTTTCGAGGATGCGCACCGCGAGCGCAGCAGCTATCCAAATGACCACGTTTGAAGATCAGACTATCGATATCCGCTGTCCCAACTGCGGCCACATCAACCCGGTACCGGTCCGCGAGTTCGAGGAACACACTGTGAGCCATCTCGTCTGCGTGAACTGCAAGGCTGGCATCAAGGTCGAGGCACGCGAATTTCGCCAACGGCTCGCCGCGGTGCGCAAGGAGCTCGAAGAGTTCGAACGGGAAGCGATGCGCGAGTCCCGGCCGATCAAACGGCCGCGTAAAGGCGACTTCCAGATCTGAATTTCGTACCGCTTCCCCGCTCCTTGTCCGAGCCCCTTCTCTTTAGTGAAGGGGTCGGGGGTCAGGTCTCTCCCGCGTGACTTGGCCGCCTGGCCCGGGCAACGCGAGCGTCTGTTGGTGAAATACTCGCTATCGCATGATCATATTCAGTCCGCTCGGCGTCGAATACCGCGTGATATCCCGATAGTCCCGCGGTACCTGCTCATTAACGTAGAACGGATGACTATTGTCAGTCGGGTCCGCGATGATCGAAGCATGCTTGTTCTGAATGTCCCAGAATTCGTAGAGCAGGCTCCCCGACGTATCGACGGGGCCGACGTTGGGTACATCGACCGTGTGCAGGAACAGGCCGCCAATCTTCCATAGTTTTCCGTCCGGGTCGTACAATTCCTCCCACAGCGGAGCGGAGTCCGGCTGGTCAACGTACATAACGCGTTTGCCGTAGCAGTAGCCTTTGCCTTGCGCGGGAAGTTTGACCGCGCTGATAACGTCAACGTCGCGCACTTGCCACTTGCCCCACGACGGCTCCGGCCATCCCAGCGGCATGTCGTAGCCTTCGGGAAATTTGCTGTTCGGCATCTTGGCGAGAATCAGCGCGAGTACTTTCTTCTGACCGATATAGTCAACATTGAATTGCGTCAGGTTCGAATTGAAGCCGGAGCGATAGTCATCCTGATTGATGTCCATCCCGGAGGTCTGACCGCAGCGCGCCGCCGCCGAGATTGGTTGGGAACGGCGTAGCGACGGGATGAAGGCGTAGAGATCCTGCTGGCGCGTCAGATCGTTGTAGGCGATCGTGAGCGATGCGGTGTAGCGATCCTGCTCGGGCTCCAGAATCATGAACCACTGCGTATAGAACCGGCCGTCCGCGTCAGGCGGATCGCCCGCGACCCCGGGATCGGTATTGAAGCTGAGTTGCCGATAAACCACATTCCCGGTCGAGCAGTCGATATTGCCGGTGCTGTTCACCGTGCATCCGCTCGCGTTGCTGATATACGACAGGTGCGGAATGTAGCGGTACCAGACGTTGGCCAGAATCTTCCAGGCCTTGTGTGGTTCCGCGGGATTGGGAAAGGGCAATCCGCCGCGATAGTTCGCCAGCGTCAGGCCGCCATCGGGAAGTTCGATGACCTGCACTTGTCCCGCATATTTTTCGGTCGCTTCCTGATAATTTTTGGGCAGCGGATTGACGACGGTCGGCCCGACCTCCATCGCGACGTCGGCCGGCATTTTCCAGAAATACGTTCCGGCAAAAAGCGCTACCAGTCCGTCCGACATGAACTGCTGATAGTGCTGCCAATTCTGCATCGTAATCACGGTGCCGACCGGAATTCCGCCGCTGGCCGGATTCGACAGATCACTCGGACGCACCGCGGGCGCTCCAGGAGCGGCGTTGCCGGTTGTGTTGGCGACAGCCGCCCCCGGCGAAGAGGAAATTGCGGGCGGCTGTTGTGCGTTGGCGGGCGTCTGGCTGAGCACCAGCGCCAGGACCGTGGCTACTTGAAAAAGTCGCTTCATTGACTGCATTACTTTCGAGTCCCTTAAAAAACCAATGATTCGGCACCGGTCGCGGGGTTTCGATCGGGGCGGCCGATTGACGTTGCCATATATCCCAGTCGGCTGGCGTTTGCACGGGGCGGGCGCAAATTTTCTACATTCCGGTACCGCAGGTACCATCTGGAGACGACCCTTGTTCGGCGCCGCGCGTGCTTCGATCCTCGCTCGGCGCGTTTATGGCAGTGCGATGATGGTTTGTGCGATCCTTGATTGACGCGACCGCTGCGCGTGAGCTGACAATGCCCCAGGAAATCAAGCTTGAATCACTCGACCTCGCCGCGATCATCCGCGACGGCGACCATATCGTATGGGGGCAGGGCGCCGGCGAACCGGCCACGCTGGTCGAGAAGCTGCTCGAACAGCGCCATCGGATTGGCCATGCGAGCGTGTTCCTTGGCGGCGTGCGCTCGCGCCGCACGCTCCAGCACGAACACGCCGACGTGTTGAACTTCACCAGCCTCAGCGCGATCGGCAGCCTGCGAGGGTTCGCCCGCGACGGCTTGCTGCGAATCGTCCCGTGTCATCTCTCGCAGATCCCCGGCTACTTCGAGCGCGGCATCTTTCCCGCGGACGTGGTCTTCGTGCAACTCAGCGAACTTGACGCGCGCGGTGAATACAGCTTCGCGCTCGGTCATGATTTCCAGCTCGCCGCGATGAAGCGGGCGCGCGTGGTAATCGCCGAGGTCAACGATCAGGTGCCGTGGACGTGGTGCGATGGCGGTGTGGATCTGTCGCTCATTGACTATATCGTTCGCACGTCGCGCCCGCCGGTCGAAATCAGGGCGCAGGCGCTGGGCCCGGTCGAACAGGCGATCGCGCGCCATGTCGGCCGCTATATCGAGGACGGCACGACGATTCAAATTGGCGTTGGCGCGATCCCTGACGCGGTGCTGGCGAGCGTCGGCGATCGTCGCGACCTCGGGTTTCATTCGGGACTCATCAGCGATCGCGTTGCCGATCTGATGGAATGCGGCGTGATGACCAATGCGCGTAAGCCGCTCGACCCCGGTATCGCCGCGGCCGGATGTCTGGTGGGTACTCGCCGGCTATATAATTTTTCCCACTGCAATCCTTCCATTCGGCTGTTTACGCCGTCTTATATCCACAACCCTCTGGTGCTCGGCCGGCTGGGCAAGATCGTCGCGCTCAATTCGGCGATCGAGGTTGATCTGACCGGACAGATCAACGCCGAAGTAGCCGCGGGTGCTTATATCGGCGCGGTCGGCGGCCAGGTTGACTTCGTGCGCGGGGCGCAGATTTCACCGGCCGGCCACTCGATAATCGCATTGCCGGCGAGCGCGCGCGACGACGCCATCAGCCGGATCGTCGCGCGGTTGGAAGATGGCGTAGTCACCACGGCGCGCAGTGACGCGGACATAATCGTGACCGAATTCGGCGCGGCGGAGTTGCGCGGACAGCCACTCGCCGAGCGGGTACGGCGGATGGTCGCGATCAGTCATCCGAATCATCGCGAGAGGCTCGAGCGCGAGGCGCACGAGATCGTTCAGCGGGGCGGCTGAATCTGCGCGGGCGGCCCGAGGTGAGAAGGAAAAGGGCGACGTGTGGCAAACTGATGCGGGCTTCAGGCGGGGGTAAGCGCGTCGATAATTCGTTCCATCGCGATACCGCGTGAACCCTTGACCAGCAGCACGTCGCCGGGTTGCACGAGGGCGCGCACGACGGCCGCCGCGATCGTGCTGTCGGCGGCAAGCTCCAGTATCGGCGGGTGCGGCGATGACTGGCCGGTGGCGCCGCCGACCGCGCGGACCGCCGCCGCCATCTCGGGGCCGACCGCGACACCTGCGTCGGGCCGCGCACGAAAGAGGTCGCGGACCGCCTCGGTATGCATCGCGGGCGCCAGCGCACCGAGTTCCAGCATATCGCCTAGCGCGACGATCAGCCGCGTGTGGAGGCCGTCGGCAGTCTCGCGACCGGCCTCAAGCGCTACGCGCACCGAGCGCGGATTGGCGTTGTAGGTATCGTCGATGACCACCACGCCGGCGACCTCGCGGGTCGAGAGGCGCCCGGCGACGGGCTCGACAGCGGCGAGCGCGCGGGCGAGCGCGGCGAGATCGACGCGAGTGAGCGGGCGGGCGGCGGCGCAGATGGCGGCGACGGCCGCCGCCGCGTTCATCGCGGAGGCGGCACCGAGCAGCGCAAGGTTCGCCTCTAGCGCGGGGTCAACGCCGTCGGCGGTGAGGGTGCGCGCGAGCGCGAGCGCGATGCGCTGGCGGCCCGGGGCGACAATGACGCGGCTCGCCAGGCGCACGCCGGCGTCGGCGGTCGCGCCGAAGGTCAACGTGCGCATCTCGCGAGGCACGCGCGCAAGGAGCATCGCCTCGGTGGTGCCGACGATCGCCACGCCCGCGGTCGCGAATAATGCGGCCTCTTCGTCGGCGACACCCTCGAGCGAACCGAGTCCTTCGGTATGTTCGACGTCAACGTTGAGTACGAGCGCTACGTCGGGCGCGACGATCCGCGCCAGCCGTGCGATTTCACCGCGTCGGTTGGTGCCACATTCGAGGACCGCCGCGCGATGGGTATCGGTGAGCGTGAGGATGGTCATCGGCACGCCGATGAGATTATTGAGATTGCCGGGGGTAGCGAGGACCTCACCGAAAAGCGCGCGCGCGAGCGCTGCGGTCAATTCCTTGGTCGTGGTCTTGCCGGCCGCGCCGCCGATCGCGATGGTCGGAATTGGCCTCATCGCGCGCATCCGATTGAGATGAAAGCGCGCGAGCGCGCCGAGCGCCACCAGCGTGTCGTCAACCTCGAAGCACGGCAGCGCCGAATCGATGCGTCCGCGCTCGACGATGACTGCGGCGGCGCCGCGCGCGGCGGCCTCGCGGACGAATTCGTGGCCATCGCGCACACCGCGCAAGGCGACGAAAAGAGCATCCGGCACGATCGATCGCGTGTCGATGCTAACCCCCGCAAGGGCAAGGTCGCCTGGCCCGGAAAAAGCAGCGCCGGTCGCGCGGATGACCTCGGCGGGACTAAAGCGGCATCGGTTGATTGGAATCGGCGTCGCCATCGGGAGATTGTCCACGTTCGGATGGTGTGTTGAAAGAGAAGTGGGAGGGGGGGAGTTTCGAGTAACTTTTAACCGAATCGACGGAGTTTGGAGTTCCTCAACAACTTTTTCAGGTGATTAGCGCTCGGGCGACTTGACAGAGGCGCAACGCGGCAGCAGCCTCGGTGCGATCTATAACCATGGCGATGGAGGTGGCGTTTAGATGGCTTCGGCGGAAACACCGTTGGTCGGTGTGATAATGGGCAGCAAGAGTGACTGGGAGTACATGGCGGCGGCAGCCGAGGTGATGGGCGAACTGAAAGTAGCGCATGAGGTGCGGGTGTTGTCGGCCCATCGGACGCCCGACCTGACGCTGGAGTACGCGGCTAGTGCGGCCGACCGCGGCTTGCGGGCAATTATCGCGGGGGCGGGCGGCGCGGCCCATCTGGCGGGAGTGATCGCGGCCAAGACGCTGCTGCCGGTGATTGGCGTGCCGATGCCGACGACCAGTCTGAACGGGATGGACTCGTTGCTTTCGATCGTGCAAATGCCGAAGGGCGTGCCGGTGGCGACGATGGCGATTGGAAAGCCGGGGGCGGCGAATGCGGGCCTGTTCGCGGCCGCGATAATCGCGCTCAACGATGCCGGGTTGACGGATCGTTTGAAGAACTGGCGGGCGGCGCGGGTCAAAGAGTTGCTGGAGCAGAAGCTCCCATAACGCCGCGGTTGCGTTTGGGGTGCGTTGCGGAATCTAATTGAGAGACATGATTCGCGGGTTAATCAGGAGCGCGATAATTGCCGCCGCGCTGATTCAGTTTGCGGGGCCGCCGGCGCTGGCGCTCGAGGTGCGCAAGGCCGGCAAGATCACCGTGCCGCTCGGCGTCGGGGTGGTGCCGTTTTCGACTGATGCGATGGTGGCCGACCGGCTGCGCCAGGATTTCGAAGCGGAACATCGGCTCGCGGACGCCAACGCGGCGTCACCGCTGACGCTCTCGGTAACGGTGAGCGAGCAACCGCTGAAGCCGGGCGTCTCGCTGCAGGACCTGGCTCCCGGCGATCCCGATGTCGAAGCGCTAATCAAGTCCGCCGGTGTGACGCCGCCGCCGGTTGGCGATACCGGCACCGCCGTCGATGAGGCAGCGCTGGAGCGCGCGCGTGCGCAGAATCGAATGCTCCCGCCGGGTGCGACGCCGATGCAAAATCTCATGAACCAGATACAGACCTACGGCGACCTGGGTCCACCGCTGGCGGATCCGTCGGGCTGCGGGCCGGGAGCGCCATGTACGACGACCGGGACTGCGCCGCCGCCGCTGCCGGAGCCGGGCAGCCAGGGTTACACTGGAGACACGCAGGACTATATGTCGCAGGGCTACGAGAGCGCCGGCCGGCGCGCTCGACAACAGGTGGCGGCCGAGGACTTCGACAATGTGATCGTTGCGCGGGTCTCGATCAGTGGCTCGAGCGACGAGATGACGGTGGTGGCGGTGACCCATCCGGGCGAGGACATCCATCAGGCGAAAGCGCTGATCGCCGAGGAGATCGTCAACGACGTGCTGCATTGACCGCCAGCAACGGTTGAGGAGCGCAAAACTATAATTTCAACTGAAACCTTGAGAGGTTTTAGTTGAACTAGAAGTTTTCAGTTCCTCAACAATTTTTTTAAGCGATGAGGCCGAGAGCGCGAGTCCTTGCAGCGGGCGCACCCTCATATCCGATAGAAGTCGCGGCCGTTCTTGCACAGAATCTTTTCGACCGAGGACGGCGGCAGGCTCGCAAGTTGCTCGCGCGCCTTGGCCACCGGATGGACGAAACCTTCGGCGTGCGGGTAGTCGGAGCCGATGAAGAATTTATCGTCGCCGGCGAATTGCACGATGTACTTGAACATTTTTTCTTCGGGATCGGCGCTGACCCAGATGTTGCGGGCGAAGTATTCGGCGGCCCTCCGCTTCATCTGACTGGTGTGGCCCATGTAGCTGTAGCGGTAATCGAGCCGCTCGAGCCATTCGCCCACCCATCCGACCATCGCTTCGACGGTGGCCACACGCAAGCGCGGGAAACGCTCGAAGACGCCGTCGACGACCATCGTGGTCAGCGCCTGGCGCGGGTCCTGAATGAGATTCATGGTGAAGTACATCAGGCCCGGCTTGGGGTCCTTGTACCACGAGCTGCCGGTGTAATGGCGATGTGAGACGAGGTGCAGTCCGATCGAGATATCGAGGTCCTGCGCCGCGGCCCAGATCGGATCGTAGACGGGATGGCCGAAGCTGCGGCCGGCGATGGGCGCGGCCGAGACGAACGCGGTACGGCATCCGAGTTGTGCGACGCGAGTCAGTTCGGCGACGGCGAGAGCGGAATCGCGAAGCGAGATATGCGCGGCTGGGAATAGCCGCGTGGACTGTGCGGCGACGAGGGCGAAGGCCCATCGGTTGTAGGCGCGGCAAAGCGCGTCGGCGAGGATGGGATCGTCGAGTTCGCCCTCCCAGATAATGCCGAGACTCGGGTAGATGACCTGGAACGCGATTTCCTCGCTATCGAGGAAGCGCACGCGCGCGTCCATGTCCTGCCACTTGGCGCTGTAGGCGATGTAGCGATCGAAGCTGGCGGCGTTGGCGCCGTCCTCCTTCTGACCGTAGCCGGAGAGCAGACCCAGGAGTTCGTCGAGATCGCGCAGTTTGAGCGGGCGGTTATCGCAGAGCATCACGCGCTTGCCGGTGGCGGGGTCGGTCGCGACTTTGACCGCGCGATCGCGCAGGGCGGGATCGATATGACGTTCGTACAGATCGAGCGGCTCCATGAAGTGACTATCACCGTCGATGATTTTCATTGGTGTGCCTCCAGCGGTTGGATCTACTGGTTGCGACGGGGGCGTTTGCGGCCGGTCACGGCGCTCAGTTGCGGACGCTTGCGTTTGGCGTCGAAGATGCGAATCGCGACGTATCCGGCGATTATATAGAACGCCGCGAAGCCACCCTCAACTGCGCTGACGCGCCGGTCGATGTTCCATCGCGAGGCGGCGACGAAGGCGGTGCCCAGAACCAGGAACGTGACCATCTTGGGGATGAAGCCGCGCAGGGGGGAGTCGGGATTGTCGGAGGCGTGCGCCGCGAGTATTACCCAGACCATCGCGAGCGTGAACGAGAGGCCGAGGCAAAGCGGGCCGCGGGCATCGGTGGCGGCGTCGTTGAACCATAGCGCGAGGAAAAAGAGGGCGACGACGAGCGGGCCGAAGACCAGCGCGCGCCAGGTCACGGTGAGTTCATCGCCGTCGGTGTTGTCGTTGGGGGCCATGCGAAGGTCAGTATCAGCGCGCCGCGGCAGGATCCGCAAGCCCGGCGTTGCAAGGGGCTTTTCGGGAACTGACCGCAGCCCCTTAAACTGAGCGCGTGGCGCGGCTACTCGGTGGAGATATACTCAGTTCAGATCGAAGGCGCATATCAGACCACAAATCCGGAGGCACGCATGTACCAATCATTCGATTACTCACTCAACGACGGAATCGCGCTGGTGCGGCTCAATCGGCCCAACAAGCTCAATGCGATCGACAACGTAATGGTGCGCGAGTTCGGCGAACTCGCCGCGAAGGTCCGGGCCGACAAGAACGTGCGCGTGGTGATCTTCACCGGCAACGGGCGCGCGTTTTGCGCGGGCGCGGATATCGCGAGCCTCAACAGCATCGAGACCAGCGGTGACTTCATGACGCATATCGAGAATATCCAGAAGACCTTCAACGCCCTCGACGATCTCGACCGCCCGACGATCGCGGCGATCAATGGGCTCGCGTTCGGCGGCGGCTGTGAGCTGTCGCTGGTGTGCGACTTTCGGATCATGGCCGAGGAAGCGTCGATGGGCGTGCCGGAAATCCTGATCGGGGTGCTGCCGGGAGCGGGTGGAACGCAGCGGCTGGCGAAGATGCTGCCGCCTGCTATCGCAAAGCAGATGATCTACCTTGGCGAGCCGCTGAAGGCGGCGCAGGCGTTGCAGTTCGGGCTGGTCAACCAGGTGGTGCCGGCGGCGCAGGTGCTCGATACGGCGATGGATCTCGCGCACCGGTTGCTGAAGATGCCGCCGCTCGGAGTGCGCTGCGCGAAGCTGCTCGTGCATACGGGGATGAATGCCGATTTGAAAACCGGAATCGAGGCGGAGCGCCAGGCAATGGCGTTTCTGTTCGGGACGGAGGATCGCGTCGAGGGGATGGGCGCGTTTCTGGCGAAGCGTCAGGCGACGTTCAAGGGGCGGTAGTGAAGGAGGGCGGCGAGAAGAGCAGATGCCGAATTGTGGGGGAGAGTTGTTGAGGAACACGGACTATAGCTTTTTCCGCAACAGACGAGAGGGCAAGCTGCTCACGGTAGCCGCCTTGCTCGTCGGCATCCCCCATGCCGACCTAATCGTCCGCCGCTTGTGGCGAGGAAGGCTTGAATACTAGTCGGAGTCGAACTCGGCGGAATCGGACAGCCCGGCATCGTGATCGTCGGGTGCGAGAGCGGGTCGCGGGAAGCCGAGGACCGCGGACAGCCGATCCAATATAAAGTCGTGCCACCCGTGATTACCGATCAGGTCGGGTTGCAGAGTATCGAGGTGGGCGAGGCCCATAATAGTCACCTGGAAAAAGATGGCGGCGAAATATGGGTCGAGGTTGCGATCGAGGGTGCCGCTACTTTGCGCGGCTGAGATGCTGCGGGAGACGACGCGCGCGGATTCCTCGTTGACCTTCGACAGCAGGGCCATCGCGTCGCGTGCGCGGCTGCCGGCCGCATGAATTTCGAGCGAGAGCTGCCGGATGAGTTTGTAGCCGGGAGTAGTATAGCTGGCGGCAAATTCCGGGAGGTCGGAAGCCTCGAGCTGAGCGGGCTCGAGCACACGCACGCTGGTCGGCAAAGTTGCCAACGCGTAGCGCACGACCTCTACCAGCAATTGTGCCTTGCTCTCGAAATGGCGGTAGATGGCGCCGGGGGTAATGCCGCTTTGCTTGGCAATCGCGGGCATCGAGGTGTTCGCGAAGCCGTGGGTGGCGAAGAGATGGGCGGCCGAGATCAGGATGCGGTCGCTGGTGGCGGTCTCGGCGGACGGGCCGCTTAGGCCGAGCGGGAACTTCGCGCGCGGGCGTTTGCGGGCTTTGGTACTGGAAGATGACTTCTTCACGATTTCACTTTCGCCGCTTCAATTACCCTCAGAGTTTCCGAAAGCCCGGGTGGATTCAAGTGTGGACGTGAATCCGCGGGGTGCCCCGGCGCATCGGTGGGCCAAGGGTTTTTGAGCGATGTCGATTCTCCTTGACAAGTAAATGAACATTTACTAGGTTCTCAATCAGTAAATACCGTGACCTCGAATTTACTGTTGTTGGAAGGGGACGCCAATGACGGAAATCAGCCTGCACTTGCGCCGACGCGGTCCATAATCGCGACATGATTGGGACGCCCGTGAAGACGGGCCGTCAATGACGAGATCGATCGCGGTCGGAATGCGCGCGTCTGCGTCTGTCAAAAATGTTGCGCCGCCAGCACGTGGTCGCGCACCTAAAAATTCGGAAATTCAAGAACCCTCACCGGGCAGGGAACTCCCGCTGAGGACGGAGGACCACAATATGGCGGAATTCGACGTTGTAATCAGGGGCGGAATGGTTGTCGATGGTACGCGGCTGCCGCGCTATCAGGCCGACCTCGGAATTAAGGACGGGAAAGTTGCGAAGATCGGCAACCTGAAGGCGCATAGTGCGAAGAAGGTGATCGATGCGACGGGCAAGATCGTGGCGCCCGGCTTCGTTGACCTGCACACCCATTACGATGCCCAGCTTTTCTGGGATCCGTATTGCTCGATTTCGAGCTGGCACGGCGTCACCTCGCTCGTAATCGGCAATTGCGGCTTTGGCTTCGCGCCGGTCAGGCCCGATTTCCGCGAGCGTGCGATGATGACGATGACTCGGACCGAGGCGATTCCCTATGCCTCGATGAAGGCGGGTCTGCCGTGGGACTGGGTCACTTATCCCGAGTTCCTCGACAGCATCGAGCGCCGTCCCAAAGGAGTCAACCTGCTGCCGTTCGTGCCGATGGCACCGGTGATGGTGTGGGCAATGGGATTGGAGGAGGCCAAGTCGGGTCGCATGCCCACCGCGGCCGAGACCGATGAGATGAAGCGCATTATCAATGAGGCGATGGACCATGGTGCGTGCGGATGGTCGGCGCAGCGTTTCGGTCAGAACAGCGTGCAGGCCGACTACGACGGCACTCCGATGGTCACCGACCTGATGCACGATGAGACCGCGCTTGAACTTGCGAAAGTCCTCGGCGACCGCAATGAAGGCTTCATCCAGATGTCGTATATTCCGGATGCCAGCAAGTACGAGGGAGACGGTCAGGAACATTCCGAGAAGCATTACGAGGCACTGGCGCTGACCGCGGGACGGCCGATTCTGTACAACGCAATCGCCGTCAACGATATGTATCCGGAGCGCTACAAGCGCCAACTCAAGTGGCTTGAAAGCTGCGCCACGCGCGGTATCCGCGTGCTCGGTCAGAGCGCAACGCTGGAACTCAACTTCGCCTTCAGCTTCAAAGACTGGAACCTGTGGGACGACATGCCGGCGTGGCGTGAGTGCACGGTGGGGCCGATTGAAGACCGCCTGATGAAGCTGTCGGATCCGGAGCGCCGGCCCGAGTTGCGCAAGGTGGAGCAGACCGGACTGATCACGAACAAGATCGACGAGATCATCGTGCTCGAGTGCAAGCGCGAGGACTTGAAGAAGTACGAGAACATGACAATCGGCGAGATCGCGAAGATGGAAAACAAGCATGTCGTCGATGCGATGCTCGATATCGCGTGCGCCGATGGTCTGAACACCGACTTCTATACGCCGCCGGTCAACATGAACGTGAAGAACATGTCGGAGATGATTCATTCGAATTCGCAGCCGATCTTTGGCGTTTCAGATGGCGGTGCGCACACCAAGTTCTTCACCGGTGGCCGCTATCCGACCGAGGCGTTGATTAAGTTCGTGCGCGAGAATTCGGTGATGTCGCTGGAAGAAGCGCATTTCCGCCTGAGCGCCCAGCCTGCGATGTGCGCCGGATTCAAGAATCGCGGAACCCTGGTCGAAGGGGCGGCGGCCGACGTCGTGGTTTACGATTTCGACAACCTGAAGATCCTGCCGATGGAAATCGTGCACGACTTTCCGGGCGGCGAATGGCGCCGGGTGCAGCGCGCCGAGGGCTACAAGGCGGTCCTCGTCAACGGCGAGGCGATTATCGAGGACGACAAGGAGACCGGCGCGGTCCCCGGACTCCTGCTGCGTCATGGCGGCTGATACGCGCTAGATTGTAAGACAACTGGGGTTGGTAACGGACGAGGGCCGGCGATTGCCGGCCCTCGTCGTTTTAATCCAAGAAAGAGAAGGGGAGATTTGTTGAGGAACACGAAATGATAGGTTTTCCAAAACCTGCCAAGGTTTCAGACCTCGCATTTTATATGTAGGTTTCAGCCCCTCGGTGAATCAGATGTTTGCTTGGCCGGCAGCGACTCGAACCACGGCAGCACCATCCGCTCGTTGATCGAGTAGGGGAACGCGTGGCCCCAATCGGGCAGTTCCTCGTAGGTCACGTTGTAGCCGATCTGCTTCAGCAGGTTGCAGGTCTGGCGCGTGAAGGTGACCGGAAAGATGAAGTCGTGGACCCCGTGCACCACGAAGATCGGGGTATCCTTCCCGCGGCCCTCGCGCAACATCTGATCGACCGCGAGATGCAGCGCGCCGGCGACGGGTGCGAGACCGCGGAAGAGTTGGCTCTGCTCGAGACCGAGGATGTAAGTGAAGATGCCGCCGTCGGATAGGCCGCTCAGATACACCCGTGCGCGATCGATCGAGTATTCGCGCGTGACTTCGTCGAACATCCGCATCACGGAGCGCGTATCGCGGCTCGGCACCGTCATGTCCCAGGTATTGCCCAGTGATTTCGGGGCGAGGATCGCGTACCGGTTACTGCGCGCGGGGCGCAGCCAGGTCCATACGTACTCGGAGCCCTGGCCGTGGCCGCCGTGCAGCGCGACGATTAGCGGCAGGGGACGCTCGGGCGAATAATCCTCGGGAATGTAGAGTGTGTATTCAGACCGCTCGTCGTTGCGTTCACGCTGGATAAATCCGGTAGGGGCGCCGCCAGATGCGGGACGTGCGGTGGGTACGGGCGCGTGTGACCCGGGCTGCAGGAAATGTGCGGCGACGATCGGCAATTGGTCGCGCAATTCATAAAGCTGGTAGAGCCCGCGACAGAACGCCTTGCGACTGTACAGGAACGCGAGCGTCCATTCCTGGCTCGGCTTGGTCATGAAGAGGTTGCACGACTTGCCCAGTTCGCTGATCGCGGAGCACAGGCGCTCGTGCAGGTCCTTCATCGCGGCTGGCGGGGTAAGCGGGGCGAAGGTGGAATCGAAGCGGCGAAACGTATCGCCGACGGCGGCGACCAATTGCGCCTGGCTCTCGGCGACCGCGCCGAGGCGCAATTCTTCCTGAATCGTTTCGAAGGTGCGCAGGAAGGTCGCGATCTCATTCTGGAGCGTGGTCAGCGTGTCCATGTATGCGCCGTCGTCATGTGCCATTGCCGGTCCCTCGTGCCGCGACAATAGCCGAATCGCCCCGCGACGCCATAGCGAATCGGTCCCGTAATCGGGGCGCCGCCGGCGCTCCCGGATCGAGTTGCGCGGGACAATCGGGGTGCGTTATACGACGCGTGAATCCGGTTACCATAGATGCGGTGGCGGAGTCCTTGACAAAAATACGAGGGTCTCCTATAAACCAAGCAAGCGTTTGTTTTAGGCCGAAACCTTAACGGTGGTAACCGAGGGCAGCGGTACTAACGAATCAGGAGATCATGCGGATGTTTGAAACCGAGCATCAGGTGCAAAGCGAATTCGAGACTATCTATCAGCGCGACTACTCGGTGCACGCGCCCGACATGCGCCGCCTCTACGAGAACGCGAAGCGTGACCAATGGAACGTCTCCAAGGACATCGACTGGTCAACGCCGGTGGATCTCGAAAAAGGCATCTTCGCCGAGGGCATGATCGACGGTTACGGCAGCCCGCTGTACGAGAAGCTCGACGACAAGACCAAGCGTGAACTCAATATCGAGTTCTCGTGCTGGCGGCTCTCTCAGTTGCTGCACGGTGAGGAAGGCGCGATGCTCGCGTGCAGCCAATTGGTCGATATGGTGCCGACCAACGACGCGAAGTTTTTCCAGACCACGCAAGTGGTTGACGAGGCGCGGCATGCCGAGGTGCTGAGCCGCTATCTCGCGGAAAAGTGCGATGGGCGCATCTATCCGATGAGCAAGAATATCAAACACCTGTTTGACTACCTGCTTGGCCAGGGCAAATGGTTTATCAAGACGGCGGGCCTGCAGTTGGTGGCGGAGACTTTCGCGGTCGGCCTGTTCCGGATGCTCGCGGAGACCTCGCAGGATCCGCTGTTGAAGACCATCAGCAAGAAGATTCTGCTCGACGAATCGCGCCACATGGGCTTCTCGGTGATCGGATTGCCCGACATGATCGCCTCGTTGAGTCCGAGCGATTTTGCGGAACTCGAGGATTTCACCGCCGAGGCGTGTCGCCTGGTGCTGCGCGGACAGTTCCCGCGGCCGGCGTTCGAGAAGGTCGGCTTCAACCAGACCGAGATCGATGAGATCCAGCGCTATCGGGTGGAAAACGCGAAGAGCAACGACTACATCTATTTCCGGCAGATCTTCCGGCGCGAGATGTACACGCAGGTGGTCTCGAACATGAAGAAGGTCGGCCTGATGAGCGAACGGACCAAAGAAAATCTGCGCAAGCTTGGTATCGACCCGAATATCGACGGACGTGCGGCGACCCTAGAACAGCAACCCGCATGAGACGGTTGCGGCAAGGCGGGTGAACCGGTCGTACGGATGACTCGTTGACCGATGCCCAATTCGCCGGCACCAGCGCTCCGCGCTCCTCGGCAAGACAACCGCCGCGCCCAGTTACTGGACGCGGCGGCGCGTCTTTTCCGGGAGCAGGGCTTTCATGCGACCTCGATGCGCGACATCGCAAAGGCGGTCGGGATGCTGTCGGGGTCGATCTACTACCACTTCGATTCGAAAGAGGAGATGCTGCTCGCCGTTTACCAGGAGGGCGAGCGGCGGGTAGCCGAAGCGGTGGATGCCGCCGTCGCGGCCGAGACCGAGCCGTGGCGGCGCCTCGAAGCTGCCAGTGCGGCGCACCTGCGTGCGCTCATCGCACATCGCGACTACTCGCAGGTGATGATCCAGACCTCTCCGCGCGAAGCGGGTGGGGCGGAAGGGCGCATCCGCGATTTGCGGCGCGATTACGAGCAGCGGTTTCGCCGCCTGATCGACGATCTTAAGCTGCCCCCCGAGATCGATCGGCGTTATTTGCGGCTGCTGTTGTTCGGCGCGCTCAACTGGTCGCCGATCTGGTACCGGACGGGAGGCGATTCGCCCGAGATCGTCGCGCGCCGCTTTCTCGATACGCTGCGCAAACAACTCGAAGTCTAGACGGGAGCGCTCATGTCAGCTTGGCGCGGTCGCGTCCAGGGCGAGATTCACTCCTTGGGCTTTTCCATCTCGACCGAACCGCCGGCTTCCTTCCACGCGCGGAAGCCCCCTTCGATGTGACAGACCGGCTCGAGGCCCATCTGCTGGACCGCCTGCGTCGCCAGCGCCGAACGCAGCCCGCCGGCGCAGAAGAACACGAACTTTTTTCCCGTGCCGAAGATATTCTTGTAGTAGGGACTTTCGGGATCGACCCAGAACTCGAGCATCCCGCGCGGCGCATGGAAGGCGCCGGGGATGCGGCCGTCGCGCGCGAGTTCGCGGACGTCGCGCAGATCCACCAGCACGACGTTGGGATCGTCCTTGAGCGGAATCGCGTCGCGGGCTTGAATCGTTTCGATTTCCTTGTAGGCGTCGGCGACCAGTTGCTTGATGCCCTTCTTCAGTTTCAGCGCCACGATCGTTACCTCCGATTGCTTCGCTTGAGCTTATCGCGGAATTGCGCGGTCCCGCCACATCGCGCTCCATTAACGCCCGGTATAATTCGGCTTGCGCTTTTCCATGAAGGCGCGCGGCCCCTCACGGGCGTCCTGCGACGAAAATACCTCGCGCGCGATTTCGTTTTCGATCTTGAAGCCGTCCTCCAGCGGACGCCCCGAACAGCGCAGCACCGCCTCCTTGATTTTGCGCACCGCCAGCGGGCCGTTGGCCGCGATCGTGGTCGCGAGTTCCTCCGCTTTCGCCATCACCTGCGCGGCCGGCTCGACGTAATTGACCAGGCCGAGGCGCCAGGCCTCCTGCGCGTCGATGCGATTGCCGGTCAGCAGGATTTCCATCGCCTTGCAAAACGGCATCTGGCGGGCGAGTCGCGGCAGCGACCCGCCGCCCGGCACCAGCGCCCACTTCACTTCCTGCAGGCCGAAGCTCGCGTGATCGGCGGCAACGCGCAAGTCGGTCGCCTGCATCAACTCCATGCCGCCCGCGATACAAAACCCATTGACCGCCGCGATAATCGGTTTGTACACATTATAGCCACGCAGTAGCGAATTGCCGATATAATGTTTGTTGGCGATAATCTTGCGGTCCCATTCGTCGTCGGCCTGGCGCGCGCCGGTGGTCAGCGGAATCAGTCGGCCGAGATCGGCGCCCGCGCAAAAGGCCTTGTCGCCCGTGCCGGTCACGATCGCGGTGCGGATATCATCGTCCGCATTGATCCGCTCCCACGCCTCGGCGAGCGCCACCACCAGCTCGGGGTTCATCGAGTTGTGCACCTGCGGACGGTTCAGCGTCAGGTAGGCGATATGATTGCGGACCTCGAAAAGTAATGCGGGCATCATCAACTCCAGCGTTAACGCGCGGTGCGAGAGGTGTCTGCGCGTGCTGTCTGACTGGTAGCCCAGTCCCCTCCCGCTTGCAATCTGCTGGGACCGTCGCGGTGTTAAATTCGGACGTTACCTGTTAGAGCACGAGACGCCGCGCATCAATGGAGATCGGTCCGGGAGGGCCAGAGAGGCGCAACGCGGATCTCAATCGGAGAATCGATCGATGACCTACGACGACATTGTTGTTGGGGCCGGCTCTTCCGGCGCCGTTCTGGCCGCTCGCCTGAGCGAAGATCGCGACCGCAGCGTCCTGCTGCTCGAAGCCGGGCCAGACTACCGCACCATCGATGAAACCCCGAACGATCTGCTGCGCAGCTCGATTTCGTTTGCCGGCCACGACTGGGGTTGGGCCGCGCATGCCACGCGGCAGCGTGAAATTCCGTTATGTCGAGGGAAAGTAACGGGCGGATCTTCGGCCATCAACGCCTCTGTCGCGATCCGCGGAGTGCCCGCCGATTTCGACCAATGGGCCGCTCTGGGCAACGACCAATGGAGTTTTCAAAAGGTCCTGCCATTCCATCGCAAGCTGGAGCACGACGCCGATTTTGGTGGTGACGTGCACGGCAAGGGAGGTCCGATCTGGATCGAGCGTCCCAAACCATCGAACTGGCATCCGACGGTCAGCGCCTTCTACGCCGCATGTCGAGCGATGGGTTTTGCCGATGCGCCGGATTTCAATGATCCGGAGTCAACCGGCGTCGGCCCGTGCGCGCGCAACCTGCGCGACGGCATTCGCATCTCCACCGCGATCGCCTACCTTGCGCCCGCGCGTCGTCGCCTGAATTTGACGATTCGCGGTGGATGTCTTGCGAATCGCATCGTGATTGAAGACGGCCGCGCCGTTGGGGTTGAGGTCGAGGCGGGCGGTGAGGTGCATCGCGCATATGGAAAACGCATCACGCTCTCCGCCGGCGCATTCGCCTCGCCCGCCATCCTGATGCGTTCCGGGATCGGACCGCGCGCCGAGCTTGAGCGCCACGGAATCCGAACGTTGGTGGATGCCCCCGGCGTGGGCGCCAATTTGATCGACCACCCCCAGGTTATGATGTTGGCGGAGCTGAGCCGCGATGCGATCCAGCGTTCGGAGGGAACAGATCACAGCCGTTGGAGCGTGCTTCTGCGTTACACGGCGGCCGGCTCCAAAGAATTCAACGACATGCAGTTCCATCTTATCCCGATATTCGATTGGACCCTGGTGCCCGGGTTTCCCGTCGAACCGGGCACCCCACCGATGTTGCTCGCGTTCCCGGGCCTCCAGCGTCCGCGCTCGCGCGGCAGGCTCAGCTTGCGCAGCCTCGATCCCGCTGATCAGCCGAATATCGACCTCAACTATTTCGCTGATCCCGAGGACATGCGCCGCATGATAGACGGCTTGCGCATGGGATGGGGGATCATGCATCAGCCGGAAGTCGCGCGAGGATGGAAGGGGCAGACGATGGGCGTAGCGGGGCAGGTTCTCGACCAGGTTACGGTGGACTCGAATACCGCGATTACTGATTTCATCCTCAAAAACTGCGGCACTATCTGTCACCCCGTCGGCACGGCGAAGATGGGGCCGGACTCCGATAAGCAGGCGGTGGTCGATCAGTATTGCCGGGTGCGCGGTGTCGAGGGGCTCCGCGTCGTCGATGCGTCGGTGATGCCGAACATAGTGCGTGCCAACACCAATCTGACTTGTATCATGATCGGCGAACGCGTCGCGGAATGGATGCGAAAAGAGGCCCGCCGTTTGTAAAAGTTAATTTTCCAAAACCAATTCACTCACAACTCGATAATTCAAAGCAGAAAGTGGCTAATCGGCTAGAGTAGATTCAAGACGAATTATTCAAGTGAGTTTTAAGCTTCCAGAGTTACTCGCTTTCTACGAGAACAAGACACAAGCAATACTGCGCCGCTATGGGCCTGGACCGCGCGTGCATTACCATACGGGCCTGATCGAAGGCGAATATCCAGGTGAAGCTGACGCCATCCGTTTGCGCGAAGCGCTGGTTCGTTCCCAGGAAAACCTGCTCCAGCACGCGACCAACGCCTGGCGACTCGATTCGCTGAAGGGATGCGAAATTCTTGATGTTGGTTGTGGTCTCGGCGGCGGAGCGTTGTTTCTGGCTCAGGAATTCGGAGTGCGCGTCACAGCGCTAACCATCGCTCCGTCTCATGCGGAATTGGTCCGTCGATTCGCGGCACAGGCCGGAGTCTCGGAACTGGTAATCCCAATGATCGGCGACGCCCTGGAGGTGCCGGGAGAGAGCCGATTCGATGCGGCAATCGCGATCGACAGTTCAAGTTCCTTTCCGCGCGCGCCGTGGTTTCGCCGACTGGCCAAAGTGCTGCGCCCGCATGGGCGGGTTCTGATAGCGGACTGCTTTCTAGTCGATCAAAAGTATGAGGACCCCTTCAATACCCATTGGTGCGCGCAGATCGGGACTCTCGAGGAATATCTGAATGCCGCCAATGGTGCCGGATTCCGCGAAGAAACGATCGCGGATGTCTCCAATGAGGCCGAGCGTTTCTGGTCCTTGTCGCTATCGCTGATGCGCTCCGAGGAAACGACACGAGAGTTCAATGTAAGCTTGAGTGCTCGCCTGAAGACTTCGCGCCGGATGCACACGATGGTTCGCGATGGACTCGCGAGCGGCGGCCTGCGGCAGCTCCTGCTCGGTTTTGGTTTTTCCCGAGCGGCGGTCGATTCATCGACCTAATTATGGTCCGCCTATCAGATCGCTTGAACCTATTGGATGTTCCGCATGCGGAGCATTGGGCGAGAAGTGGCGCCGAGCATTCGTTGCAGTACTTGGCACCCTCAGGATTGTTTGAGCCGCAACTCGCGCAGCGCATCGGCTGCCCCCTTCGAGCATCCGAGCCGCGAACCAACATTCGTCGGCAAAGATAGCAAAACTATACTACGTCAAGGCTGGTACGAACGCTTATTCTATTCCGTCGAGGTCCAGCACGACCTCGGGGTTGGCGCGCCGCCAAGCGCACACCGCAATCATCGGATTACGTTCCGCGCGCGCTTTCGGTTCTTGGCTCGAATGCTCGTCAAGCGCAAGGTTTAGGGGGATTACCCGTATAGTTGCCGTATAGCGAGGTGACTAACCACGCTCCGCTAGTATTCGAAAGTTGAAACTTGAAGCTAAGCTCTCCGTCCGCTTTATCGCCATCGTTATCCTGCCAGCACGCTAATCCAGTCACGACCGCGACCGAATTATTCGGCCCCTGGATTTTAACGGCGGGTTGTTGGCCGCCTGAATACGGCTTGAAGATCATACTGACCGGCGGAGTACCGGTCCATTTTCCGCGCAAATAGTCGATCACGTTTTGGCGACCGTCGATCACCGGCTTGGCGTGACCGGTATGTATTTTGCGCAATTCCACGTTCGGATCCAGCAGCGGCCCAAGCGCATCAGGTAGTTTACTATTGAACGCCTTTACAGCTTGATCAAATGCGGCAAGCGCATCCGCATCTGGTGTGCTCGTCGCCCACGAACTGTCGCTGGCCCAGAGCCATGGTACCGATACCGCGCCCCCTGCGATCAAACTCTTCTGGATGAATTTCCGGCGGGTGACTCCTCCGCCCGATTGCGTTTCGCCTTTTCCGCGCATGACGCCCTTCCTCCTGAGGAAGCCCCGACTGTCGGCTTCTAGATGTGATCGCCAAGCGATCACGCACTTGCATAATTGCAAGATAACGTCAAGGGAGAGTGGCATCGAGCTGCGCATGATCAACAAAAATAGATAAAAATGAATTAACCAATCAGGTAAAGACTAGATTAACAGCTAAATAAACAGACGGAATGGTCATTGCCCAGAGTTGTCACTCGCAGTGCCCGTGGTCAGCGCGAAGGATTCTCGTCCGCAGGTGTGGGAGAGGTCGATGCTTCCGTGATGCATCCCTGGAAGACACCGTGGTGGTAATCACTGGTGGCTTGTTCAACCCGCGTTATGCCATCCCCCGCACAGCGCGATTCTCAAAAATTGCTTTTGTGCGCTATAGTTCGCGCCGGACGCTCGCTGCACACCATTAAAGGACGCGGAGTGCTCCGATCGTGGAAGGAGGTGCCCACTTGCCCAACCATGCGCTGCGCGATTTGCGAGTGGTCGAATACGCCGAGATGGTCTCCGGCCCGATGTGCGGCAAGATGTTTGCCGATATGGGCGCCGAGGTCATCAAGGTCGAGCGGCCGGGACGCGGCGACGAGGCCCGCGGCCATCCGCCCTATCCCGGCGACGTTCCGCATCCCGAGAAGAGCGGCTTCTTCCTTTACCTCAACACCAGCAAGAAAAGCCTGACGCTCGACCCGGCCACGCTGGGCGGCGCGGAAATCTTCAAACGGCTGATCGCGGACGCTGACATCCTTATTGAGAACATGCCGCCCGGCCATCTCGCGAATATCGGGCTGGGCTACGAGATCCTGCACGCGCTCAATCCGCGGCTGATCGTGACGTCGATTACGCCGTTCGGACAGACGGGACCTTATCGCGACTGGAAGGGCACCGACCTGATCGAATGGGCGATGAGTCTTACCGGCTTCAACACGCCGACGCTGGTCGATGACGTGGCGAAGGAAAATCCGTTGCGAGCGCCCGGCCATGCGGCCGAGATGATGGGTGCGACCAACGCGGCGGCGGCGGCGATGATGGCGCTGTTCCATCGCGACCTGACCGGCGAGGGCGAATGGGTGGACGCGCCGTGCTGGCAGGCGACGGTGAACACGTCGAAGCTCGAGATGGCGGCCTACTCCTACGTCGGGATTCCCTTCAGCCGGCAGCGCGCCAACGTGCAGGTGGGGCTCGAGCCGCTACCGTGCCGCGACGGCTACATCTATACGCTGTGGGCTGCCGACGCCCATTGGAGGGCGCTGAAGACCCTGCTCGGCAATCCGCCCGAACTTGCCAACGAGATTTTCGACACGCACGCGGGCCGTCACCAAAACGACGATATTATGCGCACGCTGATCCGCGAGGAACTCGCCAAGCACGACATGGAACATCTCGTGACCGAAGGGCAACGGCTGGGCCTGACCATCGGCCCCGTGCATACGGTGGCGCAGGCGGCGCACAATTCGCATCTGCGGGCACGCGGCGCATTCGTCGAGATCGATCATCCGGTGGCCGGCCGCTTCGAGTTTCCGCGGTCGCTGGTACAGATGAGCGGGACGCCGCCGCATTCGACACGCGCGCCGCTGCTCGGCGAGCATAACGTGGAGATTCTCGGGCGGCTGGGTTACACCAGCGAGGATCTGCAAGGCCTGCGCGCGGCCGGCGCAATTTAGGCGGGTCTTCACAAGGCGAAGCCCGCATCTTTATCAAAGGGAAGTCTGAAACCTCGTGAGGTTTCAGCGTCTGGCAAGAAATCAAAGGTTCCGCGTTCCTCAACAGCTTCTTAGCAAAAGGGCTGGGGGGTGGGTTCAAAAAATGCAACGTCTTCCGCTCGAAGGCATCAGGGTCGCCGATTTCAGTTGGATCATCAACGGACCACAAATCGCGCAGTGGCTTGCGACGATGGGCGCCGAGGTGATCAAGATTGAGTCGCAGGTCTACATCGATATCGGACGCACCAATCCGGCGGGGATGGCCGATCGCGTGGCCGGCGTAAATCGCAGCGGCTTTTATCACGCGCTCAACTACGGCAAGAAAGCGATAACCCTCAATATGGGGAATCCGAAGGGGCGAGACCTCGCGCATGAAATCGTCCGGCGCAGCGACTTCGTCCTCGAATGTTTTCCCGGACCGACCGCCGAAAAGCTCGGCCTGACCTATGCCGAGATGAAAAAGCTCAAGTCCGACATCATCATGATTTCGGTCTCGCTGCTGGGCAAAACTGGACTCGAACCGTCGCGGTGGGTGGGCTGGGGTCCGATGGCCTGCTGCTTCGTCGGCATGTTCGACGCACAGGGTTACCCCGGCGGTCCGCCGCGCCAGACCGGAGGCACCTGGCCCGACTACGCGATCGCATCGTCGGTGGTGTTTCATGCGCTTGCCGCCCTGCGCCACCGTAATCGCACCGGCGAGGGCCAGTGGATCGATGCGAGCATGGGCGAGACGGTAATCGGCCAGATGCACGAATGGTTCACTGACTATTTCATGAACGGGCGCGACCGGCGGCAATGGGGTAATCGCGACGACGTGATGGCGCCGCACAATACCTATCGATGCAAAGGCGATGACCATTGGATAGCGATCGCGGTCGCCAACCAGTCGGAATGGGAGGCGTTGCGCCGTGTTATGGGTAATCCGTCGTGGAGCGATGACGCGAAGTTCGCCGATCAGTTGAGCCGCTGGACAAGTCGCGACGAACTCGATGTGCATATCGCGGCGTGGACACGCGATCAGGACCATCTTGAATTGGCGGCGCGCCTGCAAGCGGCAGGCGTCGCGGCGGGTCCCGTGCTCGATAGTGCCGAGCTGCACAACAACCCGCATCTGTGGGAATGGGGCTACTGGTGGAAGATGGACCACCACGAAGTCGGCGAGCGCATCCTCCCCGGGATGCCAGTGAAGCTGAGCGGCGCGCCGCAGCTCAACTACTCATATCCGCCGGACCTGGGCGAGCATAATCGCGAAGTCTTCGGCGGACTGCTCGGTCTCAGCGACGCCGAAATCAAGTTGCTAATCGAAGAAAAGGTTATTTACTAGTTCATACTTTGCGATCGCTTGCGAGAGAGAGGAGTGACTAATGTACTCGCTAAAGGATAAGGCTTGCATCGTCGGCGTAGGCGAGAGCGCCTTCACCCGCGGATCGGGCAAGACCGAACTCGCGCTGATGCTCGAGGCGTCAACCCGGGCCATCGCCGATGCGGGACTCAAGCCGCACGATATCGACGGCATTATCGGGCCGCCGCTGGGCGCGACGTCGGAGCACTTCGCGGCGAACCTCGGCATCGAGGACCTGCGCTATGCCACGTCGGTGCACATGGGCGGCGCCAGCCCGGTGGTGGCGCTGCAGAGCGCCGCGATGGCGGTCGCCTGCGGCATCGCGACCAACGTGCTGATCCCGTGCGGCTGGAACGGCTACTCGTCGAATCCGGTGCGCGGCGGTGGCGCCCGCGCGGATACCGGCGAGAAGCCGATGCCGGCGCCCAATCCGCTGCAGAACACGATTAACGCGTTCTACCTGCCATACGGGGCGACGGTCCCCGTGCAATGGTACGCATGGCTTGCCACGCGTCATAAGGAGTTGTACGGCACGCCGTTCGAGGCGATGGGCGCGATCGCGGTCGCCGAGCGCAAGCACGCCCAACTCAACGAAAAGGCGATGATGCGCGGACGTCCGCTGACCCTCGACGACTACCTGGCGGCGCGCTGGGTCTCGTATCCGTTCCGGCTCTACGACTGCTGCCTCGAGACCGACGCCGCGTGCGCGATCGTCGTGACCTCGCCCGAGCGGGCGAAAGACCTGAAGCACGCGCCGGTCTATATCTCTGGCGTTGCCGAAGGTCATCCGTATCCCGCCGACGACATTCCGGCGCGGCCCGACCCGTTCGTGATCGGGCTTACGTTCGCGGCGCCCAAGGCCTTTGCGATGGCGGGCGTTACGCACAAGGACATCGACTTTCTCGAAGTGTACGACTGCTTCACCTACGTCGTGATGCTGCAGATCGAGGCGATGGGGTTTTGCAAAAGGGGCGAAGTAAAAGATTTTGTCACGGGCGGGCGAATCGAGCTGGGCGGGGAGCTTCCGCTGAATACGCATGGCGGATTGCTCTCGGAGGCGCACGTCTGGGGCACCAATCATATCGTCGAAGCGGCGCGCCAGTTGCGCCATGAATGCGGTGCGCGACAGGTGGCGGACGCGGAGATTGGTCTCGTCACCGGATGGGGCGATTTCGGCGACGGCGGACTCGCGATATTGAGGAGATAATCGGATGGCCGAGAAGATGTACAAGTTACCGCTGCCGCGCGTCGGTGGACATTCGGCGGAGTTCTACAAGTACTGTAAGGAACACGAGCTGCGTTTTCAGCGTTGCACTGATTGCCGCACTTGGCGCCATATTCCGCGCGACATGTGCGCGAAATGCGGTTCCTACGAGTGGGAATGGGCGCGATCGTCGGGGCGTGGCACGGTCTTTTCCTGGACCACCGCGAGGCAGCCGATGATGCCGCAGTTTGCCGACAAGATTCCGTACAGTCCGGTGATCGTCGAACTCGAAGAGGGCGTGCGCATGGTCACGTGGCTGACCGACGTGAAGCCCGAAGAGCTGAAGCTCGGGATGGCGGTCGAAGTCGTGTTCGACGACGTAACGCCGGAAGTCGCCCTGCCGAAATTTCGCCGCGCCGCCTAAGCCGGCCGTTCGAGCATACTCCACGGAGAACAACGCGATGGCGATCAAACTCTACGATCTGGCGGGCGAAAATATCGAACGGCGCTTCAGCCCGTTTTGCTGGCGGACCAAGATGGCACTGGCGCACAAGGGACTGGAATACGAAACCATCCCGTGGCGCTATGCCGACAAGGAGAAGATTGCGTTTGCCGGCTCCGAGCGGGTGCCGGTAATCGTTGACGGCGATACCGCGGTCGCCGACTCGTGGAAGATCGCGGAGTACCTGGAGGGCAAGTACACCGAGCGGCCGTCGCTGTTTGGCGGAATCCATGGGCGCGCGGCCGCCCGCTTCGTTAACAGCTGGGCGGACGTGGTGCTCAATGCCGCGCTTTCGCGCCTGCTGGTGCTGGGCATCCTGGAACATCTCGACGCCAGTGACCGCGCTTACTTTCGCGCATCGCGCGAGAAGCGCTTCGGCATGACGCTGGAGGCGTATGCGGCCGATATCGAAGGAAATATCGCGGCACTCCGTGGTGCGCTGGAGCCGCTGCGCGTGACGCTCGCGACGCAGCCATTTATCGGCGGGGACACGCCGCTCTATCCGGATTACATCGTATTCGGGAGCTTGATGTGGGCCCGATCGATCGGCAAGACACGTCTGCTCGAGATCAACGACCCGGTCGAAGTCTGGCGCGGGCGGCTGCTCGATGAATTCGGCGGCTTTGCGCGCAAGGCGCACGGCTACTGGTAGGCGTTCGACGAAGCGGGCGCGCGCGGTGAATCGCGATCCGATACTAGATGGCGCCGGTCCCTCGCGGGAGCCGGCGCCACTTTTCGAACTATCCGCGGAAAGCAGCGGAACTACATCTTCATGTCGGGCATCGAACCGAAGAACAGGAAGAAGTTGGTCGGGACATCGGCACTCGCATCGCCCGATTTCTGGGCTTTGCGCAGCGCCGCCACGGTCGAAATTCCGGTTTTGCCGTCGGCGGCCGGCCAATCGCTTTGGTTGTAAACCAGGACGGCAACCACCTGCCACCAAACCGGCTTCTTCTGAAACGCGTCCATGTTAATCACGTGCGAATGGTTCGGAGTCGGTAGAAATACGTTGGTCGGAGTGCCGCTGACTTTGCCCAGTGCCGAGAGCACCGGCCACAGATCGAGCCGCGACGCGTGCATGGTGCAGGTGCCGGGGACTTCGCCGGGAGCCGGACACTGTACCGGTACCTTCGGATTCTGCTTGAAGCCCTCGGGTAGCATGTTGAACAGGCTGATCAGGGTATTGCCGAGATCGCTGCCGCAGAGGGTGCCGGGCAGCACGCCGTCGCACGAGATCGCGTCGGCGGGATTGGTGTCGCCGTCGGCTGAGAAGAACGGGACGAGGACGTAGAGCTTGTCGGTCGAAGCGATCTTTGCGCCCGTGGGGTCGTACTTGGGTTCATCGCCGACCTGGCAGATGGGAATCTGGAGCTCACCGGGATCGGACTGGGCGAGAATCCCGTTGAAATTCAGATCGTCAGTTGGCTGATCGACGCAATCGAAGTTCTCGGTGTAGGTAAAGGTGAACAACCCGCCTTTGCCATAGCCCGCGGTTTGATTGGGTGCGAGCTGTGCGCGGGCCGTTCCCGTGACTATCGCGACGGCAAATGCCGCGCCGAGCAGAATCCGGACAAATCGATTTTTCATAATCTCCTCCCGTGGCTGCGACACGCCTGCAGCTACCCGAGATACGGGGCGAGGAGCGGTTTGGATTGGATCGATCGAGCGGCCCGCGAAAATTTTATTCGCGCGTCCTCGACGAACTCAGCGAATAGTTAGCGGCGTGGTCTTTTTGAATTCGAGGGCGACCTCGCTCATGGTCTTGAAGGTGACGCCGCTGCGCTGGCGCATGTGATCGACGAGCCGTTCGAGCATCAGGAGGCGATGGCCGCGGCCGATCGATTGCGGATGCATGGTGAGGATGTAAACGCCTTCGCCGAGGCGGTCGTGCAGATAGTCGAAGTCGCCGACCCAGATTTCGTACATCTGCGTCGGTGAGTTGAGGCCGGGGATAACGCCGTTGCGGGTCACGATAAACTCGAAGGCGGGGAAGTCGTCGAGGCCCCAGGTGAAGGGGAGTTCGACCAGGTCGGTCTCGCGACCCCAGACGAAGGGGCCGTCGGGCGGCGCCTGGTCGCCGACGCGGCAGTAGTAGGGCGAGAAGTCGTTGCCCATCATGCTGCTGTCGTAAAGGAAACCGCGCTCGACTAGGCAATTGAGCGTCGAGGGCATCAGACCGGCGGCCGGCGATCGATAGCCGACCGGCTCGCGGCCGGTGACGCGTTTGAGCGCGGCGGTCGCGCGATCGAAGTCGAGGGCCTCGTCGGCGGGCGTCTTCGCCTGTTCGTGGAAATAGCCATGATGCGCGATCTCGTGGCCCTCTTCGGAGATTTTGGCGACGGTGGTGGGAAAGGCGTCGGCGGTGTGTCCGGGGACGAACCAGGTGGAGCGGATGTTCCATTCGCGCAACATCCGCAGCAGGCGCTCGGTGCCGACGCGGCCGAACTCACCGCGCGAAATCGCGCTGGGCGACTTGGCGTGGAACGTCCCGATCCACACCGACATCGCGTCGAAGTCAAAGGTGAGGCAGACCGAGATTTTCTTTTCCATGGCTGGTCCTCCGAACGGGCGCCGAATAAACGTCGCACTCCACCGTCTCTACTGCTAGAGGCGCGAGCAGGTAAAGCGCGCGCGAAAGGCCGCGAGCGGCGGGTGCGCTTGAACTTGTAAGGCCGGGCGCGCCGGCATTTTCAAGGCAAGCAGGCAGCTTCGCGGTGAACGTCCGGCCGTGCATAAAGCGCAGGGGCGCAAGGATTTCGCAACGATCGTGGCCGCGGCGAACACACTCGAGGCCGGTAAATAGGCGTTTACGTGAGGCGCAGTTCCGATTGTATTTTGTGGCGTGCGTGAGTGGATTGCGCGGGCGGCAGATTCGCTTGACAGCCGCGGCAACCATGTTGTAAGCCCTTGCAGAACTTTGGACTGGGGATTCGGAGGAGGCTTTTTTCGACGCCTCGCCAGGGTGGCGAAACAGGTTCGGGATTGACAATGTCCCAACGGCGTCACCGGCGGGGCCGCGCCTCATCGCAGGTTACCCGGCAATTACGATTTCGGAGGCGCGCGCGCGAGCGAAGATAAGTAGTCGATAGCGCCGTGGCGAACGGCGGCAATGTCTGACGGAAATGATCGCGATGGGGACCGCGATCGAGCTGGAAAATTTGCGCAGGAACGCGATCGGGAGCGCAACTCCGGTCGGGAACAGCGCGAGCGATGGGCGGTTCCGGGGATCGGACGCGCCGATCAATGAGACGACTCCGTCCGCCATGCCGCATCGGCGGGCCTGATGGGGATCAAAGAGGTAGTAGAGGATTGATGCATCGCAATAAACTTAAGAGCTGGGCAATCGCCGTGGCCTGCCTCCTGATGGTGGTGGCGGGAGCGGCTGGGGCTCGCGGATCGGTCGAAGGCGTAAAGCGGACAGGGGCCCCGGCATGGCTCAGCCTGTTCGGAGTCGCGATTCGGCCCGACAACACCATTTTCGTCGTGGGTTCCAAGGCCTTGCTGCTGACCTCGAGCGATCAGGGCAAGACTTGGTTACAGCGCACCCTGAAGGAGCGCGACGGCGACGACCTATTTCAGGACCGCGACCTGTATGCGATTCGTTTCAGCCCCGGTGGAAAGGTCGGATGGGTCGTCGGCGAGGACGGCATCGTGATGAAGTCCGCCGATGGCGGCGATACCTGGACCAGGCAGAAGACCGGGACGAGGAAGAACCTCTTCAACGTCTATCCGGTTGACGAGCAGCAGGTGGTGGCGGTGGGTGCCGACGGGACGATCCTGCGCACGACGGATGGCGGCGAAAACTGGCAGGTC
Source organism: Deltaproteobacteria bacterium (assembly GCA_021780755.1). Classification (GTDB taxonomy): domain Bacteria; phylum Desulfobacterota; class Binatia; order Binatales; family Binataceae; genus JADMIL01. The sequence goes on along the minus strand of JAJXYF010000029.1, from coordinate 232,423 downwards.
GTGAAGTCGCCAAAGGACGTCTCGCTGTTCGGGATTGATTTCGTCGATAAGAACACCGGCTTCGCGGTCGGCGAGTTTTCGACGATTCTCGCGACCAAGGACGGCGGACAGAGCTGGACGCTGAATTACGGTGGCAATACCGGTGACTTCACCATTGGGCCGTATTTCTCCCTGGTCTTCAGCGACGCGGATCACGGTATCGCATCCGGCCTCGCGGGCGACTTGCTGGTTACGGCCGACGGCGGCAAGACCTGGCAGACCCAGAAACTGCCGGAATCAGCCGGCGGATATATAGTTACGGAGAATACCTCGTCGAAGAAACTATGGGTTGCCGGGTACGGCGGCCGCATGTTCGATCAGGCTCAAGGTGGCCAGTGGCAATCGGTGGATAGGACGGCCTTTCACGACATCACCGATCTGGCGTTTGCAGGAAATCTGGGAGTTGCCGTTGGTCTGAACGGCACCATTTTGCTGACCAACAACGCGGGAGAGCAATGGCAAGCAGTTCAGTAAGTATGACGTCCCTGCGGATCGGCGATTTCGTCCTCCGTTTCAGGGCAATCATTGGCGGCATCCTGCTACTTATTAGCGCGATTATGCTCTATTACTGTACGCAGGTTACGGTTGCGACGAAGTTCGACGACTTCTTTCCCACCTATCATCCTGACGTCCAACTGTACCAGGAGTGGCACAAGTACGGCGGCGCGCAAACGTTGTCCGTGATGATCCAGGTCAAGGACGGGGACATCTTCAACGAGGCCACGCTGCAAAAGATCCAGGACATCCAGCGCGACGTTGACAAGCTGCCCGGGGTTGACCACAACGAGGTGCTGTCGCTCGCGTCGTATCGCGTTAGCTACGCGGAAGCGACGCCGGGGTCCCTGAACATCAAGCCGTTCATGTTCCCCGAGGTGCCGAAGGATGCCGACGGCATCGCGGCGCTGAAGAAGAACGTACTGGCGAACCACGCCAGTATCTCCCAGTTTGTGAGTGCGGACCTCAAGAGCGCGCTGGTGACCGCGTCCTTCAATGAGCGGGGCCTGGACTACAAGACGCTATTCACCCAGGTCCAGGACATCGTTCACAAGTATCAGGACAGCAATGTTGACATCCTGCTTGCGGGCGAGCCGATCGTTCGCGGCTACGGTTACTATTACGAACCGACGGTAGGCGTGCTGTTTCTGGTCGCGGTCGGCGTGATGATCCTGATCTTGTGGCTGACGGGCGGCCAGCGCAGCCGCTGGTGGGCGCCGATCGTGACCGGAGCGCTGTCGGCGGTCTGGGGTCTCGGCTTTGTCGGAATCATGAAGTTCGATTTCGATCCGGTCATGCTGGTTATTCCGTTCATCCTGACGGCCCGTGACATGAGCCACGGAATTCAGTGGCAGGGTCGTTATCACGATGAACTGGATCGGCTGGGCGACAAGTACGCGGCGTGCGCGGCGACCACCGACTTCATGTTGCCGCCGGGACTGCTCTCGATTCTCGCCGACATCAGCGGAATCGTGTTCATCTCGTTTGGCGGCATTCCGGTGCTTCAACATATCGCGCTGGCAGGTACGGTCTGGCTGGCGGGCTCACTGACGATGGTTTTTATCTTCCAGCCCATCCTGATGAGCTACCTGCCGGTTCCGGAGGTTAAGCACAAAGGGGCGCTCCGTCAGCCGAGTGCGATGATGAAATCGATCTCGAACGGACTCGACTGGTTCGTCCACATTCCGACCCGTCCGGGATTGCTCCGCGAGGGATTGCTGGTAGCCTCCGCCTTCTTCCTGATCTACGGCGTCATCTCGGGCGCGGATTCCCGCATCGGGTATTCGACCGCGGGCACGCCATTGTATAAGTCCAACGCAAAGGTCAACCGCGACATCCTTGCGGTCGGCAAGAAGTTCCCGCTCGAAGAAGGCTGGGTTATCCTCATCACGCCCTCGTATCCGAGCGAGCAGTCGGTGCTCGGTCCGGAAGTGTTGCGGCTGGTCGATGATATGCGCTCCTACCTGTTCGAGGACCCGAAGGTCGCGCAGGTGGTCTCGTTCTCGTCAACGGTCACGATGCCGTTTAACGAAATGTTCCATTACGGCTATCCGAAATACCTGGCCATGCCGGATTCGGTACAGATGTCGGGTAATCTGTGGTTTCTGTTCCTCAATGGATCGGCGCCTGGCGAACTCGAACGCTATATCTCGAACCGGATGAACAATGACACCTGTATTCGGGTGCTGTTGAAGGATCACACCTACGACACTTTGAACGATATCCGGTCGCGCATTAAGGATTTCGTGGCGCTTCGCGTAACCAACGATCCGAATTTGAACCAGGTTAAGGTGCTCTACCTGGCCGGCATCGCCGGGCTCTATCTGGCTGCCAATGACGTGCTCAAACAGCTCGACTTCCTGAACATTACCTTCGTGCTGGCAGTGGTGTGGATGTTCTGTCTGTTTTCTTTCCGGTCATTTGTGGCAGCCTTCATGTTCCTCTTTGCATGCGTATTGGCCAATTTCGGCGCATTCATTTACATGAACTTCCGCGGTATCGGACTGACGATCGATACCATCCCGGTTATTTCTCTCGGTATAGGACTCGGCGTTGACTACGGCATTTACATGATTGCCCGAATACGCGACGAAGTGATGGGCGGGATGGAGGTTGACGACGCCATCGTCTTGGCCCTCAAATCGACCGGAGTCGCGGTGTTCAACACCTTCCTGGTGATGATCGGCGGCATCTTCCCGTGGATTTTCTCACCGCTGCTGTTTCACAGCGAAATGAGCACGCTGCTGATTTTCCTGATGGGCACGAACATGGTTGCCGGCTGTATCATCCTGCCCTGCTACCTGTCGTGGGCGCGTCCGAAGTTCGTGTTTGGCGGAGCGTCTATGATTAAGGAGCGCGAACTCAAGGCGGCAGTTTCCTGAGCGGAGGGCTGAGATTCAGGTTTTACTTGAAGTTCCTCCGAGGCTGATCGCATAGGGGTCAGGCGCGAGGCCAGAAACCACGAGAATACCGCGGCGGGTGCGAAAGTGCCCGCCGCGGCGTAATTTAGGGGGTAATGAAGATTTTCGCGGCTGGCTCGTCAATTGATGAGAAGTATCAAGGCCGCGATTGACGAGAAGTATCGACGCGCGCGGAACTTTCCGGGAACTCGCGCGGTTGAATTAACGGGCGGTCTGGTTCCGGCGGGAGACTTGGGGTTCTTACAGGGGACAAAGCGGGGCTTGCGCTGGGGACAGTGCGCGAGTCCCTCAAAAGGAGTCGGGGCTGATGAAAAGAAGCATAGCGATGGCGATTGCGTTGGTCGCTGGCGCGGCAATGATGAGTGCATGCAGGAGCACTCAGGAATGGAAAGCGGAGCCGAACGCGAATTTCTTTCCGCTCAAGACCAATATGGTCTGGACCTATCGGGTCAATAGTAAGAGCCAGCGCCAGAATTACGCGGTGACGGATCGGGTGATCGGCACGCAGTATGTGCCGGCACTGAAGTTGACGGGACTTGTGGTGGAGGAGTTCTACAATCTGGATCGCGCGGGACTGCGGCCGATCGTTTATCTTGATCAGGATGGATTTCTCACGCGGCTGTCGGGACTCGACTACGTACAGAATCAGATCCAGGCGCCGGTGTGGGGCCGGTCCGAAGAGGCGAACTTTCTGCCCGAGCATCTGACGCCGGATCGGGAATGGAAAAACGTTCTTTTTCCATATGGCAAGCTGCCCGGCAGCTTCGACGTTACGCAATCGCACAAGAGCTACATGGAGCCGGCCGACGTGACCGTGCCAGCGGGACATTTCCGCGACTGCATCAGGATCGAGACGCGGGCGCATTATGAGGGTGGCGCGTACGCGCAGGAGAAGCAGAACCTGAATTTAACCTACGAGGACTGGTACGCGCCGAACGTCGGATTGGTCCGCACAGTGGCGTATCAGGGCGGCCCCGATGGGCCTGAAATGGAGCGGGTGGAATTGACGCGGTTCGAGGCCGTTTCGGTTCCTGCCGCACCCGCGCTGCCGGCGGCCGCGCCGCGGACCACGCAACCGCAGACTAATTCCTGAAGCCTCCTTCATCACCGCCGGGATGAGTGCCGAAAGGCGCTCATCCTCGCGAAGTACCCAATCGACGGGACCTCACGCCTCAATAATTTCGACAAGTACTGCAAAACCACGCCGCTCGGTTGACCGGTGCCGTTCACGCGGAAGCGTGGTCGGGCGCGGCGTCGAGACCGTCGAGTGCGTCGTCCGCTTCGTTGCATCCGAGCGTCTCGGGCATTGGCGGCCAGAGAAAATTGAACCAGCCCGCGAAGACTTTTTCCCGAAACCACTGAGACCGCTTAGCACCAATCAGTGGGGTCATCCCGGCGGTGTGTGGATCGAATCGATGACCGTGGCGGGCATCGATCCGCTACCGCCGACGTGCCGGGTGTCGCGAGCCTCGTAATCGATCGCGACCGCGTCGATGTAAAAGCCATTGTGGCCGGCCTCGCCGATACGCCGCGTATGTTCCGCGGTCTTGATGTACTGGCCCGTCTCCGTATAGGCGCTTTTGGCCGTGAGGTCATTCATGCTTTCGTTGGGCGTCGCCGCGTAGAGCAGGTGCTTGATGTCCTGATGCTCGCTGTTGATGATGACGAGGGCATCGGCGCCGGTTTCGCACGCCTTGCTTTCGAGCGCCGGCAATACGTCGGGCGGTTGGTCCTTCGAATCAGCCCAGGCTTCGACGATCGCGATCTGCGATAGCGGCTTGAGCGGCAGCGTCTCGAGGACCGGCATCTGGCAAGTGGGGCCCTTCGCGGCATGCGCATAGGGCCCGAGTTGCGTGACCGAGACCTGCAAGGGGGCCTGCTGTGAGCCACATCCCGCGACGAGCGCACCCATCGCGAGGGTCAACGCCGCCAAGCCCAGTTTGAGGCCGTTGCGCACGGCCGTGCGGATCGAACTCATGATTGCTACTCTCACCGTATGCGTTTGCAACGCGGCCTAATGCAAACTGCCGCGGCGGAACGGTTGGCACGATAGCATAATCGGCGCGCCGATACCGGATCGAAGAGCGGTCGGGATCAATGATTTTTCTCTCTTGAGATGGCGATTCGAGCGGCCTTCATTTGCGGGCGGGAGCAACGCGTGGACCTGTTGGCGCTCGCGGTCAGGGGAGTATGATTGGAGGCATGCGGCGCGTCTTCCATACCGCACTGGGCCTGTGGTTCCTGATCGTGATGACGATGGCGCAGGGCTGCGCCGGTCCCGCACAGAGCGCCGCAACGCAGGGCGCCCGCGCCGCGACCTCGGGTCAATATGCGTTCGCCACCGCCCCGCAAAATTCCAGCCTCAGCACAACGCCGACCGATAGGTCAGGATACGTGGCCGATCCCGACGCGAGCAATGCGCTCACCGACTACCTGAAACATCATCGGCTGCCGCTGGTAGGAGCGCAGGTCCTGCGCAATCCGAACAGTGGTAATCGCAGCGTCGTGCTCTACGGCTTTGTGGGATCGGATTTCGGCAAGTCCGATGCGCAGCGCCAGGCCGACGATTTTATCAATGACCCGGCGGTCGAGGTGGACAATCGGATTCGCGTGAACCCAGAATTGCTGACGGCGGGCGCCTCATCGCCGGGACCGGCGGCGACAGGATCCGCCAATGGTGCGGACGCGCAGGCGCAGGCCAACGCGTCGATGCCGGGGGTTCAGAGCTACGTCGATCAACAGAACCAGGCGGCGCAAATTCAGCAGTACCAGCAGCAGAATTCGATGTCGAGCGTGAGCTCGATATTGCCGTTGGTCGCGTTGCTGGGAATTTTGAGCATGGCCAATAGCGGTGGCTTTTCCACCGGCCCCTCGATGGGCTACTCGCCGTTTGGCAACCCGGCGTATGGAAATTCGCCATACGGCTATTCCCCCTATGCCAATTCGCCGTACAGCCCGTATTCCCCGTACGCGTCACCCGGGATGCCGCCTGCCACTTTCGGCAGCCCCGGTTATGGTTATACTCCGCCGGGCGGCGGCGTCACGCCGTTTGGATCGTTGCCGGGCAGCCCATACAGCTCCTTTCCCTGAGCGCGAAGAAAACCTTCGCATCCGCGGGTCGAGGGCGACTGAGACGTCCGCATGGGGGTACGCCAGCGGCCCGGGGCCAGGCGCGCGGTTACTTCATCGTGCTGAAAAACGCCCGGATATCGTCAGCCAGCAGCTTGGGCTCTTCCATCGCGGCGAAGTGACCGCCCGCTGGCATCACGGTCCAGCGCTGGATGTTGAAGGCGCGTTCGGCCCACGCGCGCGGGGGTTTCAGCAACTCACGCGGAAATATCGCGGCGCCGGTCGGAGTCTCGATTCGCCGGGTGTCGTCTGGCCGCCACGGATGATGGCGCGATTCGTAGTAGAGGCGCGTCGATGAATTTATCGACTGCGTGATCCAGTAGATCATGATGTTGCTCAGCAATTGATCCTTGCTGAAGCGCTTTTCGACGTCGCCGGCGCAATCCGACCAGGTGCGGAATTTCTCGACGATCCACGCCGCTAGTCCAGCCGGCGAATCGTTGAGGCCGTAGGCGAGCGTCTGCGGCTTGGTCCCTTGAATTGACTGGTAGCCGGTCTCCTCGCGCCGGAAATGATCCATGTCGGCGAGGAAAACCTTTTCCTCGTCGGTGAGTTCGGCGGAATGGTCGCGGCGTCCCCCGACGAAGAGCAAATTCAAGTGAATGCCGTACAGGCGATCCCCGTGCACCTCGCCGAGGCGCGAGGTGACGGCCGCGCCCCAGTCGCCGCCCTGTGCGCAATAGCTATCGAAGCCGAGCACGCCGGTCATCAACTGGTGGAAGAGCTCCGCGATCGACTGGATATTCATCGCGCGCGAGCGCGGATGGTCGGAGAAGCCGTAGCCGGGCAGCGACGGCGCGATCACCGTGAACGAATGATTGGCGTCGCCACCGTGGGCGGCCGGATCTGTGAGCATCGGGATGATGCGCATAAATTCGTAAATCGAGCCGGGCCATCCGTGGGTCAGCAGCAGCGGCTTGGGATTCGGGCCGCGGCCGGGCTCGTGGATGTAGTGAATGCCGAGGCCGTCGATTTCCGTGCGGAACTGCGCGAAGCGGTTAATTTCGGCCTCGTGCGCGCGCCAGTCGTATTGCGTTCGCCAGTATTCGACCAGTTGCTTCAGGTAGGCGAGATTGGTGCCGTACTCCCATCCGGTATCGGGAACCTCGTCGGGAAAGCGGGTGCGCGCGAGCCGTTCACGCAGGTCCTTCAAGACTTCATCCGATACTTCAACTTTGAACGGTTCGACTTTGCTGCCGGCCATGGTGGTTCCTCGCTGGGTGGGGATCGTGCGCCAACATTTACTGCTCAATTGTCGCAGAGGCAAACCTGCGGAGTGCGTCAGTTATCCTTGCGGACGGCAGCCTGCATCAGCGGCGATGGAACCGATGGCGGCGGCGCGACGGATCGGCGCTGTGAACATCGGCGACCGGCTGAACTTGATTGGACGTTCGGCCAAGTGGGACAATCCACGCAGTCAATCAACCTAACGGCCCCGTGACCGGCGCTTGGCTTCAAACCCGCGGATACCCCTTGGGTGGAGCCAATCGCGGACGGCAGCATCGGGGTCCTGAATAATCGCGGAATAAATCTTATTCTGCGGGTGGAGCCAAAGTGGCACTCGCATCCGAAGTAAAGACCAACCAATCCGACCTCGATCTGCTTTGCGTCAATTCGATTCGCGTGCTCGCGATCGATGCGGTTCAAAAAGCGAACTCCGGCCATCCCGGGATGCCGATGGGAATGGCGCCGGTGGCGTATCTGCTGTTCACGCGCTTCATGCGCCACAACCCGAAGAACCCGCATTGGTACGGCCGCGATCGCTTCGTGCTGTCGGCGGGACACGGCTCGATGCTCCTGTATGCATCGCTCCATTTGAGCGGCTACGACCTGTCGCTCGATGAGATCAAGCGCTTCCGCCAGCTCGGCAGCAAAACCCCGGGGCATCCGGAATATGGCATCACGGTCGGCGTGGAAACCACCACCGGACCGCTTGGGCAGGGCGTCGGCAACGGTGTGGGGATGGCGATCGCGGCCAAGCACATGGCGTCGCGCTTCGATGATGGATCGTCGCATCTTTTCGACCAGCGGATTTTCGCGATCTGCGGCGACGGCGATTTAATGGAGGGCATCGCGAGCGAGGCGGCATCGATCGCGGGGCACCTCGGACTCGGCAACATCATTTACCTGTACGATAGCAATCATGTGACCATCGACGGCCAGACGGACCTGTCGTTCTCGGAGGACGTGAACCGGCGCTTTGACGCCTACGGATGGCATACGCAGGATGTAGCGGACGCCAACGATCTGGGCGCGTTGTCGCACGCGATCGAGAACGCCATCGCGGAGACCGGGCGGCCGTCGCTGATTCGCGTGCACAGCCATATCGGCTACGGCAGTCCGCATCGGCAGGACACGTCGGAAGCGCATGGCAAGCCGCTGGGCGCCGACGAAATCAAGCTGGTCAAAAAATTCTACGGCTGGCCGCTCGAGCCCGACTTCTTTGTCCCGGACGCGGCGCGCGATGAATTTTTGCAGTGCGTGAAGCGCGGCGCGCAGTACGAATCCGATTGGCAGCGCCGTTTCGACGCATACGCCAAGGCGAATCCGGCCCGGGCCGCCGACTTCAAGTCGATGATGGCGGGCGAGTTGCCGGCCGGATGGGACAAGGATCTGCCGGTCTTTACGCCCAAGGACGCGCTGGCGACGCGCGAGTCGGCGTCGAAAGCCGAGGCCGCGATCGCGCCGCACGTCTGGAACCTCTTCGGCGGCGCCGCCGATCTCAATGAATCGACCTTCACCAACGTCAAGGATGGCGGTGACTTCGAGCGCGGGGAATACGCCGGCCGCAATCTGCATTTCGGAATTCGCGAGCATGCGATGTGCGCGATCCTCAACGGCATCGCGCTGCACGGCGGCTTCATCCCGTACGGGTCGAGCTTTTTCGTTTTCACCGACTACTGCCGGCCGTCGATCCGCTTGGCGGCGTTGATGGAAATCCATGTCGTGTTCGTCTTCACGCATGATTCGATTGGAGTCGGCGAGGATGGCCCGACCCATCAACCGATCGAGCAGATCGGCAGTCTGCGCGCGATGCCGAACCTGACGGTGATCAGGCCGGGCGACGCAAACGAAGCGGTCGAGGCGTGGCGGGTCGCGATGACGCATCGGCACGGCCCGGTGATGCTGGTGCTGTCGCGCCAGAAAATGCCGACGCTGGATCGCGCGGTGGTGGCGCCCGCGGCGGGCGTCGCGCGCGGCGGTTACGTGCTGACTGAGACCACCGGCCAATCACCTGGCAAGACGCCGGACCTGATTCTGATCGGCACTGGCTCGGAGCTGCACCTGGCGATCGAGGCGAAAGCGGAACTTGAAAAACGCGGACATGCGGTGCGCGTCGTGAGCATGCCGAGCACGGAATTGTTCGAGCATCAGGACGCGGCGTATCGCGAGTCGGTGCTGCCGACGGCGGTGCGTCGGCGGCTGGCGATCGAGGCGGGTGCGCCGGACTCATGGTACCGCTGGGTCGGGCTTGACGGCGACGTGATCGGGATGACGACTTTTGGCGCGTCGGCGCCGGTCAACGACCTGATGAAGCATTTCGGTTTCACGGTCGAGAACGTGGTCGGGCGGGCGCTCGCTTTGCTGGCGCGATGATCCGGCTCGCGCAAGAGTTAGTGCTAGACTGAAGGCAGGAGTAATCGCCATGAGCGAAAAAGCAAATCCGCTGCGGCAACTGGAAAGTTTCGGCCAGAGCGTGTGGCTCGACTATATTCGGCGCGACCTGCTTTCGTCGGCGGAGTTCCGCCGGATGATCGACGAAGATGGACTCGACGGCATGACGTCGAATCCGACCATTTTCGAAAAGGCGATCGATGGATCAAAAGCCTACGACGAGCAACTCACGCAGCTCGCGCGCGCGGGCAAGAGCGTCGAGGAGATTTACGAGGCGCTGACGACCGACGATATCAAGGTGGCGTGTGACAAGCTGCGGCCGATTTACGATCGCACGCAGGGACGGACGGGCTACGTCAGCTACGAGGTTTCACCGCTGCTGGCGAATGACACCGACGGCACGATCGCGTCGGCGCGCCGCTACGCCGCCATGATCGATCGGCCCAACCTGATGATCAAAGTGCCCTCCACACCCGCGGGAATCCCGGCGATCGAACAACTCATCAGCGAGGGTCGCTGCATAAACGTGACGCTGATGTTCTCGCTCAAGCATTACGAGGACGTCGCGAACGCCTACCTCCGCGGGCTCGAAAAGCGCATGCAGGCGGCGGGGGCGCTCGATCGGATCGCGTCGGTGGCGAGCGTATTCGTCAGCCGGGTCGAGACGCTGGTCGATAAGCTAATCGAGGGGCAGCTCAAGTCGAAGCCGGGCGAGGCCAGCGCGGCGCTGCGCGGAACGGCGGCGGTGGCGAACGCCAGATTGATCTACCAGCGCTTCGTCGAGCTGTTTCACAGCGATCGATTCAAGGCGCTCGCGACCAAGGGCGCCCATGTGCAGCGTCCGCTGTGGGCTTCGACCGGGACCAAGGACCCGAAGTACAGCGACGTCAAGTACGTGCAGGAGTTGATCGGTCCTGACACCGTCAACACGATGCCGCCGGCGACGATGGATGCGTTTCGCGATCACGGCAAGCCGTGCCTGTCGGTGACCGAGGACGTTGCAGGGGCGCGCGAGACTCGCGCCCGCTTCGCGGCGCTGGGGATTGACTTCAATGAAGTGGGCGAGACCCTGCAGCAGGAGGGCGTCGAGTCCTTCAGCAAATCGTTCCAGGAGTTGCTCGCCGCAATCAAGAAACGGCGCGACGCGATCGCCTAGTGCGATTGGCCGCGTATATCGGTCGTGACGAGAAGAGCGGGATCGCGCCTCCGCGCGCAAACGGCGGAGCGTCGTGACGATGATCGTGCATGATCGACGCGCGGCGCTCTGGCGCTCGGGTGCGAGCATTCGCTAGCCTGAAGCGAGACGAATCCATCCGAAGCGGGACCGATGAGCGAACCTAAGATCGTAATCCTGGACGACGCGCCGGCGCTCTATGCGCATGCGGCCGAAGAGATCGCGCATTTTGCCGGCGAGGCCGTGTGCACGCACGGCGAGTTCACGATTTGCCTCTCGGGCGGCACCACTCCCGCGGCGACCTATGACATGCTCGGGAGCAAGTTCCATTTCAGTATCGACTGGAAGGAAGTGCAGTTCTTCTGGGGCGACGAGCGGTGCGTGCCGCCGGAGGACGCCGCGAGTAATTATGCGATGACGCTGCGGACGCTGCTCTCGAAGCTGACGCTGAAGCCGTCGCAGGTCCATCGGATTCACGGTGAGCGGTCGCCCGACGAGGCGGCGCGCGCATACGAGGATGAGCTGCGAAATCATTTCGGCATCGGCGATGGCGAGTTCCCACGCTTTGACGTGATGCTGCTGGGACTCGGCGACAATTCGCACACCGCGTCGCTCTTTCCGGGCAGTGCGGCGATTCATGAGAGCGAACGACTCGCGCTGGCAGTTGAAGTGGATGATCCCACCCAGCGCCATCGCGTCACGGTGACGCCGCCGGTTATCAATAACGCGGCGCGCGTGATGTTCCTGGTCGCAGGCGCGGCCAAGGCGCAGGCGGTGTGGAACATTTTGAAGGGTCCGCGCGACGTGGACAAATTTCCCGCCCAGGTGGTCGTGCCCGACCATGGCGAAGTAATCTGGCTGCTCGACAAGGCAGCGGCCAGCCTGCTCACCTGAGCGACGTTCGCGACCGCATTTTCGCTTTGGGGCGCAACGCGCCTGATCGCGACGTTTCCCCCGCGCTTAACATCAAGCGCTGGTCTCGGCACAATATCCGATATGGCTCGTTTTGCCGTTCGCCACTGGACGTCGATACTGATTATTGTCGCGTTGGCCGCGTGGGCGGTGTTCTACCTGCCCGACACGCCTTCGTACGCGGTCTTTCAACTCAAACAAACGATTGACGCACGCGATGGCGCGGGCGCGGCGCGGTACATCGATTTCCAGAAAGTGGTGCGCAACGCGGGTTACGAGATGGTTGACGACCCGAACTCGTCGGCTGCTTCCGGAGGTATCCTCGGTCAGTTGATCGGTAAGGGCGCGGTTGATCTGCTGTCGGGGCCGACGGCGGTGCTGCTCAAGTCGTGGGCCACGCAACAGGTCGATAACGGCGCGCGCGACGTTCAGATGCCGCCGGTGGCGGTGCTGGGCGCGCTGGTCACAATGCATCGCAGCGGCGACGCCGCGTTCACGCGCTGGCAGGACCATAAGGGACAGGTGTGGGAGGTGCGACTGGGGCGCGAGGACGGTCAGTGGAAGATTGTCGAGGTCAAGAACGTCAAGCAACTGCTCGATAAGCTCAAGCGCCACCAAGAGAAGGAGTTCGCGAGTCCGCCAGCAGAGCCGCCGGCTTATCCTGAAGTTCCACCGGCCGCCCCCGATGCAAGCGGCAGCGGCGCCACACCTTAGCGCGCGGACGGCATAGATCGCCTTGGAGTAACCAATCGTTCACGCCAGCCACCGTGACGCAGTGCGTTTACTCCCCCCGCCGTGAAAGGTAGAATGTCTATAGCGCGGCCATAGAGCTCACGCGGCTCCGGGCCGCGCTTTAGTATTCCGTGCACAAAATGCGACGACCAGATATCAGAAACCTTGCCATTGTAGCTCACGTTGACCATGGGAAAACCACCTTGGTCGATGCACTTTTGCGTCAATCCGGTGTGTTCCGCGCCAACGAACAGATGATTGATCGTGTGATGGACTCCAACGCGCTCGAGCGCGAGCGGGGTATCACGATCATGGCCAAGAACACCTCGATCACCTTTGGCGACACGCGGATCAATATCGTCGATACGCCCGGCCATTCGGATTTCGGCGGGGAGGTCGAGCGCACGCTGTCGATGGTTGACGGCGTGCTGCTGCTGGTGGACGCCTGCGAAGGGCCGTTGCCGCAGACCCGGTTCGTGCTCAAGAAGGCACTCGAGTCGCGCCTGCCAGCGATTATTTGCGTCAACAAAATCGATCGTTCGGACGCGCGGCCGGAAGCGGTCCTGGACGAGGTCTATGATCTCTTCATCGATCTGGAAGCGACCGACGACCAGTTGGATTTCACCGTGCTCTACACCAACGGACGCGCCGGGACGGCGGTGACCAAGCTTGGCGAAGAGGGCCGCGACCTGCGTCCGCTGTTCGAGGCGATCATTGCGCACCTGCCGGGACCGGAGGTCGATCCCGACGCGACGCTGCAATTCCAGGTCAACAATCTCGACTACGACGACTACGTCGGTCGCCTGGCGATCGGACGAATTATCGCGGGCTCGATGGCGGTCGGCCAGAATTATTCGCTGTGCCGCCCCGACGGTACGCGGACGGTAATCAAGATCGCGCGCCTCTATGGATGGCAGGGGCTCAAGCGCACGGAGCGCAGCGAGGCGCGCGCCGGCGATATCGTGATGGTGGCGGGAAGCGACGATATCGAGATCGGCGACACCATCGCGGACCTCGAGAATCCACGGCCGCTGCCCGGGATTCGCATCGACGAGCCGACCGTCGCGATGACGTTTTCAGTGAACAATTCGCCGTGGGCGGGACGCGACGGCGAGTACGTTACGTCGCGCAAACTCGGCGAGCGAATTCTTTTCGAGTCGCGCCGCAACGTCAGCATTCGGATCGAGCCGATTAGCGCGGATTCGTGGCGCGTGCTGGGGCGCGGCGAGCTCGCGCTCGCGGTCATCCTGGAGACCATGCGGCGCGAGGGCTACGAGGTCCAGGTCTCGAAGCCGACCGTGCTGACGCGCCAGCAGGACGGCGCGATCCTCGAGCCGATGGAGTACGTGGTCTGCGATATTCCGGAGGACCACATCGGTACGGTCACGCAGATTCTCTCCGCGCGCAAAGGCCGGATGCGTTCGATGGAGACGCATGCGAGCGGGCGCGTGCGGCTTGAATATGACGTGCCGGCGCGCGGGCTGATCGGATTTCGCGGCCGCTTTCTCGCCGAGACCCGCGGACAGGGTGTGATGCATTCGATATTCAACGGCTACGGACCGTGGTCCGGCACGATCAAATCGCGGCAGAATGGCGCGATGATCTCGGACCGCGAAGGCGTCGCCAGTGCCTACGCGATCTTCCATCTGCAGGAGCGCGGTCGCTTTTTCATCGGCGCCGGCGAGCCGGTTTATGAAGGTATGATCATCGGCGAATACTCGCGCGAGACCAACCTTCCGGTCAACGTCTGCCGTGAAAAGAAGCTCACCAACATCCGCGCCGCTGGCCATGACGAGGCGATTCGGCTGACGCCCCCGCGCGTGATGACGCTCGATACCGCGCTCGAATGGATCGACGAAGAAGAACTGGTGGAACTGACGCCCAAGACGGTGCGCATGCGCAACCGGATTTTGAAGACGGCGCTGCGCAGCAAGCATCGCGCGGGCTGGTCGGACTCGGTTCAGCCGGAAGTTGCCGAAGGCGACTGACGCCGCAAACTATTCGGCGGACGCGTTCGTGAACGCGCCGGGCTAGCTTCGCGGGTTTGTAATCATCGCGGTCACAGCGGAAAATCCCACGCCAGATGGCGTTCGGATGAGACCACTGCGCATTCTTATCGCCAGCCTCTGTATCGCCATCATCGTGGCGGGCAGCGCCGTCGCGATCGTACTGCACAACCAGGCACGGTTGATTCGGCTGGTGCTCTCGCGCATCCACGCGGAAACCGGTTACGACGTCGTACCAAAAGGGACGCGGCTCGCCTTTCGCAGCCACCTGGAGGTGCTGCTCGAACAACCGGCCATCTACCTGAACGGGACCGAAGTCGCGCGCGTTGACGATCTTCGCGCGGTCATCCGCTATCACGCGATTTTCAATACTAACGGCTTGCCGCTTTACGAACTCGTGCTCGACCATCCGCAGGTGCGCGCGCCGGCGCAGCTCGAGGGCCTCACTCCGGACGGGTTTCCGAAGCCCGATATCGCGGTAGTGACCAAGCTGAAATGGGCGCTCGATTCGATTTCGGACGTGGCGCAACGGATCGAGATCGTCAACGCGGCGCTCAAGGACGTCGATGGGACGCCGCTGGTCGATCACCTGACGCTGATCGCCTACCGCCAGCATCGTGGCCCCGAGGCCTGGCCGTGGATGGTCACCTTCGACGCCGGCTGGAACCATGCGCCATTCGACGGAGTGGTGGTGGCCGGAAAGTTCCGGCTCGGTGCCGCGCCTGGCGTCGAATCGGACATGGTGGCGAGCGGCGCGATGAGTTTTCACGGTCTCGAACTCGAGCCGTTCAAGGGCCCCTATGGCATCGACAGTACCGGGCAGGTCGCTGGCTCGCTGAAATTCGCGATGCGGCAGGATGGCGAAGTCTTTGGCGAAGCCGATGCCAGCGTGGTGCGGCTGGTGCTCAAGGGCAAGCCGTTTATCGGGCCGATCGCGCTGGGCGACGCGATACTGCATGGCGCGTACAAGGCGTCGCTCGCGCAGATCGAGTTGAAGGAATTTTCGGTGGCGCAGAATGGCGCGACGCTGCTCGCCGGTGGCGGCACGATTGATCAACCGTACGAAGACACGCGCCGCGCGGCGATACACGTGGAGGGGGTGCGGATTGCGCTGACGCAGGCGGTGGCGTGGATGCGCTTGCTGCGATTCGTGCCGGCCTCGGTCAATGATTTCGCGCACCGCTTTTCCTCGGGCCAGGTCTCCTTGATCGCCGCCACCTTCGATCCGCCCGCCGCGGTCAAGGACTGGAACGCGCAAGCCTTGCGCGAAAGCCTGACGGCCCGTGGCAACCTGACCGGGGTCGGCTTCGATGCGCCGCCGACGCTGAAGCTGCCGCCGATTCGGCGTGTCGATGCCGCGATCGTTTACGCCGGCGGGATCGCCACGCTTACGCAAACCTCCGCCAGCCTCGGCAAATCGACGCTCACCGGTGTCACCGCCGAAGTCAACTTCAAGCGCGCGCCCGCGCTAATCTCCTACCAACTTCGGGGCAAAGGCTCGTTCGATGCGGGTGAGCTTCATCCGGCACTCAATAGCATCATCACGGCCGTCGATCCCGATCTCGCAACGCGAATCGCGGGCATCAGTGGTACTTCGGCGATCGAGATGAACGCGACGGGCAAGATCGCGAGCATGAAGTTGTCGGCGCCTGCCGACTACACGCTGAAAGTTTCGCCCAAGTACGTCGAGCTGGCGATTAAGGGCGCGCCGAGCGCGATCGCGATCAATGGCGGCACAGTGCAATTGCAGCCCGGGGTGGTGCAGATCAATCAATTGGTCGGTGGGCTCCCCGCGCTGAGCGACGGCAGCGCGACGCTCAACGGAACGATCCTGCAGGGCCGCCAGTATCCGATCTTCCGCAACTGCGTGGCGGAATTTCGGGAGTTCCGCGCCGAGACCTGGTTGCCGTTGATCGTCGATCCCAAGGAAGCCGGCGCGCAAGGTCCGGTCAGTGGGCGGTTAACCGCGCAGAGCGATGCGCAGCATGTAGCGCTGCCGCTGATCACCGGGCGGCTCACGATCGGTTCGGGACAACTTCAGTTCGGCTTCCTGCGCTCGCCGATCGCGATTCAAACGATGACGGTCGCGCTCGATGGTCAGGGCCTGAAGATGGTGGTGCCGGGCGCGACGCTCGAAGGTTACCCGGTGAGTCTGACGATCACGATGGCGCAGTTCGCCAACCCGCTGGTGCATCTCGACGCCAACGCCAGCAACCTCGATTTCGAAGTGATGCGTTTCATCCGGATGCCGTGGTCGCCCAAGACCACAGCCACTACGTTCGATTTGCCGATCGAAGGGCATATCGCGGCGGCCCGCGGACATTTCGGCAAGCTGCCGTTGAGCAATCTGAATACGGACTTCGCTCGGATGAACGGCGAGTGGCACGTCCACAATTTCACTGCCAGATCGCTCGATGGACATGTCAAGCTCGACATCGCGGGGCACTCGGGTCCGGACAACCGGATTCACATCAAGGCCTTCATCGACAGTATTGACGCGCGGGCGCTGTGTGTCCTGATGGGTCAGTCGAGTCCCGCGCTGACCGGGCGCCTCAGTGCGACTGGCGATTTATGGGGCGATACCGACGTCGATTTTTTCGCCACGCTCACGGGCAAATTTGCAATCTCCGCGATCAAGGGCACGCTCAACCGCTTTGCCCTCGTGACGCGCGTGCTGAGCTTCATCGATTTGAAAAACTGGCTGACGGCGCGCCTGCCCGATCCGCGCATCAATGGAATCCCCTTCGATACCTTGTCGGCAACGCTCAACGGCACCAATGGCAATTTCCATACGGAGGATCTGCGCCTGTCCGGGCCGGTGATGGAGATCACCGCGACCGGCGACGTCAACGTTGGCGACAATACGATGGACATGGTAATCAGCCTGATTCCGTTCGACACGGTAAACTGGCTGGTGCGGCATATTCCGATCATAGGCGCGAACCTTGCGGGTGGCAGCCACGGCCTGATTGCGGCCTATTTCCATGTCAGCGGGCCGATCGATAATCCGTCGGTAATACCGAAGCCGATCACTTCGGTCGCCGAATTCGTTGCCAAGGCCCTGAGCATGCCGATCAATATAATTGCGCCCAACACGATCAAACCATAGTACGCCGCGGCCCATCTCGCACTGGCGCGTGGTAACGGGTAAATAACAGCCGATGTTTCGCGAAGCGATTGAACGAATGGCGCCGTATACGCCCGGAGAGCAGCCACGCCCGGGGCAGCGTCTAATCAAGCTCAACACCAACGAGAATCCATATCCGCCGTCGCCCGGCGTGCGCCGCGCGATCCTGGCCAGTGCGGGCGCCGCATTGCGGCTCTACCCGCCGCCGCGGGCCGACGCGTTCGTTGCCGCGGCTGCGCGGCTCTACGGGATTCCAGCCAGCCATATCCTCGCCGGCAACGGCTCGGACGAACTGCTCTCGATGATCTTCCGCGCGGCGCTCGGTCATGGCGATCGCGTCGCCTATGCGCTGCCGACCTATTCGCTGTACGACACCCTGGCCGCGATCCAGGAGGCCCGGGTCGCCGCGGTGCCGCTCGGTCCCGGATTTGCCCAGCCGCTCGACGCGCTGGCCCGCGAGCGCGCTCAGCTCACCATCGTGTGCAGCCCCAACTCGCCGTGCGGCACGCTTGCGATGCCCGACGACCTCGACGCGCTGGCGCGGCGGCTTGGCCGGCGCCTGCTCGTGATCGACGAAGCCTACGTCGATTTCGCCGAGGCCAACGCGCTCGATCTGGTTCGCCGCCATCGCAACGTGATCGTCCTGCGCACGCTATCGAAATCGTTTTCGCTGGCCGGAATGCGGCTTGGGCTGTTGTTCGCGCAGTTACCGATCGTCGAGTCATTGCTAAAAGTTAAAGATTCCTACAATTTGAATCGTATAGCGATTGCGGCCGGCGCGCAGGCCCTCGACGACGCGGCCTGGATGCGCCGCAACGTGGAAAAGGTCAAGCGCACGCGTGAGCTTGCGCAGCAGCGGTTGCGCGCGTTGGGCTTCGAGGTGCCGCCGTCGTCGTCCAACTTCGTGCTGGCGCGGCTGCCGGACCGCGACATGGCGCCGGTCACGGCCGCGCTGCGGCGGCGCGGAATCCTGGTGCGTCATTTTCCGGCCTCCGTTTTCCGCGACGCGATCAGAATTTCGATCGGCACGCCGGCCGAAATGAACGCGCTGTTCAAGGCGTTGGAACCCCTGATCAAGCCCTTGCTCGCGAAGCGCCTGCGCACCCGCGCCGGCAAGTAGAGTTCGCACGCGCCATGAGCCGGTTCGGACGCCTCTTCGACAAGTTCCGGCCCGCCAATGGCGCGGCGCCCGGCGCGGCGGCGCCAATCGCCGGCGAGACGCGATGGCTGGTCGTCGGCCTGGGAAATCCAGGCGAGCAGTATCGCCGCTCACGCCACAACCTTGGCTTCATGGTGGTCGAGCGGCTGGCCGCGGCCCGGGGCGCCGATTTGACGCGGCGCAAGTTCAACGGCTTTTACGGCGAGGCGCGCGGGGACGGCGCGATTACGATGTTCGCGCTGCCGCAAACGTTTTACAATCGCAGCGGTGAATGTGCCGCTGGAATGTCGGGTTACTTCAAGGTGCCGCTGGAGCGCGTGATCGTGGTCCACGACGATATGGACCTGGCGGCGGGCCGCATCCGGATCAAGCGCGGGGGCGGCGACGCGGGTAATCGCGGCGTGCGCTCGATCGCCGAAGCGCTCGGCAAGGATTTCATTCGCGTGCGCGTGGGCATCGGTCATCCGGGCCAATCCGAGGATACCCGCGGCGATATCGATTACGTGCTCAAGCCGCTTGGTCGCGACGAAGCGAGCGAGTTCGAGCCGATACTCGTGCGCGCCGGTGAAGCGGTGCTGGCGGTGATTCGCGACGGACTGGAGCGCGCGATGAATCAATTCAATACACGCGCCTGAGTCGCCGCGTCGAGCGGGGCGCCCGGTCATTTGGCGGGGGTTCCGGCTAGTCCGCGATGGCCCCAGATGCTCGGCGCCTCGTGGCGCTCGACCTTCCAGATGCGGTCGTCGATGGTGCGGGCGCCGTATCCGTATTCGACTTCGAAGCCCGCCGGCGTGCGCATGTAGAACGACACCATGTGATCGTTGGTATGGCGTCCGAGCGAAGCAGAAATCTCGGCGCCGGCGTCCTGCGCGACGTAATAGGTCGAGCCGACGTCATCGATCGATTTCACCTGCAACATGAAGTGCAGCAGTCGCTTGGGCACCGGGATAGCGCCAAAGGCGATCGAATGATGGCGCGGATTGCAATGCATGAAGGTGAGTTTAAGGTTGTCGGTCGGGCGTCCGCGCCGCATTTTCAGGTCGATGAAGTCGCTGATTCGCATGCCGAGCACGTCGCGATAAAAGTGCAGGCCGCGCTGCGCATCATCGACGCGCACCACGATGTGGCCGAGGCCCATCGTCCCGGTATCGAAGCCGGAAATGGCGCGTGGCGAACGGAACGGGTTCTCGAAGCTGATGAGCGGCCCGTAGTACGCTTCGGCCGGGTTGCCGCTGGGGTCGGCAAACCTGATAAATTCGGCGACGCCGCGCCGGGCCGCTTCTTCGGCGCTGCCCGCCTGCACCTCGATGCCGGCCGCCTTGATCTGCCCGGCAAGTTCCATCAATGCGGGCTGAGAGGGCACCTCCCAGCCGGCGAACGCGAGGTCGTCATCGGGACCTTCGCTGACGATGAAGCGATGGTGATACTCGTCCATCCGCAACAACAGCGCGCCGTCGGCGGTCTTGCCGGCAAGCTGAAGTCCGAGCACGCCGGTCGCGAATTTTTCCCACTCACCAAGTTTGCTGACGGTCAAACCGAGGTAACCCAATTGTGTGACACTCGCCATTCGCGTTCTCCTCATCCGGCCTGTCGCGCGAGATTTCGATCGAGCAGCTTCATCAACGCGTAAACCGTATCCATGTAAGGCGTGGCAATCCGATGGCGGCGTCCGGCGCGCACCACCGCGCCGCACAGTGCCTCGTATTCGAGCGGCTTGCCGCGTTCGGAGTCCTGCAGGGTCGAAGGCCGCACCATGCGCAGACTGGCGCGCGACCGCGTGATTTGCGCCTCAACCTGCGCATCTCCGAGTTCGACGCCCTCAGCGCGCGCGACCGCCGCGATTTCCCGCATCAGGGCGCGCAGCAACTCGATGCCGGCGGTATCGTCGATGACCGTACCGACGTTGCACCGCGTGAGTGTCGTCACCGTGTTGAAGGCGGCATTCCAGAGCAATTTTTCCCAGCGAATGGTCGCGAGGCGCATCGTCAAAGTGCCGAAGATTCCGGCACGTCGGAACATCTCCGCGAGACGCTGCGCGCGATCCGTGTCGCGGCCGTCGAGTTCGCCGAATTCGATTAGCCCGCCGGTGCGATGGACGATGGAGCCCGGCGCGACGAGTTCCGCACCGATGCGCGCGTTGCCGCCCATCACGGCGTCGTGGCCGAAACGCTCCGCCAGCAGCAGTTCGTTCTCGATTCCGTTTTGCAGGGTCAGGATGGCGCCACCGGGGTTCAGGCACCCCTGGAGAGCGTCGGCGGAGGCGGCGGTGTCGTAGGATTTGACGCAGAACAGGATGAGGTCGTAGGGCGCGAACTCGCGCGGATCACCGGTCGCGGTGACGGCCAGCGAGAAGTCGCCGTCGCAGCTCTTGAAGTCGAGGCCGCGATCCTTGAGCGCACGGAGGTTGTCGCCGCGCGCACCGAAGATCACCTGCTCACCCGCCTGCTGGAGACGCGCGCCGAAGTAAGCGCCGACCGCGCCCGCGCCCATCACGAGGATTTTCATCGCGGGGCCTTCACGGGTTCGTTCTTGCATCGTGTTTTCTGGTGCGGGTCTCACGGCGCCATTAAAGCATTTTGCGCGGTTATCCTAGTAGCGCGACGGAAACGAAGAACGCCGCCGACCAGGTGGCCGGCGGCGTTCGCGATTGATTCGCAATCTTCGTGATGCTCCTCAGATGCTGATGTTGTAGAGCTCCGCGACGTTGTCGTGCAGGATCCAGTTTTTTTCCTGCTCGGTCAGGTTTTTGGTGTGCTCCTTCAGGATGTCCTGCGACCACGGCCAGGTCGAGTCGCTATGCGGAAAGTCGTTGGCCCACATGAGGCGGCGCGTGTTGCACAGGTCCTTCATCGCGAACGCCACCCAGTCGTCCTGGAAGGTGGTGTAGACGTGCTCGCGGAAGTATTCGCTGGGCTTCTTTTCGAGCTCGCGACCCTTGAGCATCCAGGCGCGATGGCGATTGTAGGCGTGATCCATTCGATACATGTAATGCGGCACCCAACCGGCGTCCGCCTCGACGCACACGATCTTGAGCTGCGGATGGCGCTGGAAGACGCCGCCGAAAATGAAGGTGCCGATGAGGTCCTGATTGCCGCGGATGATCGACAGGAAGCTGTTGATGCGGGGTCCGCGGGTTTTGAAGTTGTCCTGCTTGCTGGTGAGGATGTGGAAGCTGAGCGGCATCTTCATGTCGATGACGGCTTCCCAGAACGGCGCATAGATCGGATCGTCGTAATCGGCGACCTGTGGATTGCCCGGCATCATGACGCCGCGCAGACCCATTTCCTTCATCTTGCGCACGTCGGCGATGCCCTCTTCGACCGAGCGCATGGCGGTCTGGCCGAGACCGATGAGGCGGTCCGGGTGCGCCGCGCAGTATTCGGCGAGCCAGATGTTGTAGGCGTCGAAACAGGCTTTCTTGTAATCGTAGTCGGGATGATTGCAGAGCAGCATGCCGACGGTGGCGTAGATGACTTCGCAGGCGACGCCGTCGCGGTCCTGGTCGGCCATGCGGGCCTCGGGGTCCCATCCGCCGCGATGGAGGTTCTCGAACTTGGCGCCAAACATTTTGAGGTCCATCGCATCGACGCCGGCGGCGGCGACCAACCCCATCGGGATCGGCTTGGAGCTGCCCTCGATGACGAAGATGTCGCCCATCTTGGCGTCATGGACCATGTGCGGGGCGGTGTCCTTGTACTTGCGGTCGATGCGGTCGATGTAACAGCCGGGCGGTTCGGTGATGTGGGAATCAGCGGAAATGATCGGCTTGAGCATTAACGGTCCTCCGTTTGCGGGGTCCGCCGCGTTGGTCGCTGGCAGCCCCCAGAGTTCAAAGGTTGTCTGGCTTAATTAACCAAAACGGGTGCGGGAGCACAAACGAAACGCGGGTTGATTGATTTCGCATTTTTGAAAAAGGGATGGTTCGTTTTGTAAAAAAAAGTTTTTGCGGGGGCGTTTTCGGCGCAAGAGGAATTCCGTTGTCACGAAGTTTCGTCCTTTAATGGGCGGGACGGTGCGGGAGTGCTACGCAAGGGTGACTTATATACGTGCATTTGGTTCGCGGGTTTGGCTAATGATCTGGTTGCGTGACGCGCGAGCGTGTGAGGTTCGTTTCGCGTCGGTTCATCAAAAGGAATTATACTCCTTTTTGGAAGGTGAGGGCACGGCGCGCGAAGGCGCCGCAAACACGCATGATCGATTACGATGAGTGCGCTACAATTTGTGGGCAGAGCGGCGCGCTTGACACAGATTTGAGCCGATCGGGCCTGCCGAAAACCAAGATTTCCGGGGATATGATAGTTGAGCGACGTGAACAGGGGAGCCAAATAAGCGCAACTTATTTGATTGTCTTTCCTCGAACGTTCATTGTAGTGTTTGGTTCCGGTTTCCCCTACGAGAAGGGTGCCACCCTCTCTCAGGTTGTGGACTGTATGGCTGACGACGAAAACAAACGAGAAGAAGTTCTTGATTTCTATGCCAATGGCATTCAGATCGCGCTCAGCCCATTTGACGCGACGCTGGTGTTTGGACTGCAAGTGCCTCCCCAACCGCAACAGGGCACTGCGCGTCAACAGTCCGTGAAAACCACTTTCAAACCGCTCGTGCAGATACGAGTCAGTCCGCAACTCGCCGCCATTGTGAGCCGGACTCTAGCGCGCGGTCTGGAAGATTACGAGAAGCAACATGGTAAAATTCCGCTTCCGGCTGAGCTAATGAAACAATTGGGTCTCCTACCATGATTCAGCAGCAGACGATGCTCCTCACACCCCAAGTGTTTGCGGATGTCACTACACTTCAAGTGTCCGACAATCCACCAACGGTGTATGCGGATTTCGCGACGCTTCGACTGCTCGACGCTACATCAAAAGTGTTTGCGACGCTTCGACTGCTCGACGCTGCATCAAAAGTGCTTGCGGATGTGGGTACATTTGGACTGCGCGACGTTGAAGCGTTTGAAATCCCGGGAACGAAGTTGACGGAATCTATTCCCCATCTTCTTTCCGCGACCGAGTCAGAAGCACAACAGCCCACTTGGCTGCGCCGAGTCGAGCGCAGAATAGAGGACTCGGTTGCCTCCGAAGAGCGACGATCCGAAGAACCGGGTCGTTGGTTAAGTGAGAGTGTCGCGAAGGCTGGGTTAAACTTTTTTCGGAGTTCGGCGAGCCTTCTACCTAGTGAGCCATTCATCTATTCGTCCAGGGATGGCAGGCTTGTTGCTGAGTTCAAGGGCGAGCACGGAACGCTCACGACTGTCGTATCGACGGAATCCACGATCCTTTTTGCCGCGAATGGTGAGGAATTTTTCGAGAAAACTCTCGACCCAGCAGAGGACAAAGGCGGCACGGTGCTACGGGGTGAACTAAGGAAGATCGTGCAGATGCTTGGTGCAGGCCGGAATGCCTTTGTGGGATCCTCCGGCTAGCGTCGGAGCCAACGAATATATTGGCCGTCGGCTTTTCGACGAGCCATTGCTAGCCGGAGCCGATGATCAAGATCGCTTTGAAGGGATCTTGTTAACGCATTTCCAAGAGAATCGGGGCGACGATTGGTCAGTCGATCGACTCGGAAATGGTGTGGTGAATAGGGCGGTCGTTCGATACCTGAGCCCCAGAGCAGAGCTAAATGCTACTGGCTTTAAGCCTCCGAAGCGATTTGACGGATGGACAACGATTAGAATCGGTGAACTCGCCAGACAATGGAAAGCCTCGCTGGACGCGGCCTTAGAAATCCTTCCGTCACCGGTACCAGGTGAGAACGGTGGAGGGACATCCGACCTGACTGCGAATTCTTATCACGCCAGCATCATCAAACTGTCCGACACCAGACCGTTCTTAATGGCGCTGCAATTGCGGCATTTTTTCACGCGTTTTGGAAAAGTGGAACGCGCAGATCGCTGACATCCGCTACGTTCAATTTTTCTCGGACTATGCGCAGATTATGTGCGAGCTTGCGGTAGCGATGCGTTCCATACCTCTCCGTTGGTATCCATCGCCGAGGAAAAGTGGTTGATTTGGCGCGATGTTTAGCGAGCCGGGCGGCGTGTAACCTCCATCCATGATCGATTATTATTCGCTGGCGCCGCTCAACGCGATCCTCAACGCGATCGCGGCCGTGCTGCTGACGGCGGGCTTTATTTTTATCCGGAAGCGCTGGGTGCGGGCGCATCGGGCGTGCATGTTGAGCGCGTTCGCGGTCTCGACGGCATTTTTTATTTCGTACCTGACCTATCACTACCACGTCGGCGACGTCCGGTTTCAGGGCCACGGCATCGTGCGGCCGATCTACTTCACGATTCTGATCACGCACATCATTCTTGCGACGGCGATCGTGCCGCTGGTGCTGATCACGCTGTGGCGGGCGCTCAGGGGGAAATTCGACCGTCATCGGCGAATCGCGCGCTGGACGTGGCCGATCTGGATGTACGTATCGATAACCGGGGTGGTGGTTTACCTGATGTGCTATCGGATGTATCCGCCGGGCTATAGAAACGCGCCGGCGCCCACCGCGACCGCCAGAAACGCGACCCGGCCCTTCGTTTCAAAGGCCCCGAAATTCACTTACCCTTGGGCGTGGGACGATGATCGTCCAAATTACTGAAACGAGCGCGGCATGGCTCTATGAGGATGCCCGAGAAGGATTGATTATGACGACAACGCACAAAGGCGAATGTTTTTGCGGAGCGGTTCATCTGGAGGTCTCCGGCGAACCTGAAGTCATGGGTTATTGCCACTGCGGATCATGCAGAAGCTGGTCGGGCGGCCCCGTTAACGCATTCATCCTGTGGAAACCCGAAGCGGTGCGAGTGACCGCGGGTGCCGAGCATATTGCGACGTTTAAAAAGACCGAAGCCAACCAGCGGCAATACTGCAGGAAATGCGGTGGCCACCTGATGACCAAACTTGTTTCGGCCGGACTCGTTGACGTGTTTGCGGCGATCACACCGACGTTCAAGTTCGCTCCGGCGCTTCACGTAAACTACGGTGAGACAGTTTTGCGGATACGAGACGGGCTGCCTAAGCTAAAGGATTTTCCGAAAGAGTTTGGCGGAAGCGGAGAGGTGGTGCCGGAGTAAGGCGCACCCGCAAGCCTAGCGCAGACTCAATGATGCGACGCATCGCCGACCTGGTAGCTCCGGGCAGGGCAGTGTTGAGGCTTGCCCTGCTCGTCACCAGATTTTACTGCCCAGCCTCCGCTTTGGCCATTTCACGGTGCCCAGCGGCAAGCGCCTTATCCTGGTCGGCAGCGCGCTGATATTCCTTCGCCAGCGCATCGCAGTGAGGTCCCATATCAGTGCCGACCTTCAAGTGGAACTTCTCGTAGATGTGGTGCTGTGCGTGGTGGATCTTCGCCTTGTTCTCGTTGTCCGCGGCCTCTTTGTCATAGTAAGCCGCGATTGCCTCGTGATCAGCAGGCGTCTTCGCACTGGCTGTTGCCTGGTCCAAATTGTCGTCCGTAACGACCGTCTGCTGAGCAACCGCGCGAAAGGCGGGCAGGGTGGTTGCGGCGAGCATTAGAACCGCCCCCGCGAGCAATAAAATTACGCGCCTCATGGTTCCTCCTTTTGTGTTCGTGAGATCGTCACGAATCCGCGAGAGGCTTTCGGCAGGCTAGTTTTTCACTAATGCCACATATCAGTTTCATGGGTCAAATTGTCCCGCCTGGACGCGGAGAGCGGATTGGCTTTTCGGCCGAATAGCGGCACGGCACATCCCTACTGCATCAGGTACGCCACGCAATCCGTCTTTGCGCCCGCGCCGCTCGCGTTGCATCGAGCCTCAGCGTCGGCGACGCGTAACCGATAGATCGCCTCGGTCTGTTGCGGCCCCATCGAGAACGGCAGCGCCGGGCCACTAGGGACACATTGGCCGCCGCAGAAATTGCCCGAGTAGGAGTCAGATGACTGATACTTCAACTGGATCGCGGTAAAGGCGACCGCGAGCGGCAACAGGCAGCCGGATAAGCTGGCCGCCGCCACCATTACGATGACGGCACGTCCGATCATTTGCCGAGGTATCTGGCACGGGCCAGTCGCCGCAGTTTCTTCTGCTCGGTCTTTCAGTACGGCGCGGGCTTTGCGCTCGCGCTCGCGGACGATTTTCATGGAATGTCCGCCGATCGATGAAAGGGCGGCGGCGCCACGGGCCTCTCAAGCCAGAGCCACTGAGATCGGGACAGTCCGGCAATTACCACACATTGAAATGTGCGCGCCAGCCGTCCGTTCGCTTAAAGGAGACGCGCACGGCTCGCCCGTTTGGCCGCTCGGGACGGCGTAAAAGGGCGGGCTGCGGGGGGCCACGCGGGTTGGCATTCGGGGGCGAATGGTCGTACAAGTCAGTACAGGGCACTGATTGAGAGTCGGCGGGATGAGCGTGAGCGCGCGCCGCGGCCCCGCCGATAGAGATCCGAAGGACGCGAGCGCTGCGCGCGAAGCGCCGCAGACCAAATCTCGAATCCCGGGGAGGATTTGCCGATGAAGGTTGGAGCTTCGTTTTTCTGTCAGAACTACTTTCGTGCACAAAAGCCGGACTGGCAGGTGTACCAGGACGATTTGACCCTGGCCGATATGGTCGAGCCGCTCGGCTTCGATTCGATCTGGGGCGTCGAGCACCATTTCTCGCCCTACACGATGATTCCTGACGTGCTGCAGTTCCTGACCTATATGGCGGGCCGGACGAAGAAGATCGGCTTCGGTTCGATGGTCGTCGTCCTGCCGTGGCATGACCCGGTGCGGGTGGCCGAGCAGATCGCGATGCTCGATATCTACTGCGGCGATCGCGAACTCACGCTCGGGCTCGGACGCGGATCGGGCCGGATCGAGTACAACGGTTTTCGCGTGCCGATGGGCGAATCGCGCGAGCGCTTCGTCGAGGCGGCGGAAATCGTCCGGCTGGCGCTGACGCAGGAGCGGTTCTCATACAAAGGGAAGTTCAATCAGATTCCCGAGATGAGTATTCGGCCGCAGCCGCGCCGCAAGAACCTGACCGACCGCTTTTACGGCGCGATCGTCTCACCCGAGACCGGCGACATCATGGCGCAGCAGGGGATGGGGATGCTTGTGATCCCGCAAAAGGCGTGGGCCGATCACAAGCAGGACTACGACCATTTCAAGGCGTCGTGCGTAAAGTTCGGCCAGCCGGTGAAGAAACCGATCGTCGTATCCTTCATCTATTGCGCGGAGACCGCACGCGAAGCGGCCGCGGGCGCGGAAAAGTACATGGGCAACTACGCCGACACCGCGATCAACCATTACGAGTACGACGAGCCCGAGCATTTCCGCAACACCAAGGGCTACGAGTACCACACCAAGATGGCCGAGGCGGGCAAGAACAATCCGCAGGACTTCCGCAACCTGTTCACCAAGACGCAGGTGTTCGGGACGCCCGAGCAATGTGTCGAGACGCTACGAACGGTCGCGAGCACGATGGATGCGGAGGAGTTCGTCGGGGTGTTCAAGTATGCCGACATGCCGCTGGAAGTCGCGCAGCGCAGCATGAAGCTGTTCGCGACCGAGGTGCTGCCGCATATCAAGAGCGGGACGTCGCCGGCGACGCAGAGCGCGGCGGCGGGCGGTCGGTAAGAGTTGGCGGATGCGGGGTGCGCCGGGGGGCGCGCCCCACAGCGCAAAACCTTAACTACTTTCTGAAACCTCACGAGGTTTCAAGCAGCCCAACGATCTTGACCTGATTTTCAGGAGTGGACCTCCCTTTTGTAAAGATGCGGGCTGATCCCTGTGAAAAGGGGCTGGGGCTGAACGGATTGCGAGGCCGCTCGGGTAGGCGGGCGAATCCTCAGGTTGCGCGACAACCGGCGGCACCGCCAAAGCACAGAGGGCGGACTCGCGTAGGCGAGTCCGCCCTCTGTGCTGCTGCTTCAGCGCGGAGCTGGCAGCGGCCAGCTCCGCGTCTTTGATTTTATCCCTTGAGGAAGCCGCGCACCGCCTTGCAGAACGCGTCATGCTGCTCGTACGGCAGCATGTGTCCTGCGCCTTCGATCGTCTGCACGCGTGCGTGCTTGATGTGCCGGGTGAATTCGCCGGCGTACACCGGTGGAATCAGCCGGTCTGACGCACCCCATAGTACGAGCGTCGGCGCCGCGATCCGATACGCGCGCTTTTTCAGCCCGCGATCGGGAATCGGCCAGAGGAACTTCGACGCCATCGACAGGCGCTTCACACGCTCGACGTACATATCGGCGAGCTGGTTCATGTCCTCCGGTATCGCGAGGAACATCCGCGCGAGCGGCGACCTGGGATCGGCAAACAGGTAGGAGCCGAGTTCGCTGAGGTCGAGCGCGAAGAAATCGGGGATCGGATTCTCGTCGAGCCAGAAGCCCGCCGCGCCGACCAGCACGAGCTTTTTCGCGCGACTGACGTCGAGCGCCGCGACTTCCGCCGCGAGCATCCCGCCCATCGAATGGCCCACGATGTGCGCGCTATCGATGCCAAGTTCATCCAGCAGCTCGTGGTAGAAAAGGGCCGCATCGATGACGTCGTCGATCTGCTCGCCGCCGGTTGACTCACCGAAGCCCGGCAGATGCGGCGCGATCACGCGGAAGTCCTTGCCGAGTTCGTCGAGGAAGGGATCGACGCCAAGCAGGCCGCCCGCGCCGTGCAGATAGAGCAGCGGTTCACCGCCGCTGCCGAACGTATGCATTTCGACCGAGAGTTTGCCGTCGCGAACTTTCTGTATGGTCTTCATTATTTCGCGCTCCGGCTCTCATGGGCGGGGGCGACCGCGGCCGTCGCGGTCTTGCCGTTGGTCTCGACGCGACGGAAATTCAAGGGTGCCGGCATCGCGCGCTCAGGCTCCGGCATCGGCTTCGGCGACCACTTGTCCTCGAAGCCGTTCCACAGTCCGCGCATCTGCGGCATGACTTCGCGGGCGAACAGTTCCGTATTGAGGCGGACCAGTTCCGGCGGCATCGAGCCGATTTGCTGCAGGATCATCAGATGTCCGCAGTTGAGACTCTTCATTGCGTGGGTGAGGCGCTCGCGCACGGTCTTGGGCGAGCCCGCGATGATGTAGCCCTGATCGACGAAGTCCTTCCACGTCATGCCCTCGCGG
Source organism: Deltaproteobacteria bacterium (assembly GCA_021780755.1). Classification (GTDB taxonomy): domain Bacteria; phylum Desulfobacterota; class Binatia; order Binatales; family Binataceae; genus JADMIL01. The sequence goes on along the minus strand of JAJXYF010000029.1, from coordinate 202,552 downwards.
CGCAACGCGGCCTCTTTGCCGACCTGCGCGAGCACGCCCGCGCGAATCGTGCTGACCGTGCGATAGCCGGGCGCGTCGGCAAAGCCGTTATAGACGTGCAGGCAGCGGTTGTAGAAATAATCCATGTGCGGCGAGTAGAGGCGTTCCGCCTCTTCGTCGGTGTTTGCCACCGCGACCACCTGCGCGAAGCCGAGGCTGTAGGGATTGAGTTCCTTGCCCTTCTTCGCCATCACGTTCCAGTAGCCGTCGGCGACCTTCTTGCCCGCGATGTAACCGAAGTACGACAGGAAGCTGTACTGGTAGGCGTGGTCGGCGCAGAAGTCCCAGGTCTCGACCGAGCCGCCGCCCGGAATCCAGATCGGCGGATGGGGTTGCTGGATCGGTTTGGGCCACAGGTTGACGTAGCGCAGCTTGGTGTACTTGCCGTTGAACGCGAAGACGTCAGGCTCGGTCCACGCCTTGATGATGAGGTCGTGGGCCTCGAAATATTTCTCGCGGAGGGTCGCCGGAACTTCGCCGTAGCAGAAGTTGGTATCCATCGAGGTGCCGACCGGAAAGCCCGCGACCAGCCGTCCGCCGCTGATCACATCGAGCATCGCGAACTCTTCGGCGACGCGCACCGGCGGATTGTAGAGCGCGATCGAATTGCCGAGGATGACGAGGTTGGCGTTGCGCGTGCGCCGCGCCATCGCGGCCCCCATGATATTCGGCGACGGCATGAGGCCGTAGGCATTCTGATGATGCTCGTTGACGCCGAGGCCATCGAAGCCCATCTGGTCGGCGAATTCGAGTTGGTCGAGGTAGTCGTTGTAAAGGCGATGACCGACCTTGGGATCGTAGAGGTCGCGCGGAATATCGACCCAGACGCTGCGATACTTGTCCTTGAAGTCGTCCGGCAGATACCGATACGGCATCAGGTGAAACCACGTAAATTTCATAGACTGTCTCCTTTGCGTCGCCGACTATTCCGAGCTTTGCGCAACCATCCGAGCCTATAATAGTTGACCGCGTCCGAAAAGCGAGTTACTCCGCGCGGCGGCTTTCTTCCCTCCGGCTCCGGTCCTCTGGACAGGGTTCGCGATGCTGATCTGCCGAGGGGCTGTGGGACGCGCTCTTTTCGCGTAAAATAGGTTGGTTAGAACCAGCGGAGAGATTGGCGTGAAGGAAAAACTGCAGGGCGACCTCAAGGCCGCGATGAAGGCCGGCGAAAAGCTCCGGCTGATGACTGTGCGGGGCGTGCTGGCCGAGGTCACCCGTCTGGAGAAGGACGTGCGGCGCGAGGCGAACGACGACGAGATCGTGCAGATCATCAAGCGCGAGCGGGCGCGCCGCGACGAGTCGCTGGAGTTCGCGCGCCGCGGCAAGCGCTTCGACCTGATTACCCAGTACGAAGCCGAGGCGAAGATTCTCGAGAGCTATCTGCCGGTTGGAGTGGGCGAGGCGGAACTGAACGCCGCGGTCGCCGCTCAGGTGGCGGCGGGCGTAAATCAGATCGGGCCGATCATGAAAGCGTTGCGCGATCAGTTCGGCGCGCGACTCGACGGTAAGCTGGCGAGTGCGGCGGTCAAGGCGGCGATCGCGCCAAAGTAGTTTCCACGCCCGTCAGGAAGGTAAGCGCCCGGTGAATTTGCCATATTCGCGCGTCATGACGATTGAGTGTTTTCGATTATCGCATCTGCTAATTAAAAAGGGGGCAAAAGTAAGCCGTGGGGAGGGAGTCGGGCTTCTATCATGAGACGTAACCTTGACCGCAACCGCCGCGTGGTGGTGACCGGATTGGGCCTTGTCACGGCGCTCGGGACGGGGATCGAAAAGAACTGGGACGCGCTGATGGCGGGGCGCTCGGGTATTGGGCCGATTACGCGGTTCGACACCACCGATTACCCGACGAAATTCGCGGGCGAGGTGCGAGATTTCGAGCCGCTCGACTGGATCGAAAAGAAGGATGTCCGCAAGATGGACCTCTTCATCCAGTATGCGATGGGTGCGGCCGAGCAGGCGATGCGTCAATCCGGATTGAAGATCACGGAGGACAATGCCGACGACGTCGGGGTGCTGGTCGGCGTCGGCATCGGTGGCCTGTGCACGATCGAGGAGAACCATCTGATTTTCCTGGAGAGCCGGCTGAAGCGGATCACGCCGTTCTTCATTCCCAAGCTGATTTCGAACCTGGCGCCGGGCCAGATCTCGATTCGCTACGGCGCGCGCGGGGCGAACTTCTCGACCACCAGCGCGTGCGCGTCGGGCAGCCATGCGATCGGCGAAGCATACCGCATGATCCGCGCCGGCTACCTTGAAGCGGCGATCACCGGCGGCGCCGAAGCCGCGATCACCTCGCTCGGGGTCGGTGGGTTCGTCGCGATGCGCGCGCTTTCGACGCGCAACGACGATCCCGCGGCGGCCAGCCGCCCGTTCGACCGCGAGCGCGACGGCTTCGTGATGGCGGAGGGGGCGGCCTCGCTGATCCTGGAGGAGCGCGAGGGTGCGATCGCGCGCGGCGCGAAGATCCTCGCCGAAATCGTCGGTTACGCCACCAACGCGGACGCCTATCATATCACCTCGCCGTCACCCGAAGGGCAGGGCGCCGCCAAGTGTATGCAGCGATGCCTCGAAGACGGCGACCTCGATCCCAACGAAGTCGATTACATCAACGCGCACGGCACCTCGACGCCGCAGGGCGATATCGCCGAGACCCAGGCGATCAAAAAGGTCTTTGGCGAGCATGCCGCGCGCATCGCGGTCAGTTCGACCAAGTCGATGACGGGGCATACGCTGGGCGCGGCGGGGGCGATCGAGTCGGCCTACACCGTGCTGGCAATCCTCAATAACGCGGTACCGCCGACCATCAATTACGAATATCCCGATCCGGAGTGCGATCTGGACTACGTGCCAAATCATTCGCGGCCGGCCAAAATCCGGCTCGCGTTGAAGAACTCCTTTGGTTTCGGCGGCACCAACACCACCGTGGCGTTTCGGCCCGCGGTCGAGAGCTAACGGATTCTATAGAGATGGGTTCGAGAATCGTCGCCACCGGGCGCGCGACCCCGCGCACCCTAATTACCAATCATGATCTCGAACGGCGCATGGACACGTCCGACGAATGGATTCGGACGCGCACCGGGATCGCGCAACGGTACGTGATTTCCAGCGGTGAATCGCTGGTCGAAATCGCGGCACAGGCGAGCCAGATTGCGCTCGATCGCGCGGGTCTGAAGCCGGCCGATCTCGAAGCGATCGTGGTCGGCACGGTGTCGTCGGATTACGGCTTCCCGTCGTTTGCCTGCCAACTGCAGCATCGCCTCGGTCTCGACACGATTCCGGCCTTCGACGTCGCCGCGGCGTGCTCGGGCTTCGTGTATGCGCTCAGCGTCGGCGATACGTATATGCGGGCCGGCGAATGGTCGCGCATCCTGGTGCTCGGCGTCGATGCGCTCTCGACGATGGTCGATTGGGGCGATCGCGCAACCGCGGTGCTGTTCGGTGACGGGGCGGGTGCGGCAGTGCTGGTCAAGGAAAACGGGCCGCGCGGAGTGCTCGGCAGCATGCTGCGCTCCTCGGGCGGCTTCTGGGACCTGCTCTACGTCAAAAATCGCGGCGTGCAGACCACGATGGACGCCGAAGTGCGCCGCCCCAATGACGACGCGATTACGATGAAGGGGCCGGAGCTGTTCAAAATCGCCGTCAAGAGCATGGAGGACGTCACGCGCAAGGTGGCCGAGCGTGCGCGCGTGAAGCTCGAAGATATATCGCTGATCGTGCCGCATCAGGCCAATCTGCGGATTATCAACGCGGTCGCGCAGCGGCTCGGACTCGGGCCCGACAAGGTCTTCACGAACGTCGATCGTTATGGGAATACCTCGGCGGCGTCGGTTCCGATCGCGCTCGATGAGGCGATCGAAGCGGGCCGCGTGCACGACCACGATCTGATCATGCTCAACGCCTGCGGCGGCGGCCTGACGTGGGGGGCCAACCTGATCCGCTGGTAGCGCGGCGGCCTGCCCGCGCGGGGAAGAAGGGTAGATTGGTTGAGGAGCGCAAAACTGTAGCTTTCCTGAAGCTGAAACCGCATAAGGTTTCAAGCAGCCCAACGGTCTTGATCTGATTTTCAGGATTGGACTTCCCTTTTACAAAGATGCGGGCTTCGCCCTGTGAAAAACCCCATCATGATTAGCACTCGCGATGCTCAGGGTCCCGGTGGCCGCGGGTTCGTCGCGTGCGCCGAGTGACGCGCGGAGGACCGCGCGAGATCCTTCGCTGCGCTCAGGATGACAGACATAACGCTGCTCTCGCCGGATGGTCGTGGGCACCCGAGCATCGCGAGCGTCAATCACTGAAACAGATGATCGATCGACTGCTCGACCGTCGCCTGATCGTCGTGCTCGGCAAGGGCGGGGTCGGCCGCACCAGTATCAGCGCGTCGATCGCGGCGATGGCGGCACGGGGCGGCATCCGCACCCTGCTGATCGAAGCGGACCTGCGCGGCCCGATCGCTCTCAGCTACGGCAAATCGCCCACCTTCGAGCAGGTCGAACTCGAACCGAACCTGTTCGCGATGACCCTGGGTGGACAGGAATCGCTCGAAGACTATTTGAGCTTCGTGGTTCCGCGCCCAATCCTGCGCATCGTATTCGCCAGCGCCCTCTACCAATACTTCGTGCACGCCGCGCCGGGACTGCGCGAACTCACGATGATGGGCAAGGTGTACCACGAGATCGAGCGGCGTGCCCCGCCGTTGAAGCCGTGGAAGCTGGTGGTGTTCGATGCGCCCGCCAGTGGGCAGGCGCTCAGCATGATCCGCACGCCGTTTGCCGCGCGCGAGACCTTCGGTGACAGCGTGGTCGGACGCGAAGCGCAAAATATCGCGAATCTGCTTGGCGATTCGGCGCGCTGCGCGATGGTCGCGGTGACCACCGCGGAGTCGCTCGCGATCGCCGAGACGCTGGAACTCGAACACACGCTGGCGTCGCTCAAGCTCGACACCGCGGCGATCTTCTTCAATCGCGTTAGTCCGGCGGCGTTTACGACCGGCGATATCGCGCGGATGGTGCGCTGCGGAGCGGGAGCGCCAGCCCTGAAACATCTGGAGGTGCTGGCCGAGGTCGCGCGCGCGGAGCTTCAGCGGCGATCGCGGGAGCGTCGCGCCCTGGCAATTTTGCGCCGGCAATCGCAATGCGAAGTGCTCGAAATCGAGGAGCGCAAGGGCGTCACCGGAACCGCGTTGGCAAGCCGCCTGATCGAACAACTCGAACGTGACGGCGCGCCTGACCTGCGCACAGCGGGCGACTAGAGCTTAGCCGCCAGACTTCTTACGGTCGGCGTCGAGATGGAAGCGGTGCAGGAAGCGATGGAACGCCGGCGTCAACATCATGCCCGCGATACTGATTAGGGCAAGCCCGCTATAGAGCGCGTATAAGGACGCGAAAATTTTGCCCGCGGAGGTCTTGAGCGTATCCACCGGCCCCATCCCGCCGAGAATCATCGAGGCATTCAAGAGCGAGTCGATCCACGGAATTCCTTCGAGGAAATGGTAGCCGCAGACGCCGACGGCGAGTGACCCGAAGAGGATCGCGGCGGCCACCGAGCCCCAGCGGACGTAGCGCCAGACAAACTCCCCGAGCGGGAGCAGCGGCTGGTGTCGGCGTTCGAGTGCCATCGCGCTATCGTAAACGAAAGCGGCGGCGCGCGCGCGGCCGTGAGGGGGCGGCTGGAATCACCGCGGCGGCGCAATTACGCTGGAAGGCCGGCGTCCAGGCCCATCAGCCATGCGCGCCGGTTGGAGGACGGAATGGCCGAAACGCCAACTCACGCGACCGCGAAGCTGGGCGGGTCCGCGCAGGAAAATCGGGAACCCGCGAAGCCGAGGGGGCCTGTTCGAGAACCCTGGATAATCCGCACCTACGCCGGCTTCGGCGACGCGGCGCAGGCTAATCGCCGCTTTCTTGCGAATCTGAAGGAAGGGCAGCGCGGCCTCTCGATCGCCTTCGACCTGCCGACCCAAAACGGCTACGACCCCGACGCGCCGGTGGCCGCCGGCGAGGTCGGCAAGGCGGGCGTTTCCATTTCCCATTGGCGCGACATGGAGCAACTGCTCGCGGACATTCCGCTCGCCAAAATCAACACCTCGATGACGATCAACTCGACCGCGCCCTTCATGCTCGCGCTGTACCTGGTGGTTGCCGAAAGGCAGGGTGTGCCGTGGACGGAATTGCGCGGCACCACGCAGAACGACCTGCTCAAGGAATTCGTCGCGCGCGGGACCTCGATCTTTCAGCCCGAGATTTCGCTCAGGCTCTCGGCCGATCTGATCAAGTTCGCGGTCGAGCATGTGCCCAATTGGAACCCGATCAATTGCTGCGGCTACCATTACATGGAAAGCGGCGCCGGTCCGGCCGAGGAGATCGGCTACGCGTTCGGCAACGCCCTGATGATCCTCGACGCGATCCGGCCGTCGTTGAGCGCGGTGGACTTCGAGCAGACGGTGCGGCGGATATCGTTCTTTATCAACAGCGGCATCGAGTTGGTGCCGGAGATCTGCAAAATCCGGGCTTACTTCAAGCTCTGGCGCGAGTTGTGCCGGACTGAATACGGCATCGCCGGCGTCGCTTTTCGCGCGGGGTGCCAGGTGCGATCGCTGACGCTGACCGAGCAGCAGCCCGAGGTTAATATCATCCGTATCGCGTACGAGGCGCTGCCCGTCGTGCTCTCGGCCAACGCGCGGGTCAACGCCCTGCAACTGCCGGGCTTTCGCGAGGCGATGGCGTTGCCGGACCAGGCCGAACAGTTGATTGGACTGCGCACGCAGCAGGTGCTGATGCACGAAACCGGGGTCGCGAACTACGGCGACATCTTCGAGGGCAGTACGGTAATCGAGCGGCTCACGGACGAGACCGCGGAGCGCGCGCGGGCGATCGCGCTACGCTTGCGGGAAGCCGGTTACGCGCGATCGATCGCGATGGTGAGTGCAGAGCTGACGCAGGCGTTGACCGAACGTCAGCGGCGAATCGAGGCGGGCGAAACCGTTCAAGTCGGCGTGAACGCTTTTCTCGGCGAGATTGGGCTCACGCCGATGGCGACCGATGCCGACGTGCCGGACTACGGCGCGCTCGAGCGCGAACGAATCGAGTCGCTCGCGACATGGCGGGCGGCGCGCGATAACGGTGCGGTCGCGGCGGCCTGCGAGAAACTCGGGCACGTCGTGGCGGCGGGCACCGGCACGATGGAGGCGACGCTCGAGTTGGCGCGCGCTGGCGGCACGGTCGGCGAATGGACCACGGCGATCGAGCGTGCGACGCACGGACGCTATACGCCGCCGATTCTCGATCGCTCCGCGGCGGTCGGCGCCTTCAAGGTGCCGCACGCGCGGCGCAGGATTCGGATCGCGATCGGCAAGGCTGGCCTCGACGGGCACATCAACGCGGTCAAGTTGCTCGCCCATGCGTGCATGCAGGCCGGGATGGAAGTGATCCTCGCGGGCTTCAAGCAGACGCCCGCGCAACTGGTCGAAGCGGCCCTGCAGGAGGATGCGGATGTGCTCGCGATCAGCAGTCTCGCCGGGGCGCACATGACGATCGCGCGCGAGGCGATCGCGCTGCTGGACGAACGCGGCGCCTCCGACGTGCGACTCGTGATGGGCGGTATCATCCCGGAGGCCGATCGAGCGCGGCTGGCGGCGATGGGTGTGCGGGCGGTCTTCACGCCCAAGGATTCGAATCTGGGCGTGATTATGGAGCGCATCGTCGCGATCGGCGAAGAGCGCGATGATTGAGACGCCCGGCAGCAGACGCGGGCAGATTGGCGGTAGAATCAACAGAATCGTGAGCGGTCGGGCAATCGGTGCCGGTACGCGGGCGGGAGAGCTGTGGAGGGGTGTCTAATGATGATGAGAACAATGAAACGTGCGGCGATCGCGGTGGGTACGGCGATGCTCATGCTGGTTGCGGCAGCACCCGCACGAGCGGTCGAGCCGCGTCCATGGCTCTGCCGCGACAAGCCGGTGTTCTCCTCCGATCAGCCGATGACCTACGACGCCAGCCTGCGCGGTGGCGGACGCTGGGTGATGATCTTTATGCGCTTCGATCCGTCGGGCGGACACGATGGCTTCACGGTTTTCGATACGCGTGACGTGACCGGCCGGGTCACCGGATCGCTCGAACGCGGACAATGGTATGGGGTCGGGATGTATCGCGAGGGCAGCCATTGGATTTGCTCGGCGCAGGCCGAGGAGAGCGACCAGGTCGTCGCCGGCGTCGTGCGCGATTACTGCTACGGCCGAACCGCGGGGAGTTGCGAGGTCAAGCTGACGGTGCGTGAAAACAAGTCCGGCGCGGCGACCGCGGGGACTTCACCGTAAATGAATTTCGCGGACCCTTCCGATCGCGGCGAAGCGGCAGCCATAAATCGTAATCGCCAATCTTCCTGGTCGAGTCGCTGATGGCGCCGGCAGCGATTCGGATGCGTTGCGGTGCGGCGATCGATTTGGTCTTTCGCGATCCCGATCAGGGGATCAGCGCGCAGATGGATTGCCGCTTGCTATTCATGGGCGCGCATTGGTTCGAAGCCAGACGTTCCTATGCCGCGGCGATCGAAATTTTCGACGCCAGGTACGGGCGGGCGGAGTTGCTCGAGCGCCTTGCCGATTCGCCCGAAGTTCAGCGGCATTATGTGAGCGGCGAGACCGCTGGCAAGGTCTCGATCACGATGCGCGAGGAGGCCTTTTACGGGCAGGGACCGCTCGAGGGGATCGAGTTTTCACTGCGGGTCACGCATCGCATGCGCGCGCATCTGTATCCGCTCGCGCTCGAACGATTCGCGGCGCTCGGCAATCTGATGCCGCTGCTGGAGGGCGGTCGCAGCGAAGATGAAATCCGCCGCACGCTCGCGCAACGCTTACCCGCCGCCGATTGCGCGTGGGCGTGCGATCTTCTCGATCGGCTCAAGCGCGACAACCTGCTTGAGGCCGGCCGCGGCGTCGCCCCCAGGTGGCTCACTCAGGCGCGCCCGCGAGTGACGTTCCTCGGCCACAGTACGCTGCTGATGCAGTCCGCGCGCACCGCGGTGCTGTGCGATCCGATCGTCACGCGAAAGATGGGTTCGCCGAAGGCCGCGCTCGAAATCTTCCGCACCCCACTCGACGCGATTTGCCTCACGCACAGCCATTGGGACCACTGCAATCCCGAGACGCTCATCCGCTTCGACAAGGACGTTCCGATACTGGTCCCCAAGGTGCGGCGGCCGTCGGCGCTCAATCCGCCGATCGTCCCGCTGCTCCAGCGGCTAGGCTTCACGAAGATCCGCGAAGTCAGCCTCTGGGAGCCGGTGATGGTGGGCGATATCGAGATCGTGCCGGCGCCGTTTTATGGCGAACCCGACGAGCCGGGCGCCGAGATCGATCATTACACCTGCGTTATGCGCACCGTCGGATTGACGGTGTATGGCGGCGTGGACAGCTATCGCGACAAATGGGGTGACATGCGGCCGGTGCTCGCTCAGGTCGAGCGCGAGTATCGTCCGGACGTGGTGTTTTTGCCGGTTTCGCGGGTCGTCTATCACTACCGCGACGGCAGCCTCAATCAGTTTTGCCGCTACGTGGACGAGGACTTGGTGGCGTCGTCGTTCCAGTACACGGCGGGGCCCGAGGAGGCCGCGCAATGGTCGCAGGCGTTGGGCGCGGGCTTGATCGTGCCGTACGCCACGTTCGGCTTTACGCGCTGGGCGGATCGTGCGCAGGTGATGCAATTCGGTGCGGCGATGAAGGATCTCGGCGCGGGCGATCGCTTTTTTCCGCTGCGTCCGCTCGATTCGATCTCCTCGCCCGACCTGGCGCGTGCGGTGCGCTCAAGGGCGCGGCGCCAACTGTTGCTGTCGTGGCATCATGGGATTTCGGGATTGCGGCGGGCCGGCCAAATCAGCGGATTTTTTCGCGCGTGCGAGGCGGTGCTGCGCGGTCTGCGCAACGGCAAACGCTACTTCGCAAAGGCGCGGGCGGCCGGTCAGAATTGAATGCCCCGGCGGGCACGTGCTAACTTCGCGGAGCAGCGCGTTCGCGCAACTTCCGGGGCGGCGTACCCAAGTGGTAAGGGAGAGGTCTGCAAAACCTCGATGCGTCGGTTCGAATCCGACCGCCGCCTCCACCAATTCCCTCAAATCACCGAATAAATTTTCGGCTTATTCCTTTTTGCCGTAGCTCACCGACAAGCCGGCGCGCGCGTCGGACTGAATTCCGTATTGCGGGATCGGATAGCGCAGGCCGTTGCCGGCGAGCCGCTTCATGCCGTCGATCGCTTTGGGCAGAAAGCGCGGCGGCAACGCCATCAGCATTTCGTCGTCGAGCACGCCGCCGTAGCGCCGCTCGGCGAAGCACGGAATCGACAGGCTCGGCTCGCCGGTCTTGAGTGCGCGGCCCCATGAATCGGCGCAGGCCGACTCGCCCACGACACCCCATTCGAATTTCTTGTAACCCGCCCACTGGAGGCCGTTGATGAAGATGATCATCTGGCCGGGAGTGGCGTAGATCAGGCAGATGTCGGGCGGGTTGAGGCGTCCGCTGGTGAGCGGCGACACCGCCATCGCGGCGTAACGTCCATACGGCGCGCAATCCATCGCGCGCTGATGGGCCGAGGAATCCTCGATGTTCGAATACCACACGCCGGCCATGTTGCGGCCCGAGAGCCATTCGTCGTCTTGCGGATGCAGACCGATGACCGCGCCGCATTGCGCGCCGACGAGATCTTTTTGCGTGATGCCGATGGTGAAGCCGAGCCGCGACGCTTGCGCGACGATCTGGTCGGTGGTGTGAATCGACCGCGGGCGGCGAATTTTCGGGATCGCCTCCATCTCCTCGACCGTCTGGAAGAGCTTCATGCCGATCGGAGTGGTCTTGAGCCGCAGCAGGCGGTTGAGATCGTCGGTGAGTTGCGTCCAATCGTAGGCGGCGGGTTCGGCGATGGTGGTCGATCGGTTGGTCGCGTTATCTGCCATTTGCGGTCACCTCCGTGTCGTCGCGGGCGGCGACGATTCAAGCTTCGATTTCGATTTCAGGCCGCGGCGCGCTGGCCGAGAACCTGGCGCAGGAACTGCCCGGTATGCGATGCGGGGGAGGCCGCGATTTCCTCCGGCGTTCCTTTCGCGACGACCTGGCCGCCGCGATCGCCGCCCTCGGGCCCGAGATCGATTACGTAGTCGGCGGTCTTGATGACGTCAAGGTTGTGCTCGATCACGATGATCGTGTTGCCGCTGTCGGCGAGCCGACCGAGCACCGCGAGCAGTTTCTTGATGTCGTCGAAATGCAGACCCGTGGTCGGCTCGTCCAGGATGTAGAGCGTGCGGCCGGTGGCCCGTCGCGCAAGTTCCTTGGCGAGCTTGATGCGCTGGGCCTCGCCGCCCGAGAGCGTGGTCGCCGACTGGCCGAGATGGATGTAGTCGAGGCCGACGTCGCGCAAGGTTTCGAGCTTCTGGCGAATCGGCGGCACCGATCCCATGAACTCGATCGCGTCGAGCACCGTCATGTTGAGCACCTCCGCGATGCTCTTGCCCTTGTACTGGATTTCGAGCGTGTCGCGATTGTAGCGTTTGCCGGCGCACACTTCGCAGGTGACATAGACGTCGGGCAGGAAATGCATCTCGATGCGGATGATGCCGTCGCCCTGGCACGCCTCGCAGCGGCCGCCCTTGACGTTGAAGGAGAAGCGGCCGGGGCCGTACCCGCGCATCCGGGCCTCGGGCAGTTGCGCGAAGAGTTCGCGGATGTGCGTGAAGAGGCCGGTGTAGGTGGCGGGATTGGAGCGCGGCGTGCGCCCGATGGGGCTCTGATCGACGTGGATCACCTTGTCGAGATGCTCGACGCCGTCGAGGCTCTTGAGGGTGCCGGCGCGTTCGCGGCTGCCGCCGAGTTTCTGCGCGAGCGCGCGATTGAGGGTATCGAGCACCAGGGTGGATTTGCCCGAGCCCGACACGCCGGTCACGCAGATCACGACGCCGAGCGGAAAGGCGACGGTCAAGTCGCGCAGATTGTTTTCGCGCGCGCCGCGCAGCGTCAGCCAGCGATTACCGAGCGGACGCCGCCGCGGCGGCACCGGAATTTCGACCTCGCCCGAAAGATACTTGCCGGTGAGCGAGGCGGGATTGTCCATCACTTCGCGCGGCGTGCCCTGCGCGACGATATAGCCGCCGTGGATGCCCGCGCCCGGACCCATGTCAACGATATGATCGGCCTCGAGCATGGTGTCGCGATCGTGCTCGACCACCAGCACCGAGTTGCCGAGTTCCTTGAGCCGCTTGAGCGTCGCGAGCAGCCGCTGGTTGTCGCGCTGATGGAGTCCGATCGACGGCTCGTCGAGGATGTAGAGGACGCCGACGAGGCTCGAGCCGATCTGCGTCGCGAGCCTTATGCGCTGGCCCTCGCCGCCCGAGAGGCTGCCCGAAGTGCGGTCGAGCGTCAGGTAGTCGAGGCCGACGTCGGCGAGGAAGCCGAGGCGCTCGCGGACCTCCTTGAGGATCAGGCGCGCGATTTCGGCCTCCTGCGCGCTCAGCTTGGGACTCGCGAAGAATGCCACCGCCTGCTTGATCGACATCGCGGTCACGTCGCTGATCGATTTGCCGTTGAAGCGGACGAAGAGGCTCTCCTTCTTCAGGCGCGCGCCGTTGCACGACGGGCACGGGCGCATGTTCATGTACGATTCCAGGACCTCGCGGATGCTCTCCGACTCGGTTTCCTTGTAGCGCCGATCGAGCCAGGTCAGCACGCCCTCGAAGGTGCGCGCGTAGTCGTGATGGCGTTCGCCGCGCTGGTACGTGAACTCGATCTCCTCATCGCCGGAGCCGTTCAGGATCGCCTTGCGCACCTTCGCCGGAATCGACTTCCAGGGCGTGTCGAGGCTGAACTTGTAATGCGCCGCGAGCGATTCCAGCACCGGCTGCATGAAGTTCAAGGTCGCCCACGGCGCGATCGCCCCATCGGCGAGGCTGAGATCCTCGTTCTGCACCACCAGCTCGGGATCGAAGTACATGATCGAGCCGATGCCGGAACATTCGGTGCACGCGCCGTGCGGGCTGTTAAAGGAAAACATCCGCGGGGTGATCTCGGGATACGAGATGCCGCATTCGACGCACGCGAAGCGCTGGCTGAAATAAATCTCGCCGCCGCCGTTCTTCGCGGTGGTCTCGAGGCGCTCGACCTTGAGCAGGTCCTGCCCGTACTTGAACGCGACTTCGAGCGACTCGCCCAGGCGCTTTTCGATACCGCCGCGAATGGCGAGCCGATCGACCATCACGTCGATCGTGTGGCGCTGGTTCTTGTTCAGCGTGATGTCGTCGCCCAGCTCGACCAGCTTGCCGTCGATCTTGGCGCGTACGAAGCCGGCGCGGCGCAAGTCCGAGAGCTCCTTCTTATACTCGCCCTTGCGATCGCGGACGATCGGCGCCAGCACGTGAATCCGCGCGCCCTCGGGCCACGCCATGATGCGATCGACGATCTGCTGCACGCTCTGCTGGGTGATCTCGCGGCCGCAGTTGTAGCAAAACGCATGGCCGACGCGCGCGAACAGCAGCCGCAGATAGTCGTAAGTCTCGGTGATGGTGGCGACGGTCGAACGCGGATTGCGTGAAGTGGTCTTTTGCTCGATCGAGATCGCGGGCGAGAGGCCCTCGATCGAATCGACGTCGGGCTTTTCCATCTGCTCGAGGAACTGGCGCGCGTAGGCCGACAGCGATTCGACGTAGCGGCGCTGACCCTCGGCGTAAATCGTGTCGAAGGCGAGCGAGGATTTGCCCGACCCCGAGAGGCCGGTGATGACGACGAGTTGGCCGCGCGGAATTTCGATATCGATGTTCTTGAGGTTATGCTCGCGCGCGCCCTTGATAACTATGCGATCCATCGCGGTCCTGCCTGTGTAATCGTCGTTCGCCGCAGGCGGCAATTTTCGTCCCTCACGCGGCACGGCGAACCCGTTCGCCGCGGGTCTCGATCGCGCGTGCCGCATACTCGATCGCGGCGATCATGCTCGAGGGGTCGGCCGTGCCGGTGCCCGCGATATCGTAGGCGGTGCCGTGATCGGGTGACGTGCGCACAAACGGCAAGCCGAGCGTGACGTTTACGGCGCGATCGAATTCGAGCGTCTTCAGCGCAATCAGCCCCTGGTCGTGATACATCGCAACCGCCGCGGCAAACGCGAATTGGCCGTGCGGCCGGATAAACGCGGTATCGGGCGCGAGCGGTCCGAACGCGTCGATTCCCGCGCGGCGTGCGCGCGCAATCGCCGGCGCGATCACGCGCGCTTCCTCGTCACCGAACAGTCCATGCTCACCCGCATGCGGGTTGAAGCCGAGCACGCCGATCCGTGGTGCGGAAATCCCGAGGCGTTCGCGTAAATGATCGGTCAAGAGCCGGATCGTCTGATACACGCCGTCGCGAGTGAGCGCCGGGGAAACCTTGGCCAGTCCAATGTGCACGGTCACCAGGGCGAGCCTTAAGTGATCGCCCGCGAACATCATACGCCATCGGCGCGCGTGCGACAGATCGGCGAGCAATTCAGAGTGGCCGGGGAAACGATGGCCCGCGCGATTGAGCCATTCCTTATTGATCGGCGCGGTGACCAGCGCCTCGGCGTCGCCCGCCAGCGCCATCCGCGCGCCTTCAACGACGTAGCGATAGGCCGCGTCGGCGCCAGCGGTACTCGGACGTCCGGGCACCGCCGCGCGCGCCGGCAGACGGCCAACGCTAATCACGGCGAGACTGTCGCGCCCGCGCTTCAGGGTGTCGCCGGGAGTCCATTGGTAAGGTTGCGGAGCGCGCGATCCGAGCGGCTGGGCGGCCTCACGCAGCGCCTCGACGTCGCCGATCACCACCAGCGCGGGCGCTTTGCGCCGGCCCGCCAGCGCGCGGGCGGCCTTCACGATTACTTCGGCTCCGATACCGGCGGGATCGCCCATGCTGATCGCGATGAGCGGGGTCTTTTTCGCCGGACGCGCCACGGCTAATTCTGCAACGTCTCGACGTAATGCTGTTTGATCAGGTCCGATTCGATCCACTTATCGAATGCCATCTTGGCCTGATCAGTCATCAGCTTCTCGCGAATCTGGCTGCGCACCAGGTCGAGCCGTTTCAGGCCCGGTAGCAGATGCTGCTCGACCTTCACGATGTGGAAGCCGTACCTGGTCTTGACCACCGGCGATATCTCGCCGTCGCTGGAATTTTTGATCGCCGCCAGCACCGCGTCATTCAAATCGCCGGGCGAAAATTCACCGAGCTCGCCGCCTTTGGTCTTCGAATCGTCGTCGGAGTACTTGAGCGCGAGGCTGGCGAAGTCGGCATTCTTCTTGACCGCCAGCTTGTGCACGTCGTCGGCCTTGCTGCGCAACTCGTCAAGCTGCTGCGGGGTCGCGCCGGCGGGAACTGAAATCAGGATTTGCGCGAGTTTGAACTTCTCGTCGCTGGTGGTGAATTCGTCGGGATGGTCTTTGTAATAGACTTCGATCTCGTCTTCGGGGATGACGATCTTCTGGCGCACTTCCTGGTCGATCATGGTCATTGCTTCGACCTGTTTGCGGATTTTCGCGCGAAAGTCGTCGTAGCTCATATTTTGCTGGCGGAGCTGCGCGCGTAGCTGATCGTCGGTAATGTGGTTCTGCTGCTCGAGGTTGTGGATGTAGCGATCGATCTCGTCATCGTCAACTTTCGAGGCGAATTTTTGGGCCTCCTGCTCGAGCAGCCGCTGGGCGATAGCGTTCTTCAGCGCGACATCGGGATCGTTCGACGGAGCGCTGCCGATGCCGAGTCCGCCGGAGGCCGCACTGCTCGAGCCGGCCGCCCCTTGCGTCTTCACGTCCTGCGACGTGATCGGGTCGCCGTCCACGCTCGCCACCACGCTGTCGATCTCTTCGGCAGCGGCCGGGCGCACGTTCACCGCGGTCAGCAGCGCCATCAGCCCCGCGGCCGAGGCCACGATCAGCGTCGTGGCGCGTATCGTTTCCGCAATCTTTTTCATCGCTTGATACTTCGCGTTGGGCTAATTCAGGAGTGGTCCGGCGGTCCGGGCCGGTTGGATGTCCAATTTTTCACACGCTGCCAAGGCCTGCAAGACGCCGTCGATTTGGGCGTAGGTCTGCTCGTATTCCCCTGGCGTTATCTGCACGATCACCTGGTAGGACGGCGTGAGGCGCATGCTCTTGCGGTTGGCGTGGGCGAGCGCCGTCAGCTTTTCGATTTGCAGCGGTGCGTCGGCGTGGAACTTGATGTCGAGCTGGCCGCTTTTGAGCACGGCGCTCAGGATCATCTGGTCCCGCATCATCCGGCGCAGGTTCATCGCCGCGATCAGATTTTCGATCAGCGTCGGCACCGGGCCGAAGCGATCGCGCAGCTCGTCGCGCAATTCGTCGAGGTCGGCCGGCGTCGCGGCGCGCGCCATCCGGCGATACAGCACCAGCCGTTCGTTCTCGTCGGGTACGAAGCTGTCCGGGATGTAGGCGGGAATCGCCAGGCGTAGCTCGGGCTCGAAGTCCGGCCGCGCGGGTTCGCCGCGCAATTCCCGAATCGCCTCGTCCATCATCTCGGTGTAGAGCTCGAAGCCGACCGCCGCGATTTCGCCCGACTGCTCGCGGCCGAGCAGATTGCCGGCGCCGCGATGTTCGAGGTCGCGCATCGCCAGTTTGAAGCCGCCGCCGCCTTCGGCCTCGACCAGTTCGCGCAGTGCCTCGATGCGCCGCTTGGCGTCGCGCGTGATGATGTGTTCGCCCGGAATCAGCAGGTACGCGTAAGCCTTGCGCTTGGCGCGACCGACGCGTCCGCGTAACTGGTAGAGCTGCGCCAAACCGAAATGGTCGGCGCGGTTGATGATCATCGTGTTGGCGTTGGGGATGTCCAGCCCCGACTCGATGATCGCCGAGCAGATCAGCACGTTGATGCGATTCTCGATGAAGTCGCGCATCACCGTCTCGAGCTGTTGCTCCTTCATCTGGCCATGCGCGACCGCGATTTTCGCCTCGGGCACAAGGCCCTGGATATGGCGCGCCATGTACTCGATATTTTCGACGCGATTGTGGACGAAGAAAACCTGCCCGCCGCGGTTGAGCTCGCGGATGATCACGTCGCGAATCAGGCCGTCATCGAAGTGCGCGACGAAGGTCCGTACGGCCTGGCGGGCGGGCGGCGGCGTCTGGATCACGGAGAGGTCGCGAATCCCGAGCATCGCCATGTGCAGGGTGCGCGGAATCGGCGTCGCGGTCAGGGTCAGCACTTCGACCAGCTTGCGGAAGCGTTTGATGCGTTCCTTATCGACCACGCCGAACCGATGCTCCTCGTCGATTATGAGCAGGCCGAGCTTGGGGAACTCGACGTCGCCCTGCAGCAGCCGATGGGTGCCGATGACGATATCGACCGCGCCGCGCCGTACGTCCTCGATTACCTGCTTGTTTTCCTTGGACGAGCGAAAGCGCGAGACCATCTCTACCCGCACCGGGTAATCGCGAAAGCGGTTCGTGAAATTGTTCCAGTGCTGTTCGGCGAGAATTGTCGTCGGCACCAGCACGGCGACTTGCCGTCCGTCCATCACGCACATGAACGCCGCGCGCAGGGCGACCTCGGTCTTGCCGAAGCCGGCATCGCCGCAGATCAGGCGGTCCATCGGCTTGGAGCGCGAAAGGTCGCGGATGACCTCGTCGATCGCCGCCTGCTGGTCGGGGGTCTCCTCGAACTCGAAGCGATCGCAGAAGTCCTCGAAATCGCGCCCTGGATGCGGAAACGCGTGGCCCTCGGCGACCTCGCGCGCGGCGTAGATGTCGAGCAGTTCGGAGGCCATCGCGAGCACCGCCTGGCGCGTGCGTTTCTTTACGCGGTCCCAGGAACCGCCGCCGAGTTTGTCGAGTTTCGGTTCGGTGCCGTCGCCCCCGCCGACGTAGCGCTGCACCAGGTTTATCCGCTCGACCGGGACGTACATGGTGTCGTTGCCGGAGTATTCGAGATTGAGAAAATCGCCCTCGGCGTCGGCGACTTTGAGGTGCTTCAGTCCGCGGTAGCGGCCGATGCCGTGGTCGATATGGACGACCACGTCGTCGGGTCTGAGTTCCTCGAGATTGAGCAGGGCGCCCTTGCCGTTGCGGCGCGTCGATCGACGGCGCGCGCGCGGCTCGCCGAAGAGGTCCTCCTCGCTATAGATGTACAGCCCGTCTTTCTGCAGCACCGTGCCGCTCGCGATTTCGCCTTCCATTATCACCGGGCGGAAGTCGGGCCATTCGAGCATCGCGGCGAAGCTCTTGCACTCGGTGTTGATCTCGATGTCGTAGGCTTCGAGATGACGCCGCAGGCGGGCGGCCTGGTTCGGCCCTTCGACCACCATCAGGGCGCGCCCCTGTCCGCGCCTGACTTCGGCGAGTTCAGTCGCGAGCGGCTCGAACGACGGCGCCGCGTGCGTGCCGGTCAATTCGGCCGCGCCAAGCCGCAGGCTCGGCTGTGATTTGAGTTCG
The DNA here is from genome assembly GCA_021780755.1 of Deltaproteobacteria bacterium. Classification (GTDB taxonomy): domain Bacteria; phylum Desulfobacterota; class Binatia; order Binatales; family Binataceae; genus JADMIL01. Next base: position 184,099 of record JAJXYF010000029.1, on the reverse strand, counting down.
ATCGGCGTCGCCCAGCCTTCGCGCGGAGCGGTCACCGTTATCAGCGATCCCACCTCGACCGCGACCAGCGCGGAGAGTGCGCGTTCGAGTTGATCGGTGCGCAGATAAAGCGATTCGGGCGCGGGATAAAAGATCGGCTTGGCCTGCGCGGCGACGGCTTCGTTGGCGACCCGCTCGGCGATCCGTTCGGCTTCGCCGAGGATGCGACCGGGATCGATCATCCACGCGACGGCGTTGGCCGGGACGTACTCAAAGATCGATTCGACCCCGTTCTCGTAGAGCAACGGGGTGATCAGTTCGACGCCGGGAAAGAGCAGTCCGTTTTCGAGCGTCTCGGTCAGCTCCGCGGTCTCCTTGCGCACCATCCCGATTTCGGCGCAGCGCAACGCGACGCGATCGACCAGGTGCTTGTCGCGCAGAACCGCCGGCGGCACGTGGCGCGTGCGGATGACGGTCGCCTCCTCGATTTCACCCAGCGAGCGTTGGCTCGACGGATCGAAATGGCGAATCGAAGTCACGATGTCCTCTTCCAGCTCGATGCGCACCGGATGGTGATGCAACGGCGAGAAGACATCTACGATGCCGCCGCGCACGCTGAAATCGCCGGGCTCCTCGGTCTGCGGCACGCGCTGATAGCCCATCGCGGCGAGCGCCTCGACCATCGCCTCGAGATCGAGGCCCTCCGCCAGCGCGAGGCGAATGACAGAATCCTCGAAGACGCGCCGCGGCAGCATGCGCATCATCAGGGCTTCGGCGGACGTGACCACGACCGGCGCTTTGGTGCGAATCATCGCGAAGAGCGCGGCAAGCTGCGTTGCCTGTACATCGGGCGGCGGCGACAAATGCGCAAACGGACGCACTTCCCAGGCCGGCAGCAAATGCACGCGCGCGGCGGCCGAATCGCAAGCGGCCGGCTGATCGAGGAAGAAAGCAAGTTCTCCGGCGAGCGCTTCGGCCTCGCTGGCGAGCGAGGTGATCGCGAGGATCGGGCGCTCGAGATTGAGCGCGGCCTCGCGCAACATCAGGGCGTTGGCGGCGCCCTTGATTCCCATCAGCGGAAACCGGCGCTCATGGCCGGCTGCCAGCCGCGCCTTGAGTTCGCTCGCCGCTTCTTTGAGACTTCGTTCCACTAGTCGAATATCTACCCCTTACCAAACAGCAGCACCGGCGCATCGCCGTGAGGCGCGCCGGAAACCCTGAAATCATAGCAGACCGGCGCCGCCCGCCGAATCGTTGCCGCGTGAACGGCGTGCGAAATTCACACAACTGGCGTGTGAGCTAGGGATGCTTGGTTGCCGGTGACGTCGAAGGCGCAATCGGAACCGCGTCGTCGGCGCTCGCGGTTGCCGCGGCCTGGGCGGCGTCGCCCAGCTTGATCGGCACCTTGAGCGTTTTCTGCGTGCCGTCGGCGATCGCGCGCGTAATCGTAAGGTAAATCACGTCGCCGGGCTTGAGGCTCTCTAGTTCCGACTGCAGGTCGTACTCATTGAGCACGCGGCGGTCGTCGATCGCGACGATCAGGTCGCCGCCTTGGCCGAGCGATCCGGTCTTTTTGAGCAGTGGCATCATGAAGAGGTTGAGCGGCGGCATCAGGGAGCTGACGGTGGCGCCGGACTCGCCGATCGAGCTCATCCCAGTGCGGCCGCGCAAGCCCGCCACTGCCGCCGGGCTGTTGCGATCGACGCTGACGACTTCGAGCCCTGCGACCAGCCCGCTCGGCCGATCGTTGGAATAGATCGTCTGCACCGCGATGCCGAGGTAGGGACGGCTGGTATTGGACCCTGCGGCCTGCGGCGCCGCGCCGTCCGCGCCGTCGTTGGATTGCGCAGCGGCGCCCGCCGCGCCTTCATCTGGGGCGGTGGGTTCGGCGGCGGGCGGGGGAGGGGGTGGGGCGATTCGCGGCGCGATCTCGAGCGTCTGATCGGACGGCGCCGATGCCTGCTGTTGCACCGGCGTCACGCCACCCTGCGCCCATGCGCAAGCGATGCGCGCGACGAAGGCGGCAATCGTAAGTGCGAGCAGCGTCGCTTTTCGGCCTGGACCCATCGAAGATCGCATTTTATCGAGCGCCGACCGATTGGCAATCGGCCGCCACCGCGCTTACCGCATTTCGCTTGAAGGGGGCGGGCGCCGCGTGCGAAATTGGCCCATCCTGAAACGGCGCCGGATGCCAATGAAAATTCTTTCGACAGTCGGTCTCAAGCCCGCTCAGATCGCGATGATCGCGGAAGCCGCCGGCGCGGGCGCGGAACTGGTCGATCGCCCGACGCGCACCCGCGAGGAGCTGATTGAAGCTGCCGGCGACGGCTGCGACATTTTGTTCGGCCTGCGCGCGCCCGACGAACTGGTGCGCCGCTCGCCGCAATTGAAATGGGTCCAGCTCACCAGCGCGGGCGCCGAGCACATCCTGAAGGGCATGATCGCGGAGCGCACCGAAGTCGCGGTAACCACCGCCAGTGGCATCCACGCGACGCCGATCGCGGAATACACCATCGGCTCGATGCTCGCGTTCGCGCATTGTCTGCACGTGACGATGCGCTCGCAGTTGCGCCACGAATGGTCGCGCGGGTCGTTCATGGAGACGGCGGATTCGCTGCGCGGCAGGACGCTGGGCGTGATCGGCTACGGATCGATCGGGCGCGAGACGGCGCGCATCGGCGCGGCGCTCGGCATGACGGTGCTGGCGCTCAAACGTAACCCGGCCGATCGCATGGACAACGGTTGGAATCCACCGGAAGTCGGCGACCCGGACGGACACCTCCCGGCGCGATGGTTCGGGCCGGGCGAATGCGCCGCGCTGCTGGGCGAGAGCGATTACGTGACGGTGACGCTGCCGATGACGCCGCACACGCGCGGCTTCGTTGGCGCCAAAGAGATCGCCGCGATGCGCCCGCACGCCTACCTCGTCAACATTGGGCGCGGCAGCGTAATCGATCAGAACGCGCTAATCGCGGCGCTGCGCGACAAACGCATCGCGGGGGCGGGCCTCGACGTATTCGAGCGCGAACCGCTCGAGGCGGAAAGTCCGCTGTGGGACATGGACAACGTCATCCTGACCCCGCACATGTCGGGCGCGCGCCGCGACTACAACACCGACGCGTGCAAATTGTTCGCCGACAACCTGCGCCGATTTCGCGCCGGCCAGCCGCTGTTCAACGTGATCGATCGCGCGCTCGGCTATTAGTCACTTGCCGCTGAATTTGGGCGGGCGCTTGCTGAGAAAGGCCGCCATGCCCTCCTGCGCGTCGGCCGTGCGCGCGCATTCGGCGATCAATTCGGTCTCCAGTTCCATCTGTTCGCTCAGCGTGTTCTGGCTGGACGCGTAAAGCAGCCGCTTGACCCCGCCGAGCGCGGTGGTCGCTCCGGCCGCGAGTTCGGCCGCGAGCTTTTCGGCGGACGCCATCACCTCGCCGTCGGGCGCGACGCGGGTGACGATGCCCATCGCTTCGGCCTCGCGCGCCGTCAACGCGCGATTGGTCATCGCGAGATCCATCGCGTGGCGCAAGCCGACGATGCGCGGCAGGTAGTAGGTCGAGGAGCCGTCGGGGGTCAGGCCGATGCGGGTGTAGGACATGGTGAAGCGCGCGGACTCGGCCGCGATCACGATATCGCCGGCGCAAATCAGGCTGAGGCCGGCGCCGCCGGCGCTGCCGTTGACCGCGATCACCAGCGGTGCGCGCATCCGCGCAAAACGGCTCATCGCGGTATGCAAATAGAGCGTCACGCGCTTCAAATGCGCGGGGAGTTCCGCCGGGGTTTGCGCGGCAAAGGACTTCAGATCGCCGCCCGCGCAAAAGAGCTTTCCGGCGCCCGTCAGCAGCACCGCCCGTACGTCAGCGCCCTCGTTGCAACGCAGCGAAACCTCTTCAAGCTCCTGGGCCAGAGGGAGATTGAGCGCGTTAGCGGCCTCGGGACGGTTGAGCGTGATATGCGCGACCTGCTCGCGCAATTCGAAATTGAGACACGAATAATTCGCCATTACCAATTCACTCCGTGGAATGTCCTCACTCGCGCTCACTGCGCGAGCTTGCCCTCTCCCTGGACAAGGAGGGGGGTTAAGAAATCGTCGCGCGGCTACAGCGCGCGGAGCCATCCGGCGACGGCGGCGCCGATTTCATGCGGTGAATCTTCCTGAATAAAGTGCGAGCCTCTGACGGTCACCTCGCGCTGATTGGGCCATTGGCGGCAATACTCGCGCTGCGGGCCGATCAGGATCGCGCCGGGCTCGGCGTTGACGAAGAGTTTTGGCAGCGGACTCCCGCTCAGCCACTCGCCGTATGCATTGACGATCGCGGTGACGTCGGCTGGCTCGCCGTCGATCGGAATCTGACGCGGCCACGTGAGCATCGGGCGGCGCGATTCGCCGGGCTCGAGATAAGGCTTGCGATAAGCCGTCATCTCGGCGTCGTTGAGCTTGCGCAAAATGCTCCCCGGCAGGATGCGCTCGATGAAGACGTTGTTCTTCAGCACCATCTCTTCGCCCGCCGCACTGCGCATCCCGACAAAGACCTTGCGCGCCGCCTCGGGCCATTCGGCGAGACCGACCGGCCGCACGATCGCTTCCATATAGGCGATAGCCTTGACGCTGGCGGGATTGCGCCGCGCCCAGTGAAACCCGAGCGCCGAACCCCAGTCGTGGATGACCAGCGTGAGGTTGCTTTTGAGCCCGAGCGCCTCGAACCAGCCGTCGAGATAGCGCGCGTGATCGACGAAGCGATAGGAGCCGTCGGGGATGCGGCCGGACTCGCCCATCCCGACCAGGTCCGGCGCGAGGCAGCGGCCGAGTCCGCTCAAGTGCGGAATCACGTTGCGCCACAGATATGACGAAGTCGGATTGCCGTGCAGCAAGACGATCGGATCGCCGCTGCCGACGTCCACGTATGCCATCTCGACGCCATCGACCTTTATGCGCTTGCGTGGGTTCGGATCGACGGCAGAAATTGTCGCGTCGCTCATCGCGAATGCTCCTGTTGAATGCTCTTGCGCCAAAGCACAGAAATACGGCGTGGCGCACGGATAGGCAAGATTAGTCAAAATTTCGGTGCCGCATTGCGAGGTTCACGACCGTTCGCCGAGATCGCGACGCGCCTTGCCGGATGCCGTCCACGCGGAGCACAATTGCGCCGATATCGTGTGGATGGAAGTTTGCCGCTACAGGAGTGACGACGATGACGGAGCGCAGGCGCAAATTCTGGGGTTGGGGCTACGAGGATCAAGGGCCGAATCCGACCCAGCAGCGACACATGGCCGAGCGGATGGCGAAGCGCTTCGGCCTCGACAGCTTCGAGATCGCGCCGTCGCCGACGGAGGCCGAGTTGAAACTGCGCGCGCCGCGAGTGACGCCGCCGACCGCGATCGCGTCGATTTGTTCGTCGAGCACCTACGACCGCGCGGGGCATAGTTACGGCAAGAGTTTCCGCGATATCGTGCGTGCCTTTCGCCGCGACTACCCGAATCCATTCGACGTGGTCGCCTTTCCGCGCGACGAACAGGAACTGGTCCGCGTGCTCGAATGGTGCGACGCGGAGAGAATTGCGGTGTCGCCCTATGGCGGCGGATCGAGCGTGGCTGGCGGGGTCGAGCCGCCATCGAGCGGCGACTATCGCGGCGCGGTGTCGATCGATCTCGGCCGGCTCGACAAGGTAGTCGAAATCGATCGGGAGTCGCGCGCGGCGCGCATCCAGGGCGGCGTGCTCGGCCCCGCGATGGAGGATCAACTGCGTCCGCACGGCTACACGCTGCGGCATTATCCGCAATCATTTGAATTTTCGTCGCTCGGCGGATGGATCGCGACGCGCTCCGGCGGTCACTTCGCGACGCTCTACACCCATATAGACGACTTCGTGGAATCGGTGCGGGTGGTAACGCCAAGCGGGATAATCGAATCGTTTCGACTGCCCGGTTCGGGCGCCGGTCCCAGCCCCGACCGCATGTTCATCGGCTCGGAGGGCACGCTCGGAATCATCACGGAGGCCTGGATGCGCTTGCAGGATCGGCCGACCTTCCGCGCCGGCGCGTCGATCTCATTTCCCGATTTCGAGGCCGGGGCGAAGGCTGTCCGCGCGATTTCGCAAGCGGGACTCTATCCGGCGAATTGTCGCCTGCTCGATCCGGGCGAGGCGGCCAACGCCGGCGCGAACCAGGGCGAGGCCGCCGTCATGGTGCTGGCGTTCGAGTCCGCCGATCATCCGCTGGAGCCCTGGATGAAGCGCGCGCTCGAATGCTGCGCCGACTTCGGCGGAAAAATTCCCGCAGAAGCCACGAAAACGCGCACCGATGCCGAAGCGACGCACGAAGGCGCGGCCGGCGCGTGGCGCAACGCATTCCTCAACGCGCCCTACCTGCGCGATACGGTGGTCGCGATGGGGATGGTGAGCGAGACCTTCGAGACCGCGATCACCTGGGATCGCTTTGCCGAGTTCAATGCGCAGGTGATGGCGACGGCGCGCGACGCCGTTACTCGCGTTTGCGGCAAGGGGACCGTCACGGTGCGCTTCACCCACGCGTATCCCGACGGGCCGGCGCCGTACTATACGATCCTTGCGCCCGGCAAGCGCGGCTCGCAACTCGAGCAATGGGACGAGATCAAGCGGGCGGTGTCGGACAAGCTCAACCGCCTCGGCGGCACCATCACGCATCATCATTCGGTCGGCCGCGATCATCGCCCGTGGTACGATCGCCAGCGTCCGGACGGATTCGCGTCGGCGTTGAGGGCGGTCAAGCGCACGCTCGATCCCAAGGGGATTCTCAACCCGGGTGTGCTCTTCGATCCGTGATCGCGGCGGATCGCGTCCGCCTCGAATGCTTAAGCGATCGGGGTTCAGTCTTCGAGCTTGAGTTGCTTGCGCGCCGCCTCGCTCATGCGCCGCGGCGTCCATGCGGGTTCCCACACGAGTTCGACGATCGCGCGATTGCAGTCGGGAAGGCCGAGCAGCTTCTCCTCGATTTCGGTCGCGATCAGGTCGCCCATCGAGCATCCGCGCGTCGTCAGCGTCATCCGGATGTTGACCGTATCGCCGTCGAGCGCGACTCCGTAGATGAGTCCGAGGTCAACGATGTTGACCGGGATTTCCGGATCGAAGCACTCGCCGAGAACTTCGTAGATTTCCGCTTCGGTTAGCATTGCGGATGCGATTCGGGGCGAAGTCTCGCCCGCACGCGCATCAATTTCTCCTCGTCGCGCGCCTTTAGTATATAGATAAACACCGGGTCTCAGAACCGGCACGTGCGGGAGGATTGGTATGCCCGACAATGACGAAGTAACGGCGCAGGTCGAAGATTTGTGCGACGAGGCGGTCGATCAGTACGCCGACGGCAATTATGAGGAAGCGATTGCGCTGTACACCAGGGCGCTCGAAATCGACCCCAAGTGCGGTGACGCGTTCACCGGCCTCGCGATGTGCCATCAGTCCAAGGGGGACCTCGACGCTGCCATCGAAGTGACCAAACGCTACGTCGAGGTGGAGCCCGAAGACCTTTTGGGGTTCACCAACCTGAGCATGTTCTACCAGAAGAAGGGGATGATAAAGGAAGCTGAAGCGGCGGGCGCGGAAGCGCGGCGGCTGGATTGGAAGCGTCAGCTCAAAGAGGCCAAGGCTAAAGGCACGGGCCAGTAACGATCGCGATTGCGTGACGGCGTGCATCGTCCAAAGTCACGGCGCGAGGAGAAAATTTGATGCGGTTGAAGGACAAGATTGTGTTGGTAACCGGGGGTGGTTCGGGACTCGGGCGCGAGATGGGTCTGCTCTTTGCGAGCGAGGGTGCGACGGTTGGCGTCAACGACGTTCGTCCGGAATCGGCGCAGAACGTGGCGACTGAAATCACGCGGGCGGGCGGGGTCGCGCGGCCCTTCGTCGCGGACGTGTCGAATAGTGCGGCGGTGAAAAAGATGTTCGCCGAGTTTCTCGCGGCCTTCGGCACCATCGATGTGCTGGTGAACAACGCCGGCATCGGGCGCACGCGCGAAACCGGCGGCGAGGTCGAGTTGCTCGGCACGATCGATCTTACCGACGACGATTGGCACAAGATGATCGCGACGCACCTCGATGCGACGTTCTACTGCACGCGCGAGGCGCTCAAGGTGATGATCCCGAAGGGGGCCGGTCACATCATCAACCAAGGCTCGATCGCGGGGACCGCTGGGCTGCCGTTCGTATCGAATTACTGCGCCGCCAAGGCGGGAATTATCGGATTCACCAAATCGGTCGCGCTCGAAGTCGCGAAGTTCGGCGTCGTCGTCAACGCGATCGCGCCCGGCTTCATCGACACGCCGATGACGGCGCCGATGACGGCTGAGGCGCGCGAATGGGTAATCAGCAACACGCCGATCGGACGCTTCGGTGAGCCGCGCGATATCGCCGCCGCCGCCCTCTACCTGGCTTCCGACGATGCGAAATTCATGATCGGCCAGGTAATCAGCCCCAACGGCGGATGGACCACCGCGTAATCGAGATCGTCCCGTGACCGGCCGTGCCGCTCCGGAGGAAAATCATGCGAACCGTATTCGCCTGCTTCGATTTCAAAAGTCCCGAGCTCGAGGTTGAGGAGCGCAATTACGCCGACGTTCATGTCGCGCTCGCCCGGCAGTTGCCGGGTCTGCGCCAGTACATCACCGGCCGTTTGCGCGCGCCGTCGGGCGAGCGGCCGCCGTATTATCGTGCCGCGCTGCTGAGCTACGACAACGCCGCCGAGGCCGAGGCCGCGATGCGCAAGTCGCCGGTCGCGAAGGCGGTCGCCGCCGATGGCCGCGATCACATGACCAACCTGCGCTGGCTCGAAATGGATTCGGAAATCATCGTGCCCTTCGACGCCAATTCCGCCGGCCGCCAATTCCTCCTGATGGCCGCCGGCTTCGACCTCCAGGTTGAAAAGGCCGGCTTCAGCGACGCCGCCAGCGCCGAGCAGCGCTACCTCGGCGAGCACACCCGCATCGCGCGGCGATTGCCCGGCCTGCGGCATTACATGGTCGGTCGCCTGGTCGAAGCCAACCAGCAAAAACCCGATCGCTCGCGGATGGCCTTCATCGCCTTCGACGACGCCGAGGCGCTACGCGCCGCCTATCGCTCGCCGGTTGGCCAGGAACTCATCAAGGACGAGGAGGCCACTATCGCCAACGCCCGGGTCTATCGCATCGACGCGACCAGGCAACTCTGACAGCGGTAGTTTCGCTTGATGGGGTCGGCTAGGCTCTGCGCCGGGGAGCATCATCGAATCGTGGCCGACGGCCAAAAATTTTTTGCGGGCCGGGCGCCATCGAAGGCTTCCCACATCTGAAATGCTGCAACGTATAGCCGGCGTCCTCATCCCGCTCTTTTCGCTGCGCACCACCGACGACCTTGGCCGCGGGGAAACCCGCGCGCTCGTGCCGATGGCCGATTTCGCGCTCGCCATGGGCCATCGGATGATTCAACTCTTGCCCATCGACGAAACCGCGCCCGGCGAAACCAGCCCGTACAGCGCGATGAGCGTGATAGCGATCGATCCGCTCTACATTTCTGTGGGCGATCTCGACGGCATCGAGGGCGCGGATATCGAGGCCGCCCGCGCGGCTGCGGGGCCTGGTGATCCGCCCGATGCGATCAAGCTCAAGACCGCGCGGATGGCCCTCCTGCGAAAATCCTTCGGTCACTTCGCCGCGCACGGCAATCCGGATGACCGCCGCGCGTTCGAGGAATTCGAACATCGCAATCGCCAATGGCTCGGCGACTACGCACTGTTTCGTGCGCTCAAGGAAAAATTTTGCTGGAGCGGATGGGCTTCGTGGCCCGACGGACTCAACCGTCGCGAACCCGCCGCGCTCACAGCCGCCGGGCGTGAATTCGCGCAGGAAATCTCCACCTACGCCTGGATTCAGTTCGTCGCGCATCGCCAATGGTCCGAGGTTCGCACCGAACTCGCGCGGCGCGGAGTGCTGCTCGGCGGCGACCTCGCTTTTTCGCCCGCTCGCGAAAGCGCCGAGGTGTGGGCCAACCAGCAAATGTTCGACCTCTCGCGCACCGTCGGCGCACCTCCCGACGCCTTTTCCAACGACGGCCAGCGATGGGGGCTGCCGATGCCCAACTGGACACGCATGCGTGCCGATGGCTTCTCGCTCATCCGCACCCGCATTCGCCACGCACGCGATCTGTTTGACCTCCTGCGCATCGATCACGTCGTCGGCCTCTTTCGCACCTACGCCTTCGGCGACGACGCAATCTCACCCGGAGCATTCGATCCGCTCAACGAGGCGGATCAGCGCGCACAGGGCGAAGAAATAATTCGCGCCATCAAAGACGAAGCCGGCCCGCTCGAAATCTTCGCGGAGGACCTGGGCGTCGTCCCGCCCTTTGTGCGCGAGTCACTCAAAGCGCTCGCCGTCCCCGGTTACAAGGTGATGCGCTGGGAGCGCGAGTGGAATGTTGCCGGGCAGCCGTTTATCGCTCCGGCGACCTATTCCGAACTCTCGGTTGCTACCACCGGAACCCATGACACCGATGCGATGGCCGAATGGTGGCGCGAGGCGGGCGCCGACGAGCGTATCCAGTTCGTCACTTCGCTAAAGCTCGAAGGAGCGCTCGACGCGCGACGCAAAACGCTCGACCATCGCGCCATCGACGCGATCCTGGGCGCACTCTATGCCGCGCCGTCACGCTTGACGATTGCGCCGATTCAAGACCTGTTCGGATGGGAAGAGCGCATCAACACGCCCGGCACCGTTGACGCGTCGAATTGGAAATGGCGCCTGCCATTTGCGCTCGACCGTCTGCGGAAAAATCTCGCCGTCGTGCAAAGATGCGCCGCACTTCGCGCCATCGCGTCGCGTACCCACCGCTTTTGACCGCGTGCGCCGCCCGCCATCGACGCCGCTAACGGCGGTCGTTTGCCTCGCGATGGGGATTATCACTGATGTGGCGCGATGGTAATCTCAGTCGGCAACGCTCAGCTCAAGCTGACGCGGATGTGGGGAGTGGCAGTTGGGGATGCAAATCGGTGAGCCCACCGATGATGCGGGTCGCGTCGATCGCGCGCCCGTCAACGATGACCGTGACGCGGCTGTCGGCGCGAGCCGTCGAAAGCCGATCTCGGGCGCTGGTCTGGCCTACGGACTGACCCGTCCGAGCATTCTCGTATTTCTCTGCGTCGGCACCATAATTCATCTCGGTGTTGATGTCGCACAAGCCGCCGCGCGAACCCGCCTCTGGGATTTCAGCCATTACTATGTTGCCGCGCTCGCGATGCGCGACGGCCTGAATTCCTACGCGATTGATCTGCGCCCGTTCGGCAGGCACCTCGGCCTCGATGGTATCGCGCGCGCCACCGACACCCCGTTCTTCCTGCTCTGCTTCGAGCCGTTGACGTTGCTGCGTCCCGCGGCTGCGTATTGGATTTGGTTCGCGATCAACGCCGCGTCCCTGCTTCTCGCCATGATCTTGATCCTGCGCGCGGCCCCGCGACTCGAGCGGCGCCAGACGATTTCATTGTGCGCGATCATTCTGCTCTATCCGCCGTTGTCCAATCATATCTTCTTCGCCCAGACGCAAATCGTGGTGCTGCTGCTGCTCGTCGTTGCGATGCGATCGATGACTTCCGGCCGCGATCGGTCGGCGGGCCTCGCCCTTGCCGCCGCGGGCCTGCTGAAGGCATTTCCGCTCGTGATCGTGGGCTATTTTATTGTTCAGCGGCGATGGCGGGCCTTCGCGTGGACGCTCGTTGGTGTGATCGCGGGTACCGCGGTGACCGTTCTCGCATTCGGCATCCAGCGCAATGCGAGCTTCGTCGCCGGCACTTATCTCACTCGCAGCGCCGGATTCCTCGCGCGCCCCGCCAACGTCGCGCTCAGCTCTTTCGTCTCGCGATGGTTCTGGTATGCGTCCGGCGCAGTCAGCATGAGTCCAGGGCTCGACTGGGCGCGAGCACTTACCGTCATAGCGGCCGAACTAATAGCGCTTGGGCTTACGGTAATTGCGACCGTGCCATTAGTCAGTTCAGTACACAATGATTCGCCCAAATACTCACACCAGACATCACCAGACAAGTCAGTTGATACCGCCGATCGCGAATCGCGCCAATTCGCCTTATGGGTAACGGCCGCGATCATGCTCTCGCCGACCGCCTGGATCCATTACCTCGTCCTCCTCATCCTGCCGTTCATGCTGATTGCGGCCGCCGGCTGGAATGCGACCGCGAGTCCGCGCACCGTATGGCTATTGGCGGCGAGCTACGCCGCGATCAGCCTGAGCATGGCAATTACCGGCAGTGCGCAGGGTTCCCTCGCGACGCGTCCGTATTTGAAAACCGCACTCGAGGAATTCGCGACCGTGTCGCTGCTGCTGGCCTACGCCGCAGCGTGGTTCTTCGCGACCGACGCGTCAGGTGTAGTAATGCACTCACGTCGTGAATCATGCGCACCAAGACAATGAGGTGAACCTGTGCCAACGATCATGACGGATGTCACGCAAGCGTCGGAACCCAGTGCGCGTTCAGAAGGCATCAGTGGTGCGGGCCTGGCTGACAAGCTGACAAAACCGCCCATGGTGGTGATCCTTTGGCTCGGCGTCATCTTTCATTCGTTCGCGCTACTGCATCAGTTGCCTTCACGCGTCAATCATTTCGACTTCAGCATCTACTATGCTTCCGGACTCGCATTGCGTGAGCATATCGATCCCTATACGACCGACCTCAACAGCATCGACCCCGCGCTCAACCTTGAGATCGATCCGATGCACTATGCGACCGATCCACCTACCTACCTGCTGGCTTTCGAACCGATCACGCTGCTTCCGCTAAGACAGGCCTTTTGGTTATGGGAGGCCTTGAACCTGGCGGCCCTCGTGGTGTCGTTGGTGCTGCTCCTGAGGGGTTCGGATTTGGGTGTTTGGCCCGCGCTCGCGGTCGTCGCACTGGCCTTTCTCTACCCGCCGGTGGGGGAGCACTTCTTTTACGGGCAGAATAAGATCTTCGTTCTTCTGATGCTTGTTCTAATGATGCGCTGGATGGCGGACGGGCATGACGCCGCCGCCGGCTTAATTCTGGGAATCGCGGTGCTGATGCGCGGCTTTCCGCTGCTGATGGTGGGCTACCTGGTGTTGCGGCGCCGATGGCGTGCGATTGCGTATGCCGCTCTCGGTATCGTGATGGGCGGGCTATTGACTGTTGCGATTTTGGGACTTCCGCAGACCCTGAGCTTCAGCAGCGGCCTTCGGACCGTGACGATGCCGCGCCTTCTCGCCGTGCCCATCAATGTTTCGCTCGGCGCATTTGTCTCGCGAATGTACTGGTATGCCTTCGGTCCACACTCCGGCATCTCTAATTCTGTTCGGCGCATCCTTGTATCAGCAGTGGAAATCGGCCTGCTCGCGCTGACCGTGAAAGCGTCGGTGAAGTCGCGCGATACCGTCGATCTCGATTGGCGCGCATATTCGCTTTGGGTAGTAACCGCCGTGATGCTCTCGCCGACCGCCTGGGTGCATTATCTGGTCATGATGCTGATACCGTTCATCATGATGTGTACCGCGGCCAGCCGTGGCCGTGCGAATCATCGCGCGATCTGGATGGCGGTGGCGAGCTTTCTGCTGATCGCGCTCTCGACCAGCGGCCGTACCGCCTTTGGACCCCACCCCCATGGCGTTCTCCCGATCATGGTCGCGGAATGTTCTTTCGTGTCCCTGGCCATGGTGTACGTGTCGGCCTACTGGTTCGCGTCCGACGATCTGCCGCCCCCGATCAAATGAGACCATCGCCGAAGGATGAGCGAATTTGCGATCGTGACAGTCTTCTGGCGTTCGCTCTGTATGCCGCACTCTCGATTGTACTGCTTGGCCGCGCGCTGATATTTGACTATTCCGGCTCCTACGAAGGGCGCGGCTCCGATCCGTCATTCTTTATTTGGGCAATTACATGGTGGCCTTACGCGATCCGCCATCGACTGAACCCATTTCTCACCGAAATGATTTTTGCTCCCAGTGGAGTAAATACTGCGTGGATAACGGCAATTCCTTTGGCGAGCCTGCTCGTATCGCCGATTACCGCCGCGTTCGGACCTGTCGTGGCCTACAATTGTCTTGCGCTTCTCGCGCCGGCATCGGCCGCATGGGCGACGTTCATTCTGTGCCGCCATCTGACGAAGTCTTTCTGGCCGTCACTGCTCGGAGGATACATCTTTGGATTTTCGTCGTACATGATCGCGCAGGCTTTCGGGGGGCATCTTGTTCTGGTGCTGATTTTTCCCGTGCCCATGGCGCTTTACCTCGCCGTTCGATGGTTCGACGCAACGCTGAGTTCCCGCATGATGGTGATGTTGACGGGTGTCACGTTGGCGGTGCAATTCTTTATCTCAGTCGAAATCTTTGCGACCATGATAATGTTTGCGGCGCTTGTGCTGTTCCTTGCGCTCGGTGGGACTACAGGCGCAAACCGGCTTCGGATCCTGAGACTGATCGGAGTATTGGCATGCGCGTATGCGCTGGCGCTGCTGATCGCGAGTCCGTATATCTACTATCTATTTGCTTACGGTCATCCGAAAGGTCAGATGTGGGATACCCCGCAGTTCTCCGCCGACTTCCTCAATTTCGTGATTCCGACGGAGGTTAATGCATTAGGTACCCTCGGTCCCTTGAAAAGGTTAGCAACGCGCTTCAGCGGCAATATCTTCGAACGCACCGCCTATTTCGGTCCGATCTTGATTGGCCTGGCGATCGTCTATGCGCACCGTCATTGGAAAGAACCCCTGGGCCGCGTCCTAATCGATTCATTAGTAGTCATTTGCGTTCTGTCGCTGGGTCCGACGCTACACGTCGGCGGACGCGAGTTGGTCGGAATGCCTGGAAAAGGACTCGCCGTCATGCCCGTGATCGACAAGGCGCTGCCGGTACGCTTCACCATGTACGCCTCGCTGATTCTCGCGATCATTACGTCGTTTTGGCTCGCCGCGAGCGGCGTGAGCGTTCGAACGAAGCGCCTGGTTGCGGCGCTTGCGGTACTGTTTTCTCTGCCGAATCTCGATGCGCATTACTGGATTACAAAGGTCGATACGCCCGCCTTCTTCTCAACGGGACTCTACAGGAAGTATATAGCTCCTGGCGAAAACGTAGTCGTCACGCCTTACTGGATTCTCGGTAACAGCATGTTGTGGCAGGCTCAAACAGGAATGTATTTCCGCATGGCGGGTGGGTGGAGCGGTCCATTACCCAATGAGTATAGGCACTGGCCGGTAATCGGCGCGCTTACCGAGTGGACACCGCTTCCGGATCCGCAAACACAATTGATGAGTTTCCTCGCGAGCCATGAGGTCGCGGATGTGATCATTAGCGACGATGACCCTGACCGTGGGATGTGGTTGCGATGGATTCCCGCCGACGGTGCCGCGCCGATTGATATCGGCGGTGTGACGGTGCTCAAAATTCCGCGGGCGGCAATTCTGCCTTATCGCGCGATCACCGCGACGGACGCCGAACGTCGGGCCGACGCCGCGCTTTTCGACGGGTTACTTGCTGCCGCGAACAGGTACAGCACGCTCAGACGGAACCCGGAGATGCTGACTCCCTTCGCGGCAGAGCAGCTCGGCTTGATTCCTGTGGATTGGTTGCCCGGGCCGGTCTGGGTGCCGGGATGGATGGCGGGCACCAAATTCGACACGACGCTCGATACCGACAAACCAGTGTATCGTGGTGTATGGCTCGGCTATGCGGACAAGGCCTTTCTCGGGATCGGTATCAAGGGCACCTACGAGGGCTTGAAACCGATTATCGAGCACTATCAGCCATACGCTTATCGAATTTATTTTCCTTTCCCGCAAAAGTTTGCCGACGGCCCGCATGACGATGACCGCGGATTCCTGCTGATATTTTTCGATGCCGCCGGATTGAAACGCGCGATCGCAAGTAACGCCAAACTTCCGCCGAAGCAGTCGGAGATGCCGGTGCATTGAGCGTCACCGCGCGCTAAGGTCCGCCGCGACGTGATAGTTTACAAGGGTTGATTGGAGCATTATGGCCACGTGAATCCGGACCATCGCATCGCATCGCCGATGACCGAAGCTCCCGTGGTGCCGATCGGACCGCGCATCGCCGCATTGCGGGCGATCACGCTGGTGGCCGCGACCTTCCTTGCCTTCGCGATCGCCGGCTGCGGCGCGCGCAATCCGCCACATTTGCCATCTGCCGTTAATCCGATGCCCGTGCCGCCGGTCGCGACGGTGCCGTCCGCACCGCTGCCTCCATCATCCGCCGCGCAGTTGTCGGCAATCCCCGCACCATTCGCGATCGCCCGTGGCACCGACGGCAATCTGTGGTTCACCGAATTTCGATCGCATCGCATCGGGCGCATGACCACTCAGGGTGACTCCAAGCCTTACGAACTGGACACCGACGTCCTTCCCGAGCGGCTGGTGGCCGGTCCCGATACCGCCATCTGGTTCACCGATCCCGCCGGCAATCGGATCGGACGCCTTGATCCGGGCGGCGCGCAGGCCTACGTCCCGTTGCGTACCGCGAACAGCGGCCCGGCCGAAATCACGCGCGGGCCTGACGGCAATCTCTGGTTCACCGAGCATGCCGCCAACCGCATCGGCCGCATCACTCCGCTCGGCACCCTCACTGAATTTGTCCTGCCGCACGTGGGCGGTCCCGCGGGTATCGCCACGGGTGCCGACGGTAATCTCTACGTCGCTGAAAATTCCGGTGACCGTATCGATCGGATGTCGCCGCAGGGACATGTTGACGAATTCAGATTACCCAGCGTCGGCAGCCTGCCCAACGGAATCGTCGCCGGTCCCGACGGCAACGTATGGTTCACCGAACTCGGCAGCCACAAGCTTGGGCGTCTCTCCCCCGCCGGCGATCTCACCGAGTATCCGCTGCCCGCGATCGGAACCCCGTTGAGCATCACCGCGGGCCCCGACCGCGCACTCTGGGTCACTGAGCCCCAGGCCCACGCGGTATTCAAAGTCAGCTCCGACGGCCATGCGTTGATCTTTTATCTGCCGCAGACCGTGGTGCCGAGCTTTATCGCCGACGGCCCCGACGGCAACCTCTGGTTTACCGAACCGACCGGCAAGATCGGGCGCCTGACCCCCGTCGGCATACTCACCGAATTTCCGGTTGCCGCCTACAGCGCAAGCGTCTCCGATGTCCCCTCGGTGGCCGCTGCCGGCGCGCCCCGCAAGGACCTGCTCTTGTCGAAACCCTAACGCGAGGCGGTCCGCTGGTTGCCACCCCCGCCGCCTTTTGCGCTATAAGCGGTGCAACGCAATATGCTCGAAACTCGGCGCCGTCACGCGCCGCACGGGAGAGTTCATAAAATGACTCGTCATCTTGAGGGCAAGGTGGCCGCTGTGACCGGCGGCGGGCGTGGTATCGGTCGCGAAGTTTGCCGCGCATTGGCGGCACAGGGCGCCGCGGTGGTCGTAAACGATCTCGGGGTTTCGGTCGCCGGACAAAAGGAAACGGTTTCGCCCGCCGACGATGTCGCCAAGGAGATCAAGGCGGCCGGCGGCAACGCCGCCGCGAATCATCTCGACATCTCGACCCCCGAGGGTGGCGAGGGCCTTGTCGATCAGGCGATCAAGGAATTCGGCAAGCTCGACATCCTCGTCAACGTCGCCGGCATTCTGCGCGACCGCATGATCTTCAACATGACCATCGAGGAATGGGACGCGGTTGTTCGCGTTCATCTGCGCGGCCATTTCTGCACGATGCGCCCGGCCAGCGCCCACATGCGCGAGCGCAAGTTCGGCCGCATCATCAATTTCTCCTCGAACTCCGCCCTCGGCGCTCCCGGCCAGCCCAACTACGCCGCCGCCAAGGCCGGCATTCTCGGCCTCACCTACAGCGCCGCCAACGGCCTGCAAAAATACGGCATCACGGTCAACGCGATCATGCCCGGCGCCGCCACCCGTATGACCGATACGATTCCCGAGGGCCGTCTGCCCGGCACTCGCCCGGCCAGCGAAGAAGCCACCGGCACTCCGATGGACCCGGCCAACGTCCCGCCGATTATCATCTACCTTGCCAGCGACGAGGCCGCCGCGGTCAACGGCCAATGCTTCGGCGCTTCCGGCTATCGCCTCACGCGCTTCAGCCACATCGAGCCCGAACGCATCCTCTACAGCAACGGCCCGTGGGACATCGATCATCTCTTCAAGATTTTCAAATCGACGCTGGGCACCGGGATGCAGCCGCCGCGAATGTAGTAATGGGCGCCGTGCCCCCGCGCTAAAAATGGCGACGCATACCCTCTACCAGTTCGCGACCAGCCCCTTCTGCGCCAAGGTCCGCAAGATTCTCGACTTCAAAGGTCTCGACTATCGCGTCATTGAAGTTGACTATCTCGAGCGCAAGGAATTGATCGTTGCGTCCGGTCAATTGATGGTGCCCGCGCTCACGCTGGACAACGGCGAGACCGTCGTCGATTCCGATCGGATCGCGGCACGCCTCGACGACCTTTTTCCCGAGCCCACCATTTTTCCCGCCGAATGGCGCGGGATTCATCTCGCCCTCGCGCGCTACTTCGACACCGAATTCGAGGACGCGATCTTTCGCGCCGCATTGCCCGACGAGATTGCCCGCTTCGCGCGCCAGGGCCGCGATCGCGAGGCATTTTATAGATTTATTCGTGACCGTAAATACGGGCCGGGCTTTTGCGACGAGACCGTCGCCAATCACGCGGCGCATTTTGCCCGTGCGCGCGCACTGCTCGCGCCGCTCGACGACACCCTGCGCGAGCGCGCCTTCATCCTCGGCCGCATCGGTTACGCGGACTTCGCGCTATACGGCCAGTTGAGTCTTCTCGCCCTCAGCGGCGTCCTCAAGATTCCCACCGAGATGGCCAGCCTGCGCGCCTACTACGGCCGCCTCGATCGCATTACCGCCGCGCTCGACCCCAACGCCTGATAATTTACGCGCTTAAACTATTCTAAGCCGACGTCGTAAACTGCCGCGTTCAAGAACCGGCTGAACAGCGCCCCGCTCGAATCCAGCGCGACGTCGTACAGCGACGGTCCGCGTCCCACCGCAAAAATCTGATGGCCCTCATCCAAACAGGCGTAGATCACGCAGCAGGCGAGGGCGGCGTACGGGCGCTTGGCGAGCGGACCGCGCACCAACAGCCAGAACAGGATCGCGTAATTCGTAAAATGCGCCGCCTTGCGGATCAGCTCGTGCATCAGCGAGATCGTCGCCATCGACGCGCTCGGAAATACCCAGCGTAACACCGGTTCGATTATCATCGAAGTGTTCGCTGCCGAAAAAAATGTCGTCGAAAGAACGAACAACGCCGCCATCCATAAGATCGGCGGCATCCAATTACCAAGTGACGATTGTGCCGCAGCTATGTCCTCATTAGCGAAGACCTGTGGCGTCTCGGGGGGACGGTCCGCTTGCTCCATTTATGCTTCCGGCGTTAACTCTTTGGATGGGTCTTGAAGGGCCACTGCGGTACGTACGAATCCTGGCGCCGATGATCGAGTCGGCTGGTCTGATTGTGGTCGGCCGCCGCTGGTCAATCAAGCCCGCTCCCGGCCTGCCCGTCGCCGGCCGTATTTCCGCAGAGGTGGTGTCATCCCTTGACTGACACGATTCACATTGCCCAGGCGCAAGCCGCGTCGCCCTGTACCGTCGTCATTTTCGGCGCCTCCGGCGATCTAGCCAAGCGCAAGCTCATTCCCGCCCTCTACAATTTGCGGGCCTGCGGGCAGGAGGTCGCGCCCAATGAGTTCGCGGTGCTCGGGTTTGCCCGCCGCCCGATGGCGCTGGAGGAATTTCGCGAAACCGCACGCGTCGCCGCCGCGCGGTTCTCGCGCCTCGAGCTCGACCAGAAATGCTGGCGCGAGTTTGCCGCGAGCCTCGACTATCTCTCCGGTCTCGACGACCCCGACGGCTTCCGCCACTTGAAGGAGCGCCTCGAACAAATCGAAGCCGCCCGCGGACTCCCGCCCAATCGCATCTACTACCTTTCGATTCCGCCCGAGGCGGTGCCCGATTGCGTCGAGCGCCTCGATACCGCCGGCCTCATCGCCAAGCCCGGCGCCGCCAACTTTACCCGCGTGGTAGTCGAGAAACCGATCGGCACCGACCTCGACAGCGCGCTCGAAATCGAGGGGCTGCTGTGCCGCCACTTCGACGAATCGCAGATCTTTCGCATCGATCATTACCTCGGCAAGGAGACCGTCCAGAACCTTTTCGTACTGCGCTTCGCCAATACCATCTTCGAGCGCATGTGGGGCGCCCGCAATGTTGACCATGTCCAGATCACCGTCGCCGAGAGCGAGGGCGTCGGATCGCGTGCGATGTACTACGACCCGGCCGGCGCGCTGCGCGACATGGTGCAGAACCACCTGATGCAATTGCTCGCGCTGATCGCGATGGAGCCGCCCATCTCACTGGACTCCGACGCCATTCGCGACGCCAAGCTCAACGTCCTGCGCGCGCTGCGTCCGCTGCCGCAGGTCGGCGCCCGCGACCTGGTCGTGCGCGCCCGCTATGCCGCCGGCGTCGTTGACGGCGAGCAGGTCCCCGGCTACGCCCACGAAAAAGGCATCCCACCCACCTCGCACACCGAAACCTTCGTCGCCTTCAAGGCCGCCATCGATAACTGGCGCTGGGCCGGCGTGCCCTTCTACCTGCGCACTGGCAAGCGGATGCCCGCGCGCGGCAGCATCATCTACATCCAGTTCAAGGATGTGCCGCGCATCCTCTTCAACCGCGAGAAAAAAGTCCCGCCCAACGCGCTTACCATCCGCATCCAGCCCGACGAGGGCCTCTCCTTCGAGGTCCTCGCCAAGCAGCCTGGACTCGACATCGCGATTCGCCCGGTCCGGATGAACCTCCGCTACGACAGCGAATTCTCCGGCCCCTCGCCCGAGGCCTACGAGCGCCTGCTGCTCGACGTCATGAGCGGTGACCACACGCTCTTCGTCAGCGCCCAGTTCGTCGAGAAGTCGTGGGAGTTCGTCCAGTCGATTCTCGATCTGTGGCGCGACGACGTGACCATCCCGATGCACGAATACGCGGCGGGATCGCACGGTCCTGCGGCTGCCGATAAACTCATTCAGGCCGACGGCCACGAATGGCTCGATCCCTGACCGCGGGATTTTCCGCGCGGATCCGAAACCGGTTAGTCGCGGCATCGTATTGAGAGTAAGGATCTAGATATAAACGCCCGCTGAGTTTCCCTGCCCCGGTAAAGCCGGTAAAACCTTCATAACACAACTCCGGGCGTATCTGTTTAATGGCAAGGCTTGAGCAAGTTAACCGCGATCTGAGCGCCTCCACGGACGTTCCGGTCGCCGGTCAGGACGCCGCCGTTAACGGCGCACCTGCGCTCGAGGGCGCTGCCCTCGAAGGGCACGGCCTCACCAAGAGCTACGGCGGCCGCGTCGTCGTCAACCAGGTCGAAGTCCGCATCGGCAAGGGCGAAGTGGTCGGCCTGCTGGGCCCCAACGGCGCCGGCAAGACCACCACCTTCTACATGCTGGTCGGCCTCCTCAAACCCGACTCCGGCACCATCGCACTCGGCGGCGACGACATTACGATGCTGCCGCTTTACCAGCGTGCACGCCGTGGCATCAGCTACCTGCCGCAGGAGCCGTCGGTATTTCGCAAGCTCACTGTCGAGCAGAACCTGATGGCCGTGCTTGAGACCCTCCCGCTCTCCGATGAAGAGCGCCGCGCCCGCCTGCAATCGCTGCTTGGCGAACTCGATATCGCGCGGCTCGCCAAGTCACCCGCCGGCGTGCTGTCCGGCGGTGAACGCCGCAAAGTCGAAATCACCCGCGCGCTGGTGCTCAATCCGCTCTTTCTCTGCCTCGACGAGCCCTTCGCCGGCATCGACCCGATTACCGTTATCGAAATCCAGCGCATCATCAGCTACCTCAAGGATCGCGGCATCGGCGTGCTGATGTCCGATCACAACGTGCAGGAGACCCTTTCGATTATCGATCGCGCCTACGTTATCCACTCCGGCAAGATTCTGCTCGAAGGCACGCCCCACGAAATCGTTGACAACGAGCGGGTGCGGGAAGTCTTCCTGGGCGGGCGCTTCCGCCTCCGCTAGCGCCTCTATTTGTCGATGATCGCGAGTAGCTCATTTCCGGCCGAGGCCTGCTGAAACGCGGCCGTGGAGGGCTTAAAGACATTGCTGAGTCCGGGCTGCAACCGTCGCAGCGTGGTATTTATCCGGCTCGCCGTCGGTGCGATCTTCCTGACGCAGGGCATCCTCAAATTTACCGATCCCCACATGGGGGTGCTGCGATTTACCCGGATCGGGTTCCCGGCGCCCGATTTCACCGCTCATTTCGTTGGCACCTTCGAGATCCTCTGCGGACTTCTGGTGCTCGCCGGACTGCTCACCAGGCTGGCCGGCATTACACTCCTGATTGTCATTCTGACGGCGATCGCGACCACCAAAATTCCGGAACTGTTCCACCCAGACCAGGGCTTTTGGTACATGGTCAGCGACGCGAGAACGGACTTCGCGATGACCATGAGTCTGCTCTTCCTGATCGTTGCCGGCGCGGGCGCCTGGTCGCTCGATGCTTCGATTTGGAAAGCAAAACCGCCGGGCTCAAGCTAAACTGACCAACTGCCGCTCGGCGAACTCGCACATCCCGCGAACTCGATGCTCGACCACCTTCGTTCTCGACCGCCCACGCCCGAGGGGAGTAAACTAGACTCCATGAGCATCCTGATTCCATTCGTGGTCGAACAGACGGGGCGCGGCGAACGCTCCTACGACATTTACTCGCGGCTCCTCAAGGACCGCATCGTTTTCGTCGGTGGCCAAATCGGCGACGACCTCGCCAACGTCGTCACCGCCCAACTGCTCTTTCTCGAGTCCGAGGATCCCGAGCGCGAGATCAACATGTACATCAACTCGCCCGGCGGCTCGGTCACCGCGGGCCTCGCGATCTACGACACCATGCAATTCGTCAAGCCGCCCGTCTCCACCCTCTGTGTCGGGCAGGCCGCCAGCATGGGTGCTGTCCTCCTTGCCGCCGGCGCCGAGGGCAAGCGCTACTCGCTGCCGCACTCGCGCATCATGATTCATCAGCTCTCGGGCGGCTTCGAAGGACAGGCCGCCGATATCGATATCCAGGCGCGCGAGGCCCTGCGCCTGCGCGACCTCCTCAATCACATTCTCGCGAGCCACACCGGGCAGGCCGTCAAGAAGGTCGAAAAAGATACCGACCGCGACAACTTCCTCAGTGCCAAAGAAGCCGTCGAGTACGGCCTCATCGACGAAGTGATCGAGGGTCGCAATACCAAGGTCGCCTGAGCACCCGCTTCGACCCGCGGAAGAGGGGACGCGCCGGCCTAGCCGCCCGCCGCCGCTGACGCCGTCTCGGTGTACGGCGTCAATTCGTCGAGGGCCGGTTTAATCTCGCGCATGAACAGTTCGAGATTGCTGATTACTACTTCCTTCGGCATCTGCGCGTAATGATAAATCAGGGTCAGGTACTCGGCTGGAAATTGCTTCCACTCCTCGACCAGTTGCCGCCGCACGTCGTCAACCGTTCCAACCGCCCACATGCCGAACTGCGTGGTTGATTTGTAAACGTCGCTGGTATCCATCTTCCGCCGCCCCATCGAGGCGTAAAAGTTGCGGAAGATGTCGGCGTCGTAGTCGATCAGCGATCGCTTCGCATCCTCCATCGTCGCCCCGAGATGCGGCATGCGCACCACCGCCTGGTTCTGCCCGAAGGCGAAATGATGGCCGCTGGCGGTCGCCGCCGACTGATACTCGGTCCCCAGCGCAATCGCATTCTTGAGGCTCGTGAAGTAGAGCGGGATAAAGCCGCGACGCCCCGCATATTGCGCGCTCTCCGGACTTCCCGCCGTCGCTACGAACACCGGCGGATGAGGCCGCGTGTAAGGCGCCGGTACCACACTGATCCGATGGACATTGCCGTCGGCGCCGACCTCGCCCAGCGCGCCGAACCTCCCGGTCACGCCCGCGCGCGCCAGCGGCCAGTCGTCAACGCCCTTATCGAAAGGGAACGGGATCTGCCACGACTCGCCCTGATGCGCGATACTGTCCTCCGTCCACGCCTTGACGACGATATCGACCTCTTCCTCGAAGATGCGCCGATTGACCGCGTCGTCGTCAGCGTCGCTCTGCTGCTTCTCGCCCGCGAACATATGGTTCTCGTCGCCGCCGCCCGCCGTCGGTGAAATCGTCGCGCGAGTCCCGAGATGTTGTCCGATCACGTTGGTCCAGCGCGACTGGTAGCCGCGCGCGAATCCCACGAAGCATCGCCCACGCGTCAGATGGTCGATAATCGCGGTCTCCTCAGCCACCCTGAGCGGGTTCTGCGTGCTCATCACGTAGCCCATCTGTCCGACCCGCACATTCTTCGTGATAGCAGCCCAGTATGCGTCGAGCACTCCCGGGTTGGGGCCGCATTCGTAGCCCTCGGACCAAAAATGATGCTCGATCGTCGCGACACCCCACAATCCCAGGTTGTCGGCCGCGCGAATGATGTCGTGCCAGCCGGTCAGCGTCTCCTGATAGCGTTCGCGGTTACGCCCGATCGGCCTCAAGGCGGCGCGTTCCGCTTCGTCCCTGGCAGGGATTACGGGATAAAGTTGAAGTATTACTTTAAGCATTGCAGCTCCCGGAAATCGGTATTCGGGTCCGGCTCGGCGGGTACCCGTCTCTGCTCGCGAGTATCACGCACCTCGCTCTCCGGCAAGGATTCGCGCCACCCACCCGCGCGCCAACAAAGAGGTCGTTTTTTTTGGTTGGGTGAGGGCGATGCTCATTCCGTCACCCTGAGCGCAGCGAACGGATGCCGGTGCTGAACCTTTTTCGGGGAGCGGGCCAGTCGCTTAGGGGAGGGACGCTTAGCCGCCGCGCGGATTCCTTCAGCCGCCCGGCGGCGTCGCCCCCGCCGCGGCCAGAATGTTCCGCTCGATCAGGCCCTGCGAGACGCACTGCTGCGTCGTCTCGCTCGACCCGAGTCCGCCGTAGCGCCCCTCGAACTCCGCGTCCACGAGTACGTAGCTCGCTCGGCGGCCCACGCCCTCAACCTTCACCTTGACCGTCACCGCGCCGTCGTGGAGCGAATCCAGCAGATGACCCGGGCCCATCTTGCAGTACGCGTACTCCGACCACGAACGGTCATCGAAACCGCTGCGTTGCGCGACGATTGTGCCGGTCCGGGCGTCCGCCCTGATCAGACGGAACTGGCTCGCCGCCGTGTCCGAAAAATATCCCTTGAGCTTGTGGAAGGTCACACGCGAGCTTTGCGAAGCCGTCCCGATTCGTGGAATCACCGCCGGCTGCCCCAATGCCGCTGCACTCCACAGCAACGCCGCCGAGACCAGCGCCGCGCCTGCCGTTCGCTTCATGGAAAATCGCCTCCTTCGGCTATTTTCCCCGCCCCACTTCAATCATTACGACTGCGCACGCGGCCGGTAAAGCACCGCCGATCGGATGCTGCCTCAGGCGCCCGCGAGCGTATCCACGGTCGTCGTAAAATGTTGCATCAACGCGCGCCCCGGCCCGATCGGAAAGATCACCGGATGGTTCACGCCGACCGCGCGAAAGCTCTCGACGAATTTGCGCCCCGCCGCCGGTGGTCCAAACGCCGCCAGCCGTCGCGCCGACCCATCGCTCAAGGCGTTGGGTGCATCGTCGCGCTTGCCCTCCCGCCACAGCCGCCGCACCTCGGTGAACTCGTCCTGCAAACCGTAGCGCTCGAACATCGCGTTGTACTGATCGACGAAGGCGTAGGTCGCGAGCTCGCGCTTGAACGCGGCGACTGCGGCGGCTTCGTCCTCGGTGATACACATGCGCAGGTAGATGCTGATATCGACGTCGGTGAGATTGCGTCCGGCCGCCTCCGCACCCGCGCGAATCTCGGCGATCATCGGCGGTATTGCCTCGGGCGGCGAATAGTTGAGCAGCACGCCGTCCGCGACCTCGCCGGCCAGCCGCAGCATCGGCGGGTTCAAGGCCGCCAGGTAGATGCGCGGCGGCGGATACTTGGACTGGAAGCCGAGCCGGAAGTCGCTGCGATAGACCTTGCCCTCGAATTTGCTGCGGCCTTCGGTGAAGAGCTGGCGCATGATCGTCACACACTCGCGCATCGCGGTGACCGGCTTGCGGTAGGCGGCACCGTGCCAGCGCTCGACGATTATCGGGCTCGACACGCCGAGTCCCGCGATCGCGCGTCCGCCCGAGAGTTCGTTCAGCGTCAGAAAGCCCATCGCCATCGCGCCCGGCGTGCGGATCTGAATCGGCACGATCCCGGTCGCGAGATCGGCCTTGCTGGTCGCCTGCGCGATCGTCGCGAGCGTGACGAAGGCGTCGGGACCGCTCACCTCGGGCACCCAGATCGACCCGTAGCCGCGATCTTCGGCCTCGCGCGCGAGGCGCGGGCACTCGGCGAACGCGGTTGAGGCGATCGACATCTCCAGTCCCAGTTTCGATTTAGCAGCGGCCATGATGACTCCACTCGACGGGTTGAAAATCGCGCCCGGTGATGCGCCGCTTGCGATTGTGCGCCGCCTTGAACCTCCCGGCAAGGCGCGCGCCGTGCTGTCGTTCGTCGTCGGCGCGCATTATCATGTTTCGCCAAGGCGGAGGAATCTTCTGCGATGCCGTATTTTGATTCGCGCGGGGTGCGGATTCATTACGAGGATCAAGGCGAGGGCGCACCGGTAATGCTCGTCCATGGCTTCGGCACCGACGCGCGTGCGCATTGGGGCGATAGTGGGCTCATCCGCTTTCTTGCCGCCCGCTATCGCGTGATCGCGCCCGACGCTCGCGGTCACGGCCGCAGCGACAAGCCGCACCGCCGCGACCATTACGGGATGCGCAATCTGAGCGGCGACATCGTTCGCCTGCTCGATCATCTCGGTCTGCGGCGCACGCTCCTCGCGGGCTATTCGATGGGTAGCCGCATCTGCCTGGAGCTTCTCGTCGATCATCCAGAGCATTTTCGCGCGGCGGTGCTGGGCGGCTTCGGCGCTAACGGCGCGATGTCGATACCGGGCCAGCGTGAGCGCATCGCGGCGGCCCTGCTCGCCGACGATCCCGCGTCCATCGCGGACGATTTGCCGCGCCGGTTTCGCCGTGGGGTCGAAGCCGCCGGCAACGACCTCAGGGCGCTCGCCGCCTGCATGGGGGCCGAGGAAGTCATGCGCGATCTGTCCGCGCTACCGCGCGTGCGCACGCCGGTATTGTTCCTGACCGGCACTCGCGATCGGCTGGTCGGTGATCCGCGCGCCATGAGCGCGTTCTTCGAGGACTCCCGCGTAGTTGAAATCGAGGGCGGCGACCATCTCAGTGCACCCACCGACCCGCGCTTCCATCAGGCGATCGGCGAGTTTTTCGCGCACGCCCCCGCTTGATCGAGGACCGCGCCGGCAGCGTTAGGGTGGCGCTCTCCGTCACTTCAAGCGGCGCGATTGCGCGAATGGCTATTGCGCGAACTGAGTAATCAGTTGATCGACGGCGACATCAGATAGCCCTGCACGCTGTAGGGTGCGTCGGGGCCCGGCGGATGGGGCAGCAGTTTCATGAAAAAGCCGAAATGGTCGCGGCCGCTCTGGGTCGGATTGAGATAGAACGTCAGGTCGATAGTGCTCGCCTCGGGACTTGCGCCGAGTTCAATCGTGCCGGCTGCTTTCAAGTCGAGGTCCGCACCATGCGCGACGATATCCGTCAGCTTGATCGCACCCTGATCCAACTCGAGATTGCCGGTGAGCGTGCCCAGGTGGATCGCCGGGAAGCCGTGCACGATCGAGACCGCCAGATTATCGCCCGCAATTGCCAGCGTGCCGCGATCCTCGGGAAGATTCGGCCCGGCGATGTGAGCGTAGCCCGTGCCCGACAGATTGCCGTTCACAATCGCGCCGAGTTGCCGCAGCGGCGCGCTTTGCGCGAGCTTCAGTGAATCGAGGCTGAAGTTCAAATCCACCGTGTCCGCGTGCTGATAGAGCGTCACGTGGACCGTACCGCCATATAGATCCGCCCGCACGTGGATTCCCGGCCGGCCGAGCAGCAGTGCGGCGAGCGTTGGCGCGAGCGTCACCGCCGGACTCTGCAGCAGCGCTTCATCGTTGCTCCCCGCGGTTGAAAACAGCCGCACGTCGGTCAACCGCGCGCCGATCGGCGGACTGAGGCGCTGCGACTGATAGGTCAGCTTCAGTTGATACGGCGCGAGCATCGAGGTGAGCGTGTCGCCATAGGGGAAATCCGCGACCAGGAATGACGCGAATACCGCGGCGCCGATCAGCACACTCGCAATCACGGTGGACCGCCGCCCGCGCACGACTCCCGAGGCCGGCAGCGCAGCCTCTTTTTCAGCCATTGCGACCCAACGACATGCACGTCATATCGACGTCGTACGAATGCGGATCCTGTGGGCGCTGGCGCACGTGCAGGTTGGAGACCGTCACCGGCATCGGCAGCGTCTGCACGCCGTAAAGCACGTCAACGATTTGCCCGAGGTTGAGGCCTTGCAGCTTGAGATCGACCGTGAACTGCTGATAGCCGCCCGCGACCGCCCGGTCCGACGGCGTGATCGAGCTGATCTTGTCGCGGCCGACGCTGGTCGAAAGGGACTGCTGGATGATCGAAAACAGCGAGAAGTCCTTGCTGCTGACGGTGCGCTTTTCGGTCGCGGCGAGTTCGATTTTGTCGCGCTCGTATGACCTCATCATGGCGCGCACATCGGTCAACTGTTGCTGGCGCGCCGCCACTCGATCGCCGATACCCTCGCCCAGGCTGATGAACGGCAGGTAGATGAAATTGTAAAGCACGATCACGCCGAGCACCGCACCGAGCACGCGCAGTAGAACTTTTTCGCGCTGCTCACGTTTGGAATACCAGCCGTGCGCGGCTTGCCAGGCCGGCGCGATCAGCCGTCCCACGCGCGCGCTTCCGCGTTCGATCGCGGCATTGACGCGTTCGCTCGAACGGCGCACGAAGGGGGCGTCGGCCAGTGCGCGCAGCCGTTCGCCCGCCGCGGCCAGCAGCTTCTCCGGCAGTTCTCTCAGGTTCACGGCCATCGCCTATTCGGCCCCCGTGGCGCTATCCCGCAGCGTCGCGTTGAGCTGGAAGTCAATTTTCCCCGAGTCCGCGCCCGCTCCCGCATGTGCGACGTGAATATCGCCGAAGGCCGGCGTCCGCCCGAGCGCCTTTTTGACCTGGTCAACCGTGGCAAAAGAATCCGCCGTGCCCTCAATCTTGAGTCCGCTGTCGTCCACCACCAGGTCGTTGACCTGCATCGGCAACCCGGGCGGAATCGCCCGGGAAAGCGCGAGCAGCACGTCGAGCGGCGATCCGTGGCCGAGATTACCGCCCATCAGATGGAGCCGCTTGCGCATCTCCGCGATCTTCTGTTTCAGCGCCACCGCCGCTTCCGCCGGATCGCTGTCGCCCAGGGCGGGCGCGGTGACCTCCGCGATCTGACGGTTCAGCAGGTGCAACTGGCGCGCGTCAACGGAAAAGCCGATGAGGAAATTCAGCAACGCGAGAAAGATTGCGACGGCGGCGAGCCCCGCCGTCAGCCGCAACGGCCCGAGTGTGCCCGAGCGTCCGCGGAAGACAAACTCGCCAGCGCGAAAATTCAGCAGCTCGAGCGGCTTGTTGGGCGCCTCCGCCAGCAGCATCGCGAGGCACGGCGCAAAGACGACCGGCTCCGTGCGATCGCCGGCGAAGAACGACGAGCAATCGAATTCGTCAATGTAATGTATCGGCACCGCCAGCCCGTCGCTGATCTGGTCGCGTACCGCGGGTGTCGCCGCGGCCGCGCCCGTCAGCACCAGGTCGGGCGCTTCCTGGTTTCCGTGCGCGAGCAGGGTCTGGCGCACCGCACCCAGGATTACCGCGGCGGCGGGCGACGGCAGTGCGGCATTGCCGTTTTGCGGATCCATGCCGCGGCTCACGGTGCGTACCGCGCGCGGCGTGCCCCGCGCGTCGATCAGCACCATCGAGGTGCTGGCGTGATCGATATCGACCACCAGGTGGGCGCCGCCGGCGCCGTTGCGCGCGCGCGCCAGCAGGCCCGCCAGCGCGAGCGTTCCAAGCGTGACGACCTTGGGATCGAGTCCCGCGCGCGTCAATAATTCGAGATGTTCTTTCACGTCCGCTTTGCGCGCGAACGCCGCGATGACCAGGGTCTTGGCGTCCTCGCGGCCGACCCGCGCGAACGCGACCGCGGCGTCGTCAACCGGAAACGGCAGATGTTCCTCGAGCGCGAACGGTACCACCTGCGCGAGCCGGCGCCGATCGCTGAAGGGCAGGGCGAGCAGCCGCTTGGCGACGAACTCCCCCGGCAGCGCCGACACCACGACGTCCGGCCGGCCGGCCGCCGCGATGATGCGTACGATCGCCGGCACGAGGTCCGCCTCGTCGTGCGCGCGCACTTGCTCCCACGCGCCGATCAGCTCGAGCGAGTTCCAGGTGCGATCGGCGATCGCCGCGCGCACCCGCTCGCCGACCAGCTCGAGCGCCATTATTCGCTGCCCCATCCCTAACTCCGGTTCCCTGCCGCGTTCTCCACCATGACCTTGCCGCCCCCGCCTCGCGCTAATCTTCGTGCCAGCTTATCAGCATCGCGGAGCCATTCGTATTACGCCGAAAGACCGCGTAGATCCGCCGACGCGCCCCCGCGAATTCTCCCTGACCGATGATCGTAAAGTAAGAGCTGCGGGTGGCTAACAGGGGTGTGAGAGTTGCCGCGTACTGTCCGATGCCCGGCAGATTAGCGATATCGGTCACCGCCAGAAACGGGCGGTACTCGCGGGCCAGCACGATTTCCTTGACCAGTTCGGGGCTGTTCGACAATTCCGGCGTGAGCGCCGCCAGCACCTCGGGCGACGCGGTGTTGGCGTTGACGCGCGCTTCGGGCGCCGTCGTCAGATATTGCGCGAGCTGCATGAAGGTCGCGTCGTCAACCCCTTTGAGGGCCCGCAGGTCGCCCACCGTCGGCATCTGGCCGTTGCGCGGCTCGTAGGGCGGTTTCAGACGCAGATAATAATCAGCCTCGGCGCCGCCCGGCGATTCGACGCTGTCGGGGTCCAGCCAGTCGGCCAGTATCGGGATGAGATCGGTCGAGACGCCGATCCCTTCAAACAGCCGCGCAATCACCTGGGCGAAATTGGCGTCAACCTGGCGCGCGCGCAAATTATACAGCTGATTGATATTGAGCTTGCGCGCTTCGTCGATAATCGAGACCGAAACCAGGCCGCCCTCGACCGGAATCGGGGGGACCTGCACCGCCCAGACATCCTGGAGCGAATCGTACGGCGTTTGCTGCAGGGCGTCGCCGATCGAGTCGCGCTCGAGCACGGCGATTCCCACCTGGATCCCCGATCGCGCCAGGTAGAGTGCGCGCAGTTCATCCGCCTGGTTGGCGGCGGCGCGATAGCCGAGCGCCGACGAGGTCGCGAAATCCACCACCAGAATGGTCATCAAGGCGATCGCGAGCATGGTCGCGAGCAGCGCGATTCCCCGCTCGGGCCGGCGCGCCCGCCGCATGACGCCTGAGACCCGCGTTACCATTCCTGATACGCCATCGGTGGAGCCACCGCGGTTGCGAGCGTGAAGGCGGTGCCGCTCGGCGATCCCATTTTGAGATCGATCGCGATTTCCGCCGGCAGCGATCGCCCCGGTGGCAGGCTCGTCGAATCCCAGCTTTCGCGCCAGTTGTCACCGTCAAAATAGCGGATATGCAGCGAGACCAGGTTGTTGACCAGCAGCACCGGCGAAGAGTTTTCGAGCGTGGGCGGATTGCTCAGCAGGCTGCTGTATTGAACGCGTTTCAAGAGGTACCAGCCGCGATGGTCCGGGTTGGGCGCGGTCACATAGGCCACCGTATCTTCCGGCCCGAAGCCCTCGAGGCTGCGCCGATGGCCGGGGTCGAGGGTTGACACCGTGAAGGTGTCCATCGGCATGCCGCCCTCCTTGCGCGCGTTGCCGAGCAACAGGACCCGGCTCGCGATAAACGGCGTCTGCACGGCGCCGCGCAACTCGTCGCTCATCTGCGCCAGCACCGTGCGTGCCGCCTGATCGAGCGCAATCCGGCTCTCTCCGTGGGTCTTGCTCGCCGACACCGCGTGGAACGATTCCGCCAGCATCAGCAGCACGAAGCCCAGGATAAAGATCGCGAGCATGATCTCGATCAGGGTGAAGGCCGCCGCGTAACCGCGACGACACCGGCCGGCGCTGCGCAGCATCATTGGTTGGTGTCGCCCTGGCTGTCCGCTGCGTCCGGATTGTCCTGCCCGTTCTGCCCGTTCAAGCCGGGCAGTTGCGGAGGCGTTGGATTGTGCATGAACTCCACCAGATCGAACTTGCGCCCGAAGTTGTGGCCAAAAAATATCGTGACGCGCACTCGTCGGATGTCGGGGAACTGCGGCAGTACATCGACGTCCCGCTGCCAGCGAAAGTTGTTGTACTGGTTCGGATAGTCCCGCGAAAAGTCGCCGCGCGTCTGCCCCGGCGGCGGGAAACGATCAACCTCGGCCGTGCTCATGATTTGCTGCGCGAGCATCGACGCGCGGGTCAAGTCCTGTGCGCGAATAACTGATTCGAGATTGTTGTGATGCAACGACAGCAGCGCGAGCATCGCGATCCCGATAAAGGCGACCGCGATCATCACTTCGAGCAGCGTGAATCCACCGTGCGCCATCCGCCACGCCGCGCCGGCGGCGGCCGCGCGATCGCGATGTACGATCTTGCGACGGCTCACTGGAGCGTTCCGCCGTTCGATGGGCGGACATCGCCGCGCATGATCGATACGTGGCCGCTGAATGGATCGATCGCCAGTGTGAAGACCTCGCCCTTGGTGTCGGCCAGATGAATCAGCGTCGCGTCGGCATAACCGCCCGGATAGAACTGCGCGCTGACCATGCCGCGCTGGACGGTGCCGACGCCTTCGACCGTGACGTCGCGAATCCAGATGCCGGCCGGCATCACGACGCGTACACCTGCCGGCCCGTTCTCGGGACGGAACGCGGGCTTTGCCGCGAAGGGGTCGAGCCGGCTCGCGAAGTAGCCGTTATTGGCGAGGTCGAAGGTCAGCCGCAGGATGACTTTCTGCGCGCCGGCCTCTTCATAGAGATAGTTGGCGCGACTGGCCAGGCGGCGTGCTTCACTGCGCATCTGCGAGGTCTGCATGCTCCCGAAATACGGCATCGCGATCGTCATCACGAGTCCGATCAGGAAGAGCACCACCGCCAGTTCGAGCAGCGTGAAGCCGCGCCCGAAGCGCCGATAGCGCAACGGCCGCCATCTACCGCGCATCGATTTGTCAACGATTCGCATTCTGGCTCGATCGCGCCGACGCGTTTTCGAAACGGCCCCCCGCTGCCGCTATGAACCCGGATTGCTGCTGCCGTCGATATCCGCGTTCTTCCCGGTGCCGCCCTCGACCCCGTCGGCGCCGTATGACTTCAGCACGTAATTGTCGCCGTCGCTCTGATAGACATAAGGATTGCCCCACGGATCGCTCGGAATCTTTTCGATATACCCGCCCGGCGGATAATCGGCGGGGACCTTGCCGTTGGTCGGCGCGCTCACCAGTGCCGGGAGGCCCTGGTCGCTCGAAGGATAGGAGCCGTTGTCGAGATAATAGCGGTCGAGCGCCGTCTTGAATGCCGAGATATCGGCTTGCGCCTTGATCCGCTTCGCCTTGTCGGTCGCGCCCTTGAGGTTCTGCACCACGATCGTGGCGAGCAGCCCGATGATCAGGATGACCACCATCAACTCGATCAGGGTGAAGCCTTCCTGAGATTGCCGGAGCCTGTCGCGCATCGCTTTCGTCCTTGAATTATCAGCCATCATCGCATTGGCCATCGTCGCGAAGTCTTCATTGCATAAGCTGGTTGAGCTGAAAAATCGGCATCAGCACCGCCAGCATCATAAACAGAATCATCCCGGCCATCACCAGCGTCATCAACGGTTCAATCATCGTGGTCATCTGCCGCAGCGAGGCTTCTACCTCGTGCTCGTAGTTGTCGGCTACGCGCTCGAGCATCCGCTCGAGGTCGCCAGAGCGTTCTCCCACCTTGATCATCTCGATCAACAGCGGGGGAAACAGCCCGCTGCGGGCGAGCGTCTGGCCCATCCCGTGACCCTCGCGGATGCTTTCGCGGCTTTCGTCCACCGCCTCGGCCAGCAGGCTGTTGGTGACGACGCGGCGCACCGCCGTCAATGCGGGTAACAATTGCACGCCGCTCGAAAGCAGGGTCGCGAGGGTGCGCGCAAAACGCGCGCAGATGATCCGGATGACCGTCGGTCCGAGGTACGGCATCCGCAGCAGCCAGCCGTCGTAGAGCCGGCGTCCGCGTTTGCTCGAAAGTCCGGCCAGCGTTCCGGCCGCCAGTCCCACCAGTATGATCAACAGCACCAGCCAGTAACTCGTGAGGAAATCCGAGAAAGCAATCAGCCACCGCGTCATGGTCGGCAGCGCCGCGTGCTGCTGCTGGAAGATCGTCGCGATTTGCGGCACCACGTAGCTGACCAGAAAGCCCATGATCCCGAAACCCACGCA
Source organism: Deltaproteobacteria bacterium (assembly GCA_021780755.1). Taxonomy (GTDB): domain Bacteria; phylum Desulfobacterota; class Binatia; order Binatales; family Binataceae; genus JADMIL01. The sequence continues at coordinate 149,619 of JAJXYF010000029.1, read as the reverse complement.
CATCATGATGATTGGGTAGGTCAGCGCGCCGCGCACCCTCGAGACGAACTCGGCCTGCCGCTCGCTATACTCCGCGAGCCGATCGAGCACCCCTTCGAGCGCCCCCGCGGTCTCGCCCGCGCGCACCATCCCGACATAGAGATCGGAAAAGATATCTGGATGCACCGTGAGCGCGTCGGCGAGCGAGGAACCTTCGCGCACCGCCTCGCGCACCTGCGAGAGCATCCGCTTGACCGCCGGCCGCGCGGCCTGCTCGGAGAGCGTGCTCAGCGCTTCGGTCAATTGCACGCCGGCGCCCAGCAGGGCGCTCAACTGGCGCGTCATCAACGCCAGTTCCGTCGCCGGTATCCGGCGCTGCATTACCGGCAGCAGCCCGCGCAGCGACCATCCCGATCCGCGCGCCGACGCCGCCTCTTCGCCCAGATCGGTCGGGAAGATGCCGAGATCGCGCAGCTTGCCGCGCGCGGTGCGGGCGCTGTCCGCGTCGATCACACCAGCGACCGAGCGCCCGTTGGCGGACAAACCGCGGTAAGCGAATACCGGCATTGGAATCAGTCCGCGAGGACGGCCCGCACGCTAGGCGATTTCTTCCTGCGTGACGCGCAGCAACTCTTCGATGGTGGTTTGCCCCGCGACAATCCGATCGGCGCCGTCGTGACGCAGCAGTTTCATCCCTTTGGCGGTGCACGCGCGCCGGATCATCGAGCCGTCGGCCTTCTGCATCACCAGGCTCCGCACGTCGTCATCCACTACCATCAGTTCGGTGATCGCGGAACGGCCGCGATAGCCGGTGTTGCGGCAGGCCTTGCATCCGGCCGGCCGGTAGATCGGCTTGGTCAGGCGCACGCCGCCGAGTCCGATTCGCGCGAGTTCAGCCTCCGTCGGGTTGTAGGGCTGGCGGCAATCGGCGCACACCACGCGCACCAGGCGCTGCGCCAGCACCGCGATTACCGAGGACGATACCAAAAATGGTTCGATTCCCATGTCGATCAGCCGCGTCAACGCGCCGAACGAGTCGTTGGTATGCAGCGTCGAGAACACCAGATGCCCGGTGAGCGCCGCCTGAATCGCGATCTCGGCGGTCTCGCTGTCGCGGATTTCGCCGACCATGATCACGTCGGGGTCCTGGCGCAAAATCGATCGCAGCCCGTTGGCAAAGGTCAAATCGATCTTCGGGCTGACTTGCATCTGCCCCACGCCGTGAAGCTGGTACTCGATCGGATCTTCGATCGTGATGATGTTCTTTTCCGGCGAATTGATCCGGCTGAGGCATGCGTAAAGCGTAGTCGTCTTGCCCGAACCGGTCGGACCGGTCGCCAGGATGATGCCGTGGCTCTGATGAATCAGCCGTTCGATCTTGGGCAGGTTGTCGCCCGAAAATCCCAGCCGGTCCAGGTTCACATCGACCAGCGCCTGCGCCCGATCAAGCAAGCGCAGCACGATCCGCTCGCCGTACGCGGTCGGAATCGTTGACACGCGAATATCAATGTCGCGGCCCGCGATGCGCAGCCGGATACGTCCGTCCTGCGGCAAGCGCTTCTCCGCGATATTGAGCCCCGACATCACCTTGATGCGCGAGGCGATCGCCGCGTGAAACCGCTTCTGCGGCGTCAACACGTCGAAGAGCATGCCGTCCACCCGAAAGCGCACCACCAGTTCGCGTTCGAACACTTCAATATGTATATCGCTCGCGCGGTCCTTGACCGCCTGCGACAACAGTCCGTTGACCAGCCGGATAATCGGCGCCGCATCGTCGGCCTCGAGCAGGTCGCGCGGCTCCGACGCGAGCTCGCTCGCCACCAGATCGAGCCGGTCTTCCTCGAGATCGATCATCAGGTCGTGCGCCGTGGTCGTCGCCGCCTGATCGTAGGCGCGATTGATCGCCTCGTTGATCACCTCGGCCGGCGCCACTACCGCCTGTATCGGCTTGCCAAAAAGCACGTGCAGATCGTCGAGTGGTTCGTAATTTGCCGGGTCGGCAATCGCGACCGTCACCGTCGCGCCATCGGTCGAGACCGGCAGCAGGCGGTTGCGCTTGGCGTAATTTATCGGGACCTTCGCGACCAGATCGTTTTCCAGCGTGGCGGCGTCGATATGCGCCTGAAAGGGCAGGCCGTATTCCTGCGCGAGCGCTCGGGCTAGTCGCTGCGGTTCGAGCGCCCCCATGTCAATCAGGACGTCGGCGATCTCCTGCCCGGGCTTCTTGCGCTGATGCGCTTTTTCGAGGTCTTGCGGCGATACCCACGAGCGATCGAGCAGGATCGATTCGAAGCCGCTGCGCGCAGTCGCCATTAAAGTGCCTTTCTCAAACTACGCCCTGAGCCTCCGATCCCGCCGCCCGAAGCCAAAACTCACTCCGTCCCCGTGCTTGCCCCGCGCCATTGTCGGTTCCCTGTTTATTAGACACGATGCGCTGAGCACGTTGCAATAAGGTGCACTCGCACAGCCGTCGTAGCCTAATAATGCTGTACCGGAGAGACCGCGCCGCCTGGTCCGAACCCATAACTGAAGCCGGCGCCCTGTTTCGCCGGCATCGTGCGCTCCGACTCCGACCATGAGACGAGTTTGCCGTCGATAAACTTCAAATCCAGGAACTTGCCCTCGTCGCCCGATTTGGTTGACGTATAAAAGACCGACGCCGCGATATCGTTGTTGTTCGGATGCCTCGCGTAGCTCCACAGCTCCGCATGCTCGCCGAGGTCTTTGCGCAAATCCGGCTCGCCCCAATCCTGATGGACCTGGATGGCGGTCTCACCGACCTTGAGCCGCTCCTTCATATGGCTCGTCTTGATTCGCGATCCGGCCTGATACGCCAGACCGCATCCGCCAATCGATACCATGCAACCCGCGATCACCGCCGCGGCAACAGCCATAAACCAATCACGCATCCGGAGAATTGTCTTTGTCGCACAACCGCTTTGTCAATCGCACTGCCACAATCGCCGCCTTGCGCTGTGCCTTCTACTCGCTATCGCAACCCGCAGCCTCAAGCGCCGCACCCATATATGCTATACGACAGTTTGCCGGCCCGGTCGGCGCGTGTAGGAGGTCTCCCGGATGGCGCGCAAGCTCAAACTCGTCAAAGGCGCCGCTCAGCGCAGCGCGCTCATCTATGGGATGCGGATCTTCGCGCCGGCTGAGATCGCTCTCGTTGACGACGCTCAGGTGCGACTCGCCGATGGCTCCAAAAGCCGCGTAACTATGCACCTGATCGAAGGCACCCGCGCACAAATCCGCCGCCAGTTGATGCAGAGCATCGACGCCTTCTTCGAACTCCTCGACGAAGAACCCGCGCGCTAGTCCGCCCACTTATTTCGCCCATCCGCGGCGCCCACCTTCGCAATTCCGGGCGCAACGTCAGGTCTGTCATTGTGAGCGTCCATCACCGAAACAAGTTGAGAAAATGCGCTATTTGTGCGAAGCCTTCCAAAGATTTGGACCGACCGCCAGGAGGCGCCACGCGAACAATGGATTTGAAGTACATCAAGTATGAAAAGAAGGACCATCTGGCCTACATCACCTTCAACCGACCCGAGGTGATGAACGCGATGCATCCGCCGTGTCATCTCGAAATGGACAGTGTGTGGGATGATTTCGTTGCCGACCGTAATCTGTGGGTCGCGATCGTGACCGGCGCCGGCGACAAGGCCTTTTCCGCCGGCAACGATTTGAAATACACCGCTGCGCATGCGGGTGAGCCGTTTCCGCGCAGCAAGGGCGGTTTTGCCGGCATAACGGCCCGCTTCGATATCACCAAGCCGATTATCGCCGCCGTCAACGGGTTTGCCCTCGGTGGCGGATGTGAAATCGCGCTCGCCTGCGACATCATCATTGCTGCCGATCACGCCCGCTTTGGACTGCCCGAGCCGCGCGTCGGCCTGATGGCGGGGGCGGGCGGTGTCCATCGGATGCCGCGTCATATTCCGCTTAAAATCGCGATGGGGATGATGCTGACGGGACGCCATATCACCGCCGCCGAAGCCCATCGATGGGGCCTTGCCAACGAAGTTGTCGCGCTCAAGGACCTGCGCGCGACTGCCGAAAAATGGGCCGCGGAAATTATGGAATGTTCGCCGCTCTCGGTGCAGGCGAGCAAGGAAGCCGCATACGCGGGCCTCCATCTGTTGCTCGAGGAAGCCTGCAAGACCAACTTCCCCGCGACCAAAAAACTGTTCCAGTCCAAGGACCTGATCGAAGGTCCGCGCGCGTTCGCCGAGAAGCGCAAACCTAACTGGAAGAACGAGTAACCGCACTTATCTCATGCGCCGAAGATGACCCTTCGCCGGTGCCGGCGAGGGGTCATTTGTTTTGCGCGCCGCTGAAACCGGCACCTCCACCATCTCGGGCGTCCGTAACCTGAACTTAACTAATTGTATGATTTAGATTCGTATAGTAGTGGAACGGGCAGTAGGCGGCCTTTCTGTACCGTCCCGCGCTGACCTGCCCGCGATCGGTTCGCGCGCGACTGAGTGTGCGCGCCAGTAGCCAATCGCTTATCAACAGCCCTCGGCCTGGTCCGGGCGCATCTCGACGGAGTTCCACCTTCACCATCCAGATGCGCTCTGATGCCTTGGTTTGCTTAGACCGTCACTCTCGTCGGCAAAAGTATTTTTCGAAATTTGCGCCTCACCTATTGTAAAGTTTCGCCGGTTTTTATATGAACCAGCACGTAGTTTCCTGAATCGCGTAGTACCGTCCCGTTTCGAAACATGAAACGGGGAGGGCGTCGGCCCCAGGGGCGCGGCGCAAGACTCGACTGGTTGCGGGGGTAAAACGCCAGGGCGAGTCCTTATTTCGCAGGGCATTGTTTCGGCGTGTCGTCGGGGGATGGCACGAGCGAATTTTCTGCTCAGAGGAGGAGACTCATGGGGACAAGTGTTCCGATTGTCGGGCTATTCCGACGCGGAGGGGGAGCCATGGCCGCTGCATTGGTGGCTCTGGCGTTGGTCTTTTTACCCGGTTCGCGCGCATCCGCCGCAGACCTTACAGTAACTTCAGGTAACAGTCTTAACGTAACGGGGTCTGCCGTCTCGGTAGTACCTGTAACCAGCGCCGTCGCATCAGCCTTGCCGGATGAGCCGGCGGGTGGCGCGGCGCCCGAGCAATCGTGGTTGAGCGGCTACCACGTGTCTGGATTTCTAAGCCAGACCTTCGGTATGTGGCAGAATCCGTCGGCGCTGCGGGACTTCACCACCAGCCGCAACAACTTGGCGACCTCGCGCACGTGGCTGCAAATTGACCAGAACCTGCGCGTGAACGACAGCAACAATCTCTTCATGCGTCTGTGGTTTGTCTATGAGCCGCCGTACGCGTTCAACAGTGCGAGCGGCCAAGGCAAGTATTTAAACGAGTTTTATAATCAGTACTCGGTTCGCGATGCGTGGTGGGAGAACAAGACCGGGCCACTGACGACCTATATCGGCAATCAGATCGTGGTCTGGGGTCAGTCGCTGGCGTTCCGCGTGGGTGACGTGGTCAATCCTCAGGATACGACCTGGGCGTTCGGCTTCGCCAACCTCGAGCAGTCGCGTATTCCGCAGTGGATGATCCATCCGATTCTGAACCTGCCCGAATGGGGACCGCTCTCGTCGAACTTCGTCGAGGGCATCCTGATTCCGCGCCTGCAGCCGATGTGGAATAGCTGCGACTACGCCGACCATCGTTACGACGGTGAGTGCAACGTCAACGCGGGCAGCGTGAACAACGGTTTTCCGTCGGCGCTGCATGCCCCGAGCGCGCGCTTCGACGTGCACTATCCGAACCAGTTTGTCGCCGGCAGGACGGCGCTCCTGCCGGGATCGACGAACACCGCCGGACCGTTCGGGCAGCCGGGGTCCCCGGGTCTGATTGACGAGCCCTTTTCCAAGGAATTTTATTTTTGCAGTGACTTGGGTTCGGGCGGCCAGCCGTTTAACAAAGTGCCGGTGGGTTTGCAGCGGCCGTGCATACCGCACTTTGGCCCGGGTGGCGCGGTTAATGTCGGCCAGTGGAAGATTCCAGCGACGACCGTAGCGAACTGGGAAGAGGGCCTCCGGCTGCACACGCTGATCGGCGGTGCGGAGTTGACCGCTTTTTACTTCAATACCTGGGACTATTATCCGAGCATCTATTGGCAAGCGTACACCAACCAGTGGCGCTTTAAGTTCGCGCCGCAACAGTATGTCGGAGTGACCGGTGACATGCCGTTGCCGATGCCGTCGTCGGTCTCTGAGTACCTGCCGTTCGTCGGCCGCGCTGAGATGGTCTATGCTAACCATCAGCCGTTTGACGACTTCAATCCGTACGACATGATCTCGGTGCGGTACTCCGATACGGTCAACACAATGGTTGCCCTGGATATCGACCAGGCTTACGCACCGTGGCTGACCGATACCGGCAACCTGTCGGCGAACCTTGAGGTTGAGGACTACATTACGATGGATGCGAACCAGTCGATGCAGGGTGGTGGCGCGCCCTTCGGCGGCGCTGGTGGCGCTATCCATGAAAACGTCAACAAGAACGAAGTCAACGCGCTGTTCAACATCGGCACGTCGTGGCTGTGGAACGACATTCAGCCGGCATGGACCATGATCTACAATCCGAAGGGCAACACTTTTCTGCTCTTCCCGTCGGTGGTGTTGAATCCACCGTGGACCAAGAAGTACTTCATGAAGCTGCAGGCGATCGAAGTTATGGGTGGCGACATGCACAGCTTCGGGGGCGGTCTTTTCAAGGGTGAGAGCATGCTGACCGCGCAGTTCCAGTACAACTTTGACCTGCTCTAAAACTTAAGCAACCCGTATTGGCGAGCGTCGATTAGCGCTCGCCAATACGGCGCTTAACCGCCTGAATCGATTTGTGTCCGCGATGAGACGCGCGAGCCCAACCTGATTCGGACGGCGCGAGCAAAGAGTTGCCCGGGGCCGCGGAAAGCCTATGCCGCACCGCACCAGCGCATAGCAGGTCCCCATACAAACCTGCTTGCGCCAGGCCATGCGCCCGCAGACCGCATGGCCGCCGGGGTGATCTCCCTCACCGGCGGACGGACGATACAGGGAACACCTGACTCCCTCGGCACCTGCGGCCCTGGGCTGTTACCAGCACCCGCAAGGATTTCTCCAACCGGGCGGCGTCGGCCAGAAGCGCGCGACGCCGCTTGTTTCAATGCTGGACGCTCGCGTTGCTCGGGTGGATAGCCAAGTCGTGCGGGATCGCGGGAATCGCGGCGATGGCGGCGGACCTATTGCAAAGTCGGTTACAGAATCTTGTTCAGCGCGAACTCGATAATTCCAACCGCACCTGCCTCGATCAGCTTGGGGAACAACTCGCGCACAGTATGCTCACTGATCACGGTCTCCACCGCGAGCCACTCTTTGCCCCGCAGATTCGGACTCGGGTAAAGCTGCGAGATCGTTGGCGCGGTAATCGACGGCAACAATCCGATTACGGCCTCCAGATGCTCGCGGGCGACATTCATCTTGATTCCGACGCGGCTTTCGGCATCGAGCGCGCCCTTCATCAGCACGCCAATCTGACGAATTTTTTCGCGCCTCCACGGGTCCGACCATGCGGTGTGATTTGCCACCAGCACCGGCGAGGAGGTCAGGAGTTCTTCGACGATCCGAAGGCCGTTGGCACGCAGGGACGATCCCGTCTCGGTGACTTCGACGACGGCGTCAACCAGCCCGTCGGCCGCTTTCGCTTCGGTGACGCCCCACGAAAACTCAACGTCAACTTTAACTTTGCGCTCGGCGAAAATCCGGCGGGTAAACGCAACCATCTCGGTCGCGACGCGCTTGCCCTCCAGGTCCTCCAGTGTGCGCACCGGCGATTGATTGGGTACGCACAGCACCCAGCGCGTCGGCTGCAGCGAGACCTTCGAGTAGATGAAGCTCTCGATTTCGACTAGATCGACCCCGTTCTCGACGATCCAGTCGCTCCCCGTGATCCCGGCGTCGAGCGTGCCGTCGGCGATATAGCGCGGCATCTCCTGCGGACGCAGCAGTCGGCAACTCAACGAGGGATCGTCGGATCGCGGTATATACGAACGGTCGCCGACCGCGATACGCCAGCCCGCCTTACGCATCAACTCGATGGTCTGGTTCTCGAGACTGCCCTTGGGGATGCCGAATTTCAGTGCGTTTTTCAATGTTTGACGCTCGCGATGCTCGGTCGCTCGATCATCGTTTTGCTCCGTTGATCGATCGTTAGTCGGCGCAAGACGGATTGTCTATTTCGATTTTGTCTTCAGCGGGCGAAGGCCGCATCTTTTACCAATGGGAAGTCTGAAACCTCGGCGAGGTTTCAGTTTCCGGAAAATATCAGTTCCGCGCTCCTCAACCACATGTCCCTTCTCTCGACGGGGCCGTCAGGCCGCGGGCTTGGCGGGTTTCCCATGATGGCCGTAATTAGCGCCGTATTTCGCGGGATCGACCTTGCGCTCATCGGTCACGCGCCAGTCGCCACCGTCGAGCACGCGAAAAAAGCACGACTCGTAACCCTCATGGCATGCGGCGGCGTCGCCGTGCTGCTCGACGCGCAGCAGGATCGTATCGGTGTCGCAGTCGATTCGGATTTCGCGCACCGACTGGAAATTGCCCGACTCCTCGCCCTTGCGCCACAGCCGGTTGCGCGAGCGCGAGAAGTAGCACGCGTGTCCGGTGGCGACCGTCTCTTCGAAGGCTTCGCGATTCATATACGCGACCATCAGCAGCTTCCCACTGAGGTAATCCTGGGCGACCACGGGTATCACGCCGCCACCCTTCTCGAAGTCGATTTGCGCTGCCGCCACGGTGTCCATGTTTCGGCCTTTCCTCCGTTCCAGAACCAGACAGTATTGGTCAATTTAGCGATCGATTCAACGCCGGTCCCCTTTCGCGATGAAGCGGGGCGCCGTTTGGCATTGTCTTCGCCCGGCGCTTCGGTTCCCACCGGAACCAGCCCGACGGCTGCAAAAGAACATTCAAGCGGTATGGTTCTCTCTGTGACACCTCGGTAATTGCCCGCCGTTCCACGCCGCGCCTAGTATCAATCACTTAACGCCCAAGGTCGCGCGCCGTATAGCACCGAAGGGCGCATCATTGAGACGGGTTCGAGCGCGCGGTCCCGTCCGAGTTTCCCCCGCATCCCGACATCTCTTCGTATTGAGTGGTCAGGAGTGCCAGGGGTGCCCAGGAGTAGCACTATGTTCTTAATACTCATCATTCTTCTGATTCTGCTCTTTGGCGGCGGCGGTTATCGCACCTATCATCATGGCTACCGCGACGGTGGCGGGTTGCTGATGTGGGTGCTCGTAATCGTCGTGGTCGTATTCCTCGTCAATGGTGTTGGCATGTGGCACGGCGGGTACATGATGCGATAGCAATGGGGGGCACCGTTAGCGACGGGACCGTGCCAGCCAGGCGAAGGTTGTCGGTGCCAGAATCGGGAGGTAATTCCGAATGTAATGTGCCGGCTTGGCGCGCCCCGTTTCCAATTCCCGCGATCGAAGATAGATTAACCGCTGTATGGATTCCCCGCAGACGCTGCGGCCCACGGCGTCGGCCGCGCGCCGACGCTCGCCTCGGCACCCGGTGTCAACCAGACGCTTGCAATCTGATTTCGGCGCCATCGGCGGGGTAGCGCGCCAGATTCGCCTCGCATTCCTGCTCGTCGCATTGACGCTCTTCGGCGCGTGCCGATCCAGAACGCCGGCACCGCCGCCCAATACCTCATCGTCGGCGGCTACCGCATCGCCGGCGCCCAAAGCGCCGGTCGCCGCCCCGGTCAAGTTCGAGCCGATTCCCTTCAACTTTCAGATTTCGTCGGGCGACGACCAGTATCAGATCGAAGGCTTCATCGCCCTCGCCAAAGCGTCCGGCCCGCTGCCCGCCGTGCTGGTGCTCAACGGCGACACCGGCAACGCCCGCCAGTGCATCGGCAACATCGCGCACTTCGTCTCGATGGGTCTGCAGGTGGCATGCATCAGCCTGCCCGGCTATGGCAAATCGTCGGGGCCGAGCCGCTTTGTCGGCGAACAATCGGTCGCCGCGGCGCGCCGGGCGCTCGACCTGCTGGCCGCGCGGGCCGACGTCGATTCCGCGCGGATGGCCGTGTGGGGCCTGGCCGACGGCGCGGTGGCTGCCGGCCTGCTGATGGATTCCGATACGCGTCCGCGCGCCGTGATTCTGCAGTCGGGCGCTTACGACATGCTCAAGCTGTGGCCCGAGGCGCCGCTCCGCACCAAGCTCTCAATCCTGCGCCAGGTGTGGCCCTCCAAACGGGTGCTGCGGGAACGCAGCGTGATCGAAAATCTGCCGGCTCATCTCGATTGCAGTGTCCTGATTCTGCATGGCGCGCGCGACCGCCGGATGCCGATCGTTCAGGCTGAACAACTCGCGCAGGCGCTCGCCGAGCGTGGCGCTCACGTCGAGACCTATTATTTCCCTGCCGGTGCCCATGAACTCGGCCGCCGGGTCGATTTGCCCTTGCAAAATTTCCTGCGCGATAATCTGCTCGGCCCGCCCGACGTTACCCCTTGACAGCTGCGGAAAAAATCAAAGGTTTTGCGCTCCTCGACCAAACTCTTATCCCAACTCCTTCAGCGCGGAGATTACTTCCTCGGTATGTCCGGTGACCTTCACCTTCGGGAAAATCCTTTTGATCATGCCGTCGCGACCGATAATGAACGTCGTGCGCTCGATCCCCAGGAACTCGCGCCCGTAGAGCGACTTCATCTTATAAACGCCGTACGCCTTGGTGACGGTGTTGCCGGGATCGCTCAGCAGCGGAAAGTTGAGCGATTGTTTCGCAATGAACTTCTGATGCGATCCGGTCGAGTCCGCGCTGATTCCCACCACCTGCGCACCCAGCGCACGCACCTCCGCAAGATTATCGCGAAAGCTGCACGCCTCGACCGTGCATCCGGGCGTCATGTCCTTGGGATAAAAATAGAGCACCACGGTACCGCGCGCCGTCAACGACGCGAGCGATACCCGATTGCCGTCCTGGTCGGCCAGTGTGAAGGCGGGGGCTTTCTTGCTGGCCAGTTCCACCTTGCCGCTCCCGCCCTTGGCCGCCGCCTTCTTCGACGCGCCCGCCGGCTTCGTCGTCTTTTTCGCCTTGGCCGCACCCGGTTTGACCGGTTTGGCCTTCGCGCCTTTCACGATGCTCGTGGCTTTGGTGGTCTTGATCTTCGACGCCATCGATAGGGCTCCTCGGGCGAAATCGCGCTGGTGCGAGATTATGCCGCAAACCGATTCACTACTCTAACCCTCCGCGGTGATAGGATGGAGCGACCGGATCGCGCGCTCGAACACGGGTTTCGCGCGGTCCGTAGTTGACGAACCGCCGATTCGGCCCTAGACTTGCGGCGGATTCCAGCAAACCGAACGCATATCAATGGCAGTCTATACCGAGCTCCACAAATCTTTCCTCGACGAGCTCGCCAACGACTACAACTTCGGGCGGCTCGGCGCGGTGGCTGCCATTCCGGAAGGCTCGGTCAATTCAAACTACCTGCTGGAGACCGCCAAGGGTAAATTCCTGCTGCGCGTTGACGAGGTCAAAAGCGAGAGCGAAGTTCGCCGCGAACTCGATCTGCTGACCTTCCTGCGCAAGCACGCGTTCCCATGCCCGCATCCGATGCAGGATCGGATGGGCCGCTATTATCGGGACTACGAGGGCAAGTGCATCTCGCTTTTCAAGTACCATGAAGGCCGCGTGCCCATCGCCGTGCGCCTGCGTCCGTCCCAGCTCGAGACCATCGGGCGTACGCTGGGCGATCTGCACGTCATCGGCAAAGGCTACAAAAAGGGCATCGACAACCGCTTCAGCTTCGAGCGTATCGCCGACCTCTACCTTTCGGTGCGCGATCGCCTGCCGAATTATTTCCGCAAGATCGCGCGCACCCTCGAAGACGAAATCGAGTATCTGACGCGCTATCTCGAGGGCAAGCTGCCCAAGGGCATAATCCACGGCGATCTGTTTGCCGATAACCTGCTGTTTCGCGGCGAGAAGCTGACCGCCGTGCTCGACTTCGAGGCGGCTTGCCGCGGTAAATTCATCTTCGATATCGCCACCGCCGTCAACGCGCTGTGCTTCGTTGATGGCGGCTACTCGCTCGATCGGTTTCGCTACCTGCTGCGCGGCTATGAATCCGTACGCACGCTTTCGCTCGCCGAATGGGACGCGTTTCCCAACGAATTGCGCTACTCCTCGCTGCGCTTTACGGTCACCCGCCTGCACGACTTCTTTCTCAAGCCGGCGCACGGCGCGGTGCGCGTGGACAAGGATTTCCGCGAGTTCTTCGATCGCCTGCGCGTGCTGCGGCGCGAGAAGGAGGGCGGCATGGAAGCGCTCCTGATGGCGATGGCGACCGGCTACGATTACCGCAAGTATCAGAAGGTGAAGGCCAACGAACGGCTCAAGGCCTGAGCCATCCGCCTTCATCGCCGCCGCGACCCCCATGAATTTAATCTTTTTGCGTCGCCTCGCCGACTCGTTCTCGGCCTTTCTCGCGACTCGCGCATGCGTGGCGGCGGCACAACTGCTGAGATGACTACTCTCATCGAATCGCTCTCCGGCCCGGCCCCGGCACTGTGGCTCGAGACCTCGCCGCCGCGCGGCATCGCCGTGGATTCGCTGCTCGCGCACCTGGCCGCGGTGCGCGGCCACGTCGGCGCGATCAATCTGGTGGATAATGCTCTCGGCCGCGTCAAAATGTCTGGGCTGGTCTTCGGCTCGATGATCAAGGCGCGCCTCGGCCTCCCCGTAGTGCTCAATTTCTCGTGCCGCGATCGCAATCGCTTCGCGCTCAAGGCCGACCTCCTCGGCGCCGGCGCACTCGGCATCGACGCGGTGGTCGCGCTGCAAGGCGACAAGCTCGCACCGTCCGCCAGCGCCGGCGGACAGCCCGTCCACGACCTCGACACCTTCGGGCTTTTACGGATGATCGCGGATTTGAATCGCGGCGATACCGGCGAGGGCAAGCGCCTGCTCAAGACCCTGCCCGCGCTTTTCCCCGGGGTCGTCGGCAATCCGAATCGCAAGGCCATTGATCGCGAGTTCGACCTGCTCGAGCGCAAGGCCGCGGCGGGCGCCCGCTTCGTCATCACGCAGCCCGTCTTCGATCCCGCGACCGCGCTACCCTTTATCGAAAAGGCCCGCGCCTGCGGCCTCAAAGTGGTTCTCGGCATCCTGCCCGTCAAGCGTGCATCGATGGCCAACTACCTGAAAGACCGGATCGCCGACTTGAGTTCGGCCGCTCATCATCTTGACCGTTACGCCGGGATGTCGGATGACGATGCGAGGCGGATGTCGATCGAACAGAATATCGCCCTGATGAGCACGCTGGCCGGCCAGGTCGCGGGCTTCAATATCATGAGCGGCGGCGGACCCTCGCTCGCGATCGAGCTTGCGCTCGAATGGAGCCGCCAGCAGCGTCCGGCCGGTCACTGAACCGGGCCGAGAGGATTTACCATGGCTGAAGACCGGGCTTCCGTGGAGGAAGCGATTCGCATCCTCCTGCGGCATTGCGGCGAGGACCCCGAACGCGAGGGACTCGCGCGCACCCCTCTGCGCGTGGCCAAGGCGCTCGAATTTCTGACCCGCGGCTATCACGAGGATCCCAAGGTCGCCATCAACGGCGCGCTCTTCACCGAGGAAGAGTACCAGGAGATGATCCTGTGCAAGAACCTCGACTTCTACTCCCTGTGCGAGCATCACCTGCTGCCGTTTTTCGGCAAGGCGCACGTCGCCTACCTGCCCAACCGGCGCATCGTCGGCTTGTCCAAGATCGCCCGGATGGTCGAGATTTTCGCGCGCCGCTTGCAAGTGCAGGAGCGGATGACGACGCAGATCGCGCACACCATCATGGATGAAATCGAGCCGCTCGGTGTCGCCGTGGTGCTCGAGGCCGAACATCTGTGCATGCGGATGCGCGGGGTCGAAAAGCAGAATTCGTACGTTACCACCTCCGCGATGCTCGGTGTGTTTCGCACCCATCAGGGCACCCGCCAGGAGTTCATGAATCTGCTGCGCAATGCGAAGGGCTAGCCGCGAGATGCCCGCGTCCCGCTCAAGATGACAAAACCGGGCGAAACCGGCGATCTTGACGCGCTCGCGCGCCACGCGCTGCGTTATGTCAAGGATGGGCAGACCCTCGGCCTCGGCACCGGACGCGCCGCCAGCGCATTCATCCGCGCACTCGGCGCGAGCGGAATGAAGGTGCGTGGCGTGCCGACCTCGCGCGCCAGTGCCGATCTCGCGCGATCGCTCGGGATCGACCTGGTTGAATTGCGCGACGCGCCGAGGCTCGCCGCCGACTTCGACGGCGCCGATGAAGTCGATGCGCGCCTGGAGATGATCAAGGGTCTCGGCGGCGCGCTGGTGCGGGAAAAGGTCGTCGCGGCCGCTTCGCGCAAGCGCATCTTTCTGGTCGGTGAGGAAAAGCTCGTCAAACGGCTCGGCGCCCGCGGCAACCTTCCGGTCGAAGTGGTGCCCTTCGCGGCGGTCTTCGCCACCCGCGAAATCGCGGCGCTCGGACTCAAGCCCAAATTGCGTACGGGCACCGACGGTGCGGACTTCGTCAGCGATAACGGCAACCTCATTCTCGATTGCGCCGTCCGCGAAATTCGCCATCCGGCGCGCCTCGAACGCGACCTCCTGATGATTCCCGGCGTGGTCGGCACCGGCCTTTTCGTTGGTCTCGCCGACCTCGTGCTGGTCGCGATGCGCGACGGCAAGATCAAAACGCTGCGCCGCAAACCCTGAGGCAGTCGTGAGATTGCCTCCGCAATTGGTTTCGCCTTCGTGGAGGTTTGCGTACCTTGGATCGATGCCTATGACTGGCAACGCATCCAACTAAACGATGAGTGCGAGCGCCAATGCTCCGCCGCCCGCACGTTCACGCGCGCGCGCCGACCTGATGCGCATCTATGCGGCGGCGGTCGCGGCCGTCGCCCCGCGCCGCGTGATCGCGCAGGCGATGACCGGCGCGCCGGTTGGCGCAGACGGCGCACCTCCGAACCTGCCTGAAATCCTCGCGGGCGCACGCGGCGTCCGTCTCCTCGCGGTTGGCAAGGCGGCGCTCGGGATGGCGGCCGAGGTCGAGCATCGGCTGGGCGATCGGATGATCGAGGGTCTCGTGATCGCGCCCGCCGGAGGCGTGCCAGATGCCGACGCGGTGCCGATGCGATCGCGCGTGATGTACGCGGCACATCCGCTGCCTGACGAATCGTCGGTCGCGGCCGAGCGAGCGGCGCTCGAACTCGCCGCGCGCGCCCGACCCGGCGAACTCTTGATTCTCGCGCTCAGCGGCGGTGCCTCGGCGCTCATCGCGGCGCCGGCCGGTGCCGTCACGCTCGCCGACAAAATCACCATCAGCGCCAACCTGATGCGCGCCGGTGCGAACATCCGCGAACTCAACACCGTCCGCAAGCATCTGTCGGCGATCAAGGGCGGGCGCCTGCTGGCCGCTACCGCCGACGGCGTCGAAACGCTCAGCCTGATTCTATCGGACGTCCCGTCCAGTTCGCTCGCGGGCGATAGTGGGGTTCTGCTGGCCACGATCGGCTCTGGGCCGACCGCCGCCGACCCGTCGAGCTATACCGACGCGATCGGCGTGCTCAAGCGGCGCCGGCTCTGGGGCCGGGCGCCCGAATCGATTCGCGACCATCTCGAGCGCGGCGCGGCGGGCGAATTCAGCGAGACCGTCAAGCCCGGCGACCCGGCGCTGACGCGGGTTACCAACGTGATCGTCGGCGACAATCGGACTGCCACCGAGGCCGCCGCCGCGGCCGCGTCCGCCCTCGGCTACCGGGTTCAACCCGCGCCCGAACTCGCCGGCGAGGCCGACGAACTGGGCCGTGCCCTTGCCCGGCAGATATCCGCAATCGGCGCCGATCGCCTCTGCCTGATCGCGGGCGGCGAGCCGGTCGTCACCGTCAAGGGCGACGGCCGCGGCGGACGCGCGCAGCAATCCGCATTGGCCTTCGCGATCGAACTGGCAGCGCTCGCGGGCGATCCGGGCAGCCCCGCTAAAGTGATCGCGATGTTTGCCGGGACCGACGGTATCGACGGACCGACCGACGCTGCCGGTGCGATCGCCACCAACGAGACGATCGCGCGCGCCGCCGAGGCGCATCTCGATCCGCACGCCGCGCTCGGCCGCAATGACGCCTACCAATTCTTCAAGGCGCTCGGCGACCTCGTCGTCATCGGCCCTACCGGCACCAACGTCGCCGACCTCTTCGTCGCTCTCGTCAACTACTGAATGGCGCTCGCCCGTTGGCCGTGGCACCGCCGTAACTCTTCCGCTGGTCACGGCGCTTCGCTATGTATCAAAGCCTATGGCGAAGCCGCTTACACAAAAGGAGGCGGGAGACCGTCTTCCGCCGGGCCAGTACCTGACCGCGCAGTTCCCGGTTCTGAGCTACGGACCGACGCCGCGCTTTAACCCGGAAAAGTGGGACTTCCGCGTGATCGGACAGGTTGACCAACCTTTGCTGCTGACCTGGAATCAATTGCGCCAATTACCCCGCACCGTCCAGGTCTCGGATTTCCATTGCGTTACCACCTGGTCGCGCTACGACAACCGATGGGAAGGCATCAAGATTCGCGACCTGATGCGCCAGGTCAAGCTCAAGCCCGAGACGCGACACGTCTTCGTCATGTGCGACGGCGGCTACACCACCAACCTCACCCTTGCGGAATTCCTCGACGACGACGTGATGCTCGCGTGGGGCCACGACGGCAAGGACCTCGATCCCGACCACGGCTTTCCGCTGCGCCTGGTGGTGCCGAAGCTCTACGGATGGAAAAGCGCCAAGTGGGTGCGCGCAATCGAGTTCACCATCCACGACCGGCGCGGCTTCTGGGAAGTCCGCGGCTACCATAATCATGGCGATCCGTGGACCGAGGAGCGCTACTCTTTTCAGGAAGATCCCGAAGACTGAGCCGCGGGTGTGAGTCCCGCAACCGCATCGGACGAAATCTCGCGCGCCCGTCAAATCGAGCGCCTGCGCATCGAAAACTTCGACCTCGCCGTAATCGGCGGCGGCATCAACGGCGCCGCCATTGCGCGCGACGCCGCGATGCGCGGGTTGCGCGTCGCCCTCATCGATCGCGGCGACTTCGCCGGCGCCACCTCGTCGCATTCCTCCAAGCTGATTCACGGCGGCCTGCGCTACCTGCCGCAAGGTCAGTTGCGCCTCGTCCGCGAGGCCTTGCGTGAACGCGAGCGTCTGCGCACGCTGACCGCGCCCCATCTGGTCCACTCGATGCGGTTCCTCTTCCCGTTTTATCGCGGACGCAAGCCGGGCCGATTCTCCATTTCGGCCGGCCTTTTCATCTACGATCTGATGGCGCGCACGCCCGCCGTACAACGTTACCGCCGGCTTTCCACCGCCGCCGTACGCGACCTGGAACCGGCGCTCGCCCGCGACGCCCTCAACGGCGGCGCACTCTATTACGACGGATGGGGTGACGACGCACGCCTCACCTGGGAGAATGCGCTCGACGCCTCTCTGCACGGTGCGGCGATCGCTAATTACGTAGCGATCGAAGGATTCGCGCGCATCGGCGCAAGAATCACCTCCGCTGCCGCGCGCGATTTGATCACCGGTACGTCGATCGAGCTGCGCGCGCGCCATTTCGTCAACGCCGCCGGCCCGTGGCTTGACGATCTCCGTCGCCTCGACGACCCCGCCGCCACTCCCGGCGTGCGCCTGACCAAGGGCGTCCATCTCGTGATCAGTGCGGCGCGCCTCCCCGTGCAAAATTCCCTCGTGCTGGCTGACGCCGACGGGCGCATCCTCTTCGTGATGCCCCGCGACGGCTGGGTAATGATCGGCACCACCGACACCGACTTCGACGGCGACCGCGACAACCTTCGCGCCGACGACGCCGACATTGCCTATCTGCTCGATATCGTCAACGCCGCGGTCCCCGCCGCTCGCCTCGACGCCGCCGACGTCGCCTACAGCTTTGCCGGCCTGCGCGCGCTTGAAACGGCCGGCGTCGGACACGCGCCATCGAGTGTCTCACGCGAGGAAATCGTGCTCGAGAGCGCATCCGGAATGCTCTCGATCGCCGGCGGCAAACTTACGACGCATCGCGCGATCGCGCAGAAAATCGTCGATGACCTCATGCACCGGATGGGCCGCCCGACCGGCCTGTGCCCGACCCTCGCCACGCCGCTGCCGGGTGCGCGCGGCACGCTCAACCTCACGGACAAAGATTCCGTCGTGCCCAGCGACATCGCGAGCATGCTGGCGGCCCGCTACGGCACGCGCGCCGCGATGGTCGTAGCGATCGCGCTTGAACGCCCAGAACTCGCGACGCCGCTCGTTCCTGGCGCTCCGGCGATTCGCGCCGAGGTGATTCACGCGATCCGCGCCGAACTCGCGACTTCCGTCAGTGACTTCCTCGTGCGGCGCACCGCGATGGTCTGGCGCGACCCAGCCTCCGCGATCGCCGCGGCCCACGAAGTCGCCCGCCTGATCGGCGCCGAACTCGGTTGGGACAACGATCGCATTGCTCACCAGATTGACGACTTCTTCCGCGTGCAGGCCGCCCTGCGCGCTACCGCCACCGGTCATGCGCGAACCAACGCCAGTGATCCGCGAACCAATCAGGATGACTCACGCGTTTCGCGTGACTCCCGTGTGACTAACAGTGGCTCGTCAAATAAATAAACCGGCGCCCGCGCGCGTGCCGCGCAAAGCTGCCGCCGCGCTGGTCGCCCGCGCTGGACGTATCGCGGCGACGCTCGCGCAACTCTATCCCGCCGCCCGCATCAGCCTCGACTTCCAAACGCCCTGGCAATGTCTCGCGGCGACCATTCTCTCCGCCCAATGCACCGACGAACGCGTCAATCGCGTCACGCCCGAACTCTTCCGGCGAATCCCCGACGCCGCCGCGATGGCGGTCGCGCCGCTCGAACGCATCCAGCAGCTAATCGTCACCACCGGCTTCTTCCGCCAGAAGGCGAAGTCGTTGCAATCGGCCGCGCGCGCAATCGTCGATCGCTTCGACGGCAGCGTCCCCGAGCGCATGGATGACCTCGTCACGCTGCCGGGCGTCGGCCGCAAAACCGCCAACGTCATCCTCGGCCACGTCCACGGCCAGCCCGCGATGGTCGTCGATACGCATGTGCGGCGGCTGTCTCGCCGGCTCGGCCTCACTCGCAACGTCGATCCCGAAAAGATTGAGATCGATTTGCGGCGGTTACTGCTGCCGGGTGAATGGACCAACTTTTCGATGCGCCTGATTCTTCACGGCCGCAACGTCTGTTTCGCCCGCGCCCCGCGCTGCCAGACCTGCGCGATACTTCCCGACTGCCCGCAAATCGGCGTCGCCCTCGCGCGCGCCTCGCGGGCATCAATCGATGAATGACGCCTATCATTGACGAGGTTCCAACCGGGCGAGGCCCGCGCGTCCGTGCCGACGATCGAGCAACGCGAGCATAGCCCACCGTCAGGATGGAATGCCGTGAAACCTCTGCGAGGTTTAAGTGTCTGGAAAAGCTGGAGGTTCTGGGTTCCTGAACAACCCTTCCCATCTCATCCCTCCACGCATATTGGACCTCACCCGGCGACGTGTAATAATCGACGGTCGCGCCCGGGACTAACCGGCG
This sequence comes from Deltaproteobacteria bacterium, assembly GCA_021780755.1. Taxonomy (GTDB): domain Bacteria; phylum Desulfobacterota; class Binatia; order Binatales; family Binataceae; genus JADMIL01. The sequence goes on along the minus strand of JAJXYF010000029.1, from coordinate 130,025 downwards.
CGTTGTAGCCGTGAAGCTCCGGGTAGATGATATTACGGCCGATGCGAAGGAGCTCGCCTTTTCCGAACCGCAAGGCGAGATCAACCGCGCACTCGGCCTCGGACCGATCAGGGAATACCGCCTGGAAGGACCGGTGAGTGTCGTGCTGTCGTATTATAGTGCCGGCACGGAACTGTTCTTTCGCGGTGAACTGACGGCGGCGACCGTGGCGACTTGCGCGCGATGTGCGGAGGAGTTTGTCGCCCCCAGCGGCCGCAGTTTCCGCTATGTTCTGGCGCCGCGCTCGATCGGTGACGATAGCAACGCCGATCTGCGCGCGGAGGACCTGGAGTTTTCGCTGTACGAGGGAGAAGAGGTCAACTTGACCCCGCTGATTCGCGAACAGATGCTGCTGGCGCTGCCGACGCGGCCGCTCTGCCGCGACGATTGCCGGGGACTGTGTCCGCGATGCGGCGCGAATCTCAACGAGCGCGAATGCGGCTGTGTTATCGAAAGCGCCGACGCGCGGCTCAGTGTCCTGCGTTCGATCAAGGTCCGCCGGCCGAATTAGTCCCGGGTGATCCCGTTCTTTTGCGTTATCTTTACGAAGTATTTGCGATCACTTGCGAACCAGTTTGGTACATAAGAGACTCATTTTAACCGTTGGAAGTTAATCGCCATGCAAGCACCCAAACGCCGCACCTCCCGTTCCAAACGCAACATGCGCCGCTCACACGACGCCCTGCGTCCGGTCAACCCGATCGCCTGCCCCAACTGCGGTGAGCCGGCGATGCCCCATCGCATCTGCGGCCATTGCGGCACCTATCGCGGGCGTGAACTCGCCACCGCCAAGGAGTAGGCGGGAGAGGCGGTTACGTGAAAATCGCGCTCGACGCGATGGGCGGTGATCTCGCCCCCAAGGCGATTGTCGAAGGCGCCGTCCTCGCGGCGCGCGACTTCCAGGTTGAGATCGTACTTGCGGGCGACCGCGACGTTATTGCGCGCGAACTCGCTGGCCACAAGACCGGCGGCCTCGCGATCGAAATCCAGCACGCCAGCGAAGTCGTCGCGATGGACGACTCGCCGCTCGAATCCGTCCTCGGCAAACCCGACTCTTCGATTCATATCGGGCTCGAGATGGTCAAGCAGGGCAAGGCCGACGGCTTCGTCAGCGCGGGTAATTCCGGTGCCATGATGGCCGCCGCGATGGCCATCCTCGGCACGCTCCCCGGCGTCGATCGTCCCGCGATCGCCTCCCTCGTCCCGACCACCGCCGGCTTCGCGCTGCTCATTGATGCAGGCGCCAACACCGACGTCAAGGCGATCCATCTGATGCAATTCGGCGTGATGGGCAGCGTCTATTTCCATCGCGTCCTCAACGGCGTCAACCCGCGCGTCGGCATCCTCTCCAACGGCGAAGAGCCGTCCAAGGGCACCGAACTTACCCGCGCCGCCGCCCAGGCGCTCACCTCGATGGCCCCGCACGTCAATTACATCGGCTACGTCGAGGGCCGCGATATCAATCGCGCCAAGGCCGATGTCGTCGTCACCGACGGCTTCACCGGCAACGTCGCGCTCAAGACCATGGAAGGCTTCGCCGCCTTTCTGCTGGGCAATCTGCGTGAAATATTCTCAAGCGGTATCTTGCGGCGCCTGGCCTATCTGATGGTCCGCAAGAAGCTGGCCGCCGTCCGCGAACGCCTCGATCCTTCCGAATACGGCGGTGCGCCCCTGCTCGGCGTCAACGGCGTCGCAATCATCGCGCACGGCTCTTCCAATGCCCGCGCCATTCGCAACGCGATCCGTGCCGCCGCCAACGAGGCGCTGGTGCGTCACGTCAATACCGACATCATCGAGATTCTCGCCGCGCACAGTCCCGAGACCATGATCGCGAGGCCTTCGAGCAAAGGTATTCGCGGCATGTTCGCGCGGATGCGCGATCGCCTGCATCTCCATCGTGAGGCCAATCCCGAACGCAAGATCGAGCGCTTCAGCAAGAGCGACAAGTCCGATCGTCCCGACAGGCACGATCGCGATTGTGCCGAAGCCAGTCATGTAGCCGGCCCCGCGGGCGACCCGAATGCGACGCCTGCGCCACCCCATGAAGTGAGCCATTTCGACGCCGCCAATCACGTGCATCATGGTGCCGGCACGCCGCCGTTACCCAACGGCGCCGTCGCCGACGCGCATCATGCGGACGCCGATATCCAGGACTCCGCCGACGACCTTCACGAGAGTGAAGCATCACCCCACCCGGATCATCCGCCCAAGAGCGAAACCACCTGAAAGATTGCTGGCACGATGAAAATTGCTTTTCTGTTTCCCGGTCAGGGATCGCAAAAACCAGGCATGGGCGCCGATTTGGCGCATGAGTTTCCGGCCGCGCGACGAGTCTTCGAAGAGGCCGACGAGGCGCTCGGCTTCGCGCTCTCCCGGATGTGTTTCGAGGGCCCCGAAGAGGACCTGCGCCTCACCGCGAACACGCAGCCGGCGACGCTCGCGACTTCGATCGCGGCGCTGCGCGCGTTCCAATCCGAATGTTCGATTACACCTGAATTGGCCGCCGGCCACAGCCTCGGCGAGTACAGCGCATTGGTCGCCGCCGGCGCCCTCACGCTGGGCAACGCCTTGCGTGCCGTGCGCGAGCGCGGCCGCCTGATGCAGGCGGCGTGTCCGCCGGGGCGGGGCGCCATGGCCGCGCTCATCGGCCTCGACCTTGCCGCGGTGCAGGAAGTCTGTGCCGAGGCCTCGACCGACGGCGAAATTGCCGTCGCGGCCAACCTCAACGCCCCCGGCCAAATCGTTATCTCGGGCGACGCGGGTGCGGTCCGCCGCGCGCTCGAAACCGCCAAGGCGCGCGGCGCCGGCGCCTCCGTCGAACTCAAAGTGAGCGCCCCGTTTCACAGCCCGCTGATGCGCCCCGCGCGCAATGGCATGGAACCGATACTCGATCGCCTGCCCATCGGCCCGCTCAGCTTCGGCGTCATCGCCAACGTCACCGCCGAAATAAATCGCGACGCCGCCCGGGTCAAACCACTATTGCTCGAACAGATCACTGGCTCAGTGCGCTGGCAGGAGTCGATGGCAACGCTCGCCGCCGCCCATATCACCGAGACTATCGAGTTCGGTGCAGGCCGCGTGCTCGCCGGCCTGATGCGCCGCATCAACCGTAATCTCAAAGTGCGTTCCGCCGAGGACGCCGCCTCGGTGCACGCGACGATCCAGGCACTTGCGGGAGCGGCCGGCGAATAATCACCTTTTGCCGATGGCATGCCGTGATAAAATGCGCGATTATCAAACTATTCTCGCCGTGACGGGGCTTTCAACTTGCCTGTGCACCCCCAAGTACATAAGCTGCCCTGTCAAGCCGCTGCGCCAACACCGCCTCGTCAGGCAGACGGGGTGAGGGCCTGAGCGCAAGCGAATTTCCGGGCTGGCAACCGGCGGCGATTACGATTACCGGCTGTGGCAGTCCATGCCCGGACGGGCAGGAGGAACGATAATACGATGGCTGGAGATGTCGAATCGAAGGTTCGCGAAATTATCAGCGAGCAACTCGGTGTCGCGGCGGATGAAGTCACCTCGGAGGCGTCCTTTATTGAGGACCTCGGCGCCGATTCGCTCGATATCGTGGAACTCGTGATGGCCCTTGAGGAAGAATACGGCATGGAGATCTCCGACGAGGACGCCGAGAAAATCCGCACCGTCAAGGATGTCGTCACCTATATCGAGGCGCACAAGAGCTGAGCGCCGCCGCTTATCCCGCACGCTTCCGCATACCATGTGTGGCCGTGGACTCCCGCGGCCATTGCGCTTTGATTTGGCCCGCCGGCCGCGACTCCGGCGGGCCGCTCTTTCGCCGGCGCCGAATCGCGTCGCACTGCCTGCTACCGGGCGGCGCCGCGCGATGCGCCGACGCGTGTCGTCGCGTTAAACTCTAGCCATGCGATGCCCCTTCTGCCGCCATCGCGGTAACCGCGTCGTCGATTCCCGGATGTCCGGCGATGGCTCGACCATTCGCCGCCGCCGCATGTGCTATTCCTGCAAACGCCGCTTCACCACCTACGAGCGTGTCGAAGAGGCCGCCCCGATGGTGGTCAAGAAGGACAACCGCCGTGAGCCTTACGATCGCCTCAAAGTCATCGCGGGGATCAAGCGCGCATGCGAAAAGCGGCCCGTCTCGATGGAGACCATCGAGCAAATCGCCGACCGCATCGAGGCGGCCGCGGCGGAACTCGGCGGCAAGGAAGTGCCTAGTTCTTTCGTCGGGACCGCCGTGATGAACGAGCTACATGGTATCGATCAGGTTGCCTACGTGCGCTTCGCCTCGGTCTATCGATCGTTCAAGGACATCGACGAGTTCATGCACGAGCTCGAAGACCTCATCCGCCTGCGCCAGGACAAACCGCCTGAAACGCCCCGTCCGCGCGAAAAAAAAGGCGACCCAATTTCGTAATTTCCCGTCAACACGCGCCCGCTGGTGAATTTGCTCCGGTGTCATCCAATCGATCCTCAATCATTCTGACTCCAACCGCCGGCCGGTTGTCGCAAACACCGGTCGAGCGCGAGCGCGACGAGCGCTTCATGCTGGCCGCACTCGATCTCGCCCGCCCGATGCTCGGCCTGACGACGCCGAATCCGGCCGTCGGCTGCGTGATCGTGCGCGATGGCGAGATCGTAGCGAGTGGCGCGACCGCCGCCGGCGGCCGTCCGCATGCCGAGACCGTCGCGCTGGCCGCGGCGGGCGCTGGCGCGCGCGGAACGACCGCCTACGTCGCGCTTGAACCGTGCGCGCATCAGGGGCAGACCCCGCCGTGTGCGCGAGCGCTCGTCGATGCGGGCGTCGCGCGCGTGGTCCTCGGATGTCGCGATCCGTATCCGCCAGTGCGCGGCCGGGGTATCGCGATGCTGCGAGCGGCGGGAATCGCGGTCACCGAAGGTGTGCTCGAGGATCAATGCCGCCGCCTGAACGAGGGCTTCTTCGCGCGCGTGACGCGTGGCCGACCGTTCGTCACGCTCAAGCTCGCAACCTCGCTCGACGGCCGCATCGCGGCGGCTGGCGGCGACTCGCGCTGGATCAGCTCGCCCGAATCGCGCGCCCTGGTCCATCGATGGCGCCGCGAGGCCGACGCCGTGATGGTTGGTGCGGCGACCGTTATCGCCGACAACCCGCGCCTCACCTGCCGCATCGCGGGCGGTCGCGATCCCCTGCGGGTGATTATCGATGGGCGGCTGAGAACGCCGGCTACCGCAACCCTCTTTCGTCAACGCTCGCAGGCGCCGACGCTACTCGTGACCACGACGGCGAATCGAGCGCGCGCCGAACGACGTTACGTGAAGCGCGGCGGCTCGCACGCCGCGGTCGAAATCATCCCGGCGAAGTCCACCGGCGGCAAAATCGATTTGACTGCGCTCATGCGCGATTTCGGCGGGCGCGGCTGGTCGAAGATTCTACTCGAAGGCGGCGCTCATCTGGCGGGTGCCGCGCTCGCCGCCGGCATCGTCGATCGCGTGGCATTTTTTGTCGCGCCGCTCGTCCTCGGATGCGGTTTGCCGGCGGTCGAAGGTCTGCTATCGCGCAAGGTCCGCGGGGCGGTTCACCTCGCTAACCTCCGCGCCAATGCGATCGGCGCTGATCTCCTGGTTGAGGCCGAAGTCGTGCGCGGTCGCACCACCGCGCGCTAGCGGCCGTTGCCCTTGTGAAGGAATTTGCGCTTCCCGATCGCGGTGATAAGATTAACCTTCGGAGAGTGAAACAAGTGCCCGCAACGGTTTTGGAAGACGCCTTCAGTCAGATTCGCGCCGCGCAGATGGTCGTGCTGGTTTCCGACGACAGCGATCACGCCGAGGGCGACCTCGTGATGGCGGCGGAGAAAGTTACTCCGCAACACGTGAATTTCATGGTGAGTCAGGGGCGCGGCGTGGTCTCGGTCGCGCTGCCCGAAAAGCGCCTGCGCGAACTTGGTATCCCGTTGGTACCGTCGAGCCTCGGCGGCGATATGGTCGAGCAGGCCGGGGCGCTGGTCGAGGCGCGCGAGGGCGTGACTACCGGCATCTCCGCCGCCGATCGTTCGATGACAATCGGAGTCCTTGCCGCCGACAAATCCGGCCCCGAAGACCTCGTGATGCCGGGCCATGTGCTGCCTCTGATGGCGCTGAGCGGCGGTGTCATGATGCGGATGGGACGCGCCGAAGGTGCGGTCGATCTTGTGCGCAGCGCCGGGATGCGTCCGGCGGCGGCGCTCTGTGCGATTCTTCGCGAAGACGGCGAAGCCGCGGGTCTGCCCGAACTGCGCGAGTTTGCCGCCACTTACGAACTGCCCCTGGTCTTTATCAGCGACCTCGTCTCCCATCGCCTGACCAACGAAATTCTCGTTCAGCGGGTCGGCGAGAGCCGCTTCACGCTGCCCGACGGTGAGCTGCAAGCCATCGTCTTTCGCAATATTGTCGATGGGCGCGAGCATCTCGCGCTGGTCAAGGGCAACGTCGGCAGCGGCCGCCCGGCGCTGGTGCGATTGCATTCCGAGTGCCTGACCGGCGACGTTTTCAGCTCCAACCGCTGCGACTGCGGCGAGCAGCTCGCGATCTCCATCCAACAAATAATGGCCGCGGATGCCGGCGTGATCATCTACCTCCATCAGGAGGGCCGCGGCATCGGCCTCGGAAACAAAATCAAGGCCTACGCGCTGCAGGATCAAGGACTCGATACGGTCGAGGCGAACCTCGAATTGGGCTTCAAGGACGACTTGCGCGACTATGGCATCGGCGCGCAGATTCTGCGCGACTTCGGCATCGGCGAAGTCCGCCTGCTGACCAACAACCCGCACAAAATAGAAAGCCTGCAGCGCTACGGGGTCACGGTCACACGAGTGCCGCTCGAGGTCGCGCCGCACGTCGGCAACATCGACTACCTGCGCACCAAGAAGGAAAAGCTCGGCCACATGTTTACGCAACTCAAGGTCGCCACCTGACGGCCGCGGAGCGAATCAGCGCGTACCCGCAATCCCCGCATCACAGGCTTTTGACGGCGCAACCGCACAATCACCACGATGGGAACCAGGCACCTCGGCCGCGAACTCGCACTCAAGGCCCTCTATCAAATCGACCTCCGCGGCGGTTCCTCGACCGAGGACCTCGCCCTTTTCTTCGAGGCGTTTCCGGCCGACGATGTGGCGCGCAAGTTCGCGGTGAGTCTGGTGACCGGGGTGCACGGAGATCAAGTCGCCCTCGATAAGCAAATCGCCGACGTCCTCGAGCATTGGTCGATTGGCCGGCTCTCGCGCGTCGATCATAATATTTTGCGGCTGGCGATTTTTGAATTGCGGCGAATGGAAGACATTCCCGCGCGCGTTACTATCGATGAGGCGATCGAGCTGGCCAAAACGTACGGCGACCAGGAATCGGGCCGCTTCGTCAACGGCGTCCTCGATCAGGTCGCGGCGCGGCTCAGTCTGAAGGACAAAGGTGAGGAAAGTAATCCGGCCAAACCCCACCAGGTTTGATCGAGGCATAGCGCTGATTCGCCAACTAATCGCGCGAATCATTTCTTCCACGAGGCGACCGGCAACGGTTTCGCGCTTCGCGGTGCTGGCGCTTGCGCTCGCTGCCTCGGGATGCGGCTATCATTTCGCGGCCGAGGGCAGCGGGCTCCCGCCGCAGGCCAAAACCCTCTACATCGCGAGGTTCGGCAATCGCACCCGTCAGACCGGCGTCAACGACCAATTCATGCGCTATCTCGCAGACGAGATTGCTAACCACAAGCGCCTCGAAATCGTGGACGACGCATCGCAAGCCGACCTTGTCCTGAGCGGCGATATCGTTTACTCCGATACCATCCCGACGGCCTTTAACACCGCCGCCGAACCGACCATCTATACCCAGACCATCACCGCCGACGCGAGCCTGCTCGACGCCCACGACCACAAGGTGATCTGGTCCACCCGCGGCGTCAGCAGCAGTCCCCAGGAAGCGCCGGTGGTGGGTGAGGCGGTCGTCACCACCTCGCCGTATTTCGTCCAGCAAAACCTGCGCTCGCGCGACATCGCGAGCATGCAGGATATCCAGGTCGCGCAGACCCAGGGCGCATCCTCCATACAGCAGGCGATGGAGACGCTCGCACAAAATCTCTACGCCTCGATGACCGAGGGCTTTTAGCCTGCCGATGACCCCGCGGCGCGTTGACGAAGCGGCCCTTCGGGGATCACGTGATGGCGATTGAGAACGCGCTCGGCTTTCTGCGCGGCGCGCGCGCTGCCACGCCGGTTTATCTGATCGCGGGCGCGCAGCCGTTCCTGCGTGAGTACGTGCTCGATACGCTGCGTGTTCGGATGGCGTCGGCGGGATTCCAGTACCGCCCGTTTCAGGTCGGCGGCGCCGACGGCTACGGCAGCACCATCAGCGAACTCGAAGGCGCCGACCTCTTTGCGCCCAAGCGGCTGATCGCATGTCGCGTTCTTAAGACCCATCGCGAGCGGGCAAGCGCCGCCGGCGACGATGACGCTGACGGCGGCGAAGGCCGGGCCAGCGGAGCCGCCGATGAGTCGGCGCTTGGTGCCGCGCTGGAGCGCATGTCCGGCCCGATGCACTGCGTGCTGGTTTATGAGCGCGACAATGCGCCGGCGAAAATCCGGCGCGTGGTCGAGAAAATCGGCATCGTGATTAACTGCCCGCGCCCATACGACAACCAGCTCGGACAATACGTCGAAGCCTTCGCGCAAAACCTCGGGCTCAAACTCTCGTCGAGCGCGGTGGATCTGCTGATCGGACGTCATGGCAGTGACCTCGCGGCGATTTCCAACGCGCTCGCCAAGGCCGCAATCTCCTGCGCCGATAATGCGAAGATCGAAGGCGCCGACCTCGGGGCGGCTGGCCCCTCGCGGATTCCCGATCTGTTTGAGTTGGCGGAGAGCGTCGCTCGCGGCCGTGCCGGTGAGGCGCTGGCGCTCTTCGATCGCGCGATTCAGACCGGCCGCGATCCGATCGAAATGCTCGCCGTCGAGTTAATTCCCCTGGTGCGCCGGATGCTGGTGGCGGCGTCGATGCTCGAGCAACGCAAGACTCCTGCCGACGTTGCCCGCATGTTGGGGATGCAGCCGACCAGCCCGCTTGTGATGCGCGCGGTTGACGGCGCGCGGCGCTTCGGGGCGCCGCGCCTGATGCGGGCCCATCGGCGCGCCTGCGAGCTTGACGCGAAATTCAAAAACGGCCTGATTCACGAGCGCGAATCGGCCATCTCGGCGATGTTGCTGGATCTTATGGCGCCCTGATCGCGCCGGCGTCATCCCGCCACGCCGCCTGGCGCTACGGACGACTAGCTCTTCGATGCGGTCGGCGCGGACTCGGCCTTCGCCGCTTCATGCGTGCGATGGTATCGGCGCGAAAGTCTCGCGACCTTGCGCGCGACCGTATTCTTGCGCAACGTGCCCTTGCTCGCGGCCTTGTACAGCACCTTCATTGCCTGCTGTAGCGCGGTCGCGGCGGCCTGCTTGTCGCTGCCCTCGATCGCTTCAAGCGCGCCCTTCGAGGCGGTGCGGACGCGGGTCTTGATCGCCCGATTGCGCTGCTGGCGCTTGAGGCTTTGGCGGTGACGCTTCTCGGCTGACGGATGAATCGGAATATGCGGCATAACCAGTCATACCTAACAGTCCGCGCCCCTCCGATCAATATCCACCGGCAATCGGGTACTGTCTTAAATCGGCCTTGAGTGTCTGAATTTGAAATGCAGGGTGCCCTAATTTCGGTGCAGCTCATGGGTCCGCGTAGGGACGACCTGTCCTGCGGGTGTAAATTCGCGGACCACAGAGGGCGGACAGTTAGGCGGGAAGCACGCTCCAAATCTACCGCCGCCAGGAAGCGGGCGATTTTCATTGTCGGCCCCGCACCCATTAAGGAACGGCGGAATCAAGACGATCACAAGCGCGAGCGCAGCGGCGTGACGGATCTTCATTTCAGTTTCCACGCAAATCGCGCTTCGCCTCGTTCCACAGCGCGTCGATCTCGTCGGGACGCATCTGCTTCAACTCGCGACCGCGCCCCGCCGCGAGGCGCTCGACCGCCGCAAAGCGCTCGGTGAACTTGTCGCACGCGCGCCGCAGCGTCTCCTCCGCGTTGTGCTCGATGAACCGCGGCGCGTTCGCGAGTGCGAGCAGCATGTCGCCGAGTTCGCCCGCCGCCGCGTCGATATCGTTGTTGGCGAGCGCGCCTTCGACCTCGTCCATCTCCTCGCGCACCTTGGCCAGCACGTCGTGGATATCGTGCCAGTCCATCCCGGCCTGCCGCGCCCGCGAACCGAGCTTCTCCGCCCGCACGAGCGAGGGCATCGCCCGCGCGACGCCGTCGAGCGCGGAGGTCGCCCCGGCCTTTGCGCGCTCGGCCTGCTTGATGCGGTTCCAGTTCTCGACGACCTCCGCTGACGTCGCCGCTGCGGTGTCGCCGTAAACATGCGGATGACGCCGAACGAGCTTGTCGGCCGCCCATTGGAACAGCTCCGCGACGCGGAAGCGCTGCCGCTCCTCCGCGATCACGGCGACCGCGAGCACCTGCGCGATCAGATCGCCCAGCTCATCAATGATCGCCTGCCCGTCGTCACGCTCGATCGCGTCGAGCGCCTCGTAGGCTTCTTCCACCAGATGTTTGCCGAGCCTCGCGATCGTCTGTTCGCGATCCCACGGGCAGCGTTGCCGCAGTTCCCGCAGTACCGTCAACAGCCGCGCGAATTCCTCGCCACCGGCGCGCGAAGTGTCGTCGCTCATGCGCGAAAATCCACCATCGCAAGCTACGGCCGCTTGACCGGCCCCGCCACCTTGTCGATCAGGAAGGCGGAAAGATCGCGCACGCCGTCGGCCGCGACCTCGTGGCCGCAATCGTATTCGCGAAATGTCACCGGCACCTTCAACTCGCGCAGCGCCTCGACCGATTTGCGCGCGCGTGCCATATCGATCGCCTGGTCGGCGCGTCCGTGCTGGACCATCGTGGGCAGTCGCTGAACCGCCTCGTGATTCGTGACCAGGCTCGTGAGGCGCTCGGGAAAAGCCGTCGCGATTCCCACCAGCGCGGCGAACCGCTCCGGCCAGCGCATCGCGAGGCTATACGCCATCATGCCGCCCTGGCTGAATCCCGCCACCACGATCTTGCTGGGATCGACCGGATAGCGCGCGCAAGCCTGGTCGAGGAACTCGCGCAACTCATCGACCGCCGCATCGACCTTTTCCGGATCGGGCTGCGTGCCCGGCCGCATCTGGTACCAGCCGTAACCGTTGATCGCGCCGATTTCGACCTCGAACGATCCTTGCGGACAGATCACCAGGAAGCGGCCGTCGGCGACGAAGGGCGCCAGCCCTTGCAGGTCCATCGCGTTGGATCCCCATCCGTGCATAGCGAAAATGGTCGGATACGGACCGGCGCCGGCCGGTTCCCAAGTGGCGTGAACGAGTTTCATGCGATGGCCTCCCTTGCCTCGCGCAATCATAGATCGCCGACCGCCGCACCCGCCAGTTGCAACCGCCGCGCGTTTCGGTCGCTGATCTACGATTCACCGTGCGCTATGTTATCAGCGCGCCGGATGCGGTCGTCGCTTTACTGCTGGGACGCTGGCGTGCGACGGGCATCGCTGTGCGATGGGCCGGAGGAGGCGGTGCGCGCTAGTCTGACGCCGATAGATTTATGCATTCGCCACATTCATCAGATGACGCGTTCGACTAACGCGCCGTCGCCGATCGCGCTCGGCCCGATCAAGCTTCCGCTCGCAATCGCGATCGCCGCGCTTGCGATGCCGCGGCTCGCCTTTGCGTACGCCTATGGCGCCGGCCCGCCCGGGTCTCCGGTCACCGGTAAACTCGCGGGCGTGGTCGCCGGAGCAATCCTGGCGGCGTTGCCGTGCTGCGCATTCTGGCTCCTCGCCCGCCCACTGGTCCGCGAACGCGACCGCGATCTCAAGCGCGTCCTCTTTCTGCTCACCTCGCTGCTCGTGATCAAGGCGTTTGCGCTGTCGCTGTTTACCGGCTTCGGCGTGGACCTCGGCACCTACGAAGCGTGGGCGATGAAGGTCGCCTTCGTCGGTCCCGCGCGGACCTACCAGGAAGGCTACTTCCTCGATTATCCGCCGGCCTATCTCTACGCGCTGTGGGCCGCCGGAGCGTTGGCCAACGGGCTCGGCATCGACGGTGGCCTCGCCCTCAAAGTCATCGTCCAGTTCCCGCCGCTGCTCGGCGACTTTGCGCTCGCGCTCGCGATGTACCTGTTCGTCCGCCGTCTGCGGGGTGCGCGTTCAGCCTGGATCGCGCTCGCCCTGATCGCGCTCAATCCGGCCTTACTGTTCGATTCCGTGGTGTGGGGGCAGACCGATTCCCCGCTTGCGCTCGCGCTCTTTCTCAGCCTCGCGATGATCCTTGAGGACGAATTCGAAGTCGGCTGGGCGCTCGCTGCCCTTGCCGTCCTGATCAAGCCGCAGGCGCTCTCGTTGATGCCGGTGCTCGGCCTGTGGACGCTGCTGCATCTTGAGCCGCGCAAATGGTGGCGCTCCGCGATGGCGTTTGTGGCCGTCGTCGTCGTCGGCGCCGCGCCGTTTCAAATCGGCCATCCGTGGAGCTGGCTGCCGAATCTCTATCTCAGCGGCGCCGCCTACTACCACGAGACCTCCGTCAACGCGTTCAACCTGATGGCGCTGATCGGCGGCTTGCGCATACCCGATGCGCAAACCATCTTCGGCATCTCGTATTTCGCGCTCGGGATGACGGCGCTGGTGCTCCTCTACGCGTTCGTCGCGTGGCTGCTCTGGCGCGCGCCCGATCGCCGCAATCTCCTGCTCGTCTCGTTTCTCGCGATGTTCGGATTCTGCATGCTGGCGCCCCGCATGCACGAGCGGTACTTTTATGCCGCGCTAGTGCTGGCGGTGCCGCTCGCGCTGACCGCGCCCGCGATGATGGCGGTCTTCGTTCTGCTGACGATGACCTGCCTGTTCAACCTCGCGTACGTGCTGCACGCGTTGCAGTTGGCGATTTTCCTCGATTCGCGCGATCGGCTGGCGATGGCCGCGTCACTGCTTAACCTGATCGCGTTCGCGACCGTCATCGCCTACGCCTGGGCGCAAGCCAGCGCGGATCTGGCGGAGGACAAGCTGGCAGGAGCCAATCTGACTGAAATGAAGACGGCTGCGGGGAAGGGGACCAAGGCGTCCGGAAAAGCGGCGGCTGCCGCGAAGCGCGCAGCCGCGGGCCCGCCGATCGCCGCGCGCGGCGGATGGCTGGGGCCGCCGCCACCCGCCACCTTCGAGCCCTTTCCGTGGATGCGCATCGATACCATCCTGATGGTCCTGGTGCTCGCGGTCGCCGCGGTGCTGCGCTTCTGGAACCTCAACCATCCCAATGAACTGGTCTTCGACGAAGTTCATTTCGTCGGTCAGGCGCGCCATTACCTGCGCGGCGAGACCTTCCTCGATCCGCATCCGCCGCTCGCCAAGTTACTCATCGCGCTCGGCATCAAACTCTTTGGCGATGTTCCGTGGGCGTGGCGCCTCGGCGTCGCGACCATGGGCACGATCCTCTCCGGCGTCACCTATCTGCTCGGACGCCGCATGTTCCGTGCGCGCCTCGCTGCCGCGCTGGCCGCCGGCTTCGTGCTCTCCGACGGCTTTTTCCTCGTCGATTCACGTATTGCCGTTATCGATATCGTGTACCTCACCTTCGCCGCCATCTCCTACCTCCTGATGTTCCGCTTTATCCAGAATCCCGATTGGCGCGACCGGCGCCGCACCCTGGTCTTTCTGGGCGTCTCGCTCGGCCTGTGCCTGGGCTCAAAACTTTACGTGCCGGCGGTAACCTTTTTGCTGGTCACCGGATTTGTCGTGTACACCCTGGCGCGTCGCCCGCCGGCGGGGCCCATCGCGGTTAACCAGGACGTGCGCGACCGCCGCATCGCGGGCGCGGTCCTGATGCTCGGTGGAATTGCGTCCGTCTTCTACCTCGCCTGCTTTCTGCCGCACTACTACCTCGGATGGTGGGGCGGTATCTCTGATCTCTTTCACTACTACAAGGACGTGATCTGGTACGAAAAGAGTGTCTCCACCGCCACCCATCCCTATGCCTCGCCCTGGTGGAGTTGGCCGATGATGCTGCGGCCGGTCGCCTATTGGCAGAATTTTCCCGACCAGGGCGACGTTGCGACCATCTGGGGCGCCGGCAATCCAATCCTTTGGTGGGGCGTAATTCCCGCGATGACGATCACCGCCATTCGCGCCATCGAACGGCCCAACCTGACCCGTGCCTTCATCGTAATTGGCTATTTGGCGAACTATGTAATCTGGATTCCAATCGGCCGAATACTATTTCTCTATCACTATATGCCGTCGGTCTATATTGGCTATCTCGCGCTGGCCGCGGTGCTCTCCGATTTCTGGCAAGGCGACTGCGAGTTCTGGGAAACCTTCGCCCTCTTGCTCACCTTGATACCGGCGCTTGCCATCGGCCTCGGCCATATCGCGGTCTCGCTCAAGCCGGCTTTCCTCTCCGCAAGCGCCCAACCCGTCGTCGGCCTGCCCCTCGTGCTGTTGCTGACCATCGCGTGGATTCCGCTCCGGCGGCGGCCCAAGCTCAGCGGCCGTTATGTCTGCGTCGCATTTCTCGGATGTGCGCTGGCCATTTTCATCTACTACCTGCCGATATGGATCGCGATGCCGATCACGCGCGCCGGCTACTACGCGCGCATGTGGTTCGAAGGGCCGGGGCTGCGGAATTGGATCTGATCGTGATCGCGCGCAACATCGCACGCACTGTCGGACCAATTCTGGGCCAGCGGTTCGCGCGCATAATCAGCCGCATGATAATCATACGCGCAGCCGCCTGCACGATTGCCGTCGCGACCGCGATGCTGCTCGTGACGCTCGTGCCTCGCCAGGTGCTCGCGGCTCCCGCCAACCTCCTCAACAACGGCGACTTCGCGCGCGGCTCGGGTACTTCGTGCGATGGTTGGCGCGTTGACGCGTGGGTGCTCTCGCCGACCGCCACGGAATTCAACTGGATTCGACCCACCGCCGGCCAACCCGCGGAAGTCGAAATCGATACTCATCACGACAACGACGCGCGCTGGGTGCAGACCCTGCCGCTCGGTCCCGGATGGTATTACTTCAGCGTCGAAGCGCGCACCGATAAAATCCTGCCCTTTTTCAATGGAGCCAGCATCAGCGTGCTCGAGGACAGCATCATGTCGGCCGATCTCAGGCGCACCAACGATTGGACCAGGCTCGGCTTCTATCTGCGCGTCGGCCCAAAAGGCGGCGACGTTGACGTGGCCCTGCGGCTCGGCGGCTTCATGAACCTGAACCGCGGCAAGGCCTTCTTTCGCCGTGCCAGCGTGATCAGGATCAGCGGCCCGCCCCCGGGCGCGCAGCACGTCTTCGATCTCGAGCAAATCCGCAAGGGCGAGGTCACCGGCCCCATCGGCCATGCCTGGAGCCTCGTCGCCGTCTTCGTCATGTTCATTATTCTTGCCGCCGCCGGCTGGTGGCTCTTCAGCACCAGCATCGCGTGACCCCCTGATGCTTCCGGCTGTTTTTTCGATTTTTGACGCTCGTGTCGCTCGACCGATCCGATCAGCGCAAGTGTTAGCCGGGGACGAAATTTCCAGAGCGTTAATCGATGCTCCTATCCGGTCGGTGGTTTGAACTCCGGCCGGTGCTCTTTATGCGCTTGCGCCTCGATCTCCTTGAACAGCCGCGCCTCCTGCGTCCCGCGTGAAAGGCAATTCTCGTCACGCATCGGATGCATCGGGACGTGCAGCGACGACGTGAAGACCGCCTGCACCACGACCACGCTCGCCTCGTTGCCTTGCGGCTTGACCGCGAAATTATAGACCGCCGACGACCCCGCGTCGGGCTGGGCGCGATACTTGGCCGCGATTCCTCGCAACTCGCCGCAATCCGCATCCTTCAGGCTAAAGCCGGTGGCCGCCTGCGTCTCGATAATCCCGTTATTCGGGTCCTCCGCGATAATCCGAAAACCGTTGTCCGCAATCACCGTGTGCACCGCCTCCCACGCGAGGTCGAAGGGCAGGGCGAGCGTGATCTGGTTCGTCGCGTCCGCCACCGGCTTTTCCGTTGGTGGATAAAAACAGCCGGCCGCGGCCAGCGTCAGCAGGAGGCAAAGGTACAAACGCTTCATCGCCGACCATCAAATATCATAACCAGGTACATAAGCAGGTACATCAGGATGCCAGGCCGCGATGCGATCGCGGCGTGCCGCGCATCCCGCACTCCCCCCGCGCCCGCCGTCTATGCTACTCTGCGTGCGGACGGGAATCGCCAAATCAGGGCGGCCCCGGAGGCTCAAGTCATGTCAGGTCATTCCAAGTGGAGCTCGATCAAGCATAAGAAGGGTGCGCGCGACGCCAAGCGCGGCAAACTCTTCACCAAGCTGATCAAGGAAATCACCATCGCGGCGCGCCTCGGCGGCGGCGACATCAACGCCAATCCGCGCCTGCGCACCGCGGTGCTCACTGCCCGCCAGCAATCGATGCCCAACGACAACATCGATCGCGCGATCAAAAAGGGCACCGGCGAGCTGGGTGGCGGCCAGCTCGAACAGATCGTTTACGAGGGTTATGGTGCCGGCGGCGTCGCCGTCATAATCGACGTCTTCACCGACAATCGCAATCGCGTCGTCGCCGAACTCCGCTTCATCCTCTCCCGCCACGGTGGCAACCTCGGCGAGTCCGGATGTGTCGCGTGGATGTTCAAAAAGCGCGGCGTGATCTCGGTCGAAAAGGGCGCCGCTGACGAGGACAAGCTGATCGAATTGGCGCTCGACGCGGGTGCCGACGATGTCCTCAGCGAAGAAGACGGCTACCAGGTGATGACCGCGCCGGAGAAGTTTCAAACCGTGCGCGACGCGATTGAAAAGGCCGGCATTGCGATGGTGGGTGCTGAAATCACCATGATGCCCGAGAACACCGTCAAGGTTTCGGGCCGCGCCGCCGAGCAGGTCCTCAAGATGATGGAAGAGCTTGAAGATCACGACGACGTCCAGAGCGTATCGTCCAATTTCGATATCGATGACGAAGTGATGGCGCAATTCTCGGCCGCGTAGGCCGATCGACGGCGGCGCCGCGGGTAATCGACCGCGGGATCCAGCGGGAATCGCGGAAAGACGAATAGTCAGTAGCGGTGGTGGTCGAGGTGTGGGAATGCGCGTACTTGGAGTGGACCCGGGCAACGCGGTCACCGGGTTCGGCATAGTCGATCGCGGCAGTGTGCTGGCCTACGTCACTGCCGGAACGATCCGCGCGGGCACGCTGCGCGGCCCGGCCCGGCTCGCCGCCATCTACGAAAAATTGATTACCGTGATCGACGCCCACACGCCCGACGCCATCAGCCTCGAGCGCAGCTTCGTCGCGGTCAACATCCAGAGTGCGTTCAAGCTTGGCGAGGCGCGCGCGATGGTGATGCTGGCGGCGGCGCATCGCGGACTCGAACTGTTCGAGTACACCCCCAACGACGTGAAGCTCTCGATCGCCGGCTACGGCCACGCCGACAAACGGCAAGTCAAAGAGATGGTCCAGCGCACGATCGGTGCGAGCGTTCCCGACGATCTCGCCGAAGACGCCACCGACGCCCTCGCGATCTCACTCTGCCATCTCTTCCGCGCTAAAATGCCACGGCCATTGCCGCCGCCGCGCAAGGCGTTGCCGCGGCGCCCCGTCCGCTCAGTCTCACTTGCGGGAGCCAAGCCGTGATCGCGTCGCTTTCTGGGCGGGTCAAAGTTCGCGAGGCCGGCCGCCTCGTCGTCGATACCGGCGGCGTCGGCTACGAGGTCTTCATCCCGCTCGCGACCTACTACCGCATCCCCGCCATTGGCACTGCGGTGGATCTCGAAATTCGCCAGGTCGTCCGCGAAGATTCGATCACGCTCTACGGCTTTGCGACCGCACCCGAAAAGCAAGCCTTCGATCTGCTGCTCGGCGTCCAGCACGTCGGTCCCAAGCTCGCGCTGGCGATTCTGTCGGTGCTCTCGCCCGAGGATTTGGTTGACGCGATTACCCAGGAGGATGTCGATCGTATCGACGCGGTCCCCGGCGTCGGCCCCAAGGTTGCCGAGCGCTGCGTGCGTGAATTGCGCGACAAGATCTCCGCGCTCAATCTCGCCGTGACCGAACGTCCGAACATCGCCGTCAACGGCCACGCTGGCGCCAACGCGATGCTCGACGACGCGCTGTCGGCGCTGGTCAACCTCGGCTATAAGCCGGTCGAAGCCAAGCGCGCGGTCGATTCGATCGGCGCCCCGGACGCGCAAGAAGGACTCGAAGCGCTGATCCGAAAGTCGCTCGCGGTGCTGCTCGGTGAAAAGTAAGGACGAAATCGAAATCGCGGAACCCGCGGACGTGGAGATCGATTCCGCGTTTGCCGCCGGCGCGGCTCCCGGCCAGGCCGCGAATGCATCGCCACCGAAAGCCGCACGCAAGCCTCACGCGGTGCGCGATCGCGATCGCGCACCTCTGGAATCGCCGGCCGCCGTCGAGGAAGAGGTCGTCTTCGACCTTTCACTGCGCCCGCGCTCGCTCGACGATTTCATCGGTCAGGAGCGCCTCAAGAAAATCCTCGGGATGTCGATCGACGCGGCGCGCCAGCGCGGTGAAGTGCTCGATCACGTGCTCTTCGCCGGACCCCCGGGACTCGGCAAAACCTCGCTCGCGCACATCATCGCGCGCGAACTCGGCGTCAATCTGCGCGCTACCTCCGGTCCCGCCATCGAGCGCGCCGGCGACCTCGCCGCCATCGTCAACGATCTCGACGAGGGCGACGTGCTCTTCATCGACGAGATTCACCGCCTCGCCCGCCAGATCGAGGAAATCCTCTATCCCGCGATGGAGGATTTCGAACTCAACATCGTCGTCGGCAAAGGACCGGGGGCGCGCTCGATGCGCTTGGCGGTAAAACCGTTTACGCTGATCGGCGCCACCACGCGCTCGGGACTTCTGAGTTCGCCGCTGCGCGATCGCTTCGGCCAGCATTTTCATCTCGCTTTTTATGACCGCGCGGATTTGAGCGAGATCGTTCGCCGGTCCGCCCGCCTGCTCAACGTGCGTCTCGACGACCACGGCGCCGATGAGCTTGCCGGCCGCTCGCGCGGTACACCCCGCATCGCCAATCGCCTGCTCCGCCGGGTGCGCGACTTCGCCCAGGTCAACGACGCCGCGATCGTCACTCGCGAGGTCGCGCTCGCCGCCCTCGAACTACTCGAAATCGACGCCTGCGGCTTCGATCGCATGGACCGCGCGATCCTCGCCGCGATCATCGACAAATTCGACGGCGGTCCGGTCGGCGTCGAGAGTCTCGCCGCGGCCGTCGGCGAAGAGGCCGACACCATCGGCGAAGTTTACGAACCCTACCTGTTGCAGGAAGGTTTCGTCGCGCGCACCGCCCGCGGCCGCGTCGCCACCCCGCGCGCCTACACCCACCTCGGCCGCACCCGCCGCGGCCCCTTGCTCTGACGATCTGAAACCAGGCGACTTAAGGCCTGTTTGCCGGCGTGCGGCCGCTATGCTACTATTAGTTTTGCGATGCTACCGCAGGAAGCATCATCGAACCGCGCAATTTATCTGCGAACATTTTTTTTACACAATCCACAATCCAGGAATGCCTCAAGTCAAGTCTCAGCCTCCGATTCCACGCGGGACATGCCAGGACCGTCTGTCGGTGGACGTAGCCATGCTTGCTCACCACCTGCCGTGCCGTCGGCCCCACAACTACAGTGCCCACAACTACAACTACAGTGGATGACGCGACCCGCCCCATCGACCTTGATTTCACCTTCGAAAACGCGACCTTCGCCGTTCAGGCCCAGCCACACCAACCTGGCGTTAAATTCTTCCACTAGCTTAGCTTTGCTACTGCCCACCGACATCCGAGTCGTGCTATGACAAAGCATAGGGCTTCTAAATTAGAGTTTGCGCATCCCGTGTCCGGCGCGATTTTCAAAAAAAATTGCAAAACAAACTATCATGCCAGTGATCGGGCGAGTCTCGATCTGGCCCGGCAGCGCCATCGGCTCCCGGCCCGCGGTTCTTGCGATCCTGCTCGCGGCCGTCGCTGCCATATTGCCCGCGCCCGCATTCGCGCAGCCGCCGATTTCGATCACCGCATGCCAGAAAATTACCAAGGCCGGCCTCTACGAGGTCGATAGCGATCTTATCGCGTCATCGCCGTCGGCCGGCGATTGCCTCGTTATCACCGCCCCCAATGTGTCGCTCAATCTCAACCGCTTTCACCTCATCGGCGCGACCGACGCGGTCGGAGTTCACGTCATGAAGACCGCCGTCAAGGCCTTCATTGAGGGCAACGGCGCGACCATCCAGACCTTCGGCGTGGGCATCCAGATCGACGCGCTCGGCGCATTGGCCGATAATTTCATCGCGCTGTCAAATACCGACGCCGGCGTCCTGCTCAATCACGTGCAGCAGGCGGACCTGTCGAATTTTTCCGCGGCCAACAATCTAAACGACGGCGTCCGGATCGCGGGCGGCGGCTATAACGTTCTGCAAATGCCGACGATTTTCGATAACGGCAGATTCGGCGTCTGGATGCAGAGTTCGAGCCACAACAGCGTCGGCAACTTCACGGTTCAGAGCAACGCGCTGGCCGGAATCTATCTCGGCTGCTCGGCCGCGGGCCCGCGGGGTTCGTGCCCGCGCGGTTCTCTGGCGAGCAATTATAATTATCTGTTCTCGGGCGTCGCTGGAATTTTCAGCAGCGGCGTCCAGCAATACGGCGTCGCGATCGACCTCGGCGATAACTTCAATCGCGTCGTCAACATTGCGGCCGCGGAGAACGATAAGCTGGATCTCTTCGATGTGAATTCGGATTGCGCCGCTAACTATTGGTTCGCCGAGGCGCAATTCGGCGCCGTCGATCCGCAAAACTGCATCAACTGATTGTCTCACTGCCGGCGCGATTCTCCGCTCCGCTTCGCCGCCGCGCCCAACCGCCGATGCGCTAGGGCTGCATCCTTCGCGTCTTCGCTTAAGATTTGTTTGCGATGACGCGAGGCTCGCGCTAATTAAATCGCTGACGAGGGTGGCGCTGATCGCGCGCCCGGACCAACCACCCGATTCCGGTCACGACCGCCGCGGCCGTCGGCGGCATGAACACGCAAGGAGGCCACGCCATGTCGGACTATCGTCTCATTTCCGCCGACTCCCATTTCGTCGAACCGCCCACCATGTGGGCTGAGCGGATGGACCAGCGCTTCCGCGACCGCGCGCCGCATACCGTAAAAGGACTGCGTGGCCGCGAGGGCGAATTTTTCGTCTGCGAGAACATCACGCCGATGGCGGTGGCGGGCTTCTTCGGCGCCGGCGTCCCCTCGGCGGAATTACCCGAGCACAACAAGCGCGGCTTCGACGCCGCGCCCAAGAGCGTCTGGGATCCCGCCTATCGCTTGAAAGACCAGGACCGCGACGGCGTGCAGGCCGAGGTCATCTACACCTCGATGGGTATGCCGCTGTTCGGACTCGACGACGCCGACCTCCGCTCGGCCTGCTTCCGCGCCTTTAACGATTGGGCCGCCGAATATTGCAGTCACGATTTCAAGCGCCTGGTGCCCCTCGGCATGATCACGCTCGAAGACATCCGGGGCGCGGTCGCCGAGCTTCAGCGCATCGCCAAAAAGGGCATGAAGGGCGCGATGATCTGGGCCGAAGCGCCCGACGAACGTCCCTACAGCCATCCCGATTACGAGCCGTTCTGGGCCGCCGCGCAGGACCTCGACATGCCGCTCTCGCTGCATATCCTCACCGCGCGTAAAGGCACCGGCGCGGATCAACGGGCCGGGCGCGACTTCCTGCTCTCGCTCGCCAACCTGCACCATCAGATCGAGCGGTCGCTTTCCGTGATGGTCTATGGCGGAGTCTTCGAGAAGTTCCCGCGCCTGCGCATTGTCTCTGCCGAGAACGACGTCGGCTGGATGGCGTACTTCATGTACCGGCTCGACACCGTGCAGAACCGTCTCGGCGCGGTCGGCGGGATGAAGCTGCCGATGCGCGCGAGTGACTATATCAAACGCCAGGTTTTCGCGACCTTCATCGCCGACCCGGTCTTCGTCGATTCACTCCATCGCTACGGCCCCGACAACATCATGTGGTCATCGGACTATCCGCACACCGCGGCGACGTTTCCGCGTTCGCAGGAGATCGTGGCCAAGCGTTTCGGCGCGCTGCCCGAAAATCAGTTGCGCAAGATCGTCCACGATACCGCGGCGCAGGTGTACGGATTGCAATAGCCATTCGGCTCGACGCCGAATGGCGGGGCGTCTCCCGATTGCTGAGGGGGCCTATTTGTGAGGGCTCCCCCAGCAGGCTCCTTCACCACGATAAATCGCCATTGCTGCACGTCGCCGCCCGACGGCGCGCACAGCCCGGCCTCGATTATCCTCGCGATGAGTTCGTCGCGCGCCCGCGGTCGGACTTTCCCGCCGAACGCTACCAACCAGGAATCGATTTGACAATTCGCGTTTACTGGCGGGCGCCGCAAGCTGATAATCGAGCGGCGAATGCTCTTTCGTTAGTAGCCGACGCCGAGGTGCGCCCGGGGCGCGTGAGCAGGAGGATTTCAGATGGCTTCGGATCAGACCGTGTACCTCTTCGATGTCGATAATACCCTGGTTGATAACGATCGCGTCCAGGCCGACATGGCGGCCCACCTCGAGCGTGCGATCGGTCCCGAACGCAATCGCCATTATTGGGAGCTCTTCGAGGAACTCCGCGCACAGCTCGGTTACGCCGACTACCTCGGCGCGCTGCAGCGCTACCGCGTCGAGTTTCCGCGCGACTTCCATATCCTGGAAGTGTCCGACTACCTGATTAACTACCCATTCGCGAACCGCCTGTATCCCAATTCACTCGACGTCGTCGAGCGCTGCCGGCAATTCGGCGGTACGGTAATCGTCTCCGATGGCGATGTGGTCTTTCAGCCGCTGAAAGTTCACCGCTCCGGATTGCACCAGGCCTTTGAAGGCAACGTGCTGATCTACATTCACAAGGAACTCGAACTCGACGATATCGCTGCCCGGTTTCCCGCCACGCACTACGTTTTCGTGGACGATAAAGTGCGTATTCTAAGCGCCGTCAAGCAAGTCTGGGGTAAGCGCGTTACTACGGTTTTCCCGCGACAGGGCCATTACGCACTCGACAAAAACGAAGTCGCGAAGTACCCCGTTCCTGACGTTACGATCGGGCGCGTCGGCGATCTAATGGACTATGATTTGACCACCCTCGCTTCGATTTGAGTAGCTATTTTGCCGGGCTGGTTACGGCAGCCGAATTCGCATTTGTCGAGGCGGTTCCCGCCTCGCTATTCCAGATCGTGGTGTTCGGGTGAAAGGTCGCCCACGCAAACCAGTATCCGGTGTAGGCGGCAACGTGTTTGCCCGCGATCACCGCGCCCGCCGTCTTCGACGCCGCATCAAACACGATCGTGACCGGCTTGCCACCAACATTCGCGGAAACCGGCGGCTTCGCGTTCGCAAGGTTCGTGAACGGAAACGCCTCGTTGGCGCCATTAATCGACAACCCCAGCACGCGCTCCTTCGGCGCCATTCGATTGTCGAGCGTGCTGACCGGCCAGGGAACGCTTTGCGACTGGTCGTAGCGAGCGGTGTCATCGTTGGCAAAATTCTTGACGTCCGTTGCGCTCGCATTCAATACCCGCGTGTCCGGATGATAAACTTTCCAGACTCCCCACGGTGTCACCACGCTGGGCAGCGCGTTGAGTCGCTGGCCGGTCAAAGGCCCCGCGATCGCTTCGCCCTTGATCTGCGACCATAGACTCTTCGAGGTCTGATCGAAAAATAGCAGGTTGCTATCGAATAGCCGGTCGGAAGTACCCAGCATAAGCGTCTTTTTGCCGAGCGTTCGATCGTAAACGATCGCACTGCCGGTGAGCGGACAATAGGTAATCGCAATCGCATTGCCCGCGATTGAGTCATCGACCACCTGATGCCAGGTGAGTATCTTCAGCGGATAGGCGCGCGCACTCTGGTCGATTATTACCCCGACTACCCGATCGTCGAGCGTCAGGAAGGTGGCTTTCGAGGGGGCGACAAACGCCGGATGAGTGATCGCGTCGATCCCGGCCATCGAACCGTTGGTGGAGATAATCCTGCCCGGCGGCACGCTGTGGCGAGAAAGATCGAAAGCGGTCAGCGCCGGATACAACGCCAGCATTGCAACGACCGCAATCATCTTTGAGCGTTGGCGCCGATGACGGTAAAACCGGGGGCCGGCATCGCCGGCGCAAGCTCGTTTGCTCATGCTTGAAGTGTACATCCCTGCGGAGGCGAAATGCCGCGAACCGCGATGGGCGCATTTAATTCCACCCGACCAGTGCTACGCAACCACTTATCTGTTGAAAAGGGCGAGTCGCCGCGTCGGCTAATTTAGCGCGCCGCGACAAGAACGTCGCCGATAAGCCAACGACGAGATGCGATCGAGATCTCGGGCGGCGCGCGATTTCTGAGGCTACGGCGCGGTCGCGCCGGCTATGCGCCCTCGCGCTTGACCGATTTGATCTGCGGATCGGGCGGCAGGTTGAGCACGTCGCGATTGAAGAAGTCGCTCAGATACTCAATCAGGTTGCGCATCGACACCTCGGCCATCGGACGATGATCATCGTCCACCACCGGGATGTGCCGGAAGCCTTCCAGCACCATCCGGTTCAGTGCGAACGCCACCGGCGAATCGGCTGGCAGACAGACCGGATTGTGCGTCATGAACAGGCTGACCTTGCTTTGCTTCAAATCGATTGGCCGTCCCGCGACCTTCATCAGCACATCGCGCTCGGTGAAAATCCCGACCAGCTTCCCCGCTTCAACCACCAGCACCGTGCCGCGATTCTCGCGCTGCATCGCCTCGATCACCGCCGCCAGACTGGTGTCAACCTCGACCAGCAACGGGGTATGTTCAACCACGTCGCTCAGCGTAATCGTGACCAGTGCGGATTCGATATCGTTAGGTCCGGGATGCTCCTCTTCGAGCACCCGATCGGTTTCGTCGTTGTCCAGCGACATATCGGGACCTCACGCTTTAAGGCTTGATCGCCCGCTCACATCCCGCCACCGCACGCCGAGCATAGCGCCGAACATTCGTCGATGCCACACGGCGCATAATCCGCGCGATTGCCGGCTGGGTTTGCGAATGGTGCCGTAGGCCGCCACCCCGCCGCGAGCGTTACGCGATTCGGCCGCCCTCGAGTCTGAAGCCGATCTGCACCTCGACTTGAAAGACCGGCGCGCCCGAATTCGCGGCGATGGCCGCGGACCCGTTTTCGATCGTAGCCGCTCGGCGCGCCTTTCACTTATTATTGATCAAGACGCGCGCAGTGCGATCTCTACTTCAGGCAAACTAATAACGCGGCGCCCGGTAGCGCTTTGCCCGCGGTGCCCAATGGCAGTGATGGCCATCGGAATCGCACGCCCAGTAAAGGTTTGGGTTGCGCGGATTAATCATCCCCTGACCGTTCTCCGGCAGATATTGGCGTTGTTGCCAGTAGTTATAGCCGTATTCCGGCGGGGGTGTGTACGGATAAGCACGGTAGTAGTCCTTGTCCCGCTCCCAACGCCACGCCTGGCGTTGTCGTTGGTCGCGGTCATGATCCGCACGCCACCCCTGCTGTTGGTGGCCGCGGTCACGATCCGAACGCCTCTCTTGCTGTTGATTGGCGCGGCCATGATCCCCGTGACCCTTATCATCCGCGGCGGCTCGCATTGGAAGCGCCAGGCTTAATCCAATGATCAACGCGCAAACTCCCGATAGAATACTTGTCCGCTTATTCATCACCTATATCTCCTCAAGCAATCTCGGGCGCAAAGCATGGGTTTGATATCATTTCGCCTCCGCCGTGTATCCGAGATAGAGCATCAAGCGTGCCGTCGGGTCTCAACCCTCCCAATAGCGACGACGAGCGCATCACCCGAAGAAATATCAGCGGCCACCGTCGCGACTAAGAGAGGCTTAATTGCGAAGGCGCCCGTACGTTGCCTTATGCCTGACAACCGTTCGCAGCCAAAGGAGACACCCAGTATAGCCCCGCTGACGCCTTTCGCTACACGTTCGCCGAGCGGCACTTGAGCTATGCATTGCAGTTCGGGATGACGCCCGCGGCGCGGATGGCCATCAAAGCCAACGGCCGGCAGTCGTCAGATCGGCCGTCAAATCCTCTGAGAATCGCGAAAGGTGTGGTGGGCAGGGGCAGAATTGAACTGCCGACACGAAGATTTTCAGTCTTCTGCTCTACCGACTGAGCTACCTGCCCACCCCGACGGACTTCCCTTGCCGCGAGGGTAGGGAATTCGCGCGGTCTTTAATTGGTACCGATCCAGACCGTCCGTTGCAAGGCACGCACCGGCGCCATCCCGACGCGGCGCTTGGTTCGCCGCTTTTGGCGCGCGCATGGCCGCACGAGATCCTTCACTTCGTTCGGGATGACGAAAAGAGGGCAGACGACCATGACCGCCCGTCCTTCCCGTCCTTCAGAACGTCGCGTACGCGCCCACGGCAGGTCTCATCTACGCGATCCGTATGACCTATCGTCTTCATTGATCCCTGCCTTTTTACAGGGCGAAGCCCGCATCCTTAGCCAAAGGGAAGCCTGAAACCTTATGAGGTTTCAGAGAAAACCAAAAGTTTTGCGCTCCTCAACAACTTCTCTACCGATGCAACGCGGCGACGCGTGCCTCGACGAAATCGATCACCCGTGCTTCGAGGTTGGCGCCGTCGAGCCGATCGATCTCCTGGATACCGGTAGGACTCGTCACGTTAACTTCCGTCAGGTATTCGCCGATGATATCGAGGCCGACGAAGTACAGACCGTCGCGTTCCAGCCGCGGTCGCAGCATGCGGCAGATTTCGCGATCGCGCGCGGTGATGTCGGCCTTCACGCAATTGCCGCCGACGTGGATATTGCCGCGGTTTTCGTCGTCGCGCGGCACCCGCAGGGTACATCCGAGCGGCTCGCCATTGAGCACGATCAGCCGTTTGTCGCCGTTGCGAATTTCGGGCAGATAGCGCTGGGCCATGATCGGGCGGCTCTCGAAGCGCGTCACCGCCTCCAGGATCGCGTTGAGATTACGGTCGCGGGTGTGCGCGAGAAAAATACCCTCGCCGCCATGGCCGTCGAGCGGCTTGACGATCATCTCGCCGCCCTGTTCCTCCATGAAGCGCTTGAGGCGCGGGATCTCGTAGGTCACGACGGTCGGCGGAATCGCGCCGGGGAAGTTCAGCGCGTAGAGCTTTTCGTTGGCCTCGCGCAGGCCGGCGGGCTCGTTGAGCACGAACGTCCTGCCGCGATCGG
The DNA here is from genome assembly GCA_021780755.1 of Deltaproteobacteria bacterium. GTDB lineage: Bacteria > Desulfobacterota > Binatia > Binatales > Binataceae > JADMIL01. The sequence goes on along the minus strand of JAJXYF010000029.1, from coordinate 102,718 downwards.
CGAGGCTTAGGATCATCGTGGCGTACAGGTAGGGCGCGTCGGCTGGCGGATCCTTGCGCATGAAGATCGCGTCGAAGGCCTCCAGCGGATATTGCGCGCCGTGATCGAGAAACCGGTAATGCGGTTGCGTGCGCGCCACTTCGCAGCGGCGGGCGTCGGCGTACGCCTGATTGCCGTGGGCATGCAGTTCCCTCAGCCCCAGGTGGTAAAGCTCATGGCCGCGCCGCAGCGCCTCGAGCATAAAGACGAAGGTCGTGTCCTTGTCGGGGAGCACCGCTTCGAGCGGGTCCATCACGAATGCGAACTTGTAAGCCACCGCGTCAGGTTCCTTTGTCGATTTCGTCCAAGGCGCCGGCCGTCAGGCTGAGCGCCGCCAGCGCCGCGGTCTCGCTGCGCAACCGGTTGGGTCCGAGTCCGACGGCGACGAAGCCCGCCGCGCCCATCGCGGCAAACTCGGCTGCGTCGAAGTCGCCCTCGGGCCCGCATGCGATCAGCATTGCATTCGGGCGCGTCCGGCGCACCACCGCCGAGAGCGGTTCAGCGTCCTCGGCGCAAAACACCGCGAGCGTCTCTTTTGGCACTTCGCGGGCGGCCTCGGCAACTGTCGTTGGGGGTCGAATCTCCATCGCATTGCGCGCCAGGCTCTGCTTGGTCGCGGCCAACGCGAGCCGCCGCCATCGCGCCAGCCGCTCGGGCCCCGGATCGCGCACCACCGTGCGCGCGCATTCGAGCGGCCAGAACGAGGCGGCGCCGAGCTCGGCCGCCTTCTCGACCAGAAAATCCATCCGCGGCCCCTTGATGATCGCGGCCGCCAGGATAATCGTCGCGTGCGCACGTCCAGGTTCGAGTTGTCCGGTAATCTCGATCACCGCATGATCCTTCTCAAAGCGCATGATACGGCCCGCGAATTCCGTCCCGTCGCCCGCGATCAGGCGCACTGCGCTGCCCGGCCCGAGACGCATCACGTCGCGCATATGATGCAGCTCGGCGCCGCCGATTTGCGCGCTGCGCCCGTTGATTGCTCCCGGCTCGAGTGCAAAGCGTGGTGAACGGGCACCCCTCGCGTTCATCGCGCCAGCACCAGCGCGGTCCATCCGCGATCGGTTCGCCGATCGATACAACGCATCGCCGGCCGATACGCGCTAATCACGCGGTCGGCCTCGCGCGCGAGGATTCCCGCGAGAATCAGCCGCCCCTCAGGCGCCACGCGATGGATCAGGCGCGGCGCCATTTCAATCAGCGTCGAGGACAGGATGTTGGCCGTGATCAGGTCGAAATGGCGGCGCAGCGAGGCGATTGGCACCAGCGAAAAGCGCACGTGCCCAGTGACGTGATTCAACCCCGCGTTTTCCCGGGCGTTTTCCAGCGCGACCGGATCGATATCGATCGCGGTGACTTCGCCAACGCCCAGCATGTGCATGGCGATCGCGAGAATCCCGGAGCCGGTGCCCACGTCGAGCGCGCGCGCGAACGGCCGCTTCGGGCACAAGTCATCGATCAGCCGCAGCACGCCATAGGTGCTGCCATGATGGCCGGTGCCGAAGCCCTGCCCGGGTTGAATCACCAGTCGAATTCGATCCGCGCGATGCTCATGGTTCCACGGCGGCACGATCAGAAAACGCCCCACCGTGAAAGGCTCGAAGCGCGTCATCCACATCGTCGCCCAGCCCGGATCGACCAGCGTTTCGCTCTGCAGCCAGGCGGCGGCGGTGATCATCCCGGCGGCTTCCAACGCGCGGCGCACGCGTTTCAGGTCGGCGTCGGTAAGCCGATTGAAATAAGCCTTCAGCCGCACTTGGCGCGGCGTTCGCGCGGGGGCCGGGTGCGACTGGCGGATTTTGCTGACCTCGCATCCGAGCGCGTGATTGGCAACCAGGATCGTCGCGGCCTGGTCGGCGTCAGCCGCCGGCAAGTCGAATTGAAGGCGCACGTAGGTGGGTTGCGGGTTCGACTTTATCATTGCAGGGTGCTTCAACCGTGCGCCGATGCCGGCGGCATCGCTGGAGCATCGCCGCTCAGCGTCGCCCGCGCATCACAGGGAGGATAAGCGATGCGCCATTCAGGGAAAAGGGTGGCGACTATCAGCCGCCGCGACACCAATCGCAAGCCCCCTCGCGTGCGCCAATTTTGCTCCTGCATCGGGAATGCCGCGATTCCTGTTGAAGGCTCTCGCACAAGCGAATTGCGGAACGCTCCACCCCGTGGTTACATCGGAATACTGATGATCCGATTCGCACAGCGGCGCGGTTCGCCGGCAACCGTCCAGGCCCCGCCTACCGTCCACGCCGTTGCCCCGGCGAGGGGCTGAGGCGCACGTGCTGAACATTGCCCATCGCGGGGCGAGCGGCCGCTTCCCGGAGAACACCTTGAGGGCCTTCGCCGCCGCGATCGAAGCCGGCGCGCAGATGTGCGAGCTGGACGTGCAACTCACACTTGACGGCGGCGTCGTCGTGATTCATGACGAAACCGTCGAACGCACCACCGACGGACGCGGCACGGTGCGCTCGATGACGCTTGCGGAACTCAAATGCCTCGACGCCGGCGTCCGCTTTGGCCGCGAGTTCGCGGGTGAACGAATCCCCACACTGCAAGAGGTCATGACGCTGGCCGAAGGGCGCTGCGGACTGAATATCGAGATCAAAAGCGTCGGCGTCGAGCGCAAGGTCTGCGAACTGATCGTCGAGCGCCGCACGCTCGCCACCGCGATGATTTCGAGTTTCGACTGGGATGCGCTCGCCGTCGTGCGCCATTTCGAGCCGCGCGTCCGCGTCGGATTGCTCGCCAGCCAATGGCCCGCGCGGCTGGTCGGCGCCGCTTTCGAACTCAGGGCCGAATCGATCAACCCGCGCTCCGACATCGTGACCGAGGACCTGTGTATCGCGGCGCACGAGCGCAGCTTGAGCGTCTATACGTGGACTGTCGATGAACCCGACGAGATGCGCCGGCTGATTGCGTTTGGCGTTGACGGTATCATGACCAACTACCCCGAGCGCTTGCGCGAAGTGACGGACTACTGACGATGGCGCGCTTCGGCACCGACAAAATCGAAGAGGTGCGCGCGCGTGCCGATATCGTCGAGATGGTCGGCGCGCAGGTGCGCCTGCGTCGCGCGGGACGCAATTTCGTCGGCCTGTGTCCGTTCCACAATGAAAAGACCCCATCGTTTTCGGTCAACGCCGAGCGCGGCTTTTTTCATTGCTTCGGCTGTGGCGCCGGCGGTACCGTCTTCGACTTCGTGATGCGCGTGGAAGGTCTCACCTTCCTCGAAGCGCTGCAATCGCTCGCGCGCCGCTATGGGATCGTGCTGCCCGAGCATACCGGCCCCGGCGGACCGCCGCCCGGCGAGCGCGACGCGATGGCGCTGGCGAATCTGACCGCCGCCGAGTTCTTCGCCCACGTGCTCTGGAAAACCGCCGACGGCGCACCCGCTCGCGACTATCTGAAAGCGCGCGGTATCACGCCCGCAACCGCGCAGGCCTTCATGCTCGGGTATGCGCCCGCGCGTCCCGCCAACCTCGCCGCCGTGATGGTCAAGCGCGGGATGCTCGAAGCCGCCGTCAAAACCGGCCTCGTCAAGCGCGCGCCGGGCCGCGACTCCTACGACATGTTTCGCGCGCGCCTGATGTTCCCGATTCGCGACGCCCAGGGCCGCGTGATCGGCTTCGGCGGGCGCGTGCTCGATCAACGCCTGCCCAAATATATCAATTCGCCCGAGTCGCCGATTTACTCCAAGGCTCGCGCGCTCTACGGTCTCTTCGAGGCGCGCCAGGCGATCGCGCCCGCCGATCGCGCGATCGTCGTCGAGGGCAATATCGACGTGATCGCGCTGTGGCAGGCGGGCTTCAAGGAAACCGTGGCGAGCCTTGGCACCGCGCTGACCGTCGATCAGTTGCGCCTGCTGGCCCGCTACACGCGCAACATCATCGCGTGTTTCGACGGCGACACGGCCGGCCGCAAGGCCTCCTTGCGCGCGCTCGAAGTTTTTCTCGGCGCTGGCTTGCTCGGTCGCGGTGTCTTCATTCCGTCCGGCTTCGATCCCGACACCCTCGTGCGCGATCGCGGCGCCCAGGCCCTCAACGAATTGATCGAATCCTCCGAATTGCTCGTCGATTACTTCCTGCGCGAGCAGGCCTCCTCCGCCGGCGCCACCTTGAGTGGAAAGGCGCGCGCGGCCGAGCGTGTCGCCGAAATTCTACGGATGGTCGCCAATCCGTTCGAGTTCGACTTGCTCGCGCGCAAGGCCGCCGACAGCCTCGGTGTGGACGAAGAGTTATTGCGCAAGGAAGCGCGCAAGGGTGGGGCGGTGAATCCCTCGACGCGGCGCCCCGGCGGGACGGGCACCGGCACGGCGCCCGCGCGACCGGCACGGACCGCGGCGCGCGGCGACGCGGTCGCGCAGGCGGAAATCGGGCTGGTCGCGATCGCGCTCAACTTTCCTGAATTGCGCGGCGAAATTGCCGCGCAAATAATGCCCGAATCGCGCGCCGATAGCGCCGCGCAAGGAACGTCCGAGTTACGCGCCGAGATCGCCGCACCGACCCGCTCGATCGAATTTTACGATCCGATGCTCGCGGCGATGCTCGAGGATATCTGCCTCTCCACGGAGCCGCGCGCCGCTCTCGAAGTCCGTATCCTCGCCGGCCTGAGCGACGATCAGCACGAGCGTCTGAGCGCCCTGGTGGTCGGTCCGCTGATGATCGACGCTGACTCCGCGCGCAAAATGGCCGCCGATTTTATCTCCGCGCTGGCCCGCGGCCGGCGCCGCCGCGAGGTCGAAAGCCTGCGCCGGGTTGCCGCGGACACCAACGGCGATGACGCCGCGGCCGCCGCCCAGGCCGTGATCGCATTGCGCCGCCAGACCCACGACAGCAATTGAGCGCCCGCCGAAAATCAGGCCCGGAATCCGCTCGCGCCGCCGATCTATTAGCGGCACTTAAATCTCGCCCGCAAACTTGGTACAATTGCTTGTCAGCCTGATGAGACCGAGAGGGCCCATAGCTCAGCACGGTTTAGAGCTGCCGGCTCATAACCGGCTGGTCCCAGGTTCAAATCCTGGTGGGCCCATTCATTTATTGTCAAAAGATTCGCATCGCTCACCCCTCTCGCACGCCGCCAAATCCGGCGTCGCGACTGTGCCGGGTGCGGCGCCGCGAACTGCCTTTAGTGGAGGATTGCTTTGCTTGAAGAGATAACCCGGCTGATGAGTCTCCAGGCGATCGACCGGGAGCTGCGCGAACTTGAGGAGGCGCTGGCCTCGGTCTCTGGACGGTCGGTCCAGTTGCGCCAGGAAGCGCTGGACTACGCCGCCGAACTGGAGGGCCTGCAGCTCGAAGATCAGCAGAGCGCGGTGACCCGCCGCAATCTCGAAAAGGAACTCGCGGAAAACGAGGCCCGCCAGCGCAACAAGCGGATGCGCGGCAACCAGGTCCGCAACGACCGCGAGTCGCTGGCCGTCGATCACGAGATCGATTCGCTCAAGGAGACCAAGCAGCGCCTCGAGAGCGAACTGCTCGCGATGATGGAGACCGCGGAACAACGCACCGCGCGCATCAAGGAACTGCGCGAACTCAGCGAGCAGCGGCACACCGAGCTGATCGAGGCCGAAAAGGAAACCGCGGCGCAGGTCGAGGACCTTAAAATCTCCATCAGCAAGCAGCACGTCGATCGCGACCTGATGAAGAAAAATATCGACGCCGCATTGCTCCAGCGCTACGAAATAATCTTCAGCCGCCGCGCCGGCGTCGCCGTCACCGAGGCCAAGGGCGGCACCTGCCAAGGCTGCCGGATGCGCCTGCCGCCCCAGCTCTACAACGAGATTCAGAAACATTTGCAGGTGCATTTCTGCCCCAACTGCCAGCGCATCCTCTACTTTGAGACGACCGCGAAAGAATAGGGCGCACGCGAAAGTGCGCGTTCCCGGTCGAGCAGGGGAGTGGTCGCGGAGCGCGGAGCATTAACCTTCAAGAAACTGAAACCTCATAGAGGTTTCAAACTTCATATACAAAGATGCGGGCTTCGCCCTGCTAAAAGGGCCGTACAACTAACGAGACCGCCCAACGCCGGGAGCGCGATAAAGGGGCGCTGATCGTGCGATCGAGCAACGCGAGCGTCAGTCATTGAAAAAAGCTACAATCGGCGCTGCCGGAGTGAGTCGGGCGATCCCCCTTAAACGGGAGGAAAGTCCGGGCTCCACAGGGCAGGATGGCCGTTAACGGCGGCGCGGGGCGACCCGCGGAAAGTGGCACAGAAAACAGACCGCCCGTAAGGGTAAGGGTGAAATGGCGGGGTAAGAGCCCACCGGCGCCCGAGTAATCGTGCGCGCTCGCCAAACCCCATCCGGAGCAAGACCAAATAGGAGGATGAGCTGCCCGCTCATAATTCCTCGGGTATGGTCGCTTGAGCTCGCGAGCAATCGCGGGCCCAGAGGAATGATCGCCACCCGCAAGGGTACAGAACCCGGCTTATAGACTCACTCCGGCATCTTTTCACTCGATGTTCTGACCTCCCCATGTATCCGGTTTAGCGGGCGGCCCGGTGCCCGGCGGTCTTGGTCTTTCGCGCCGTCGGCGAGGCGCTGATACCGAAGGCCGCTTCGGCATTTTCCAGGAATCTTCGCCCGCTTCCGGTCTCGGACAGTATCGACGCGACTTTCGCGAGCGTGCGCAAATCGCGCACGCCGGCGTTGATTTCGGGTGCGATCGCCAACTCGACGCGCGCCGGCAGTTCGCGCGCGAAGCGCGCCGCGCGTTCGATCTCGGCGCGATGATTCGCGGCGTATTCTTCGAAATATTCCACCATCGAAGCGAGTCCGCCGGCTCCGGCATCGAGGCGTTCGGTTGCCTCACGTTTCAGTTCCCGGCGCAAGGCCGGAATTTCGGCGATATGGCCGGGAAAACTTCGCGGCGCCGCGACCAGCGCGTCGAAAGTCCGCTCGTCGAGCATCCGGTTGAGCACGATCGCGCCGAGCCGAAGCCCAGCCGCCTCCATCTGGAGCACCAGCGATGTGGCCTCGCGCAAGCGGTCTTCCTCGGAAGTGGTCACGAGGACGAAATGTACGCTGGCCGAATGGAGCATCGCGTCAACTTTGCGGAACCGATCGGCGATCGCGTCCGCCGCCTCGGCCGCCGCGCCGAAGAACTCCGAAATCGACGTGAGCGTCCGCAGTCCCGCGAATTGTTCGAGTTGACCGACCACGAAGCGCGCCGCGCGGCTGGCAATTCCGAACGCCGCCTTGCTCGCGGTGGCGTACGGGATAAAGAGCCAGCGTGCCGCGCGCGAGTCGAGCAGGCGAATCAGATGGGCCGGCGCCTCCAAAAACTCGAACGCATGGGCGGCCGGCGGCGTATCGACGACCTCGACCGCGAAGCGCTCCGCACAATGCATATCGTAGAGCTGTTCGAGTGCGGCGTAGGATTCGGCGCCGGCGAATTGTTCGGTGAGGCTGCGATAGAAGGCGTTGTTCAGAATCCGTTCGCGCGCGGCCGGGCTTTTGACGAAGCGTTCGATCAGACTGTTCCACGCGCCCTTGACGTCGAGCGCCATCGCCGAGAGCTTCAGCCGCCGGTCGAGGCCCGCGGCGGCCAGACGGCGCCCATCCAGCCGCGTCGGTTGCGCGGTCAACCGCTCCAGCCCGAGTGCGTCGCGCAAGCGCCGCGCCGGATCGACCGTGATCATGCCGGTCTCGTTACCCCCGCGCGCCGCCGCGATCCCGAGCGCCGCCGCCACCGTCGTTTTACCGACCCCACCCGGCCCGAGCAGGATGATGGTCGCGCCTTGCTTTAGCAGTTCCTTCACAGATGGGGTTTGACGGTTCGCCTGCGCGGGCTTCTTTAACATCCTGCCGGGCGCACGCGTCAAGATAGCATTTCAATCTTACGCAGCCATCGGGTCGCTGGGGATACGCGTGGAGAACCCAATGGACGCGATCGTTCCATCGACATAAATTCAAAGCACGGGCGGCGGACGATACGTGGAGGACGCGATAATGCAACTGGCGGCGGTGAGCGTGGGAGTCTTGCTCGGCTGTGTAATCGGATGGCTGCTGGCCGGCGCTCGCTCCCGTACCGCGCTGCGCGATGCTGAAACGCAGGCGACCGCCGCGCTCGCCGCCTCGATCGAGGTGCGCTCTGAACTCGAATCGCGCAAGCTCGAGACCGATCAGTTGCGCAAGGATCTGGCTGCCGCGCAGACCGCGAGCGTCACCATGGAGACGCGGGTGGTCGAGACGCAGAAACGCTTCGACGAGCAGCAACGCATCCTCGCCGATGCCGAACGCAAACTTTCCGATACCTTCAAGTCGCTCGCCGCCGATGCACTTCGCGCAACGTCCGACGATTTGGTCCGCCGCGCCGACGAGAAATTCAAAGCCGAGCGCGAAGTTGCCGGCAAGGACTTCATCGCGCGCCAGAAGGCGGTCGAAGACCTGGTCAAACCGGCCCGCGATTCGCTGGTCAAGCTGGACGAAGAGCTACGCCGAATCGAAAATGACCGGCGCGAATCGCAGGGCACGCTCAAGATGCAGTTGGAGTCGCTCGGCGCGCAAACCGGCAAGCTCGCCGATGCTCTCAAGACCCCCATCGTGCGCGGCCGATGGGGCGAAGTTCAGCTTCGCAACGTGGTTGAAATCGCCGGGATGACCGACCGCTGCGATTTCTTCGAGCAGGAGAACCTCACCACCGATGAAGGCCGGCTGCGTCCCGACATGGTCGTCCGTCTGCCGGGCGGAAAAAATGTCGTCGTCGATTCCAAGGCTCCCCTCAAGGCCTACCTCGAAGCGCTCGATGCGGCCGACGACACCGCTCGGGTACTGAAGCTAAGGGAGCACGCTGCGCAAGTCCGCAAGCACGTCGATCAACTCAGTTCCAAGGCCTATTGGGACGCCTGCAAGCCCACACCTGAATTCGTCGTGTTATTTCTGCCCGGCGAGATGTTTTTCAGCGCCGCGCTCCAGCAGGATGCACCTCTGATGGAGGATGCGTGGGCGCGGAAAGTTATTCTCGCCACACCGACCACCTTGATGGCGGTGCTGCGCTCCGTCGCCTACACCTGGCGCCAGGAACAACTCGCCGAGAACGCTCAGCGGATCAGCGAACTTGGCCAGGAGTTGCACGAGCGGATCGCCACGATGGCGGGATATTTGACCGACCTCGGCGGCGCCCTCGAACGCGCGGTGCGCGAATATAACCGGACCGTCAGCTCGATGGAAAGTCGCGTCTCCGTCAGCGCGCGCAAGTTCAGGGAACTCGGCGTCGCCAGCAAAAAGGAAATCGGCTTTCTGGATTTGGTCGAGATCGCGCCCCGTGAGATCGCTGCCGTCCCACCCCCCAACGGTGCGACCGAGAGCGGATCGAAATGATCAGGCGCAATGCCCGCGTTACTCGCTTTCGACGTTCGACGGCGTCGGCGCCTTGAGCTGTCCGCGCTCCTGACCCTCCGCGATCCATGCCTCGACGTCGCGCCGCTCGCGCGTCAGGAAATTCCCTACCGCCTTACGCAGACCCGGATGCGCCAGGTAATGCATGCTGCGCGTCAGTGCCGGATTGAAGCCGCGCAGCCACTTGTACTCGCCGCCCGCGCCGGGCTCGAAGCGCTGCACCCCGCGCTCGATCGAATGCTCGATCGCCGCGTAGTAGCACACGTTGAAATGCAGGAACTTGAGGTCCTCGAACGCGCCCCAGTAGCGTCCGTAAAGGACGCCCGATTTTTCCAGGTTGAAAGTCCCGGCGATCAACTCGGGGCCGCGATACGCGCATACGAAGCACAAGTTGCGCTTGAAGTGATCGCGCATCAGATGGAAAAACTCGCGCGTCAGGTACTGCCGTCCCCAGTACAGCTTTTCAATCGTTGACAGATAGATTTTGAACATCGGGCCGAACAGCGCATCGGGGATCTCGTCGCCCGCCAGCGCCCGAATCTCGACGCCCTGCGCCGCCAGCGCCGCCCGCTCATGGCGCACCGCATAGCGCCGCTTGCTTTTGAGCTGCGCCAGGTAATCGTCGAAGGTCGCGAAATTGGCGTTCTGCCAATGATACTGGTAGCCGAGCCGCTCCGCGAAACCGATCTCGCCCAGCGCCGCCGCTTCGTCCGACGCGCAAAAATTCACGTGCACCGAGGAGAGTTTGTTGTCCGCGCATAGCTGCAGCAACGCGCGTCCGAGCACCTGCACCATGCGCTCGCGATCGTAGTCCGCCGCGACCAGAAACCGCCGGCCGGTATGTGGCGTGAACGGCACCCCGACCATCAGCTTCGGAAAATAGCTGATCCCCGCGCGCTCGGCCGCGTCCGCCCAGCCATGATCGAAAACGAATTCGCCCTGGCTGTGACTCTTCAGATATAGCGGGCAGGCCGCCGCGATTTTTCGCGCGGGCCCGATTCGCACCACCAGATGACATGGCGACCAGCCGGTGGTGCGCGTCGCGCTCTTCGATTCCTCCATCGCCCACAGCCAGTCCCAGTCGAGAAAGGGCGAATCGTCGGGCGCGAGCAATGCGTTCCACTCGTCGCGCGGCACGTCGCGAATCCGTTCGTGGACAATGACTTCGGCCTCGCCGGCCGCGAGCGCTTTGGGATTTTCGCCTTTTGACACCATCGGGAAGCGCGAGTCCGCGCGCAGTGTCCGAGCTTAATCGCGCGTGCGCTCGGTGCATAGTATCCGGCGCGTCGAGTTTATCGCGACGCCGCTGACCGCCCCGAACGCTTGCCAGTTTCTTCGCAATGCGCTCCAGTAAGATCAACTCGACCTCGAGCGGCGATGCGCGACTCGGGTGAAAGATCGCCGGATTGCGGAGCGATGCGAGACGGTGGCGTTTTCTGGTAAACTGGAAGCCAAGTCGATGCGGGGAGCAACCCAACTCGCGATGAAACAGGAACTGGAAAAGATTCTGCTGCAAGGCGCCGGTGATGACGGGCACAGCGGCAATGGCGATGGTGTGGGCAATCGCAACGGCGGCGATACCGTCATCGAGCGCCGCACCAAGGAGCAGACCAAGACCAAGCGCCCGCCGCTCTACAAATGTATCCTGCTTAACGACGACTACACCCCGATGGAGTTCGTCGTTGAAATTCTCAAGACGATCTTCCACAGGCAGCACGCCGAGGCCACGCGGATCATGCTCCACGTTCATCAGAACGGCATGGGCGTCGCCGGCGTATATCCGTTCGAGATCGCCGAAACCAAGATCAAAACCGTCGAGGAACTCGCGCACGAAAGCCAGTATCCGCTCAAGTGCGTGATGGAGAAGGAGTAACCCGGCATTGGTCGCGATTCGTATCGAAATTCCGGCTCGTGCGGGCCGGGAGGGGCGCTAGACCGCCATGCCATCTTCAGGTGTGATGATCAGCCGGGAGCTGCAAATAACCTTGCAGCTCGCGATGACCGAGGCGCTCAATCGGCGCCACGAATACGTGTGCCTCGAGCACGTGCTCTATGCGATGTTGCACGACGTCACTACCAGCAACGTCCTGCGGCATTGCGGCGCCGACCTCGACGCGCTGCGCAAGAAGCTCCAGAAATATCTCGACGAGGAGGTCGAGCGGCTCACCCGCGGCGGCACCTTCCAACCGCATTACGCGGCCGGTGTCCAGCGCGCCTTGCAGCGCGCGGCCCTGCATGCGCAATCGGCCGGCCGTACCGAGATCAATGGATCGCAGGTGCTGGTCGCGATGTTCCACGAGACCGAGTCGCACGCGATTTTTCTGCTGCAGGAGCAGGGCGTCACCCGCTTTGACGTGATCAATTTCATCTCGCACGGCGTCTCCAAGACCGGCGCCGACGACGACCGCGAGGTTCGCGGCGCGGCCGAGGAAGAACATGAAAGCGATGCCGAGGGTGACTCCGAGGGTGAGGACGGCACGCCTAAAATATCGCCGTCCAAGGCGCTCAAGACCTACGCCGTCAACCTCGCCGAGCGCGCGGCCAGCGGCAAGATCGATCCGCTGATCGGGCGGCGCAACGAAATCGAACGCGCGATCCACGTCCTGCTGCGGCGGCGCAAAAATAATCCCGTTTTCGTCGGCGAGGCCGGTGTTGGCAAGACCGCATTGGCCGAAGGACTCGCGCTCGCGGTGCATGAGGGCAAGGTGCCGGCGGCGCTCAAGGACGTGCAGATTTACGCGCTCGACATGGGCGCGCTGCTCGCCGGCACGCGCTTTCGCGGCGACTTCGAACAGCGCCTGAAGGCGGTCATCAAGGCCGCCACCGGTAACCCGCGCATCATCCTTTTCATCGACGAGATTCACACCATCGTCGGCGCGGGTTCGGCCTCGGGCTCGACCATGGATGCGTCGAATCTGCTCAAGCCCGCGCTCGCCTCAGGCGACCTGCGCTGTATCGGTTCGACCACCTACCAGGAGTACAAACGCTCGTTCGATCGCGACAAGGCGCTCGCGCGGCGCTTCCAGCGGATCGAGGTCGCCGAGCCGACCCGCGAAGAAGCGGTGCAAATCCTCAACGGGCTCAAGAGCCATTACGAGAAGCATCATAATGTTCGCTATACCTCCGCCGCGATTCGCTCGGCGGTGGAACTCTCGGCGCGCTACATCAACGATCGCTACCTGCCCGACAAGGCGATCGACGTGATGGACGAGGCTGGTGTCGCCGGTCATCTGCGCGCGAAGAACGCGGAGACCGTAACCGTTGGCGCGCGCGATTCCGAGCGCACCGTCGCGCGGATGGCGAAAATTCCCGAACGCACGGTCTCTTCGACCGACCGAGCGCGGCTGCAGGATCTCGACACCGAGCTCAAGGACGTCGTTTACGGCCAGGATACGGCGATCGACGCCGTTTGCCGTGCGATCAAGCTCGCTCGATCCGGCCTCGCGCATCCGGATCGTCCGGTCGGCGCCTTCCTGTTCGCCGGCCCGACCGGCGTCGGCAAGACCGAAGTGGCGCGTCAGCTCGCCAAGACCATGGGCGTCGAATTTCTGCGCTTCGACATGAGTGAGTACATGGAGCGCCACACGGTTTCACGGCTGATCGGCGCCCCGCCGGGTTACGTCGGCTTCGACCAGGGCGGCCTGCTCACCGACGCCGTCAACAAGACTCCGCATTGCGTGTTGCTGCTCGACGAAATCGAAAAGGCCCATCCCGACCTCTTCAATATCCTGCTCCAGGTGATGGACCACGCCACGCTCACCGACAACAACGGCCGCAAGGCAGACTTCCGCAATGTGATCCTGGTGATGACCACCAATGCCGGCGCGCAGGAGTTGGCGCGGGCGATGATCGGTTTCGGCGCAACCGTCCAGACCGGCTCGCCGCGCGCGATGATCGATCGCATGTTCTCGCCCGAGTTCCGCAACCGGCTCTCGGCGATTATCGAGTTCGCACCGCTCCCGCCCGCCGTCATCGAACGCGTGGTGGACAAGTTCCTGCTCGAGCTTTCGGAACGCCTCGAGGCCAACAAGGTCACGATGGAGGTCACTCCGGCAGCCAAAAAATGGTTGGCCGAGCGCGGCTACGATACCCGCTTTGGCGCGCGTCCACTGGGCCGGCTGATCGAGAACGAGATTGCCCGCGTACTCGCCGATGATGTCCTCTTCGGCCGGCTCACCAAGGGTGGCCGGGTCGTCGTTGACCTCGACGGCGACAAGCTCGCGTTCGCTTATCCCACCGCCGCAGCGACCGCACCGCCGCCGGACGTCGGCACCGAAGCGTAACGCACCCGCCTAGGCCCGACCTGAGGATCTCTCGCGGCTGTAGAGCATCGCGCGGGGAGAGGTCATCTGCCGGCTTGCTCGGCTGCAAATTCTTTAGGGCTCGCGTAGTTGCGGATACCTCTCGCGCGATTGCCCTTACCCAGAATCGTTCGGTCAATGCGCTGCTGCAAGTATTCCACAAGCTCGTCGAATCGCGCCTCGGGTACAAAATATGTGGGAGCCTTAAATTCGCGTTCGATGTTTTTGAAGATAACAGCGTAACTGAATCGAGCCGGGCCACGGCCAAATGACGAGTCGGCCTCGCGAAACCGGTGATAGCGTTCGACCAAATATCGAATGTAGTTTCGCAGCGTGAGGTCTCTTCCAATCGAACCGACGGGATATTCAGTCGGTCGGCTGGACCGCCGACCGCGATGAATTTGATTGACGGTAGTCGGTCCAGTGTGCACACCGCCATGAATGGTACTACTCGTAATCGAGGTAACATTCGTCCCCTTCGTGATCGTACCTTTCTCCACGCGTCGTGAGCCGGTGCGTTTCATCGCTTCTTCCTCGCGTTCGCGACCACTTCGCGCATCACGAGCGCCAGGTCTTTTCTTACAGATATCTCGAACTCCCGCATATCGTTATAGGTGCTATATAGAGCGATCTGTCTCAATTTCCGTCTGAACCGCTCAATTCTCGCTTGCTCGCGCGAATCAGGAGGATCTTTTTCGGTGCCTGGACGCTGAGAAAAGTATACCATCACCTGCTTGCCTCGTCTTTGCGCGCGCTCGATTTCCTCCACGGTTCCCGAGGCGGCCTTTCCCGTCGGGCTGCCCAGCCGCCGCCAAAAGATCGCAAGCACAAGATCCGCGCGATCGGCAAACTGCCGATTAATGAGGTCCTGCGGCCGTCTGCCTGCTTCAGGGTGTGCGTGTGTCCGCCAGCTCATCAGTTCTACCCTGGCTTTGGAGCTATCACCGTGCTGAACATTCCAATCGTTGATCGCACCAGCGACCAACTCGTGTTCTGCTGTTACGTCTGCAGGGGCAGCCAACAGGACTCGGAAGAGCTGAATGGTCTCTGGCATCCGCAAGAGCCTACCGAAGATTGTCGCGAGCCAGCAACTCGCCGCATAGGACTATCATCAAGATGCACACAGCGACCCGGCACTGCGCGAAAATCCTTCGCCGCTTTGCAATCCTGAACAGCGGGCGCGGGTGAGGACAATGCCCACTAACATTCGCGGTCGAAAATTTCGCTCTGCGACTGTACTACGCGGGGCGGGCGGACGCCTCCGCGGGCATCGCGTCGTCGCGGCTGACGATCGTATCGTGCGGCGCACGCGTGTCGTCATGTTCAGGATGGTCGATATTGTAGTTGAGGCCGCGCGATTCCTTGCGCATCATCGCGCAGCGCACCACCAGCTCCGCCACCGTCACCAGGTTGCGCAGCTCGATCAGGTCGGAATCGATCAGGTGATCCCAGTAGTAGCTGTGGATTTCTTCCTTGAGCATCAGGATTCGCCGCAGCGCGCGCTCGAGTCGCCGATCGCTGCGCACGATGCCGACGTAGTTCCACATCAGCCGGCGAATCTCTTCCCAGCTATGCGTGATCAGCACGCGCTGTTCGCTCTGAATCGCGTTGCCCGGATCCCATTCCGGGAACGCCGGCGCAATGCCCTCGTCGTGACTCAACTGCTCGCGCGCGGCGGCAAACGCCCGCCGCCCCATCACCGCCGCTTCCAGCAGTGAGTTCGAGGCCAGCCGGTTCGCGCCGTGCAATCCCGTCATCGCGACTTCGCCGGCTGCGTAAAGCCGCGGGATCGCGGTTCGCGCCATCAGGTCCGTCACCACGCCCCCGCACATATAGTGCGCCGCCGGCACCACCGGTATCGGACCCGCCGTCAGGTCGAAGCCATAGACCAGGCAGCGCTTGTAGATATTCGGAAACCGCTCGCGGATGTAGGCCGCGTCGAGATGGCTGATGTCGAGAAAGACACAATCGAGCCCTAGCCGCTTCATCTCGGAATCAATCGCGCGGGCCACGACGTCGCGCGGCGCCAGTTCCGCGTCCGGATGATACCGCTTCATGAACGGCGTGCCGTCCGGTAGCCGCAGAATCGCCCCTTCACCGCGCAGCGCTTCGGAAATCAGGAACGACTTCGCCATCGGATGGTATAGGCAGGTCGGATGGAACTGGTAGAACTCCATGTTCGCGATCGGCACGCCTGCCCGATAAGCCATCGCTACGCCGTCGCCCGAGGCGATGTCGGGATTGGTCGTATAGAGATAGACCTTGCCCGCGCCGCCGGTCGCCAGCAGGGTTGTTCGCGCGACGATCTTGCGGACCGACATGGTCGCCTTGTCCAACGCATAGACACCCCAGCAGGCGCGTGGCCGACCGTCGGTGCCCCGTTCGATCAGCAGATTGACCGCGACGTGATTCTCGAGCACGCGGATATTCGGCCGCGCTTCGGCCGCCGCACCCAGCGCCCGCATGATTTCGCGTCCCGTCAGATCCTGCGCATGGAGCACCCGCCGATGGCTATGGCCGCCCTCGCGCCCCAGGTCGTATTCGTCCTCGCCGCCTTCCTCGACCCGCGTGAATTGTGTGCCCAGCGTGATCAACTCGCGCACCGCCTCCGGGCCGTCGCGCACGATACTTTCGACCGCCGTACGATCGCACAGGCCGGCGCCGGCCTTGAGCGTGTCCTCGACGTGCGATTCGAAGGAATCGTCCACGCTCCACACGCTCGCGATTCCGCCCTGCGCGTAAGCGGTGTTGGCCTCGTCGCTGGCCGCCTTGGTCAAGACCGTCACGCTGCCGATGGCCGCGGCCTTGATCGCGAAGATCATGCCGGCGATACCGCCGCCGATTACCAGGAAGTCGCTGTCGGTTGAGTTTCGCAGTTTCATCTTGTCAGCGCCGATCGGGCGAGGCCGGCCGTGGCCGCGCCTCAATTCCATTTCGACGCTAATTGAGCGCAATCGCAATAGTCAATCGATTTCGGCGCCCTCTCCAGGCCCGACCATCCATGCGATCGCCTCCGCCCGTGAATTGCGGCTCGCAACGCTCGGTCGGCCGCGCGACCGCTATCGATTTGCGCGGCCCGCGCGCATGCCCTAAAGTTGGATCATCCGGGAAGCGGCTCCGCAAAGGGCGTTCAAATTCAATCGGCGAAGGTCTTCGGTGTGACGTTCACGGCCCCCAACGTCCTGACTTTCCTGCGCATCGCTTGCGTGCCGCTGTTGGTCTATCTGCTGACCTTCCCGGGGCCGCTGCCCTCGGCCATCGCCGCCGGCGTCTTCTTTCTCGCCACGATCACCGACTTCCTCGACGGTTATATCGCGCGTTCCTATGGTTCCGGCACCAATCTCGGCAAATTCCTCGATCCGTTGGCCGACAAGCTGGTCGTCACCGCCGCTCTGATCATGCTCGCCGCGATGTCGCGGATGCCCCGCGTGCCCGCCTGGATGGTGGTGGTGTTGGTCTCGCGGGAGATTCTGGTCACCGGGTTGCGCGCCGTCGCGGCCAGCCGCGGACGCATCATCGCCGCCGAGGAACTCGGCAAGTACAAGATGGCGTTGCAGTCGATCGCGCTCCACGGACTGCTCATCCACTACACTTACTTCCACGTGGACTTCTTCGCCGCCGGCATGTTTCTGCTCTGGATGGCGACCGTGCTGACGGTGTGGTCGGGCCTTGATTACTTCTATCGGGCCTGGAGCGTGATCATGCCGCGACCGCGCTCGTCGGTCGCGCGCCGGGCGGCGATTTGACAAGTCGCGCGCCGACCAATAAATGATCTGGTTCTGACCAGCCACGACTGGCGAGCGGGTGTAGCTCAGTTGGTAGAGCGTGTGCTTGCCAAGCACAAGGTCGTCGGTTCGAAACCGATCACCCGCTCCAGTTAAATCTCCAAACCCCTTTCAAAAGGCCAGGTTGCTTGCTGATAACCATCGCGGTGATCGCAGGTTCGGCGACGTTTGGATTCTCGGCGAGGCGGTACCATTGCGGCATTTGCAGCATTTCGGTGGGGCCTCCCGGCGAAATGTCGTACGAGTTCCAGCAATCTTCCAGCTTCTGCGACCGGATCGGGCGAGTTCGTCGTAATGACCTATCGAGGTGCCAATCGGCGTCCAGTCAGTGAAGATCGCTCGCGATGAAATGTCGATCGGCACCGTTTGTATGGTTCTCTAAAGAACGGTTTGGACGTTATTATTATCAGTGAGAAGCTACGACTTGGCCTGCCTGAAGCGGGCGCGGTTTGTCTGAATCTCCTTATTTAACCTGCCCGTTCGCCGCTTCTTTGTCCATATCGAAGTGGCAACTTTATCTACAAGTTGATTCAACAAGCCAAATTATCCCGATATCCGCCGTTGACAATAGCTGTTAAGTTTGGAAATGCGCCTGTGAGGAGTATTTTGAAATGGCGAATTGTGCGGCTTGTGGTTGCTCGTCCGGCAAGCGATCCGATCATCATCTGAGCGTCACTGAATCTGTCTCGACCGGCGAGCAAGGCGTTGCGGCCGATACCGACCGGCGCCAGGCTGGCCTGGCGTCGGGGTCGTTCGGGCGAGCGTTGCGCAGGCAACGCTCGCGTTGGTTCCACCTCACCGGTTACCAGCGGATGCGACGGGTGCTGTTCTATGGGATCGCCCCGGTGATGCTGGCGACGCTGCCCTTTGTGCTCGGCGCCTCAAACGACGACCAGGTGAGCGCATGCCCCGACGAGGTTGCTCCCACCACCGAATCGGTTCCCGCGATGCTCTCCGATAGCGGGACGGTGGAGAAGCTCGACCTGACCAATCAATTCGCGATCGCCGTCACGATCTATGCGGATGATGAGAACTACGGCGGGCAGGTCGATTTGCGCCTGCAGATGGGCCGGCTGATGCGCGGACTGCATCAAGTGGCGCAATGCTTTCCGATGGTCAAGCTGATCCGCGCCGACCTGCTGGCACCGGGCGATGACCGCCGCGATGAGCACGGTAATCAGGTCGCCGGCTTCGAAGTGCCGATCGTCTCGCTGGCGGTCAAGACTGATGATCTACGGGCGTTCAAGCAGGATTTCGAATGGGAAGCCTATCCGATTTTCGCGGCCAACCGATACGCGCGCGCGATCAACTTGAATTTCAGCGCCGTCTGGCAGCGCGAACTGGAACAGGAAGAGGAAGTCGGTAACTTCGTCGATTCTCTATGAGCCGCCGGCCTTGCGGCGTCACTCGATCTTGTAGCGCCGGCGCTTGCGCCACAACGTCGAGACGTTGATTCCAAGCGTCTCCGCGGCGTCCTCCAGCGTCGGCGATTCCGCCAGTACCCGGATAATCTGTTCGCGCTCGACCTCTTCGAGGCTGGCCGGGTGAGTGCTGGTAGCGGGCGCGGCCGGCGCATCCTGGAAAATCGCGTCGGGCAGATATTGCGGCGCGATGAGGTCGCCCTGAACCAGCACGGCCGCGCGTTCAATCGCGTTGCGCAGTTCGCGTACGTTACCCGGCCATCGATAGGCGATCAGCGCGGCTTCTACCTCGGGCGACAGGCGCAGGGTCTGCCGGTGGTTGCGCGCCGCCGCCACGATCAACAGGCGCTCGGCGAGCCGCAAGATGTCCTGGGGACGCTCGCGCAATGGCGGCACGCGCAGCGCAATCACGTTCAGCCGGTAAAAGAGATCCTCGCGAAACCGATGCGCGGCGACTTCGCTCATCAAATCACGGTTCGACGCCGCCACGATCCGCGTATCGACTTCGATCGTGTCATCGCCGCCCACCCGCTCGAAGCTCTGTTCCTGCACAAAGCGCAGGAACTTGGTCTGCAGCGGCGGACTCAGATCGGCAATCTCGTCAAGAAAGACGGTTCCCCGATGTGCGGCTTCGAGCCGGCCCGGCTTGTCTTTGACCGCCCCGGTGAACGATCCGCGCATGTGGCCGAACAGCTCACTTTCGAGCAACGGCTCGGATAAAGTCGTGCAATTGACGACCACGAAGGGCTTTTCCAACCGCGGACTCCAGCGATGAATCTGGTGCGCGATAACATTCTTGCCCGTGCCGCTTTCGCCCATCAGCAGGATCGTCGCTTCGCTCGCCGCGACGCGCCGCGTGGTTTCCAGCAGTTGCTGCATCACGGGGCTTTGCGATTCGAGCAGCGGACGCTCCTCGAGGGTGTCGCGCAGGGCGCGGTTTTCCGCCCGCAGGCGCTGCGCCTCGAGCGCGCGATCAACCACGTGCTCGACCTGGTCGAGCGTAAACGGCTTGGTCAGGTAGTCATAAGCGCCGGCCTTCATGGCGGCGACCGCATTTTCCACCGTGGCGTACGCCGTCATCAGGATCACGGCGAGGTCGGGCGTCTCGCGCCGCACCTGCCGCAGAAGTTCCAGCCCGTTCATCTCCGCCATGCGATAATCAGTGAGCATCAGATCGAAGCCGCGGTCGCTGGAAAGCAGGGCGCGCGCCTGCGGTCCGCTCTCCGCGGTCCGCACCTGATGGCCGCAGCCCTCGAAGAAAGTGGCGAGATGGCTGCGGATATTTTTCTCGTCATCGACGATCAGGAGTTTGGCCATGTTTCAGCCCTGCGCACCGGCAACTCGACGGTAAAGCGGGTCCCTTCGCCGACCGTGCTGTCCACGAAGATGCGTCCGCCGTGTGCCTCGACGATTTCCTTGGCGATCGCCAGGCCGAGTCCCGCCGAGCCGGCTTCGACGCCATTGCCGTGCCATTGCGCATAGCGTTCAAACAGGTGGTCGCGGATTTCCGGCGCTACCCCGGGCCCCGTATCGCTCACTTCGACGCGCGCCACGCCCTTCTCGCCGCAAGACGAAATCGTGATCGTTCCACCGCTCGGAGTATAGCGCATGGCATTGCCAATCAGGTTCGACACCACCCATGAGAGTTTGACCGGGTCGGCGAGCACCGCCGGGGTCGATTCCGCGATCGCGCCCCTAAGCGTGATGCCTTTTTGTTCCGCTTGCAGTGCGAAGGTGCCGATTACCGCGCTGATCACGCCGGCCAGATCGACGGTGATGCCGCGAATCGAGATGGTGCCCGTTTCGCCCCGCGCCAGGTTCAGCAAATCGTCGGCGAGATGGCGGATGCGGCCAATGTCCTCGCTCGCGGTCGCCAGCAACTCGCGCTGTTTGGGTTCGAGATTGCCCTTGTCACGATCGAGCAATTCCGCCGACAGCGCGAGCGATGTCAGCGGGGTCTTCAGTTCGTGCGAAAGCGTCGCGACCAGGTTCACCCGCGCCCGGTCCTTGTCGCGCAAGTACGTGATGTCCTGGAGAATCAGCAGCGTCCCCAATGATTCATTGTCGCCGTGGCGCAGCGGTACCGGTTTCAGCACGTAGGTATGGTCGCGCCCGCGCACATGCAGATCGACTTCGACCCGCGCGCTGTCGTTGAGCATCTTGCGGCCGTTGTTCAACGCCGCCCGCACACGCATGTAATGCGGATGGTTGCTGTTGAGGTCGTTGAACGGCGATCCCAGCGCCTCCGCCCGCTCGATGCCGAGGATGATCGCCGCCACTTCGTTGATGTGCGTCACCACGCCCGCCGGATCGATCAGCACGATGCCGTCCTCTAAACTCTCGATGATCGCCTCGGTCTTGCTCTTCTCATAGATGATGCGATCGACGTTGAGTTTCTCGAATTGCTCCAGGCGCTCCGCCATCCGATTGAATTCGGAGGCGACCCCTTGCAGTTCGGCGAGCGGTTGCGGCCCCAACCGCAGCGACGGGCCGCGCAGGTTGAACCCGCGCAGCCGCTGGGTCAATTCGTCAAGCGGTTTCGACAGATTCCAGGCGATCGTCCACGACAGCGCCGCGCCCAGCAGCAGCAGGATTACCAGCCCCGCGGCAAATTCGTAGGTCAGCCGATCGCTCATCTGGCTCGCTCGGCTGTCGGCCCGGAACATCGCGTCGCGGTTAATCTCGATCAAACGGTCCAGCCGCTGATGCAATATCGCGAAATCCTGATCGTGCTTCGCCCCTGCCTGGCCGTTGCCGAACTGCGCGAAGAGCGCGGCCCCCCGATCGTCGATCTCCTTGGCCAGCGTCCCCTCGCCGATCTCTGTGACATTGTCGCGTTCGCGCCGAATCCAATGGGTGAATTCGTCGCGGCTCGCCGGCAGCACCGTCGCGGTGCGTCCGTCGTGTGCCGCCAGTTGTAAGTTCCACAGCGCCGCGTTCATGTGCTGCGCCGCCTCGATACTTAAATAGTTGCGATATAGCGTGCGCCGAATTGACCCGCCCAGGCTATGCACTTCCGGCAGCGCCAATGCGACCAGCGTCACCGCGATCGCCACCATCGCCAGCGTGCCATTGCGGATTCGGTTGCGCAGCGAAGGTGGACTCATGACCGTGGTTCCCGCGGCTCCAGGCCGACGACTTCGATATTGAATTCGGGCGCCGCCGCCAGCAGCCGGCTGGTCAGCGACCGCCGCAACACGCGATTCCAGAAGGTCGGATGGGTGCGCCCGACGACGATTCGCGTAATATTTTTCTCTCGCGCGAACTCCGTCAACGCTTTGATCACGTCGGTCGCCTTAAGCCAGACCACTTCGCCGCCCAGCGCCGCCGCCAGGTTGATATTATCCAGCAGCGCGCGAAAATTTGAGGTGCTGATCTTCTGCACCGATTCGTCCGGCGTCTCGATGTGCACCGCGTACCATTCCGCATTCATTTGTGCCGCGCTCCGCGCCGCCTTGCGCAGCAGGTTTTCGCTGCCGTCCGGGTTCGAGGACAGGCACACCATCAGCCGATCGCTGATCGCCGTGCGCCGTCCGCCCTCGCGCTTGAGCAGTTCCAGTTCCTCGCGTTGGCGGCTCTGATCGCGCGCGACTTCGCGCAGCGCAAGTTCGCGCAGCGACGCGAGATTGCTCGGCTTGAAGAAATTCTTGAGTGCCTGTTCGACCCGATCGGGCGGGTAAATCTTTCCCTCCCGCAGGCGCTGACGCAATTCCTCCACCGGAAGGTCAACCGTCACCACCTGATCGGCGTGGGCCAGAAACGTATCCGGGATGGTTTCCCGGATTTCCACCCCCGTGATGCGCCGCACCACCTCGTTGAGGCTCTCCAGATGCTGCACGTTGAAGGCGGTAATCACCGTGATGCCGTTGGCAATCAGTTCCTCGACGTCCTGGTAGCGCTTGCTGTGGCGCGAGCCCGACGCGTTGGTATGCGGCAATTCGTCAACGATTGCGAACTCCGGCTTGCGCGCCAGGATCGCCTCGACGTCCATCTCCTCGAGCGTCACGCCCCGATATGGAAGCTTGCGCGGCGCCACCAGTTCGAGATCGCCAATGCGCGCCGCCGTTTCCGCCCGGCCATGAGTCTCGACGAAGCCCACCACCACGTCGTGACCCCCCCGACGCAGCTGATGCGCTTCCTCCAGCATCCGGTAGGTCTTGCCGACCCCGGCGGCGCCGCCCAGATAAACCTTCAGGCGGCCCTTGCGGGCTTGCGGTACGAGATCGAGAAAGGCCTCGGGATCCTTGCGACCCTCATCGTTCATCTTGATACGCAACGCCCATTGTGTCGTCGAATCAGCCACGTCCACCGACCGCGAGGGAGGTCCGCGAGATCGCCCATCACTAAGGATTTAACTGATGATCGTGAGACCTCCGACGATTATCAGCGCGCCGCCCGCGATCGTCCGCACGGCCGGCAATTGCCGATAAAAGATCATAGCGATGATCTGCGAAACCACGAAAAACACCGCGATGTAGGCGCCCATCAGCCGCCCGAAATCCAGGCCGCCCTTGTTCACTATCACCCCGTAAACCACCAGGCTCAGCGCGCCGGCCGCGACCATCCAGGAGCGGGTTTCCATACCCCGCCGCATCAACGCGTCTCCCGCCACTTCCAAAACGGCGGCGCCAATCAGCACCACCAATGTTCTTATCAATCGCTATGCTCCTTGCCTCGTTCATTCGGATTTCGCGCTCGCCCGTGGCGCGATGCCATTGAGATCGTCGAGCGCCAGGTTGAGTTTGAGTACATTCACACCCGGCTCGCCCAGCACCCCTGCCCAGCGCGTGCGCGTGTGCGCGCGGATCAAATCCATCACCGCCCGATCGCTCAGGCCGCGCGCCTTCGCCACCCGCGCCGCCTGCATCATCGCTCCGGCCGGGCTGATTTCAGGATCCAGTCCGCTGCCCGACGCCGTGATCTGACTGATCGGCACGTCCGCCGCGCTGGCCCCGGGATTTTGATCAAGCACTTCCTTCAGCCGCTGCCGCGCGGTGTCGATCAGCGACTTGTTGGTCGGCCCCAGGTTCGATCCGCTCGAGTTGCTGGCGTCGTAGCCCTTGCCGCCGGCCGCCGACGGCCGTGGATGAAAATAATTCAGCGCGTTGAAGTTCTGCCCAATCAGTTCCGATCTGACCACCTGGCCGTCGCGGCTGATCAGGCTGCCCTTCGCCTGGAAGGGAAACATCGTCTCGCTCATCGCGGTCATCAGCACCGGATAGATTATGCCGGTTAATACCGTCAGCACGAAGGTCATTTTGATTGCGGTCCACAGTCTCACCGGTTCGTCCTCCTAAGCCAGGTGCAGCGCCGCGACGATCAGGTCGATCGCCTTGATTCCGATAAACGGCACGATGACCCCGCCCAATCCGTAGATCAGCAGGTTGCGCGTCAGCATCGAGGCGGCTCCAACCGGCCGATACCGCACGCCGCGCAGCGCCAGCGGGATCAGCGCGATAATGATCAGCGCGTTGAAGATGACCGCCGACAGAATCGCGCTCTGCGGTGTCGCCAGATGCATCACGTTGAGCGATTGCAATTCCGGATATCCGATCACGAACATCGCCGGGATGATCGCGAAATACTTGGCCACGTCGTTGGCGATCGAAAAGGTCGTGAGCGCCCCCCGCGTGATCAGCAATTGTTTGCCAATCTCCACTACCTCCATGATCTTGGTCGGGTTGGAATCGAGATCGACCATGTTGCCGGCTTCGCGCGCGGCCTGGGTCCCGGCGTTCATCGCGATTCCGACGTCGGCCTGCGCCAAGGCCGGCGCGTCGTTGGTGCCGTCGCCGATCATCGCCACCAGTTTGCCCTGCGCCTGCTCCTCGCGAATCAAGGCGAGCTTGGTCTCCGGCGTCGCCTCGGCGCGGAAGTCATCCACCCCCGCCTCGTATGCGATCGCCGCCGCCGTCAGCGGATTGTCGCCGGTGATCATCACCGTACGCAGGCCCATCGCACGCAGCCGCGCGAAACGCTCCTTGATGCCTTCCTTGATGATGTCCTTCAAATGAATCACGCCCAGCACCCGCGCGCCGTCCACCACCACCAGCGGAGTGCCGCCGCCCTTCGCGATGCGCTCGACGATCCCCGCCAGCTCCGGCGGCGTCGCGCCGCCGTGCTCCCGCGCGAACTTCACCGCCTGGTCGGCCGCCCCCTTACGAATCTTGCGATCGCCAATATCCACGCCGCTCATGCGGGTCTGCGCCGTGAACGGGATAAAGCGTGCGTCGGTGTCCATCAACTCGCGCCCGCGCAGGTTGTACTCGCGCTTCGCCAACACCACGATCGAGCGCCCCTCGGGCGTTTCGTCCGCCAGCGAGGCCAGTTGCGCGGCGTCGGCCAGGTCCTCCACGCGCACGTCGAGCACCGGCAGGAATGCCGTCGCCATCCGGTTGCCGAGCGTGATGGTGCCGGTCTTGTCGAGCAGCAGCGTATCCACGTCGCCCGCCGCCTCGACCGCCCGCCCCGACATCGCGAGCACGTTGTGCTGCACCAGCCGATCCATTCCCGCGATTCCGATCGCCGAGAGCAGGCCACCGATCGTCGTCGGTATCAGGCAGACCAGCAGCGCCACCAGCACCGGCAGCGTCAGCGTGGTGCCGCCATACAGCGCGAACGGATAGAGGCTCACGCAGACCAGCATAAAGATGATTGTCAGCCCGGCGAGCAGGATGCTCAGCGCGATTTCGTTCGGCGTCTTCTGACGCTGCGCGCCTTCCACCAGCCCGATCATGCGATCGAGGAAGGTCTCACCCGGGTTTGCCGTAATGCGCACCTTGATCCAGTCCGAGATCACAGTGGTCCCGCCGGTGACCGCACTCCGATCGCCGCCGCTCTCGCGAATCACTGGCGCCGATTCGCCCGTAATCGCCGCTTCGTTGACCGCCGCCACTCCTTCGATTACTTCGCCGTCGCCCGGGATCACTTCGCCCGCCTTGACCATCACCACGTCGTCGCGCCTGAGCGAGGTCGCCGGCACCATGATCTCCTGGCCCTGCTTGATCTGCCGCGCCTGCGTCTGTGTGCGAGTTTTGCGCAGGTTGTCGGCCTGCGCCTTGCCCCGCCCCTCGGCCATCGCTTCGGCGAAGTTCGCGAAGCCGACCGTGAACCACAGCCACAACGCGATTTGCAACTCGAAACCGACCAGCGACGTGCGGCCCGCGAGGATGTTCTTGACCAGGATCATCGTGACCGCCAGCGCGGTCACCTCGACCACGAACATCACTGGATTGCGCGCCTGGATCCGCGGGTCAAACTTGCGCACCGATTCCACCAGCGCACCCTTGACAATCTGGTTATCCCAGAGCGCGCTTGCCTTACGCTCAGCCATCGGAGTTTTCTCCTGTCCTCAAAACAATTTGCCCTGCATCATCGCCAGGTGCTCGACGATTGGGCCCAGCGCGTCGGCCGGGAAGAAGGTCAGCGCCGCGACGATCAGAATCACCCCCACCAGCAGCAGCACGAACACCGCGCCGCCGGTCGGAAAGGTCCCCGCGCTCGGCGGCACGGCGCGCTTGGCCGCGAGCGATCCCGCCAGCGCCAGCACCGGCACCTTCATCATGAAACGCCCGAACAGCATCACGATCGCGAGCGTCACGTTGTAGAAGGGCGTGTTCGCGTTGAGCCCGCCAAAGGCCGATCCGTTATTCGCGGACGCCTCGCTGTACGCATGCAGAATCTGCGAAAATCCGTGCGGCCCCGGATTGCTGATCCCGGCCAGTCCCGCCTTCGCCACCACCGCGACCCCCGCCGGCAACAGAATCACCGTCGGAAAAATCAGGATGTACAGCATCGCCAGCTTCATCTCGCGCCCTTCGATCTTCTTGCCGAGATATTCCGGCGTCCGTCCGACCATCAGCCCCGCGATAAACACCGCCAGCACCGCCATCACCAGCATGCCGTAAAGCCCTGAGCCGACGCCGCCGAAAATAATTTCGCCGATTTGGATGTTGAGCAGCGGAATCAGTCCGCCCAGCGGCGTATAGCTGTCGTGCATCGAGTTGACCGCGCCGCACGAGGTGTCAGTCGTAATCGTTGCCCACAGCGCCGAGTTGACGATGCCGAAGCGCACCTCCTTGCCTTCCATGTTGCCGCCGCTTTGCGTCGCGCTCGCGGCCTGCTTGATCCCCATCGCCGCGAACTGCGGATTGCCGCGATGCTCGGCCTTGATCGCGCACGCCGCCCCGACCAGAAACAGCAACCCCATGGTCGCGAACAGCGCCCAGCCCTGGCGCCGATCGCCCGCCATCTGTCCAAACGTGTGCGTCAGTCCCGCCGCGATCGCGAAAATCGCCAGCATCTCCAGCAGATTCGACAACGGCGTCGGATTCTCATACGGATGCGCCGAGTTGGCGTTGAAGAAGCCGCCACCGTTGGTGCCCAGCTCCTTGATCACCTCCTGCGAGGCGACCGGCCCTTGCGCGATCACCTGCTCCGCCCCTTCCACGGTCTTCACCTGCGCATACGGGCTGAAGTTCTGGGGAACTCCCTGCCACACCAGCACCAGCGCGCCCACCACGCTGATCGGCAACAGCACCCACAGGATCGCCCGCGTCAGATCGACCCAGAAATTCCCGATCGTCTTGGCGCTGCGCCGCACGAAGCCGCGAATCACCGCGATCGCCACCGCGATTCCGGCCGCCGCCGAAACGAAATTATGGAAGGCCAGCCCCGCCATCTGCGTGAAGTAGCTCATCGTCGATTCGCCGCCATACGCCTGCCAGTTCGTATTGGTGGTGAAGCTCGCGGCGGTATTGAACGCGAGGTCCGGCGCCACCGCCCCGAATTGCTGCGGATTCAGCGGCAGGTAGTACTGCAGGCGCTCCATCGCATACAGCACGAACATCCCGACCATGCTGAACAGCAGCATCGAGACCGCGTATTCGACCCAGGTCTCCTCAGCCTCCGGATGAACCCCGCAAAGCCGATACACCAGCCGCTCGATTGGCCGCAGCACCGGATCGAGCATGGTGTGCTCGCCCGCGAACACTCGCGCCATGTACAGCCCAAGCGGCACGCTGATCGCCGTCACCAGCGCGCTGAAAATCCCCACCTGGATTATTGCGTTGCCCATGCTCGCGCCCTCCTAGAACTTCTCGGGACGCAGCATCGCGTACACCAGGTAGGCGGTCAGACCCACTGCCATTATCGAGCCCATTACCAGCTCCCAGGTACTCATAGGCGGATGCATCCCCACACATAGGTGAGCGCGATGACGAAGAACGCGCCGGTTGCGCCGACATAAATCAGATCCATCATGGGTGACTACCGGAGCATCAAGCGTGCCGTGCGCCGTTCGGCATTTCCGCTGCGCTTTTCCCAGTAAAGTCCTGTGCATTTGCAAATTGCCGCAATGTCCCAATGCAAAATGGAATCCGCGCCGTGGTTTCTTAACGCTTCACGCTGGAGCAAAATGGACGCGATGATTCTTCACATTCTCAGTCGTTCACAGTGGGAATTCGCGCGGCGCGGCACCGACTATCGCCCGCCCTCGCTCACCGCCGAAGGCTTCATCCACTGCTCGACGATTGCCCAGGTAATCGATACCGCCAATCTCTTTTACCGAGGGCAGGGCGACCTCCTCGTGCTCCGTATCGACGAGCGCAAGCTCACCGCCCGCCTTGCCTTTGAGGCGCCCGCCGATTCCGCCGACGCCCGTTCACGAGCGCTCTTCCCGCACATCTATGGGCCGCTCAATCTCGACGCGGTGATCGGCGCGATCGAATTGCCCTGCGACGCCGACGGTTCGTTTCGCCTGCCCGCCGCAATCGGCGGCGCGCACGCCTGAAATGGAAACGCGGCGGCTTGGCAGAACCGGATTCGCGGTCAACCTGCTTGGCTTCGGTGCTTCGGAAATCGGTTATCAAAATGTCACCGCGGGCACGGTCGAGAACTTGCTCAATAGCGCGCTCGACGCCGGCCTCAATGTCATCGACACCGCGGCCTGCTATGACACCAGCGAAGAGTTGATTGGCGCGGCCGTCAGCCATCGCCGCTCCGACTATTTTCTCTTTACGAAATGCGGTCACGCCTCCGGCCTGCCGGTCGCGGACTGGACGCCCGCGCTAATCGAACTCAGCCTCGCGCGCAGCCTCCAGCGACTGCGCACCGATCACGTGGATTTGCTCCAGTTCCATTCATGCCCGGCCGCCACCTTGCGCGATGACAACCTCGTCGCCGCCCTCGTCCGCGCCAGGGAAAAAGGACTCACCCGTGCGATCGGTTACAGCGGCGACGGCGCCGACGCCCTTTACGCGGTCGAAACCGGTGTGTTCGACACGCTTCAGATCTCCGTCAATATCGCCGATCAGGAGGCGATCGACCTCGCGATTCCCGCCGCTGCCGCCCGCGACATGGGGATTATCGCCAAGCGCCCGATCGCCAACGCCGCATGGCTCTTCAGCCGCTGGAGTGTCGGCGACTATGAAAAGCCCTACTGGCGCCGGCTGAAGCGCCTCAACTACGATTTCATCCGCGCCGATCCGAAGGCCGCCGTCAGAACCGCGCTCCGTTTCACTCTCGCCGTACCCGGCGTCGATGTCGCGATCATCGGTACCTCGCGACCGTCGCGCTGGACTGAAAATGCCGCTTTCGCGGCCGACGGCGGTTTGCCGCGTGCCCAATTCGACGCGATTCGGGCGCGCTGGCTCATTACCGCCAAATCCGACTGGGTCGGCCTGCGCTAAGTTCTTGTCGTGGATGGCCTCCGCGAAGTTTGTCGCCCGCCAAGGTGTGTGTCTAAAGTTGACCTACCGTGCGGGATGGCCAATCAAAAGGAGTCGCGATGAAATCGAAAGCGATCGTCGTTAAGCAAACCGGTGCGCCCGAGGTGCTCGAATATACCGAAGTGGACGTGCCGTCTCCGGGGCCCGGTCAAGCCCTGGTGCGTCACCGCGCCGTCGGCCTCAACTTCGTCGAAATCTACTTCCGCACCGGCGTCTATCCCGCCCCTTCGATGCCGTTCACGCCGGGCAGTGAGGCCGCCGGCGTCGTCGAGGCGATCGGCCCCGACGTGACCGAGGTCCAACCCGGCGATCGCGTTGCCTATGCCGGTGGTCCGATGGGATCGTACTGCGACGCGCGCGTCATGCCCGTACGCTTCCTGGTCAAACTCCCCGATTCGATTGACGAGGTCACCGCCGCCGCCGCGATGCTCAAGGGGATGACCGCGCATGCCCTCATCTTTTCGACATACGCGATCAAGCCGGGCGATACCATCCTGGTTCAGGCCGCCGCGGGCGGCGTCGGCCTCATCATGTGCCAATGGGCCAAACATCTCGGCGCGACCGTGATCGGTACCGTCGGCAGTGACGAGAAGGCGCGCTTCGCCGCGGCCCACGGATGCGATCATACGATTGTCTACACCCGCGAGGATTTCCCCGCGCGGGTCAAGGAACTGACCGGCGGCGCGATGGTGCCGGTGGTGTACGACTCGGTCGGGCAGGCCACCTTCATGAAGTCGCTCGATTGTCTGCGCCCGCGCGGCCTGATGGTCAGTTTCGGTCAGGCTTCCGGCATGGTCCCCCCCTTCAGCATCAATATCCTGAGCGCCAAAGGTTCGCTCTACCTCACCCGTCCGACGCTCCAGACCTACACCGCCAGGCGCGAGGATTTGGTCGCGCGCGCGGCCGCCTTGTTCGCCGTGCTCGCCAGCGGTGCCGTCAAATGCGAGGTGCGGCAGCGCTTCGCACTGCGCGACGCCGCCGCGGCCCATCGCGCGCTCGGTGAACGCAACACCACCGGCTCGAGTGTCCTGATTCCCTGAGCAATGCATCAGTGCCGACCCGTGATCCTTTCAGTGACTAATTGAATGACTATGGCCGAAGCATTGCCGGCATATTCACTCTTCAGGACCACCTGCGACGTTGGGTTGTCCGCGGTGCGCCCGATGACCCCCGCCGCCGCGCGGCACGACCCCGATGGCTGGAACTTCGGTTCCGCCTGGCCCCCATCCTACGGTGCGTTCGGTCGCTTGCGGGTACTCACTACGCTCGAACGCGTAATCGCGCTCAAGCCACGCCGCGTATTTGAAGTGGCGGCCGGCGACGGCGCCTTGAGCGCATGCCTCGCGGCCCGAGGAATCGAGGTCGTCGTCAACGATCTGCGCGCCGAAATGCTCCAGTCCGCGATCGCCAATTTCCAGTCCGGCGACCGCCTCGCCGTGCTGCCCGGTAACTTGTTCGATCTCGATCCCGACGCGACCGGCCGCTTCGATCTCGTTATCGCCACCGAAGTCATCGAACACGTCGCGCATACCGGCGCCTTCCTGCACCAGCTGGCCCGATTTCTCACTCCGGACGGACGCATCTTTCTCACTACTCCCAATGGTTCCTATTTTCGCAACCGGCTCCCGACTCATTCGATGATTGCCGATTTTGCCGCGCTTGAATCCGAACAGTTCAAGCCCGACTCCGATGGTCACTTGTTTCAAATCACCGCCAGCGAGCTGGTCGCGATTGCGCACGGCGCCGGTCTGCACCCGCTCGAAATCGACCTCCTGGCTTCTCCGTTCATCACCGGCCATTGCGGCTTTTCGCTCCTTCGCTCCAGCCGGCTGGCTCGTCTATGCTACTGGTTCGAGGGTCAATCGCGCCGCCTTCCGTTTTGGCTTCGCGCAAAAATTTGCTTTTCAATGTCAGCCGTTCTGATCAAGGACTGACTATTCCCGAATTGTCGCCGTCGCCCAAACGCAATTCGAAATAGCGGACCGCCGAAACTCTTGATGGTAAAGGATCGTGTGATCCATTGATGCCGAATATCCTCGCGGCGCGCTCCCAGATGGCAATGTCGCTCGCCTTCCACATCATCTTTTCGTGCATCGGTATCGCGATGCCGTTATTGATGGTCGTGGCCGAGTGGCTCCATCGCCGCACCGGTGACCAGGTTTATCTGCTCCTCGCGCGCCGCTGGGCGACCGGCACCGCCATCATGTTCGCCGTCGGCGCCGTCTCGGGCACCGTGCTCTCCTTCGAACTCGGGCTCTTGTGGCCCCATTTCATGAAATGGTCCGGCGCCATCATCGGCATGCCGTTTTCGCTCGAAGGCTTCGCTTTTTTCACCGAAGCAATTTTCCTCGGTATCTACCTCTATGGATGGGATCGCGTGGCGCCGCGCGCGCACCTCGTCGCCGGTTTCATAGTTGCCTTCTCCGGCATGATCTCTGGTGTCTTTGTCGTCATCGCGAACTCCTGGATGAATACCCCCGTCGGCTTTCGACTGGTTAATGGACTACCCGTCGATATCGACCCGATTGCCTCATTGACTAATCCGGCGGCCCTCCACGAAACCGTCCATATGACTATTGCGGCTTACGCGGCAACCGGCTTCGTCGTGGCCGGGATTCACGCCGCGATGTGGTTGCGCGATCGCGGCAACCTCTTTCATCAGCGCGCGATCGCGATCGCTTTTGCGATCGGTGCGATCGCCGCCGTGCTTCAGCCCCTCAGCGGCGACGCCTCCGCCCGCGCGGTCGCGCGTCTGCAACCGCTCAAGATGGCCGCCTTCGAGGGTCTCTTCAAGGGCGGTCCCCACGCCCCGCTCGCGATCGGCGGTATTCCAGATGTCAAGGATCGCAAGCTTGACTACGCGATCGAGTTGCCCTCGATGCTCAGCATCATGACCGGCCATAACCCCGACGCCGTGATCCGCGGGCTCGATTCGTTCCCCGAAAGGAACTGGCCCGCTCCCATGATCGCCGTCCATCTCGCCTTTCAGATTATGGTCGGCGCCGGTTTCGCGATGGCCGGTCTCGCAATGTGGGGCGCACTGCTCATCGTGCGCCGGCGCACCATCTTCGACTCGATCTGGTTGTTGCGCACGATGGTCGCCGCCGCGCCGCTCGGTCTCATCGCGGTCGAGGCCGGCTGGGTGGTCACCGAGGTCGGACGCCAACCGTGGATCATCTACGGCGTGATGCGGACCGCCGACGCGCTCACCCCGATGCCGGGGTTGACCGTGACCTTCGTCCTCTTTTCCGCCCTCTACCTCTTTCTCGGCGTCACGGTTGTGTACCTGCTCTGGCGCCAGGTGATACTCAGTCCGACGCGCGCGGAGGTCCCCGTGCAGGCGGCCGCACTATAATGACTATCCCGTTTGCGCTGTTCTTCGTCTGCGGGGCGCTGCTCGTCGCACTGACTATTTATGTGCTGACCGGCGGCGCCGATTATGGCGGCGGCGTATGGGATCTGCTCGCCGCCGGTCCCCGCGCCGCCGCCCAGCGCGATCTCATCGAGCGCGCCCTCGGACCGGTCTGGGAGGCCGACCACGTCTGGCTGATTCTCGTCGTCGTCATCCTCTTCGACGCGTTCCCGCCCGCCTTCGCCGCGATCATGATCGCGATGCATGTCCCCATCACCCTGATGCTCGTCGGGATCGTCCTGCGCGGTTCTGCCTTCAGCTTCCGCAGCTACGGCGGCGGACGCGATCGCGCGCAACGTGAATGGGGCCGGCTCTTTTCGATCGCGAGCCTGGTTACGCCCGTGCTGCTCGGCGTGATCATCGGCGCTATCGCCTCCGGCTCGATCCCCAAAGACCCCCGTCACATCACCGATTTTCTGCTGCCCTGGATGACGCCGGTTTGCTTCGCCGTCGGCCTCTTCGCGCTCGCTCTCTTCGCCTACCTGGCCGCGGTTTACTTGACGCTTGAAACCGACGACGCCGCCCTGCGCGACGACTTTCGCCTGCGCGCCATCGCCGCCGGAATCGCCGTCGGCGCGATCGCCGGCCTCGTCCTTCTGCTTGCCCATCGCGAAGCGCCGGGCATCTGGGCCGGACTCACTCAGCGCGTATGGACCTGGCCGTTGATCTGGCTCAACGGCATTCTCGCGCTCGCCGCCCTGTACGCACTTTGGGCGCGACGCTTCGCGGTCGCGCGCGTCTGCGCGGCCGGCCACGTCGCGCTGGTTCTTTGGGGTTGGGCCTTCGCCCAGTTTCCTTTCCTGATCGAGCCTGACCTCGATATCTATAACGCTGCCGCGCCGCCGATTACTCTGAAAATCCTGGCCGGCGCGCTCGCCGCCGGCGCGCTAATCCTGCTGCCGTCCTATCGCTACCTGTTGAAGGTCTTCAAGAGCCGTCCGAAGCATCGCCCTCTCAGCGCCGATTCCCCGGTCGAGCGCCACTCCCAATGACGGGCTGCGCTGCTGGAATCCGGCTTCGACGCGTCCAACCGCTGGAGCCGCATCGAACTGAAGGCTAAAGTCCAACTCGAATATCGCAGTGCAAAACCAACCAAAAGTGAAATCTGAAGTAAAAGTTGAAGATGAATTTGCGGCGCTGCAGGCCCTGCTCGATCGCAGCGTCACTTCCGCCACCCCCGCCATCGCCGATTCTGTCGCCTATCCCGAGCGCCAGATGTCGGCGTCTCAATTCGTCGAGTTCTGGCAGAGCGTTCGACTGGTTGCGATGGCGACGGTGGGCAAGGGCGGCCGTCCCCATATCGCGCCCGTCCATGCCGCCCTGAGCGGCACCACGCTGCGCCTCGTGATCTACGACAACACCGTCAGGCGCGTCGATCTCGCGCGCAATCCGCGCGTCGCCTTCAGCACCTGGCGCGCCGACGGCGCCGCCGCGATCGTTTACGGTCGCGCGCGCGAAATCGAGGGCAGCCTCCGGCCGGCCCGGCCGGGACGCAGCGGCAAGCCACGCCAGGTCGTCGAAATCGAGGTCAAACTGACGCGCGTCTATGCGATGCGCCCTCCGTCCGCCCCCTGAACCAAAGATTATTCAATTGGCGTTGATCGTGCGAAATAACCCGCGCGGCGATACCGCGGGCACCGGAGGAAAAGCGGGTACCAAGATGATGGGCGAAGTCACCAATTCCAACCGCAACGGCATCAACACGCTCAACTCCGCGGCCACGACCGGGGGCCACGTCGCGATTACCTTCGCGCGCAAGCCGTGGCTCAACCTTGTCCTCGCACTGATCGGTGGGCTTCTCGGAGGCGCCCTCGCAAATCGGCTCGCCGCCGCGGTTCCCGCCGGCGCCGCCGACGCTCCCGCCAAGTCCATCGCCGCCCAGCAAATTCTGCTGGTCGATGCCCGCGGTAAGCCACACGCCTCGCTTCATCTCAACGACGACGGGATGCCGGTGTTCCAGATGTATGATCTCGCGGGCAAGAACCGCCTCGGCATCGGCTTCGCCAAGGACGGTACGGCGGGCCTCGATATCGCCGATCAAAAAGGCACCCAGCGGGTCTTTCTGAGCGTCAGCGACGACGGCGTTCCGGCGCTGCGATTATATGACGATACCGCCAGGCCGCGGCTGCTGCTTGGAGTGGACAACCAGGGCAATTCGGCGATCGATTTTTACGAGAGCGACGGCAAGCTGCTGCGCGAATTGCCCTAGCCATAAGTGCTCCGCGCGGCGGCCGGCCGCACGGCTTCCGCACAATTGCGCCGGCGCGCGGTTTGCCGCCGCTCCGGCGCGCGGTATGTTGGAAACAACTGAATGGGAAAGGCGCCCGTCAACGCTGTGCGGGTGCGGCTGGCCGCGACCCGTCGTCGCGCTAGCGCATGATTCGAGATCTGAAACGCAAGGATATTTCTTCCGGGAAAGCGATTTAAAGACATGACCAAGAACAGTTTTGGAGCGCGCACCGCGCTCGACGCCGCCGGCACCACCTACACGATTTACGCACTCGAGGCCCTCGCCAAACGCGGCTTCACCCTCGACCGTTTGCCCTTTTCGATCAAGGTGCTGCTCGAAAACGTGCTCCGCCGCGAGGACGGGGAGAACGTCACTGCCGCACACGTCGAGGCGCTCGCGCGCTGGAACGGCGCCAAGGACGGCGAGCAGGAATTTTCCTTCATGCCGGCCCGCGTACTCCTCCAGGATTTCACCGGCGTGCCGGTGGTCGCCGATCTGGCCGTGATGCGTGATGCGATTCGCAAGCTCGGCGGCGACCCCGCCCGCATCAATCCGCTCCAGCCCGCCGACCTCGTCATCGACCATTCCGTCCAGGTCGATTCCTACGGACAGGCGTCGTCGTTCGCGCACAACGCCGGCCTTGAGTTCGAGCGCAACCAGGAGCGCTACCAGTTCCTGCGCTGGGGCCAGCGCGCCTTCGATAATTTCCGCGTCGTGCCGCCCGACACCGGCATCGTGCATCAGGTCAATCTCGAATACCTCGCGCCGGTGGTTTTCACTTCGCGCGACGGCGAAGCCTATCCCGACAGCGTCTTCGGCACCGATTCGCATACCACCATGATCAACGGCCTGGGCGTGGTCGGATGGGGCGTCGGCGGTATCGAGGCGGAGGTCGCGATGCTCGGGCGCTCCAGCCCGATGTTGATTCCGCAGGTGATCGGCTTTCGCTTCAAGGGCAGCCTCCATCCCGGCGCGACCGCCACCGACCTCGTCCTCACCGTCACCCAGATGCTGCGCAAGAAGGGCGTGGTCAACAAGTTCGTGGAATTTTTCGGCGACGGCATCGCGAGCCTGAGCGTGGCCGATCGCGCGACCATCGGAAATATGTCACCCGAGTACGGCGCGACGATTGGTTTCTTCCCGGTTGACGATCAGACCCTCGCCTATCTGCGCCTCACCGGACGCACCGAGCAACAGGTCAAGCTGGTCGAAGCCTACTGCAAGGCGCAGGGGCTGTTTCGCCTGCCCGGCGCGCCCGACCCGATCTTCACCGATACGCTCGAACTCGATCTGAAGGACGTCGTGCCGAGCCTCGCCGGTCCGCGGCGCCCGCAGGATCGCGTCACGCTCGCCGACTCCAAGCGCGAGTTCCGGCGCGAGCTCGCCAAGGAAGTCGGCAGTCACCATAGCGTTGCCGGGAAATTAGTCGAGAGCTGGACCGCGGAAGGCGGCAATCCGAAGGTGGCGCCGCATGAGCGGATCCCAGCGGCCGACCTCGGCCCCCTCGGCCATACGGTCGCGGTCGAGATGGACGGCGCGAAGTTTACGCTCGGGCACGGCTCGCTGGTGATCGCCGCGATCACGAGTTGCACCAACACCTCCAATCCCTCCGTCCTGATCGCCGCCGGCCTGCTCGCCAAAAAGGCGGTCGAGCGCGGCCTCTCCGTCAAGCCGTGGGTCAAGACCAGCCTCGCCCCCGGCTCGAAAGTGGTGACGGCGTATCTCAAGCGCGCCGGCCTGACGACTTATCTCGATCAGCTCCACTTCAACCTCGTGGGCTACGGATGCACCACCTGTATCGGTAACAGCGGCCCGGTCGCCGAGCCGATCGCGGGTGCGGTGAAGACCGGCAACCTTGTCGCCAGCGCCATCCTGAGCGGCAACCGCAATTTCGAGGGCCGCATCAACCCGGTCGTGCGCTTCAACTACCTCGCTTCCCCGCCGCTGGTGGTGGCCTACGCGATCGCCGGCACGATGGACTTCGACCCCAACGTCGAACCGCTCGCGCGCGACGCCGAGGGCAAGGCCGTCTTCCTGCGCGACATCTGGCCGAGTGCGCAGGAGATTACCGCCGCGATGGCCGGGGCGGTCGATGCAACGATGTTCAAGGCCGAGTACGCCAGCGTCTTCGAGGGCGACGATCGTTGGCGCGGACTCAAGATCCCCGACGGCGAGCTCTTTCGCTGGGAGGAGCAGTCGTCCTACGTCAAGGCGCCGCCGTTCTTCGACGGCGTCGGCCCGACGCCCGCGCCGGTCACCGATATCAACGGCGCGCGGGTGCTCGCGATGCTCGGCGACAGCGTAACCACCGATCATATCTCGCCGGCCGGCTCGATCGCCGCCGATGGTCCCGCGGGCCGCTACCTGGTCGCCAACGGCGTGTCGCCCAAGGACTTCAATTCCTATGGCGCGCGGCGCGGAAACCACGAAGTGATGGTGCGTGGGACCTTCGCCAACATCCGGCTCAAGAACCTCCTCGTGCCCGGCGTCGAGGGCGGCGTCACCGCTCATCTGCCGGACGGCGCCACCAGCTCGATCTTCGAGGCCTCCGAGCAATACCGCAAAGACGGTGTGCCGCTGATCGTGATCGCGGGCAAGGAATACGGCTCAGGCTCCTCGCGCGACTGGGCCGCCAAGGGCACCCAACTGCTCGGCGTGCGCGCGGTGATCGCCGAGAGCTTCGAGCGGATTCATCGGAGCAACCTGGTCGGGATGGGCGTGCTCGCGCTGGAATTCGTCAAAGGGCAAAGCCGTGAGAGCCTCGGGCTGACCGGCCGCGAGATCTATTCAATCGTTGGGCTCGAAGCCGGACTCAAGCCCCGCCAGATACTCACAGTGCGCGCGGAGCACGGCGGCCAGGTCAAGGAGTTCGAGGTGCTCGCGCGCATCGATACGCCCGAGGACGTCGAGTACATCCGCCACGGCGGCGTGCTGCCCTACGTGCTGCGCGAACTCCTGCGCGCGTAGCCGGACGCGAGAGAGAACGGGAGAGTGGTCGAGGAACTCAAAACTTAAAGTCTGCTGAAACCTTATAAAGGTTTCAGACTTCCCATCTGTACAGATGCGGGCTTCGCCCTGCGAGAACTGCCGCGCGCCGGTGCGACCAACGGCCTCCGGCGCAGGTCAGCGGATTCCGCGAAGGGCTTCATCCAGCGTGTTCTCGGCGGTGGACGCTCGCGTTGCCGGAGGAAGGGGCCGTTCGGCGCGGAGGGTGGCGAAACGCTGGAGCATAAAGAGGGGCGTTTGCGGGCGAAATCAGGGTATTTCAAAAGCGAAGGAGAGGCGAAGATGTTTCACGTGAAACATTGCCGCCGTCTGTTTGCCGTGAAGGATTTCCCCAAAATGGGTGAAAGAGTTCACTCAAAATGGATGAAGGATTTCATGGTTGCGCGAGTGGTACGGATGAGCAGTCGAGGGGGGAAGCGTCGTGGAAAAAGAGAGTGTGGTCGAGGAACGCGGCGCGTAGCCGCAGGGTTCTAGAAAGTTGATTCGATGACCACTTTTCACAGGGCGGAGCCCGTATCTTTACAGACGGGAAGTCTGAAACCTCATTGAGGTTTCAGTCTCCTGAAAAACTTACAGTTTTGGATTCCGCGACCACAGATTGGCGCGCGGGGGCCGCGCGAGGGCTTTCATTTAACGCGCGGGGGGCCGCGCGAGATCCTTCGCGGCAGCCGCTCAGGATGACGGAGGAGGAGTCAGGATGACGGAGGGGGTTCAGGGTGACATAAGGGCGGGGAGGGAGGTGGGGGTGGAGGATTTGCGGGAGGTGTAGCGCGACAGCAGGCGGACCACGTCGGGTGTGACGTTGGCGATGGCGGCGGGGCGATAGCCGACGGACTCGGGCCCGCGCGTGAGCATCATGCCGAAAGTCGAGAGCCGGTAAAGCCCGGCGACCGCCTGGCAGTAGCGAAAGCGTTCAAGATCCATCGGGGCGAGCGCGTGGTAGGTGGGGAAGTAGAGCGCGGCGAAGAGGGTGCGCAGGCTGTTGCCGGCGGCGTTATCACGCATCCAGCGCGGATGATCCATCGCGGAGGTCGCGAGGATGGCCGAGGTGGTGGCGGCGTCGAGATGGCGGTCGCCGCGATCGGCGCTGACCCAATCGATGACGCCGGTCACGCGCATCCCGCGGACGATGACGTTTTGCGGATGGTAATCCATGTGGACGATCGAGTCCGGTATCGCGCGGGAGCGGGCGGGGCGGGCGCGCGGATTCGCGGGCGCGGTGCGGTCCGCGGGCGGCGTGTCGGGCGCGTCGCGAAAGCGGGCGGCGCGTTCACGCAGACTGGTGAGCGCGTCGTTAAGTCCCGGTAGCGGGCCGGCGGCGACGCGATCGGCGATGATGGCGAGCAGGCGATCGAGCAGGGATGTCGCGGGCGGCATCGAGGCGTTGGCGAAAGCGCGCGGGAGGCCGGCCGCGGCGGTGTCGCTGGCGTCGAGGCGATGGAGCCGGACCTGCGCGCGGACGAAGGCGATGAAGCCGAGCGAGAAGGTCTTGAAGGCGAGGGGGAAGCTGGAGGCGGAAAAGAGCGGGCCGCCGGCCACGCGATCCATCAGGAGGAACGGGGCGCCGAGGGCGTCGCGGGAGTGCTCGCAAAGATACGGATGCGGCACCGGATAGCCGGCGGCGTCGAGGTAGAAAAACATGCGGGCTTCGCGGGCGGCCTTATCGATGGCGCGCACGCCGTCGAACAGGCGCAGGACCATTGGCGCGTTGACGGGGAGTTCCGGGAGTCGCGGCGAGCGGGCGCCGACGGTGAATTCATAGATGGTGGTTTCCCATCCGCTGTCGAGCACGCGTATGCGCGCGACCTCGGTGCCGAGGTAATCGGCGAGGCGGGGTGCGAGAGCGGGGAGAGTGGTTGAGGAGCTCAAAACTTATAGTTTTCTGAAACCTCACGAGGTTTCAGGCTTCCCTTTGGTAAAGATGCGGGCTGCGCCCTCCAAAAAGGGAGGGGGAGCAATAAGACGACAGGTCTTGCGGATCGCGTAGATGAGAGCTGGTGTGGGCGCGGATGAGACGTTGCTGGAGCAGAAACCACGGGTAGGTGGCCAGTCTCGTGGACAGGGATGGGCGCGGGATGTTTTGAGAGATATCAGCCACACAATCGCGCTTTCCCTCTCCTTGGAGAAGTAGAGGGCCGCGGAAATACCTGCGAGGGGCCTCGGAAAATACCGTTGCGACGCTCGCGCGACATCTCCCGTCGCGACGCTCACTGCGTGCACTCGCGCCGACCTCTACCTGGACAAGTAGAGGCATGAGAGGGGAGCGGGTGCAGCAGCGCAAAGAACGGCTCGTCGATGACCCCGCTACGGCCGCATCGCGGATTGGCTCGAGGGGGCCGGTGGCTGGCCGGAGGCTTGCGGCGCCTCGGGATTAACCACGTCGCCGGGGGCGGCGGGCTGGCTCTGGCCTTGCGAGCCGTTGGGCGCGCCCTCGAGGTTCACCTTGTCGTGCTGCTGCTCGTAGAGACTCTGCAGGGTCGAAGTGAGCAGTTCGCCGCGGGTATCGCTGATATCGATGGTGACCTCAACCGAGAGGCCCATGCGGAGCGGTTTGTCGGCGGGTGGCGGCTGATTGAGCACGATCTTGACGGGGACGCGCTGGACGACTTTGACCCAGTTGCCGGTGGCGTTTTCGGGCGGCAGCAGGGCGAAGGCGGCGCCGGTGCCGACGCTAATCGAATCGACGTGGGCCTTGTAGATGTAGCCGGGGTAGATATCGGCCTCGACGTCGGCGGGCTGTCCGACGCGGACGTCGGTGAGCTGGGTCTCCTTGTAATTGGCGGTGATGTAGAGGCGATCGGTGGGCACCAGCGCCATCAGGGGCTCGCCGGGCTGCACGCGATTGCCAATGTGGACGCTTTTGCGGGTGATGATACCGCTCAGCGGGGCGCGCAGGGTGGTGTAGCTGAGATCGAGCTTGGCGCCCTCGAGGGCGGCCTCGGCCTGGTCGACGATCGGCCGGTCGTAGCGCGCGTGATCGACGGCGGCCTCGGTAGCGCCGCCGAGCGCCGCGCGGGCCTGCTGGACCTGATGGTCGGCGAGGGCGGAATCAGCGACGGCCACCGCCATCGCGGTGGTGGCCTGGTCGTAGTATTCGCGCGAGACGACGCCTTCCTGGCGCAATTCGCGGGCGCGCCGGAAGTCGATTTTGGCCTGGTTGAGCTGCGAGTTGGCCAACCGCAGGCCGGCCTGGGCGGCTTCGAGCTGGGCGAAATTCTGATCGACCGACTGGCGCGCGCGACCGAGCTGGGCCTGGGCCTGATCGGCGCGGACCTGGAAGTCGCGCGGGTCGAGTTGGAGCAGCGGGTCGCCCGCCTTGACGCGCCAGTTATCCATCACGAAGAGGCGGCTGACGGTGCCCGGGATGCGGGTTGAGATGAGGGCGATGCTGCCGTCCACGTAAGCGTCGTCGGTGGAGACGTGGCTGGTGAAGTATTTGTAGTAATGGAAGGCCGGCACGATCGCGACGAGGAGCGCGATGACGATCACGACCATGATGATTTTGCGCAGTACGGATTTCATTTTAGGGAGATCCGCGGCGCGGCGAATCCAGTGAATGCTTCAGTCATTCCCAGCTTTCTCGAGTCCAAGATT
This sequence comes from Deltaproteobacteria bacterium, assembly GCA_021780755.1. Classification (GTDB taxonomy): domain Bacteria; phylum Desulfobacterota; class Binatia; order Binatales; family Binataceae; genus JADMIL01. The sequence goes on along the minus strand of JAJXYF010000029.1, from coordinate 60,869 downwards.
TGTGCAGAGGCTAATTATGGTTTTCCGTTCAAAGTGTCAAATCGGAACCGCAGGAAGGTTTCCGCATGGTGGCTACTTTATGGTTCGGATGCGGGCGAAAGTCCAGCGCGGCGGCCGGCCCCGATGCGTCGGTGGGCGCGGGATGACGGCGGTCACGGATACTTGATGATCGCGGTGGTAGTGCCGGTGACGCTGGCCACCAGGGCGCCGTTGTAGATGAGGTCGATGGCAAAGGTGCCGAGGAACTGCACGGCGGTGAAGGTGGCGTCAACGCGGGCGCCGTTGCCGCCCGAGGGCGAATCGAAGAGCAGGATGGCGGGGGCGCGCGCTTCGACGATCTCGCCTTGCTTGGTGTCTTCGACGAGGGCGTCGAAGAGCTCTTCGGTGGGACCCTTGACGAAGAAGCGGACGTCGGGGAAGGCGGGGGGCGCGAAGGTCGCGACCTTGCCGAAATTGCCGACGGCGACGCCGAAGTTGTCGGTGCTGGAGGCGAGCTGCTGGACGCTGAAGGCGTTGATGACTTCGAGGCTGATGAGGGAATGGTCGCTGACCAGCTTGTTGACGCTGATGCGGATCGGCGGCTGATTATTGATGATGACGATGCTGAGCGGGACGACGCCCTGAATGGTCCAGGTCGAGCGGGCGTCGGAGATGGTGGCGCTGAAGGGGGTGCCGATTTGTCCAACGATGCGGAAGCTGGTCTGGGCGTTGGTGTTGGGGGTGTTGCCCGGAGTCGTGGTGTTGGTCGCGCCGAAGCTGCCGCACGAGGTCATCGTCAGCGCGCAGAGGATGGCGGCGAGGGCGCGGCGGGGGACGGATTGGGCCTTGAAGAACATAATGGCTGCTTCCATTTAGCCCTAGAAGCCGTTGACGGATGAAGAAGCGGTGCAGGTCAGGCATCCGCTATTCGGGGTCGGCGGACTGACCTCGCAGATGCCCGGGCAGGGCGTCGGCACGAAGCCGGGCGAGGGCGCCGGCGTGGGAATCATCACCGGGAAAGCGATGGTGACTGGAACCGGGGTGCCGACGGGAGTCGGTCCAAGCAGTCCCTGCGCGAAGTGAGTAAGCGTATAGGGCTGCGAGGGGTCGGCGGGCGCGCAGAGCGAGAAATTGCCGGCCGCGAGCGAGCCGGGCGGCACGATCGGCACCGATTCAAGCTGGACGCCGTCCTTGGAGAGCACGACGGTATCGGTGCTGACGGGGTTGTTGACCTGTCCATCGACGCTGCCGTGACCGAAGCATGACATGCCGGTGAAATCGGGTGCGGCGACCGTCGCGCATGCGGGGGGCGGGCCGACGCTCGGGACGTCGGGCGCGCCAACTACGGCTTGAACCGCGATGGTATGGCCGGTGGCCTTTTGCGGCGCGCCATTGAAGAGGTCCTGGGCGGACGCAAACAGATCGAGATCGGAGACGGTGCCGCCACCGATGGCGATATTCTGTTTGTCGGGCACGTTCATCGTGAACGGCACGGTAGTGACGCCGCCCGGGATATTAACGAGTTGGAGATTTTCGATGTTGTCGGTACCGGAATCCTCAGCCGCGACCAGCACGCTGACCGGCCCGGTGCCCCCGTCGCCGAGCGCGACGTTGCCGGTCATGATGCCGTGGCTGAGGTTGAGGTTACAGGTCGCCTTCTTGATGCTCCCCTCGCATTTGATGAGGCTGGCGCTGGTCGTGAGTTTAGCCTCGGTGCGGTCGAAGCCGGCGGCGGTGACGACCATCTCGTAGGAGGCGCCGGTATCGGGGAGCGGCACGAGATTAAAGGGCGCGCTCTGGAAGCCGTTGCCGGGGAGCGGGAAGCCGCCTACTTCGTCGGTCGAAGCGGTAGCCGCGACCACGCATCCGGTGGGCGGGTTGGCGGTGCAATCAGGCAGCGGCGAAATGGCCGGGTCGGGGACGAGGATATTGAGGGTGGCGGCCTGCACGCCGGCCCCGGTGCAGAGATCGAAGATTTTGCCAGTGAAATTATAGAGGCCCTTGGTGACTACCTTGAGCGGAGCGGCGGAGATGTCGGTATTCGTTCCGCTGACGACATTGATCTTGGCGCGGACGGCATAGCTGGTGCCCTTGGCGCTGGCGACGAGGTCATAGTTGGTGCCGCCGGGATAACCGGGATCCGACGGATTGGTAATCGCGGCAACGGCCGGCAGGTACATGATGAAGTCGCAGGTTTTTTTGGTGGAACAGGAATTGGGCAGGGTGATGGTTTCAACGATATTGTTGGTGCCTGCGTTAAGCGCGCTAATCGATTGGGGCTTGCCGCGCACGAAGCCGCCGGTCGCGTTGGTGGTGATGGTGCCCTGGATTGAGCCGAGGCTCTGATTCTGGAATGGCGGCGTGGTGCCGGTATTGCCGATGACGGAAATCGTCGGAAGAATCTGGACGGTCTGGTTGGACGCGATCGGCGGCGCGCCGATGCCGGGATCGACCTTGATGACGAGCGGCGTGACGACTTGCTGGCTCTTGGAAAGGTCGAGATCCATCGTGGCGCGGATCGAAATTGGGATCGCGGGCGTCGGCGTAATCAGGGGGAGCTTGGCCTTGTAATCGATACATCCCTCGCCCGCGGGGAAGCCGCCCGCGCATAGCGGGACGACGTTGCCCGGAGTGGGAGTATCGAGGACCAACTCGACGGTCTTATAAGTTTTGGCGGGGACCGCCTGTGCATTGAAGATTTCGGCGATGTTCTGGATCGCGCCCAGATCGATCTGAATTTCGGAGCGGCCCTCGCCGATCGCGACGTTGCTGTTGCTGCCGCCGAAGTTGCCGCCGAAGTTGGAGCCGGTGTTGACTTCGCCGATGCCGAAAGACTTGCCGACGCCGGCGGGCACGCCGATGGTGACCCAGGCGGGATCGAAGTCGCTCAGGTTGGAGTTCGGTTTGGGGTTAAGGCGGATGGATACTACGTTTAGAGTGATGCGTTGGTAGCTTGAAGCATTCGGGGAATTATCGAAGGAACCGATGAACGCGACGGCGACGACGCCTTTGTTGCCCTGGGTGAGCGCGGCCGACGCGCGATCCGAATCTCCCATGAACACCAGCGCGAGAATCAACAGAACCGGAGCGAGGAGGATCGCCGCCGCCCATCGAGAAGATAAATCTTTCACTCAAATTCCGCCATTGGAAAGAATTCGGTCAAAGTTGGAGTAACGTAACTGATGAGTGAAGGCAAGGTGGGTATGCGTTTACAGGCGTTAATGCGTCGATGAATCATCCACAGGCGGATTGCGTCCTGGATAACGGGCGCGCGGATGGCGAGGAGGCGGCACTTGACTGTGGGCGCGCGCGATTTGGAAAATCGAATATGCGGATGAGACCGGGACGGTGGAATCGCGGCGCGGCGCTGGGCGCGCTTTTCGGATTGATCGCGCTGACGGGCGTGGTCGCGGCGGCGCCGGCGTGGGCGTCCCCGCAGATCACGATCGGCAATCCGGGGCTGGAGCACTTCGACTCCGACGGCGTGGTGGAGCTCGATTTCGGCATGACCGATGCGGGCGGGCAGCCGGTGGGGAATCTGCGGCCCGACAACGTGAAGGTGTACGAGGACGGCACGCTGGCGAAGATTCTGGATTTTCGCGGGGTTGGCCAGGGGCGTCCGGTGGATATCGTCTTCGTGCTGGACGTGACCGAATCGATGCAGCCGTATATCGATGCGGTGAAGCAGAACATAATCCAGTTTGCGCAGGACCTGGCGGCGAACAATCGCGACTACCGGCTGGGGCTGGTGACGTTTGAGGACTACGTGGTCTCGGAGTATCCGGACTGCAACTGCGAGTATCGCAACACGATGACCTCGGACGTGCAGAAGTTCATCGGCTGGGTGGGCGGGCTGCACGCGGGCGGCGGCGGCGATATCCCGGAGGATCAGCTCGACGCGCTGGCGTATGCGGGGTCGTTTCCGTTTCGGCCGGAGGCGCAGGGGATCGTGATCCTGGTTACCGACGCGCCGTCCCATAAGGCGGGCGACGGCCCGGATCGCACGGGCGACGCGGCCTACCAGGCGCATCATCCTGACCCTAACGCTGACGTGACCGAGGAAACCGGGGACAAGGTCGCGGCGCAGATGCAGAAGAACGGACTGACGCTGTACGCGGTGGCGCCGCCGCCGTTTATCGCGCCCGAGTATGCGGAAATCGTGCAGGCGACGCACGGCAAGCTGTACAACATCGTGACCGAGCAGGGTCGTTTCTCGGAGCTGGTGCGGGAAATTGGCCATTCGATAGCGACCGAGTATTCGCTGACCTATCGCACGCCGCGGCCGATCGAGGATGGCACCGACCGCAAGGTCGAGCTCAAGATCGATTACAATGGCCAGAGCGGATCGGCAGAAACCTCATACCAGGTGCGCGGGGTTGGCGGGGCGGCGATCAACATCCCGGAAACCGGCGAAGGTGAGAATAGCGGCGGGGAAGGGACCGGACTGGCGCAAGTCTCCTTCTCGTGGTGGAACGCGGTGGTGCCGTTGATCGCGATCGCGGGGCTGTTCGGGCTTTCGCGGATGCGCTTTGGAGTATCGGCCGAGGAGTTGAAGACGATCGTCGAGGCGCAGAGCCATGCGGCGCCGGTGAGCGCGGGCAGTATCGTGGCGGGAGCGCGCGATTTCGTGACGCGGCAAGCGGCGCGAACGTCATCGCCGGCGCCGCCCGCACGGCCGGCGGCCTCCGCGGGCAACGTGCGTCCGCCGCCGCCGGCGCGGTTGGGCGCGATCACCGAGGCCCGGCTGACGACGGTCAATCCGATCGATCCGATACCGGCGGAGTACGCGCTGCTCAAGGACGAGGTATCGCTCGGGCGGGGCGAGGACAACGACGTGGTGATACCGCACGCGAGTATCTCGCGCGCACATGCGCGATTGATGCGCCGCGACGGGGGCTACGAATTGATGGACCTCAATTCGACCAACGGGAGCTACGTCAACGATCAGCCGGTGCGGGGCACGGTGCGGGTGCAGAGCGGCAGCGAGGTGCGGCTGGGCGATATCAAGTTCGTGCTGCGGTTTTGAGCGGGGGGATCGATCGTGCGGGACTCAGGGATGATGGGTTCCCGGCAGCGAAAGTGGTAATTTTTGATACTAAGGTGCACCGATGACAATTCACGCGGTGAAAAAGACGATTTCGCTGCCTGCCGACCTCGCGCGCGAAGCGGAGGAAACGGCGCGAATCGAAGGTAAATCGCTCAGCGCCGTAGTTCAGGAAGCGTTACTCACCGCGCGGACCGTGCGACTGAAGCGTGAGTTCGGCGAACTCCAAGGCTATTGGAGCCGAATCGCGCGCGAGCGGGGAATTCTCACCGAGAGCGACCTTGAGCGCCATCTCAAGCGGTGAGGGTGGTCTTCGATACCAACATCTTCGTTTCCGCGCTGACGCTGCCGGGCGGGAGGGCCGACCGCGCGATGCGCAGAATCGTCGATGGCAGCGATCACCTCATCATATCGCGCCCAATCATAAATGAACTCCTCGGCGTGCTGGCGCGAAAGTTTCGGCGCGATCACGAGGACCTGGCGCGGGTCGCGGTATTTCTCAGCGATCTGGGCGAAATAGTCGAAACTCGCCGCAGATTGAAGGTGCTTGCGGACGACGCCGATAATCGAATCCTTGAATGTGCCGTGACCGGCGTCGCCGAAGCGATCGTCATCGGGGATCGAGCGCTGCTCGAGTTGGGCAGTTACCGCGATATTCGGGTCCTGGCTTTGCGCACCTATCTGGAGGGTTGAGGAGCAAGGATCCGCGAGCACGAATGCTCATGCCGTGCATCGGGTGGCGCCGGGGATATTCGCCGCTTTGAGGTGGCGCAATCCGCGTTCACGAAGGGGCGGTGGGCGTTGCGGTTTGATTGCCCGACGATAAAATTCCCGCGTCGGACGGGCGTTTTGTGAAGGCGCGTTGTGCCTGCCCCTCCGGGTAGTGTAACTTTTAAGGCACAAGGACGTGCCCGTGGCCGCATCAAAACACTCAATGAAGAAACTGACCGGAGCGCAAATCGTTATCGAGAGCCTGATCGCGGAGGGAGTCGATACAATCTTCGGCTACCCGGGCGGCGCAATTCTGCCGACCTACGACGCGTTGCTCGACTCCAAGATCAGGCACGTCCTGGTGCGCCATGAACAGGGCGCCACGCACATGGCCGAGGGCTACGCGCGCGTCAGCGGACGGCCGGGGGTGGTGATCGTGACGTCGGGCCCGGGGGCGACCAACGCGGTCACCGGAATCGCCGATGCGTACATGGATTCGACGCCGATGGTGGTGATTTCGGGGCAGGTCGGCACGGCGCTGATCGGCAACGACGCGTTTCAGGAAGTCGATTTCGTGGGAATCACGCGGCCGTGCAGCAAGCACAACTATCTGGTCAAAGACGTGAAGGACCTCGCGCGAATCGTGAAGGAGGCCTTTTATATCGCGGGCACCGGCCGGCCGGGCCCGGTGATTATCGATATCCCGAAGGACATCCAGCAGGCGGAGCACACGTTCCATTATCCGGACAAGGTGGACATCCGGGGCTTCAAGCCGACGATCAAGGGAAATCCGCGGCAGATCGAACGCGCGATCGAGGCGATCGAACATAGCGAGCAGCCGCTGTTTTACGTCGGTGGCGGAGTGCAGTGGTCGGGTGCGGCGCCCGAACTGACGCAACTCGTGCGCGGCCTCGGAATTCCGATTACCGAGACGTTGATGGGGCTGGGGTCGTTCCCGGCGTCGGATCCGCTGTGCCTGGGGATGCTGGGGATGCACGGCTCGTACGGGACCAACACGGCGGTCTGCAATACCGATTGCCTGATCGCAGTCGGGGCGCGCTTCGATGACCGCGTGACCGGGCGGATCGCGGACTTCGCGCCGAAAGCCAAGACTATCATCCATATCGATATCGACCCGTCGTCGATCTCGAAGAACGTCAAGGTCGATATTCCGATCGTCGGCGATATCAAGAGCGTGCTGACGGAGATGCTGGAAGTCGTGCGCGCGCGAGAGAGTATCGGCAAGCGCAAGGCGGGCTGGGCGAAATGGCACAAGCAGATTCTCGAGTGGAAGCGCGAGCGCCCGCTCTATGAGAACGGCAACGACGCCGGGCGTGAGACGGTATCGCCGCTGCACGTGATCGAGGAGATGCACAAGATAACCAAGGGCGACTGCATTATCGCGACCGACGTCGGGCAGCATCAGATGTGGATCGCGCAGATGTTTCCGTTCGAACGGCCGCGTTCGCTGCTGACCTCGGGCGGACTGGGCACGATGGGCTACGGACTGCCGGCGGGAATCGGCGCGAAGTTCGCGGCGCCGGATCGCACGGTGGTGGTGGTCTCGGGCGACGGCTCGATCCAGATGAATATCCAGGAACTGGGCACGGCGGTGCAGTACAACGTCGATGTCAAGGTCGTCATCCTGAACAATTACTTTCTCGGGATGGTGCGGCAGTGGCAGGAGCGCTTTTACCAGGAGCGCTATTCGTACTCGGCGATGTCGGTGCCGAATTTCGTGAAGCTCGCCGACGCCTACGGGGCGAAGGGATTTCGTATCGAGAAGGCGAAAGATCTGTCGCGTATCATGAAGGAAGCCTTCGCGACGCCGGGGCCGGTGCTGATCGACGTGGTGATCCCGAAGGAAGAGGCGGTGATGCCGATGATCCCGCCGGGCGGCTCGATGTCGGAGATGCTGTTCGCGTAGCGGGTGCGAGCAGCCACGTACTCTTAGCGCTTGCCGAGCAACCGTTTTAGCGACTCGTCGATCGCGTCGCGATCCTGGTGAGCCAGCGACCCGGCCTTGCGCAATATCAGGCGGTTGTCGAGCGTAAACAGCTTCATTCGCACCTTCGATGGCGCCTGTAGGCCGGCCTTTTCATCCTCGATTTGTATATCCAGCGGCCACGGCGGATTGGCGGCGCTGGTAATCATAGCCAGCAGAGTATGACCACTGGCGGCATTGAACTCCGCCGACGACAGGACGGCGGCGGGTCGGCGTTTACGCATGCGTTTGTCGCTGAAGGGAAACGGCACGACGATCACGTCGTAAGCTCTACAAATCACGGTAGGAGTGGTCGTCGTTCTCAGAATCCCATTCGCTGAGAGTGTGTTCGAGCGCTTCGAGATATTCGAGATCGAGCGGTTCAGCCCTGCGCAAGATTATGGTTCCGGTCGGTTTGGATTCCTCGAACATTATTGCGTCACCGGGCTTGAGGCCGAGTTGTTTGCGGACCAGCGCGGGAATGGTGGCTTGGTACTTCTTCGTAAGACGACTTTTGGCCACGGCGGATTTTGCATTCGCGGTAGAACTTACCTTGCGCATGGTAATACGGTATTACCATGCGGCCTGAAGAGTCAACAGTAGCCGGTTGCTTGCTCTTTTCATTTTGTCACGGCGCGCGCTAGCTTGGCGGCGACGCGCGGCGGTTTTCGCCGCGACCTTGCGATTTGGAGGAATGAATCATGGCGGCTCGCGTCCCGTACATAACTCGCAACGATCTGCCCGCGGCGGATCGCGACATTTTCGACAAATTCGTCAAGGAGCGCGGCAGTGAGCCCGGTCATATACATCGGGCGGTCGCTAACGCGCCGAACCTGCTGCGGCGCTTTTTGGGCCTCGCCAACGAATTGCGCAACGGCACGCAACTCGACGCGAAGCTGCGCGAGCTCGCGCTGATGACGGTGGGGCGACTGACCAACGCCGAGTACGAGTTTACGCATCACTGGAACATCTCGTTGAAGGTGGGGGTCAAGCGCGAGCAACTGGAACATCTCGCGGATTTCGAGAGCTCGGCGCTGTTCAACGAACACGAGCGCGCCGTGATGCGCTACGCGTCGGAGGCGACGACCAATATCAAGGTGAGCGACGCGACCTTTAACGCGCTGCGCGGGTTCCTGGATAATCGGCGGATCACCGAACTGGTGATGAACGTGGCGTTTTACAACTCGGTGGTGCGGGTATTGATTCCGCTCGGCGTCGAACTGGAAGCGGGCGCGAAAAAGGAATAGGGCGGGGCGGGTTAAAGCGGTTGCCCCCGCGGTTTTGAGGACTAGCGTGAGGTCAGCCGTCGGCCGATTCGGCGGATTCGGCAGCCAGCAGCGGCTCGGAGCGGCGCGGACGGCGGGTGGCGGGCGAAGGAAGCGCGCGAGCGGTGCGCGCGGCGCTATCGGCATGCAACATCCCGAGACTCAGATCGGTATAGATTTCGACCAGTTGATCGAGCGCCAGGCGGCCTTGCGGGCGATACCAGCGGGTGACCGCGGTGAGCATCTGCACCAGCGCGAAGGTCACGATCTCGGAATCCGCCACCCGGAACGATCCTTGCGCGACGCCATCATCGACGATGCGGTGAACCTTGTCAGTATAAAGTCGCTGGAGTTTGGTGATCGCCTGAAAATTTTTCGCCGTCAGACTGCGGATCTCCATTTGCAGAACTGACGCCTGCTTGCGATTTACGATGTGATAGCCGAGGTGGAACGCGACGAATTTTCGCAACCGTTCGGCCGGCTCCTTGACCCCCTTAAGCGTCTGATCCAATTCGAGCGCCAGAGCGCCGGTGGTTTCTTCGCACAGCAGATAGAGCAGTTGCTGTTTGCTCTCGATGTAGTTGTAGAGGGAGCTTGCCTGGATGCCGACTTTTTTCGCCAGCATCCGCAGGTTCATCGCACCGTAGCCGTGCTCGGAGAGCAACTGGATGGCTGCCGCGCGCAGATTGCGCTGCGTTTCGGCGCCGTTGGAGCCGGGTTTCCGCATGGTTAATCCTGTTCTCCGCTGAGCCACGACATCGGTCTAAATCCTCGTCCCCGCTGGGGAAACCAGTGCGCCGGTGGGGGACCGCATCGGCACTTGCGAGCGTGGATCGCGCCGCGATTGACAAACACTTTAATGGATTGCTAGAACTATGTCGATAGAAACGAACAGCCGTTAGTTTAAAACGACGGACCATCGGCGGACGGAGCAAACAAATTTATCCGAGCAAGGAGACTTTGAGATGGCGGAATTCGATTTAGTAGTCAAAGGCGGAATGATCGTTGACGGGACGCTAGCGCCGCGTTTCCGTGACGACATCGGAGTCAAAAACGGCAAGATCGCGAAGATTGGACGGATCGCGCCGCATGAAGCGGCCAAGGTGATCGAGGCCGACGGGCTGGTGGTCGCGCCGGGGTTCATCGACCTGCACACGCATTATGATGCGCAGATCTTCTGGGATCCGTATCTGACGATTTCGGGATGGCACGGAATTACGTCGGTGGTGATCGGCAATTGCGGTTTCGGCTTCGCGCCGGTGAAGCCCGAAGAACACGAACGCGCGATGCGCACGATGGTCCGCACCGAGGCGATTCCGCTGGCCTCCATGCAGGCGGCGATGAAGTTCGACTGGGAGAGCTATCCGCAGTTCATGGACGCGCTCGATCGGCAGCCCAAGGGGATGAACCTGCTGCCGTACGTGCCGATGAACCCGTTGATGGGCTACGTGATGGGAATCGACGAGTCCAAGACCGGCCGGATGCCGACCGATGCCGAGCATGCGACGATGCGCCGTCTGCTCAACGAGGCGATGGACGCGGGAGCGTGCGGATGGTCGGCGCAGCGGCTGGTGCCGAACGGTCCTTCGTCGGTGCAGCGCGACTATGACGGTTCGCCGATGAACACCGATCTGATGCACGACGAGACCTGCATCGAGATGGCGCGGGTGTTGGGCGAGCGCGGCGAGGGCTTCCAGGAGCTGACGCTGTCGAGCTGGGATCCGAAGGCTGACGCGAAGCATTTCGAGACGCTCGCGGAAATCAGTGGGCGGCCGATCATGTTCGAGGCGATCGCGACGCAGGACCGCTTCCCGCATCGTCATCGCAACACGATCAAATGGCTCGAGCGCTGCCGCCAGAAGGGACTGCGGGTGTATGGACAGGGCGTCACGACCGACGCGGGCCTGAGCTTCACGTTCGAGGACTGGAACCTGTTTGACGATTCGGATGCGTGGCGGGAAGCGACCACCGGCACCGTCAAAGAGCGCGCCGACAAGCTGGGCGATCCACGGCGCCGCGAGGCATTGAAGAACCAGATGCCGCGCGAGAGCCTGATCACCAGCTACTTCGACGAGATCATCATCACCGATTGCACCAAGGCCGAGAACAAGCATCTGGAAGGCCTGACGCTGCGCAAGGCGGCGGCCCAGACCGGCAAACATCCAGTTGACACGATGCTCGATTTGGCGGTGTCGGAAGGTCTGAAGACGGAGTTCTTCGCCCCGGCGGTCAATCAGGACATGAACCTGATGAAGGAACTGATCGACACGTCGCACATCGCGTTTGGCGTTTCCGACGGCGGTGCGCATACCAAGTTCCTGACGGCGGGCCGTTTCCCGACCGAGGGAATCGTGAAGTACGTGCGCGAGAACCAGTGGATGTCGCTGGAGCAGATCCACTGGCGGCTGAGCGCGCTGCCGGCGTTCTGCGGCGGCTTCAAGGATCGCGGCTTCCTGCGCGAAGGCGCGGCGGCGGACATCGTGGTTTACGACTTCGACAAGCTCAACGTGCTGCCGATCGAGATTCTCCACGACCTGCCGGGCAACGAATGGCGCCGGGTGCAGCGTGCGACCGGCTACCAGTACACCATCGTCAACGGTCAAGTGACGTTCGAGGGTGACAAGTGCACGGGAGCGACCTCGGGCAAGGTGCTCCGTCACGGGGTCGGCGCGTAAGGCGATCGCAAACTGAAAGTGCGACGGGCGGCGGGATCATTCCCGCCGCCCGTCTCTTTTTGGGACGACGAGGGCGCCGGGAATCGGTCTCACCTATTTCGCGGCGAGAGCAATTCCCCCAAAGGAAGCAAGCTGCTGGTCGGTGTTAAATTCCTTTCGTCTAAAGTGTGGCGCGAGAACGACCCGCGTTCCGCCGATGCTTGTTGACTGGAAGGGGGAACGATCCTGCCAGACGGCTCCAGCAAACAGCGGCATGAATTGCGGCCAGTGGTCTTTGCCGTAACATACGACTATTTCGCGTTTCGCCTGGGCCAAAGCGTTGCGTATCAATTCTTTGCGTTTCGGCACCATCGCGCGCTCGTAAGCTTCCCGCGTCGGGTATCGACCGAAGCGAGCATACAACCATCTCGTGTTCTTCTTGTGCGGATAGGGCAAGAGTTCCATCAACAATGTGTCGCCATTAGATCTGCCTAAACGAAGCGCCTGATATTCGTTGCGGGTTTGCAGCGTAGGCGACAAGGTCCCTCCTCGCCGCAACATCAGATCGCACATGGGACGCCATGTCCTCTGGCATTTTATCTTACTGGGACCGAACCACTTGTCTGTGTCAGCAATGCCTTCATGTGCTTTCCTCAGATCCATCGTTGGTTCAAAACCCGAGCGACGGGTCAGATCACTCGATAGGTGTTCTTCGCTTGCAAGCCCTTCTTCAATTCCGACGAAGACAACAGGTGCATCAAAGCGCCCGAACCCAACAAAGTTTTCGATACGCTCCCAGTCGATACCATTCCTGGTTTCCATGGTCCTTCCTTGATGCCTCGATGATAGGCGTTAGCGTATTGCGCCATTTCGGTTAGTGGTCGCCGTACATCGATTCGATTTCGCCGCGGTAATGCTCGTGGACGACGCGGCGTCGCAGCTTCATGGTGGGCGTCAGCTCGCCGTTTTCCTGCGTGAAGGGTTGCGCGATGAGCCGGAAGTCGGCGATCGCCTCGACGTCGGAGAGGGGCTTGTTGAATTCGCGGATGCGGGCGAGGAAGAGTTCGCGGAATTTGGGATCGGCAACCAGGTCCGCGTGCGGGCGTCCGGCGAAGCCGGCGGCCTGTAAGTGATCGGCGAGGTTCTCGAAGTTCGGCACCAGCAACGCGGCGAGGTGTTTGCGGCGGTCGCCGATGACGCAGGCCTGCGCGATATAGGGGTCGCTCGCGAGGCGGGTTTCGAGATTCGCCGGAGAGACATTTTTACCGCCGGAGAGCACAATTATCTCCTTTTTGCGGTCGGTGATTTCGATGAAGCCGTCGGCGTCGATCCGCACCACGTCGCCGGTGTGCAGCCAGCCGTCGGCATCGATAACCTCGCGGGTGTCCGCTTCGCGATTGTAATAGCCGGCCATCACGTTGGGGCCATGGACGAGCAGCTCGCCGTCGGGCGCCACCTTCACCTCGATGTTCTTGAGTGCGCGGCCGACCGTGCCGATGCGGGTGTGTCCGTGCAGGTTGACGGCGACGACCGGCGCCGCCTCGGTGAGGCCGTAGCCCTCGACGATCGGAACTTCGGCGGCCGCGAGCAGCCGGTTGACCTCGACCGCGAGCGGTGCGCCGCCCGAAATGAGGTAGCGCAGGCGGCTGCCGAAGATGGCGCGGATGCGGGCGAAGACGAGACGCCGAAAGAGCGCCATCGCGAGCGCGATGTGCGGCGGCGGTTTCCTTCCGCGATGCCGATATTCAGCCGCGCGCGCCCCGGTGGTGAGTGCCGCCTGAAACAATATTTGGCGCATGCGCGGTTGCGCTTCGATTGTCCGCATGATGCGGCTGTAAATCGCGTCGAGCAACCGCGGTACCGTCAAGACCACCGTTGGTTCGACCTCGAGCAGGTTTTGCGCGATCTGCGTGAGCCCCTCCGCGTAGGCAATAGTGCCGCCGGCGACCATCACGGTGTAGTAGCCGGCGGTACGCTCGAAGGCGTGCGCGACCGGCAGGAACGACAGCGTCAGGTCGTTTTCTCCGAGACCGAGGGCGTCGAGATTGGAATCGCAGTTGGACAGAATGTTGCCGTGCGTGAGCATCACACCCTTGGACATGCCGGTGGTGCCCGAGGTGTAAATCAGGGTGGCGAGGTCGCCGCGATTGCCGGCGATGGCCGGCATCGGATCGAACTTGCTGGCCTGTTCGAGGGTGATGACTTCGAGGCCACCGTCATCGATGGCGACGGCCCCCGGATGCATCGCGATGATGCCCTCGAGGGCCGGGATGCCGCCGAGGCCGCGCACCTTTTCGACCATCGCATCGCCGTACACGCCGATCAGGCGCGCGCCCGAGTCCACGATGACGTGGCGGGTTTCCTCCGGGCCGCTGGTCGTATAGAGCGGGACGACGACGGCGCCGAGACCGAGCACCGCCAGGTCGAAGATCACCCAGGGCGGTCCGTTTTCCGCGAGGATTGCGACGCGGTCGCCGGGTTCGATGCCGATGCGCGCCAGGCCGGCGCGCAGTTTCATGGATGAGACCTTAAGTGCGTCCCACGAATGATTGCGCCAGGCTTTTTGATGTTTGTCCTTGAGAAATTGCCGGGTGCCGTATTTCCGCGCCTGTTGTTCGAAGGTTTGGGCGATGGTGGCGGCTGGACTCGACATTCCGATGTTCCTCTTGATAATCCGGTTAGCGATTGGAGTTGTACCCAAATGGCGGGCGAAGGCCAACCACAATCGGTTAATGCGGCGAGTGACTGAAGGGAGGGAATTTGCGACTACCGCGATTCCAAGTTCTGCTTGAAATCGAAGGTCGCTTAATTTAAATTTGCTAATAACACGGCGTTCGGCCGCGGCTCGATTTGCGCCTTTTCAGTTCAATGAACTCAGCCAAAAACGACTCCATCAACGCGGGTGCGCAAGCGCTGCATCGTTTCGCGATGGTCTGCGCGATTGCGACCTTTATTTTGATCTTCGTGGGTGGACTGGTCACTTCGACTGGCTCCGCGCTCGCGGTGCCCGACTGGCCACTGGCATACGGACGCCTGGTGCCGAAACTGGTCGGCGGCGTGCGCTTCGAGTATGGCCATCGTGTGGCCGCCGGGGTGGTCGTGATGCTGACGATAATCCTCGCGCTGTGGACCGGGATGGTTGAGCGGCGTTCATGGGTGCGCAAGACGGCGTTCGCCGCCGCCGCGATTATCGTCGTGCAGGCGATTCTCGGGGGCATCACGGTGCTTTATCTGCTGCCGCTGCCGGTGGCGGTCGCGCATGCGGGAACGGCACAGGCGCTGGTCTGCGTGATGGTCGCGATGGCGCTGTTCACGAATCCGCACTTTGGTAGTGGGCGGCAGCTTGAGCCCGACGGCGGGCGTCCGCGGCTGGCGGTGCTCGCGACGCTTACGACGGCCGTCATCTATCTGCAGATCCTGATTGGCGCGGTGATGCGGCATCTCGGAGCCGGCCTCGCGATTCCGGATTTTCCGACCTCCTTCGGGCACCTGACGCCGCCGTTCGTCTCGGTCGCGATCGACGTCAACTTCGCCCATCGATGCGGTGCGGTGGTGGTTTCAATCATGATCCTATGGACGGTCACGCGAGTATTTCGCCGCTATCGCGAGCGGCCGGAACTGACCCATCCGGCGCTGCTGCTAATCGTGCTGCTGCTGACGCAGGTGACACTCGGGGCGTTGACGATCTGGTCGGGCCGGGCGGTGATTCTGACCACCACGCACGTGGCGGTTGGGGCCGCGGTGCTGGCGACCAGTCTTGCCCTTACGATTCGAATTCGGGAGCTGGGCGGATTGGCATTGCGGGCGGAAGCGGCTAAAGTGCCCTCGCCAATCTCGCCAACGATGGAACGCAAGGTAACCGTGTGAATTCCGACGCCGCCGCGATCGACAGCAATTTATCTTCGCTCTACGGGCGCGCCGCCGCATATTTCGAGCTGACCAAGCCGCGTGTGCTGCTGATGGTGCTGATCACGACGCTCGCCGGATTTTATATGGGCGATGGCGCCGCGTTCGAGTTCGGGGTCGCGTTGAAGGCGTTGGTGGGCACCGCGCTGGCGGCGGGTGGCACGCTTGCGCTCAACGAATATATCGAGCGCGAGTTCGACGCCAAGATGAACCGCACACGCCATCGGCCGCTGCCGTCGGGGCGTTTACGTCCGATCGAGGCGCTGGTCTTTGGACTCACGATCAATGTCGTGGGCGTCGCGTATCTGTGGTTCGCGGTGAATCCGCTGACGGCCGTCGTCACCGGATCGATCACGGTGCTCTACCTGGGCGCGTATACGCCGATGAAGCGCTACTCGTGGATGTGCCACGTGGTGGGTGCGGTGCCGGGTGCGTTGCCGCCGGTAATCGGATGGGCGGCCGCGCGCAACAGCCTCGCGGCCGAGCCGTGGATTCTCTTCGGGATAATGTTCCTGTGGCAATTGCCACACTCGCTTTCGATCGCGCGGCTGTATCAGCAGGATTACGCGAGCGCCGGCATGTACCTGATGCCGGGCGACCGTTCGTATGGGAATCCCGCCAACATCGCGATGATCGCGGCGACGGTCGTGCTGGTCGGGTTCGGCACACTGCCGACCGCGATGGGCTTCGCCGGGATGATCTACCTGTCGATCGCGATCGTGCTGGGGGTGGTGATGCTCGCATACACGTTGACGCTGGCGCGCACGCCGACGACCGACGATGACGCGCGGCGCGTGATGCGCGCTTCGTTGATTTACCTGCCTTTAGTCTTGCTGGTGATGGTGCTGGACAAAGTCTAGCCGCCGCCCGCGCCGCCGCGCTTGCGCTCGCACATCAGTTTCGTCCGAATTTCGCCGACCCTCAGATCGCGACATTTATAGCTCGCAGCCGGGCCGCCTAGACGGGGGAGAGCGGCCTCGCATCGGTCGCGATGGGCGACCCTGCCCGATTTTCGCGCACCGAGCCCATGTAAAATTTATTGACAGAAATAATCAGTGGCGCTAATGCCATCAGTAAGGAGACGGAAATACTAAAAGGAGACGGAAATACTAAGTTGCTTCGTTTGCAGGGGGTACCAAACCACTAACTGAGATCAACGAAACCTTGGAGGGAGGACAGGCGAATGGTCACTTTGCGAAAGTGTGCTCTCCTACTCATCCTGGTGCTTGGGCCATTGATGGGTTTGGCGAGTGCGGATTCGGCACAGGATACGATGAAAAGCTGGCTCGCCGACACGGCGAACCAAACCACGATTCCACCGGGCACCACGATCACGATGCAGAACTGGCAGCAGTACAAACAGTACATGCCGGTGGGCATGGCGGGGTTTTTCAGCGGGGCCTATTTCTGGAAGATGCCGCCGGACGTCGAGATGCCGGTGGGTCCGACGGTGATTTATCCGCTGCCCAAGGGGTACCTGGAGGCGAGCGAGAAGTACGGCAGCCAGACCCGCGTGGTGCATATGCCAGATGGCACGATGAACCTGGGCAATTACGTGGCCGGGATGCCATTCCCGAATCCGCAGGAGCCCGACAAGGGGTATAAGATTCTGGCTAATGTGTGGTTTCCGGGCGGCCCGTATCTGCTGGTGCTTTCGCCGGCGTCAGGCTTCGGCAGTTTCTGCACGGCCGACCGGTTCAACAACACCTCGTGCACCAAGACTTCGGTAGTTTATCGATCGCTCGCCTATAACTGGTCGCCGGATGTCCCACGCACGGAACCCGAAGCGGCGGGAGCCTGGTACTCGGAATGGCTGATGGTGGAGCAACCGGAACAGTCGCGGTATACGGCGGACCTGACGCTGTTCTGGCAGGACCTGACGAAAATGGAGGACAGCTTCGTGTTCGTGCCCTCGCTGCGCCGTTCGCTGCGTTTGGCGGTGTCGGCACGCTGCGCGCCGTTGTTTGGTAGCGACATGATCCATGACGATCAGCGCGGCGGTTACAATGGCGGCCTGTCGCTCTTCAACGCGGATTATCTCGGCACCCGCAAGATCCTGGCGATGACCGATTTGACCAATGCTGACGGCGTCTGGCCGGGAAATTATGCGATGCCGCTGGGATGGTCGAAGCCCTCGTGGGGGCCGTGGAGTCTGCGCGACGTTGACGTGCTGGACGTGCGGCGGGTGCCTTCGCAGCGTGCCGGTTACTGCTACGGCAGCAAGATCATGTACGTGGACCATCAGTTCTACCATCAGCTTTGGGAAGAGGTTTACGACGCCAATATGAAGCTGTGGAAGGTCGTCCATGTTGGTTTGCATCCGTCCGTGATTACTCCGGGAGAAGGCAAGACGCCGCTGGATGGCTCGCTGATCGAGAGCTATTGGGACCTGCAGAATGATCACGTGAGCCACGTGTTCACGGCGAACCCGGATG
The DNA here is from genome assembly GCA_021780755.1 of Deltaproteobacteria bacterium. Taxonomy (GTDB): domain Bacteria; phylum Desulfobacterota; class Binatia; order Binatales; family Binataceae; genus JADMIL01. The sequence goes on along the minus strand of JAJXYF010000029.1, from coordinate 42,891 downwards.
GCAAGACCGACGGCTTGACCTACGACAAAGGCGCGCCCACCGAATACAACAACATTACCAAATATTCGACGCCGGGCGGTTTGATGTTGATTATGCGCTAGACGGAGACTGGAACTCGTCGAAGAGCGGCGGCGGGCGCACATGAGGCGTCCGCCGCCGCTTCGTTTCCCCGCGCATTCCTTTCCTATAGGCTTAATCTCCGCCTGCCAGTTGATGCGCGAGGGAGAATTTCGATTGCCGGTTGACGAAAATCAAACGAGGGAACGGGCCGATCAACTTGGCCGTCATGCGGTCGAAGTAATTTCCCATGCGGAGTTGGCGGCGAAGCTGGGTGAGGGCCGTCCGCTCAGGATCAAGCTCGGGCTGGATCCGACGGCGCCCGACCTGCATCTCGGCCATTCGATCGCGCTGAAGAAGCTGCGCGATTTCCAGCGCGCGGGGCATACCGTGATCTTCCTGGTGGGCGACTTCACCGCGACGATCGGCGATCCGACCGGCCGTTCCGAAACGCGCAAACCGCTCTCGCGTGAACAGATCGAGGCCAACGCGAAGACCTATCAGAGCCAGGTCTCGATGGTGCTCGATCCGGCGCGCACCGAGGTCCGCTTCAACTCCGAGTGGATGAACGCGGTCGATACGCGCAAGCTGATAGAAATTGCCGCCCGGCTGAGCGTCGCGCGAATGCTCGAGCGCGACGACTTCGAGCGGCGGCTTGAAAAGCAGGAGCCGCTCTTCCTGCATGAGCTGCTTTACCCGCTGATCCAGGGCTACGATTCGGTCGCGCTGAAGGCCGACGTCGAGCTGGGCGGCACCGATCAGAAGTTCAACATGCTGGTGGGCCGCGAGCTGCAACGCGCCTACGGGCAGGCGCCCCAAGTCGTGATGACGATGCCGCTGCTGGAGGGTCTCGACGGGGTGCGCAAGATGTCGAAGTCCTACGGCAATTACGTTGGGCTGACCGACCAGGCCGAGGACATGTTCGGCAAGCTGATGTCGATTCCCGACAAGCTGATGCATCGGTACTTCGAGCTGCTCACCGAGATCGACGCGGCGGAACTGGCGGCGGTGAAGTCCGGCGCGATTCATCCGATGGAAGCGAAGAAGCGGCTGGCGACGTCGATCGTCGAGGAATATCACGACACGGCGGCGGCCGGCACCGCGCGGCAATACTTCGAGACCAAGTTCCAGCGCCGCGAAATTCCGCGGGACGTTCCGGTCTATCGGATCAACGAGGCGCTATGGGTGTGCGAGTTGATGAAGCAGTTGAGCTTTGCGCCCTCGACCAGCGAGGCGCGCCGCCTGCTCAGCCAAGGGGCCGTGCGGGTTGACGGCGCGACGGTGACCGACGCCAATTTCCGCTTCGTCCCCGGCGAACATCGCATACTGGAAGTCGGCAAGCGCCGGGTCGCCCGTATCGAGCCCTAACCACGCCGGCCTGCGCGAGGGGAAGTGGGGTCGGTCCGCGAGAGCCGATCGAGAGCGTCGCCTTCGACCCGCCATACCGTCCATTGGTCGATCGGATAAGCGCCGATCGAGCGATAGAAACGCTGGGCCGGTTGGTTCCAATCGAGCACGCGCCATTCGAGTCGCCGACAGCCACGTTCATCCGCGATTAGCGCGAGCCGCTTGATCAGCAGGCGGCCGGCGCCGCGTCCGCGATATTTTTCATCGACGAAGAAATCTTCGAGGAACAGCAGCGGCTGTCCGAGCCACGTCGAGTAGCTGCGAAAGAAGAGCGCGAAGCCGATCGCATTGGTGCCGTCCTCGGCGAGGAGACATTCGAAGGGTGGCGCGGCGCTGGCCATCTGCGCACGCAAATCGGCAGCCGTCGCCTTGACCGCATCGGGCTCGCGCTCGTACTCGGCGAGTCCGCGGATGAAGCGCAAGATGGTCTCGGCATCGTCAGGAGTCGCGGCGCGCACGGAGAGCGTCATAGCGGCAAGGCTGGCGTGCGCCTACTCTTTCCTGGCGGACTGCGCTTCGAGCTCGGCACGCAGCTTCTTCATCACGGCGTCAAGCGCGCGCGTGTATTGCTGTTTGGTCCACGGCTCCTTGGTGCGCATTTTGAGCCATCCGAGTTTGACGGCGTCGGGCTTGTTACCGATCTCGCCCGTCGAGACCTCGATGATCGCGCGTTCCACGGGCGTGAGCGTCGCCAGCACTTCACGCTTGAGCTCTTGCAGGAAACCGGCTTTCAGATCGATATCGATTTTCATCGCACACCAGCGGCATCGGGTCGTGCGTTGGGCATCGGGCACGCAACGCACGTTCGGCTTGACAGCATCGCTCTCACAAGGTTACGCCAGCCGGGAGGTTCAGAATAGCGATGAAATATTTTAGCGTCGAGCGTCATGATCGGGTCGAGGTGTGGACTTATCGCAATCCGCCGATGAACTACTTTGTCGGGCCGGGCGCGATGGAGTTACAGGAGTTGATCGGCAAGGCCGAGGCGGATAGCGAATTGCGCGCGGTGATTATCACCGGCGGCATCGAGGGCAAGTTCATTACGCATTACAGCGTCGATGAGTTGGCAGCGATGGCGGCGGACCCCGCCGAATGCGCGCGCGTCTTTCCCGAAATGGAGACCGGATTCCATCGCATGCTCGACCGCATCATGTTGATGCCGAAGCCGGTGATCGCGGCGATCAACGGCGATTGCATGGGTGGCGGCTACGAGCTGTCGCTGGCGTGCGATTTCCGTCTCGCGGCAGACGGGCCGTATCAAATCGGGCTGCCCGAGGCGGTGCTCGGAATCCTGCCGGGTGGCGGTGGCACGCAGCGCCTGCCGCGATTGATCGGGCGAGGCAAGGCGCTCGAAGTGATGCTCTTCGGGAACGTCTATGCGCCGCGCGAAGCCGAGCGGATGGGGATGGTGAACCGGGTGCTGGCGCCGGAGACCCTGATTTCGTTTGCGCTGGGATGGGCACGGACGCTCGCGAAACGGCCGCCACGATCGATCGCCGCGATCAAGCGCGCGGTGTATCTCGGCGCGGACTTGCCGCTCGCCGAGGGGCTGTATATCGAACGCGCCGAGATGCGCGACGTGATGTGCACGGAGGACGCCCGCACGATTATGAACGCGTACAATGCCGAAGTCGCAAAGGACCCGATGAGCGCGCGGACGAATTTTCTCGCCGGCGTCGGCGTGCCGGAGACCAAGGGGAAGTAGGCGGCAGGCAGAAATGGTTGAAGAGCGAAGAACTTACAGTTTTTCAGGACGTGTGGAGGCCCCGGAAGACTACGGTCACGATCACAAAAAAGGGCTGCGTGATTGCTCGCGCAGCCCTTTTCGTTTCAAGCGAATCGCAAAGACGGTGTCAGTGCACCACCGCGAGCATCCAGATGGCGGCGACCGTGCCGACGATCGCGCCGCCATAGCAGACGAACGCGAGAATGGTGTTGAGATGGCGCATATTGAGGATGTCGGACAGCGTCAGGCGCATCCGATGGGCCGCATGGAAAAAGCAGAACATGATCAGCACGAAGAGGTAGAGTCGCGTGAGCGGATTCTGCAGCAGAGCGTAGGTCTTGTCGTAGCCGGGATCGGGCGCGAGGCCGAGCGGAAACGCCAGTCCATAAAGCATGATGTGGATGGGCAGGAAGTAGGCGGCGAAAAATCCGCCGACGCCGAACAGAAACCATACGATGGGCTCGTTCGATCGCTTCGCCGAAGACATCAGAAGACCCCCAGGATGAAGAGCGCAACGATCAGCGTCGCGCCGAACCACACCATGAAGTTGGGCGTCGAGGCGATCAGGTCCGGGGTTGGCCTGTTCAGCACCTGACGCAGCGCCACGCGCGGCACGAGGAGGAACCAGGTCACCGCGTGCAGCAGGATGAAGGCCAGTGCGAGCGCGTTGAGGATGATGATCACCGGACAGCGCATCAGGGCCTGGAAGTGCGCGTAATGGGTCGGGCCGGCCTTGAGCGTCGCGATCTGAATGAGCGTGATCACGCAGAAATACGCGACGAAAAAGCTCGACGATTCACGCAGCGCATAGCGCAGGTAATGCCATTGGTCGAGGTACCAGTAGGCCGACATGCGCGGCCGGTACGGCTTGGGCTGGAAAGTGGTGTACTGAGGCATCGCGGTCAGTTCTTTCCTCTCGGCAGCAGGAACGACTTGAACCATTCCTTGGTCGCGGTCAGCTTGTACTGCTGAATCGCCAGTGACGGATCGACGCCCTTGGGACACACCGTCGAGCATTCGCCGACCACCGTGCAATCCCAGATGCCCTCGTGCTGCGAGATGATATCGAGCCGGTCTTCCTGGCCCTGGTCGCGCGAGTCGAGGTTGTAGCGATGGGCGAGCGCGATCGCGGCGGGTCCGATGAAGTTCGAATCCAGACCCGACACCGGGCACGCCGCGTAGCACAGCGTACAGTTGATACAGAGGCTGAACTGATGGAACGCCTCGAGTTGTGCGGGGGTCTGGATGAATTCACGCTGCGGCTTGAAGTCGTCCTTGCGTACGATCCAGGGCCGCACCTTCTGCAGCTTGGCCATGAAATCGTCCATCTCGACCACCAGGTCCTTGACGACCGGGAAATGATCGAGCGGGCCGACGCGCACGGGGCCGGGCGCGAAGTCCATCAGCAGGGTCTCGCAGGTCAGCTTGGGCACGCCGTTGATCGTCATGCCGCAACTGCCGCAAATGCCCATCCGACAAGACCATCGGAACGCCAGCGAGCCGTCGAGCTGGTCCTTGATGAAGTTGAGGGCGTCGAGCACCATCCAGTCCGCGCGCAACGGGACCTCGAAGCTCTGGTAACTCGGTTCGGTGTCGCGTTCCGGATGGAAGCGCTCCACTTCCAGGATGATCGTATCCGCCATGTATCCGGCCTACCTTCCGTAAACCCGCTCGCCTGGTGGCCAGCGAGTGATCACAACTGGGAGATATTCGATTTGCGGGGGTCCCTCGGCGCTGCGATAAGCCATCGAATGGGCGAGGAACTTATTGTCGTCGCGTTTGGGGAAGTCGCGCCGCTGATGGGCGCCGCGCGATTCCTCGCGATTCAGCGCGCTATGCACGATGGTCTCGGCCACGTCGAGCATGAAACCCAGTTCCAGCGCCGAGGTGAGCTGCGTATTAAACGTTCGCGTATGGTCATCCATCGCGACGTTCTGATAACGCTCGTGCAACTCGCTGAGCTTGTTCGCGGAGTCCACCAGCGAATTGCGCTCGCGATAGATGCCGCAGCCGGTCTCCATCGTATGCGACATTTCGTCGCGCAGTTTCGCGATACGCTCGGTGCCACCGGTCTTGCGCAGGAATTGCTGTTCCAGGCGGCGTTCTTCGTCCGCGGCCTGCGACAGGATTGCGCTTTGATTGGAGCGGCCGTTGGCGCCCTCGATATATTGCAGCGCCGAACGTCCCGAACGGGCGCCGTACACCAGGATTTCGCCCAGCGAGTTCGAACCGAGCCGGTTTGCGCCATTAATGCTCACGCAGGCCGCTTCGCCCGCCGCGAACAATCCGGGCAGCGTCGTCGCTGTGTTGATATCGGTATGCACGCCGCCCATCATGTAATGCAGGACTGGCCGTATGCGAATCGGTTCCTTGACCGGATCCAGATTTTCGTACTTGAGGCAGAGCTCGCGCACCATCGGCAGGCGCGTCTCGATCTTGTGTTCGCCCAGATGGCGCAGGTCGAGATGCACGTAATCGCCATACGGGCCATGGAACCCGCGACCCTTTTCGAATTCGCCGATAATCGCCTGTGAGACGCGGTCGCGTGGTCCCAGTTCCATACTGCGAAAGACCGGCGTCGGGGTGGGCTTGCCGAGGTCGTAATCCTGCAGAAAACGGTAGCCGTCCTTGTTGAGCAGCCAACCGCCTTCGGCTCGCGCCGCCTCCGTGATCAGAATTCCGGTGAAGGGCAGGCCGGTCGGGTGGTATTGCGCCATCTCCATGTCTTTGAGTGGCGCGCCGGCCTGGTAGGCCAGCGCCATGCCGTCGCCGGTGCAGATATTCGCGTTGGTCGTGAAGGGAAAGACCCGGCCGCATCCACCGGTGCAGATAATTACCGCTTTGGCCTGGATCGCGCGCACCTTGCCGCTGCGCAGTTCAATCGCGACCAGCCCGCGCACGGCGCCGTCTTCGACCAGCAGGCGGGTGGCGAAGCACTCGTCATAGCGCGTGATCGACTCGTACTTAAGCGAGGTCTGGAAGAGCGTATGCAGCATGTGGAAGCCAGTTTTATCGGCGGCGAACCACGTGCGCATTTTCTTCATGCCGCCGAACGGACGCACCGCAATGCGCCCGTCGGGCTCGCGGCTCCAGGGGCATCCCCAATGCTCGAGGCGGAGCAGCTCCTTGGGGATCTCGTTGCAGAAGAACTCGATGGCGTCCTGATCGCCGAGCCAGTCGCTGCCCGAAATCGTGTCGTAGCAATGTTCGTCGATGCTATCGTCTTGGCCCGCCACGCCCGCGGCGCCGCCCTCGGCCGAGACGGTGTGGCTCCGCATCGGGTAAACCTTGGAAACCATCGCGACGCTGAGCTTTGGATTGAGCTCCGCGATTTCGATCGCGGCCCTCAAGCCGGCACCGCCGCCGCCGATTATCAGAATGTCATGCGCAGACGTTTCCACCGCGTTCTCCGATCCGTCGTCGGTCTGCCATTCTGACCGATCCGGTATTAATTGCGCTAACCGTCAAGCCATTACAATATCAGAAACGCTTTCGACGGCCCGCAAAACGTCCCGACTATAGCGCAGCCTTTTACGGAAGCAAACGATTATCGCGTTTTTCAATGTTTGACGTTCGCGTCGCGCGATCGCGCAATCATCGTTTTGCACCGATCTGACGCGCGCGTTCCTGAACAATTCCTTTATTCGTGATGCGTCTGAAACACCTGAGGGCTTGCCCTGAGCGCGCGACTTTACGAGACTCGGCGTAATCGCGGAGGACGCATCGTTATGGATCAAACCGACCAACCCAATCGCTTGCTGAGCGCCCAGGATATCGCCGAGATGGAGAAGCTCACCGTGGATCGCGTGACAGAGGCGATCGACGCGGGCGATCTGGAAGGCGCCAAGAAACTCGCGCGGCGGATGTACAACGAGTTCCTGAGCATGCACGACCTCTATCGCGATTGGACGGTCGCGACGCTGTCGTTCGTCGGGCGGCGCTTCGGCGACCAGGTGCTCGAGGAGGCGATGGACGCGGGGGTCAAGGCGTGGTGGGGGCCGAATCTCGAAAAGATGCCGCAGGAGCCCGCGGCGTTGCGCGCGCGCGTGAAGATGTTCGCGGCCGGCATCAAGGCGCATCTGCAGCCGCTGCATATCGAGGAGGATGACGAGAAGATCGTGATGCAGATGCGGCCCTGCGGCAGCGGCGGGCGGCTGGTGATCGAGGGCAAGTACGAGGGGCCGGACGCGATGTACACGGTGCAGGGGCCCCAATTACTCACGTACGGCCGCAAGGACTTTCCGGTCTATTGCGCGCACGAGCCGCTGATGGAGTTGCAGGACATCAAGGCGCACGGCGCGCCGTTCGTGGTGATCGAGCCGGCGCACGAAATCGGCAAGCAACATTGCAACTTCATTATCTACAAGGACAAGTCCAAGGTGCCGGTCAAGTACTACGAGCGGCTCGGCTTGAAGAAGCCCGAAGCCTAGATCTGCGCGTCGAGGACGGCGGCGAAGCCGCGCAAGGCCGCCGCGATGAACGCGCGCACTCGCGCCGGATCCTTCTTGCCGCGGTTTCCCGCCACGTCGGTATGCGTGAATGAGTCCACGCCCCACGGCCGCACGGTCGCGATGGCGTCACCGACGTTCTCCGCCGAGAGCCCGCCGGCGAGGATCACCGGGATGCGCGATTGCACGACGATCTCGCGGCTAATCGTCCAGTCGTGGGTCTCGCCGCGCGCGCCGGCGAACTTGCCGCCCTTGGCGCCCGAATCGAGCATCAGATAGTCGGCGCATTCCTGATGGGCTTGCGCTTCGGCCATGGTCTCGCCCGCGCGCACCGCGATCGCGCGCAGGAGGCGCACCGGCGCGACGCGTTGGCGAATCCAGGCGCAATCTTCGGGTTCGATTTCACGCGCCGCGAGATGGAGCACGTCGGGCCGCACCGCATCCACCATCGCGCAGATTTCGTCGCGGTCGTCGGAGAGGGACAAGGCAACGCCGCGCGCCCGCGGGCGGATCGCGCCCAGGATTTCGCGCGCGATCGCCGCGCCCACGCCCTCCGGCACGATTCCCGGTTCCGCGACCACCACGCCGATCAGATCGGCGCCCGCCGTGGCGGTCGCGATCGCGTCGGCAATCGACGTCATGCTGTAGATTTGCACGGCCATGGCGGTATCGCTCCTGGTTCGCGGCGCAACGGTGCTCGACTGGTCAGCCCGCAAAATTCAGCGCCGCTCTTTCCCTTCTACCAGCACTAACGCGTCGCCGCGACCGCCGCGCGTTTTCACCGGTCACGCATCATGGGGATTAGCCAGCGCTATGCGCGTGCGATAGATCTGCGTACAGAGTTCACAAGAGCGCCGGCTACCGGCAAGTCGCAAGAGATGGAGTCAGAAAGCAAACCCACGCTGCCACTTTTCGTATATGGCAGCCTGATCGATCCGATTCATCGCGCCGAGGTCCTGGGCCATCTCGCCGCCGGTGTTCCGGCAATTCTACAGGGCTTCGTGCGGGGCCGGTCGCGCCACTGGTACGTGAGCCGGCGCGAGGGCGCGGAGACCGCGGGCCTTGTGCTGACCGACCTCGATGCGCGCGATTTCGCCGCGCTCGACCGCTACGAGGACGTGCCAACGCTCTATACGCGCGAGCAGGTCGAAGTGGTCGCGATGAACGGCGCGCTCATTCGATGCTGGGTCTATCTGCCGACCGGATGGGCGGCCGCCGCCGAATAGGTTTAGCCGCCTGCGGCACCTGTGCATGAACGCGTCAGACGCGCGGCGCCCCTTGGCAATGATGTAGTATGGAATGCGTGTTCACGATCGCGCTCAACTTTATCGGTGGACTCGCCGCGTGGACCTTCGTCGAGTACCTGATTCACGCGTGGCTGAGTCATCGGTTTCGCACCTTCGCGACGCCGCTCCACCAGGTGCATCACGATGACCCGCGGCGCGTGTTCACGATCGGTGCGTGGATGCCGGTGGGGGCAAGCTGGCTGGTCGGAATCGCGATTTGGGGCCTGGCGCCCGCGATGGTCTTTTACAGCGGCATGGTGGCGGGTTTCGCGCTCTACGAATTCATCCATTACCGGGTGCATTTCCGTGTGCCGCAAAATCGCCTCGAGGCGTACCTGCGCGAACGCCACCTGGTACATCATTATCGCGCTCCCGACCGCTGCTTCGGCGTGACGAACGCGCTGTGGGACCGGATCTTCGCGAGCGAGATCGGTAACGCTGAGATGCGCGCGCTACGCGACGACGTCAAGCAGACGCCGCCGTTTGCCGGACCGACCAACGCGCGCATGCTGTTTCGGTTCGGCGGCGCCGCGCGGTGAAAAACCGAACGACGGGGAGATCGGAGTTGTTGAGGAACGCGGAACTATAGCTTTCAAGAAACTGAAACCTCATGGAGGTTTCAGACTCCCATAATGGATTAACGCTCGCGATGCTCGATGGTCGGCCTAGACGCGCGCTTCGCCCGGTCAGAACGTCATCACAGTTGGACATTCGCGATGCTCGGGTGGGCCACCAAGTCATAGGGGGACGGGTCATTACTATTTAGACGTCCCGCTCGCATCGCAGCCGCGACGGGCGTCAGTGGGAGATGGTGAGCGAAAAGTTCTTCGAGATCGAGCGGCCGGCGGAATCGGTCGCGGTCACGGCGAAGGCATAGATTCCGGCCGCCAGCGGAATGCCCGCGATGACGCCGGTGCGCGAGTTCATCGAGATACCCGGCGGCATCGAACCGCCAGCGATAAAGGATCGATAGGGCGCGATACCGCCGCCGACCCTGATTGGCGCGTAGTAGCTAATGCGCAGCTTGCCATCGGCGAACGAGGCGGCCCCGATCGTGAGCGGCAGGGGTGTGGGGGTCGGTGACGGTGTGGGGGAGGGCGAGGGAGTGGGGGTAGGTGTGGGCGATGCGGGCAAGGCGAGTTGTCCCCACCAGGTGCCCCAGTTGTCGAAGTTGGCGGCATACTCCTGGATACTCCAGAAATCAGTATCGTTGGCCGGATCAACGGCGGTATTGCTGTAGTCACCCCATCGATTGTCGCCGGTGCCGAAATCCTTGAAATAGGGCGCCAGGCCCGCTTTGAACACGGTATCGCCCTGATTACTGCCAGCAAGGTCGGCAGCGGCATGGAATGCATAATTGGCACTCGCGTATTGAGACGCGCCGAAGCGGGTGTAACCGATCATCGCGTCGCCGTGCCGGTTGACCGCGATCGAGGGATAGGCGAAGTCGAAGTTGTTGGTCGGGTCGTCGATGCGTCCGCGCTGGAGGACGGCGCCGAGGTCGCCGGCGGCGGTATCGATTTCCCACCATTGCGCGTCGCTGCGTGTGGGCGAACCGGCGGCGGGCAGGTAGATCGTGTGTGCGGCCCATATCGCGCCGTTGCGATAGACGCAATTGAGGATACGATCGTCGTCGGTATCAATTTTAGTGGACGAGCCGAGTTGCGGCGCAAAGTCGGTCACACCGGCGTTCGCGCGCCAGGCGCTGCCGGCCGGGAACGCGATACCGGTAGTTAGAACTTCACTGCCGATCGCACCGGTAATTTTGCTCATTCGGAGTTGACCGGTAGATGCGCTCGCGGCCTCGATCAGATACTCAGTCGGAAGCGCGGGGTCGTCGGTCACGGCGGGGAACTGAGTAAAGCCGGAAACCGACTTGAGCAGCGTGTAGCTACCGGCGCCACCGGCATACAGGTTGGCCTTGTTCAAGGCCCATATATTTGAATGACTAAAGGCGCCGCTCGCGTTGCCATACATATTAGCTTGAATGACTATCCAGTCGGCGTTGAAACCGAGCGTTGGGAAATCCGCATATAGAGTACCGGCCGCATCGGCCTTGACCTTGTACAGATTCCACGCGCCGGTCGGGTCCGAGGTCCGCGACACACCGATCAGAATCGCCGCACTTGACAATTGCGGATCGGCGCCGCTCGAGAAAATCCAGCGGTTGGCGTACGGGTCATAGACCACGCGCGGGTCGAACGCCTCGACCACGTTCATACTCGACCAGAACGCGCCGATTGCGACAGTGCTGATGACGCCGCCGGCCTTGTTCTGGATGCGCACCTGGCTATTGAGCGTGGTCATCAGATGGTTGGGGCCGACGGTGCCCTGGGTGTCGGGCGGAATCGCCGTGCCGTCGTCGGGGAGCGCGATGAAATTTGCCGATAGCGCCGGCGATTGCGCGCCCGGCGGGGGCAGGGCGCCAGTGGCAGGGGCGGCCGCGGTGCCGAGGACCATGGTATCGCTGGACGGATTTGGCAGCGGGCGGCGCGGGATGTGCCGCATTGCGCCGCCGGGCCGAAAGCGAATTGAGGCGAGCCGCCTGAATTCAATTACCGCGTGCGCGTCCGCGGTTCCCGCAATGCCGGCGGTGGTCTCGGCCGGCCGATCGCGAGCGGCGGCCTCCTGCGCCTGGGCCCGGGCGACCGCGATGATCGCGCGCGGCGCGACGTTCGAGGACGACGTGACGCGGCGCATCGCGAAGGCGCCGAATACGAACGTCATCGTAATGGTCGCGATGGCGGCTACTACAACTGGGCGAGGCTTCACGAAGAAATCTGAAGGCAATTACGATGCCATCAGGTAATCCATAAGTGATGGCCCGGAACCGTTGAATGGAGATAGTCATTTCCGGATTTGACACACTATTCGGCCGATCGTTCCATTTAGGGACTCGGCAAACTGATAATCGCGAGTGAGTATGTCGTGGCGTTAGCGCGACTTGCCGGTGGGATACGTCACTGCGAGGCCAACGTCAGATATCAGGGTTGGCGATTTCGACGATTAGCGGTGATGCGCGGCGATTTCCAACGCCATCATGCCGAGCAGAATTCCACCGACGACCAGGTGGGTGGTCATTGAGGTGTGTGGTTCGGAGCGGCGGCCTCCTGCGCCGAAGGAGAACGATGGCGATTGGCCGTTTTCACCCGGTTGATTTTGATAGTCGCTGATTGAGCCGACGTTGGGGTCGGGCGGATAGGACGCCGTGTTGGCGGCAACGGCGGTCGGCCGCGGCGCCGGGTCAGGCGCTCCGGCGTTCGCGTCCGCATTCGCGTCGGGTGCCGGGGTGATGGCGGGCGTCGTATCATACAGGTCGGGCACGTGATGGTGCGCGCGAAGGGCGGTCGGAGTCGCGATCGCCTGAGGGAGCTCGAGAACCTGCTCGGCCGCGACGGCGGTCGCCGTCTGCATAAGCGGGAGCGCAAGCGCGACGATCGCGGCGATCGCCCGCACGCGTATCGGGGTGCGGCGACGGCACGTCAAAATCTTGCCGGTGGTGCTGACGCTATCGTGCAGGACACTCCGAAACGGGTTGAGCGGTTGGAATTTCATCGTTGTGAGCCGCCGAAAAAGCCCCAAATCGCGAGAGTTTCTGCCGGTGGCGGCTAATTTCAGCGTTTTCATATCCAGATGAAGAGCATAAGCCGTTCCTGACGCAAGGCGCGGCTGACCGGCGAACCCACCCGACCATTAGACTTAAAGCGGCGGAGACCGTTACATCGCGCCCGCGCTCGCCGGCCTTCAAATCTTGTTGCGGGCGATCAGTCCGCGGGCGATTACCAGCGCCTGGATTTCGTTGGTGCCCTCGCCAATCATCATCAGCGGCGCGTCGCGATAGAAGCGCTCGACGGGGAACTCGGCCATGTACCCGTAGCCGCCCAGCACGCGCAGCGCGTCGAGCGAAATCTTGGCGCAGGCCTCCGAGGCGAACAGCTTGGCCATCCCGGCCTCGACGTCGCAGCGTTCGCCGGCGTCCTTCTTCTGCGCCGCATTCTCGACCATCAGGCGCGCTGCCTGCAGCCGCGTGCCCATATCGGCGAGCAGCAGTTGCACCGCCTGATGTTCGCAGATCGGCTTGCCGAAGGCGGTACGCTGTTGCGCATAGCGAATCGCGCTGTCGAAGGCCGCCTGGCCGACGCCGACCGCGCGCGCCGCGACGTTGATGCGCCCGACCTCGAGCGCGCTCATCACCTGCTTGAACCCCTGGCCCTCGGCACCGCCGATCAGGTTGGCGGCCGGTACTTCCAGGTCCTCAAACAGCACCTCGCAGGTGTCGATTCCCTTGTAACCGAGCTTCTTCAGCGGTCGGCTGACGGTTGGCCCGCGCTCGTTCTTTTCGACCGCGAACATGCTGATGCCGGCGTAGGCCGGCTTGGCCTTGGGGTCGGTCTTGGCGGCCACCGCGAGCATCGTGCCGTTGAGCGAATTGGTGATGAACATCTTCGCGCCCGAGAGCACGTAGTTGTCGCCGTGGCGGGTCGCGACGGTCTTGATCGACTGCACGTCGCTGCCGGCGTGCGGCTCGGTCAGGCCGAGACCGCCGCGCTTGATGCCCGCCGCCATCTCGGGCAGGAAGTAATTCTTCTGCGCCTCGGTGCCGTGGTTGGCGATTATGTAGCCCATGATGAGATGGCTGTTGATGACGCCCGCCAGCGACATCCATCCGCGCGAAAGCTCGGCCATGATGCGCGCGTAATTGACGAAGCTCAGGCCGAGGCCGCCGTATTGCGTCGGGATCGTAGCGCCGAACAGCCCGAGTTCCTTCATGCGCGCGACCAGGGCGTGCGGATATTCGTCTTGGTGTTCGAGATCGCTCGCCACCGGAATAACGTCGCGATCGACGAAGCGGCGCACCGCCTCGACGACTTCGCGGTCGATTGATTGATCCATGACAACAAATTCCTTTCGCTGGTGCGGAGACGGATAACGCTCCGGCCGGCGCCACGATATCAAATCGGCGGGAGTGCCCGCCACGCGGAAGGAGCGAGAGGGAGGGGAAGAGAACCCTTGAAACCTTTGGAAGGTTTCAAACTTCCCACAGTGAATAGAAGTAGGCAGGTCATGCGGATCGCGTCGATAAGACCTTTCGTGGGTGCGGACGCGGTGAGCGCGGCGCCGGCGAGGGCACACGAAATCCCTGGCCGACGGCGCTCAGGGCTGACTAAAGCACGACTTCGATCAGGATGTGAATCGACATCGCGAACATCGCGAGCGCGCCGATCGTAAAGACCACGCTCCGCCACGGCTGCATCGCCTTGATATAGGTGTAGGTGTGCAGAATGCGCATCACCATGAACACCATGCAGTAGAAGGTGAAGGCTCGTGCCGACAGGCCGGCGGCAACATAGATGCCGGCGAGAATGAGGAAGATCGGAATATTTTCGAGGTCGTTGCGCCAGGCCTTCGACGCGCGGTCAACGATCGGGGCCTCGTGGGCCGATTCAGTGCCGCTGAAGAGTTTTGCATCCTCGGGAACCGTGAAGAGCCCGGTGCTGAGCCGGCCGCGGCCCTGCACCAGCGCGATCGCCGCCATCTTGAATTCGAGTACGACCGCGGTCAACGCATACGTCTGCAGTAACGCCATCGAGTGCTACCTCCCCCAAGGTTAACGGTCACGGCTGATCACGACCGTGGTGAATTTCCGATGGAAGGCCGGCTTCGATCCTCACTTCCCCCGCGAGCGGGCCTCCCGCTGTGACCCTCGATCCGTAACCGGGCTAACGACTGGCAGCGCCGGTCGCCGATGTCAACCGTAAAGTATTGCCGGAGTGAGGATGCACTGAGGACCCGCGCGCGTGCTCGAAGCTCGACGGGGGGGTTGTGATTTGAGGGCGACCAATGTTAACGTCGCATTACGCTAAGCGTCAAATTGACGCAAACTAGCGAAAAGACTCGTGCAACGGCGCAGTCGCCAAGTTGGCGACCGAAGTTACCGACAGAGGATTTGACCAATGGAAGTACCAGCATCGATCAGCGCGGCGGACCTCGAGCGCAAGCTCGGTCCGCTCGATCGCGAGACCTATACGGCGCAGTCGTGCGAACGCTTTGCGGACACGATCGCGGAGGTCAGAGCGCTTAAGCGCGAGCGGCGCGCGGTGATTCTGGCGCATAACTATCAGCGGCCGGAGATTTTCGAGGTCGCGGATTTTATCGGCGATTCGTTCGAGTTGGCGAGTCGCGCGCGCGAGGTCAAGGACGCCGAGGTGATCGTGTTTTGCGGCGTGCATTTCATGGCCGAGACCGCGAAGGTCTTCAATCCCGATCGCAAGGTTCTTATACCGGATTTGCGTGCGGGATGTTCGCTGGCGGAGAGCGTTACGGCGGAGGCGCTGGCGGAGCGGCGCGAGGAACTGCTGCCGCTCTATCCGGACCTGAAGATCGTCTCGTACGTGAATTGTACGGCGGACGTGAAGGCGCTCTCGGACGCCTGCTGCACGTCGTCGAACGCGGCCAAGATCGTTAACGCGATCGACTCCGAACATATCCTGTTCGTGCCCGATCAGAACCTCGCCAACTACGTGCAGACGCAGACCGCCAAGCAGATTATTTCGTGGGACGGCAACTGCTACGTGCACCATCAGATCACGCCCGAAGAGATCAACAAGGTCAAAAGCGGCATTCCGGGACTGGTCGTGCTCGCGCATCCCGAGTGCCGCAAGGACGTGCTCGCGCTGGCCGACGCCGTGCTCTCGACCAGTGCGATGATGCGTTATGCGAAGGAAAGTCCGGCCGACAAGTTTCTGATCGTGACCGAGTGCGGGCTTTCGGACCGGCTAATGCTCGAAGTGCCTGAGAAGCATTTCTACAAGGCCTGCAAACTATGCCGTTACATGAAGATGATCACGCTCGACGGCACGCTCGATTCGCTGAAGCACCTGCGCTACGAGATTGAGTTGCCCGAAGAGGTGCGCGCGGGCGCCAAGCGGGCGCTGGAGCGGATGCTCGAACTGGGCGCGTAACCGCGCGGCGAGATTGGATCACGTGGCGGTCGAGACCTTACAGCATCAAGCGAGCATGGACGCGCGCGACGCCGAGGTGGCGCGGCCGAAGGTTGCGGTGGATACGGTGCTGTTCGCGATCGAGGGGGAGCGCCTCAAGTGCTATCTGGTACAGTTGACGGCGGGTGCGGCGGCGGGCAAGTGGGCGTTTCCCGGCGGACTGGTGCGCGTCGGCGAAACGCTCGATGAAGCCGCGCGGCGCGAACTGGAGGACGCCGCCAGCCTGCGCGACCTTTACCTGGAGCAACTGTTCAGCTTCGGCGACCCCTCACGCGACCCGGGTGCGCACGTGGTCTCGGTCGGCTACCTGGGTCTTATCGACGATGCCGGCGCTGCCATTTCACGCTCGCGCAAGTATGCGGCCGGCCGTTGGTTCGAGGTGGCGCGGCTACCGGCGCTGGCTTATGATCATTCGATAATCGCCGAATACGCGTTGCGGCGACTGAAGTCGAAGCTCGAATACACCAATATCGCGTGCAACCTGCTGCCGCCGACGTTCAGTTTCGCAGAGCTTGAAGAGCTCTATGCGACGGTGCTTGAACGTCCGCTGGATCGGCGCAACTTCCGTCGCCGGATCATGGCGATGGGCCTGCTCAAGCGCCTGCCCGGCAAGCGCCGCGGCGCCCATCGGCCAGCCGCCCTCTACGCTTTCAGGCAGCGCAGCGTTCAGGCGATCGAAATGCTATAGTCGGGGTTAAGGATCACGGCCATGGCAAAAGGATCGAATAATCGCATGCGGTGGATAATCGCCGCCACGGTGATCGGGCTGGTGGTAATCGTGGGGTTTGGGGCGTGGCAACTGCGCGCGGTCGCCGATTCGGACGCCGGCGGTGCGAATGCGAGCCTCACCCAGGATCCCAACCTCTACCGGGGCGACATCCGGCAAGCCTATATCGTCGCGCACGACCATCCGGAGCTGCTCGCGCAGCTCGACTGTTACTGCGGCTGCGAGCAGAACGAGGGCCACAAGAATCTGCTCGATTGCTTCCGCACCAATCACGGCGCGTCGTGTGATATCTGCACGGGCGAGGCGATCACGGGGGGACAGATGCTCGCGCAGGGGACGCCGATCGATCAGATTCGCGACGCGTTGCGCACGCGCTACGGGCACGGAGGCTGATTTTGACCGGCCTGGTCTCGACCTACATCCAGCATTTCACCTACGTCGGGCTGTTTTGCGTGCTATTGCTATGCGGACTCGGGCTGCCGCTGCCGGAGGATGTTGCGCTGCTGGCGGGTGGGTTCCTGGTCCATCGCGGGGTCACCCAGCTCCCGATGACGCTGGCGGTCTCGCTGCTCGGAGTGGTTGCCGGCGACAACTGGCTGTTCTTCATGGGTCGGCGCTTCGGCACCGGACTGGTCTCGTATTTCCAGCTCGGGCGGCCGTCCTCACAGGTCCAGATCGGTCGGTTGAAGGAATTCATGACGCGTCACGGCAATCGCGCGATATTCTATGCGCGGTTTCTAGCGGGCCTGCGCGCATTGATCTATCTGACCGCCGGATCGCTCGGCTTCAGCCCCGGAAACTTCGTCTTCTTCGATCTGCTTGGCGCGCTGATTTCGGTGCCGATCGTGGTCTCGCTCGGTTACCTCTTCGGCGGCCAGATCGAGGAGGTTTTCCGCTATCTCGGGGGCTTCGAGCATCTGATCTGGATCGTCGCGGTGGGATCTCTCATCGTGTACGCGAGCCGTTCGTTGATCTTCGCGCGTGAGCGCGGCGCGGACCCCACCTGAGACTACACAACTTCGCCGCGGCGCTGGCCGCGCGCTTCAATATGCGATTCGAGTTCCCGGTTCTCAATCTCAAGGCCAAGCTGATCGCGCTGATGGTCGGGCTGCTCGCGCTGACTCTCGGCGCGGAAATGCTGGTCAGTCTCAAGGCTGAGGAAGTGATCGTCAACACCACCCAGGAAAAGGTCAAGGACCTCGCCAGCGTGATTCAGATCAGCGTGCAGGAACTGACCTCGGTGGGGACCACCGACCGCGACCGGCTGCAGAACTACGTCGAGCGGCTGCACACGCGCGGGCTGGAAGTATCGATCGCGTCGAGCCAGGACCTGATCCTCAATAGCTCCAATCCGAAGCTGATCGGCGCGGCGCTGAATCCGGAGACCGTGCGCTCGCTGATGGCGATGCGGGCGGGCAATCCGCGCGGTCCGGTCGCAGTGCCGGCCGCGACGCTCGGCTTGCCCGACACCGAAAGCACGGTCTATTTCATCCCGGTCGAAGTCGAGGACCATCTGCTGGGCTATGTGCAGGTGGTGGCCAACTTCAGCGATTTCGATCAGCCGCTGCGCGACTATCGCTTGCGGCTGCTTTCGCTCGGGTTGGCGATCTTCGCGATGGGGCTGGTGTTCGCCTATATTCTCGCCGAGCGCTACGTCGAGCCGATTCACGCGGTGGCCGATGCCGCGCAGAATATAGCCGCGCGCGGACTCGAACCGGTGCCGGAGGCGCGCCGCCGCGACGAGATCGGCTTGCTGACGCGCAGCTTCAACGACATGGTCGCGCAGTTGCGCCGGGCGCGTGAACGCGAGCAGGAACTCAACCGCCTGGAGCGCTTCACGGCGCTCGGGCAGTTGGCCGGGGCGCTCGCCCACGAGATTAAGAATCCGCTCAACTTCATCAGCCTGGCGCTCGACCAGTTGCGCACGCGCTACGGTCCTCAGTTACCCCGCGGACGCGACGAGTTCATGCGCCAACTGGTCATCATGAAGGACGAGATTCGGCGCCTCTCTGAAATGGTGCAGACCTTTCTGCATTACGGGCAGCCGATCGAGATACATCGGGCGCCGACCGATCTGCATAGCCTGATCGGGGGCGTGCTGGCGCTTTCCGAATCCAAGATGAAGAGCCAGTCGATCAAGGTCGAGGAAGAGGGGATGGAAGTGCCGGCGGTGCTCAACGTCGATGCCGAAAAGGTGCGGACGTGTTTCGTCAATGTGGTCGGCAACGCGACCCAGGCGATGCCCGACGGCGGCGTGCTGCGGATCAGGTTCGCGCAGAACAATGGCAATTTTGAGGTCAGGTTCTCCGACACCGGCAAGGGTATCGACCCAAACGTGGTCGATCATGTCTTCGAGCCGTTCTTCACCACCAAGCGCGAAGGCATCGGGCTGGGCCTGTTCTTTTCCAAGGCGATCGTCGAAAAGCATGGCGGCACGATCACCATCGGGCCGAGCGAACCGGCGCCGGGCACCACCGTTACTTTCACGTTTCCAATTGGCGGAGTACATAAACAGTGATGAGTCAGGCCTCCGTACTGGTGGTCGAAGATAACGACCTCGAACGGCAGATTACCGCCGACACGCTGCGCGACGAAGGTTTCGCGGTCGAGGAGGCCCCGATCGGCAAGCGCGCACTCGACCTGCTGGCGCTCTCGCGCTTCGACGTCGTGCTGACCGACCTGATGATGCCGGGGATGTCGGGCGAAGAGCTGCTGGCCAAGGTCAAGCTGCAATACCCGGCGACGCAGGTGGTGGTGCTGACGGCGCACGGCACCATCGACAGCGCCGTGCAGGCGATGAAGAACGGCGCCTTCTACTATCTCACCAAGCCGACCGATCGCGAGGCGCTGGTGATGACGGTGGGCAAGGCGTCCGAGCTGTCGAACCTGCAGCAGGAGAACCAGATCCTGCGCACGCAGATGGCGGGCAAGCTGCAGGTCGAGGGGATTATCGGGCAGGACCCGGCCATCCAGGAAGTGATCAAGATCATGCGCAAAGTCGCGCCGTCGAATACGACGGTATTGATCCAGGGCGAGAGCGGCACCGGCAAGGAAGTCATCGCGCGCGGAATCCATCGGCTGTCGCCGCGCGGGGCGCGCCCGTTCGTCGCGATCAACTGTTCGGCGATTCCCGACAACCTGATCGAAAACGAACTGTTCGGCCACGAGCGTGGCGCGTTTACCGGCGCGACCGAACGCAAGATCGGGCTGTTCGAAAGCGCCGATAAATCGACGCTCTTTCTCGACGAGATCGGCGACCTCGGATCGGGCGTGCAGGCCAAGATTCTGCGCGTGCTGCAGGAGCGCGAGGTCAGGCGCGTGGGCGGCAACGACTCGTTCAAGGTTGACGTGCGCTTGCTCGCCGCGACCAATCACAATCTGGCCGAGGAGGTCGCCGAAGAGCGCTTCCGCGAAGACCTCTACTACCGCGTCAACGTCGTCACCATCACGCTGCCGCCGCTGCGCGATCGCCGCTCGGATATTCCGCTGCTCGCCAATCACACGCTGGCCCGCTTCAGCCATCTGGCCGACGGCCGGGTCAAGGAGATCAGCCGCGAGGCGATGGAGCGGCTGCTCGACTACTCGTGGCCGGGCAACGTCCGCCAGTTGGAGTCGGCCATCGAGCGTGCGATCCTGCTCTGCGAGGGCGACGCGATCACGCCGCGCGATTTGCCGCAAGAGGTGCTCACGCGCAAGAGCACCGGGCGCATCGATCGCGCGCGCGGCAGCGATCGCTTCGAGATACCCGCCGAGGGCATCAACTTCGAACACCTCGAGCGCGACATCATATTGCAGGCAATGGAAAAGGCCGATTGGGTGATCGCGAAGGCAGCCAAGATGCTCGGCATGAGCTATCGCACGCTGCAATATCGGCTCGACAAGTTCGCCATCAAGAAGCCCGACGGGCGGGGCGGGCCGGCGCCGGCGGAGGCTTGAGCGGCGTCCTTAATCCCCGCGCAGGAGCGCACAGGCAGCCGCATCGGTAGCGAAATCGATAGTATTAAAGACCGTGGGTTTCTGTTTTACTTAACAGGTTAGGCGGCCTTCGCGCCGGCGCCGCGGCGCCTCGCGACGGGCAGGCGGGGTGCTTCGCCGGACGCGCTTTGCCACCGTCAGGGGACGGCGGCGGGTGAATTTTGGCCGCCGATTATCGTCTGAAATTAAGAGTTTCGCCGTTGTAGCTATCCAAGGGGTGGCGCAGCGCTTTCAGGAGGAATGCATGAGCAAGACGGTCGCTGCCATCGTCGGCGGCGTTGGTCTCGGAATCTTAATCGCGTTCGCCAACGCGGGGGCATTTCCGTTTTGGGGTTCGGGCGACGCCAACGCGCAGAGCAAACCGCAGGTCACGCAGACCGCGCCATCCGCGCCTGAAGGCAATCATCAACCGGCTCCAGCCAACGCGCCCGAGCCCAGTGAGCGATCGATTGCGCTACCGTCATGGGCCCCGCTGGTCAAGCAGGTGATGCCGACGGTGGTCAACGTCGCGGTCGTCCAGGAGGTCAAGTCCGCCGGTTTTGGTGGTCCGGGCGGTGACGAGGGCGATCAGGGCGATCAAGGAGGCGGTGGCGGCGATCAGGGTGGCGGCGACCAAGGCGGTGGGCCGGCTCCGGGCGGTCCGGGTGGTCCGGGCGGTCCGGGTGGAAATCCCTTCGGCCCCAACAGCCCCTTCGGCGGCGGGGGCGGCAACGGCGATCCCTTCGAGCAGTTCCGTCATTTCTTCGGCCAGATGCCCCACGAGTTCAAGCAGCGCGGACTCGGTTCGGGCGTGATTGTCTCTCCTGACGGCTACATCCTGACTAACAACCACGTGGTCGGCCACGCCGACGAAATCCACGTGACCCTGCTCGACAAGCGCGAGTTCACGGCCAAGGTAATCGGCAAGGATCCCAAGACCGATCTCGCACTGATCAAAATCGACACCAAGCAGCCGTTGCCGGCCGCTACTCTCGGCGACTCCGACGTGACTGAAGTGGGCGACTGGGTGATGGCGATCGGCAGCCCGTTCGGCTTCAACCTGACCGTGACTTCGGGCATCGTGAGCGCCAAGGGGCGCGCGCTGGGCGGCAACTACGACAACTTCATCCAGACCGACGCGTCGATCAATCCGGGCAATTCCGGCGGCCCGCTCTTCAACACCGCGGGCCAGGTCATCGGCATCAACACGGCGATTTACAGCAGCACCGGCAGCAACGCGGGTATCGGCTTCGCGATTCCGATCGATATCGCGAAGATGGTGATGCAGCAGCTCAAGGAGCATGGCAAGGTGGTGCGCGGATGGCTCGGCGTGGAGATCCAGGAAGTGACGCCCCCGCTGGCCAAGTCGTTTGGGCTCGCGGCGCCGACCGGCGCCCTGATCGCCGGTGTGCAGAAGGACGGACCGGCAGCCAAGGCCGGCATCCAACGCGGCGATATCATCACCAAGTTCAATGGGCAGACCGTGCACGACGAGCATGAACTGCCCGAGATGGTGGCCTCGACGCCGCTCAGCCAGGCGGTGCCGGTCGAAGTGATTCGCGGCGGCAAGCGCCTGACGCTGACGGCGACGATCGCGGAGCTCAAGGACGAGCAGATCGCCAGCGCCAAGGGGCCGGCGGCGCCGGGCACGAGCTGGGGGATGCAGGTGCAGGACATCACGCCCGAGATCGCGCAGCAACTCAACATGCAAAACGCCAAGGGCGTGGTGATTCGCAGCGTGCGGCCCGATTCCGCAGCGGCCGAGGCGGGTCTGCAGTCGGGCGACCTCGTGCTCGAAATCAATCACAAGAAGGTGGCCAACGCCGACGACTTCGCGACCATGGCGAAGGCTGCGCAAAAGGACAAGCAGTCGGCCCTGCTACTCGTGCAGCGCGGCTCCTCGACGCTCTATACGGTGATTAATCCGGAGGGCTGATGAAGTCCGGTAAAGGCATGCGGGTTCGGTAGCGCGATCCGGTAGCGGTAAATCCGTACTGCTTTGCCGGGGCGCATGCCAGGCGATCAATGACGCGCGCGGGCGGTGGCCGAAGGGCTGCCGCCCGCGACGCTTTTGGTGGCGATTTACGCGGCGCGGGTCTCCGCATAGACTACGAACGTGGGGCGGAAATCTACCGGGACTGCCAGGTAAGCATCCACGATGGCTCGCAAGCACTATCCCGAAGCCAGCCGGCCGGGACCCTCGCCGATACGCGGGTTCAAACGCAAATCCGCATCGCCGCGCCGCCGGGGTCCGCGCACACCGCAGTCGCGCCCGCGGCGCATGGTCGTGATCGCGATCATCATTCTGATCGCCGCCCTGCTGATCAAGCGGGCCGGCACGCCCGCACGGATCCCGTCCAGTTTTTCCGGGCACGCCAGCTCTCAGCGCGGCTACTGACCCCTCCGCGCGAACCATCCGCAATCGAGGCCGGGCGCCGCGCCTAACGGATCGACGCGAGCGCGGCGGCCTTGAAGGTCATCAATAACATCTGCCGATCGTTGAACGATTGCGGCTGTGCGGAATAGGGCAGGGGATAGGGATAGTAGATGGCGTCGGCGCTCGCAGCGAAGCGCGCGCGGAGGCACGCCGCCGCTTGCGGACCCGCGACGACGCCCAGCGCGAGGGTGCCGTCGCGCCACGGCCCCAGCCAGATACCGCTGCGGGTAAGCCGGCCGCCGGTCGGTACCGGTCCGAGCTCGACGGCCAGCCGTTCGCGTATCAGATGACGCGAAATCAGCATTCGGACGACCGCCTGAAACGCCGCGCTGCGCCTCGCGGCACCCGCGAAGGGAAAGCCGGCCGTTTGCGATCGCGCTGGGTCGCCCGCCAAAGTCGGGTCGATCAAGCCGAGGCGCACCGCCGAAAACGGACTCAGTTCGGCTTGCGGATAGCCTCGCGCAAGATAGTTGCGGGCCGCGCCGATCAGAAGCTCGAAGCGCGCGAGGTTGTAGCGCGTATCCATCTGCGCCGCGGTCGCGTTTCCACAAGTTGCGCGGCGCGTCGCATTCGTCCGGAAGATGACGACGCCGCCCGCATGCACCGGCGCGACCTCCAGCGTCGCGCAAAGTTTCGCGTAGCGATCGTAATCGCGCTCCGCGACGATTACCGCGCCGACCCCGTGCGCCGCGAGGAACACCTTGAATTGATCGCCGAAGTCCGGGATGTACGGTGCTTCCCCCAGCAGCGCCGTGACTATCGGCCAGCTCTCGTACTCGTGTGGTATGACGCTCAAATAGCCGCCCGCTACGCGAAAGTAAAATCCGCTCTGCGCCTGCCATTTCATCGCTTGCCCGTTGTACGCGAACGGCAGGAACATCACGGTCTCGTGCGGCGACAGGTACTCGCGATACATGCGCTGATTGAAAAACGGCAGTGTGGCGTTTTCCGCCGGTATAACCGTCGGCAGCACCGAGAGCATGGCGAGCGCCGCAATCAGCCAGCGCGGCGCGGCGGGGTGTTCGCCGTCGCTCAGCCACCGCGCCATCGTCACGCTGAGTGTCAGAAACGCGAAGAGCACGAAACGCGCGGGCAACGCGTTGTTGAGGATCGGGATTACCATCGCGGGAAACCAGATCGACGGCGCGACCGCCATTCCGGCCACGTGAATAATCGGCCCCAGCGCGAGCAAGATGATCCCGCCCAGCAGCGCGGTCAGGTATCGCTCGAGCGGAAAGGCGTCGGTGGCTGCGTGCGCGCGCGGCCGCAACGCCGCCCACACGCTGATGAGCGGCAACAATCCCATGTATGCGGCGGGCTCACAGCCGAAACCGATATGGCGTCTGAACCGCCGGAATAACGTCAGCCGGCTCGCAAGACTCGCCTGCGTGGGGAGTACGAAGCCGGCGAGATCGATCGAGCAATGCGCGGGGTTATAAATCGGCGACAAGCCGAATGGCGACGGGAAAAACCGGTAGATGTACGGGGTGAGCACGGCGACGGCGATCGCGATCGCGGCAACGCTCTCCGTCAGCGGCGTCCGCAGGCGCGTGCGCAAACCGTTACCGGACATCCAAGCGGCGAGCGCAATGGCGGCGGCGCCGAAAAAAATCGCGACGGCGAAGATCTCCGGCGAAATCAGAAACTGAATCGTCAACGCCACCGCCATCAGCAATACGTACCGCATTGCGCCGATTCGGTTGTCCAGCCGCAGCAAAAACAGCAGTACCAGCAGTGGCGCGACAAAGCTCAACGCGAGATTGGGATGGTCGGCCTCGATTCGCTGGTAAGTCGAAAACCCGTACAGCATCCCGCCAACGATTGAGGCCAGCGGTTCGCGCGTCACCTGCCGGCAGAGCGCGAATGCGGTGTAGGCACTGAGTATCGGGATGAGTACGCACAGCAGGTTGAAGGAGACCAGCGGGCCCCAATGCGCGGTGACCGGCCATAGCGCCAGCGCGGGCGCCGGCAGCGTCGTTGACCACGCGAGGTTGTAGCCCGACGGCGCAAAGGCGAGCGTCGTATAAAGCGGATCGAGCCCGTGCGTCAGCGCGTAAGGGTACCACGCCAGTCCCCAGATAAAGATTTGCGGATCGTTGCTTTCGCCGTTGCTAATCGAGTAGTTCGCGAAGCCGCCCGCGAGCAGCGGACGCCACAGCAGCGCCGCGCCGAGCGCGAACGCCGCGAGCGCCAACGCGTCCCACGCCCATCCCTTCGCAGCGCGACGCGCGCCCGCCGCCGTCATCATCGGGTCAGCGGCGGCCGACTGCGCCCAGGTTCAATAAGGTTCGCATATCCGCATTCCTGTGCTCCGGGCGTTGCGGTGTGCGGGCCAGCCGTGGAGCTTGATGCGGGACAGTAGTAGCGGAATTTTGGGAAAGTGTCAGGCGTGAAGGGGTGCGGGAGGTATTCTCCCGCACCCCGAAACCAGATCGAGCCAATTAGAAAGTGGGCGCGAGTCCGAGCGTGCCGTTAATATCCCCGATAGTGAGGGTGCCGGATGCGCCGATGCCGGCGGTCAAGGTGCCGTTGCCTAGCGCATTGAGGAACTTGCCAGTAGAAGCCACGGTGTTGACTGAATAGGCACCATTGAAGACGTACCCCGTGAAACTCGTGTTAAAGCAATCCAGGCCCTGATAGTCGAGCGCGAGGACGTTGTGCGAGTTCAGTTTCTGGGTCAGCAGTAGGGTGCCGTACGCGGGATCGCAAAGGAGGCCGTCCTGAGTTGTCAATATGAGCACGAAGTCGGTTGAAAAGTTGACGGCGCCGATACCGCCGCTGGCGGTGCCGGTTCCGCTGAATTCATAGCAATTGCAAGAGCCCGAAGAGCCGGTACATCCGTTAGTGCCGTTATTGCACGAACCGGCGCCACCAACTTCGGTGCCCGAGCCGCGGCCGTTGACCGCGGTAGGAAGTGGGACGGTCGATACGATGGCGAACGCCGAGGTGGCATAGAGCATTGACGCCACGGCGAACGCGACAATCGCTGAACTGTAACTGCGTGTTTTCATAAAGATCCCCCCAAACGGATAATTTTGTGAGTCATCAGTACCGTTAGGAACCTTTGTTGTCAAATCGCGAAAGAAAGTTTGTCATGCGGCTCTGGTAGGAGCTGTGGATAACTTTGATGGTCCTTGGGCGACGGCAGTCGCTTCCGGCGTCCAATGTCGTCCCGCTGCGCCCGCCGTGAAAATGCGAGCGCCCGGGGCGATAAGTCCACCCCGGGCGCTCCATCGAGCAGGTTTACTTTTATGCGAGCGTCACGCTGCGGATTACGCGCCTGCTGCCGCGGCGCGCTTCGCCTCATCCGCCGCCGAAGGCCCTGTCACCTTGTAGAGCTTCTGTGCATTCTCCCAGAGTATTTTGCGCCGTACGGAATCCTCGCAGTCAGAGAGACCGCCCTTGATGCGCGCGTGGACCTCGTCGCCGTAAAGCGAAGTGGGGTGCGGAAAGTCGGTCTCGAAGAGAATGTTGTCCACCCCAATCTTGTCGAGCAGGCGGCGGGGCGCCGTCTGCTCGAACCAGTAACACGCATAGACGTTGCGCGCGAAGTACTCCGACGGCAGCCGATCGAATTCCGGATGCTCTTCCGCCACGCTATTGCCCTGGAACTGATAATCCATTGCCTCGAGTATGAAGGGAATCCAGCCAATCCCACTTTCGACTGAGACGAACTTGATACGCGGGTAACGCGCCAGCACTCCCGACATCAGTAAGTCGTTCAGTTGCAGGCCGTTGCGCAAAAAGATATCCACCGCCAGTTCCGCAAACGCCGCCATCTTGCCGTAGGTCGCCACCCGGTTCTTCAGCAGGCCCTCGGCCATGTCGCCCGATCCGATATGAAAGCTGATCGGCAGGTCGAGCTCGACCGCGACCTCCCATAGCGGGTTCCAATGGGCGTCGCCGAGCAGCGGCTTGCCCCAGTACTGCGGCTCCCCGGTGAACAGAATTCCCTTGTGGCCCATCGCGGCGCAGCGGCGCACCTCGGCCACCGCGGCGGTCACGTCCCAGAACGGAATCGAGGTGATCGGCAGCAGTCGGCGTGAATCGGCGGACGCCCACTCGGTCTGCCAATCGTTGTATATTTGGACACAAGTGAGCATCAGTTCGGGGTCATTCAATTTGAGAAATTGCTGCGCACCGAAGCCACCGACGTTGGGGTACATGACCATCGCCCAGATACCCATTTCGTCCATGTACTTGAGCCGCGCCTTGGCGTCGTAAGCGCCCGGATGCATGTCCGAATAGCCCTTGGGCGGATGCTTGAAACTGCCCACGCCCGCAGTCGCCGTCATCCCGACGCTCGCCAATGCCCGGCCGCCTCCCAGCAACCACCGCTGACTCCCGTCGCTACCGGTTATTACATGCGGTACGCGATCGCGCATGCTGGCGGGCGCGCGGCTGGTCCACAAGTCCGGCGTTTCGGTCACATGGGTGTCGGCGTCGATAATCGTATAGCCACTCATGATGTTTCTCCTTCGGTCTGACCTTTGTAGCGGGCCGCGATCGGCTCCGCCCGTGCGCAATTTGAAATCAGCGTATGCGGTTTCGCATGGACGATATCATCTCTTCGATTAGCTACTCACCGGGCTCGCCTCAGAAGAACAACTCCTGGGGGTCGAGGCCGAGTATCAGCCGGCCGGCCGGGCGATACATCTTGGGATGGACGACGCGATGCTGCGAGGAGGTCAGGATGTCGCGCATGTCGCGGTCGAGCGGACTCGAGCGAAAGATCGCGCTGGTGGCCGCCAGATCGTACAACGTGCCGATCACCTGTTTCGCCGCCTGATGGGCATGCGTCATCATCATGCGATAATGCGCGCGCTGGCGCGGCGAGGGTTTCTCGCCCGCGCACAGCGTCGCCCATAGCCCCTCGAGCGTGCGATAGACGTAGCAGCGCGCCGCCTCGATCGTCGCCTCGGCGATCGCAAGCGTTTCCTGTACCTGCCCGTCCTCGCGCAGCGCGTGCCCCGGCGTGAGCTCTTTGCGAGTAGTCAGTTCCTCGACGAAATCCAGCGCGCTGCGCGCCAACCCGAGCGGCACTCCGGCGTGCGAGACCAGAAACAGCGCCGGCCAGCGATAGAGCGGATCGGTGCAATACGGCGGTCCCGACCCCAGATTGGGACAATCGTCGAACGGTACGAATACGTTATCGACGACGAAATCATTGCTGCCGGTGCCGCGCATCCCGGTGGTGTCCCAGACGTCGACGATCTTCGTCTTGGTCGTCGGCACCAGCATCACGCGAATCTCGGGATGGCCCGCGCGTGTGAGGCGCGGCGATCCGTTTTCGTAAATCGTGCAGCCGCACGTCATCACCGACGCGTGACCGCTGCCGCTCGCGAAATGAAACGTGCCGCTGACGAGATAGCCCCCATCGGTGACGTCGGCGCGCTGCGGCGGACGCAACTGGCCGGCCACCACGCTCTCGACGCCGCCGAACAGGCGTCGCGCCGGCTCGGGTTTGAGAAACGCGGCGAGAAAACTGCCCGCCGTCGAAATCATCGAGAGCCATCCGACGGCGCCTTCGATGCGCGATAACTCCTCGACCACGCGGACCTGCGCCATCGGATCGAGTTCGGGGCCGCCGTAGGTCCGCGGGACCCCCATGCGAAAGACCCCAGCCTCCATCAGGCTGCGCGCGAGGGCCGGCGGCAGACAGCGCTGGTCCTCGATCGCCGTGCTGGCCGCGCGGATCCGCGGCTCGAGCGCCCTGACCGCTTCGAGTACGGTACTTTCCATGTCCGACATCTCACGCGGATTTGCGGCCATCGAATACTCCCCAGCGAGTTACGCGTTACTCTTCGCGTTGTAGTTCAAACAGCCACCCGCGGCAATGGGAAGGGGGAAGAGGAAAGAGTTGTCAAGGAACGGGAAACTTATAATTTACTGAAACCACACGAGGTTTCAGGCTTCCCATTTGTAAAGATGCGAGCTTCGCCCTGGAAACCTCAACATGTTGCGCCGCGGCGCTTGCGTTTAGCGCGATGCGATGCGAATTGTTGCGACATGTTGGGGAGGCGCACACTAATGGCGCAAACAGCTAAGCGCATGCTCGAGGGCTACCGCGTATTGGATTTCACCCAGGTGCTGGCGGGACCGACCACCACGCGCTACCTGGCTGAGATGGGCGCGGAGGTGGTCAAGGTCGAATTCGGCCCGGGCGGCGACATTTCGCGCGGCGTGCCCTACGTGCGCGACGGCCGCAGCGCGTACTACGTGCAACAAAATCGGGGCAAAAGAAGTTTATGCCTCGACCTCAAGAATCCGGCGGCCACCGCGATTATCCGCGAACTGATTCCCAAGGCGGACGTGCTCGTCGAGAATTACGCGCCCGGCGTGATGGGGCGCCTCGGCTTCGGCTACGACGCGGTGCGCGCGCTCAATCCGAAGATCGTCATGTGTTCGATCTCGACCTTCGGGCAGGACGGTCCGCTGGCGAATCGGCCCGGCTACGATTTTATCGGCTGCGCGTATTCGGGCGTGCTCAGCATGATTGGCGAACGCGACGGCGCGCCGTCACTGCCGCAGGTGGGTCTCGGCGATATAAGCACGGGAGTCCACGCGCTCTCCGCGATCATGGCCGCGCTGCTCCATCGCGAACGCACTGGCGAGGGCCAATACGTCGAGACCTCGCTGCTGGATTGTTACTTCAGCTACAACGACCTGACGGTGCAGGCCTACAGTTTGAGCGGCGGTGAGATTTCGCCCCGGCGCAACGGAGCGCATCATTTCGCGATGGCGCCGCTCGGCGTCTTCAAAGGCAAGCGCAATCCGATTCTCATCATGGCGGCCCTTGAGCATCAATTCGCCTACCTGTGCAACGCGATGGGCCGCCCTGAGCTGCCGACCGATCCGCGCTTCCGCGACAATACTCAGCGGATGGCGAATGTCGTCGAGTTGAAGCGCCTCATCCAGGACTGGTTCGACGCGACGCCGAGCGATGACGAAGTGTATCGCCTCTTCAACGAGCATCGGGTTCCGTATGCGCAGGTGCTCTCGATCGAGGAGGCGATGGCCCATCCGCATCTGCGCGAGCGCGAGGTGGTGCGCACCGTCAACGATCGCTACCTGGGCGACTTCGACGTGCCCGGATTTCCAATGCGTTTTTCGGGCTACGAACGGCATCGCGAGATGCAGGCGCCGACCCTCGGCGAGCATAACGAGCCGGTCCTGCGCGAGTACCTCGGATATTCGCCCGATCGGATCGCCGCGCTCGCGCGCGACGGCGTGTTGCGTCGCGGCGAGCGTTGAACGGTGTCGCGCCAGGCGAGGGTAGGGCGCCCGATTTTCGCGCCGCACGAAGGTATCGCAATCCGCTTCACAGCGCTAACTTCTAATCTCGAAGGAGCGACCACCCTATGAACGACCTGGTAATTCGCAGTGGCAGGATTATCGACGGCACCGGCCGTCCGGGATTCGTTGGTGACCTCGCGATCGAAGGTGGAAAGATCGCGAGCGTCGGTGGCAAGGCCGGCCCGGGGCGCCGGGAAATCGACGCGAGCGGCCTGCTGATAACACCCGGATGGGTCGATATCCACACGCATTACGACGGTCAGGTCGCGTGGGATCCCTACCTGTCGCCGTCGAGCTGGCACGGCGTCACGACGCTGGTGATGGGCAACTGCGGGGTCGGCTTCGCTCCGGTCCAGCGCGGCAAAGAGGCGTTTCTCATCAGCATGATGGACGGCGTGGAGGATATTCCGACCGAGACGCTGACCGCCGGCATCAACTTCGAATGGGAATCCTTCGCCGAATATCTCGACGCGCTTTCGCGGATGAAGCGCGTACTCGACGTCGGTGCGCATGTACCGCATTGCGCCGTGCGTGCCTACGTGATGGGCGAGCGCGGCGCCGAAAATCAGCCCGCCACGCTTGACGATATCAATCGCATGGCCGCCGTCGTGCGCGACGGAGTCAAGGCCGGCGCGCTCGGCGTCAGCACCTCCCGCACGCTCGTCCATCGCACTCGCGACAAGGCCTTCGTGCCCGGCACCTTCGCCGCTCTCGACGAGATGCTCGGAATTGGCCGGGCGTTGGGCGAAGCGGGCCACGGCGTCTTCGAGATCATTTCCGATGTCACGGGCGACGATGCGGACCTCGAGTGGATGGGGCGGTTGTCGGTGGAAACCGGACGTCCGATTTCGCTCGCCGCGCTCATCTCGCGTCGTTCAGGGATGGGGATGCGCGGGGTTATGGACTTCATCGAACGTAGCAACGCCCACGGCGGGCAGATGGTCGCGCAAATCGCGGCGCGTCCGGCCGCGTCGCTGATGAGCTTGCAAAGCTCGGTGCATCCGTTCAGCACCCATCGCAGCTTTCGCCAACTGATGAACGGTTTAAGCCACGAGGAGCGCGTTGTCCGTATGCGCGACCCGCAGGTCCGCGCGCAAATTCTCAATGACGCGCCCGCGGTGAAGGAGGAACAGACGCTGGCGATGGTGGCCGGCTTTCAGCATCACTTTTCACTCGGCGATCCGCCCGACTACGAACCGACCGCCGACCGCAGCATCCTGGAGCGCGCGAAACGCATGGGGCGCTCTCCGCAGGAGGTCGCCTACGACACGCTGCTCGAACGTGACGGCCGCGAAATCATCTACATGCCGCTGGCGTACAAGAACTACTCCTTCGACGCGATCCTGCCGCAACTCGGCAATCCCAATACGGTGTTGTCGTTGAGCGATGGCGGCGCGCATTGCGGCGTCATCTGCGATGCCAGTATGCCCACCTACCTGCTCACTCACTGGGTGCGCGATCGCAACCGCGGGGATCGCATTTCGCTCGAGTTCGCGGTCAAGCGCCAGACTCACGACACCGCGCAACTCTACGGTCTGCGCGATCGCGGAACGCTCGTGCCCGGAATGAAGGCCGACGTCAACCTCATCGAATTCGAGCGCTTGCGCCTGCATCCGCCCGAGATGGTTTTCGATTTGCCGGCTAACGGCCGCCGCTTCGTGCAGCGCGCCGACGGCTACAGATTCACCGTCGTCAATGGCGAGGTCACGTTCGAGGACGGTCAGCCGACCGGAGCGATGCCCGGCAAGGTCGTTCGCGGCAGCGGGAGTGCGAGTCGCGCGTAATCTAATTCGCGATGTGCCCACGGCGCCGCATCAAAATACCTGGCGGCCGCCGACTGTCATGAGCGGCGGCTTCAGTGCGCCGCGACCGGTTGGGGATCGAGGTTGTCGGCCGCCGTCCAGCCCTGGAAGTTGTCAACCTTAAGGTTCGGCGCAAGCACCAGGACCTTCACCGCGGTCTCGTCCTTAGCGAGTACTCGCACCTGCGGATGTTCCTCCGGGGCGAGCCGCAGACAACCCATTTGCGCGGCCTGATCGGGAGTGACCCCGCCGCCCTCTGTCGTTTTCGCGAGGCCCTTCAGCGTCAGGCAAACGAGCCCGGTTTTTGCGATCGGATAGGTCTGTCCGGCGACGTACCGCGGCTTTCGACTGTGCAGCACATCGGCGACGATCGACAAGAGGACGATCGCCGACACCGCAACGGCGATCGGCTTTGTGACGTTGTAACCGAGGGTGGGATTGGGCGCCCCGCAGCGCGGGCACACCCGAGGGTTTTCGGCTACCTCTTTGCGACAAGCGTGGCAGTAACCGGTGCTCTTCATCGCGGTACCTCGCTCGCGGTAGTTGCCGCGAACATAACAGCCGCACAGGCCGTGTCAATTCCGCCGCTCGGCAACCGCCGCGCAAATCAGCCGTGCGTGCACGATGCCGCACCCTCTCCACAAACCGGCTATGTTTTGCCCCGCGTAACCGGTAATGACTATCCGGGTAAATCTGCCTCATGCGCGTCAAAGGGCGCGGGCAGTTTCGTGGAGCTACTATCGAGCGCAACATCGTCGTATTCGCCCGGGTACCGGTCCCGGTGTTCGCGCAAATCCAAGTCGCTGCTACCGGCTAGCACCCTCCAAACTATCGCTGTGAACGTGCGCACGAACCTGCCCAATGAAGACGCCGGCGAATTATCGGCCAACCGCCGAATCTCGCTCCTCAGATATTCCCCGGCGCTCCTGCTCGTTGTCATCGTAATCGCCGACGTCGTCCGCTACGCCGATCCCGACCTCTGGGGACACCTTGCCTTCGGTCAGCTATTCCTCCGCTCCGGGCATATCGTTTCAAACGATCCGTTCTCGTACTCGGCGCCCGGCCACCGCTGGCACGATCCCGAATGGCTGAGCGAAATCCTGATGGCGCTCTGCTACAAGGCGTGGGGCGGCGTCGGCCTGAAGCTCATGAAGTTCACGTGCACCGGCACGATCTTCGTTTTGCTCGCGATCGCGATGGCCGAGACCGGCGCCGGCGCAACCGTCCAATGTGGCGTGCTGATCGCCACTGCTCTCGGGATCGGCCTCGAGCTCCAGATCCGCCCCCAACTCTTCACCTTCCTCTCGATGGCGGTGCTGCTGGCGCTTCTCTCGCGCGACAATTATCGGCGTCGCGCGCCGCTCTGGTTCGCGGTCCCGGTGCTCGCGATATGGGCGAATACGCACGGCGGCTTTGTCATCGGGCTCATGATGCTGTCGGTGTACACCGGCGTTTCGACCTTGCTGGACCTCGTCGCCGGGCGCGGCTTGCGCCATGGTCTCAGACTCGCCGCGATCACCGGTGCGGCCACCCTCGCTACTCTGATCAATCCCTATGGCTTCGGCGAATGGACGACCGTAGGCACCTCCGTCCTCAACCCGGTCACCCGCACGGCGATCCAGGAATGGCGTCCGCTACTGACTATATTGATCGGCACCTGGCGCTCGTCGCCCGTCGGCGCGATTTACTACCTGTTGGTGCTCGGTATCATTGCGGTCTTCGTCTTGACCTTTATGATGAAGCCGCTCGCCGGCGATTTGCCGCTCGTCGCGATCGCGGCGATCCTCTGTGCCGCCGCATTCCTCTCCGTCCGACACATCCCGCTCGCCATCATCTCGATGAGCTTGCCGATCGCGCGGCGCCTCGGTCTATGGTTCAACAAGCAGCGCGACGTGACCGCGACTGCCGTATGCGATTCGCACGATTCCGGCCTCCGCGCTCCGCGCGGCTGGGTAAGATGGTCCAGTCAGCTTTTCCTCTTCGCGATAGCTTTCCTGCTCGCACTCCAAACCGGACTCTTTTCACCGCGTTTGCCCGAAACTACCGCATACCCCGACGGAGCGCTCGCCTTCATGCGCCTGCACGGCCTTCACGGCAACCTGCTCGACGATTTCAACTGGGGCGACTACCTGATTTTCCACACCGCACCCCGGTCCAAGGTCTTCATCGACGGCCGCTACGATTTCATCTACCCAAACAGCGTCGTGGACGATTTCTTTGCCTTCTATTTCAACGGGCCGGGGGCGGCCCACATGCTCGAAAGCTATCCGCATGATTTCGTCCTGATCCCGCCCCTTTGCAAGGCATACACCCTGATGGCCTCGCGCAGCGACTGGAAGCTGCTTTACCGCGATCAGTTCGCAGTGCTTTTCGCGCGCACCGATTCACCCGCCGCGCGCCTGCCCAGCATCCCGGTGATCGCCGTCGCCACCCCCCACGATTTCCCTTAACCGTAACTTGTACCAACGCTACCACAGTGAGAATGCGAGAGGGCTGATCGCTGCCGTGATGCTTCCCCGCGGAGTTGATCGGCAGAGAATGTCCGACTACCCAATTGCCGGATTCAGGCCGGGGCTTTTCTAGTGCGGATATCTCCAATCACTTTAGCCGGGACGCCTGCCGCTATCGCGTAGTCCGGGACGTCTCGTGTTACTACGGCCCCCGCCCCAACCAGTGCGCCTTCCCCGATCGTGACGCCGCCCATGATCGTCGCATTGCTGCCAATCGACGCTCGCGTCTTCACTCGCGTCCTTACCACTTCCCAATCGGCTTCCGATTGAAGAGTACCCGCGGCGTTGACCGCCGCTGGATAGCGATCATTGATGAACATCACGCCGTGTCCGATAAATACGCCGTCCTCGATCGAAACCCCTTCGCAGAGAAACGAATGACTCGAGATCTTGCAGTCGTTGCCCACCCGCACGCCTTTTTGAATCTCGACAAACGCGCCGATCTTGACGTCGTCGCCTACCGTGCAGCCGTAAAGGTTCACCAGGTCAGGTTGGAAGATGCGGACATTCTTTCCGAGTACAACGTCGGGCGTAATCATCCTGCTCCTCGTCAGTACCGGCCGAAAGGCATCGAAGCGGGGGCATCCTGATCGACGCCCGCGTGGCTCAAGTCTAGTCATCGGGGCGCGATCCGTCCATCGCATAACGGCGGCGCTAGCCGCTGCCCGCGCGATTCGGAACTCCGGACGCTGTCCGCGGTCGCGACTGTATGCCCAAGGGTTTGAAGACGAAACAGGATGCCCGCGCCATACTTCGACCCGGCTTGACCAGGATCCGCGGGTTTACCGCCGCAGTTTGGTTGTTTTGACTTGACGTACCCGGTCGTCCTCTTGAAATGATGGTTGAGACGCCTGATTTTCGCTCGAGGGCTGATGCTGACGTCCGAGTAAGCTGTCTCTGTGAATCGCGGCGGCCCGACCTATCGGGAGGGCGACCCGGCTTCACCGGGAGCCCGTGCCGATGACGGCGCGTACTATGACATTCTCAAGACCCGACGGTAATGATTGTGCGGAGGGTCGTTCGCGTGGTTGACTCGCCGTTGCAAAAGAATACTTTCTGCGGCGAGCACCGTCCGGATCACCGGTTCCGCCCAGTGCTGGAATTCATGGGGCATCAGGAGATCTCCCGATGAACAATGACGATCATCGATTAGAGTTGATCGCGGTCGGTAAGGAACTTTTCAGTCGCGGTTTACAGACCACCCGCAGTGGCAATCTCAGCGTCCGCGACGGCGAACGCTTTCTGATTACGCAGACTGGTGCCAATCTCGGTTACTTGTCCGACTCCAACTTCCTTACCGTCGGCCTCGCGGACCACTTGCCTATACCTGCCGAAGCATCCTGCGAGACTCCGCTTCACCGTGCGATTTATAACGCCACCGACGCCCTCGCGATCGTGCATGCCCATCCGATTCATGCGATCGCACTCGCCCAGCTTTCATCCGACGACCGCATACTGCCGATTCATAATGAGGGGCTTGCCGGTCTGAAATGCATTCCCATCGTTGATACTACCGTGCCCGGTAAGGACACCGGCGAGGAGCCGGGCGCCATCGCCGCCGCGCTCACGCAATCATGCGCGGTCGTGGTGCGTGGTCACGGCGCATTCTCAATCGGTAATTCGCTCGATCAGGCGTGTTACAAAATGATGCTCCTGGAGGACTCTTGCCGGATCAATCTGCTCGTTCTTAATCACAGCCGAACGGCTGCCGCCCCCAAGGTGCTGACGGTGTCGAAATCACCCCGGCGCACCGGTCCGCGGCGTTTCGCCGGCTCGGATTGACGGTCGCGCCGCCGAACTGCGCGCAATCCAAAAAGACGAAGAATCATAATCGTTCAGTACCGCTCGATAGCACGAAAATTACTGTGACAGCAGGCACCCCTTCAATCTTCATCTGCTGCCGGGCTGACATTGGCAGGTTTCTTTGGCACCATAATGTCCCATGATGCGGTGGACGGTGGGTGCAACGGTACGTGGTCGGCTGGTTTACGGTAGCGCCGGGCCGCTTTTCATTTATCTCATTCTTTCCTTTCTATTTTTTGGCCGCGGCCTGGTTGGTCATCTCTCGGACCGCTATATCGGAATCGGCCCGGACCCCGGGTTGTTCATTTTCTTTCTTGAATGGTGGAAGTACGTTTTCACTCATCATGTAAATCCGTTTTACACCTATCTGCAATGGGCGCCGAGCGGTGCCAACCTCGCTTGGGCGACCTGTATCCCGCTATTTGGAATATGCGCGATTCCGCTCACCGCCACCTTCGGGCCGATCGCCACCTTCAACCTTTTGACACTGCTCTGTCCGGCGCTGGCGGCGTGGACCGCGTTCATTCTCTGCCGATATCTATGCTCATCCTTCTGGCCGGCTGTGACTGGCGGTTATGCATTCGGATTTTCTCCGTGGATGCTCTGTCATCTGCTCGGCCATCTCAGCGTGTTGATGATGTTTCCGGCGCCACTGATGGTGCTGGTGACGTTGCGCAGGCTGAACGAGGAAGTCAGCGCGCGACGCTTCGCGATCACATTTACCATCCTGATAGTCACTTTATTTCTGTGCTGGCCCGAGGCAGTGGCTGCCGCGACCCTGTTCGGCGGTATCGCGATCGCTCTCGCATGGTTGACCGCCCCGCAATGGCGTGAACGCCTGCAAGCTCTGATCCTTCCAACTTCCTGCGCGTATCTCATCAGTGCACTTATCCTGAGCCCCTATCTTTATTACTTTTTCGCATTCGGCCAGATCGCTTTTCCCGGTGGCATGCGACAACTTGTCACGGTCCATCCTTTGACTTTGGTGATTCCTTCTCCGACCACTCTACTTGGCGCAATACCTCGATTTCGCGAACTATCCAGCGGAAGCCACATTTACGAAACTGGAGCGTATATCGCATTGCCGATGTTGCTAATTGTCGTGGTCTTCGCGCGCTCCCACTGGCGCGAGTGGAACACGCGATTGCTGGTGAACCTCCTGCTCATCGTCTCTATCCTTTCGCTGGGTGTCGCACTAAATATACCGGGGCGTCGACCCATTCCCCTCCCATGGGCAATCGCCGCGCACCTTCCACTGTTGGACAAGGCTTTACCGGCACGATTCTCGATTTACAGCTTTCTAATTCTGGGAATCATATTGAGTCTGTGGTTGAGTGAAGACTCTAGCCGAAAGAGCCTCCGCGCGATCGGAGCATGCGGCGTCGTGCTGTTCACACTGCCGAATTTGAGCGCTTCCTTTTGGACGACGCCAGTCGATATTCCGATGTTCTTCTCTAGCGGGGAGTTCAAGCACTACATCGCACCCGGCGACAACGTGCTCATCCTTCCTTATGGCCAGGTCGGCAACAGTGATATCTGGCAGGCTACTACTGGACTATACTTTCGCATGGCCGGTGGATATCTCGGTCAGCCGCCCATTCCAAAGGAGTATCTGCCGTACTTTCCGATTGTTTACGATTTATACAATC
Organism: Deltaproteobacteria bacterium; assembly: GCA_021780755.1. Classification (GTDB taxonomy): domain Bacteria; phylum Desulfobacterota; class Binatia; order Binatales; family Binataceae; genus JADMIL01. Next base: position 4,788 of record JAJXYF010000029.1, on the reverse strand, counting down.
TCGCGGACTTTCCCTTTTCCGGCGATCTGCTGAAGATGTTCCTCGCGCAGAAACGGGTCAACGCGATCGTTGTTGCGGATGAAGGTGCATTGGTTCTGAGAAACGCAGCCAAACCTGGGCCGCAGTTTCCAGTCCCCACAGAGCTCGACTCCGATGAACGAGCCACGATCCGCTCGCTTTTCGCGACGCTCGGTGTTTCCCCTGTTCAGATGGGGGAGGTCTCCTTCTATAGGGTCCCGCTCGAACGAATGACTTCCTACATAAACGTCGATCCGAGCGCGCTCGATGCGCAAGTTGCAGCCGCCCAACTCGACGCTTTAATTCACGCCGCGCAGCAGTATATTTCTGGGGGGCATCGTCTATTTGATCTGAACCCGGTCGAGGCTCAACGGTTAGGACTTCTGCCGCCACGCTGGGTTTCCGGAGTCTATATATTTAACCAGCGTGCGCCTATTCAGAACGGTTTGGTTCTCACGTCCATGGCGAATGGCGATGTGCTGGTCGGAGTGATTGCCGCACCCGAAATTCTCAACCAGATCGTTGGAAACTATCGGCCATACGCAAAGCAAATTGCTATCTCATCTCTCTTGCAGACTGCCGCCTGGGCAGAAAGCACGCGATCGCTCCTGCTGCTTGAGTATGCCCCGACGCAGCTCGCGCGCGCGGCCGCTATGGCGGCGCAGCGCGACACGACCGAAGGTTATCCCGCGATCCCCGCTCGGACCGGCTTCGGGGTTGGCTCAAAGTGATGCATTCGCTGCTCGATCGAACCCGCAGGTCTGTTGGCTCGCCGCTATTTCTCCTTTTGGGCGCGACCGGACTGCTTGATACCTCAGATGTTTCTGGCCTATCGAGCGGGGTTTTCACGGAGGGCGTGGAGGGACGGGATGAGCGACGAACCTGCTAATCACAGTAGCCAACTCCTTCCCGATGAGAGCCATAAGCGTAGCTTGACCAGGGTGATTCTGCGCATCTGCCTGCCCGCGCTGTTATGGACGTTCATTGCTGTCGCGGCGCCGGTCTTCGTCAACCAAATTCGACATCAGGACCGCGCAATCCAGGAAGATTTCGCGGTTTACTATTATCCGGCGCTAGAGATGCGCAAGGGCATCAATCCCTATACAACCGATTTTACGCGAGCGGCGCAGACCAGCGGCCTCAATATCCACGCGATATCGCATAGCAATGAGCCACCTACATTTCTCGTATTTCTGATTGAACCACTCACCCATCTTCCAATACGAACGGCCTATTTGATTTGGCAGGCAACTAACCTGACGTGCTTCGCAGTCGCGATGGTTATCCTCCTCGGGCGCGGCACGGGATTAGCGCCATGGCAAGCTCTGACCCTCGCCGCCCTCGCAACGCTTTATCCAGCGGTGGCTTCTGTTTTTTGGTTTGGGCAGAGCAAGTTAATCGCATTGGTCTTGCTGGTAATTGCGATGCGCTTGATCGAGAAACAGCGTCCGCATCCAGCAGGCTTTACGCTCGCACTGGTCGCGATGCTTCGAGGGTTCCCGTTCGTTCTGGCGGGTTACCTTCTTTTGCAGCAGCGCCGGCGAGTCTTACTCGCTGCAATCACTGGTGTTGCGATCATTGGTATCGTGACGATTCGGGTCGCGGGTATTGCGATCTGCCTCAGCTTTGTCTCGGCATTACCCACTATCTATGTCGATCAGTGGAATTCGATGCGCCGCGATTTCTCGATCTACTTTGTGATTTCGCGGCAAATATGGGCAATTTCACGAAGTCCTGGGGTTGCCCTTGATCTTTTGCGACACCTCCTGATAATGAGCGGCGATTTCCTCGTGGTCGCAACGACCTGCCGCGCGACCCTGATGGTTCCTAAGCAGAATGATCCTGACTCGCGGATCTTTTCGCTCTGGGTAGCCACCGCGATATTCCTGTTGCCAGTGGCGTGGGACCACGACCTCACCCTGATGCTGATCCCGTTCTCGCAACTCGCCGTGGTTGCCTCGCGCGGAGAAGCGAGCCGACGCGCAATCGCGATGGCTGTACTGAGTTATGTTCTATTGTTTTGGTGGGAATATGTATCGCTTTCGGCCAACGAATGCGGCTTCATCTCAATGCTCACTGCCTACCTGTCTGCCTATTGGCTTGCGGTCGATCAATCCGGCGCAGTGAGGCTACCGATACGCGCGATGCCCGCGGAGATCTGGCGGCGGCTCATGCCGGCTATCTAACAGCCCTACGGCAGTGTCGCTCCTATCACCTTCAAAAGGGAAGTCGAAAGTGCGGATCTGTTCGCCTCACTGGCTGACATTGGCAGGTTTCTTTGGCACCATGATGCGTCATGATCTAGTGAGCTGAGGGAGGTTGGGGGTAGGCATGCGGGTTAGGCGAGATTACAGCAACGTCGGCCCTTTATTCATTTATCTGATTCTTTCCTTTCTATTTTTCGGTCGCGGCCTGGTTGGTCATCTCTCGGACCGCTATATCGGGATTGGCACCGATCCCGGGTTGTTCATTTTCTTTCTCGAATGGTGGAAGTACGTTTTCATTCATCATGTAAATCCGTTTTTCACCTATCTGCAATGGGCACCGAACGGGGCCAACCTGGCCTGGTCAACCTTCATCCCGCTTTTCGGAATTGCCGCGATTCCGCTCACCGCCACGCTGGGTCCGGTCGCAACCTTCAATCTGTTGGTACTGCTATGTCCCGCGCTGGCGGCGTGGACGGCGTTCCTGCTCTGCCGGTATCTCAGCGCATCCTTCTGGGCGGCTGTGCTTGGCGGCTATGCATTCGGGTTTTCTCCATGGATGCTTGCCCACCTGCTCGGCCATCTTACTGTGTTGATGATGTTTCCGGCGCCGCTGATGGTGCTGGTGACGTTGCGCAGGCTGAACGAGGAAGTCAGCGCGCGACGCTTCGCGATCACATTTACCATCCTGATAGTCACTTTATTTCTGTGCTGGCCCGAGGCTGTCGCCACCGTAACCCTGTTCGGCGGTATCGCGATCGCTCTCGCATGGTTGACCGCCCCGCAATGGCGCGAACGTCTGCAAGCCCTGGTCCTTCCAACTTTCTGCGCGTATATCGCGAGCGCGATTATCCTCAGCCCTTATCTTTACTACTTCTTTGCATTCGGTCAGCCCCCTTTGCCCGGCGGGCTGAAGCAGATCGTCTCTGTCTATCCTTCTAATTTCCTGATCCCCTCAACCGCCAACCTGATCGGGTCACTGCCTCTACTTCGCGATCTATGCGGTGCGAGCAACATGTACGAGGCTGGAGCATATATAGCGCTGCCGATGATTTTCATCGTCGTTGGCTTCGCACATCTGCATTGGCACGATTGGCATACTCGGCTACTGGTGAATTTTCTGGTGATTGTCAGCCTTGCGTCGCTCGGGCCCGCGTTAAATATACCTGCGCGCCGTCCGATTCCATTGCCCTGGGCAATTGCGGCGCATCTCCCGCTGATGGATAAGGCTTTGCCCGCTCGATTTTCCGTTTACGGCTTTCTGGTGCTCGGCGTAATCCTGAGTCTTTGGCTCGCCGACGATTCGATACGGAAGAGTCTCCGAGTGGCCGGCGCCTGTGGATTCGTGCTCTTTACATTACCGAGCTTGAGTGCGTTCTTTTGGACCACGCCGATTGATACCCCGGAGTTTTTCTCGAAAAGCTTATACGCTCATTATCTAATGCCTGGTGATAATGTTCTGATCCTTCCTTATGCTGGGCTCGGTAATAGTAACATCTGGCAGGTGACCAGCGGATTTTATTTTCGGATGGCCGGAGGATATCTTGGTCAGCCGCCTATTACTACCGAGTTTCTACCATACTTCCCGATCGTATATGGCTTTTTCAATTTGAACGAGTGTGCCTTCGCGGATGAAATGCTGAAGGTGTTTCTGGCCCAGAAGAAAGTCAACGCGATCATTGTGGCCGATGAAGACGCGCACTTGTGGATATACGATCGGAGCCGCGGTCTGCAATCTCAGCGAGCTATGGCATTTACCTCGGACGAGCGAGGGGCGATCAATTCACTGTTCGCGACGCTTGGTGTGACTCCTGTTCATATTGGCGGGGTTTCTTTGTACAGGATTTCACCCGATCAGCTGAAGCCTTACGAGAAAGTAGATCCGCGCGGACTCGAAGCGCGAATCGTAGGGGTTCAACTCGACACGCTTATCAATGCCGCGAAGAAGTATCTTGCAGACGGCCATCCGCCATCGGACCTGAACCCGGTTGAAGCTCAACGATTGAAACTTCTTCCGCCGTATTGGGCCTCAGGGGTGGGGGCGCTCAATCCGCGAGCTTCCCTGGTAAATGGCCTGGCGCTCTCGTCTTTACGTAATGGCGACGTATTGGTCGGCGCAATGGGTGCCCGCGGCACTATTGAAGCCCTCGAGCCGATTTACAAACCTTTCGCCAAAAAGGCCGAGGTTTCGCCACTTATGCCGGTTGCGGCCGGGGCCGAGAGCAGCCGATGGATCATTCTGCTTGAATATGATCGAGCGCAACTCGCTTCCGCCGCCGCAAGGACGGGCAGTAAATGAGCACCGATAATCAGCACGAATTGATCGATTGTTGGTTGGGACTCAGTGCGCTCGCAATGTATCTGGTTCTTTCCTTTCTATTTTTCGGCCGCGGCCTGGTTGGTCATCTCTCGGACTGCTATATCGGGATTGGCACCGATCCCGGGTTGTTCATTTTCTTTCTTGAATGGTGGAAGTACGTTTTCACTCATCATGTAAATCCGTTTTACACCTATCTGCAATGGGCGCCGAGCGGTGCCAACCTCGCTTGGGCGACCTGTATCCCGC
>JAJXYF010000033.1 GCA_021780755.1 Deltaproteobacteria bacterium | reverse complement strand
CAACGTGCGCGAGCGCAGCCTGTCCCTCAGTTCTCTGCGCTCGCTCGCCGTCAATCGAAACTCCCCTTCACGCATGCCTCATGATACATGAATGCGATACCAATGTCACTGTTACAAGCCACTAGCGGCAAAACTGGATGAGCAGTTCGCGCGCGCCGACAAGCTAACGATGAAGATTCGCACAAAGCTGGCCGGAATCGGTGTCGATGGCTAATTCTCCGACCAACACCTCTATAGGCGACTACGTTGCCCTTCAACGAGGAAACACATACAAGAGCGCGCTCCTCGGTGGGCGTGGTCCCTATCTTCTTGGACTAGGTTCTATTGCTCGAAATGGAGGATTTAAGGCCAACAATCTCAAGAGATATGGCGGTCCTTCGGATCCCAAGATTCTGCTACGTCCCGGCGACATCTACGTTTCATTAAAGGATGTGACTCAGTCGGCAGATCTGCTGGGCGCCGTTGCTCGCGTTCCAGAGTTCATCGAGTCAGGAAGACTTACTCAAGACACGGTGAAATTGGTGTTCAAGAAACACCAATCGTTACCGGACTACATTTACTGGCTGCTTCGCACACCTGAATATCGCGAATACTGTAAGGCCCATGCGACTGGAACCACGAACCTCGGGCTATCGCGCGATGATTTCTTTGCCTTCCCCGTTCCAGCGCTCACGCCAGAGCGTGCTGTCGTTGTCGACCTTCTACAAGCCCTTGAGGATAAGATCGAACTGAACCGCCGCATGAACGAGACACTCGAAGTGATGGCGCGAGCGATCTTCAAGGACTGGTTTGTCGATTTCGGCCCCACGCGGGCGAAGATGGAAGGCCGCCCGCCCTATCTCGCGCCGGATACTTGGTCGTTGTTTCCGGATCGATTAGACGATGATGACAAGCCGAACGGTTGGCGGTTCGTTGTGTTGGAAGAGATACTTGACGAAATCGAAACTGGAGGTAGGCCCAAGGGGGGCGTGTCTGGCTACGCCGTCGGCATCCCCAGTGTCGGAGCGGAGAGCATCGTCGGACTCGGCCAATTCGATTACTCGAAAACCAAGTATATCCCACAAGAGTTTTTCAAAACGATGAACAAAGGGCACGTAGAAAGTCGTGACGTGCTCCTGTACAAGGACGGCGGGCGCCCGGGTCAGTTCGAGCCGCATTTGACGCTTGTCGGGGATGGGTTTCCATTCGATACCTTCGCGATCAATGAGCACGTCTATCGATTGAGGGCGAAGACTCACTTTGGCCAGAATCTACTGTACTTCTGGCTCTCCTCGGACTTCGTAAGGGAGGAGATGAGAACCAAAGGGACGGGTGTTGCAATTCCCGGTCTAAACTCAACGCAGGTAAAGTCACTCGGCACGCTAGTGCCAACGCCTCAAGTTGCAGCGGCGTTTGACACCTTCGCGAATCCGGCGGTTACACGGATATTGGCGAACTGCAACGAGTCCCGGATCCTCGCCCAAACCCGCGACCTACTGCTTCCAAAACTCATGTCGGGGGAAATCCGCGTGAGGGACGCCGAAAAGATGGTAGAGGCCACGCTATGAGCCAGGGCGTCGCCGAGAGCCATGTCGAAGAGGCCGCGCTCGCGTGGCTCACCGAGCTTGGCTATGCCACAGCGGGCGGGCTCGACATCGGCCCGGATGGGAACGAACCCGAACGCGCCAACTACGGCGACGTACTGCTCACCGACCGTGTCCGTGCGACCATCGCCAAACTGAATCCGACCCTGTCACATGAGACTTGTGCCGAGGTGCTGGCGAAGGTGACGCAAACCGAAACCCCGTCCCTCGTTGAAGAAAACCGCCGCCTGCACCGTTATCTCATCGAGGGCGTGCCGGTTGAGGTGAAACGACCTGATGGCTCTATCGGTGGGGAGCAGGCGCGGCTGATTGACTTCGACGACCCAGAAGCCAACGACTGGCTCGCCGTCAACCAGTACACGGTGATCGAGAACAAGGCCAACCGGCGGCCGGACATGGTGATCTTCGTCAACGGCCTGCCGCTTGGCGTGATCGAACTCAAGAACCCCGGTGACGAGAACGCGACCCTAGACGGCGCCTTCAACCAGTTGCAGACTTACAAGGCGCAGATTACTTCGCTCTTTCGCACCAACACGGTCCTGTTGATTTCGGACGGCCTCGCCGCCCGCATCGGCTCGCTCACCGCCGAACGCGAACGCTTCATGCCCTGGCGCACCGTGACAGGCGATGATCTGGCACCCAAGAGTACGCCGGAGCTGGAAACCATCCTTAAAGGTGTCTTTCACAAGCGCCGATTCCTCGACCTCGTGAAGGACTTCATCGTCTTCGGGGATAGCGGTAGTGGCGTTGCCAAGATTCTCGCGGGCTATCACCAGTTTCACGCCGTGCGGACGGCTGTGGCGCGCACGCTCGCCGCCACACGGCCGGATGGCGACCGCAAGGTCGGCGTGATCTGGCACACGCAAGGCTCGGGCAAGAGCCTGCTCATGGCGTTTTACGCCGGGCAGATCATCAAGCATCCAGCTATGGAGAACCCGACTCTGGTGGTGCTCACCGATCGCAACGATCTGGACGACCAGTTGTTCGCCACCTTCAGCATGTGCAAGGACCTGCTGCGCCAGACACCGCAGCAAGCGGGTGACCGCGAAGAACTACGCAAACTGCTTGACCGGCCCTCGGGTGGCGTTATCTTCACGACCTTGCAGAAGTTCTCGCCCGAGCAGGGAACGACGGACTATCCCGTACTCACGGACCGGCGCAACGTGATTGTGATCGCCGACGAGGCGCACCGAAGCCAGTACGGTTTCCGGGCAAAGGTCGAGCGCAAGACCGGCGACATCTCTTATGGATTCGCCAAGTACTTGCGCGACGGCCTGCCCAACGCCTCTTTTATCGGTTTCACCGGTACGCCCATCGAAAAGGAGGACGTGAACACGCCCGCCGTGTTCGGCGACTACATCGACATCTACGACATCAGCCGCGCGGTCGAAGACGGCGCGACCGTGTCGATCTATTACGAGAGCCGTCTGGCACGCATCGAACTCGACGAGGACGAAAAGCCGAAGATCGACGCCGAGATCGCCGAGCTGACCGAAGATGAGGCACAAAGTGAGCAAGAGCGGCTCAAGCGCAAGTGGGCAAGTGTCGAAGCGCTCGTCGGTTCGGAAAAGCGTATTGCCCTGATTGCAGAAGACCTCGTGAAGCACTTCGAGGCCTGCAACGCGGCGCTCGACGGTAAGGCAATGATCGTCTGCATGAGCCGGCGCATCTGCGTCGCCCTTTACGATGCGATCGTCAAACTGCGTCCGGAATGGCAAAGCGACGACGACGAGACTGGCGCAATCAAGGTCGTGATGACCGGCGCTGCTTCCGACCCGCCGGCATGGCAGGCGCATATCGGAACCCGCCCGAAAGCGCGGCGCGAACTCATGGCCAAGCGCGCCAAAAATCCGAAAGACCCGCTCAAGCTGGTCATCGTGCGCGACATGTGGCTCACCGGTTTCGACGCTCCATGCATGCACACGATGTACGTCGACAAGCCAATGAAGGGGCACGGCCTGATGCAGGCCATCGCCCGCGTCAACCGCGTCTTCCGCGACAAGCCCGCGGGCCTCGTTGTGGATTACATCGGCGTCGCGCAAAATCTGAAGGCGGCGCTTGGGCAGTATTCCAGCGGCGACCGAGAGCAGACCGGCATCGATGAGGCGCAAGCCATTCGCGTCCTGCTTGAGAAATACGAGATCGTCCGCGCCATCTTCCGGCCCGACACCAAGGGCGGTTTCTACTATCGCCCAGCCCTCGACGCGAAGGCGACGCCGCAGTCACGGCTTGCGATCATGGCAGGCGCAATAGACTGGGTGCTCACCGTGCAGCAGGCGGACGCCGCCAAGGAAACCACTGACGAAGGAAAGAAACGGGCGCAACGCCGTCATGCCGACGCCGTGGTGGCGCTTTCCAAAGCATTCGCGCTGGCATCGGCCAGCGACGAGGCGGCCACCATCCGCGACGAAGTCGGATTCTTCCAGGCGATCCGTGCCGCCCTGATCAAAAGTGTCCCTTCCAGCGGCGGAAGAACGCCCGCCGAGCGCGAACTGGCGATTCAGCAGATCGTAAGCCGAGCTGTCGTTTCGACAGAGATCGTGGACATCATGAAGGCGGCCGCCTCGAAAGCCCGGACATTTCGATTCTCTCCGACGAATTTCTCGCCGAAGTCCGCGAGATGGGGACAAAAAATCTCGCGATAGAAGCGCTACGGAAATTGATCAACGGCGACGTGCGCTCTCAGTCCAAGCGCAACGTCACCCAGTCCAAGGTCTTCACGGAGCGGTTGGAGGCGGCCATTGCCCGCTATCACGCCAACGCCCTCACGACCGCGCAAGTATTGGAAGAGCTGATCAAGCTTGCCAAGGACATCCGGGCTGCGCGTGCGCGTGGAGAGGAATCCGGACTCACCGACGAGGAGATCGCCTTCTACGACGCTCTGGCTGAGAACGAAAGCGCGCGGCAAGTGATGGGCGAACCGGCGCTGCGCGTCATCGCCCACGAACTCGTGACCGTCATCAAGGGAAACGTCACGGTCGACTGGATGCACCGCGACTCGGCGCGCGCCAATATCCGGCGCCACGTGAAACGCCTCCTTCGCAAATACGGCTATCCGCCCGACCTGCAAGACGCTGCCGTGCAGAACGTCCTGCAGCAGGCAGAGGCACTTTCGGCGGAATGGACCGCCCTATGAAGCACTGCGTCAAGACGGTGATTATTCTTCTTTGCTCTACTGCCAAGATGTGACGAAATACCCGTGCCAAATGAAGCCACTGCGCAAGCGCCGCATGCGCTCCTCCTGCCCCGTTGGGCAAATGGCCAAGGACGTGCGACGCGGCGAGCTACAAAGGAGGCAACCTATGCTACGAGTCTAACTATTTGTTCTCCGAGCTTTCCTATGAAGAGGATCGACGTCTCACAATCATTTTTCGCGATTGGACGCTTTCCTCCGGTCGTAAGTTCAATATCTGCTTCGTGAACGATTTGGTTTCTGCGGCTAACGATGAGACGCAACTGTCGTTTAGCATCCTCTGCTTTCATCGACATTGCGGCCGCGATTTGATCCCATTTATGCTTAACGTTCCAGATGTAGCTTAGGCCGTCTGCGATGATGTCCGGAGCTTGATAGGAGATATAACTAAGCTTGCTTACGATGGCTTGTTCGAAGAAGTATTCCTTCGGAGGAATAGTAGCCGCACTCAGAGAATTATGTGTACTCATTGAGATAGGCTCATTCAAATACTTCTTTGTTACGGGGCGCGCGCCGATGAATATATCGACTATGCCAATTCTGATAATGTCGTGCATCAATTTATCAAATGCACTAACTGACTGCACCATATGAAGTCTCAGCAGATCATCAAAACTCATCGGCACCTTGATGTTAGCAGCCAGATAGTCATAAAGCGTTAAAAGCTCTTGGGCGCTGTTTAAGTTATCTTTGAAAACACCGAGAGACTTATACATTATTGAGAATTGTGACCAAGGTAGAGGCGAGTGTGGCAAACTGGGCGAAAAATCCATCTCTTTTTAGGACCATCTGCTCCAGAACGGGCCCAGTCTCTGCTATTTCGACATTAGTCAACTCGAAAACGGGAATACCAGCATCGTAAGCTTTAGGAAGAAGGCCCTGAAAATCCGGTATTTCATCCAAGCAATATTGGTTATCGAGAAGGAATTGAGGATATTGCGCCGGACCGAGGACCATCGCTGCTTTTGAGATGCTTTCCAAGAAAGAGCCACTAATTATTGATTTGATTTCTGTGATGTTATCCCTGTATGGTTTTGCGGCCTTCCCCTTCCTTATGTTGAATCGCTGAATTATCGAACCTATAAATTTTGGAAGAAAATCAGGCAGAGGATACGCAGAATTGGCAAACAGCGATCCGGAACTTTTGACCCATGCGACCCATCGGGGAAGGACAGTTCTTAAAGTTTCTATGGCCATGACCGAAAATGGGTCAGGGTTCGTCGGCACAATGAACGCGTGAGAGGAGATAAATAGATTTTGATTTATCGCGCTCAAACTGGGGTTCATGTCGATGATCGTGTAATCAATTGAATATCTGTCTTCGGTTAACCGTAGTAGTTGAGCAAATGCCCCGGGCAGATTTTGGAGGGTTGCAATTGCGTTGTTAGATGTCTGGGCGAAGGTCAGCGCGGCATCATATTCAGAGAGGTTGGCATGTCCCGCCAAGAGATACAGCGAAGGAGCTCTCTGAGGAGAGTAGCAATTGACGGCGCTTATGGGATGGGGCATCCCTTCGAAGGCAGCTTTCACGCCGTCCTTAATGTTCTGGTGTTTTGTAGTATCTTCAAGATAGTACCGTTCAAAATCGTCACCAAAGATCAGGGCGGACAGATTGCATTGAGGATCAGCGTCGACGATGAGCACCTTTGCTTTCTTGGACAACATCCATCCGATGTTGTAAACAGAGGTGGTCTTGCTCACGCCACCTTTGTGATTGAACATTGCAATCCGTTTGCTCATCAGTATCTCCTGGACGTGCTTTTGACTACAAAGGTTAAATCTAAGGCTGGCGTTTGTCTATTCAAAGACCGTTCCATTATATGGCTCGCTCTTCGGGCCGCGCATACAAGGATGCAAAAGATGGCGTAGTTCGTGGTTCACCGCCCTTTTCGGATTGATCACGAGAAGCGCAAGGGAGGCCGCACCCTGGTCTTTGACGGCTTTTGGTCGGAAGAAGCCACGGCCGGCTATCTTGCGAAAAAGCGGGGCTGCTACGTATTCGCAATCCGCAATCGCGGTTTGATGCCAATCGAAGTCGTTCAAACAAGAAACTTTCAATGCAACCAACCGCCACAAATATCACAGCGGTTTTAGCAGATACGGCAAAGGCACACTTTTAATGTGTTTCGTCGTTCACCCCGCGCAGAAGGGGCAGACAAACGAAAAGCAAATCGCGGCGATAGAAGACTTCCTTATACAGGCGGGCGTGGCAAAAAACCCGGATTTGCAAAACGTGAAAGGCACTCAACAGCCCCATTGGAGCATAAAAGCCATGATCCGTAGCGGCGCCGGAAACCGGGGCGTCTCTGCGGTAGGGATCCGTTCTTTATTCGGCATTCGTGAGTAAGGGGTTCATGCGCAGCCCCGATTATGCCGCGAAGCCGATCGCAGTTGAGGGGTCCGCGGTTTGTGGATTCTGGATAATACTGACGCGAGTCGAAGTCCATCGCATTAAATCGCTAATCTTATTTGTTCCGTCCCGTCGGACGCTCCGCCGATTGTCAACGGCGCGATGGCGGTCATGTCCCTCGCATTTCTCATCGTCAGGCGCTTCGCTCGGCTATGCCGCGGAAAGCGAGCGGCGAATTTCCTCCCTAAAAGGCGATGTCCTGGCGAATGCGTTCTTTTTTGGCAGACAATAGCGGGAAGGGCACCGGCCCGGTTCTCGACAGAGAGGATCGAGCTTAAGTCAGCTGCTGACGGCCGAATCTAAGCCTCTCCGGTGCCCTCGGTTAGAGGAAAATCCGCGAACATGCGGAGTATTTTCGACTTCTCCGCAGAGAGCGCGAAAATCGAAGACTGGATGGCGGAGAGGGGGGGATTTGAACCCCCGAGGGTTTTATCCCTGCCGGTTTTCGAGACCGGTGCCTTCAGCCACTCGGCCACCTCTCCGCTCGCGGACCTGCGGTGGCTTCGTCAAAACCACCATCAAGCACCCTACCGATTTTCAAGGATTGCGCAACATTTGCGCGGGCGCGAAAACCGTGCGGCCAAACCCGCGAGCTTTGTCAGCGGGGGCCCCTTCAGTTTCTTGACGCGCTGCGCACGCCGGTCTGGATCGATTGGAGGTAGGCGACCAGCTTGGCGATAAGGTCTTTGACCTGGCTTTCGCTCCCTTGCCCCTCGGAATAGAAGCGTTTGCCCCATACGGGCATATCGCGCGGTCCGTGGGCCTTTACATCGGCACGACCGTCGATATACCGAGCGATCTGATCCACGGGCAGCGGGTTTCCATAGCGCTCGGAGAGTTGGCGTAAATTGGCGGGTGGAGTAGTGAGCACTCGGGCCATCGGACCGTTGCCGTCGGCCGCGAGGCCGTGACACGAGGCACAATGTTGCAGGTAAATGGCGCGGCCTTGCGCGACGTCGTCGGCCGAGGCGGCGCTCGCGATGTTAATCAGCATCAGTGCCGCGAGCAGAATCATATTCCTTTTCAATGAATGCTCCGATTTGAGTAATTCGTAAATTTCAAGCGCAAATGTCGGGAGCGCGGCCCTCGGCGCCGAACGCGGACGCACTATCCTTTGGCCGGTTGGATTTGCAGAAGGATTGTAGCACGTGGACGAACCGTTCGTGCGAGGACGTAGTAATGCGCACGGCACGTCCCTGCTTTACTTTGCCGGTTGCCGTCAGAGAAACGCGCTCGCGCGAACTCGCCGCGTGAACTATTGGAAAAAACGTAATTTGGGGTTGCGTCCAGTGACTTATGGCGCCTGATCGAGATCCAAACGCCTACGAAGCCGCCGGCGAGCCCGGATGGCCGAAGATGATGGCGCGGATGATGGAAGACATCACGCGTGTGCCAAACCAGCTAAAGGAGGCGAGACCCCTCAGACCGTTTCCGTCGCTCGAATGAGTTTTGGGGTTCCGTCTTTGTGGAATAGAGCCGCGGGTCATTAGCCAATCGATCCGGATCTGAAGATCGTGTAAGCGACGCCGCTGGTGTTCAGGTTCGGCCGCACGACGCGTGACTACTCAATCAAACATAGCTCATACGGCCTTCTTATCGCCGTCCGCCTTCCTGGCTTCTCCGCTTTGGATCTGAACCTTGACCTCCTTCGGCAAAGCCTCTTTCGGCATCGGCGCGGTCAATTCGAGGACGCCGTCATGAAAGGATGCTTTGAGGTCGTCGGCCTTCATCCCCTCGGGCAACGTGATCGAGCGCTCGAAGGAGCCGTAGCGGAACTCGCGGCGGTAGAAATCGCGTTTCGTGGTTTCGTGCTTCTCCTCGCGCGAACCTTTGACGGCGAGGACGCCGCCGGTGACCTTGACGTCAACGTCTTTTGGATCGACGCCGGGCAATTCGACGCGAACGGTGAACTTATCGCCGTCAACATAGGATTCAATCGCCGGCCGCAAGGTACGTGATTGCCACTCTTTGAGGAGCCCGCCGTGCTCGACGCCGAAGCGCTCGAGCAGGTCGTCAAACTCGTGGCGAAGTCTCTCCAGATCTCTCGATGGATTCCATTGATCGAGCAACGCCATTTTAGCCAACCTCATCGATCTTCTTACGTCAAAAGCACCGCGCACGCCCTACTGACTGACCTGAGCAAGCATCGCGCCAGTCAATTTCAGGCCATTCAGTACGGAGACGGGCGACCCGTGTAGCCGATCGCGTCACCGCGCCCTCATGGTTGTTGCCAATCGGCTCAGTCGCGACCAGTCTTTGGCAATTGCGAGGATGGCGGCTGCGCCGCACGGCGGCTCGATCTGGCACGACAGTAGCTAGGCTAAAGGTAGGAGAAGGCGATGACCAAAGCACTTATTCGAAGCTTGAATCGGCGCGGGACGCAGTCAGATAAGACCCCACCGGTGGCCCGCAAACAAAAGTTCAACGATCCATCGATCTGTCAGCGCTGCGGCGCGGTGTACACCGAAAAAACCTGGCGGCGCGGCCGTCGGCTGACCGGCGAGGCCGCCGCAAAGGCGAAATGGGTGACCTGCCCCGGATGCGCGCAGGCGGCGGCAGGCGAGTACTATGGCCAAGTGCTGATCGACGTTGATGATACCGTGGATCGGAACGCTATATTGGCGCGGATCAGAAACGTTGAGCGGCGCGCGATGATTACTCAGCCTGAACGACGAATCGTCGCGACCAACTGGGGTGGCAAGACTCTCGATATCCTGACGACCTCACAGAAGCTGGCACATCGGATCGCCTGCGAAGTCGAGAAGGCCTTCGGAGGGGTTGTGCATTTCTCCTGGTCGGACGATGACGGCGCATTGTTGGCGACCGTAAAAATCGCGTCGAGCAAAATGAAACTCAGAAAACGGGCCAAATCAGCATAAACCACACGTATCCGCACGGCCCGTCCAAGATCGCGATCATAAGGGCGCGGTCGTGTCTGCCGTTCGTTAACCGATTAAGGATTTCACCGAGGGTCGGTTTCATGCGAAATTGCAGGTCATGTACGAAAGTGAATACAGCGCGAAATTGATGACCCCGGCCGGGGCGGCAGATTTGATCCCGGCTCGTGGAACACTATCTATGGGGATGGCGATAAGTGAACCGCCGGCGCTGTTGAAGGCACTCGAAGACCGCGTGAAGCGGGGGGCGATCGAAGATCTGCGCATCTATTATTCACATTCGGTGGCGGCCGCGGCGGCGACGATTCTGAAGTACGAATATATGGATGTGATCAAGCCGCATCCGTTTTTCCCCACCGTGATCGAGCGGATGCTGTTCGAGCGCGGCCGTCAGGACCGTCGGCAGGTTATTTTCTATATGCCGGGGAACTTCAGCGCGATGCCGCGAGTGCTGGCCGCACTCGGGATAGACGCGTTTGTAATGATGGTTGCGCCGATGGACAAGGCCGGCTTTTTCAGTTGCGGCACCAATGGCGACTACACCATCCCGACCGCGCGCGCCGCGCGAAAGCTGATCGTCGAAGTGAATCCGAAGATGCCTCGCGTGTTCGGCGATTCCTCAGTTCACATATCGGAGGTTGACGCGATCGTCGAAAACGAGAGTCCGTTGTTTGCCGTACCGGCGCGACCGGCGACGGCACTCGACGAAACCATCGGTAAATACATTGTCGAGATGGTGCCCGACGGTGCGACGCTGCAAATCGGAATCGGGGGAGTACCTAATGCGGTCTGCGCGGCACTTACTAACCACAAGGACCTGGGCATTCATACGGAGTTGATGATGCCGTCGCTGGTCGCGCTAATCCGCTCCGGCGCGGTCACCAATCGATTGAAGAATCTCAACCGGCACAAGAACGTTTTCACGCTGGCGGCGGGCGACCAGGCATTCTACGAGTACCTGAACGATAATTCGAGTATGGAATTATACCCGGTGGATTACGTCAACGACCCGTACGTGATCGGGCGCAACGATCGCGTGATATCGATCAGCGCTTTTCTCGAAGTGGGACTCGACGGCGAGGTCAACTCGGAGGCACTGGAGGGAAAGCAGTATACGGCGCCGGGGGGCCAACTGGACTTCGTCCGCGGAGCGCAGTTGTCAAAAGGAGGAAAGTCAATTCTGACGGCGTACTCGACGGCGGCGAAGGGATCGATCTCCCGCATTGTTCCGAAAATACAGGGACCGACCACCGATCCGCGCGCCGATACTCAATACATCGTGACCGAGTACGGCGTAGCCGACATGACCGGAAAATCGACAAGCGAGCGGGCCGAGGCGTTAATCGCGATCGCCCATCCGAAATTCAGAGACGAGCTGCGCGAGGGCGCTCGCGAACTGGGGTACTTGTAACCTCGCGGCCGGAACGTCGGCCCGCGACGGCCGTAATTACTGCGTGTGATTGATGCGTCCGGAACCATCCGGCGGTCGCGGATGTGTCCTTCGGAGTCATCAAAGTTGTCACTCCGAAGATATTCGGTAGTTCCCGCAGGCGGCGGGGCGGTTCGCATGGCACGGTCGTTGCGCAGAATCACAGTAGTGGTATAGCTCAATCGACTCGAGGATCGAGGACAGATTTATGGCCGCTTCGAACGAGAAGGACCGGTACGGGGAGAAGCTGCACAGTGTCGAGCAGGCCCGCGAGGATCAATGGGCGGCGGAAAGAGATCGTGAGCTGCTCGCCAGGCTCCGCCATCAGGCGGAGGAACGCGAGGCGGCGGAGCGACACGCGGCAAGGCCGCCAAAATTATTCAAGCGGATTCTGTGTCCGATAGATTTTGACGAGAACTCGCTCAAGGCGATGACTCTCGCTGGGCGTCTGGCTTCGCAAAACGATGCGGAACTCTATCTGCTACACGTCTGTCCGACGGTCTTCGTGCCGCTGGGCGGAATCGTCACCGAGCGGGTTTTGGAGGAAGAGTCGGCCCGGCGGAGGATCGCGGAGATCGCGGGCCAAAACCTTCACTGCATCCGTTTCGAGATACTGGTTACGATCGGTGATCCCGCCGAGAGGGTACTCGCCGTCCAGACAGAATTGGATATTGATTTGATCGCGATGGGCACGCACGGGCGGCGGGCGGTGCCGCGCTTTTTCCTGGGCAGCGTCGCGGAGCGGGTGGTCAGAGACGCCGCGTGCCCGGTAATCACGATTCGGCAGGACCACCCGCATCGTTGCGAGACCGCCTGATTGGTCTGACAATCAGGGTGCGGTGGCGCAAATCAAGATCGGGAGGGTCTTCGATGTCATACCCATTCAAAAGAATTCTGAGCCCAGTGGATTTCGATGATAATTCGCCGGTTGCGTTGGAAGTGGCGGCAGAGATCGCGCGCCAGAATGATGGAACGATATTGCTGTTTCATGTCGTCCCGATGATGATCGCGCCGACCGACATGCCGCTTTACGTGGATATCTACAAGGGCCAGGAAGAGACGGCGAGGGAAAAGCTCCGCGAGATCGCCGCGAAACGGTTCCAGGGGATTAAGCACGAGATATTGACACACCTTGGCGAGCCGGCCGGCGCGATTATCAAGACGGCGAGGCACTCGGCAGCCGATGTGATCGTAATGGCGACCCACGGGCGGCGCGGGTTTTCACGCGTCGTGCTCGGTAGTGTGGCCGAAATGGTTCTTCGCGAGGCGCCCTGCCCGGTGCTTTGCGTCCGTCACGGAGAACCTGACAGGAACCAGGTCTCGCACTGGATGAGCTCCAGCCCAGTAGTCGCGGCCCCGGACGAAAAACTCTCGACGATTCAGGAGCGTATGCAGAAGGGCAACTTTCGCTGCGCGCCGGTGATCGAGAATGGGCGCCTCGCAGGTATCATCACGGACCGCGACGTGCGCGGACATATGGGACGCCTCGATAAGGTCGAAGCCAAGTACGCGATGACAGCAAACCCAACGACCGTGGAGCCGACGACGCCGGTGCACGAAGCTGCCCAAATCCTCGTGGAAAGAAAGATCGATGCGCTGCCGGTAGTCAAAGACGGACGATTGGTGGGAGTGATGACCAGCAGCGACATTTTGCGCGCGTTCCTCGAAGAAAACTGAACGTCTCGCCGCTGCTTGTCTGCTTGATGAGGAAAGTCGCTCACAAATCTCTCACAACTCCGAGTCTCGTTTGAACGATACTCGCGCCGCCGGTACATTTCACGCGTGCAATTTGTTACCGATATGCGGCGTCCGTAGCGCAATCCAGGCCCCAACCCGATAGCGATCAACCCGCGATGGGGCGCGATTGCGCTTTCAAACGCGTCGGTGTCAGCGCTTTCTAAGGGCCTCAAGTTCGTCGAGCGTTCGCGGCCAGTCCTGATGTAGCAGGCGTGACAGCGCGCGGTCCGCGAGCAGGCGACCGCCAGTCTGGCAGCTTGCGCAATAGTTAGTCTCGTTGCTGGCGTAGCGGATGCGCTGGACCTTGGCGCCACATCGCGGACACGGCTGGCCATAGCGGCCGTGCACCGCCATGCCGAGGCGAAAGGCGGTCACCTTTTCGGGGAACGAGCCGGCCGACTCGGCGCGCAGACGGTCAGTCCATTCGTTCAAGGTCGCTTGAGTCGCGTCGTAAAGCCGCTCGATTTCCGGCGCGGTCAGCTTTTGCGACATCGCGATCGGCGAAAGCTGCGCGCGATGCAAAATCTCATCGGAATATGAATTACCAATACCGCTGAAAATGTGGGGGTCGGTGAGCGCGCGCTTCAGCGTATGATTCGCTGCCCGCAGCACGGAGCCGAAGCTCGACAGGCCCGCTTCGAGCACTTCGAGTCCGCCCGCGTTCAGCGATTGCAAACCCGCGTCGCCGCGGACCACATGGAGCGAGGCACGCCGCTGAGTGCCCGCTTCGGTAAGCCACAACCAGCCATTATCGAACTCGAAAGCGGCCAGCAGCTTTCTGCCGCCGATTTTGGGGGCTGAGAAATTCCAATGCAGCCGCCCCGCAATCTTCAAATGGAGTACGAGCCACAAGTCGTCACCCGCGGCGATCGCGATTTGCTTTCCCAGCCGCCGGACCTCGCGAATCGACTGGGATTCGGTCGCGCGCAAGGGCGGGTCGGCGGAGCGCAGCAGAAAGGGAGACCTCACCAGCGAGCGCAAGAGCTGGTGACCGACGACGCGCGCGCTCAACGCTTCGACATAGACCGTGACGTCGGGTAGTTCCGGCATGAGAAATCGCGCAGGCCAAATCGTCGCAGTTGGCGCGCGAGTACAATGTACCCCGATCCGCGCCTGAGTGGACGTATCCATCCTTATACTTAATTGCCGAGGCCTGTTGCCAATCTGACCCACGCTGGCGTCCCTTGATTGTTGGCGTGTGTCGGCACATTTCCGTTCTTCAGATAACAACTTCCGCGTTTCCCATGGCCCCCTGGTGACGTATGCCGATGAGCAATCATGTAAAAGATTAGGGAAGCTCCGCTCTGGTGGCCGCCCGTGTCTCCTCGTTGTAGCAATTTTCTCTTTAAGGGCGGACAGCGAGAAACAGGCCGATCGATCGTGCGCCCGGAGCACGGCTCCAACCGGCAGCGAGGAGGAGACTGGCATGGAATGGGAAAGTGCGGAACTAGGGTCGTTGTTCGCGCCGTCGATACTAACGCCCGACCAATATTACGACGAGCGGCGCGACGATAGCGCGCTGCGTCCGATCAAGCGGCTGATGCTGGCGATTCTGGAGGACGCACTGCGCTGCATACACAAGAATGCGGACGCGAAGAACGGCGCCCGGCGGCGGATGTTTCGCGAGGCGGAGCAATGGCTGTGCGTTGACAGCGGAAATGCAATCTTTTCCTTCACGGTGGTCTGCGAAACCCTGGGTATCGAACCCGAGTACCTGCGGTCGGGACTGCGGCACTGGCGCAAGAACGAACCGCGCGGAGAGATTGGTCAACGCGTCGGGCGACGCTCTCCGGTGATGCGCAATGGTTCGATCTTTACCGGCAGCACGACTCGCATGCGCCGGGTGCGCGCCCGTCGCGTGCCGGTTCGCTAAAGTCGATTGAAAGGCCTCCGGCGGCAAGTCGCCTCACGGCGGGAGATTCATCCAGTTTGCTCAGAGCCTGCTCGTTCAAGCTGCCTATGCGGCTAAAACTATTGAAAGCTTTCCGGCGCTCACGATGAACTGCCGACCCTGGCGAATGAGCAAATGGTCGCGCTCCATCTGGCCCAGGTGTTCGGTAACTCGAGGCCGGGAAGCGCCGACAATACTCGCGATGTCCTTGTGGCTGAACGACACCGTCAGCAAGGTGCCGCGGGAATCTTCAACGCCGAAGTCGTCGCACAGATCCATCATCGTGATGGCGACGCGTTCGTGGAGGTCGAGGTTGAGCAGGCCGGAGGTGCGGCGCAGCAGCCGATACCAATGCTTGAGATCATTCTGATGGAATTTTCTGAAAGCGGATTCTCGGCCGTTCAAGGTGATGTTTTCGAAGCCCTTCCACTCCAAAGTGCCGACACGGCAGTTGTTGTACGCTTCGCAACGGAAATCGAATCGGCTCATCGGCAGCGAAGGTAATTCAGGGATCGGACCGGG
The DNA here is from genome assembly GCA_021780755.1 of Deltaproteobacteria bacterium. Taxonomy (GTDB): domain Bacteria; phylum Desulfobacterota; class Binatia; order Binatales; family Binataceae; genus JADMIL01. Next base: position 18,368 of record JAJXYF010000033.1, on the reverse strand, counting down.
AGCAATCAAGGCGACCGTGACGCGTTCATTGCTGGCGTTGAGGCAGGTAATCCGGACAATTCCGGCGAGGAGCACATGCGCTTGGTTGGCGAAGATTGAATCACGAACAATTACTTCGCGCCGTTTATAGTTCAACATTTCGAGCGAAGAACCCAGCACTTTTAGCTCGGTTGGACTGAGCCAGGAAAAGATTTTTAGCCGTCCGAGTTTTTCGAAATCGGTCTCGCGGAGCGTCTTCAAATTGTTCATAAGAGCACCTGGGAGGAACCCCCACTCTACTCCCATTACGCGAGCGACCAAAACGAAATGTTATCTATGTGACAAAAATAACAGGGGGTTCACAACGTGAAAAAGCGTCGTCACGAGACAAATTCCAGAGGTATTACCTGGCTCGAGCAGCCAAATACACTGTACGGATGCTTTACAGATGAGAATGTCGGGGAATCAATGATTGTTGGTACGCGGGTGAGCTTGGGCGAGGAAACTCTCCAGCCGCTCGCGGCACACGATCAAGTGGCCGTCGTCGCGGATGAGGTAGTGAGCGCGCTCAAACTGAATCAGGAATTCGGTTACCCGCGGCCGTGAAGCGCCCACCAGGTCAGCAAGGTCTTTGTGCCGTGCGGGTACCGTCAAGCGCGTTCCGCGCTTTTCTTTGACGCCGAAGTTGTCGCTGAGCTCAAGCAGAATCAGCGCCAGACGCTCTTCCAGCGTGCAGCTCATGAAGTTTGCGCAGCGCAGTTGAACCAGGTCCCACCGGCCAAGATAGCTGAGGGCCATCCGCTTGAAGTCTTCCGAAGCTATGCCCAGGGAGATCTCGATGAACTTCTCCAGGTCGATGGTTCCGACCTGACACTGCGTAACCGCCTCGCAGCGAAAGTTATAACTGATGCCGGGCACCGGTGGCGGGAAACCGGGAACCATTCCTGGCGCAACCATAATCACCAAGGTGCGATCGCCCTTGCGATTGCGACAAGTTATACGCGCGACGCCGGATAACAGAATATAGGCGGATTCGGGGGAGTGCTTATCGTCGATGATGATTTCGCGCTTCTCGACAGAGTTTATCGTGAGCGCGGCGGCAAGCCGGTTAAGTTGGCGCGACGAGAGCCAGGAGATATTTTTGAGCCCCCGCAGGTTGCGAATTTCGGCGGCTCTTCCAGCGTTCATTGTTTAAATCTATCAGAGTCATCCGGGCGGCATGAGTTTCGTTCGACAGCATTAGTGCTCTACGTAACAAATTCGCGCGATGAGGGAGTAGCGGAAAACCTGAGACAGTAATAGCGTGAGTGATCAGACATATCATCAACGAGGCGGCAGAAAAGAGCACGGCCAAAGCAACCATCAATTGAGATCCGGCCGCACTGCGTCGGCCAGCCATCCGGGGGTCGCGGGTATTGGCTTCGCGGCAACTGGTAAGTAGGAGGGCATCCTGAAGGTATCCCCCACCCTCGTGGATGCCCTCCAAACTCTTCCGACGCGCCGATTAGAAAGGCCCTTCGCAGCCTGACTTGGTTTACCGCCCCGACAGGTTCAGGCCTTGCGCACCAGGCCGAGGTCCGAAGCGAGGCGGCAATACTCGAGCATGTCATCGGTGATTTGCTGTTCGAGTTGACGCACCTCCTCGGGGCCTTTCAGGAGCGCGGAGTCCACTTCGCCGACGCTGACGAATACGACGTTGGAGAATTGTCCTTTGAACAATCGGCGCAATCTCACCACAGTTGGCCGGCATCCTTAAGGCCGCATCGGAAGAACCAAGTCCACACCGCGATGGCCCTCCGCGCGAGGTTCGCGACCCCCACATCGGATGGCGCCGCCTGCGACCAATGATTGATAAACAAGTCAGTCGAAAGATTGAGTTCCGACGATCGTATTTGTGGCCGCGCCAACATTAGTTGGGCCGGTCCCTCTCTGCTCGCTGAGAGAGACCGGCCCTTTAGGAGCGAGCGGTGGAATAGACACCCGATGCTATGCCATTCGCCCATCTCCACGATTCATGCGAGCAACGATTTGCGTCAGGCGACCTTGCGCTTCTTGTCCGCACGGGCGAAGGTACGCCGTCCGATCGGTACTTCGTCGATCGTTTTGGGCGCACCGTCATCGCCGGTGACTACGTATTCCGGATATGCCGGGAACCCATGCTCGTGCAGATCCAGGCCTTCGATCTCGCCTTCGGTCGTGACCCGCAAGGTGCCAGTGGCCTTGACCGCGTACATCAGCGCCATCGAGACGATGAAGGTTGCGATAGTGATCGAAAAGCTGCCGATCATCTGAGCTTTCAGAACGCCCATACCGCCACCGTAAAACAAACCGGTGACGACCGAGCTGGTGTCTGCGCCAGTGGGCGTGGGCGCTCCGTATTTGCCAGCGGCGAAGAGACCAAGCGAGAGCGTGCCCCAGATGCCCGCGATCATGTGCACCGGGACCGCCCCGATGGGGTCGTCGATGCGCATGTACTCGAGCAGGTCGATGCCCCACACGACGACCAGGCCAGCGACGATGCCGAGCAGGAATGCGCCCTCAGGATCGACCCAGTAGCAGGGGCAGGTGATCGCGACGAGGCCGGCGAGGAAGCCGTTGACAGTCAGCGCGAGATCCCATTTACCGTCGGTCTTGAAGTAAGAGTAAATCAGCGAAGTCAGACCGGCGGAGCAGGCCGCGAGCGTGGTGTTGAAGGAGACACGGCCAATGCCGTCGGCGTCTAGGGCGGACAACGTGCTGCCGGGATTAAACCCGTACCAGCCGAACCATAGGATGAGGCCGCCGGTAGCGCCGATAATGAGATCATGGGGTTTCATCGGAGCGCCGCCGTCGCGTTTGAAGACCCGTCCGAGCCGGGGTCCAAGCGCGATCGCACCGGCCAACGAAATCGTGCCGCCGATCGTATGCACTACGGTCGAGCCCGCGAAGTCGTGGAAGCTGACTGGCGTCATCACCGCCAACCAGCCGTCCGGACCCCAGGCCCAATGACCGATGATCGGATAGATGAATCCGGTAACGCCCACGCTGTAGAGCAGGTCGCCGACGAATCCGCAGCGGCCGATCATCGCGCCCGAGGTAACGGTCGAGCAGGTATCAGCGAACGCATACTGGAATACCCAGTAGGCGAGCAGCGGAACGCCGGTCGTGCCGTAAGTGGCCGGCAATCCGTGCAGCATGAATCCCGTGGTTCCGATCCACGGAGTTCCGGGCTCGAACATGAAGGCAAAGCCCCACAGCCAGAAGGTCACGCCGCAGATACAGGTGTCGGCGATACCTTCGACCATGATGTTCACGGTTTCACGCGAACGAGCGAAACCCGTTTCCAGCATGACGAAGCCGACTTGCATGCAGAAAACCAGGTAAGCGGCGACCAACGTCCAGACGGTGTTAATCGCGTTGATGTGCGGTGGGGGCAGTGCCGGCGCCGTATCGGCATAGGCCGCGTTGGGCATCCACACTTTGGAGATGAAGAAGACCACGATACCGAGTCCAATCATCTTGCCAAAGAGCAGATGCGTCGCATTGCGGCGCACTACCGGATCACCCCATTTCTCTTTGAGCAATCGGCAGGCTCCAACCAATCTTGAACTATACACTTCTATAGGCTCCTCCTGTTAAGGTTTCGTCTTTCGCTCCCGCCATGCTGTGGTACAGCTAAACGATGTATTGGGGTGCGTTCGATCACGATCCCCTGAGCAAGGTGGGTGCCGATCAACGCGACGAGAAGAGTCCGTCTCAGCATTGATGAATTGCTACAACTATCGATGGAGAAATAAGTCAGTCGAAAGAATTGAATTGAACGCGATGGTGGGAGATTTTCGACCTGACTGCGAAAATCCGCGCAAGCGTTGATTGCTCAATCGGTACGCAATGCTCGCGGCTTGAGCATTGGTTTCACCGAAGGATGCGCGCGATCCTCGAGCGCGGGCACCAGTCGGTGAAAGAAGCGGAACTAGCGATCCTGGCCGAGGACCGCGACGAGTCCGATTTTGATCGCGTAATGGGCAAGTTCGAGCCGGTCGCGCACACCGAGCTTTTGAAAGATGTTGTTGAGATGGGTCTTGACCGTGCTCTCGGTTATCGAAAGGCGTTCGGCAACTTCCGCGTTGCGCAGACCGACCGCGACGAAGCGAACGATCTCTAATTCGCGCGCGGTTAAACGCTTGGCCGTGGTGCTGCCTTGCGCGGCAAACTCGGCCTGCACGGTCGGCGGCATCCAGACCAGGCCGTCGCGCACGGTTTGAATGGCGGTCATCAAAGTTTCAATCGCGAACCGCTTGTGGACGACGGCGCGTGCGCCCAAACGCAACGCCTGGACGCCATTTTCACCGCTCTCGCTCGCCGTGAGGACGATCACGGTGGTGAGTTTTGCGAGTGCGGGAATGTCGTCCATCAGCCATCGATCCATTTGCATGTCGAGCAGCAGAATGTCGCAATGAGTGTTGGCGAGCGTGGACTGCAGTTCGGCCGCGCGATCGACTTCGGCGACCACTTCGATGTCCGGCTGCAATTGCAGCAACGACTTGAGGCCCTGGCGAAAGAGTGCGTGATCGTCGGCGATAATGAGGTGAAGGGGCGTCTGCATATTCAGATGTTAGGCATCTCGATTTCGAGACGTGTTACCCCGTTGCGATTGACGTTCAAATGCCCGCCCAATTCGGCGACTCGCGACGCAATCGCCCACGGCGGTTGTCCGGGCTCCTGAAAGCCCACCCCATCGTCATCGATGGTTATCACCAGCTTGTCCTCGAGTCCGTTGACATTGATTGTAACGCACCGCGGCATCCCGTGCCTGCGGGCGTTGCGCAAACCTTCGAGCATTATCTGCAAGAGATGTTCGCCCGTCGTGCTTTGGCCGGCAAACTCCATCCGCACCTCGAAATGCGGGTCCGCGACGACCGGCGTGACCGTACTTGCGGCGGAAACGTCAACGCCCGCTAGCTCGCGGATGTAGGCGCGCACTTCGTCGTATTCGCGTGCGACGCCGGCCTGCAACTCGGTCAACTGCACCAATGCGTCGTCGGGCCGTTGTCGTCCGAGCAGTTCACGGCAGGTCTGCAGGCGCAAGTTGACACCGGCGAGCGCCTGCACGTAACCATCGTGCAGGGAGCGCGCGATCGAATGCCGCTCGGTGCGGGTTTCGAGTTCACGCACACGCTCCTCGAAGGCGGCCCGCTGCCGTCCGACGAAGCCGATCAGATATCCAGTGATCGCGAGGTAAACCGCCCGCATCGTATAAAAGTTGGTGATTCGATCGGACAGGACGATTACCAGCAGATATAGCGCGACGCTACCGATAGTCACCGCAATCGTGGAAAGCAAGCCCGGCCGAATACCCGCCGCGACAATCGCGAAAACGAAGAACACGTAGGATGGGCTGGTCTGGCCCTCAGTCAAAAAGGCGACTGCCGTCGCGAAAAACAGATCGAGCGCGGTCGATAAGGTCGAGAGGCCGATGCTGTTGGGCCGGCGCCGCAGGGTCAGATAAATGCCGATGCTGTAGGTGAGATGGCAGAGCAAAGTGATCAGCGCGAGGCGGCTCAGATGAAAAAGGCCGCCGGCGGTGCTCGGGTCAACATATAAGGAAAGCATCGCGAGCAGCGATAGAACGATTCGCCCGCGCGCGATATTGAAGTCAAGGCCGCGAAAGTCAGGCGAATTCATAAATAGTGATAGCTTGCGCACCTTCGGCGGAAATTCTGCTCATCGTTACAGAATGAAAAAAACCGCGGAGGGAGTCCACCATCAATCGAGGCGAAGGCGACGACGCTGACGGGCATCAAATGCCCAGGCGCCACGTGCTCATGAGCGAGACCTCGCCGCTTCCGCTCCACGGAGCGAGCGGGGTCCCTTTCGGTCGCGCTCAGAAATCAGTGAGGGCTCAACTGCGCCACGGTTCGACGATGATCTTGGCGTGGGTCTCGGGCGACGCGAGATCCTCGAAGGCTTGCGCGACGCCTTCCACTCCCACTTTGCCCGTAATCAGCGGGTCGCCGTTGACCGTGCCTTGCGCGAGATTATGCAGGGTGGTCGCGAATTCTTCGCCATTGTAGCCGAGTACGAACTGGATATTCAGTTCTTTATTGATGCCGAACATCGGCTCGAAATGGTCCTGTTCCATGCAGACGCCGACCACCACTACACGGGCGTTGGACGGCGCCGCGGTCATGATCGAGTCGATCACGCCCGGCACGCCGACGCACTCGAAGATCACGGCGGGCCGCAAAGCCGGACCGGGCAGCCACGGCGGCAACGGCGGGGCTTTCGCCGGATCGCTATACGCCGCCATCGCGCGCCAGCTTTCGTGCGGGGATTTCTCCTTGGGATCGACCGCGATGTCGGCGCCCATCCGCAACGCGAGCGCGCGCCGCCGCGGCGAGAAGTCCGCCGCCACAATTGGATGCACGCCCTTGAGCTTGAGCGCCGCGATCACCGAGAGTCCCACCGGCCCACATCCGATAACCAGCGGAGCGTCGTCGGCGCCGAGGTTCGCCTTGGCCACCGCGTGATAGCCGACGGCGAGCGGTTCGGTCAGCGCCGCGCGCTCGGTCGAGAGACCGTTAGGCACCTCGAGCAGGAGCGCTTCGGACAGCCGCATGTATTCGCCATAGCCGCCGGGATTGTCGTTGGAATAACCGACCGTTTCGATTCCGCTCGGACGAATCAGGATTGGCATCGCGCAGACCCGCGTGCCCGCCTTAAGGCGCCGCTTCGAGTTCACGCCGTAATCGACGACCTCGGCACAAAACTCGTGGCCCATCACGATGTCACGTTTGAGGTCCATGATGAATGGACCGCCGGAACGCCGCGCGCCTTCGACCAGCCGGTCCGCATACTTGAGCGCGTGCAGGTCCGAGCCGCAAATCCCGCACGCGAGCGTCTTTACCAGCACCTCGCCCGGACCGGGCTCCGGCGTTGCGATATCGGCGACGACCAGCTTCTTGTTACGCATCACGGTGGCACGCATGTCGGTTTCCTCCAGCTCCGGGCGGCAAATCGGACGCCCCTGCGTCGCAGTTTATACACATCCGCCGGTGTAACCGCCATCGGAATTTGTACTATCGGGCTGACGTGCGACCCTCGGCGAGGGCAGACAGATTCATGCCCTCGTCATCCGCCCCCCGGTTTGGGCGATTGGACGCAGTGACAAATGGCTAAAACTCAGGATTTGGCGACCGCGTTTTCGCTTGACGGCGACCGGTCCGCGAGAGAACGATTGCTGCGTCAGTGACGGGCTCGATCCGCGGTGAAATCGTGAAAACTCCGGAGGGAAACATGGTCCAGGTAACCGAGTTGGGGTACATGGGTTTCGGCGTCAAAAAGATTGACGAATGGAAAAGCTTCGCGACGCAAATCATCGGTATGGAGCTTTCCGATGAAGGCGAGCGCGACCGCTGCTACCTGCGCATGGACTACTGGCACCATCGCATCGTGCTCCACACCGACGGCGCCGACGATCTCGAATATCTGGGTCTGCGCGTGGCGGGCGCTGAGGAATTCGGCGCGATGCAGCAGCAACTCGCGGCCGCCGGAATCGCCTTTCGCGTCGGCTCCGAAGAGGAAGCCGCCGAGCGCCGCGTGCTCGAAGTCATGAAACTCGCCGATCCCGGCGGCAACCCGATCGAAATTTTCCACGGCCCCGAGGTATTGTACAGCAAGCCGTTTCATCCGGGGCGCGCGATGCACGGACGCTTCAAGACCGGAACCGGCGGCCTCGGCCACTGCATCATACGCCAGGACGATCCCGCTGCGGCGCAGCGCTTTTACACCGCGCTCGGGATGCGCGGCGGAGTCGAATACAAATTCCGCATGGGCAAGAACGTCGTTGCGCCGATCTTCATGCATTGCAACGAGCGCGATCACACGATTGCGTTCGGTATCGGCCCGCAGAGCCGGCGCATCAACCATATTATGATTGAGGTCGATAATTTCGACGACGTGGGCCTTACCTACGATCTCGTGCGCAAGCACAAACTGCCGGTCATGATCACGCTGGGCAAACACTCCAACGATCACATGTATTCATTCTATGTCGGGAATCCGTCGGGTTGGATGTTTGAATACGGCTATGGCGGCAGGCCCGCGACGCATCAATCGGAATACTACGTCGAAGATATTTATGGACATCGGCCGGAAGCCGGTGGCTTCGGCAGCGAAGCGGAAAAGAAGAAGTAATCCGATCCATCGGAACGCGGCGTCGATTCCGCGCGCCGGACGGCGGCAATCCGCTCGCGCGGCGCGCGGCCCGAAGCGTTGTATTTACAAGACCCTCGGCTAGGACCGTCGGGGCGGTTTGGTGATCTCCAGTTCTCGCGACAACATCCGGCGGAACAATGCGTAGAGTTCCACGCTGACCTCATTGCGGGCGACGCTCTGAACCGCGGTCGCTTCATGCAGAGCTTCCTGTATTTCCGCGAGCACTTCCTGCAGTTCGAGGTTGCGCGCGCCGAGCACCTCCGCTGATGGACACGGCCCCACCGGTTCGGATGAATGATTTGGCGTCTGTTGCAATCTCGTGAGCACCGCCCGCACTCTCGCGTTACCCTCTTCGGCGGCCACGCGTTCCAGCAGCGGAAGAATCCGCCCGAGCGTCACCGCGATATCCTCGTTGTCCGCATACAGGTACGGTCCGGTCTTGTCCCAGACCAGCGCCACCCTCGCGATTATCCCAATCGCTGCCTGAATCTGCCGCCGCGTCGTCCCGGCGGGAATTTCCGGCAGCACGCGTTCGCGCAAACTGGTTGCGACGCCGCTCAGCAGTTCGCCAATCGTGGGTCTGATCACAACGCTGCCCTCACGCGCGGTTCGGGTAACCAGTCGAGAAACTGGATCAGATAACTAGTCACCGTCGCGGCCCGATCGGCTATTACTATGTTACGCGTCCGCCCGTCGTTGAACGACTTCGCGCCGGTTAGTGAGATAATGGTGTGCTTCATTTCGTTGAACAGGCGATAGTAAATGAGATTGTGGGGATGCACCGGTATGCCACTCAACTTTGAGTAGCGTTCGACGAACTCTTCCAACGGCATCACCGAGGCCGGGCTCCACAACGCGCGGTAGGCCCAAGTCAGGTCCTCGACCGGATCGCCAAGATGCACCATCTCCCAGTCGAGCAGCGCGTTAATCCGTTTGCCCTCGTATAGCAGATTGCCGTAACGAAAATCGCCGTGCACGATCGTGATTCGATCCGCTACCGGCTGATGTTCCTTGAGCCAGATAAAGGCGCCGACGATCATCGGGTGCGGCTCCATCCGATGCCTGCGAAAGAGTGATTCCCAATACTCGACTTGTTGCGCGGCGGCAGTTTTCACGCTGGTCGCCGGAAGAAAGCCGAGGCCTAGCGCCTGCCAATCGACTGTATGGAGCCGCGCCGCCACTTCAACCAGATGTTCCGCGACGCCGCGGCTAATCGCGGCACCCTCGGGCCGTAGCAGCGCCGGGAAATCCGAGGTCCCCGCAACGCGCTCCAGCACAAACGCGGGCCGCTCCACCCATTTGCCCTCGGGGTCGATCCACAGAGCGCGTGGAATCGGCACACCGGTTCCCCCCAACGCCCGGATGACTTCGAACTCGGGAATCAACGGGGTCTCGAGTTGTCCCGCCTCGGCCTTGCGCAACATCACGCACCCGGCGGTCTGCGTGATGCCGTTCTCATCCCAACGCGCGTCGAATGACCACGCATTGCGCGTGTTGCCGGCGGTCAGCGGCGACAGATTCGTAACCTCTATATTCTGCGCCGCCGGCACCTGGGCACGGATTAGTTCGCGCAATTGTTCACTAAGAATGCTGACGGCATTAGCTGCGCCCGTACTCATTCGAGGAACCTCCATCCCGGCAGCTTCTTGACGCACGCCTCGTACGCGTCCGGTTCGAGCGGCTGCAAAATCCCGACCGTCGTCTCCCCATCGCAAGTGACTTCGCACTGATGCTCATCGAGGCCGATCAACCGGCGGCGCACTTCCGCGCGCGTCACGTCGAAGCGATCGCCCTCCACCACATTATCTCCCACGTACACGCCGTGATGAATATTCTTGTCCGGCGTGCCGCCATACATCCCACACCGCATATATGCAGTCTGGTACCCCAGCCGCCGAAACGTAACGCGCTTCACCGTGCCGTCTCCAAGTGAGTAATCGATTTCTCCCTCCGTGAAGATGTGAGTATCGGGCTCGAATCTCAGTCGCCGCTCGGTCCTGGTGACTTTGCCCATGCGCGGCCGCGGATCGCCGAAGTTATAAAGCACGGTATTGCCCCAGATGGCGAAATCCTTGAACGAGATCCAGTTTCCGCCAATCCATCCCGCCGGCAGGGTCTGCCCCAATTGCAGGTTCGGCCCGCCGACGCCGCGTCCGATTCCCCAATGCCGGTCGCGGGTTCCGCCACAGGTCGCCTTGGTCAACTCGAGGCGCCGGTCGCCCACCTGAACCCAGCCTTCCACCGCGCCGAAGCCCTCGAAGCCCGCCGTGACGTCACTCTGCCGTCCGCGCGGATAGCCACTGCCCGTCGGCAGCGTTGATGCATGGTAAATCTGCCGCTTGCTGTCGTGCCAATGAAAATCGTAGCTGATGCCCCATTCGTTTTCCTCGAGCACATATCGCCACAGCCGCATCCCACGGATGATCGTCGGCTTCAGCGGGCCGACATGCAGGTTCATCCGATCCGCACCGAGGCGCCGAAAAGCGCGCACCGACCGGTGATCGCCCTGGTAGTTTACGATCGCGTAGGCCTCGGCGGTATCGAGACTCGGGTAGAAGCTGCCGCCGGTGACAAGAATCAGGTCGCCGATGTTGTCGTGGCAGATCACCCAGTAGCGCTCGTAGGTCCGCGGGTCGCTCGACCACATCACCCGAATCGGATCCGGCGTCTGATGAATCATGTGGTCGTCGATTGGCGCCAACGGAAACTGCTCATCGAAATGGTCGTCGCCGATTGTCAGCTCAGGTTTCGATTCCGGTTCTTTCATGCGGGTCTCAATGCGCGCGGCGGCGGCAATCGATCCGCCGACAACCATGCGCCTCCTCGATGCGACAGCTATAGACGAAATCACCGTCGGTCAGGAAGGGTTCGTCCTCCCCGCTTAATCGCGTGACTTGACGATTCGTGGCTTCCGCGGCGACCACACGACGGCTTCACCACGCCGCAAAAGCGCGGCTTAGTCCGTTGAAGTTCATGACTCAACCCATTCGACCAATATGGCAAATTCGTTCGATGATAATTTGAACGTAATCCTATGGTAACAATCGATCTCTATCTTTCGTGTGCCCGACTCTCAAAAGTGCGCGGGCTTTGAGGAGGAGAGATGAGAAAGGGTTACCGGGTATTGGCTTTTTGTGCGGCGATTTTGCTGGTACCGCTGATCGCCGGAATCGCGCGCAGTGCTCTGCTCATTAACGGCGCGGGTTCGACCTTCGCCTACCCCATCAATTCCAAGTGGTTCGATGAATATGCGAGGGTCGATCCGAGCGTTAATTTCAACTACCAGTCAATTGGTTCAGGTGGCGGCATCTCGATGCTGCGGAACAAAAGCGTCGATTTCGGCGGTTCCGACGCGCCGTTGAACGACACCCAGATGGCCGGGATGCCCGGGCCGGTACTGCATTTCCCCTCGGTGATGGGCGCCGATGTCGTGGCCTATAACCTTCCAAATGTGAAGCAGAAGCTTCGATTTACCGGCCCCGTTATTGCCGATATTTTCCTTGGAAACATCTCAAAGTGGACAGATCCGGCGATCACCAAGTTGAATCCTGGAGTCGCGTTTCCGGATGAACCGATTGTCACCGTCCATCGTTCCGATGGTAGCGGCACAACATTCATCTTCGCCGATTATTTGTCAAAGGTCAGTCCTGCGTGGGCGAAGGAAGTGGGGAAAGGAACGTCGCTGAAGTGGCCTGTTGGCTTAGGAGGCAAAGGCAACGAGGGCGTGACCGGCATAATTCAGCAGACTCCAAACTCTATTGGCTACAACGAATTGACCTATTCGCTGGCTAACAAGATCACCTTTGCTGAAATACAGAATCGCGCGGGAAATTACGTCGACGCCACGCTCGCCGGGGTGACCGCGGCGGCGGCCGGCGCGGCGGCCAATATGCCGGCTGATTTCCGCGTCTCGATCACCGATGCACCGGGAGCGGATTCATATCCGATCTCATCGTTCACCTGGTTGCTCGTTTACAAGAACCAGAGCGACAAAGAAAAGGGCGCCGCTATCGTCAAATTTCTCAAGTGGGCATTGACCGACGGACAGAAGTACGCCGCGCCGCTCTTCTACGCTCCACTGCCGCAGGCAGTGGTCGATAAGGAACTTCAGCAGATTAATCAAATCAGCGTGCCCTGAGATCGGGAAGTCAGAAAAGAGGGACGCGCCGCCTCGTGAGGGGCGGCGCGTCCGCTTTCGCATCGCGTGAGGTCATCGGCAACCCGACGCCTGGCCGACGGGCATCCGCCGCGACCCGCTACTTATGCTCACCCGCTCGCGTCGGCAGCCGCACTACGCCGGTCGCCCGCACCGATAATTCGCCATCCTGGTTGGTCGCCGTCTGCGCAATCTCTACCAGGTTCATGCCGTCTTCCTGAAACGTGCGCGTGACTTCGCCGTTGATGTAGAGCGTGTCGCCGACCGGATTATGCCGCCGAATCTCCACTGCGATATGCCGCAGAAATCCCGTATCACCCATCCAGTTCGTCAACTGATGAGTCATCCATGAGCAGCGTTCCGGACCGTAATCATAGGCCGCCGGCGTTCCCACCAGCGTCGCCATGTCGTCCTCCCAATGCACCCGTTCGGGTACGTCGGGGATGCCGAACTTGTTCGCAATCCCGAGGCCCGGATGTTTTTGCAACTGCTTCCACGCGAGCTTGTTCGCCCGGATGTAGAGCCCGCCCCACCCTTGCGCAAACGCGATAAAGCCCGACACCGTCATCGGCCCCTTCACCATCGTCTGCAGCTTCTCGCCCGCCTTCACGTCCTCGAAGTAGCGCGGCTTCGATCCGCGAACCTCCTCTGCCGCATACAGCGCGAAGATTTTCGACAGGTCATCGCGCGAGTAATACACCGGCTCCCTGGCCTTGACCTCGGTGTACTTGGTGCCGCGCTCGCGGGCCGTGTCGCGCTCGGTGCGAAAGCACCAGCTATCGCCCTCCGCTACCAACTCGCTCTTCTGATTGAAGAATTCGCAGCGATAGATTTGCTGTATCGAACGTCCGGCGAAGCGGGTCTGATGCTCGACGAGGTCCTTGAGCCAGACCTTGGTCGTGAACTCATCGCCCTGCAGCATCGGTCGGTGCCACGTGACGTCCATGCCGGCGAACATCGCATGCACGCCCGGCAATCCGCCTACATATCCGCTGAATACCCGGTTCAGCGGATAAATGAACGACGGCGGCGCGACCAGCCGCCCGTATGCCGTCTTGGCCGCATACGCCGGGTCGCACCAGAGCGGATTGTCGTCGCCGATCCCATGCGCCCAATGGCGCAGGTTGTCGCGCGTCGCCTCGTGGCACCACGGCTCAAGCGTGTCCTCGATCGGCACGCCGACCAGTTGGCGCAGGTCGTTGAGGCTCTTCTCGGTGATTAGGGAAAACCGCTGCTGCTGTATCTGTTCGGACATTTATATACCCATTTCGACCGCAAGCCCATTTAGCTGCCGTAATCGAGCGCCGCGTGAGATCGCCGAAGTGCTAATCGATCGATCCCGCCGTGGCGCTCAACGCCGTGAATCAAAATTGAACTTGTATGTTACTCAGTTCTCACGCAAGTGGAGAGCCTGAAAGTGAGTATCGGCAGGCGGTCAATTTGTCCCACTTTCGACCGCCGGCCGGCTCGCTTGATTACTACTTGTAGCGCTTGACGATCTCTTTCCCGAAGGTCCTGATCTGCGCCTTCACGATATCGAGCGGCAGCAAGCCCTGGTCGCCCTGCCAGATGAACCATTCGGGATGGGCGTTCTCGACCATCGCGTCGAAATCGCGCCGCACTTCGTCAACCGTGCCGGTGTACGAAAAGCCGGAGCGCTCGAAACGCTCCATCGTGATCTCGGATGCCGGCAGCATCACCTTGCCGCTGGGATAACGCGCTTCGTCCGCGGGCTCGCGCCATGCTTCCGAAAAGCCGAAGTGATGGAAGAAAACCCGGAAGGCGGCGAGCACGCCGTCATTGGCCATCTGGCGCGCATGCTGTTTGTTGTCGCCGAAGTTGACCGTGTGGACCACGCCGGTGTTTTCGCCGAGCTTGAGATTGCGTCCGGCTTTGCGCGCCTCTTCCTGATAAGCCTCGACAAACTTGCGCACCACCGGCGCCTGCGGCAGCAGAATCGTCGGGATGATTCCTTCGCGCGCGCACCACCGGATCGTTTCTTCGCTGACGGAGAACGCCTGGAACAGCGTCGGATGCGGCCTCTGATACGGCTTCGGGACGATATTCATCATCTGGATTCGCCCCTGCTCATCGACCTCGCCCGGGAATCCATACTCGCGCGTCCATTCGTGCGCCGGCCACGGCGTCCCTGCCTGGGGAAAAGGATATTCGTAGTACTTGCCTTTGAAACGGAACGGCTCGTCGCCCCACGCGAGTTTCAGAAAGCGGAAGACCTCTTCGAAGGCTTCGCGATTAATCCGATCGCCCTCGCTCTTGTCACTCGAGGTGGCGCCGACATGAATCTTCTGCGCCATCTGATTCAGCCATCGCGTCTGATATCCGCGCGCGAACCCGACGAACGTGCGGCCCTTGGTCAGTTGATCCAACCACGCGATTTCGAGCGCCAGCCGCAGCGGATTCCATCCCGGCAGCACGTATCCGATCGGCCCCACCTTGATGTGCTTGGTATTGTGAATGACATGCTGAGTGAGTACCGGCAGGCTGCCCATCTCGATGCCTTCACTGTGCAGGTGATGTTCAGGAAAGCACACCCCGTCGAAACCCACGTCCTCGCACAATTGTGAGATCTCGGTGACCTCGTTGATCATGCGCTGCCAGCGTTCAGGATGATGCGCGATGGGCCTCAGCGTGCGCCGCTCTTCCATCGTCGCCGGCAAGCTGGGCAAAAAGAAATACATAAACTTCATGGTGTTCTCCGTGGCCGATCCGGGTGATTTTTTCCGATTCCCCGCGTGTGATCCCCTTATCACCATTTGCCCGCCGAGGGCTAATCCTCGCGCCACTCCCGCACCTGCGCCGGGCTTGGACTCGATTGCTCGATTCGCGCAGATTAATTATCTGGCCGTATAATCACGGCGCGGACCTGCCCTCAAGGAGAATCTATCTATGCAAATGGGAATGATCGGACTCGGCCGCATGGGCGCCAACATGGTGCGCCGCTTGCTGCGCGGCGGCCATCAATGCGTCGTCTTCGACGTGAGCCCCAAGGCCGTCGCGGAACTCGCCAAAGAGGGCGCCGTCGGCGCTTCGTCGCTCGAGGACTTTGCCGCCAAACTGACCAAGCCGCGGGTCTCCTGGATGATGGTGCCCGCCGCCATCGTCGAACAGACCGTCAACGACCTCGCGAGCCGCTTCGAGCCCGGCGACATCATCGTTGACGGCGGCAACTCCTATTACATCGACGACCTCCGCCGCGCGGAGGCGCTTAAGACCAAAGGCATGCATTACGTTGACTCCGGCACCAGCGGCGGCGTCTGGGGACTCGACCGCGGATTCTGCCAGATGATCGGCGGCGAACCCGCCATCGTCAGGCATCTCGACCCGATCTTCGCTACGCTGGCGCCCCCGATGGATTCCGCACCGCGCACGCCCGGACGCGAAAGGGTCAGCGGCAGCACGGCCGAGCACGGCTACTTGCATTGCGGCCCCAACGGCGCCGGCCATTTCGTCAAGATGGTCCACAATGGCATCGAATACGGCCTGATGGCGGCGTATGCGGAGGGCCTCAACATTTTGCGCCACGCCAACGTCGGCAAGGAACATCATGCGGCCGACGCGGAAACCACGCCGCTGCGCCATCCGGAGCTTTATCAGTACGATTTCAACCTTGCCGATATCACCGAGGTGTGGCGGCGCGGCAGCGTCATCGCATCCTGGTTGCTCGATCTCACCGCCGGTGCGATGGTCGGCGATCCCGCGCTCAATAACTTTGCCGGGCGCGTTTCCGATTCAGGCGAGGGGCGTTGGACGGTCGATGCCGCGATTGACGAGGGCGTGCCCGCCAACGTTTTGAGCGCGGCGCTCTTCGCGCGTTTCTCGTCGCGCGGGCAGGCCGACTTCGCGGATAAGGTGCTGTCCGCGATGCGCTTTGGATTCGGCGGTCACCTCGAAAAGAAGACCTGATATCATCACTGCGATATGGGCTGCGGCGCGGCCAGCGACGCCCGCCCGCCGCGACCCGCGTCGCCCATCGTTCGGCGCTCTAACTTCTGTGCAGGGGATGAAATCCGCCGCGGTTGTCCGCAGCCTCGGCAGACCGATTATGCCCGCTCTATCAGCCTGACCGATTCGGGATCGGCGAGACCGGTTTCTGACTCAACCGGTTCGCCGGCGGATTGGATGTGCGCGGGCGACAGGTTCTCCGCGTGCGAGATCGCGTCGTTGCGGTTTCGCGCCTGAACTTTCACTTCATACCAAAGAACCACCTGCACGCGAACGCTGTAACTATTCATAAACGAAAGCTCGAGCAGCCTGTCATCCCGACGGCTGCCTATTATAACAGCAAGCTGCCGCATTTAAGTAAATGCCGTCTGTCGATACATTCAGACGCAAATAATGCTGCTACCTAAGAGATATGCAGACGCGCGCTGCCTTTCCCGCGCTGGGTGCCGCGAGCTTCATTACCGCCGGCGTGCGGAAAGCGGCGTTGGGCCAAGTGGTTTTCCCGCGCCCGGCGCGATCGCTCTCAGCCTGATCAAGGCGTCGGCGAGTGCGCTCAGATCCGCGCTCGCGCTATCGACCAGGTTTCCCTCGACGAAGTCGGCCGACGACAGATAAACGCCGGTCGGCGGCACGATTGCGCCGAACCAGGTCAGCACGTCGCGCAGATGCCATTCGACGCCGAGGAAATGGTGCGCCGTCGCGCCCATCGCGATAATCCCGCACGGTTTGCCCATCAGGGCCTCCACCGGCAGATGGTCCAGCAGGTTCTTGAGCGCGCCGGTGAAGGAAGCGCGATACACCGGGCTTGCCAGCACGACAATATCGGCCGCGGCGACGCGGTTAACGACGACCGCCGTGTCATCTCCATAGGCGTCTGGCGCGCGGCCGTCGGCGAACGCGATGCGAACGTCGGCGAGGTTGACGATGTCCACTTCGAGTGCGGAGTCGCCAGCCTTTGCCGCCGCGGCCATGGTGACAAGCGCCTTCAGCAGGCGTCCCGGAGGAGTGACGCTACCCAGTACGGCGGTCAGTTTGCTCATGCAACTATTTTCTGAATTACGGCGCCCGATGCAATCAATGACCGCCCCGCTAGCGGGAGAAACGTCAAGAGATTTCGACCGCGAATCAGTCTTCGCGGTCGTCTCGTCGCGCTGTACGAAGCTTCAAAACATCGACGACTTGATTTCGATCAGGTTCGTTCCGATATTGACCTCCGGCGCCGCTGAATTAACCACCGCTACCGCGCGATCCTTGTCCGCGGCGCTGCTGACCTGCCCGCTGAGAAAAGCGGTCTTGCCAATTACCTTCACGCTGACCATCGTCAAGCCGTTCTGCTGGAGCGTCTGGCTGATTCGGTTCTGTAGTAATAGCCACTTCAGGGATTGCGTCGTAAGCGCATTGATCACCCGCTTGGCGCCTGGAACCCCGCCGACCGTCTGTGCTGCCGCCGCCTTCGCAGCGTCATCGAGTACCTCGCCATTGAGCACGACTACGCCCGGCTGAGTGATCGATACGTGCACATCCTTGAAGCGCGGATCGGCCTCGAGCGCTAATTGCGCCTTCGATTGAATTACCCAGTTCGGAGTCTTCCGGTGACGGCGCGATCGATGCGCGGGCGCCGCGGACTCTTCGGGCGCTTCGGTGATCGTCGGCGCGATGGTGGACGGCAGCGAACTCGACCCCTCCCGTGGCGCCGCCGAGTTCGCTGCCGCCGGCACGGCGTTGGCCTGCGCGAGTGCGATGGCCGTTCCGGCGATCGCGCTCGCGCAGGCCAACGCGATCGCAACCGCGATCGCGACCGGCACCGCGCCGCGCTCAGTTCGCTTCGCGACCACGCTCGTCATCGACCCGTGCCCCCTGATCGTCACAACGCTGCCCACCGCTTCCGATCGCTGCCGCGTTCGTCACCCGTTCCCTCGCGCGTCGTTTCTCTAAGCCGGATTGAACACGGCCGCAGTCCCTGCAAGGGAACCGCGGCCGTGGGTTGAGTCGCATCGGCGGCCGCGGCGTCCGATGACGCCGCGGCTGCCCGATGGTTGCTATTGGTCGACCGGCACCAGCTCGACCCGGCGGT
>JAJXYF010000037.1 GCA_021780755.1 Deltaproteobacteria bacterium | reverse complement strand
ACGGCCGCAGTCCCTGCAAGGGAACCGCGGCCGTGGGTTGAGTCGCATCGGCGGCCGCGGCGTCCGATGACGCCGCGGCTGCCCGATGGTTGCTATTGGTCGACCGGCACCAGCTCGACCCGGCGGTTCTCGGCCCGGCCCTCGGCGGTCTTGTTGGTCGCCACGAAGTGGGTCTTGCCGAAGCCCTGCGGGATCAACTGGCTCGCCGGGATACCCTTGTCCTCAAGGTATGCCGCGACCGATTCCGCCCGCCGCTGCGACAGCCTCAGGTTGTACGGCATCGACCCAATCGCGTCGCAGTAGCCGTTGACGTACACCTTCACGTTCGGATTCGCCTTCAACGTCTCCGCCGCTTCGTCAAGCACCGGCTTGTCCACGTTGCGGATGTAGTACTTGTCGAAGTTGAAGTGCACTCCGCGCAACACGATCTTCTCCGGCGGCGGAGGGGGTGGCGGAGGCGGCGGAGGGGGTGGTGGCGGTGGCGGGGCCGGCGGGGCCGGTGGCGGCGGGGCCATCAGGTAGCCGATCAACCCACCAATCAATGCGCCACCCACTACACCCGCGGGTATCGCCACCCAGTTGTCGCTGTTGTCGGCCGCAAATACGCCGCCGCCAATGCCGCCGCCGAGCGCGGCGCCCGTCGCCGCTCCCACCAGCGTGTACTCCCGCTGTTCGTCGGTGAACCCGCAGGCCGAGACCATCCCTACGATGGCCACCCACATCAAGTATGTTCCTAGTTTTCTTAGCACCTTGAAATCTCCCCCTGTCGCTACTTCCGACGGTTGCGGAGACGGACATCAGGGAAGCCCGGGGAAGCCACCGCCAATGCCAGCCACTTTTCTGCCCTCGTTAATAGCTCACTCGGTCTTTCAGCCAATCTCACCACAGGAATTATTCCTGCGCGCAAGCTGCAACAATGAGCAGTACCGTTCGCAATATACTTTGGGTTAAATGGCGATTCAACCGGTAAAATTCGGTTTCCGAACATCGACAATTGCCGATGGTTCAAGCAGCTTTCTTCGATCCGCGAAGCCGCTTTCTCTCATTATTCGCGAAAAATGCATGCGCCCCCGCATCCCCCCTATGCGAATAGTAGTAATTTGTGCGAATTTGGCCCAGGCGCCCCAATGATGGCGCCTACTACGATGCCTCAAGAGCTCGATTCACGCAGTCTCGATTTCACCGGGATTATAAGGCCCGGTGACCATATCGTATGGGGGCAAGGCTCTGGCGAACCCCAAACGCTCGTCGAGCGCCTGCTCGAACAACGCCATCGTATCGGCCCCGCCCACGTCTTTCTCGGCGGCATCACCTATACCAACACGCTCAAGCCCGAGCATGCCGATATGCTCACCTTCACCGGCTATGGCGCCATTGGTAATCTGCGCGACCTCGTGCGCGCGGGCGCCCTGCGCACGATTCCGTGCCACCTCTCGCAACTGATTCCCTACTTCAACGACGGCATCATCCGCTCCGACGTGGTCTTCGTGCAGACCAGCCCTCCCAATGACCGTGGTGAATATAGCTATTCGCTCACCAACGACTATCAACAAGCCGCGATCGCCAAGGCGCGAGTAGTCATCGCGGAGGTCAACGAGCAAGCGCCCTGGACTCACTGCGACGCCTACCTCAGCGCCGCCCGGATTGACTATCTCGTGCACGTCTCGCGGCCGCCAGTCGGTCTCGACCCGCGCCCGATCGGCGACGTTGAGCGCGGCATCGCGCGCCACGTTGGCCGCTACATCGAGGATGGCACCACGATCCAGATTGGCATCGGCGCAATTCCTGACGCGGTGATGGCCAGTATCAGCGACCGCCGCGACCTCGGCATTCACTCGGGCCTCATTAGCGATCGCGTTGCCGACCTCATCGAAAGCGGCGCGATGACCAACGCGCGCAAACCCATCGATACCGGCATCGCCGTCTGCTGCTCGCTGCTCGGCACCAGCCGCGTCTATCGCTTCGGCCATCAAAATCCTCAGATCAAGCTGTTCACGCTGATGCACACGCATCGCTCGGAAGTGCTCTGCCAACTCGGCAGGATCGTCGCGATCAATTCCGCCGTGGAAGCCGATCTGACTGGCCAGGTCAACGCCGAGGTCGCTTCCGGCGTCTATGTCGGCGCGGTCGGCGGCCAGGTTGATTTCGTGCGCGGCGCGCAACTTGCCGCCGGCGGACGCTCGGTTATCGCGATGCCCGCGACGGCCCGCGAGGGCAAGTTGAGCCGCGTCGTCGCCCGCCTCACCGGCCCCGTCACCACCGCGCGCAGCGATGCTGATATCATCGTCACCGAGTTCGGCGCCGCCGAATTGCGCGGGCAGCCGCTGGCCGAGCGTGTGCGCCGGATGCTCGCGATAGCGCATCCCGACTTTCGCGAATCACTCGAGCGCGACGCTCACGAATTGCTGCGCCGCGGGGCCTTCTAGCCCACATCATCTTCAACCGCGGCAGTGCGCCGCGCTCGAATCCATCAAGGAAGGAAAATCATGGCGGAATCCGATCAGATCGTGCACGAGATTGAACAGTTCTACGCCCGCTATATCGACGGCTTCAATCGCGAGGACATCGATCTCTTCATGCAGTCGTTCGACCTGCCCTTCGTCGCGCTCTCGGGTGAGCATGGGGCCACCGTCTTCGCCGATGAAGCCGCGCAACAACGCTTTTACTCGCAGACCATGATCGCGATTCAGGGTCGTGGATGGGCCCGTTCCACGATTGATCGCCTTAAGGCTTGGCCGCTCGCCGAAAACCTCGCGACGCTGATGGCCGATGTCACGCGATATAAGAAGGACGGCTCGATTCTCGAGCGCCTACGCGCCTTCTATACGCTCCGCAAGGACGGCAAATCCTGGAAAATCGTGACCCTTTCCATGGCAAATCCGCCCTTCCCCGGCCCCGGCGAAATCCCCCGCGAGTGAACGCGCGTTCAAATTGCTTTGACATTGAGGCAATCCCGTTTATAACTCGATCAGGACGACCAAATCGGGCGGGTCGGGGGACTCGCCGAAGCTTCCGGAGGTATGGGGATATGCCCACGGTTCAAATCAAGGACGAAGCCAGGATTGGCAGCGATGCCAGGGTCAAACTTCAACCATCGGTTTACCTTGAAAAGCTCTTCCAGACCGGCACGCCGGACCTTTCCTGGATGAACCAGCATGGCGAATGGGGCATGCGCGCCAAGCCCGGCAACCTCGGCCTGCGCTTGAAGGATATCGAAATCGGCAGCTACGGCGTCGTTCCCGATCACGGCGGCGATCATCGCTCGATGGCCCCGCGCGGCGCCGTCGTCCCGTCCGATGTCCCGTCGCTCGGCTTTACCATCAACGAAAAGGCTGAATGCTGGGCCGACAACGCGATGGAACTGTACGAGGAGGCCGTCGCGCGCCAATGGAGTTCCGCGCGCGACATCCCGTGGAGTGAATTGAAGCCGCTGCCCGACGACCTCGAACATGCGATGTGCCAGTTGTGCACCTTCCTTACTGAAGTCGAGTTCATCGCCGCCGACGCCCCGACCCGCTGGATGAGCCAGATCAACCAGGACTTCCTCGAGGTCAAGCTTTTTCTGGCGACGCAAGCGATGGATGAGGCCCGCCATACCGACGTGTTTCGCAAGCGCGCTCTCGCCAATGGCGGCGGACTCGGCAAAGCCAGCGCGCTCAGCCAATTGAGCCTCAAGCGCATCTTCGATTCGCCGAGCTTCTCCGCGCAAACCGCCCGCCTCCATCTGCTCGGCGAAGGCTTCGTCCTGACCATGTTTCGGCAGGGCGAGTTTATCGCGCCAAGCCGCGTCGATTCCGAGATCTTTCGCCGATGTATGCAGGACGAATCCCGCCACGTCGGCTACGGGACGATGCATCTGCGGGCCCAACTCAAGGCGCGGCCCGAACTCGCCGAGGAAATCCACGATCAACTCGACGACGCCGAGAGCATCCTGTTGCAACTCTTCAGCGTGCCGGAATCGGTCGAACCGATGGCGATTCTGCTCGGCGGCGGTCTCAAACACTTCGACCAGGGCATGGAGATGCAGGCCAACCTCTGGCGCCGCATCGTCAACGAATATCTCCAGCGCTGTGATTCCGCTGGCCTCGATCGGCGGCCGCGGTGTCTGCTGCCGACCGATTTCACCAAGCTCTTTGCCGCCTGATCCGGATGGCTGCGAAATTCCCCGACGCGGATTGGTTTCTCGCCCTCGGTCGCCTGATGGAGGCCGAGGGCGAGTTGTTCCGGCGCCTCGGTTACGCCGAGGTCCGCTTCGTCGTCCACGTGATCGGCGACGACGGCCGCGCCGAACGTGAGACCGCCGTCGAACTCGACGGCTACAAGCTTGGACGCGCCGCCGCACTCGAAGATGCGCCCGGCTTCGATCCCGATTTCACCATCTGCGCGACCGGCGCCGTGTGGAATCGCATGCTCGATGAGATCGCTCGCGACGGCCGTCCCGAGGCACGCCATACCTTAAGCTCGCTCGCCCTCATCGGCCAGGAACTATGGCTCGAATCCAACGACCAACTCCGCGAAGACAAGTATTACCGCTACAACCAGACCCTGCAGGAATTCCTTAATCTCTCCGGCAAGCTGCCGCGGTAGATTACCCGCAGCGCCCTTTAATCCGCGATCTTTCGTCGCCACGACGCGCCATTCTTGAACGTGGATATGACCCCGGAAACAACGCCGCGAACGCCCGGGCAAATCCCTCAAAGTGGCGCATGCGAACCAGCTCCCCCTGAACGCGGTCTCACCGACGACGCGCCGGTCACCGCGCGCTCGCAAGGCTTGAGCACGGTCCGCGTCGCCGCTCTCACCGACGGCGTATTCGCGATCGTCCTCACGCTGCTTGTGCTCGATCTGCATGCACCTTCGGCGTCGTCGCAGGCGCGGTTGCTGGCGAGTCTCAGCGAAATTGTTCCGCAACTGACGCTGTTCGTTCTGAGCTTCGCGATCGTCGCCGTCTTCTGGTACGGCCATCACATGGAGATGCACTGGATCGTCCGCTCCGACCGCGTGCACCTGGGAATCACGCTGGCGTTTCTCCTGACGATCAGTTTCGTGCCGTTCTCGGCCTCCCTGCTCGGGAAAAACCATCAGTTGCCGCTCGCGGCGACGGTCTATGGCGCAAACCTCTTCCTCGCGGGCATCGTCCGCTACGTCCACTGGGCGTATGCCACACATCATCATCGCCTGGTCGTGCCCGGCCTCGACGCCGATTTTATTCGACACGTCAGCCGCGTGTTTATCGTCGTCCCCCTACTCTATTTGATCGCTTCGGCGATCGCCTGGCTGAGCACCATCGCCGCCATTGTGGCCTTCGCGCTTATTCCACTGCTGTACGTCAAACCCTCGCGCAACACGCGCCACTTGACCTCGCTGCGCCCGCTTCAGGTGTCGCCACACAACCGAGCTGACTAGAACAGCTTGCAAATTATCGCCAACGCGGTTCAGTTAGGGCGTTGCGATTGAGCAAGCAGGGAGGATCAAGAAATGGATGTAGGATTCCTGATGGCGGCAACCACGCAAAGCGGCGACCTCGCCGAAATCGCTCGCACCGCTGAGTCCCTCGGTTACGAATCGCTCTGGATCCCGGAGCATCCCGTCATCCCGGTGGTCAGGACCACGCCGTTTCCCGCGGGCGACGGCAAGCTCCCCGACCATTACACGCGATGGGTCGATCCGTTCGTGGCGCTGACGGTTGCGGCGACGGTCACCAGGAAAATCAAGCTCGCCACCGGTATCTGCCTGCTGCCCGAACGCGAGCCGTTGATCACCGCCAAGATGATCGCGAGCCTCGATTTCTATTCCAACGGGCGCGTAATTATCGGCGCGGGCGCCGGATGGCTCAAGGAAGAGACCGAGGCGATGGGCGCCAAGTTCGGCTTTCGATGGCGCCGGCTGCGCGAAATGGTCGAGGCGATGCGCGTGCTGTGGACACAGCGCGAGGGCTCCTACGAGGGTGAGATCATTCGCTTTCCGGCCGTGCTTTGCGATCCCAAACCGGTGCAGAAACCCTATCCGCCGGTCCTGCTCGGTGCGCACGGGCCCAAGGCGCTCGAGCGCGTCGCGCGCACTTACGACGGCTGGATGCCGCTCGCCGAAAGCGCCGAACAGGTCAAGCGCGACGTCGCGACAATTCGCAAGCTCGCGGCCAACCATGGCCGTAAACCCGACTCGATTCAGATCACGGTCTTCGTTGATTCGGACAAGGGCGTACCTTCGGGGGACGACTTGAAGCGTTTCCGCGACGCGGGCGCCAGCCGCTTCATCCCGTTCTCGCAAAAACTGGTTTCCGATTCCGCCGCCGGCAAGGCCCCGGATCAGCTTCGGCATTTCGCCCCGCTGATCGAACGCGCCCACGGTATCTGAACACGTCACGATGGTCGGCGCGCTGCATATTTCCCAATCCCTCTACTTGTCGAGCGCAAGGGCAAGCTCGCGCGGCGAGCGCGGGTGCGGGCAGTTTTTGAATAGCCATTCTCATGCTCAGTTAGCATTCAGAAGGAGTGTCAAATGGATATCGGATTTCTGATGGCGCCGACGGCGCAGAGCGGCGACCTCGCCGAGGCCGCCCGCCTGGTCGAATCACTCGGTTATGAATCCCTCTGGATTCCCGAGCATCCGGTGATTCCCGTCCACATGAAGACGCTGTTCCCGTTCACGCCCGACAACAAGCTGCCCGAACATTATGCCACGTGGGCCGATCCGTTCGTCGCGCTCAGCATCGCCTCCGCGGTTACCAAGCGAATCAAGCTCGGCACTGGAATCTGTCTGCTGCCCGAGCGCGAACCGTTGATCACGGCCAAGGCGGTCGCGAGTCTCGATCTCTTCTCGGGTGGGCGCGTGCTGCTCGGTGTCGGCGCCGGATGGCTTCGCGAAGAGACTGAAGTGATGGGTGCGAACTTCGGCACCAGGTGGAAGCAGACGCGCGAAACCGTCGAAGCGATGCGCGTGTTGTGGACCGAACGCGAGGCCGCGTACGAAGGCGAGATTATTCGTTTCCCCGCTGTGCGCTGCGAACCCAAACCGCTCCAAAAGCCCCATCCGCCGGTGATTCTCGGCGCTCACGGCCCCAAGGCGCTTGACCGCGTCGCGCGTACTTACGACGGCTGGATGCCGTTGATGGATAATCCCGACGAGTTGAAGCGCGACGTCGCGACCATCCGCAAGCTCGCCGTGCAGCATGGACGCAAGCCCGAATCGATCCAGATTTCGCCGCTGGTCGATCCCGGAGAAAACGGTCCATCCGCCGACGATCTCAAACGCTTTCGCGATGCCGGTGTGAATCGCGTCGTGCTGCTGTCGCAAAAGACCGTCGCCGAAACTACTCGTGGCAAGGCGCCCGAACTGGCCCGGCACTTCGCACAGGTGGTCGAGCGCGCCCGCGGCATCTGACGGTGTTGTGCGGCCCGGCTCATCCATGCCGTGAGCCGGGCCGTGCCTCACATCTGCAGTACTTTAAGAATGGCTATGGTTTTTTGGAGACTTTCTGGGCGTCGAGTCCGGTAAATAATGACATCCATGTTCCGGCCGGCGCTGCAACACGACGACATCTTTCATGCTTCGTCGAATTTTGCTTTGAGTTCAGGACATCGATCGAGCAACATTTCTAGGACTTTCATGGCGGCGCGAATGAGTCTCCTATCGCGATCCTTCGGCGAGGGGCGTTTCCCGCCGTGGAAGAGATTATTGCGAACGCGCTGTAAGGCCTTAAGAAGAGCCTGAGTGGTTTCGATCTTCTCCGGCTCCTTCCAAGCGACAGTGCCGTTCTCTACGATCTCGCGCTTCGGCGGGTGGTTGATCAGATAATTGATGCCCGAGTTTCCGCAGGCAGCCTCAAATAATCCTTGAATGCTCCTCTCCTTCTCAAACTTGGCCCAATTAGTCCTAATCCAATTTGAACGCTCGTAGTAGCCTGTCGACTTGAGAGCGTACTCGAAGCGAGCAAATGCTCGGAAGAACTGGGCATCTCCAGGAATCTCAGGTAACGATTTCATGGACGGGCCTCATTCCGACGGGCCGTTATGTCTTCCACGCGGCTGGGGATCGCCAAAACGCTCATGGATGAACCGATTAATTGCGCAGACGAAGAAATACTCAGCTACCAGAAGAAACGTGACCGGAACAGCTAGCAGTGAAGTTTTCTTAGGAACAAGAACGAAAGCCGCAATGCAAATTGCCGCCATACTAGCGCTAATGAATATGAGGGTCACGACCGCCGACCTTAGGCATATGCGCAAGAGCTTATCGACGATACCAACTGCCAGTATGAGAAAACCACAGACAACGGCAAGCCAACCATATCCACCGGGTCCGCTTTCGTACGCGTTTAGACTCGCCCTCGCGGCTTCAACTTCCAGACAGTCAACGCATTTAACTGGGTCGCGGCATTGAGTTTCATCGATTTCACCAGCAAGCACATCTATGCAGGTCTTAGTGAGGTCAGAACTAATCCCACCACCCGCGTGCCGATTTTGTTCTGTTTCGCGTTTGCATTGTTCGACTTGCTCAGGATGCGTGTTCTTATAATTCGCGTCAGCTTCTCGGAAACAATCTGCTTCATGGATATTCTTTTCGCGAGTCAGGTGCCTCTCGTACCCTATTGAAAGTGCGCCCAAAAGGATAAGAGCGATAGCCACGAGAAGAGCGGAGCGTCTGGTTGCTCTCATGTGTCAGAGACGTGAATTTATACTCAGAGCGACGGCGGCTGCATTGCCATTCTCAATAGCCAGTTAGTTCCCGCAAGAGATTACGCCGGGGCGGCTTCAGCGCCGGCCTTGCGCACGCCCATCAGGTAGGCCTCGATAAATTCGTCGATCGCGCCGTCGAGGACCGCATTGGTGTTGCCGATCTCGACTCCGGTGCGATGGTCCTTGACCATCTGGTACGGGTGCAGCACGTAGGATCGGATCTGGCTGCCCCACGCGATTTCCTTTTTGTCCTTGCTGAACTTCTCGAGTTCCTCGCGGCGTTTGCGCTCTTCCATCTCGAACAGGCGCGCCCGCAATATCTTCATCGCCATCGCGCGATTCTTATGCTGCGATCGTTCGTTCTGGCAGGTCACCACGATGCCGGTCGGCAGATGGGTGAAGCGCACCGCCGAGTCGGTCTTGTTCACGTGCTGACCGCCGGCCCCGCTCGCGCGGAAGGTATCGATTCTCAAGTCCGCCGGATTGATCACCACTTCGACCTTGTCGTCAATCGCCGGGAAAACGAAGACCGACGCGAACGAAGTATGGCGCCGGGCATTGGCGTCGAACGGCGAGATTCGGACCAGCCGATGGATTCCCGCTTCCGCCTTCAGATAGCCATAGGCGTAATCGCCCTCGACGGTGAAGGTCGCACTCTTCACGCCGCCGCCTTCGCCGGGCTGCAAATCGGCAAGCTCGGTCTCGAAGCCGCGACGCTCGGCCCAACGCATGTACAACCGCAACAGCATCTCGGCCCAGTCCTGCGCCTCGGTGCCGCCGGCCCCCGGATGAATCGAGACGATCGCGCCGAGGCGATCGTGCTCGCCGCCGAGCATCACCTGGAGTTCCTGGCGTTCGATCTCGGCGCGCGCCGCGGCCAGCGCGGTTTCGGTCTCGCGGGCGGCCTCCGATTCATCGGCGCCTTCATCCTCGGCCATCGCCAGAAACACACGCGCTTCGTCCAGTGCCTTCTCCAGTTTTTCGAAACCGGAGAGCTGCACCTTGATGCGCTCCTGCTCCTTGAGAATCGCTTGTGCCGCTTCCGGGTTGTCCCAGAAGTCCTGCTTGATGGATTGTTCGGAGAGTTCCTGCTTGCGCGCGGTTAGTTTGGGGACGTCAAAGACGCCTCCGCAGAGTTTCCGAGCGGGCTTCGAGGTCGTTCAGTTGCGGGCGCATGTCGCTAAGCATTGATGGATATTCCTTTGCACCGGCGCTGCCTGCACCGGGCATAAACTTTGACTAATTGTGACATAGAAGCCTGGCTAACTTAACCGTTCACAGGCCGTGACCGTTGCGAAAAACACGTTCGGCTGTCGGCTCCTCGATCGGTTGGGAGCGCCGCGGGCGAAAGTACGCGAGGATCAATGCGATCGCCGCGAGCGCGAAGCAGATCTCCGCGAACAGATCGCCGACCACCGTATAGACCGTTCTCCGCGGCGTCCAGAAAACGCGCTCGATTTCCGTCCCGCGCTTGAACAGCGGCGTCCGCGCCATGATCTGTCCGGTCGGCTGGATCACCGCGCTGATGCCAGTGTTGGCGACGCGCACCAGCGGCACCTTGGTCTCGACCGCGCGCATCGCCGCCATCGCCAGCAGTTGATACGGCGCCGAACTTTCGCCGTACCAGGCGTCGTTGGTGATATTGACCAGGATATCGGCGCCGCGATCGACCGCCATTCGCGAGAGGTTCGGGAAGATGCTCTCGTAGCAAATCAGGACGCCGAGGCGAGCGCCCTTTAGATCGAAGATGGTCTGCTGGCTGCCCGCGAACATATCGCCAAAGCCGGCCACGACGCGATTCACGAAGTAGCCGAGCACGCTCCGCAGCGGCACGTATTCGCCAAACGGCACGAGCTGAATTTTGTCGTACCACGCGGTGATCGCGCCGCGGCCGGATACCAGGTACGCGCGATTGAAAAAGCCCAGGCGGCCATCCTCCGTCGCGAGCGCCGGCGCCCCGAACAGGATTGGATCGCCGGTATCGGCCGCCAGTTGCAACAGGCGCTGGCGATACGGCGCGTCATCGGCAAAGGCTGCGGGATACTGCTCGGTCGGCTGGAAGAAAAACGCCGCCGCCGCCTCGGGCCATACGATCACGTCGGCACCGAGTTGCGCGGCCTCCTGGGTCTGCTGCACGTAAATACTGAAACTCGATTCGCGAAAATTCGGGTCCCACTTGATCGATTGCGGGATGTCACCCTGGACCATCGCAAACTTGAGTGAATGATCCGGCCGCTCGCGCTGCAACTCACCGATTCGCAGCGTGCCGAATATCCACGCAAGGGCGAACAGCGTGCTCAATACACCGAGGCTGACGCCTTGCACTCGCGGCGATTCGCGCCGGAAGACCACGATATAGATGACGACGTTAAAAAATACGATGAGCGCGGAGACGCCATAGACTCCCGTGAATTCGGCAAACTGAATCAGCGTGAGGTTCTGATACGCCGCGTAGCCGAGCAGGTTCCATGGAAAGCCGATCGGGAAATACGTGCGAATCCATTCGACGGCGGTCCAGACGATCGGCAGCGTGACGACGATCGAAAGGCCTGACCGCGCGGTGATATACGCGGCCGCCCAGAACGCGACGGCGGTGAAGAGCGCGATCACGCCCGCCAGCAGCAGCATCGGCATCACGGCATAAAGGATCCGCACGTCGGCAAAATGATGCAGCGTGATGGTGATCCAATAGAGCGACGCGACGTAGCAGGCGAAGCCCTGCAGCCAGGCATAGAGAAAGACCCGGCGATGCGTTTCACCGTCGATCGCATAGAGCAGCGGCACCAACGCCACCCATGCGGCCACGTTGAAATCGAAGTTGGGAAACGCGAGTGCGAGCGCGAGTCCGCTGGCAACGGCCAGCGCGGCACGGGTCGATACGTTCACAGACATCCTCAGGCAAACCCGGACAGATCCTTGACCGGAATGACGCCCGCGCAAGGTGGGTCGCCGTCGAAGCGGTCGTAGAGTTCATCGGCGTCGCGCCAGCTTTCTACCAGCGCCACGGCGCCCCGGGCGGGCAACGGAAAATCGCCTGCCGCGCGCCATTCGCGCTCGAAACTCCAGTCGATCGGTGGGTTACGCTCCAGGTCAATCGCGGCCACGCGCCACCACTCCTCCTCTGCCAATATCTGCCGGGCCTCGCGCCACGGCATATAGAGCACCGGCCGCGCGCCCGTCGCGAAAGCATAGCGTTTATCCAGGGCGACGCCGAACGGTTCGTAGCGCCGGCGATTGGAGCGCACGAGCAGGCGGCCGAGTTCGTCGAGGCCCGCGTCGAAGAAGCAGACGACCGGGCGGCGGCCCCGGATAAAGCGGGTGGCGCCGCGAATCACGCCGCCGCGGAGAATCGCGTCGAGATTGTCGATCGCGCTTTTGGTGCCGGCGGCGCGCGTGAAATGCGTCAGCATTGGGAGCATCGCGAATGAGCCGGTGGCGCCGTCGGCGCGCGTTGCCGGATTGACCGCCACCCGTGATTTGCGTCGTGTGCTCAAGCGATATATCGACGCGCGTCCTCGCCCGCCGAAAACCTCATCATGGTCGGTGCGCGATGCTCAATTTCTTCGCGGCCTTCGGTGTTCGCTCTGGCATCGCGGCGGGCGACCAGCGCAAATCGCCGGCTTCGTGCGCGCGAGTTGAATCTGACGCTTTGGCCGTCCGCGTCTGATTGAGGCGCGACCGCGATTGCCGACGCCCCGCATCCATCAGCGCGGCGATTTCATGCTCGCGCGCAAACATCCGGCGCGCCTCCGCCATTGATCCTTCGTGATCGTAACCGAGCAGATGGAGCATGCCGTGGATCAACAGCGTCCGAACTCGGCCGGATATGTTCTCGCCGAGTTCGCGGGCCTGACCACGCGCGGTATCGATCGAAATCACGATGTCGCCGAGCGCGAGCGGCGGCGCGTCCGACCTCACGGCGGAACGGCCCCGCTTCGGTTCGCCAGCGGGTTCGAGTTGCGGGAAGGAGAGCACGTCGGTCGCGCGATCCTTGCCACGGAACTCGCGATTGAGCCGGCGAATACCGCTATCGCTCACCAGCAACAGCGAAAGTTCGTAATGTTCGAGCCCAAGGATTTTCAGCAGCGCGAGAGCGTCGGCGCGCAGCGCACTGCCGTACGACCGCCCGCTCACGGCCCGGCACGTCAGTTCGACCGGCACGTTCAGCCGTTGGCCGGTTTCGCCTCGACGGACGGCAGCGGCAAGGGCAGCGTGCGTTCGCCGTTAAACGATTCGTACGCGGTGATGATCGCCTGCACCAGCCGATGGCGCACAACATCGCGTTCGTTGAAATGTACAAACTTGATGCCGGGGGTGTCGGCCAGTACCGTGCGCGCCTCCTTGAGGCCTGAGAGCTTGCCGCTCGGCAGATCGATCTGCGTAATGTCGCCGGTGATTACCGCCTTCGAGCCGTAGCCGAGCCGGGTCAGGAACATCTTCATCTGCTCGGAGGTGGTGTTTTGCGCTTCGTCCAGGATGATGAAGGAATCGTTGAGCGTGCGCCCGCGCATAAAGGCCAACGGCGCCACTTCAATCGTCCCGCGCTCGAGCATCCGGCGCGCACGATCGTAATCGACCATGTCGTGCAGCGCATCGTAGAGCGGACGCAGATACGGGTTGACCTTTTCGGCGAGGTCGCCGGGCAGAAAGCCGAGTTTTTCCCCCGCTTCGACCGCCGGCCGGCACAGCACCATGCGCGTGACCTGATTCTTCATCAACGCCGCGAGCGCCATCGCCATCGCGAGATAGGTCTTGCCGGTGCCGGCAGGCCCGATGCCGAAAACGATGTCGTGCGCGCGGATCGCCTCGACATAAGCCTTCTGATTCAGGCTCTTGGGCGAAATGATCCGCTTGTTCGCCGAGATATAGACCTGGTCGAGGAAGATGTCCTTCAGATCGACATTGCGGTCGGCACGCAGGATGCGGATGGCGTAATCGACATCGCTGTCGTAGATCGGATAGCCGCGCTTGAGCAGTTCGTACAGTTCGCTCAGCAGCTTGCCCGCCAGTGCCTGTTCGATATGCCCGCCGGAGATCTTGAGCGCGCTGCCGTTGACGCCGATGCGCACGTCAAGGGCCGCCTCGATAACCCGTAGATGTGCGTCGTGCTGACCGAGCAGTTCGGTCAAGAAACGGTGGTCGTCGAAATGGAGTTCGAGCGAATCTTCGGTGGCTAACTGTGAAATGGTTTCGTTTACCTTATGAAGGATTGGCCTGACGTTGCCGTTCGCAGTCCCGTTCTGTTTCATTCCGATGATCGGATGCTACGCCTTTTCCGCACCCTTGTGAAACGGCATTCAGATGAACGATCGATTACGGTGGCGTGAGGCGTCAGACCAGGCTCGCGATCCGCTCGAGCGCCTCGTCCAGCTTGGACGCGTCGCGGCCGCCGGCCTGGGCGAAGTCGGGACGTCCGCCGCCAGTGCCGCCGATCATCGGGGCGAGTTGCTTGACGATATCGCCGGCCTTGATCCGTTGCGCGAGATCGGGCGTCACGGCGACTAGCAATGCCGCCTTGTTGTCGCCGAGGTCGGAGCCGATCGCGACCACCGCCGAGCCGTACTTCTGCCGCATGCGATCGGCCATCTCGCGCAGCGACTTCGGCTCGACGCCTTCGACCTTGCGCGTGACGATCTTGACGCCGTTGGCCTCGCGAACTTTTTCCGCATCGGCGCTGCCGGTGGTCGCGCCGGCCACCAGCTTCTGTTCGAGCGCGCGGAGCTTCTTTTCGAGTTCCTTCTCGCGCGCGATGAGTTTTTCCAGCCGATCGAGCGCCGCCGCGTCGCGCGCGCCGAGATGCGCTGCCATGTCCTCGAGGATTTTCTCGCGACGCCGAATCGCGTCGAGCGCACCCTGCCCCGTGAAGGCCTCGATCCGCCGCACTCCCGCCGCCACTCCACCCTCGCTCTCAAGCTTGAACATGCCAACGTCGCCGGTGCGCCGCACATGCGTGCCGCCGCACAACTCAGTCGAGAAATTGCCCATCCGCACCACCCGCACCACGTCGCCGTACTTGTCGCCGAAGAACGCCAGCGCACCCGCCTTGAGAGCGTCGTCGTAGGCCATCTCCTCGGTAAGAACCTCGGCGTTCTCGCGGATGCGCGCGTTGATCTCTTCTTCGATCGTCGCGAGGTCGCCCACGCCGACCGGCCCGTTGTGGCTGAAGTCGAAGCGCAGCCGCTCCGGCGCGACCATCGAGCCCGCCTGATGGACATCCTTGCTGAGAATGTCGCGCAGCGCGTAGTGCAGAATGTGGGTCGCCGAATGGTTGATCATCGCGGCGTCGCGCCGCTCGCGGTCGATGCGCAGTTTGACGTGCGCACCACGCGCGAAATCACCCGCCGCACCGCGCAGGATACGCCCGATGTGCAGAATCGAGCCGTCATGCTTGCGCGAATCCGTGACTTCGAGCAGCGCGCCCGCCGCGGTTTCGATCACGCCGCGGTCGCCGACCTGCCCGCCGCCTTCGGGGTAAAAGGGCGTCTCGGCGGCAACGACGGTCAGCCGTCCGTCGGCATCGGCATTGGCGGCGAGGATTTCGGACTCGGCGTCGTAGCGATGGTCGCCGACGAAGCGCGACTTCACCCCAGCGCCGAGTACGATTTCGGGTGCGGCGATATCGTCCTTGCGGGCCGCGCGTCCACGCTCGCGCTGCTCCTCCATGAGGCGCTCAAACCCCGCGACGTCAACGGTGAAGCCGTCTTCGCGGAGGATGTCCTGGGTCAAATCGATCGGGAAGCCGTAGGTATCGTGCAATTGAAAGGCGATGTCGCCGGGGAACACGGTGCTTTTGATCGTGCGGCTTCGCTCGCGCCATTCCTCAAGCAACTGCAACCCACGCTCCAGAGTCTGTTCGAATCGGCGCGCCTCGTCGCCGCATACCAAGATAATCTTTTGTTTCTGATCGCGCAGGTCGGGGTATGCGCCGCCCATCGCATCGACGGCGTATTGGACGACGCTGAAAAGAAATACCGCAAGCGAACCGCCAGCGGCCGGCACGCCAAGTTTATGACCGTGCCGGATCGCGCGACGCATCAGTCGGCGTAATACATATTCGCGATCGGAATTTCCCGGTTGCACGCCGTCGCAAATGAGAAAACAAATTGCACGCGAATGATCGGCTATCGCCCGAAATGAGATGTCGGATTGAGCACTTTGGCCGTAGCGGAAAATCGCTTTATTTCCTGCGAGCGTCTGCACCTGCTTCTCGATACCGGCGATGATCGTCTGGAACAGATCGATGTCGTAGTTGCCGAGGTATTTGCCCGTTTCGAGGCTCTGCATCACCGCGGCCACCCGCTCAAGCCCCGTCCCCGTATCGACATGCTTCATCGGCAGCGGCGTCAGCTTGCCCGACGCGTCGCGGTTGTACTGGATGAATACGAGATTGCCGAGTTCGATAAAGCGCGAGCAGCCGTCAACGTTGACCCCGCACTGCTGACCGGCATGCGATTGCTGGTCGCAGGCCTGACCCGCCCGGTCAGTCGGATTTGCGCGGTCGGGTTCGCGATCGATATGGATTTCCGAGCACGGCCCGCACGGCCCGGTCTCGCCCATCTCCCAGAAATTATCCTTCTCGCCGAAGCGCAGGATTCGTTCTTTAGGTAATGCTTTAAGTTCGAGCCAGGCCTGTTCGGCCTCGTCGTCGTCCTTATATACGGTCGCCCACAGCCGCTCCGCGGGAATCTCCCAGACCTTGGTCACCAACTCCCAATGCCACTTGATCGCGTCGGCCTTGTAGTAATCGCCGAACGACCAGTTCCCGAGCATCTCGAAAAACGTATGGTGATAACTGTCGCGGCCGACCGCCTCGAGGTCGTTGTGCTTGCCCGAGATGCGCAGGCATTTTTGGCAATCGACCACGCGCGGATTCGGCGCCGTGCGCACGCCCAGGAAGTAGTCCTTGAACGGCACCATCCCGGCGTTGACGAAGAGCAGGGTCGGGTCGCCCTTGGGAATCAGTGACGCGGAGGGGACAACCTGATGTCCGCGCGCCGCGAAGAAATCAAGAAAAGATTGACGAATTTTGTCGGTAGTCCAGCGCATACTGGGCTTATTTTATCGCAACCGTGCCCGCTTGCGCATCCCCAGGAGGCCATCCTGGCTGCTCAAGCGAGGCGTTCAGGTCGTTTTTTCCGGTCGGCATCGCTCGATTCTTCGCTTCAACACCTTCCGCTTGACGGTCCTACCCGCTCCCGGGTTTTTTTCGAGGGCAACGCGGGTTGAGACGCGAGATTTTCTGTTGATATCGTAAAAAAAAGTTTATGCCACGAATGGGCTTTTCTGGCCTGGAGGGCCGAGTTTTCGCGGCCGACCTGGCAAAAGTATACTCCTTTTTCTGGCTCGCTGTGGGGGCGTCGTCGAGGAGATCGCTGTCGATAACGCTCACGAACACGCGGAATGATCGGATTGGTGCGCCGGTTGAAAATGTTGCAGAATTGGTTCATACTTTCGGATATGAGAAGTATGAAATTTATGAAAGCGCGGATCGCTGAGCGCGGCCAGGTGACTATTCCAAAACAGCTACGGAAGATGCTCGGCCTCAAGCCCGGTACGGTGCTGGAGTTCGCTGAAGAGCAGGGCCGCCTGATCGCGGTCAAGAGTGGAGCCGCGGACCCAGTCAGCGAGGTGTACGGCTGTCTCGGCCGGAAGATCGACACTGACGCCGTGATTGCCGAACTTCGCGGGCGGCAGTGATCACGGCGGTTGACACCAACGTCCTGCTGGACGTGTTCGGCGCCGACCCAAAGTTTGCGCCCGCTTCCGCGGAGGTCTTGCGGCGCTGCCTGAGGGAAGGTGCGCTGGTCGCCTCCGAGGTCGTGTGGGCCGAAACCGCAACCGTATTCAGCGACACGGGACTCTTTCAGGATGCGATGAACAAGCTGAACGCCGCATTCTCGCCGATGCCGGAAGCGGCGGCGATCAAAGCGGCTGACGCCTGGCGGCGCTATCGGGCAGGTGGAGGTCCTCGCGATCGCATCGCGGCTGATTTCCTGATTGCCGGACACGCGCTGGTTGTCGCCGATCGTCTTCTGACCCGCGATCGAGGATTTTACCGTCGATATTTTGCCGGCTTGCGAATACTCGATCCAACGGCGGGCCGGTAAACAGGGACGACGGGTAGCTTGGTGAGGGAACGGGCAGTATGGCGCAAGATGATCTGATACTTGAACTCGCGCGCTTCATCGAGCGCATCGCGGCGATCGGCCGCACCGGCCTCGCGTTCAAGCCTCACGGTTACGACGCCGAGCGTTACGAAGATTTGCTGCGCGAGGCGGTGCGGTTTCGTGCGATGCTCGATCGCGATACCGAGGCTGCCGCCGAGCTTGCGATCAAGCGCTGGCGCGACGACGCCGGCCGCGGCTACGACGGCTACGTGACGGCGGGCGTGGGCTGCGGCGCAATGGTGTTCAATCAGCGCGACGAGATTCTCATGATTCAGCGGCCGAGCGGGCGCTGGTGGTATCCGACCGGCTTCTGCGATATCGGCGAATCGCCCGCCGAAAACGTCGCGCGCGAGGTGCGCGAGGAGACCGGCTTGATCGTAACGCCCGCGCGGCTCATCGGCATCATCGATAGCCTCAAGGTCGGCTCCGCCTCGCGCCATCTCTACTCGCTGCTCTTTTACTGCCGGCTCGACGGCGGCACGCTGACGCTGCATCCGTTGGAGACGCTCGAGGCCGGCTTCTTCCCGCTCGACCGTCTGCCCGAGCCGCTCCACGGTCTCGACCGTAAATGGATCGCGCTCGCGCGCCAGTTCCACTGCGAGGGCCGCATCGAGGCCTATTTCGACCCGCTGTAACGGTCGGCCGATCAGTAAGCCGCGGCGCGGCGTGCGGTGCGCGCGGCGAGCGCGAAAGTCGCAATCGCGAACGCGATCGCAATTGCGAGCGACAACGCCATCGATGGTAACGAACCCATCTCCCCGCGATTGCCGGCATAGAGGCTCTCGCGCAGCGCGGCCATCCCGTACGTCAACGGATTGAGCCGCATGGTCCAGCGTAGGAGGGCGGGCGCGCCATCGATCGGCCAGAACGCCCCGGAAAGCAGCCAGATCGGAATCAGAATAAGATTCATGATCGCATGAAAGCCCTGGGTCGATTCGATCTTCCACGCGATCGTCAGCCCGATACAGGTGAGCGCAAATGCGATTATCGCCATGATCAAGGCCGCGAAAAAGGCGGCGCCAGCGCCGAGACTGATTCCGGCAAAGGGCGCCAGCACCAGGAAGATGCAGCTCGGCACCCAGGCGAGCGTGGTCCCGCCGAGCGCCTGCCCCATCACGATCGTCGTGCGCGAGATAGGCGCGACCAGCACGCTTTGCAGAAACCCCTCGCGCCGATCCTCGACGGTCGAGATCGTCGCGAAAATTGCGGTGAACAGCAGCACCAGCACGATGAAGCCGGGATAGAGGTATTGAAAGTAGTCGATTCCCGCGGGCATCCCGGCCGGTCTGAACGACGCCTTGAGTCCAGCACCGAGCAAGACCCAGAACACCAGCGGTTGCAGGAACGAGCCGATCACGCGGCTGCGCTGCCGGCAAAAGCGCGTGATCTCGCGCAGCCACAAGGTCCCCGCCTGCAGGCCCGCTTCGCTCATCCTACGTCCTCCGCGGCGCCGGCGTGAAACCGATGGCCGGTCAGGTGGACGAAGACATCTTCGAGAGTTGGTTTGCCGAAGGTCACCGATTCGATTTCGTCACCGAAAGCCTCAACCACGTCGCGTACGAATTCATGGCCGCGCGGGCGCTCGACGCGCAGCGTGCCGTCCACCAGCACGGCCGTCACCTGCATGCGGGCGGCGATTTTCTTTTGCAAGGCCTCAGGCTCGCGTGCGTAAATCGCGACCACGTCGCCACCCACGCGCGACTTGAGTTCCGGGGGCGGCGCGATCGCGACGAGCCGTCCCTGATGCAGCACGCCGATACGATCGCAGCGCTCGGCCTCTTCCATATGATGGGTGGTCAGCACGATGGTCACGCCCTGGCGGTCGCGGAGGTCGGTCAGATAATTCAGGAACTCGCGGCGCGCGGTCGGGTCGAGTCCGGTGCTCGGCTCGTCGAGCACGAGCAGGTCTGGCTCGTGGAGCAGCGATTTCGCGAGCTCGACGCGCCGCTTGAGTCCGCCGGAGAGTGTTTCGACCAGGTCGCCGGCACGCACGGTCAACCCGAGTTGTTCAAGCATCGCGGCGCTGCGCTCACGCAATCGCGCTCCACTGATTCCGTAGAGCCGCCCCTGATGCGCCAGGTTCTCGGCCACCGTCAGCTTGCCGTCAACGCTCGGATGCTGAAAGACCACGCCGAGCCGGCGCCGCAGCGCGATCGTGTCGTTGCGCAAATCGAAGCCGAGGATGCGGGCGTCGCCCTGCCGCAGCGGCACCAGCGTCGAGATCAGTTTGAAGAGCGTGGTCTTGCCGCCGCCGTTAGGGCCGAGCAGCCCGAAGATTTCGCCGCGTGCGATCGTAAAGCCGAGATCGCTCAGCGCGACGCGCGCGCCGTAACTGAAACTCAAGCCCACGATTTCGACGGCAGGCGTCGTCGAGCCCATCGTCGTATCGGGACGAACTGGATAAGCGAGATCGGAACCTGGAGCAGCCGCGGATGAAGGAGCCATTGAAAATGATTCAAACCGTGTGTCGGTGATTACTGCTGGAATTAACGCTGATTATTCTCCGATACGGCCCGCCCCGCAACGCCACCGCGCCCCGCGGCATGCACCGTATGAGAAATCGCCCAAAAGGCGGTCAGGGCCCGGCGGCTTACTTATCGCCGGATTCCTTTTTCGTGAAGCTCAGCGACGCCGAGTTCATGCAGAAACGCAGGCCCGTCGGATTGGGGCCGTCGTCGAAGACGTGCCCGAGATGCGCGCCGCAGCGGCTGCACATCACTTCGGTGCGCGTCATGCCGTAGCTGCGATCGGCCTCCTTGGCGATCCTGCCTTCGTCGAGCGGAGCGTAGAAACTCGGCCATCCGCAGCCCGAATCGTACTTGGTATCGGAGGTGAACAGTTCATTGCCGCAGCAAACGCATAGGTAAACGCCCTGATCGTGGAAGTCCCAATATTTGCCGGTAAACGCACGCTCGGTGCCTTTGCGCCGCGCAACCTCGAATTGCTCCGGCGTCAACATCGCTTTCCATTCTTCGTCGGTTTTCACGACCTTGTCGGCCATCGTCGAAGCTCCTTGCGAATCGGATTACTAATCGATGATCAGGTACGACTCTACTTCGGGTGCGCCTCGGATCCCAGCCAGCGGGGCAAATAGAGACGGCGGCGCGACCCCGATGAGCCGCGCCGCCGTGTTAATCGCCGTGACGAACCAAACCGCCCGCCTGATGCGAGCGGCCCCGCTCATCGGCTCATTTCGGACAGGTGAATGTCCCCGCCGTGGAACAATCCGCGCCGTTCCACCAGAGCGTATCGCGGTTTTGACCGATCTGTCCGACCGGCGTCGAGAGCACCCGATTGGCGCCTTCGAAGCGCAGGTCGAAATCCGCAGTCAGCGGAGTGCCGTTGACGCCGGTATTGAAGAACTCGAAGGCGGCGGCCTGGCTACCGTCGCCGATCAGTTTACCAAACGGCAGGTTGCCCAGGTCCGCGGTGGTGCAGAGGCTCGGCGGAACCGGATTCTGATCGCCCAGCGAATAACCGACCAGGTCGGGGCTCGCCGCCGTGCCGATCAGGTCCATGTGAGCATAGTGCAGACGGAAGTAGCCGCTACCGTCGGGGCGCGGCGGTTTGCCCGCACCGAATCCAGGGAAACGCAAGTCGGTCGGCCCTTCCTGCAGATCGAAGGGGACCTCGTTGTTGCCGATCGGGTTGGCCGGATTCAGCGGCTGATTGGCGTTTTCGTCAATCCCGGTACCGTCGTCATAGAGCGACACCTCGAAGGTATTGCTCGAACCGCACGCCTCGGCGCCGGTCTCGGGCACGTCGATCCATCGCACCTTGAAATCGTTGATACCGGCGAAGCCCATCGCCTGCACCGGGAAGGTGTTCAGGTTGGCGAGCGCCCGGCTCTGCGTATTCAGGTCCGCCCATGCCGGTGCGATACGCGGAGCGCCGGTCAGGAAAGTCGTGACCGCCGGCGGCCCACTGGTATCGCCGGCACCGAAGGTTACGTTGCCATTGGAGTTAAGAAAGAACGTATTCCACGGCGAGGTGCACGTGCCACCGATGTTCCCCCCGAAGACATACTCGAAGCCGCCATTCAGCGGCCCCGTTATCGACGGGTTCGACGGGCCTGAATGACCGTCGGAGTCGTCGCCGCGAAACGGGAAGTTCTGATCGTCGCCACCGGCCACCTGATGGCCCGGGTCGAAGTCCTCGAAGTTAATCGGGCCGGCGGTGCTGTCGGCGAGTTGGGTCGCCCCGTTGGGCAGCAGATCGATCGAGGTGCTGGTAGCAGGATGCGTCCGGTTGGTGTACAGGAGGAATCCGCGAGTGAGTCCCGCGACACCGATCGGATTGGAGGTTACCGGATCGATCGGCGCCTCCCAGAAAATATAGTCGAAGCGATCGGCCTTGTGGTTGCCGACATTGCCGGTGGTTACTGACGGGTTCGGGATGATTTCTCCGCGTAAGTCAACGTAA
The DNA here is from genome assembly GCA_021780755.1 of Deltaproteobacteria bacterium. GTDB lineage: Bacteria > Desulfobacterota > Binatia > Binatales > Binataceae > JADMIL01. Next base: position 13,114 of record JAJXYF010000037.1, on the reverse strand, counting down.
TCCGCGCGCCGATCGTACGGAGTATCGTCGGGAAAGAGCAGGATCTCGCCGCGATTCGGTGAGGGATTATTACCGACACCGGCCGGCGTGCCTCCCGAAATCACATAGACTTTGCCTTCCTCGTCAACCGTGATGCCGGAATAAATCGTATAGTCAATCAACATATCGATTTTGCGCGTGTTGGTCGCATTGCCAAACGCCAGAGAGGCCCCCCGGCGGTCGGGGCCCGCGCCCATCACGAAGGTTTGAAAGTTGTTGACTCCGGGCACCAACGCTTGACCTTTGACGATCACGTCCGCGATACCGTCGGGGGCGGTCAGGGCGGCATTACAATTGTTGGTCCCGCCGACCGCGTCGGCAAAACTTATGACCATCGCCGGAGTCGGGCCGAGCCTGGACGTATTGGCGAACGGCCCCTCGGTGGTTTTAACCAGCGTCGAATCTCTCGGATTGCGCGAGCGCGCAACCGCCGCGTAAAGCACGTTCGAGGGCCCGGTCGCGATCGCGGCGATGTTGCCGAACAGCGTCGCGGTGCCCGAGTAGTTCGTGAAGCGGTTGAGCTGGCCGATCGGACCGCTCGCGGTGCCGTAAACGCCGTTAGGTGGATTGAGCGTCGTCATCGTCAAGAAGCCGCTGGTCGCCAGCGATCGAGTGTTATTCGTCCCCGCCGGCGTGATCTTTACGATATTGGCTCCGGTCAGGTTGATCAGGTCAGTCTGCTGAAAATAGACGCTGCCGTCATCGTCAACCGCTATTCCAGTCATGTTCGAGAAGGTCGAGAACGCGACGCCGAAAGCCCCGCCCATCTGGACTGGAAATCCGGTCGGACTCACGATGCCCGGGGGCGCAGCGGCAGCCGACGTGAGGTCCGCAACCGGAAAGGCCAACACGCCGCTGCGGATGATGTCGCCGGTCGAGGTCGAACGGAACCCGCCGCTGCTATCGGTAAAGGTCACGTACAGGATTTCGCCCACCTGCCCGCTGTACGAAGCAAAGCTGCCGTTGACGTTGCTGAACGAGGTCAGATCGGCGACCGGACTCACCGCCAGTCCGGTGACAACTATCTGTTCGTCGCTGTTGAGCGTACCGAACGCGTTGAGCGCGGTCGGCAGGTTGATCACGAAGCTCGTGTCAATCAGGCCGTCGTTGTTGGTATCGGCGCCGACCGTCAAATTGCCGAGCGAATCGCCATAGTAAAAGATGTTCTCGGCAAAGCCGTTGGCCACCGTATGTTCGGAAATAGCGAAGCGCGTCAGGGTCTGTCCGGGAACCAGGGTCGAGGTGGTGTCCGCGATCTTCAGCGCGTGGTCCGCGACCAGATCCTCTCGCCCATCGAGGTCGCCGAGCAGAGCAATTTCGTTGAGCGAGTTAGCGGAACCGCCGATCGCCGTTCCGACCACCGCCGAAAAGGCGGACTTGGCCGACATCTGGATCCCCAGCCCGGCCGTCAACGGACGCGATGACGTGGCTCCCTGTCGCACCATCATCGCGAGGCCCACCGCGCCGCCCATCCCAACCAGCAGTAGCCATGAAACCGCCTTCTTGAAATGCATGAAGTCCCCCCTCTTGTATCCAATGCACGTCCGCGTGCCAGCAACGCTCGTGAGCGATCACAGAGGAACTCACTAAAGGCCGATGATCTCAGTCATGCAACAGAGAGTCGGGTTTTCCTACAGCTTTGGTGGTTTTAGTTGCGCAACCCCATTGCGTTCGCTTGGGCAGCGACAATCAACGATGGCAAAATCCGAGCGGCGACAATCACAAACGGTGGCCGCCCGGGGCGTCATCGCTTACGAAGACCTCTCCCGACTTTCGGGCCGGCCTTCATTCGGATGAACCTTATGCGCGCAGTGCCTACTGCTCAAGAATCTCCAAAAGCGCTTCGCGGGATGGTCAAGGGCGCTTCGCAATTGCTCGGGTCCGCGTGGCGCGCGGCCGCCTTGTTCACGGCGCGGAGCGCGTGATAATCACAGTATTGTTACCCGCGATCGTGGCCAGGATGGCCGCCCCGGATCGTCGCAATGAAGAGCACGCTCGTCGCGATCGCGTCGCATCAACCGGTTGGCGCCCGGCAGGGACCACAGAGCGTCGGGCGATCGTCAAGGCGCGCCCCCTTAGCTCAGATGGATAGAGCACAGGATTCCTAATCCTGGGGCCGTGGGTTCGAATCCCGCAGGGGGCGCCAGTTTTCCCGCGAAATAGACTGAGTTTTAGCTCTGACGGCCTTGCCCCTCGTCCACTCCGACTTTGAGCCACTTCGTCCAATCCCGCGAAGAGAGAATAGCGAGGTGGAAATGCCAGGAGCGGTCTATGCGCTATCCGCAGCGGCGCTATTCGGAGCGAGCACCCCGGCCGCAAAACTTCTGCTCCGAGATCTATCGCCCTTGATGCTTTCGGCCCTGCTGTACCTCGGCGCCGCGATAGCGTTATCGGTGTACCGATTTCTTCCGGCGTTCGAATCGCGCGAGGCGAAGGTCACTCGTCGCGACCTTCCGCTGATGTGCGGCATCATTTTTTCCGGCGGAATGCTCGGGCCGATCCTGATGTTGCTCGGTCTCCAACGCTTGTCGGCATTAACCGGATCGCTCCTGCTGAATCTCGAAGGCCCGTTCACGACACTAATCGCGGTTGGTTTGATGCGTGAACACCTCGGCAGACGCGAGATGTTTGCCGCGGCCACCATCATGCTGGGCGGAGTGCTCTTAAGCGTTCAGGCCGGTCACGTTGGCGGCAGCTGGGTCGGGGCGCTGGAAATTGCAGCGGCATGTCTCAGCTGGGGCATCGACAACAATCTCACGCAGCGTATCTCGTTACGTGACCCGGTCGCGGTCGCCCGAATCAAGACGCTAGCCGCAGGCGCGTGCGTGCTTGTGATCGCTCTTTGGCAGGGAAGTGAGGCAATTCCCGGAGCAACGAATGTGGTCGGTGCGGGTGCTGTGGGTGCGCTTTGTTATGGCGTCAGCATAGTTTTCGACTTGAAGGCGCTTCGAGTACTCGGTGCGGCGCGAGAATCGGCTTACTTTGCGACCGCTCCGTTCGTCGGTGCATTGCTGTCCGTTGCCATCTTTCGCGATCTTCCCAATTCGTCTGAACTCACGGGCGCAGCGCTCATGTCCATTGGAGTAGCGCTTTTAATCCGAGAGAGACACAGTCATCGCCACACGCACGAGGTCATATTTCATGAGCACTTGCACATTCACGACGAGCACCACCGGCACGAGCACGATTGTTTAGTGGCAGAGCCGCATTCACATCCGCACGAGCACTCCTCGCTAATACACGACCATCCGCACGTGTCGGACTCGCATCATCGCCACAGTCATAAACTGCCGAAGGCAGAGCGGGGATAAAAGTCGGGCCGCAAGACCGCCGCCCTTTCGTGTTGGTCTGTGGGCGGACCTTGAGGCCGTATGAGCTTCGGCATCCGCTGGCGGAAGTCATTCCGCATAGCGTCTAAATCCGAAAAAGAGTCCGCGAACGACGCCGGCGACTTTCAGAGTCTTGTCGCCAATCTTCAACTCGAATAGCTTACTGGTGTGCGGCGCATATTTTCATTCGTGCTCCTGATTTCGCTGTTTGCCAGCTCGCTTCCGGCGATCACCGCCAGTGCCGCCTGCTCCCCTGTTCAAGCAGTGTCCGGGAATTGTTGTTCTTCGACTTGTCCGTGGAATACCGCAACTCGCACGGTGAGTTGCTGCAATGTTTCGACTGACACCTCGAGCGCGCGTCTCTTGTCATCGATGCCGACGCCCGCGGTGGAACCGCCAGCCGTTACGATGGTTCGGCTGATATCCGCAGAATCGGCCTCTTCGCCACTTCAATCCGATTGGCATCCGGACTTATACCTCAATCTCGATCCTCTTTCCCTGCTCTGTTCTCGGCAAATCTGACCACCGTCGCGTCCGCGGACGGTCCCTGAGGCTCGCGCAACGGTACTCGCTGCTCACCAGCGAGGATCGCGGCGTCCGCCTCGAGTTTCAAGTAGGACCGCCTCCTCGGCCTTGAGCGCCGATGGTTTGGTGGTCCCAACGCGATCCTGGTGGTTCTATGGACAGACTTGCTCGGCTGGTCGCGAAGCGGCACGCCGTGATCCTGATGCTGGTTGCGATCGCGGTTGCTCGGGTAGCGCCGGCAAACGCGCAAACGACTCTACCTCCACCCTCTGATGCGGCGTCGAACCTCGACGCTCTGGTGCGGGAGGCGGTTGCCAACAATCCCGGCGTGATCGCCGCGCGAGAGCACTGGCAGGCGGTTACTCGCGTGCCAATCCAGGCAGCGACGCTGCCAGACCCACAGGCGTCGATCCAACACTTTACGGTCGGCAGCCCGCAACCATTCTCGGGGTATGAGAGCAGCGATTTTTACTACACCGGCTTCGGCGTCTCACAAGACATTCCTGGTCCGGGCAAGCTCCGCTTGCAAAAATCCGAGGCAACAAAGGACGCCGAGTACGCGAAGCATCGCTATGAAGGCGCCGAGCGTGAGGTCGAGGAAAAGGTCAAAGAGATTTACTTCGAGCTGTTTTATCACTCGAAGACCCTGGTGATTCTCGATCGAAATCAACAGGAACTGAGTCAGATCCAGCAGATCGCGGAAACCAGGTATCGCCTGGGACAGGGTCTGCAGCAGGATCTGATCAAAGCGCAGCTTCAGGCCACCGAGATCCTGAAGGAGCATGCGATGCACCATCTGGAGGAGGACCAGGAACAGCTCGAGCTCAAGCAGATCCTTGGCCGCGATCCCGATTCGCCGAATATCGATATTGGCGACATCGAAGTGACGCGTCTGCAGCTCGACTCATCGAAGCTCGCGCTATTGGCCGCCAGCGGTTCCCCGGACCTCGCGGCGGATCGTGCGATGGAAGCGCGCAGCGCGGAGGCCTTGAAACTGGCGCATCAGGGTTACTGGCCGGACTTTACAGTCGGATATACGTATCAAAAGACCGGCCCCGGATTTCGCGATTACTACATGCTGAATCTGGGCGCGAAGATTCCGCTCTATTTTTGGCGCAAGCAAGCGCCCGCGATTGAGCAGGCCGCGCTCGAGGCCGAGTCGGCGCGCGAGCAGACGCGGGCGACTCAACTGCAGGTTTCCACCGCCGCGGAAAGCAGCCTGGTCGCGATGCGTACCGCGGAGCGAGTCATGTCGATCTATCGCGAGGGCCTGATCCCGCAAGCTGAAACGTCGCAGGCCTCCGCGATGTCCGCGTACCGCGTCGGCAAAGTCGATTTTCAGACACTGCTCTCGTCGGTTCTCGATTTGCGGAACCTCCGGCAGGAGTACTACCGGAGCCTCGCCGACCACGAAATCGCGATCGCGAAAATCCAGCAGGTAATCGGTGACCGAAGATGAATCACAAATCACGTCGGCGACGCGTCGGGCCTCGCCTAATGCTGGGATTTCTTCTTTTCGTGGCGTCACCAACCGCATATGGAACGGACTCCTCACTGGCGCCAATCCGGATCACACCCGAGCGGCGGCAATTGATCGGACTCAAGTTCGCGACCGTGGTGCGAAAGGACGTAAGCGACCGCCTGGAGACGACTGGAAACATCGAGGCGGACGAGCGACTGCAAGGCTACGTGCAAACGCGGTTCACCGGATGGATCGAGCAAGTGTTCGCGGATTCGACCTATCAATACGTGCGCCGAGGCCAGCCGCTGTTTACGATTTACAGCCCGGACCTCGTCAGCACCGAGAGTGAATATCTGCTCGCCCTGGACGCCCGCAAGCGCGTTAAAGACAGCCCCGTCGCCGATGTCGCCACCGACGCGTCATCGCTGGTCGATTCCGCCGCGGAGCGTCTCAGGCTTTGGGGTGTGTCGCCGCGCGAGATCGCACGCTTGGAACGTGAGCGCACGGTCCGCCGCGCCGTCGAGATCGATTCGCCGATGAGCGGATACATCGTTGAGCGCAATGCGCTGCCCAACATGTACGTGCAACCGGACACCCGCCTGTTCACGATCACCGATCTGTCGAAGGTGTGGATCTATGCGGCGGTGTTTCAGGACGAGATCGGCAAGGTCCGTCCCGGCGATCCGGCGACCGTTACCATCGACGCCTATCCTGGCACGAGCTTTCATGGGCGCGTTGATTTCATCTGGCCGCAAATCGATCCGATGACCCGTACCGCCAAAGTTCGATGCGAGTTCAATAACCCGGTCGGCAAACTTCTTCCCGGTATGTTTGCGCACGTTGTGCTCGATCTGCCGATGGGCGAGCAGACGGTGATTCCCGACACGGCGGTTTTGCGCACAGGCACGCACAATGTCACCTTTATCGACCGTGGAAATGGGTATCTCACTCCCGCCGAAATCGAGTTGGGAGCACACGTCGGCGAAGAATTCATCGTGCTCAAGGGACTTTCGGCGGGTCAGCGGATTGTCGGCTCCGCCAATTTCCTGATCGACTCGGAAAGCCAGCTCCAGGCCGCGGCGGGCGCGTTCGTTCCGCCGCCAGGCGTGAGCCCGAACGAGACTGAAGGAGCCGCCGAGGCGATCCCCCAGGCCAGCGTCGCGTTCACGAGTGACCCTGATCCGCTAGTGCGAGGCCACAACAGGGCGATCGTGACGTTGAGGGATTCCAGGGGCGCGCCGATCTCGGGCGCGCAAGTTACGGTGACCTTCTACATGGCCGCGATGCCTGCGATGGGCATGACGGCGATGCGCGCGCAGGGCGACGCCGATGATCAGGGCAATGGCATATACGCCGCCAACATCGAACTGCCCAGCGGTGGCACCTGGAGTTTGACGATCGTCGCGTCAAAGGACGGCCATCCGATCGCGACCAGACAGCTTGAAGTGTCGGCCAGCGGCTCTATGGCGATGTGAGGAAACCGGGATGATCGAAAGAACTGTCGACTGGTGTAACGCGAACCGCTTCCTGCTGTTCTTCGGTGTGCTGGCCTCACTGCTCGCGGGGATTTGGTCGCTTTATCGAATCCCGCTCGACGCGCTGCCGGACATCTCCGATGTTCAGGTGATCATCCACACGCAATGGATGGGGCAGCCACCCAATCTGATCGAGGATCAGGTGACCTATCCGATTGTCACCGCGATGCTCGCCGCGCCGTACGTTAAGGCCGTTCGTGCGCAGACGATGCCCAACGACTCGTACGTGTTTGTGGTGTTCGCGGACGGCACCGACATCTATTGGGCGCGGAGCCGGGTGCTGGAATATCTCCAGCAAATAACCGGCAAGCTTCCCGCTGGCGTGAATCCCATCATCGGGCCGGACGCGACCGGCGCCGGCTGGGTGTACGAATACGCGCTGGTCGATAAGAGTCATGCTCACAGCCTCGCCGACCTACGCAGCCTGCAGGACTGGAACGTGCGCTACGCGCTCGAAACAGTGCCGGGGGTTTCTGAGGTCGCCACAATCGGCGGCTTCGTCAAGCAGTACCAGGTCAAGCTCGACCCGAATCGGTTGTTGGCACTCAAGGTATCGTTGGAGACGGTGATCGACAAAATTCGCGACAGCAACGGCGAGGTTGGTGGGCGCGTGCTTGAGATGTCGGGAGCGGATTACATGATCCGCGGCCTCGGCTACGTCCATTCGGTCGCGGACCTCGAACAAATTTCCGTCGCAACCAACAACGGCATACCGGTGCTTATAAGGGACCTGGGCGTCGTCAGTCTAGGACCCGATCTTCGAGAAGGCGCGGCGGAATGGAACGGCGACGGAGAGACGGTCGGCGGCATCGTCGTGATGCGCTACGGGCAGAATGCCCTCACCGTCATCGACGGGGTCAAGCAAAAGCTCGCTCAGATTCGAAGGACGCTACCAGCGGGCGTTGAAATCGTCAGCGGCTACGACCGGTCCGGACTCATTCAGGAATCAATCAACACACTGAAACGCGACCTGCTCGAAGAGGCCATCATTGTCAGTCTGGTGATCATCATTTTCCTCTTTCATCTGCGTTCGGCGCTGATCCCGATTCTCGCGTTGCCGCTCGCGGTGATCGCGACGTTCATCCCGATGTACTATCTGCAGATCAGCTCCAACATCATGTCGCTGGGCGGGTTGGCGCTGGCGATCGGCGTGCTGGTTGACGCTTCGATCGTGATGGTCGAAAACGGATACCGGCACCTGTCGGAGGCGCAGCACCTGGCGTCGCTGAAAGGCGAGTCGATTTCCGAACCCGAACGACAGCGAATCCTGTTATCGGCCGCGAAGCAGGTCGGCAGGCCGATCTTCTTCTCGCTGATTATTATCGTCGTCTCGTTCCTCCCGGTGTTCCTGCTCGAATCGCAGGAAGGACGGATGTTCCGTCCGCTGGCCTATACGAAGTCGTTCGCTATTTCGTTCTCCTCAGTTCTCGCGATCACGGTGGTTCCGGTGCTGATGGTCCTCTTCATCCGCGGCAAACGCCTGCGCCCAGAGGAGAACAACCCCATCTCGCGGTTCTTCCAGGCTATTTATCTGCCAGTGATCAGATGGTGCCTGCGTCATCGCGCGTTGACGATCGCGGCCAACCTGATCTTTCTGCTGCTCACGATTCCGCTGTTGTTCAAGATCGGCAGCCAGTTCATGCCGCCACTCTACGAAGGATCAAGTCTCTACATGCCTACCGCGCTTCCCGGAATTTCGATCGGCTCGGCGGTAAATCTGATGCAGAAGCAGGATCAGATCATCCGCAGGTTCCCCGAGGTCGAGAGTGTATTCGGCTCAGTTGGACGTTCAGATAGCGCGACCGACAACGCACCGCTGGATATGTACGACACCACGATCATGCTCAAACCGCGCGACCAGTGGCGTAAGGGCATGACCTACGACCAACTCATTGCCGAGATGAATGGTCAGTTACACTTCCCCGGTCTGTCCAATTCGTGGACGATGCCGGTCGAGAACCGGCTCGACATGGAACTGACCGGGATCAAAACTCCGGTCGGACTTAAGATTCAGGGTCCCGACGTCGATCGGATTCAACAGATTGGTTCTCAGATCGAAGAGATACTCGGTTCCGTTCCGGGCACGCGCGGAATCTTTGCCGAACGAGTATCCCAAGGGTTCTACATCAACATTGATGTCAACCGCACCACCGCTGCCAGGTACGGCCTGACGGTCGGGGATGTTCAGCGCGCGGTCAGCTCCGGCATGGGCGGAGAGAATATCGCGACCACGGTCGAGGGACGCGAGCGCTACTCGATTAACGTCCGCTATCTCGCGGACTACCGGAACGACCTTAACGCGCTTCGTCGAATACTGATCATGACGCCGACCGGAGAGCAGATTCCGCTCGGCGAAGTCGCGCGTATCACCTTAAGCCCGGGACCATCGATGATCCGGGACGAAGACGGGATGCTGACCGGCTACGTCTACGTTGACCTCGCTACATCGGATTACGGCACCTACGTCAACAAGGCGCAGCGGGTGCTCGATCGGCAGCTGCGCCTGCCCGCCGGATACAACCTGAAATGGTCAGGAGAGTACGAGTTTCAGTTGCGCGCGCGAAAGCGCCTGACTGTCATCCTGCCGATCGTCTTCGGTCTGATATTTATCTTGCTTTACATGCTCTTCCGGTCCGCGACTGAAGCGATCGTACTGATTCTTCCGACCGTGTACGCGATGACGGGCGGGCTGCTGCTGCAGTACATAATGGGTTTCAACTTCAGCGTCGCCGTGTGGGTCGGGTACATCGCGTTGTTTGGAATCGCCGTCGAAACCGGCGTCGTTATGGTCATCTACCTTCACGAAGCGCTAAATCGTCACATCGCAAAAGGCGATCTAACGCATGACGAGATTGAGTTGGCGGTGATCGAAGGTGCAGTCCAGCGGCTTCGACCCAAGCTGATGACAGTCGCGGTCGTGATGCTCAGCCTCGCGCCTATTCTATGGGAAAGCGGAATCGGCTCAGACGTGATGAAACCAATCGCTGCGCCAATCGTCGGCGGAATGATCACCTCGACGATTCACGTCCTGATACTGGTGCCGGTGTTCTTCGCGATCATGAAAGAACGGAGCCTTTGAGACCCTCGGCGGGGCGCACACATAATCATGGTGACACGGATATGAAACCCGACCTCGATGACAACGGCGCGCGCAAGGAGAGCGGTCTTCTCGTCTATAACGCGCGACTCCTCGGAATGCTTTTTGTACTCGGATTTGCTAACCAACCAGGTTTTATTGGGCACTGAAATTTGATCTTGATTTGAGAGACAGTTGAAGAAGCGTCCAGACTAATTCAGTCCGCGAGTAGCCGCTTTTTCTCTTGAAACTCATCCTTGTCGATTTCGCCCTTGGCGAAGCGTTCTTCGAGGATCTCCAGGGCGCGCTTCCGGGTACCCAGCAACGGGAGCGAGCCAACAGTGCCCCCTTGGAGCCATCGGACTACCGCTGTCACAACGATGACTACGATGACGAGCCATATGATCATCATGATTGGGCCAAAGACCATTCCGTACCAGGGCATCATTCCCCACGGTTCCATAGCGTTTCCTCCTAATCTGCCACGCTCGATTCAGGCGGTTGCGGAATGATCCACCGGCAGACCGGCTGCCCTCCACTCAGGATACCCCTCTTCAAGCCGGAAGGCTTTGAAACCGCGCTTGCGCAGCTCGGCGACCGCCTCGTAGGAGAGCACGCAATAGGTTCCGCGGCAGTAGGCGACGACCGCCTGGTCGCGGGGCAGTTCCCGTAACCGCCGCTTGATCTCATGCAGCGGCACGTTGATGGCACCGCGCAAGTGACCCGCGGCGAATTCTTCTGCCGGACGGGTATCGATCACCGTAACAGTTCCTTCCCGCATGCGGCGCAACAGTTCCTTGCGCGAAATGGCTTCGAGACTGTCGCGCTCGCGAAAGTAGCTGTTGAGCACCTTTTCGACCGCACCGACGTTGCGTTCGGTGACTCGGCGCAGGGCGCCGAGCAATGCGACCACGTCGCCGTCGGCGAGCCTGTAGAGCATCCGCTTGCCGTCCCGGCGTGCCTCGACGAGGCCCGAGCGGCGGAGTTGCTGCAGATGCTGTGAGGCGTTGGCAATCGTGAGCCCGCTCAGCCCGGCCAGCTCCTCGACGCTGCGCTCGGTCTGTGCGAGCAGCTCGAGGAGTTCCAGGCGGTGGGCCGAACCGATAGTGCGGGCGACCGCCGCGAACTGTTCGAACATTGCGCGTTTGGGATTCTGGCTTGACATCGTGAACGAGACCTCTTAGTCTCATTCAAGAGAATAATTGAATATTTGATTCAGGTCAACGATGCTGACTCACGAGGCTGCCATACGCCTGGGGGCGTTTATCATCGTCTTTGCCGCAATGGCGTTGTGGGAAGCGGCGGCACCACGGCGGCCTAGGTCATACTCGAGGTTCAGGCGCTGGCCGAGTAACCTGGCCATCGTGGCGCTGAATACCGCGTTCGTCCGGGTCTTGCTTCCTGCCACGGCGGTAAGTTTGGCGCTGGCCGGCGAAAGACGAGGCTGGGGCCTGCTCAACAACCTCCCGGTTCCAGCTTGGATGGCTATCGTTGCGTCGGTGGTCCTGCTCGATGCCGCCATCTATCTACAGCACGTGATGTTTCACGCGGTGCCCGCGCTCTGGCGGGTACATCGGATGCATCATGCCGACCTCGACTTCGATGTGACCACGGGCGCGCGTTTCCACCCAATCGAGATCGTTCTGTCGATGTTGATCAAGTTCGGCGTGGTGGTGGCGCTGGGGGCACCGGCGCTCGGCGTGCTGGTCTTCGAGGTCCTGCTCAACGCAACCTCAATGTTCAACCATGGGAATGCTCGCATCCCGGTCCGGCTCGATCGCTATCTTCGATGGCTCTTTGTCACGCCCGACATGCACCGGGTCCATCATTCGATCGTGGTCAACGAAACCAATAGCAACTTCGGTTTCAACCTGCCGTGGTGGGATAGATTACTCGGCACCTATCGCGCTCAGCCTGCGGCCGGCCATCAGGGCATGACGATAGGGATCGAGCAGTTCCGCGAAGCGCGCGAGTTGTGGCTCGACCGAATGCTCTTGCAGCCGTTCCGCGGGCCTGCGGGCGCTTACGCGATTACTTGGAGGGGTGCGGCATGAACTGGCGCAATCTCATCTTCCGTCTGCTGGTAGTCGCGGCACTGCTCGGAGCGATCGTAGGGCTCGCTCTGCATCGCGAATTTCTTCAGGCCGCCGCGCTGGAACGGGAACTAGCGCGCTTTGGTCGGTGGGCTCCGATCCTGTTCGTTGTACTCTATGCGATCGCGACGGTGCTGTTCGTCCCCGGATCGGTGCTCACCGTGGCCGGCGGCGCTCTGTTCGGTCCCGTGTGGGGGACACTGTGGAACCTAATCGGCGCGACCTTGGGGGCCACGCTCGCTTTCATGATCGCCCGATATGTCGCCTCTGACTGGGTGGCGGCGCGCGCTGGCGACCGCCTGGCGCGGCTGATTCGCGGAGTAGAAGAGGAAGGCTGGCGCTTCGTTGCGTTTGTCCGGCTGGTTCCGCTGTTTCCGTTCAATCTGGTGAATTACGCCTTCGGACTGACCCGCATCGGCCTGCGCGAGTATATCCTCGCCTCCTTTGTGTGTATGGCGCCGGGTGCGTTGGCCTATACCTACTTGGGCTATGCGGGGCGCGAGGCGACCTCCGGACAGGCGGGAGCAATCCGCAAGGCTGTACTTGCCCTGGCGCTGCTGGCGGTCGTCGCTTTCCTTCCGCGGCTGGTCCGCATGATAAAGGGGCGACGCTTTACCGACGCAGCGACCCTCAAACGTCGACTGGAGAGCGGCGAGGACGTGGCCCTGATCGACGTGCGCACTCCTGAAGAATTCCAAGGGCCGCTCGGCCATATTGCGGGCGCGCGCAACATTCCGATCGCGGAACTATCAGCAAAGATCCGGAAGCTGATCGAAATTAAGCACAAGCCGATAACAACCATATGACGAACTGAGAAGCGCTCGTCGAGCGCGGCCGAAATGCTCTCGAAAGCGGGGTTCGAGCAAGTAACGGTTCTGCGTGGCGGGATGGAGCGCTGGCACAAGGAAGGGCTCCCCGTTGAGCGGTCCAACTAGTGGCTTGTAACAGTGACATTGGTATCGCATTCATGTATCATGAGGCATGCGTGAAGGGGAGTTTCGATTGACGGCGAGCGAGCGCAGAGAACTGAGGGACAGGCTGCGCTCGCGCACGTT
>JAJXYF010000020.1 GCA_021780755.1 Deltaproteobacteria bacterium | reverse complement strand
TCTCGCACGAAATCCCAACCCTCCCACCGCAACCAGCACCGCCGCGATCGGCCACATCACGATCACCGGCAGCGTGAATCCAAGTACGAAGGCCAGTACCGCTGCTCCGCAGGTCGCCAGGCTCGCGAACTCCAGCGGCCGCCGCTGCCGTTCGATATACGCGACGCGCTCGGTCGCGATAAATCCCATCACCGCGATCACGAACGAGCCTGCCGTCATCGCCCATCCGAGCGGCGTCGAGTAGATCTCGTGTGCCTTTACGATATGCATCGCGAGACCGGCCGCGCCCACCGGATTCAGCGAGCACGCGAGAAAGCTCACCGCGAGCACCGCGTACCACACCGGGCCGCCCGCGCCGAGGCATCCGGCGCGTCCGTAGTGTCCGCTGATTTGATTCGGAATATTGTCCCCCATCGATGATTCGATTTGCGCCCCCGGGCCTCGGCCGTCACCATCATGCCGCGGCTTGATTCAGCCGGCACTCGTTGGTCGGCGCGTCTTGCCTTCGTGCCAATGTTACAATCTACTCGACTGGCGGCGCCGCACGAAGGTACTAGACCCGCGGCGCGCCGCCAACCGGATATTTGCGGCAGTGGACGAGGCCATTTCAAAAGCTCAAGTGATGCATGAGGATTCTCCGCGGCCCGCTTTTGGCGCGCGCCCCGGCTATTCTCCCGTCGCGCTCACCGGCCTTGCCGGCCGCGTCCTCGTCAAGGAGGTCAACTGGCTCGGCGACCTCGTCATCAGCCTGCCCGCACTGCGCGCGATTCGCGCGGCATTCGCCACCTCGACCATCACCGTGATGGTCAAGCGCGAACTCGCGAGCTTTTTCGACGGCATGACCTGGGTTGACGAGGTGATTCCTTACACCGTCGGACGCGGCCTGCGCGGACTGCGCGACCGCCGCAGGATCATCGGCAAAATTCGCGATCACCGTTTCGACCTCGCGATTCTTTTTCCCAACAGTTTCCAGTCGGCGCTCTGGGTGATGCTCGGCGGCGTCCCGCGCCGCGCCGGCTTCGTCGCCGACCATCGGCGTGCGATGCTCACTCATCGGGCGCTGCCCGCGGGCGATGCGCTGAGCGGCCATCAGCGCGGCTACTGGCTCGCGATGATCCGCGAAACTATGGGTATCCTGCCGGCCGCGGACGCCGAGGAGTTGAAGCTCGAGGTCGCCAAGCCCCATCGCGAAAAAATGCGCGCGTGGCTCAACGACCATCGCATCAGTCCCGGCGCCGCGTTGATTGCGATCGCCCCGGCCGCCGCCTATGGTCCGGCCAAGGAATGGCCGCCGGTGCGCTACGCCGCGCTCATCGATTTTCTGACCGAGGAGGGCGGCGCCGAGTGTGTGCTGGTGGGCGCGCCGGCGGAGCGCAATCTCTGCGCGCAGGTTGCCGCGACCAGCCGCACCAATCCGATTGTCGCGGCCGGAGAGACCAACATCGGCGAACTGATCGCGATGCTATCGCTGTGCGACGGCTTCGTCGGCAACGATTCCGGCGCGATGCATCTGGCGGCGGCGCTCGCGATCCCCACCGTCGGCATCTTCGGCTCGACCAATCCGGAGCGCACCGGCCCCGGCGGTCCGCGCGCCGGCGTCATCTATCATCGGCTCGAATGCAGTCCGTGCCTTGAGCGCACCTGCCGCTTTGGCCATTACAATTGCTTGCGCGAAATTACGCCGGCCGAGGTCGCGCGGCAGCTCGTCACGCTCGGTGCGTTCCGCGCGGATGCGCATTAGCTTTCGCTAGTCGGACCGGCAACCTCAACCAACGGTGGGAGTGGATCGCAATGAAACTTGGTGAGATAGCAGCGCAGCTTGGTTTGGAACTGCGCGGGGACGGCGCCATTGAGATCGCGATGCCGGCGCCAATCGAGGCGGCGGGCCCCGGTATGATTACGTTCGCCGTCGGCCCCAAGTACGCGGCCGCGCTGCGCGCGAGCAGGGCCTCATGCGCCATTGTCCTGGCCGAGCTCGCCGATGACGCGCCCGCCGCCGCGCTCGTCAGCACCAATCCCGCCTTCGACTTCGCGCGCGTGCTCGGCCTCTTTTTTCCGCCCTACCGGCCCGTCCCCGGCATCGATTCCACTGCCGTTATCGCCGCCGACGCGCGCCTCGGCGAAGGCGCCTCGATCGGCGCCTATTGCGTCATCGGAGCGGGCGTCACCATCGGGCGCAACGCGGTGCTCCATCCCCACGTGACGATCTACCCTGGTGTGCGCATCGGCGACGATTTCACCTGCCATAGCCAGGTCTCGATTCGCGAGGCCGTCACCATCGGCAACCGCGTGACCCTGCTCAACGGCGCGGTTATCGGTGCCGACGGCTTCGGCTTCGTCGAGCAAAACGGCGACCTGCTCAAGGTGCCGCAGGTCGGCAGCGTGCTGATCGAGGACGACGTCGAGATTGGCGCGAATACCTGCGTTGATCGCGCGACGATGGGCGCCACTGTCATACATCGAGGCGTAAAACTCGACAATTTGATTCAGATCGGCCATAACTGCGAGCTGGGCGATTTCTCCCGGATGGCCGCGCAATCCGGGCTCGCCGGTTCGGTGCGCCTCGGCCAATGGTGCCAGTTCGGCGGCCAATCGGGCTCGGCCGATCACGTCAAGGTCGGCGATCGCGCGCGCGTTATCGCGCAGGCCGGCGTGCATAACGACCTCGACGACGACGCCCTGGTGGGCGGCGCGCCCGCCATCGATCTCAAAATCTTCCGCCGAATGGTGGCGGTCGAACCGCGCCTGCCCGAACTCGCGCGGCGCCTGCGTGCGATCGAGCAGCACCTCGGCCTTCGCCCGCGCGACCGCGGCTAGGCACTGCCCGATGCGCATGAAGTTCGTGGCAGCGCGCCGCCGATGAAGCCGCGATGCGGCCTTTTTAAGCCGCCGGCACAATTGACTATGGTAATCGCGATTACGGTCGCGCTGGGCCTTTGCTGTGCCGGATGTCTCGCGCTGGCGGTCCCCGAGGTCGCCTATGAGGGCTACAAGTACGAGCACAACAAGAATGCGAAACCGACGCCGACCCCAACTCCGTCGCGCCGCCGCCACCATTCGCAGGTGAACGACGACTCGGTTGAATGACGGCCCGCCGCCCCTTTATGCGTCCGCGCGATCGCCAGGCTGGTCGGAGATTTCAGGTTCGCTCGCTCGGCGCCTTGCTGGCTCCAGCCCGCTTACTTCGGCTCCGGCTTGACGTCGCCGGGAGGTGCCGGCGACGCGGCGGCCAATCGACGCATCTGCAGGAAGGGCTCGAACAGATCGATCGGCACCGGAAACACCGTCGTGGAATTATGCTCGGTCGCGATTTCGGCGAGCGTTTGCAGGTAGCGCAGTTGCAGCGTGATCGGACTCTTGCCCATGATCTCGGCGGCCTCCGCCAACCGTTGCGCCGCCTGGAATTCGCCCTCCGCCGCGATTACTTTCGCGCGCCGTTCGCGTTCGGCCTCGGCCTGCGCCGCGATCGCCCGCTGCATGTCTTGCGGCAGGTCGATATTCTTAAGCTCGACCAGCACCACCTTGATTCCCCACGGCTCGGTCTGCGCGTCGATCACTTCCTGAATCTTCGCGTTGAGCTTTTCGCGCTGGCTGAGCAAGTCGTCGAGTTCGGTCTGGCCGCCGACCGACCGCAGCGTGGTCTGCGCCAACTGCATCGTGCCGTACAGGTAATCGCGCACCTCCGTGACCGCGCGCGACGGATCGATCACGCGAAAGTACAGCACCGCGCTCACCTTCACCGTCACGTTGTCGCGCGTGATTACGTCTTGCGCCGGGATGTCGAGCGTCACCGTGCGCAGATCGATTCGCACCGCCCGCTCCAGGATCGGGATGACGAAGATTATTCCCGGCCCGCGAAACGGATTCAGCCGTCCCAGCCGGAACACCACCGCGCGCTCATATTCGTTGAGCACCTTCATGCCGCTCAGCAACACGATTGCGGCGATCACGATTACGATTCCCACTCCGCTCACCATCGGGATTCCTCCGTTCACACGCCGCCTTCCGCGCGGGTTTCAGCTTAGCGAATTTTTGAAGCGATCCAGGTCGGCACATCCCCCAGGCCAGTCGATGATTCCGGCGTCACCGTGACTTCGAGTCCGCTTACCGTGATGATGCGCGCGCGCGTGCCGGCCGCGATCGTCTGATCGCTGACCGCCCGCCAGATTTCGCCGTTGACGAAAAGTTGGCCCGCCACGCCCGGCGCGATCGCCGCGCGCACCTCACCGACCTTGCCGATCATGCCTTCGCCGCCAGTGCTCGCGCGTCCGCGCCGCCCTTTGATCGCGAGGTAACCGATTCCCAGCACGATCGCGCTGAAGCCCACCGCCGCGCCCGCGATAATCCCCCGGCTCACCGTCACGTTGGTCTGCGAAGTGTCCACCAGGAACAGCGACCCGATCACGAACGCGATCACCCCGCCGATGCCGAGCACCCCATAACTGGTTACGAACAATTCGGCGATCAGCAACCCCATGCCGAGCACGATCAGCAGCAGTCCGGCCACGTTGATCGGTATCAATTGAAAGGATGCGAGCGCGAGCAGCAGGCAGATGGCGCCGGCGACACCTGGCAAGGAGACGCCCGGATGCATGAACTCCAGGTAGAGTCCGATCACCCCGGCGATCATCAGCAGGTACATAATGTTGGGATCGGCCAGCCGGTTCAGCACGCTTTGCCCGAGCGTCATATGCGCCGGGCGAATCGCGGCGCCCGCGAGGTCGAGCTTGATCGCATGGCCATCGGCCAGCGTCACGGTGCGGCCGGTCGCCTGCTTCAGCAGGTCGTCAACGTCCTTCGCGACGATATCGATGACGTGCAGCTTGAGCGCCTCCGCCTCGCCGATCGAACTGCTCTTGCGCACCGCCTCCTCGATCCACGCCTCGTTGCGGCCGCGCTGATGGGCGATGGTTTTCGCAAACGCCGCCGTGAAATTCTCGATCTTCTCGGCCCCCTTGCCCTCCGGCACGTCGCCGCCGTTGGCTTCGATCGGATGGGCCGCGCCAATCGTCGTGCCAGGCGCCATCGCCGCGATATTCGCGGCCTCCGTGAGGAAGGTGCCGGCCGACGCGGCGAACGCTCCCGCCGGCGCTACATATACGATTACCGGCAGCGGCGCGTTGAGCATCGCTTTCACGATCTTCTGTGCGGAGCTGAGCAGCCCGCCCGGCGTATCGAGCCGAATCACCAGCGCGCTCGCCCCGCCCGCGTTGGCCTTGCCGATTGCTTCTTCAATAAAATCGGCGGCGGCGGGATTGATCGACCCATCGATATCGATCAGATCGACCCAGCGATCGTGCGACGGCGCGGCGGTGGAATCTGATAGCGCTTGCCCGCGCCCGACCGGCAACAGCATCGCGATCGCCGCCCATAGGACGAACCAAACCGCCAGAGCATTGATGCGACGTTTCAAATTGATCGCTCGGCTGCGCCTGAACCGATCCTAGCCCCGCCCGCCGCGTTGCGGAATCGGCCGCCCCAATTCCTTCATGACCTCCTGGATATCCGCCCACACCACCCGCTTCTCGCTCGGGTTGCGCAACAGGTACGCCGGATGAAACGTCGGCATCATCTTGATTCCGCGGACCTCATGCCAGGTGCCGCGCAACTTGCTGATCGGCGTCTTGAGCTTGAGCACCGCCTGCACCGCGAACGTCCCCAGCCCGACGATCACGCGCGGACGTACCAGGTCGATTTGACGAAAGAGAAAAGGCTCGCACGCCGCCACTTCGTCGGCTTCGGGATTGCGGTTTTCTGGCGGCCGGCACTTGATCACGTTGCAGATATAGACCTCGGCCCGCGTCATCCCCATCCCGCGCTCGATAATATCGGTGAGCAACTGCCCCGCGCGTCCGACGAACGGCTCGCCGCGCAGGTCCTCGTCAGCACCCGGCGCTTCGCCCACGAACATCAACTCGGCCTTGGGATTGCCCACGCCGAACACCAGGTTGGTGCGCATCGGCGCGAGCTTGCAACGCGTGCATTCGCCGATGAACTCGCGCAGCGCCCCGAGGTCGGCGGTCTTTTCCAATTCGGGGTATAAATATGCGGTATTGGTCGCGAAAAGTCCCGCGGCTGCCGTTCGGGCGGGCGCCGTCCCGGTCGCGACCCTGGTCGCGGGCGCCGCGGGCGCTGGTGCCGCAACTGCCTGCGCAGGCGTCCCATCCGATCGCGCCGCGACCGCTCTGCGCCCTGCGGACGTCGCCGCCACCGCCGCGGACGTCTTCATCGTCGGCCGCGAAGCACCGCCGCAGCCTTCGAGGTCTCCCGATCCTTGCGGCCCTTCCAGCCCTTCAAGGCCTTCCTCGCGAATCTGCTCGACGTAATCTCGCAACGACGCAAGCAGTTTGGCGCGGTCTGGCGGCGACGCTAGCGTGCTCATAAGATTAGTTCGCGGACAAACGGCAGCGATCGAATTGGCGACATTTCCCACCCCATGATTATAGCGGCGATCTTCTCTCTAGTCCTCGCAATCGTGATGTTCGACGCGGCACCCGCGCTCGCCTGGGGGCCGGTCACCCACGTCGCCCTCGGCGTCCAGGCGCTCGCGACCGTTAGCACCCCCGATGGACTCCTACAAGCCGCGCTGGTGAACCTGCCCGAAGTATTTCTCTACGGCAGCCTCGCGCCCGACATCGTTCAGGGCCGTCGCCTGCAAAGCCGCCTCCGCCGCCATTCGCACAACTGGTCCACCGGACTCGGCTTGCTAGAGGCCGCGCGTAAAGAGCACGAAAAGGCCTTCGCGCTCGGCTATCTCGCCCATCTTGCCGCCGACGTCGTCGCGCATAACTTCTTTCTGCCGGCGCGCTTCGTCGGCCATTTCGCGCATGGCATCGGCAGCCACATCTATGAGGAAGCCTGCTTCGACAGCCTGCAGGAAGCGGACTACCGCGACCTGCTGCTCAAACTCCTGCGCCTCGATTTCAGCGCGCTCGATCGTATTCTCAAGCGCGCGATCGACTCACCGCTGATCGGTTTCAGCGCACATCGCATCGTCTTCGACGGCGGCCTGCGGCGCATCCGCGAATGGCATCGCGTGATCAAAGCGATCAAGGGCGACACCGGAATCGCACAGGCCGAGGCGGCGGTGTTTTCGCGGGCGTCGCAAGGCGCTATTGCGGAGGCGCTGAAAGAGCAGGGCGCCGCGCCGTGCTGCCGCTTCGATCCGATGGGTGCCGACGCAATCAAAAACGCGCTTGCTTCGCGCCGCAATCTTCAGCGCCTCACGCGCATCAGCCCGCAGGCCAAAAAAACCGCGACGGACCTCGCTTCATCGATGTTGCACGACGTCATGACCCATCTCCACCAAACCCCCTTCGGCAACACCTGACCCACCCCCGCTGTGTTTCCATGGCGCATGCCCGCCCCCCGCGAGCGCGTACCGAGTTGTCAAGGAACTCAGAATTTAAAGCCTAAATGAAACCTTTGAAAAGGTTTCACTGAGGTTATAAGTTTTGCATTCCTCGACAACTGGCCCACAGGCGGCGGCCCGCGCGAAATTCTTAACGGGTGGCGCGCAATGCCGAGGGCTTGGTCCGGGCGGCGCGCAGCATGATCAGCCGGTCGAGGATCACGTCGGCGACCTCGTCCTTCAGCAGCTTGGGCGTGGTCTCCATGCGACCGTCCGCCGTGAGCATCGTCACGATATTGGTATCGACGCCGAAGCCCGCGTCGGAACGCGACACGTCGTTGCCGACGATCATGTCGAGCTTCTTGCGCCGTAGCTTGTCGAGCGCATGAACCTCGAGGTCCTCCGTTTCGGCGGCAAATCCGATCATCAGGCGGCTCGCCTTTTTGGCCGCGAGGCGTGGGAGTTCGTCGGCGATCGGCGCGAGGTCGAGCGTCATCCCGCTGGCGTTCTTCTTGAGCTTCTGTGGCGCCGGATTGCGCGGGCGGAAGTCGGCGACCGCTGCCGCCATGATCAGTGACGAGCACCACGGAAAGTTGCGCGAAGTCGCACTCAGCAAATCGCCGGCGCCAACCGTATCGATCCGCTCGACGCCGTGCGGAGTCGCGAGCGCCGACGGTCCCGCCACCAGCCGCACCGCAGCCCCACGGCGCCATGCGGCGCGCGCGATCGCGAAACCCATCTTGCCGGTCGATCGATTCGACACGAAGCGCACCGGATCGATCGCCTCCTGGGTCGGCCCGGCGGTAATCAAAATGCGCTCATTGGCGAGATCCTTGGGCGACAGCATCCGCTCGATCTCGTCAACGATCACCGGCGGATCCATCAGGCGTCCCTTGCCCTCGTAGCCGCAGGCCAGTGCACCCGCCGACGGCTCTATGATCGTCGCCCCGCGCGCGCGCAGCTTCGCGAGGTTTTCCGCCACCGTCGGATGTTCGTACATGTGCACGTTCATCGCGGGCGCGAACGCGATCGGACAGCGCGCGGCGAGTAGCACGGTGGTCACGATATCGTCGGCGATACCGGCCGCCGCCTTCGCGATCAGGTTGGCGGTCGCGGGCGCGATCACGATCGCGTCGGCGCTGTCGGCCAACCGGATATGGCCGATTTCGGATTCCTGCGTGAGACTGAAAGTCGCCGTCGCCACCGGATTAAGACTCAGCGTCTGGAGCGTCAGCGGTGTGATGAACTCGGTCGCATTGCGCGTCATCATCACGCGCACCCGCGCCCCGCGCGTCACCAGCAGGCGCACCAGTTCGGCGGCCTTGTAAGCCGCAATCCCGCCACTGACGCCGACCACGATCGTCTTGTCCTTGAGCATGGACATCGTGAGCCGATTCTATCTATGGATTCGCGTCAAAGAAAAGCCGCCGCATTCCGCACTCATGGTTTCTCCCGACCGCGCGGTGCGAACCGCACCCATTCGCTCCGCGCAGTAGTGATGGCAGCACACGTAACGGCCGTGCCGGGAATCGGCCAACCGGAACAGGGCCCACCGACGGCATGGAATGCGGTTAGCGTTCGAGTTCGCCGGTGATGAATTTCTCGACCCGGTCGCGCGCAATGTCGTCGGGTATCTGGCGCGGCGGATGTTTCATCGTATAGGCCGAAATCGAATAGAGCGGGCCGCCGATTTTGCGGTCGCGCGCCAGCTTCAGGCAGCGAATCGCGTCGATCACGACGCCACCCGAGTTGGGTGAGTCCTGCACCGACATGCGCAGTTCGAGTTCAATCGGGATGCCGGCGAAGCCCTCGCCCTCGATACGCAGGAAGCAGACCTTGTTGTCGTTCTGCCAGGCGATGTAATCCGACGGGCCAATATGAACGTCAACGTCGGGCATCCGCTCGGGCAGGTTGCTCTGGACGGCCTCGGTCTTGGACGTGCGCTTGGAGCCCAGCCGCGAACGGTCGAGCATGTTGAGGAAGTCGGTGTTGCCGCCGGTGTTGAGCTGATAGGTATGCTTGAGTTTTATCCCACGATCGGCGAACAGCTTCATGATAGTGCGATGCAGGATCGTCGAGCCGAGCTGCGACTTGACGTCATCGCCGATCACCGGAATCTTGCGCGCGGTGAACTCGGCGGCCCATTTTTCGTCCGAGACGATAAACACCGGCATGCAGTTGAGCAGGCTGATTCCGGTCTCGAGGCAGGCCCGCGCATAGCGCTCGACAGCCTTCTGACTGCCGACCGGCAGGTAACAAAGCATCACTTCGGCGCCGCTCTCGCGCAATCGCTTCTCGATATCGACCGGCTTTTCGGTCGCCGGCAGGAACGTGCGGTCCGCCGGATACGAACTCATGTGTGGCGCGATCCCGTCGTGCAACTCGCCCATATCGACCGTCACGCCGTAAGCCGGCAGGTCGCGCCAGATGGTCACCGTATTGTTGGGCTGCGCGAAACACGCCTCCTCGAGCGGGCGATTCACCTTGCGCGAGTCGATATCGAAGGCACAAGCCACTTCGATGTCGCCGGGCACGTAGCCGGCGAGATCGTAATGCATCAGGCCGACCGGCTTATGGCGCGCCGCGTCGGTCGTATGCTTGTAGAATTCAAGGCCTTGGAGCAGCGAGGATGCGCAGTTACCCACCCCGACAATCGCGACTCGAATCTTCGACATTTCCCTCTTCAATTGCCCCTGATTCTTCGCGAGTCGGTGGCCTCCAGCCGCGGACTCGATCTTCGTTTTGCCGAAGAATAAGAATCGGCAAGCGTTAAGTTCTTATAGTACCGTAACATCAAAGTAAATTAGCTGGACTGATTCCTGTGCACAGCCTCGTCCGACCACGGTACCAGCGCCGCCTCGCGACTCGGCTCGCAAACGTTCTCCGCCATCGAATGTAATCCCGCTGATTCCCCCAGCGAAAATCCCGCGCGCATCAGGCTGCGCCAATGCGCATGATAGGCTCGAATTGCCACCGATGCGACCCCTTATCCCACATTCAACCGCTGCCGACTCTCATCACGGTGGCTTTTCTGTCACAACGGTGGCTTTTCTGTCACATCGGTGACACTTACATCCGTTCGATCACCTCGTGCGCGAATTCCGTAACGTATTCCTCGAAACCGTCCATCGGGGGATTCAGGATGATCTGGTCCAGGCCCGCGCGCTCGAGCGTCTTCAATTGCTCGATTACCTGCTCGCGATCGCCGATTAGCGTCGTCGCGCGAATCGTTTCGGGCGTGACGAAGCGCCGCTCGCGCTCCGGCACGAAGGTGCAATGGCCGTTGTGCAGTTCCAGGTAATGCTCCGCGGGCGGTCCCGGCAGATTTGCGATGTAATCGGCATACGCCTCATAGACCTTGCGCGCATCGGCCGGCAGCGAACGCGGTTTCGCGTAGCCGGCCGCGATCGCATGCAGACACGTGATCACCCACGGCCCGACCATCTGCATCACGCGCGGCGAATCCAGCGTCTCACCCGGCCGGGTCACCATCACCTGCGTCAACGACACGCACGGCAGCCGCCGCGTCAGGGCGCGTCCCGCCTTGTGCGCCCCCTCCTCGGCATGGCGAAACACCGCCTGCAGCCGCTCCGGCGTTGCCACTCCGGTGGTGATAATCCCGTCGCCGAATTCACCCGCGAGGCCCAGCGTGCGCGGTCCGTTGGCCGCAACATAGAACGGTATCGCGTCTTCCAGGTTGATAAAGCGCCGGTCGCGATGGAGGTAGCGGATTTTGCGGCTCAGCCCCTCGGTGTTGTAAATCGCCTCACCGTCCTTGATCAGATCGCGAATCACACGCACCTGCTCGCGAAAATCCGCGAACTTCACCGGCGGCAGGCCCATCACCCGCCGCCCCGTATGGCCGGTGCCGAAGCCCAGCATCACCCGCCCCGGCGCGATTTCATTGATGGTTGCAATCGAATGGACCGTCACTGGCGGTATTCGGTTCGACGCCACCGAAATACCGGTCGCGAGCTTGATCGCGCGGCTGTTGACCGCCGCCAGCGCCATGCACGCGTACACGTCGCCCCAGATCATCTGCGAATCGGCGAACCAGGCGTGCGTAAATCCACGCTCCTCGATCAGCCGGGTGTCGCTGATCGCGCGCTGCGGCTTGGTGAAAATCAGCGTGCCGAATTCCATTGCGTCGTTCCTCCTTGCACCGTCCGACCGTGCCAGCCCGCCACCTTAGCGAAACCCGCCGGAGGGGGAAATCGGGACCCGCGTCGGCGATCCTTCGCCCTCCCGCGGCGCCCCCGATTACTTGACGCAGGCCATCCATGATGGCGTGATAGGCGACGTGGCGGCTCATCCGAGGGATCCCGCAGCCCAGATGCTGACGGCGAGCGAGGCGGCGGCGCAACTCGGCGTCAAGCTCGGCACGCTTTACGCCTACGTCAGCCGCGGATGGCTCAAAAGCTATCGCCGCAAGGTCGGGCGCCAGGCGCTCTATCGCCGATCGGATATCGAGGCGTTGCGCGGCGTCATCGCGCCCGAGCGCGGCGTGCGCGCGCGCTCGCTGCCCGACGCCTCGTCGTGGGTGACCGTCGCGCAGCCGCCCACCGACGGTTCGCCCACCGGGGTTATCGTTGCCGAGTCCGCCGTCAGCTCGATTATCGACGGGCAGCTCGCCTATCGCGGCTACCCGATCGAGGAACTGGTCGAGCGCGCGTCCTTCGAGGAGGTATGCCTGCTGCTGTGGGGTGGCGAACGTCCGCGTCCCGAGGAGGTTGACCATCTGCGCGCCAGCATCGCCGCGGCGCGTATCGCGCCGCCGGTGGTTGCCGCGCTGGCTGCCGTCGGCGCCGATGCGCCGCCGCTGCTGCGCCTCGCCGTGATGATGCCGAGCCTGGCCGCCGCCGAGCATCGCCTGCCGGCGCGCTCGCGCATCGACCAGGCCCGCATGATCATCACGGTGCTGTCGCTCGGGCTGGCTGCCGTCGCGCGCGCCGCGGCGCCCGCGGCCGGGGACGGTGGCGGCGAGTCCGCCGCCACCGTCCCCGGCATGGCCGCTCGCCTTTGCGAGCGCTCGCTCGGCGGCGGCTTCACCGCCGCCGACCGCGAAGCGCTCGACCGCGTGCTCGTCGCTTGCGCCGAGCACGAGCTTAACGCCTCGACCTTCGCCGCGCGCGTCGTCGCCAGCACCGGCGCCGACCTCTATGCGTCGGTGCTGGCGGCGCTCTGCTCGCTCTCGGGTCCGATTCACGGCGGCGCCTGCGATCGCATTGAGAGCATGTTCGCCGACCTCGACGCCGGCACTCGCATCGACCAGATGCTCGACGCCTTCAGCGCTAACCACTCGCTGCCGCCCGGCTTCGGCCACACCATCTACCCGGCCGGCGATCCGCGCGCGGCGCTGCTCAAACGCGTCGCGAAGACGACCGCGAAGCGCAAGGGCCGCAAGCTCTTCGAGACCGCCCTCAAAGTCGAGGAGGCGGTCTGGAAGCGCGAGCGCCTGCGTCCCAATCTGGATTTCTACCTGACCGTATGTGTCCGTATGCTCGGCTTCGCCCGCGGGATGCCCGCGGCGATCTTCGCGATGGGCCGCGCGGCCGGATGGATCGCGCACAGCCTCGAACAGTACGCCGACAACCGCCTCATCCGCCCGCGCATGCGCTACCACGGCTACCCGCTGCGCCACTGGTAATAACCCCGCATCACGCTTAACCCCTCTCCTTGTCCAGGGAGAGGGCAAGCTCGCGCAGCGAGCGCGGGTGAGGGCAGTGAGCCGCGCACACGAGCGCGAGAGAGGCCTCCCTCAAAAATACCGCTTCCTTTTTAGGAAACGGGTCGGGGGTCAGGTCCTTTGACGTGAGCCGCCGCACAATCGTATTAATAGCGCTGGAGCCACCAACCACGATGAAAGCGATTGCCAAAACCCGCCCCGAACTCGGCGTCGAAATCGTTGACGTCCCGGTGCCAAAGCCCGGTCCCGACGAACTCCTGGTCAGGGTCGCCGCCTGCGGTATCTGCGGCTCCGACCTCCACATCTATCTATGGGAACTCGGTGCCGAGCGCGCGGTTCCCTCGATGCCCGCCGTTATCGGCCATGAGCCTGCGGGCGAGGTCGTCGAAATCGGCAAGGGCGTCACCGGTTTCAAGGTCGGCGACCACGTCGCGCTTGATCCCTTCGGCCCCTGCGGACGTTGCCCGGCGTGCCTCTCCGGCCGCTTCAATTTTTGTCATACGCCAGGGCGTCTCGGCGGTGCTTTCGCCGAGTACTCGATCGCTCCCGTGCGCAATTCGTGGATCGTGCCCAAGGCGATGGACATGGAGCAGGCCGCGATGATCGAGCCGTTCGCCACCGGCCTTCACGCCATCGAGGAATCGTCGCTCGCCGCCGGCGACAGCGCCGTCATCGAAGGCCCCGGTCCGATCGGGCTGTGCACCGCGCTCGCCGCGCGCGCCCTCGGCGTTTCGTCAATCGTAATTACCGGCCTTGCCGCCGACGCCGAACGCCTCGCCCTCGCGCGCGAGATGGGCTTCAAGACCGTCTGTGCTTCCGACCGCGACTGGATCGATCAGGTGCGCGCACTGCTTCCCGAACACGGCGCCGACGCGGTCTTCGATGCCGCCGGCTTCCTCGATTCCGTGCGCCATCTGGTCAAGCGCGGCGGCGAAGTGGTCGAACTCGGATGGCCCGCGCGCGATATTCCCAGCGCCGAGATGCGCTCGCTCTTCTTTCACGGCGTCAAAATCATTCCCTCGCGCGTGCGGATGCCCGAGACCTGGCGCCGCGCGGTCGCGATGGTCGCGGGCGGCGCCATCGACATGAAGCCGATGATCACCCATCGCTTCGATCTCGACCACGGCGTCGAGGCCTTCGAGTTGTTGCGCAATCGCAAGGGCGTCAAGGCGCTGATCATGCCGCAGGCGTGACTACTACTTTAGATACTGACTACGATTCGCGGTTACATCAGGAAGGATGGACTGACTATTAAACCAGGCGAGCCTGCGAGCCGAGCTAACGAGTCCGCGAGGTGCGCACAAAATTAGAATCGGAATAGTGCGTTAAAGCTCTGAGGTAATACACATGCGAAACGGATTTAAAATCGTCGATACCGACTCTCACTTGATGGAACCCGAATGGCTCTGGGAACGCTACATCGAGGACGGCTTCAAGGATCGCGCGCCGAAGATCGGTCGCGCCCCCGAATCGAATCGCCGCACCTTCCTCGTCGAGGGCGAATCGTTCGTCCGCGAAAAGGGCAAGTATCCGATGGCGGCGCCTGCCTTCCTCAGCGCCGTCGCCAAGGCGATGAAGCGCTTCGATACTGCCAAGCAGGACGGCTTCAGCGCGCAAAGCCGCCTGCGCGACATGGACGAGCAGGGCGTTGACGTCCAGATCATGTATCCGACCGTCGCCGGCCAGATGCTCGGTCGCGAATTCCGCGATATCAAACTGCTCGCGGCCTGCACCCGCGCCTACAACGACTGGGCCTGCGATTACGCCTCCGCCGATCCCAAGCGCCTCAAATGGGCCGCCGGGCTGCCGATGCAGAGTGTCGAAGAGGCGATGAAGGAAGCGCGCCGCGCCGCCGACAAGGGCTGTATCAGCTACTACATGCGCCCTAATCCGGTCGGCGGCCATAACCTGTGGGACGACGAACTGCTGCCCCTATGGGACGAGATTGAACAGATCGGCAAGCCCATTTCCACCCATGAATCCGCGTCGTCCGCCGTCCCCGGTTTCGGCGATCGGATGGACACCCACGTCAGCGGCCACATCCTCTCGCATCCATTCGAGGCGATGGCCGCGATGGCGGGACTCATCTGGTACGGTATCTTCGAAAAGTTTCCCAAGCTCAAGGTCATTCATGTCGAGGCCGACGGCGGCTGGGTGCCCTATTGGCTACAGCGCATGGAACAGCACTGGGATTTCAGCGGGAACGCCGAACACGAATATTTGAAGCTGCGTCCGACTGAGTATTTCAAGCGCAACATCTGCGTCGCCTTTCGCGGTGACGAACCGACCATGAAGGCCGCCGTCGAACTGGTCGGTGCCGACAACTTCACCTGGGACACTGACTATCCGCATCCCGACGGCACCTACCCGTGGGGCATCGAGGCGATGATGAAGCAGCCGATCGGCGACGAGGCGCGGCGCAAGATCTTCTGGGACAACGGCGCCCGCACTTTCAACCTGAGCTGAGGTTCGCGACTGACTAATCGGCAGGGGCCCGAGCGGAGCCACACACTAGACGGAGCGCATTATCGATGGATTTTGAATACACGCCCGAGCAGGAGGCCTTCCGCATGCGGGTGCGGACCTGGCTCGAGCGGAACCTGCCGCCCGATCTATGTATCGACGATCCGATGGACGAGCGCATCGCGCCCAACCGCGAGGTCTTCGAGAAGCGCCGCGCATGGCAGCACAAACTCGCCGCCGCGGGATGGGTCGGGCTGTCATGGCCGAAGGAATACGGCGGCCGACAGGCCCATCTGATGGAGCAGGTCATCTTTGACGAGGAGTACTTCAAGGCGCGCGCTCCCGTGTTGCCGGGCTACTCCGGCGTCGGGCTGTTCGGGCCCACCCTGATGCAATGGGGCACGCCCGAGCAGAAGACCAAATACCTGCCGCGCATCCTGCCCGCCGACGACGTCTGGTGCCAGGGCTACTCCGAGCCCGGTGCCGGTTCCGATCTCGCCGGCCTGCAGACCCGCGCCGAACTCAAGGGCGACTACTTCATCATCAACGGCCAGAAAGTCTGGACCTCCGGCGCGCAGTACGCCGACAAGATGTTCCTGCTCGCGCGCACCGATCCCGACGCGCCCAAGCACAAGGGCATTAGCTACTTGATCATCGACGATATGAAGAGCGCGGGCGTCGAGGTCCGGCCGCTGGTCGTGATGAACGGGCACCATCATTTCAACGAAGTCTTCTTCGACAATGTGCAGATCCCGAAGGAGAACCTCGTCGGTCCGCTCAACGAGGGCTGGAAGGTTACCATGACTACGCTCGCCTTCGAGCGCGGTATGGCCGGCGGCGGCGGACATTCGGCGCAGGTCCGGCGCCTCGCGGAACTGGCGCGCGTGATCAAGATCGACGGCCGCCCCGCGTGGGATCACGAATGGGTCCGCCAGGAACTCGCGCAGTTCATGCTCGATTGCGAGGCGGCGAAATACACTCGCCTGCGTTCGCTCACGCGGCTGCTCAAGGGACTCCCGCCCGGCCCCGAAGGCTCCACGCTCAAGCTGGTCGGCTCGGAACTCGGCGTGCGCATCGCGCGCTTCGCCAGTGAACTGTTAGGCAGCTACGCGATCCTCGGCGAGCCCACCGAACTCGTGCCCGACGCGCCACGCTGGCAGAACCGATTACTCAGTTCGCGCCAATATACTATTGCGGGCGGCACCAGTGAGATTCAGCGCAACATCCTCGGCGAGCGTCAACTCGGCCTCCCCAAAGGCTAGCCTCTCCGCGAGCGCACTATCGGATTAAAAGGGGCCACGCATCCTCGACGGATGCGCGGCCCTTTTTTCCATCTCTGATCAGAGGAGAGAGGTCAGGTCCTCTGCCGAGTTAGCGATCGCCGTCGCCTTCGGGATGCTCGTTCATGCGCCACGGTTGCGCGTGAAGTTGCGAGGCCAGACGCGCCGCTTCTTCCGGTGTCGGCGGCTCGACCACGACTTCTCCGATTATCGAGCCGGCTTCGTGCGATAAGCCAAAGTAGTGGTAGGTGCCCGGCGTCAGGAAAGTGTGGCGGTATCTGCCCCCCGGCATCACGTTGCCCGACGCGAACGACTTCGCCCCCGGCGGCAGCGCGACGTCCTCGGGCTTGTTGGCCTTGGCGGGATCGTCCACCACCGAATGGCTGACCGCGCCCGCATTGCGCCATTCAACCGTCTGTCCGGCCCTAATCACTACGCTATTCGGCCAGTAGATCGGCGCCTCATCGGTCATGCGAACGATCGCGGTGGGGCCGCTAACTTCGCTCGGGCTCGGCGGTATGTCGTCAGTGGACGTGGTTCGCGCGGAGGTTGTCGCTCGCATGGCGGTTTTAGCTCTCGCGGCAATTGTGGCCCGCACGGGTGATGGCGTTTCGGGCGGATTCGTGATTGCGCCCGCCACCGACACGTCGCGCTCGGGATGTTCGTTCATGCGCCACGGCTGAGCATGCAGTTGCGACGCCATCCGCGCGGCCTCTTCGGGCGTCGGCGGCTGCACGATCACTTCACCGATCATCGAGTCGATCTCGTGCGACATGCAAAAGTAGCGATAGGTGCCCGGCGTCAGAAACGTGTAGCGGTATTTCGCCCCCGGCATCACGTTGCCCGATGCAAAGGTCTTCGCCCCCGCCGGCAGCGCAACGTCATCGGGCTTGTCGGCCTTGGCGGGATCGTCCACCACCGAATGGCTGACCGAGCCCGCGTTGACCCACTCAACCGTTTGCCCCGCGCGAATTATGATGCTGTCGGGCTGATACATCGGCATGTCGTCGCTCATCTTGACGACCGCCGTCGGACCGCTGACCTCCGCCGGCGCCGGCGCGCCCTCATCCGCGGTCGTCGCCCGCACATCGGTCGGAATATCCGGCGGCTTGGCGATTGCGATTGCGGGGTTCGCGGTAAGTATTATGAGTAGCGAAATCGCTGCCACGGGCATGCGCCCGTACAGAGACGCGCAAACCCCGGGTCCCCTTGCGGAGTTGGTCGCGAATATCGACACGGCTAATTATGAATATGCAAAATTAGCGCTACTTCCGCAATCGATTTCGCTTTTGGTGATTTCAGCCGTGTGCACGCGCGCTCGATCTGATCGCGCCTGCGTGGGTCTCTATGCACGCGCGAGGTTTCAGTTTTTCGGAAGCTTACGGTTCGGTGTTCCTCGACCACGCCTTCATCCGCTCGCCAGCTTCGCCTTCAGGATCTCGTTGAGGACCTTCGGATTGCCCTTGCCGCCCATCGCCTTCATCACCTGCCCGACGAAGAATCCGAACAGCTTGTCGCGGCCCGCGCGGTATTCGGCCACCTTGTCCGGTTCCGCCGCGAGCACCTTGTCGCAGGCTGCCGCGATCGCGCCCTCGTCGCTCACCTGCACGAGGCCCAGTTCGCTGACGGTCGCGGAGGCGCCTTTGCCCGATTTGCACATCGCGGCGAACGCGGTTTTGGCGGCGTTCAGGCTCACCGTCGCCTGCTCGACCAGCTTCAGCAGCGCGCCCGATTCCGCCGCGGGCGGCGCGGCCTCGCCGATCGGACGCCCGCTTTCGTTGACCACGCGCAGCACTTCGGTCATTACCCAGTTGGCGGCCGTCTTCGCATTCTTGAGTCCGGCGGCGATCATGGTCTCGAAGTAGTTCGCGACCTCGCGATCTTCCGTCAGTACCGCCGCTTCGTATTCCGTCAGCCCGACCTCGCGCACCAGGCGCGCGCGCTTTTCCGCCGGCAATTCCGGCATCGAGGCCTTGATCTCCTCGATCCATTCACCAGTCACGCGCAACGGCGGCAGGTCGGGCTCGGGGAAGTAGCGGTAGTCGTTGGCGAACTCCTTCGACCGCATCGGCCGCGTCTCCTCGCGCACCGGGTCCCATAGATGGGTCTCCTGCGCGATTCGTCCGCCCGCCTCCAGCGTCTGGATCTGCCGCGCGACCTCGTACTCGATCGCTTTCTCCACGAAGCGAAACGAGTTCAGGTTCTTGATTTCGGTCTTGGTCCCGTATTCCGTGGCTCCCTTCGGCCGCACCGAGATATTGACGTCGCAGCGCAGGCCGCCTTCCTCCATCTTCGCATCCGACGCGTCGATAAAGCGCAGCATGCTGCGCAACTCGCGCAGGTAGGCACTGGCCTCCGCCGCCGATCGAATGTCGGGCTCGCTCACGATTTCGACCAGCGGCACCGACGAGCGGTTGAAATCGACCAGGCTCAAGCCCGCTTCATGGATATTCTTACCGGCGTCCTCCTCCATATGGATCCGCACCAGCCGCACGCGGCGCGGCCCGTTGGTGTCGCTCATTCCGGGCAGGTCGATATAGCCGCCCTTGCACAGCGGCGATTCGTACTGGCTGATCTGATAGCCCTTGGGCAGATCGGGATAGAAATAGCTCTTACGCGCGAAGATCGATTCGTGCGCGATCTCGCAATGGGCCGCGAGGCCCGCGCGAATCGCCAACTCCACGGCATGGCGGTTGAGCACCGGCAGCACGCCGGGCATCCCCATGCACACCGGGCACACGTTCTCGTTGGGCCCCGCGCCGAAGCCGTTCGAGCAGCCGCAGAACAGCTTCGAGTTGGTCAGCAGATGAGTGTGAACTTCGAGTCCGATTACCGCTTCGTATCCTTCGGCCGCCATCCCTCAATTACCCCTGCATGTTACCGCGATCTGACTGTTCAGATGATTTTACCGCAATCGCCCCGCGCGAGACATCTTCGCCGCAATCCCGCGCCCCGCGCGGCCTGTCCCTGCCTTCCCCTTCAGTCATCCTGAGCGGAGGCTGCCGGAGTCGAAGGATCTCGCTGCTCTCGATTTATCGTTTCCCCCTGCTTGTTTCCACTCCTGAGTGCTCCTGCGTGGGTTTACGTGCCATCGCGGTTGTAGAGGCGTTTAGAGGAGTTCGTATTGTAACAAAATGTTTTTGGAAATTCCCTCTGTATGGGGCGTCTGAGTGGTTCAAGGCTCGCCCAGGGGCGGAATTTCGGAATTTGCGAGCGGTGAAATCGCCGTTTTTGCGGCGACTTTTGCGACGACCTTAAGGAAGTGGTTGAGGAGCGGGGAATCATGGGTTTCAAGAGCCCTGAAACCTTTGGAAGGTTTCAAATCCAGGGGCGGCCTCTGAGTTCGGTGAGGCGAAGAAGCCACAACGTAGCAGTGTACTCCATTTGGGAGGTGTGCGAAATTCCGATGCGCGCGGGGTAACCAGGCCGGCGATCTCGACTTCTCCTCGCGAAGGCCGGAAACCTCCCGCTGAAGGATGCGGGCATTGACGCCGCACTGATCAATGGGATTTCAATCTCAATCCCTCGCGTGTGACCTCGTTTTTAGAGAACTGGCGTGCGAGTACTTCCGGATTCCTCACGGCAGGCAGGGCCGTCGCCGCGACGTTCGGGCTGGGTGCCAGCGCGTACTCACAGGATCGCCGCGCGACGCTTGACCGCGCCGGTGCGCTCGAAGGCGTCGCCCGCCCGCAAAATCGCCTCCTCGCCGAACGGCGGTCCGATCAGTTGCAAGCCGATCGGCAGGCCTTGCGGGTCGAAGCCGCACGGCACCGAGATACCCGGCAGCCCCGCCAGATTGACCGAGATCGTGAAGATGTCCGACAGGTACATCTGAAGCGGGTCGGAGACCTTCTCGCCGAGCGCAAACGCCGTGGTCGGCGCGACCGGCGTGGCGATTATGTCGCAGCTCTCGAAGGCCCGTTCGAAGTCGCGCCGAATCAGCGTGCGCACCTTCTGCCCCTTCAGATAGTAAGCGTCGTAGTAACCGGCCGAGAGCACGAAGCTGCCGAGCATGATGCGCCGCTTGACCTCGGCGCCAAAGCCGCGCGCGCGCGTGCGATTGTAAAGCTCGATATTGTTGTCGCCGTCCACGCGCAGGCCGTAGCGGATACCGTCGTAGCGCGCGAGGTTCGCGCTCGCCTCCGCCGTCGCCACGATATAGTAGGCCGCCACCGCGTATGAAGTATGCGGCAGCGAAATCTCGACCATCCGCGCGCCCATCGCCTCGTACGACTTCAGCGCCGCGCGCACCGCCTGTTCGACCTCGGGCTCAATTCCGCTGACGAAGAACTCCTTCGGCACGCCGACGCGCAGACCCTTGACGTCGCCGGTCAGCGCGGCTTCGTAATCCGGCACCGGGCGCGCCGAGCAGGTCGAATCGCGCGGATCGGCGCCCGCCAGATCGCGCAGGATAATCGCGGCGTCGCGCACGGTCTTGGCGAACGGGCCGACCTGATCGAGCGACGATGCGTAAGCGATCACTCCGTAGCGGCTGACCCGGCTGTAGGTCGGCTTGATTCCGACCACGCCGCAAAACGACGCCGGCTCGCGGATCGAGCCGCCGGTGTCGGTGCCGAGCGACCCCAGGCATTCGTCAGCGGCGACCGCTGCCGCCGAGCCGCCCGACGATCCGCCGGCGACGCGCTCCACGTTATGTGGGTTGCGAGTCGGCCCGAACGCCGAGTTCTCGGTGGACGAGCCCATCGCGAACTCGTCCATGTTGGCCTTGCCGACGAACACGGCGCCGTTGGCGCGCAGCTTCGCGATCACGGTCGCGTCGTACGGCGGCACGAAGTTCTCCAGGATCCTCGAGGCACAGGTCGTGCGCACCCCGCGCGTCGCATAGATGTCCTTGATCGCGAGCGGGATTCCGCACAGCGCCGGCGCGTCGCCCGCCGCCAGCCGCGCGTCGGCGGCGTCCGCCTGCTCGTGCGCCTCGCGCGCGCACACCGTGATAAAGGCGTTGAGCTTGGGATCGACCAGCTTGATCTGTTCGAGGCATGCGCGGGTCAGCTCCCGCGCCGAGATTTCGCGCTTGCGCAGCAGGTCGCGCGCTTCGGTGATAGTCAGGCGGTTCAGTTCCGTCATTGTGGTTGGATCAAACCTTTACGCGCCCATCGCATTTTCGCGATCTTCACGGCGCTCAGAATGCCATGGGTCGATTCGTGGATATAAGCGTGCGGCGCAATCACCCTTCGATGATCTTCGGCACCTTGAAGAAATTCCCCGCGCGCTCGGGCGCGTTGGCGAGCATCTCATCGGGCGCCGGGGCGTTGGTCACGACGTCGTCGCGCATCGGCGTGCCGGCCTCGCCGACCTGCGCCGTCGGTGCGATATTGGTGGTGTCGAGTTCATTGAGCTTGTCGATATAGGTCAGGATTTCGCTCAGGTTGGCCTGCAGGCTTTGCTCGTCGTCGGCGTCGAGTTCGAGCCGCGCCAGGCGGGCGACGTGCCGTACCTGTTCGAGACTGATTTTGCTGGTTTCACTTGCGGAGGCGGTCTTCGGGTCGGCCATAATGCGACGAATCGTAACATCTGCGCCGCGGCATGTCAGGTTCCCGTACCGTTCCCGCTTGACCGCCGCCTCGCGCGTCAGAATCCGATCCTTGGGATTAACTGACCCCGAGAGCTTGCGCAGTCGAGAAAGAGAAACTGAGAACGCGGGCAATTCGACTGTAACGCCTTTTCGCAAGCCTGTGGATCATAGCTTGCCGGGCGAGAGGGCCTTGGGCAGCACATGTCCCTGATGGGGTGGCGTGGTCGCATGTCCGTGCGGAAGCGCGATCAAGAGCACGAGCGCAATCGTCACGGCGACCAGGAACAGCACGCCGAGGCGCTTAAGCAACCAACCGATCGGATCGTGACGATTAGTGGGCATCGACCGCGCGACCTCGCTGGATTTGATCGGAGTCATTTCGGCGACCGCGGGAGTCGATTCAACCGCTGCGGGCAGGGATCCATCGATCTTGTCGCTGTGGGAACGTCGTATCATGATGCCCTCTTTTTCGCGTCAATATCCGCTTTTGAGAGTTTCTTTATCCATCTTTTAGACTGAACGGCTGTCAGAATTTGTCTCTTTGATGGACTGTTGCGCATAATCGTCAGATAACAACGACTGGGTAGGATGTCAAAGGGACCGTCGCGGACTATTTCACGCGCGCTCGCGGGTTCGCCCGTGGCGCTACCGGCTGTGCATATAATGAGACCCGGAGGAGGGCAGGGGCGACGATGGCGGCAACGTTAGCCGCGCGATTACGACACCGGTGGGTGAGCGTCGGCGACTACTTCGATCGCTGGTACGAGGAGTTGCCGTGGCGCCGGCGCCTGCCGCTCGGAAGGCGCGGCGAGCAGATCGCCGCGCGCCATCTGCGGCGCTGTGGCTATCGCATACTGGAGCGGAATTTTCGCGCTGCCGGCGCCGAGATCGATCTGGTGGCGGCCGATCGCGGCACCTTCGTCTTTGTCGAGGTCAAGACCCGCAGCAGCGCCGCGTTCGGCGCCCCGGCTGAAGCCGTCGATGCGCGCAAGGCCGCGCGAATCCATCGCGCGGCCGCAATCTACCTGCGGCGTGTTCACGCCGCCGAGCGTCCGGCGCGTTTCGACGTCGTCGCGATAGTCGGCGCCGGGCGCGCCTGCCGCCTCGAACTATTGCGCGACGCATTCTGATTCAGTGGCGGCGGTATTCTTCGGCGCTACGCCGCAAACCGCCCAGACCCGATTGGTTCCTTGCTCTCCGTGGGGTCGCGGCGCGGTTGGGCGTGCGTGTAGAATAGCGCCGCTCGGACGCGCGCGCCGGCTTAAACTATCGCTGGGACTTTTGGGCGATCCATTCTGAGGAATGAAGGACGCTTTCTGAAGCAATATGCTCGATATCAGACTCATCCGCGAACAGACCGCTCTCGTCAAGACCGAACTCGGCAAGGCCGGCGTCGCTGCGGCCGAGATCGATCGAGTCGTCGAATGCGACGCCGAGCGGCGGCGCCTGCAACGTGAACTCGACGAGTTGCGGGCGCGGCGCACGCGCGAATCGAAGGAACTCGGCCGCATGGCGCCGGAGGAGCGCGAGTCCCGGCGCGCCGAGATGCGCGCGCTCGGCGATCAGATTACGGCCGGTGAGCAGCAGCTCGCCGAAATCGAACTGCGCTTCAACGACCTGATGCTCGGTATCCGCAATATTCCACGCCCCTATGTGCCGGTTGGCAATGGCGAGGCCGACAACGTAATCGTGCGCAGCGAGGGCGAACCGCGCAAGTTCGACTTCAAGCCGGCGCCTCATTGGGATCTGGGCGAGAAGCTCGGCATCATCGACTTCGAGCGTGGAGTGAAGCTGTCCGGCACGCGCTTCTATGTGCTGGCGGGACTCGGCGCGCGCCTCGAGCGTGCGCTGATCGCGTTCATGCTCGATCTGAAAACGCGCGAGCAAGGCTATCTCGAAATCGCGCCGCCCCTGATGGTGAATACCGCCACTGCGACCAGCACCGGCCATCTGCCGAAAAACGCCGACACCATGTATCACGACGCCGAGGAGGATTACTGGTTTATCCCGACCGCCGAGTTGCCGCTGACCAGCATGTATCGCGACGAGATTATCGAGACCGGGCGCCTGCCGATCTACCTGACGGCGTACACCCCATGTTTTCGCCGCGAGAAGATGTCGGCGGGCCGCGACGTCCGCGGCATCAAGCGCGGTCACCAATTCGACAAGGTCGAGATGGTCAAGTTGGTGCGGCCCGAGACCTCCGACGATGAACTGCAATCGCTGGTCGAGAACGCGTGCGAAATCTGCCGCCGGCTCGAGATCCCGTTTCGAGTAGTCCAGCTCTGCACCGCCGACATCAGTTTCGCGAGCGCCGCGACCTACGATATCGAGATGTGGGCGCCGGGCCTCGGCGAATGGCTGGAAGTCAGCTCGTGCTCGAACTGCACCGACTTCCAGATGCGCCGCGCCAATATCCGCTATCGTCCGCAAAAAGGCGGCAAAACCGAATTCCTGCACGCGCTCAACGGTTCGGGCCTGGGGTTGCCGCGCACGCTGATCGCGGTGATGGAGAATTATCAACAGGCTGACGGCAGCATCGTGATTCCCGAGGCGCTGCGACCCTACATGGGTGGCGCCGATCGAATCAGCTTGGCGTGAATGTGCACGATAATGGTCGCATTACGATGAATTACGCCGGTGCTGGTTAACCCGCATTTTCCGCTCATGTAACACTCCCGTAACATTCCGTCGTTACTCTGGCTGAGAAATGTGTTGTGGTGGTGGCGGTGGCAATCGATCGGGCAACGTCCAGCCGGAAAGACGGACCTCACTTGGCAGAATTGGCAGATACTGTGACTGAACAAGTCGCGGCGACGCAGACCCGCGTGCGGCGGGCCCGCGGTTTCGGCGTGCGCGCGATTGGCGACCGGGTCTTCAATCTGACGACGCTGGCGCTCGCGCTGGTGATATTGGCGCTGCTCTTTGGCGTGACGCTCGATCTGGTCATTAACGCGATGCCGTCGATCAAGACCTTCGGGCTGCACTTCCTGGTCAGCACCGATTGGGATCCGACGAACGATCAGTACGGCGCGCTGCCCTTCATCTACGGGACGGTGGTCTCGTCGCTGCTGGCGCTGCTGATTGCGGTGCCGCTCGCACTGGGAGTAGCGCTTTGTTTGAGCGAGATGGTGCCGACCTGGCTCAGTCACAAGCTGGGATTCCTGGTCGAATTGCTCGCCGCGATTCCGAGCGTGGTGTACGGCCTGTGGGGCATCTTCATCATGGGGCCATGGCTGCGCGACCACGTCGATCCGCTATTGGCGAAATACCTGGGCTTCCT
The DNA here is from genome assembly GCA_021780755.1 of Deltaproteobacteria bacterium. Taxonomy (GTDB): domain Bacteria; phylum Desulfobacterota; class Binatia; order Binatales; family Binataceae; genus JADMIL01. Next base: position 113,470 of record JAJXYF010000020.1, on the reverse strand, counting down.
CCCATTTTTCCAGGGACCGCAAATCTCCGTCAGCATGCTGAGCGCCGCCGTGGTGCTGGCGATCATGGTGCTGCCTTACATCTCGGCGGTGTGTACCGATGTGTTCCGCGTGGTGCCACAGACTCAGCGCGAGGCCGCCTATGCGCTCGGCGCGACCAAATGGGAAATGGTGCGGATGGCGGTGCTGCCGTTCGGCGTCTCGGGTGTCATTGGCGCCGTGATCCTCGGACTTGGACGCGCCCTCGGCGAGACTATCGCGGTCGCGATGGTAATTGGTAACCGGCCGGAGATTTCGGCGTCGGTCTTTATGCCCTCGTCCACCCTGGCCAGCGTGATCGCCAATGAATTCGTCGAAGCGACCTCCGACCTGAACCTGGCGGCGCTGGTCGAATTGGGGCTGGTCCTACTGGTGCTTGGCCTGATTCTCAATGTCGCGGCGCGGACGCTGGTTTACAGCAGCACCCAGCGCCGCTTTTCCAAGGGCAAGTGATGCTCCTGAATCCGGCGCAGCAACGGCACAATCTTTACCGCAATCTGAAGAGCAAGATCATGGTGGGCCTGACGGTCGCGGCGACCATCGTGGCGCTGATTCCGCTCTTCCTGGTGCTGGGCTATCTGCTTAGCAAGGGCGCGGCGAGTATCAGCTGGGACTTCTTCACCAAGATGCCGACGCCGGTCGGGCAGGGCGGCGGCGGGATGGCCAACGCGATCATCGGGACCTTCGAGCTGGTCGGAATCGCGACTTTGATCGGCGTGCCGATCGGAGTCGGCGCCGGCATCTACCTGGCCGAGAACCGCGGCAGCCAGTTGGCCCAGGCGATTCGCTTCGCGGCCGACGTGATGATGGGGATCCCGTCGATTGTGATCGGGATTTTCGTGTACGCGATCTTCGTGAAGCCGTTCTATGGCTTCTCGACGCTGTCGGGATCGATCGCGCTCGCGATCATCATGATCCCGCTGGTCACGCGCACCGCCGAGGAGATGATCCTGCTGGTGCCGCACGAACTGCGCGAGGCGGCGCTCGCGCTCGGCGTGCCGCGCTGGCGCACGACGACCTCGGTGGTGGTGCGCACTGCCATCAGCGGCATCGCGACCGGCGTGATCCTGGCGGTCGCCCGTGTCGCCGGCGAGACCGCGCCGCTGCTGTTCACCGCCTTCGGCAACCGCTTCTGGTCAACCTCGCTGTTCCAGCCGATCTCGTCGCTTACGGTGCAGGTCTATACCTACGCCATCTCGCCGTTCGCCGATTGGCAGCGGCAGGCCTGGGCGGGGGCGCTGGTGCTTACGGCGATCGTACTAGCGATGGAACTCGGAGTAAGATGGGTGACACGGGGAACGGCACGGGTCGCAAGGTGACCCAGTCAAGATAATCTATGCCGGACAAGGTAATCGTTCGACACCTGCGGGCTTCCTTCAACAAGGTCGAAGCGCTGCACGACGTGAGCCTCAATTTCGCGGAGAACCGCGTCACCGCAATCATCGGACCGTCCGGCTGTGGCAAGTCAACGCTGGTGCGCTGCATCAACCGGATGCACGAGGTGGTGCCGGGCGCGAGTTGCACTGGCGACGTAATTCTCGACGGCGAAAATATCTACGCGCCAGCGGTTGATCCGGTGCAGGTGCGGCGGCGCATCGGGATGGTCTTCCAGAAGCCGACGCCCTTCCCGACCATGTCGATCGAGGACAACGTCGCCGCCGGCTTGAAGCTCAACGGGATCGCGCTGGCGCGCGCCGACCGCGACCGGCTGGTCGAGCAGAGCCTTCGGCGCGCGGCGCTGTGGGAGGAGGTCAAGGACCGGCTCGGACGGCCCGGGGCGAGCCTTTCGGGTGGGCAGCAGCAGCGCCTGTGCGTGGCGCGCGCGCTCGCGGTCGAGCCCGAAGTGCTATTGATGGACGAGCCGTGTTCGGCGCTCGATCCGATCTCGACCGCGCGCATCGAGGAACTGTTGCTCGAACTCAAGGCGACCTACACGATTATAATTGTGACGCACAACATGCAGCAGGCGGCGCGCTGCTCGGATTTCACCGCCTTCATGTATGCCGGTGACCTGATCGAATTCGGGGAGACCAAGCAGATCTTCACGAATCCGACCAAGCGTGAGACCGAAGATTATATTACCGGGCGCTTCGGTTAGTTCCCGGGGAGGCGGAAATGGAAAACTCACAGCCGCAGCATACGAATCGCCAGTACGAAGAAGAGTTGCGCGGCCTGCGGGCGGGGCTGCTCAAGATGGGTGGGCTGGCCGAGCGTCAGATCGCGGAAGCCATCGATTCACTGGTTAATCGCAACACCGGGCAGGCCCGCGAAACCATCGAGCGCGACGTTGAAGTAAATCGCATGGATACCGAGATGGACGAGCGCTGCATCCGACTGCTCGCGCTGCACCAACCGGCGGCGAGTGACCTGCGCTTCATCACCACCGGCCTCAAAATTACCACCGACCTCGAGCGCATCGGCGATAACGCGGTCAACATCTGCGAGCGCGCGATCGAATTGAACCAGGAGCCGCAGCTCAAACCGTACATCGACATCCCGCGGATGGCCGAGATCGCGCAGACCATGGTCAAGGACAGCCTCGACGCCTTCATGCGCGACGACACCACGCTGGCCGAAGAGGTAATCGATCGCGACGACGAGGTCGATCAGCTCAACTACCAGATTTACCGCGAGCTGCTGAGCTACATGGCCGAGGATCCGCAGACCATTCCGCGCGCGACGCGAATCCTTTTCGTCTCGAAATATCTCGAACGGATTGCCGACCATGCGACCAACATCGCCGAGATGGTCGTGTACATGGTCAAGGGGCGGACGATTCGGCACATGGAAAAGAAAAAAGCATGAGCACGCCAGCGGCCGCACTCCAGCGCGAACGCATCCGCTACAAGATCCTGGTAGTCGAGGACGAGGCCGACATTCGCGAGCTGCTGCGCTACAACCTGGCGCAGGAGGGCTTCGCGGTCGAAGAGGCCGGCGATGGTGCCGAGGCGCTGGACCGCATCGCGCGGCGCGTGCCCGACCTGCTGGTACTCGACCTGATGTTGCCGCAGATGTCGGGGCTCGAGTTGTGCCGGCGGATGCGCTCGAATCCCGACACTACCAAGCTGCCGATCCTGGTGGTAACGGCCAAGGGCGCCGAGGTCGATCGCATCCTCGGGCTCGAGATGGGTGCCGATGATTACGTGGTCAAGCCGTTCAGCCCGCGTGAGGTCGTGGCGCGGGTCAAGGCGCTGTTGCGCCGCGCCAATCCGGCCAACGAGCCGGCCGCACCCGGCAACTACGATCGGGGCCGTCTCAAGATCGATTTCAGCACCTATGAAGTTTTCGTTGACGGCCAGCCGCGCGAACTGGCGCTGCGCGAATTCGAGCTGTTGCGATTCTTCGTGCAGCATCCGATGCGCGTGTACAGCCGCGAGCAATTGCTCGACCTGGTATGGGGCCGCGATACCTTCGTCGAACCGCGCACGGTTGACGTTCATGTCCGCCGCCTGCGCCAGCAAATCGAGCGCGACGACGCCAACCCGGAGCTTATCCTGACCGTCCGCAGCGTCGGCTATCGCTTCAACCCCGAGGCACTTGGGTAGGCCACTCTTCCTGCGTCTGGCCGCGATTGTCGCGCTGAGCCTCGCGCCGGCCGCGATCGTCCTCGCGATTCTGGGTATCGAGCGGGCCGTCGCCCCCGGATGGATCGCGCTCGGCGTCGCCGCGGGCGCGGTTGCCGGTACGATCGCGGCCGCCGCCCTCAACCGCACCCTGACCCGCCACGCCGAGCGGCTCGACGCGATGGCCGAAGCGCTGCACCGCCGCGAGCTTCCCTCGCATCTGCTGCCCGACGAACGCGATGCCATGAACCGTGCGGAACGCCGCCTGCTCGACGCTGCCGACGCCGTCGTCACTTCCATCGAGTCGCTCGATCAGCAACGCGAGGAATTCGAGGCGATCCTGCGCGGCATGATCGAGGCCGTCGTGGTTACCGGCGTGCGCGGCGAGGTCGTGATGATGAACGGGGCGGCGCGCCAGGTCTTCGGCCTCGCCGCCGATATCAATTACGCCGGCCGCGATTTCGTCGAACTCTGCCGCGATCCGCGCCTGCAGGAATTCGTCGGCCGCGCGACCGCCTCCGGCAGCGGCGAAGTGATCACCGGCGAGTTGGCGATTCAGAATCCCGCTCCGCGCCATCTCCAAGTCAGCGCCGCGCCGATCCGCCGCATCGACCGGGCCGCGGCCGCGCGCGTGCTCGTGTTTCATGACATCACACGGCTCAAGGCCTACGAGACCGCACGCGCCGATTTCGTCGCCAACCTGACCCACGAGCTGCGCACCCCGCTCGCGGCGATTTGTGGCTACGCCGAGACCCTCAGCCAGGGCGTGGACGATCGCGCGACCGAACGCCGCTTCATCTCGATCATCGAACGCCAATCGCGCCGCCTCGCGCGCCTGATCGACGACCTGGTCTCGCTCTCGGACCTCGAACGCGGGCTGAGCCCGCTCAAGTTCGAGGCGCTCGACCCACGGCGCGTGGCCGAAGAGGCGGCCGAGCTGATGCGGGAACCGGCGCGCCGCGGCGGCATCGAACTCGCGATCAACGCGGCGGCCGATTTGCCGCCGGTCGCGGGCGATCACGATCGCATGACGCAGGTGATGGTCAATCTGCTCGACAACGCGCTCAAGTACACGCCGCGTGGGGGCACCGTGAAACTCGAGGTGCGTGCGGCCGAAACGCCCGGTGCCAGCGGGGCGGCGGCAGAGAGCCGCGCCGGCGTCGAGTTCGTCGTGGCGGACACCGGCGAGGGGATTCCCGCCGCCGACATTCCACGCCTGACGGAGCGCTTTTATCGCGTCGATCGGGCGCGCTCGCGCGAGCTTGGGGGCACCGGTCTTGGACTGGCGATCGTCAAGCACATTTTGCAGCTTCATCAGGGCAGCCTGAAAATCGAAAGCCGGTTGCGCGAGGGCACGACCGTTACCGTATGGCTGCCGGTCGCCGTGCCGACGCCGCCTGAGCGATGATCTTTGGTCGTGTGGCGCCGCTCGCGTCTTGCGGCGGCGCGCGCAATATGGAGAATGGAAGATTCCACCGCGCGCCCTTAGCTCAGCGGATTAGAGCATCAGACTACGGATCTGAGGGTCGGGGGTTCAAATCCCTCAGGGCGCGCCACCCTTCCCGCCCGCCAAATCTACTTGAAGTGAGGCATCACGTATTTCGCGAACTTCTCCAGCGACTTCATCGCCTCCTTGTGCGGCAGTCCACCGAAGTTGACCTCGAAGGTTGAATACGTCAGGCCGTAATCTTTCTCCGCCCGCTTGAGTCTTTGGATACAGCGCTCGGGCGTGCCGAAAATCATGCAATCGGCCTTGTCCAGGTCCTCGTAAGTGGCGTTGCCAAAGAGCTTCGAGAGGCCGCCCTTGTACTCCTGGTAGTCCGCTGACTTGAACGCCTTGTTGTCGAGCGAGCCGAAGAATTTCCAATACTGTCCGAAGTGCTTGCCCGCGAACGCATGAGCTTCCTGATCGGAATCCGCGACATATAAATGATAGACGCCGAGGATGTCGCGAGTCTTCGGATCGTGTCCTGCCGCCTTCAACGCCGACCAATAGAGCGCGAGCTTCGCCTGCAAATCCTCATGCTTGTGATACGCGAACGGCACGGTCATCGGATTGAAACCCTTCTGACCCGCCCAGGTGAAACTTTCCGGAGTGACCGCGCACGCGCTCCAGATTGGCGGGTGCGGCTGTTGCACCGGTTTGGGTAACGCGGCAATCTCGCGAATCTTGTAGTACTTGCCGTCGTAGGTGACGCTCTCCTGAGTCCAGGCCTGCTGGATGATCTCGACCGATTCGTGGAAGCGCCCGTGACTCTCAGCTTCGTCGATCTCGAACAGCTCATACTCCGCCTTCAGCACGCCGCGTCCGATCCCGAGATCGAGTCGGCCGTTGCTCAGCACATCGACCATCGCGTACTCCTCGGCGAGCCGAATCGGATTGCTGAGCGGCAGCAGCGTCACCCCCGTGCCGAGGCGGATGCGCTTGGTCCGCTGTGCGACCGCGGCGGCAAACACCGGCGGCGAGGGAAACGCATATCCGCCGACATAGTGTTCCGCGAAGAACACGCCGTCGAAACCCAGCTCCTCTTCATATTCGATCTGCTCCATCATCTCGCCGTAGTAATGGCTCGCCGACTTATGCAGGTCGGGATAGTAGTCGGGGATATAAAGAACACCGAATTTCATGCTGTCATTCCTCAGGGATGGATTTCCGCTTGGAGTCTCCGATTGCAACTCTCGTATAGGCCGTGCCGCTTCCAGCCGCAAGGTTCATGGTTTCGGTCGCCGGTGCCGGCGCCGTTGACCTCCGCCGAATCGGCACGCCGGGAACGGGACGAACCATCGATCGCTTACCGTGCTGATATTGCTACGCCTGCTGGCGCAGGATAACGGACTATGTGGGTCCACATATCCGCGAGTTTTTGCGGCGATTTGCCTTATATTTTCCTGATCATAGCCAAACTTCCGGCGAGTACGCCTTTTGTTTAAATCGATTAGGTGTGATGATTGAGCACGCTGGATCGCAAAATAAAATTCCGCAGTATTGATGAGCTACCTATGAGTACAGTTCCGTCCGCGGTCGTGATTGGCGCCGGGCTTGGCGGCCTCTGCGTTGGTGCGCAACTCAAGAAAGCAGATTTTCAGGATTTCGTCATCCTGGAAAAGGCCGCTAAAGTCGGCGGTACCTGGCGTGAAAATACCTATCCGGGATGTGCCTGCGATACGCCCGTCGCGGTATATCAATTCTCATTCGCGCGCACGCTCAACTGGAGCCATCTGTTTCCGCGCGCCGCCGAGGTTCAGCGCTACACCGAAGATCTAGCCGACTTGGCGGGGCTGCGGCCGCATCTGCGGCTGGGGCAGGGCGGTGCCGCCGCCGTCTGGGATGACGCTCGCTCGCTCTGGAAGATTAGGACCACCACGGGCGAGACCCGGGAGGCGGCCGTCCTGGTGATGGCGCTCGGGCAACTCAACCGTCCGCAGCTCCCTAAGATTTCGGGACGGGAGACTTTCGCCGGTCCGTCGTTTCATTCGGCCCAGTGGAATCATCAGGTCGCGCTCGAAGGCAAACGGGTAGGGGTGATCGGATCGGCGGCCAGCGCGATTCAGTTGATCCCCGAAGTCGCCAAGATCGCATCGCACCTGACCGTGTTTCAGCGCTCCGCCAACTGGATCTTACCGCGTCTCGATCGGGAAGTGACCGAGGCGGAGCGTCGTCTGCTCGCGACCTCGCCGGAAGTCAGCGCAATCGAACGTGAGCATCTCTACCTCCAGTCCGACGCGCTCTTCTGGCAGGCGTTTCAATACACCGAAGCGGGCCGCACATTTTATACGGAACAGGCGCTCGCACACCTGCAGATGCAGGTGTCGGATCCGGAACTGCGTCGCCGGCTCACCCCGGACTACCCAATCGGATGCAAACGGGTGCTGTTTGCGGATGACTACTATCCGGCCCTGACCCGCGAAAATGTCTCACTGGTTACCGCGGGCATCGATCGAATCGTGCCCGACGGCGTCGTCACCAGTGACGGCGTCACCCACCAAGCCGATGTACTGGTTTACGCTACCGGCTTCGAGACCACCGAATGGCATATCCAGGTGGACATCACCGGACGCAATGGTCTCAAACTGAGTGACGCCTGGAAAAATGGACCGGAGGCTTACCTCGGCATTACCGTGGCGAATTTCCCAAATCTGTTTCTGATCTATGGTCCGAACACCAACCTTGGCCACAATACTATTACCTTCATGATCGAGCGGCAGGCGGAATACGTAGTCCAATGCCTGAAGGCGATGCAATCGCGCGGGCTTTCAGCGATCGAAGTCACCAGGGCTGCGCAGGACCGTTTCAATCGCGACCTGCAGGATCGATTGGCTAAAACCACCTGGGCCGATCCAAAGTGCAATAGTTGGTACAAGACCGCGGATGGGCGCATTACTCAGAACTGGAGTGGCGATACGCGCGAGTATCGGAAGGCGACGCAATCCGTCGAGTGGAATGACTACTCAGTAAAGTAGTCCACAATTCGCATTGAGTTCGAAGCGTGCGGCGACGATCGAAAGCGCGGCTGCTTCAAGGCGGTCCGCCCCGATCGGCGCATGCCCACCCGGCGCCGGTGGCGGCGCGATTCACATGTCGTTCATCGCGCACGGGCCGGGAACCGCGCGCGTCCTCGCTAGCCCATCAACTCCGCGAAGTTGCGCGCGTAGAAGCGATCCTTAGCGTCCTCGCCAGTCTCGCGCATCGTCGATTCGAAGCGCTTGAGCGGATTGCGCCCGCCTTCGATGTGCGGATAGTCCGACGAAAATAGAAAGAGGCCGGCGCCCGCCTGCTCGATCATCCAACCCACCGGCTCGGTCGGAAAAGGCGTGAAGCGCAACTGCCGGCGCGCATACTCGGACGCCCGCATCGGCAACGCCAGCGCCGGTTCCGTGCGCACGAAGGAATCCTGCGCCGCGTCGAGCCGTTTCAGCCACGGGATCACCCACATGGCGCCCTGCTCGATACAACCACCGCGTAGTCGCGGAAATTTATCGAGCGTGCCATCGAGCACCATCGCCGTCAGGAAAATCTCCGAGGGCGCATGCATCTGCATGAATTCCCGCGCACGGACGTTTTCGCCTCCGCCCAGGAAGTCGCGCGACTTGAGACCGTTGTTGCGATAGCCGGGCTCGATCGGGATGCGTCCCGCGCCGATATGGAGCATGAACGGCATGTTCGCTTCCTGCAGCCGCGCCCACACCCCGTCGAGCGCCGGATGCGTCGGCGACTTGTCGCCGGCGGCCGCCGCCGGAATCCATACCGTGCGACACCCGAGGCGCACCGCTTCGTCGATCTCGCGTTCGGCGAGTTCGGGCACGTCGAGCGGCACGAACCCCACCGGCAGCAGGCGCCGATCGTGCGCGCAGAAGTCGGCCATCGCGCGATTGAGCGCCCGCGCCCCGCCGTACAGCATCTCCGCGTCCCGTTCGCGCTGCGCAAACGAGCCCCAGAATTGTCCCGGCGCGATCGATGCGAACACCAATTGACAATCGAAGCCGAGCATATCGAGGGCACGTGTGCGTTCCGATGGATCGCTTGCGCCATACGCGTCCCAGCCCTTGAGATTCATCAGGTTCGCTTCGAGATTGACCGACGCCCAATGCGCCGCGTCGCGCGTCTTGCCGATCGCGTCGGCCATCACCCCGGTGGACGCGAAGTCCGGCGGCGGCAGCCGATCGCGCAGCCGCGGATCGATATAGTTCGCGAGCCAGTCGCGGGTTTCCATGATATGGCTATCGGCGTCGTTGTAGGTGCGGCCTTCGGCGTACGGCATCGACGAATCTCCTTGGCGTAACTCGCGCGCGCCCCAACATTTGCACGAAACGCGAGCGTTGCGAAGTCCCGCGACGGCGCGTGAAATCGGCGAGCGAAGGTCGTCGCCGGCTGATTTGGCGTGTGAACCGGAGCGTCCCGCCCTTTACTTCAAAGGCGGATTGCGGCGCGCGCCGTGGATAGTCCCGCTCTATTGAAGCTGCTGGTGTTGTGGAAAATCTTCGATGCGCGAATGCTGGTCGTTGCGCGTAAACCGGCCCTCGCTTGAGACGTCCCGGCGGCGTTGGCTGCGCCGCCCTCTCGCGTCTTCAGGCCGCGATCGATTCCGCGGCTTTCTCAGTTGGGGTCGAAAGCGAACGCGGCGCGCATAGTATTGCGGTCGGTTGGCGAATGCTCTCTGGCCGCTTGCGCCCCGCCATCCAGGATCGCCAGATTAAGCCGGGCTGGCTCAAAATCGGGTTCGGTACGAGCAAGCTCGATCCAAATTTCACGAGCATGTGGGTAATCGTGTTCTTCCGCATAAATCAGTCCCACCATGTTGCGGGCGTCGGGCTGTCGCGGATCCAGCCGCAAGGAAGTCTGTAGCTCGTCGAGCGCCGCCACCAACATCCCGCTCCGTTCGTAAGCGAGTCCCAGGTTGAAATGACCTTCGGGACGCTCCGGCGCAAGCGCCACCGCCGTCTTCAGGGCGCCGGCCGCCCCCGTCAGGTCTCCGCCTTCCAGCAGCGCGCGTCCGAGGTTCAAGTAGAAGTCCCACTGCCGCAGACCCAACGCCGCCGCTTTGCGGTACTCGCCGATTTCCCGTTGTCGGTCACCGGTCATACCGTAAGCGAAGCCGAGATGATAATGCGCCAAGGCGTCTGCCGGACGCGCGGCCAGCACCCGCCGATGCGTCGCGATCGCCTCGCCGTAGTCTTCCATCCCGAGGAAATAGTCCGCCGTAGGGTCGCAGACCTGATCGGACGATTGAACGCCGGTCGCCCCGCTCCCCGCCGTTTTGCCGCCAGGCGAACTACCAGTGCCCGCAATCCCGGCGGTCGCGATCGAGGTGCCGGCCAGCATTATTGAAAATGCCAACGACAGCCGAATCACGATGGTTGTGATCCTCTGATTCATCTCACGAAAGAAAGGAGCAAGACGTATGCCTGATGCCTTGCGACACCTAAAAGACGTCCAAATTCCAGAATATTGCAGGAAATCAGCCTATAGAAACTTGGAACGGGCGCAGCGGTGATTTTTCATATTTTCCGAAATCGACGCATTTGACGATATATTTTCCATGATGCCGGATAACTTGGCGCCAGACTGAACGATATCGGGATGCCGTTCGAGAGCTTAGCACCTCTGATCGGTAGTCTCGCACTGTGGCGTATGGAGTCATCGCGCGAGACTACCGCTGTGGCGTATGGAGCCACGTGTCCGAGGTGTCTGCCGGCGTACGCATGGCGCACGGTCTCCGTCCGCCAGCGGACATTCAATCGGCGCTTTCGAGGGTCGCTGTCGCAGTTGTCGTCGGCGCTCCAACTGCCCGCGCGTCCCGCCGCGCGCCGGTCCATTTCTCGAAGAGCACAAACCAGGTCGATGCGAGCGTGGTCCCCAAGCCGACCGCAATCGGATAGCCGAGGGTCGGATTCGTCATCACCATTGGCAGCAACGCGACCGCCAACGTCGGCGGTACATGGAAGTCGAGGACGCGCAATACCGCGATACCCCAGCCCATACTGCACATCGCGGCGAGCGGCGCTGAGGCCAGGTGTGCACGGAAGAAATAACCGCCGGCCGCGGTCAGAAAGCACGCCACCGGCAAGCTCACCGGCCGTCCGACCCACGGACAATGATCGGGAAAGGAAAACATCTCGTACAGGATTACCACCAAGGGCGGGAAGAGGATGAAGCGCATTCCGGTGAGTTTCACCGCCGCGACCGCGAGCGCGACGAAGATCAGCAGGGGGAGCAGCGGGCGCCTTGCGCTTCCCGGCGGAGCCTCGACAGGCTGAGTACCGCCGTTCACGGGCATCGCGGCCGAAGTCGAATCGACGCACTCGCTATCGTCGGGGCGGATGACCGTTGACGACACCGCGTACCGTCTCCACGGTATGGAGATCACCGCCAGCAGACTCGAGCCGAAGAGTATCCCAGGTGGGTACCACCAGCTGGTCACGCCGAGCACCAGCGGCAGAAGGCCCGCGGAAATCGCCGGCGCGACGGGTGATCGCAACGCCCTGATCACCCCGATGCACGCCACCACCGTCAGCAGCACCGACACAAAGCCGTAGGCGATCGTACGGGTCACCAGCGTGCCCAGCACGCCGGTCAGCGCGGGCGTCAGCGCCAGCAGCACCGGGGAGCTTGCCCAGCGTCCGTTCGGCTGCTCCATCACGTCCCACGAGAGTGCGCCGAGTTCGGGGAACATCACATAGAAAGCGCCGGTCACGCTCGCTACGGTCGCGATTACGCCGATATAGATGAGGGCGACGATATCCGCCGCCCGGCGCATCCCGCCCTCCAACGAACGTTCGTGGGCAATATGCTGCTGGACGCCAAGGTTCACGGAAGTCTCTGAGTTAATTTCCATTATAACAAAACCGTTCAAACAGGCGGATGATCGCGGATTCTTTAAGGTTATTGCACCTTCTTGTGAAGTCCAATGACTCGTCACCCCTACTTGGGGAAAAAAGATCGTAGCGTGGTGGACAGTTTGCTTCTGTTAGGCTACGAGTGATCATGGATTGCTGAATTGACTAAGGTTATCATTGGCGCTAGTTCAGAAATGTTAAGTAACCGGGTTGGGTGAGGGCTAAGTATGAGCAGTTTTAACGATCCCGCCTTTATTGAATGGCTCTCCACCCTCGCAATCTCGATCGGCGTATCGCTGATCATCGCGGGTGGACTCGCCGCCTGGTCAGGTCGCCTGCTCGGTCTCGCTCCTGAACACAAGCTGTGGGCCTTTATCGTCGGCTTTGCGTTCCTGTGCAGCCTCTCCACCGTGCCCATGTCCGAGCACGGAACCTGGATCGATACCCTGTACCTCGCGATGATCCCGCTCCTGATCATCTTCATTTACTTCCTGCCGACCGCCGCTGCCATCAACGGTCACCATCCCAATTTCAATAGCATCTTCATCATGAACCTGTTCTTTGGATGGACGATTGCCGGCTGGGTGGTAGCATTCTTCTGGGCCTTGCGGCGGCCCGGTTTAATCGAGAGCGCCGACTTCAGGGTGACTCCGTTTGGCGCCGTGCCGCAAAACAGACCGCGCGACCAGTCGCGTTGATCTCTTCGCGCCGGTATCGCACGATGCGGCGCCAGCGCATTCGTCGTCCTTCTGTTCAATCCCGTTCTGAGTCATCCCGCAACTTTGCGGGACGAGGCCCCAGCCGCTCAGGCCGCGGCTGCCGTGATTTCCGACGTGCAATGGGCGCAGCGCGTCGCCTTCAGCGGTATCTCGGTCGCGCAGAACGGACATTCGCGCGTCGTTACCGGCACCACCACCGGTGGCATCAGCTTGTTGAACTGGCGAATCATGATGAACATCGTGAAAGCCACGATCAGAAAATCCAGGATGTTGTTCAGGAACATCCCGTAGTTGAGGGTCGGGGCGCTGGCCGCTTTAGCCGCCGCCATGGTGGCGTAGGACTTTCCGTTGAGACTGAGAAACAAATCGTTGAAGTTGACCCCGCCCAGCAGCAGTCCGATCGGCGGCATGATCACGTCGTTGACCAGCGAAGTGACAATTTTGCCGAAGGCGCCGCCGATGATAATGCCGACCGCCATATCGACGACATTGCCGCGCAGGGCGAATTCCTTGAATTCCTTGAGCATGATTTCCTCCGATGCGCATAGCGCGTGTAAGGTCTTTATCACTTCAGGTTCAGCATTGCCCGTTAACAGTTCGCTGTCCGTCGCGCAAAGTCAGCAGCGACGCGCCGGCCATAATCGTCGCACGTGGCGCAGGTCTCCTTGCCGCGCCGCCGACCCTGTCCTACATTTATACGATCGCTCCATTACTCGCGGCCCGCTAAAGTCGCGACCCCGGCGCGGTCAAGCATCGACGGATTTCACGCAGAGGTAGCTCGGATGAAGGTATCGCTTTTTTATCTGCCCGGAATTGGCGATCGCAGCCAGATCGAACAAGGCATGGTCGGCCTGCGCGGTGAGGTTTACGACCAAATGCTGCACGAGGTCAGCGAGCAGGCCAAGCTCGCCGACGTCCTCGGCTATGACTCGATCAGCTTCACCGAGCACCATTTTCACGTCGAGGGTTTCGAGGTCTCGAACAATCCCGTGCTGCTCGACCTGTACATCGGGATGCAGACCAAGAGACTGCGCGTCGGACAGTTGGGCGTGGTGCTGCCGGCGAATAACCCAATTCGCGTGGCTGAAGACATCGCGATGCTCGATCACATGACCGGCGGACGCGCCAACGCGGGCTTCGCGCGCGGCTATCAGCGCCGATGGGTCGATATCATGGCGCAGCAGACCCACGGCATTCACGGTGCCCACCCGCATCAGCATGACGCGATCGACGACGCCAACCGCGCAGCCTTCGAAGAATGCTATCGCATCATCAAGCAGGCCTGGACCCAGGATTCGCTGAGCTATCAGGGCAAGTACTGGCGCGTGCCGCCGGGCGCGACGCCGTGGCCGATCGAGGCCACGCAGAAATGGGGCAAGGGCGTCGAGGACGGCATCGTAAAGTCGGTCAGCGTGGTGCCGAAGCCGGTGCAAAAGCCGCATCCGCCGATTTTCCAGCCCTTCGCGTCCTCGGAGCGAAGCATCCGCTGGTGCGCGCAAGAGGGCGTCACCGCGGTCATCCCGCCGCTGTTCCCGACCTACGAGCGGCAGTTGGCGGACCTTTACGCCGAGGTCTCGGGCAAGCCGGTGGGCGAGGGGATGGGCGTGCTGCGCGACGTCATCATCGCCGATACCGATGAAGAGGCGCGCGCGCTATGGAAGCAGAGCGGCTACTTCGTCGGTCACGAATGGTTCGCGCCGTTCGGCTTCGCCAAGGCGATGGACGATCCGAAAACCGGCGCGACGCCCGACCTCTTCGATAACAGTCTGGCGCTGGTCGGATCGGTCGATACCGTAACCCGTCAATTGGAGAAATTGCTCAAGCGGCTGCCGGTGAAGTGGCTATTCGCCTGGATGTACAACGGGCTGATTCCACACGATCGTAACATGAAGATTCTCGAACAGTTCTGGACCAAGGTGATGCCCCGCGTCGCCGATCTGTAGTCAGCTAATATTCTACGCCGCACCGCTGTCACCCTGAGTGCAGCGAATGGGTTCCGGAATTGGAGGATATGAAGATCAGAATTCTTCGCTGCGCTCAGAATGACGAACATGCGGCCGCGCCCAGAACAACGAATGATATCGGTGCAGGGTTATTCTCTAATCGCCGGCCAGGCAAAACGGCCCGGCCGTGAACCTAGTAATGCGGCGTCCAACCGGTCGCGTCGTCGTTCTCGTCGTAGAGCTTCTCCGTAATATTTTCGCCGTCGAGCGTGACCATCAAATAGCCGTTGAGCGCCCGCTGATTCCCCTTGCTATCGGTGACGGTCCTGACCTCCGCCCATTCGACATTCACGCGCTGGTCATTGAGATGGATCGATTTGAGATCGGGAAACGGTTCCCACGGGATACCGCCGTGCCCGATACAGCGCGGATACACCGTTGACTGATTACTCGTAATCGACTGATACGCGACGCCGGCGTGGACGTGGCCCCAATACCACCACCAGCGCTTCACGCCTTGCAGCTCCCGCGTCATCGTGTCGAACAGATTCTTGAAGGTGACGGTATTCGCATACGGATCGACATCGAAACCATCGTGATGAGTGAGAATGATCACGTTCATGTTGGAGTGCGACGCCAGCCGCAGCATCTCGCGCATCCAATCGAGCTGGACGGTGCCATTGGTCTCGCCCGCTGCCGAGAGATAGCCGTCCTGGTAGAGCGCGCTGTGAACGGCGAAGTACGCGGTGTCGAGTCCGATAATCATCCAGTTGCGGTTTTGTAGTACGAAATAACTCAGTCCATTCTGCAGTGCGAATTTCCGGTCCCGCAGCGCGACGTTGAAGTAGCCCTGACCGCCCGCGTACATCTCGTGGTTTGAGTTCAGCGTGAGCGATCCGCGCCCGCCCGCCGGCCACATTTCAACCAGTTTGGGCGATTCCTCCTCGGGCAATCCCGAGTAGTAAACGTCGCCCAGATGAATCGTATAATCGGGTTCGCGCTTGGCCATAAATCCACCGATCGACGCGGCCGGTTCGATTCCCGTGCCCCAATCGCCGGCGATCGCCAGCGTGACCTTTTCGGGCATCCACGAAAACGTCGAGACCGGCGAGGTCAAATGGTTCGGAAAGGGCACGCGCGGCACCGTCAGGTAGTTGAGAAAGCTCTTCACCCAGCCCAGATCGAGCGTGTCGTATTGCTCGAAGCCGATCACGTCGAGAGGACTGACCAGCTTGCCGCCCGTCATCGCGCTCAGCGCGAGCGACAATTCGCGCTCGTGCGGCACCGCGCCTTGGAATATATGGTTATTGGCTTGCGCCTGTGCTGTCCGCAATGCCGCCATCACTTGTTCCCGTTGCGGCAAATCGCCGACGGTTTTGACGCTGGCGTTCAATTTGTTGATGGCGCCGGAAAGTACACCCAGCACGGGGAGGATTTCGCCTTGGTAATTGGAGAAATGGAGCAATGGACGCCCGGCCGGCGTGAGATTAACTGAGGTTGCCGGCTTGGGCGGATTATCATTGGCCATCTTCAATTCCCCCCTTGGAATGTTGCGATGCGTTGACGACGAAAATCGTGCACGGCCGAGCGAACCGCTGAGTCCAATTCTAGATTATTCGCGGAGCAACTTGTAGCAGCGCGGAGGCGCCGCCGGAGTTTTCAACTGTTATTTAAAGTCAGTGCCGACTTTACGCGGCGGCCATCTCCGCGCATTATCATGGGTCAGTTTTTCCAGCGCGAGGGCGAAATGAACCTTAAGGACGCAGTTGCGATAATTACCGGCGGCGGGTCGGGCCTGGGCGAGGCCACCGCGCGCGAATTTGCGGCGGGCGGCGCCCGCGTCGTCATCCTCGATTTGCCGAACTCCCCCGGACCAAAGGTGGCCGAGTCGTTCGGTGAGAAGGGGCTATTCGTGGCCGCCGATGTGGTGTCGGGGGAGGCGGTCGAGGCGGCGATCGCGCAAGCGGCGAAGCGCTTCGGCACGATTCATATAGCGGTGAATTGCGCGGGAGTGGGCCGCGCTCAGCGCACCGTCTCGAAGGACGGTCCCCATTCGCTCGATCTCTTCAGCAAGGTCGTCCAGATCAACCTGGTCGGCACCTTCAACGTGATCCGTCTGGCCGCCAACCAGATGTCGAAGAACGCCGCCGACGCCGAGGGCGAGCGTGGCGTAATCATCAACACTGCTTCAATCGCCGCGTATGACGGCCAAATCGGGCAGGCCGCCTATTCGGCGTCGAAGGGCGGCGTGGTCGGGATGACGCTGCCCATCGCGCGCGACCTCGCTTCCTACGGAATCCGTGTATGCACGATCGCTCCGGGAACCTTCGACACGCCGATGCTCGCGACGCTGCCCGAGCCGGCGCGCAAGGCCCTTGGGGCGCAGATCCCGTTCCCGCCGCGGCTGGGGCGCCCGACTGAGTACGCGGCGCTCGCGCGGCATATCGTCGAAAACGGGATGCTCAATGGTGAGACGATTCGGCTCGACGGTGCGCTGCGGATGGCGCCGCGCTAATCCGCCGGCAGTCGCGACTGCTGCCGCGGCCATTCACTGGCAGCTAATGTTGCGGTGAAGCGGACTCGGCCGGTATCGGTCCGGCGCCCGACATCGGCGGCGGTGAAGGCGGCGGCGGTATCGCTTCCGGCGGCAGTCCATGCGGGCTGCGACGATCGAACGCATCGGTCGAGATCATCGTGATCAGCATGCCTTCGTGATAGCGCGGGCCGCCGACGATCAGCACCGCATGGTTCATCAGCTTGAGGTCGGTGGTCATCAGCGGGCGCGTGCCCTCGAACAGCACCAACTCCATCGAAATCATGTTGTCGATCACCGAATTCGGCGCGATATGCAGGATCCTGCCGCCGGGCATTTCGAAGGAGACCATCCGGCCGCACACGGTCTGCTGCTGCTGATGCATCACGAGCCGGTACGTCGTGTATTCGAAAAGCGCCTTGAGGCGCGTGCCAATCACTGAGGAGGAGAGTGACGCATCCATGCCCTTGCCGGTGTTAGCGGCGAGCACAGAATCGACGCGGATCAGAATGGAGTGCGGCCGTTCGGCCTGCGCCAGTGCCTGCAAGGGTAGGGCGAGCAGCCAAATCGCCACGATCG
Organism: Deltaproteobacteria bacterium; assembly: GCA_021780755.1. Classification (GTDB taxonomy): domain Bacteria; phylum Desulfobacterota; class Binatia; order Binatales; family Binataceae; genus JADMIL01. Next base: position 95,762 of record JAJXYF010000020.1, on the reverse strand, counting down.
TCAGTAGCAGGCCGGGAGTGCGCCGCTCAATCATAACTGGCGTTGAAGGCATAGCTAGCGCGACTGATCAGGTACCCAAATCACGGTTGTGTCGCTCTGCGGTTCGCTCCACACGGCGACCGACGGGCTATCGGCCTCGAGGCGCGAGATAATCGCTCCCGAGTTTCCCGCGGCGTCAGACGGTGCAACCACCGGTGCGAGGTCGCCGCCGTTATCGCCGGCAGCCAGGCCGTTGGCGATATCGCTCGGCAGGAGGGTCTGCCCGGGGTCGGCGCTGGCGACGGTTTGCGGCGTCATCGATTGCCGTGGCACAACCGCTTTGGGCGGCGAGGACGATTCGGCGCGCGCAATCTGCGCCGGCGTCCGTGAGGTTGCCCAAAATGGCGCCTGCTTGAAATATGGAGTGAGAATGACGGCCGTGACCACCGCCACCGCCGCGGCGGCGAAGCCGGTTGCGATCGTCGCGCCGATGCCGTTGCTGAACGAGGTCACGTAGCGGCGTATGCGGAGGCCCAAAGGTATCGGCAGTTCCTCGATGCGAGCGAGTACCGCCGCACTGAAGCCGGCGAGGTCGGGCATCGCCGCCGCACCGCGTAGCGACACCGCCATCGCGCGATAATCCGCCAACTCGCCCTCGCAATCGTCGCAGCCGACGACGTGGCGGGCCACTTCCTGCATCTCGTGGGGTTCAAGCTCGCCGTCTTCGAACGGTCCGAGCAGGAGCTTTATGTCATTGCATCGAGCCATCCCAAATCAGCTCCCACCAAGGTCTTTGAGGATCTCGCGCAGGCGGCCGCGCGCATAATGCAACCGGCTCATCACGGTTCCACGAGGAACCTTCAGCACCTCGCTGATCTCGTCGTAGGATAGCCCTTCCACTTCCCGTAGCAGTATCACGGCGCGATGTTCCTGCGTCAACTCTTTAAGGGCCTCGTTGATCCGGCCGCTCAGTTGCTTGCGCGCGGTCTCCTGAAAAGAGTCGCCGCGCGGACTCGGCAGGCGTTGAAATTCATTTTCGGCGTCCTCGCCGCGCAGCACCGTATGGCGGCCCTCGCGGCGGCGAAAATCGATCGAGAGATTAGCGGCGATGCGGTAGAGCCAGGTCGAGAAGCTCGATCGCGACTCGAACTTGGCAAGGTTCTCGTAGGCGCGAACAAAGGTTTCCTGGGCCAGCTCAACGGCATCATCCTGGTTATGCACAATCGCCTGCGCGACGCCCACCACGCGTCGCTGGTAGCGTTCAACCAATGCGCCGAAAGCCTGAGCGTCTCCATTCCGCGCCAACTCAAGCAGTTCAGTTTCGTCGGCTTCGGGGCGCAGTGCACTACTCAATTGGGTTAGACGGGGAATGCGCGAAGAAATTCAAGCCGTTTCAGGTACCCAAAGCACCGGATTTGAGTTCGGCCCAGTTGGATCCTGCCTTAAGTTCTACCCGCAGCGGTACACGCAGCGCCGCAACGCCTTCCATCTCCCGCCGCACCGCCTCACCGGCCGCGTCCAATGCCCCACTTTCGACTTCCAGCAGCAGCTCATCGTGCACCTGCAACAGCATTTGAGCCGCCAGCTTCTTCTCGGTAATGGTCGAATGCAAACGCACCATAGCCAGTTTTATCAGATCGGCGGCACTGCCCTGAATGGGTGTGTTGATCGCGATCCGCTCGGCTTGCGCTCGCGCGCCGCCCTGTCCGCCACGCAATTCGGGCAGGTAGCGCCGTCGCCCGTACATGGTGGTGACGTAGCCGCACTCGCGCGCCTCCTCCAGCGTGCGGTCGAGCCAGGTGCGCACGCCGGGCAGCCGCTCGAAGTAGCGCTTGATGTAGTCCGAGGCGTCAGCAAACGAAATGCCAAGTTGAGCGGCGAGCCGTTGCGGCCCCATGCCATAAATGATGCCGAAGTTGATCACTTTGGCCAGGCGGCGCGCTTCCGCGTCGATCTGGTCGGTCGCGACGCCCAAGACCTCGCTGGCGGTGCGGGCGTGGATGTCCTCGCCGCGCGAAAAGGCCTCCGTCAGGGTCGGATCGGCCGAAAGATGGGCGAGGATCCGCAGCTCAATTTGCGAATAGTCTGCCGACAGCAGAAGGCAACCCGGGCGTGGCACGAAGGCGCGGCGGATCCGGCGGCCGGCCTCACTCCGCACCGGGATATTCTGCAAATTCGGATCGGTCGAGCTGAGCCGGCCAGTCGCAGCCAACGCCTGATGAAACTGGGTGTGAATGCGCCCGTCGGCCGGGTCAATCAGCGCTGGCAGTGCGTCGGAATAGGTGGATTTCAGTTTCGCGAGGCCCCGGTAGTCCAGCAGCTTGGCGGGCAGCGGATGGACCTCGGCAAGCTTCTCCAGCGTATCGGCGTCGGTCGAAAACCCGCTCTTGGTCTTTTTGAGCCCCTTGGCCGACAATTTGAGTTCGTTGAAGAGTATCTCGCGCAACTGGATCGGCGAGTTGAGATTGAACGGATGGCCGGCGTGCTCGAAGCATTCGCGTTCCAGGCGCTCCATCTCGGCACCGAACTCCGACGAAATCGCCGCCAGGGCGCTCCCGTCAATCCCGATCCCCGCCGCTTCCATCTCGGCCAGCACGCGCGCGACCGGCATTTCGATATCGGCGAAAAGCCGCTCGAGTCCGTCGGCAGTCAGGCGCGGAACCAGCAACGTGCGCAGTGACTCGGCCAGCGCCGATTCAGAGCCGGTGGCGTCCCCCGCGTTGGTGCCGAGCGGCGCCAGATATTGATGATAGAGGTCGCCCAACGACGGTTCCGTTTTGCCCGGATTGACCAGGAAACCCGCCAGCATGGTATCGAAATCAACGCCGTGCAGATCGATCCGATAGCGGCGCAACTGCTTGATGTGGGTTTTCAAATCATGACAGGTTTTCGGCGGAGTGGGCGCCGAAAGCAGGGTGGCCGCTGCTTCAAACAGGTCTTGGCCGAGGGTGAATAGACGTTCATCGCCTTCGCCCTTGAGATTGAGCACAGTAGCGCCGTCGTCGGTCGCCGCCAGATGCAGCGCGATGCGGGGCGCACGCGCGAGGTCCGCCAGCACCGCCGGAAGCTCGTCGTGGCTGACGTGAATCTGCATGGCGGAGCTCGCGGGCAGCGCCCGCTGGGCCGGCGTCAACTCCGCGAGCATCGTGTTGAATTCGAGTTCGCGCATCAGGTCGGCGAGCGCCTTTTCGTCGAAGCCCGGCCACACCAGGTCGTCCGGCGCGAGGTGCAGCGCTACGTCGGTGTCGATGCGCACGAGCTTGCGCGCCAGCTCGACGTCGCCGCGATGCTCCGCGATCAACGTGCGCAGCTTCTTGGCGCCGCGGAGGTCGGTCTCCTCAATGCGGTCGAGGCCCGCGAACATCGCGTCCAGGCTGCCGTAGTGCTGAATCAGCGCGCAGGCGGTCTTGGGCCCGACGCCGGGCAGCCCCTTCACGTTATCGATCGAATCGCCCATCAGGGCCATGATATCGACCACCGCGTCGGGCCCCACACCGAACTGCTCGCGCACCTCGCGCATCGTCGTGCGCTTGTCGTTCATGGTGTCTAGCAGCGTAATATGCGGCCCGACGAGTTGCTTGAAATCCTTGTCGCCCGTGACAATCACGCAGTCGAAGCGGTCGCGCGCGGCGCGCACCGCGAGCGTGCCGATCACGTCGTCGGCCTCGAAGCCGTCGATCACCAGGCGGCGGATGCGAAACGCGTCCACCGCGCGATGAATATACGGGATCTGCACGCCGAGATCCGATGGCATCGCGATTCGATTGGCCTTGTAATCCTGGAAGAGGTCGTCGCGGAAGGTCTTGCCCGACGGGTCGAAGACGATCGCGATATGACTCGGGTGCGCGTCCTTCAGCAACTTCAGAAGCATCCGGATGAAGCCGAAGGTCGCGTTGGTGGGCAATCCGCGCGAGTTGTTGAGTGGCGGAATCGCGTGAAAGGCGCGGAACATGTATCCCGAGCCGTCAACCAGGTAGAGCGTGCCGCGGGAATCCGCCATGGGGCCAGAGTAACGAAACGCGGGCCTAAAGGAAAAGTCCGCGGGGCTTCATTTGGTCATATTGACACCGTAGGCCTGCATGGCTTAACTACCCGATTGCTTCACTTGATCGAATTTATCGCGTCTCAAGATCGTCATTAACGGTTGAGCAACGGCTACGGCGGAGAATCGACGGGCGCGGCGGCGCACATCGGCCAGGCGGCAGCGGATGATAGAGGTCAAGAATCTAACCAAGTCCTACGGAAATTTCGTCGCGGTAAAGGGAATTTCGTTCAAGGCGGAACGCGGACAGATTCTCGGCTTTCTCGGCCCCAACGGCGCCGGGAAAACCACCACGATGCGCATCATCACCGGCTTCATGCCGGCCACTTCGGGCACCGTCGAAATTGACGGGCTCGATATCTTCACCAATTCGCTGGAGGCCCGGCGGCGCATCGGGTACCTGCCGGAAACGCCGCCGCTCTACAGTGATATGCGCGTCGAGAGTTATCTGCGGTTCGTCGCGAAACTGCGGGGGGTCAAACGATCCGCGGTTGACGGCGCGGTCGATCACGTCGTCACCGTCTGCGGCCTGACCGAGATGGCTAATCGCATTTGCGGCCAGCTTTCCAAAGGTTATCGCCAACGCGTCGGCGTCGCGCAGGCGCTCATCCACGATCCCCCGGTGCTGGTGCTCGACGAGCCGACGATCGGACTCGATCCGCGCCAGATTCACGAAATCCGCGAACTCATCCGCGGCCTCTCGGGCGAGCGCACCATCGTGCTCTCGACCCATATCCTGCCCGAGGTCTCGCAAATCTGCGACAAGGTCGTGATTATCAACGACGGCCGCGTGGTGCTGGAAGAGAAGATCACCGAGATTCCCGCGGGCACCTCGCTGGAGGAGGTGTTCCTGCACGCGATCGCGCGCGAAGGGCACGTCGAAGGTGCGAGTCCCGAAGAGACGCTTGAGGAAGTCGGCGCCGGCCACAGCGGACAGCAGACGCCGCCAGAGAACCAGTAAACATGCGCAACACATTTACCATCGCGGGCAAGGAGCTGCAGGGCTACTTCGTACAGCCGGTGGCCTACGTCGTCCTGACCGTCTTTCTACTGCTGGGCGGATGGTTCTTCTTCGCGATGCTCCGCCAGTTCGATGAGATGGTCCAGCTCATCCAGATGATGGGGCAGGCCGACCAGCTCAAGGAGATGAACCTCAACACCCGCGTGATCGATCCGCTGCTGCACGATCTTTCGATCGTACTGGTGATCGTGATGCCCGCGCTGACCATGCGGGTGTTCGCCGAGGAGAAGCGCACCGGGACCTACGAGCTACTGCTGACGGCGCCGGTGCGCACTGGCGAGATCGTCGCCGGCAAGTTCCTCGCGGCGGCCAGCTTCACGCTGATCATGGTCGCGCTGGCCTGGATTTTCCCGCTGATCCTGATGATTTTCGGCGACCCGGAAGTCGGCGTGATGTTCGCGGGCTACCTCGGGCTGGCGCTGCTCGCGCTGTCGTTCGTGGCGGTCGGCCTGTTCACCAGCTCGCTCACGCAAAACCAGATCGTGGCGGCGATCAGCTCATTCGGTATGTTGATTCTGCTCTATGTCATCTCGTGGCCGGCCGAGGCCGGCGGCGGCATGGTGTCGTCGGTGCTCTCGTATCTGTCGCTGCCCGAGCATTTTTCGACCATGACGCGGGGCGTGATCGATACCACTGACATCGTGTTTTTCCTGAGCGTGATCGTGCTGGCGCTGTTTCTGACGCAGCGTTCGGTCGAATCGGCCCGTTGGCGCTAGGAGGCAGGGACGGAGGATGAAGCGGACTTCGGGGCTCTCGGGGATCATCGGGATAATCTTTCTGCTCTTCGCGGCGCTCGGCTACGTGCTGACGGCGGGCGGTTTCGCGCGGATGTTTACCGGCCTCAACCTGATGGCGGCACTGATCGCGCTGGCCGGATGGATGGTTTCCAGCCGCGGTGAGATCGGCACCATGGCGGGGGCGCGCACCACCCGCTACGGCGCCAATGCGGCGGTTTACAGCCTCGCGTTTCTCGGCGTGCTGGTGGCGGTTAACTATCTGGCGGTCCGCTACCATCGCCAGTTCGATATGACCGCGCAAAACGCGTTCAGCCTTTCGCCGCAATCGGTCAAGGTGATCCAGGCCCTCAAGCAGCCGGTCAAGCTCTACGGCTTCGCCGAGGCCGGTAAGAGTCCTACCCTGCAGGCCCTCTACCAGGAGTACGCATATCAGTCGCCGCTGATTACTTATCAACTGGTGGACCCCACGCGGCATCCGGAACTCGCCGAGCGCTACAAGGTCTCGGTAATGAACACCACCCATATCCAGTACGGCGGCGATGCGGGGTCGGGCACCAACGTCACCGACACCACTGAGCAGGCGTTGACCAACGCTATCGTGAAGGTCACCCGGACTGCGCAGAAGACCGTATGTTTTTTGACCGGTGAGGGCGAGGACGACCCTGACGATGCCAACGGCGCTACCGGGATGGGTCAATTCAAGGAATCGCTGCAGGGCGAGAGCTACAAAATCAACAAGGTCAACCTGGTCACCGAGGACAAAGTGCCCGCGGATTGTGCCGTGATGGTCGTCGCGGGGCCGACGCGTCCGTTGGTGCCGCATGTGATCGACGCGCTCAACGATTATCTCAAAAGCGGCGGGCGCGCACTGGTGATGCTCAAGCCGGCGCAGCCCGATGGGTCGGTCGAGGAGACTGCCCTGGTCAAGTTCGTGCAGGACTGGGGCGTCAAGACCGGCGACAACGTGGTGGTTGACCAGGTCGTGCGCCTCGAGGCGGGACCGGCGCTCGGACTGGATCCGATCGTCAACACTTACGCGCCGCATCCGATCACCGCGTCGTTCGACAAGCAGACCGTCTTTCCGATGGTGCGCACGGTCGATCCGGTTACCCCGCCGACTCCGGGACTCGAGGTGACCGCGCTCGCGACCACCAGCGATACTTCGTGGGCCGAGACCGACCTCGACGGCATCTTCAAGCGCCAGACCGCGAAGTTCGACGGCAATGACGTCAAGGGGCCGGTGGTAGTGGCCGACGCGATCGACGCGAACCTCGCGATGCTCAAATACGGCACCGGCGAGGCGCGCATGGTCGTGCTCGGCGACACCGATATCGCCAACAACCAGTTCCTGAGCAACTTTTTCAATCGCGACTTCGTTATGAACTGCGTCGACTGGCTCGCCGGCGAGTCGAATTCGATCACGATTCGGCCGCGCGGACTGCGCGCCTCGCGCTTCAACCTGACGGTGCAGGAATTCGACGTGGTGTTCGTACTGTCGGTGTTGCTGTTGCCGGAACTGCTGCTGATTATCGGCTTCGCGGTGTGGTGGGAACGGCGCAACTGATCGCGCCGGAGTGGGGTTTTGCGCCGAGATGCAACTGCGTAATACGATCGTCGCGCTGGTCGTGCTGGCGCTAATTGGCGGCTTCGCCTTTTACATCAGCCGCCAGCCGGTCGCGCAAAAGAACTACAAGCTGTTCAATCTGACCCCCGACGACATCGCGCAAATCGAGCTGCACGGACCCGCCCGCGACCTCGTCATCGATCGCGCCGGTCCGGGCCTGTGGCGCATCGTCAAGCCGGTCGCCACCGCGGCCGATAACAATGCGGTGGACGCGCTGGCCAGCGCGATCGCGAATCTCGAGGTGATCGATACGGTCGATACCTCAGGGGACAATGCCGGCGAGCTGGCAAATTTCGGACTCGAAAATCCTGCCGTGACGGTCACCGTCACAACCAAGGACAAGCGCGTGCTGCCCGGTATCATGATCGGTAGCGACACTCCCGTAGGTTCCAATACGTATATCAAGATCACTGACAAGCCGGCCGTACTGCTGATCGGGGCGGGCTTTACGGCCGAATCCGGGCGGACGCTGAACGATTTGCGATCGCATACGCTGATTGATCTGACCGCCGACCAGGTGAATCGGTTCGCGATCACTCGCGCCGACGGTAGCGTGATTGAAATCGTGCGCCGGGGCGGTAAGTGGCAGATTATCAAGCCGCGCGAGTATCCCGCCGACAGGGCGGCCGTCGATCAACTGCTCGACGTAATCGCGGCCGCGCGAGTGAGCGAATTCATCGAGGAAAATCCCGGAGACCTGGAGAAGTTCGGGCTGGCGAAGCCCGCGATAGAACTCGAGGTCGATGGCGGCAAGGACAACGCGAAGCATTCGATAGCGATCGGCTTCAAGCAGCCCGACGCCAGCAAGAACGCGGTCTTCGCGCGGCCGGGCGAGGGCGATCGGCCGGTGCTTACGATTGCCGATTACATCGTGAAAGCAATCGACAAATCCTTCGACGATTTGCGCGATAAGACGGTCCTGACGTTCGACGAGGCGCAAGTCGCGCGGATTACTCTAATCGGCGGCCCGGTCTCGATCGTCGTCGAGCGTGCCTCGGGCAACCAATGGAACGTGATCGCGCGGGGCAAAACGGTGCCGGCGCAGCCCGAGGTCATCGCGAGCATGCTCGATCAACTGCACGGTCTCAAGGGCACCAAAATTGTCGAGAATCCGATGACCGATCCGCAGCCGTTCGGCATGGTGCATCCGAATCTGACCGCGACCCTCTACGACCAGGGCGGCAAAGAAATCGGCAGCCTTTACGTTTCGCAGATCGAAGCGACCATGCAATCGGGCGTAACCACCGGCAAAGCGGCGACGCAAACTTTCGGCTACGCCACGTCGTCCGCGGACAAGGCGGTTTACGAGGTCCTGCCTTCCCAAGTGGTGGATCTGGAAAACACGGCGAGCACGCTCAAAGGCGACGTCGAGCCGAAACCGGCGCCCTTGGCCAGTCCCGCGCCGGCCGCGAGCGCTCCAGCCGTCCCCGTGGTGCCCGCACCGCCGATCTCCGGGGCGCCGGCATGGTCGCCGCTCGCCACGCCGTAGCGGTCTCGCGAGATCGTAACTGATCCGGTGCCGTCAATCTGAGCGTGGCAAATGGGTCCCGGTGATGAACTCTGTTTGGCTGCCAACCTGAGCGGCTGCTGCCGAAGCGAAAGATCAGAGTGAATTGCGGATCCTCGATTCCCGCCGGACTTGACCGCCCACGCGAGCATCGCGAGCGTCAATCACTGAAGTCATCGCTCGATGACGCCGTCGCGCGAAATGTCGAGTGACCAGGTGCGCATCCGCGCGCGCTTCTCCGGATGTTGGCGCAGATGATCGGCCATGAAGGTGCCGGCCAGCGCCGCCAGCATCTCGTCCGCCATGGCCGGCGCGAACCCGAAGCGCGCGTAATAACCGGCCGCATCGCCCGCAGGCGAGATCGCGTAGAGCATGCGGGCGCCTCGCGTATGCGCCGCCGTGCGTGCGGCTGCCACCAGGGTCGCACCGATTCCGCGCCTGCGCATCGACTCGATGACCATCAGTGTTCGAATCAACGCCGCGTCAACCCGCACTTCGATTCCGACCACGCCGGCGGTCTCGTCGCCGACGTGCGCCGTCAGGTAGCAAGCGCCGGGCGACTCGACGCCGCCGGCTACCATCCCGGCGGCCGACAGTATCCGCGCCACGCTCGCCAGATCACGCGTCTGCGCGACCGCCAGTTCTCCGGCGGCGCGCTGTCGGCGGATCTTTTTCGTGGCGGTAGCCACTCGGATCGCTCTACTTCTTCGGGGCCGGGAACAGTTGCGTGCCGCTGTCCGCATCGACGACCGTGATCGCTTTCACCGGACATGCGCGGGCCGCCGCCAGGATCACATTGTCGGCCGCGCCGGCGGGATTATACGCTTCGGACTTTTCATCGCCGTCCATTTGAAAAACTCCCGGCGCGGTCTCGACGCAATCGCCGCTGCCGACACAGCGGGCCTTGTTCACGGTTATGTTGAGCTTCGCCATCTGGACCTCCACCGCCTCTTATAACATCGGGCGGAGATTGCGTCAGCGGCCGAATAATACTTTGCTCTATTCCGCCATGGCGCAAATTATGGGAACCGGAATCGATCTGATTGAAGTCGATCGCGTCGAGCGCGCGATCACCCGGCCGCTCACCGGCGCGCGCTTTCGCGCCCGCGTCTTCACCACCGGTGAAGTTGCCTACTGCGAGTCGCGCGGACGGCCGCGCTACCAGAGTTACGCCGGTCGCTTCGCCGCCAAGGAGGCGACCATGAAGGCACTCGGCACCGGCTGGAACCGCAACGTGGGCTGGGGCGAAATCGAAGTCGTGCGCCAGCGCGGTCACGCCCCCGCGATCAAGCTTTCGGGCAAGGCGGCGGAGTTCGCCCGCAAACGCGGCATAACCGGTTTCCATCTGAGCATCACGCATACGGCCACCACCGCGATGGCCCATGTGATCGCGGAGGGATGAAGGAGAAAGGGGAAGTTTGTCGAGGACCGCAAAAGCGAAAGATTCATAGAAACCTCATGGAGGTTTCTGACTTTCCCTTATCCCTGTTCATTGTGGGAGGCGCGAAACCTTGCAAAGGTTTCCCGTTCTCTTTCCCTTTTAGGATCGCGCATGCAGCAGCGCGATTGCGTTCAGCACGAACTGCCATGACGAAATCGCAAAGCCACCGACGCCGATCGCGCCGCTCAGCCACAACGCCCAATTGTATTGAGGTGAGCGCACCAACGCTGCGAGCGGCTGGTTCCGGTATTGCGCCGCGCGTTCGCGGGTGCGGCGGTGAAAAATCACGCAACTGAACGCCGAGTACCCGAAGAAGATACACGCTCCCAACGAGATCAGCAGGTTTTGTAAGGGTGGTGACACTGCGCGCCGCGCTGGCTCTCAGACGAAATCAGAATAACGAAATGGCGCCCGCGGCGCCGCGGCTTCCGCCGGATCGTGGCATGCGCGGCGCGACCGCCGGCCGCGCCGCGCATGCATCGCAACCGTGGGTAGTTACTTGCGATCGAGTTCTTTCAAGAATTCGACCTGCGGGGCGCCGTCGAGCAGGTCTTTGATACGCCCGCCCATCGCCTTCATGTGGTCGGTCTTCATGTGGATATCGACCGCGGCCTGGTCCGCGTAGGTCTCGTACCAGACGAACTGGGTTGCGTCTTTGGCCGACTTGTGCAGGACGTAGGCCTGACATCCGGGCTCGGCCGCGCGCACCTTGGTGATCATGTCGCGAAAGGCCTCTTCGAGCGCCTGCTCGCTGCCCGCCTTGGCTTTCAGTCTGGCGATAATCGTAACTGACATCGGATTCTCCTGGCCCGAATTGGGCGTCGCGCACCTGGCGTGACGGTTGCCCGTGCGTGGATGAAACGTCGCACGGCTTGAAGCCGTCATAGTCGGCCCGCCGCGCTTTTTCAAGCGAGCGCCATTGTGCGCCTCGTGCGGATCATCATTAACAGTGACTGCGCCCGTTGGTAAGCTCGCACTGGCGGAGCCGAACGCGAAGCGACCGCGCATCCGACGGAGCAGGTAAATGATTGGCTTTGATTTGACCGATGAGCAACGCGAACTAAAGGCGCTCGCGCGCAAATTCAGCGAGCAGGAGATTATTCCACGGGCTCGCGAGTACGACGACCAGGAAATCTTTCCGCGCGATATCTGCGCCAAGGCGCACGTCGCCGGCCTGATGAACTTTGGCGTGCCGAAAGCCTTCGGCGGCCTCGAACTCGGCATCCTCGAGACTTGCCTGATTCAAGAGGAGCTGAATTACGGCTGCTCGGGAATCTCGAATTCATTCAGCGCCAATGACCTGGCGACGCTGCCGCTGTTGATCGCCGGTAGTGCCGAACAGCAGCGCATCTACCTGGGCGGGCTGATCGAGCGGTTGAGCTTCTGTGCCTTTGCGCTGACCGAGCCGGGCGCCGGTTCCGACGTCGCCGCGATGACCACGACCTATCGGCGCGAGGGTGACGCGTTCGTCCTCAACGGGACCAAGCATTTCATCTCCAACGGGTCGATGGCCGACTGGATGGTGACCTTCGCGACCTCCGACAAGCGACTCAAGCACAAGGGCATCTCGTGCTTCGTGTTGCCGTCATCGATGGCCGGCATCACACGCAACCGGATGCATGGGAAGCTCGGGCAGCGCGCCGCCGATACCGGTGAAATTGTCTTCGACGAGGTGCGCATCCCGTCGGATGCGCTGGTCGGCAACGAGGGCGAGGGCTTCAAATACGCGATGGGCACGTTCGATCGCAGCCGCCCCGAAATCGGCGCGATCGCGATCGGTGTCTCGCAGCGCGCGCTCGACGAGAGCCTCAAGTATGCGCGCCAGCGCAGCGCGTTCGGTCAGCCGATCGCGAATTTCCAGGCGATTCAGTTCATGCTTGCCGACATGGCGGTGAGTATCGAAGCGATGCGCCTGCTGACCTACAAGGCCGCCTGGATGGTCGATCGGGGCGAGGTGCCCAACGCGATTTCGAGTTACGCCAAGCTCTTCGGATCGGAGGCCTGCATGAAGATCACGACCGACGCGGTGCAGATCTTCGGCGGCTACGGCTACATGAAGGATTACCCGGTCGAAAAGCTCATGCGCGACGCCAAATTGCTGCAAATCTACGAGGGCACCTCGCAGATTCAGCACGTCGTGATCGCACGCGATCTGCTGAAGAGCCAGGGCCTCCTGTAGAGCTAGGTTGAGGGCGGTGCGTCGGCGTTGGGCCGATAGATTCGCCGGGCGACGAAGTTGATGAGGGATCGCGGCATCAGGCGATTCGATTGTGCCGTAAGGAAATTGATCACGCCCGCGATATGCACGGCGCGGCCGTTCTCGGCCGCGGTGATCCCTTGGGCGACGACGGTCTCGGCCTCGAGATAGGCGAAGCTGGGCAGGCGGCCGTGTTCATTTTTCGCCACGGCCTGGAACTCGGTGCGGACGGGTCCCGGGCAGAGTGCGGAGACCTTCACGCCAGTGCCCGCCAATTCGCCGGCGATCGCCCCGGTGAAGTTCAGCACAAAGGCCTTGGTCGCCGCGTAGGTCGCCATGAAGGGCAGCGCCTGGAACGCGGCGGTCGAGGCGACGTTGATGATCGTGCCGCTGTTGCGCGCGACCATCGCGGGCAGGAACAGGCGCGTCATCGCGACCACCGCGCTGACGTTAAGGTCGATCTCTTCGAGTTCGCGCGCGAGCGGCAGCCGGTCGAAGCGGCCTGAAGTGCCGAAGCCGGCATTGTTGACGAGGTAATCGATATGCAGGCGCAGCGCCTCGACCTGCGCGAAGATTTCCGCGGGAGCGTTGCGCATCGCGAGGTCGGCCTCGATCACCTCGACCATGCCGGCGCCCAGCTTGCGCGCCTTGCTGGCGACCGTGACCAGGCGGTCCCCGCGCCGCGCGGTTAGCACCAGATCGTATTTCCGTTGCGCGAGCGCGTATGCGAACTGCTCGCCGAGACCGCTCGAGGCCCCCGTGATTAGCGCTGATGGCACGCCGATTCCCCCCTTTCCTGCCGGTATGCAGCACGCTGAATTGACGGCGTGCGACGATCGCGATGTCGAAGAGCGCCGCGTTGACGCAACTTACCGGTAACCGGAGGCTATTGCGCTGATCGATGATTGTCGAGGGGAAGCACTGAACTTCGGGAACTTCGGGCGAGGGCAGCGGGAGGGATTTTCAGGTGCCGCGCGGCCCCAACTCACGCCGGAAATGATCCATCGTAATTTTCAGGCCCTCGTGCAGCGGTGTATGCGGCTCCCAATTCAACTCGCGGTGCGCGAGGCTGATATCGGGACGGCGCCGCACGGGGTCGTCGGATCGCGCCGGATGGAACACGAGCTTCGATGAACTCCCGGCGAATTCAATCGCCAGCGAGGCCAATTGCAGGATCGTGAATTCGTCGGGATTGCCGATATTGACCGGGCCCGCGAAGCCGTCGCGGCTCTCCATCATGCACACCAGTGCGTCGATAATGTCGTCAACGTAGGCAAACGATCGGGTCTGTTTGCCGTCGCCGAAGATCGGCAGGTCCTCGCCCTTGAGCGCGGCGACGCAGAAATTCGAGACCACGCGCCCGTCGTTGATCGCCATCCGCGGACCGTATGTATTGAAGATCCGCACGATTTTCGTATCGACGTTATTTTGCCGATGGTAGTCCATCATCAGGCATTCCGCGACGCGTTTGCCTTCGTCATAGCAGGAACGCACGCCGATCGGATTCACGTGGCCCCAATAGCTTTCGGTCTGCGGATGTTGCTCCGGGTCGCCGTAAACCTCGCTGGTAGATGACAGGAGGATCCGCGCGTGCACCCGCTTGGCCAGCCCCAGCATGTTGATCGTGCCCATCACGCTGGTCTTGATCGTTTTGACCGGATTGTACTGGTAATGCACCGGCGACGCCGGGCACGCGAGATGAAAGATGCGATCGACTTCGAGCAGGATCGGCTCGACGATATCGTGACGCACCAACTCGAAGTTGCGGTTCCCGATCAGATGGCTGACGTTGGCACGGGTGCCGCTGAAGAAATTATCGAGGCAGATGACCTCGTGGCCGTCTTTGAGCAGACGCTCGCACAGATGCGATCCAAGAAAGCCCGCTCCGCCAGTAACCAGCGTTCGCACGTTCACCTCCGCCTGCCAGAGATTCTAAGTTATCGCGCCGCGTGTCGGAAGTAACCCCCGCATGCGGATTTTCACGCGCTGGATTTTTGCCGTCGCCCGTGGATTTAATGCGGGACTACACCGAATCGATCGAGGCGATTACGATGGGCACATTCGTACTGGTTCATGGGGCGTGGCACGGTGGCTGGTGTTACAAACGCGTCGCGCGGCTATTGCGCAATGCCGGCCACGAAGTTTACACGCCGACGCTGACCGGACTCGGTGAGCGGTCGCATCTGATGAACCGCGCAGTGACCCTCGATACGCATGTGCAGGACATCGTCAACGTGATTCGCTGGGAGGAGCTTTCCGAGGTCGTGCTCTGCGGCCATTCGTACGGCGGGATGGTCATTTCGGGCGTCGTCGAGAAAGTGCCCGATAAGATTCGCGCGCTCGTTTATCTCGACGCCTTCGTGCCCGACAACGGTCAGTCGCTGATGGATTTCCTGCCGGAGGATTTGAAAGCGGGCATGGTTGACGATGCGAAGACCAACGGCGACGGCTATCTGATGACGCCGATTCCTGCCGCGGTCTTCAACCTCAACCAACGCGACGCGGCCTGGGTCGATCAGATGTGCGTCAAGCATCCGCTGGGGTGCTTCGAGCAGAAGATCGCGCTGGCCGGCGCGCTCACGCGGGTGCCGCGTCGCACCTACGTGCTGGCGGCAAACTGGGGTCCGCCGCAGCCCTTCGTCGCGATCGCCGAGCGCCTCAAGGGCGTCGCGGGATGGAAGGTCGTGAGCCTGCCGTGCGGCCATGATCTGATGCTCGACATGCCCAGGGAGACCGCCGACCTGATCCTCGCGGCGAGCGCCTGACACCGCGCGGGCGCCACGCGGAAAGGCCGCGCAGGCGGCGGTTAGCGGCGTGATTCGCGCGCCACCGCGCGGACGCTCTCGATCACGTAGGCGAGGTCCTCATCGCTCATCGCGGGAAAGATCGGCAGCGAAAGGCAGCGGCTGTAAACGTCCTCGGCGACCGGAAAATCGCCGGTGCGGTAGCCATAGCGCTGCTGGTAAAAATCCATCGTGTTGAGCGGAATGCAATGTACCGAGGTGCCGACGCCGCGCGCCCGTAGCAGATCGATGAACTGGCTGCGATCGACCTTGAGCGCGGCCGGCCGCAAGCGCATCACATAGAGATGCCACGCGTGCTCGACACCCGCCTCGGTAATCGGAATCTCCAGCGCGGGATCGTTGGCGAACGCTTCGTTGTATGCGCGAGCGATCGCCTGGCGCCGACGCGTTAGTTCCTCCACCCGCCGGAGCTGCGCGATTCCGATCGCCGAATGGACATCGGATAGATTGTACTTGAAGCCGGTGTCGTGGATTTCGTAGAACCACGAGCCGCTCGAGTCGTAGCGTTTCCACGCGTCGCGATCCATCCCGTGCAGGCTCGCGACCGCGATCTTCGCCGCCAGCGCGTCGTCTTCGGTGGTGATCATGCCGCCTTCGGCGCTCGTGATGTTCTTGGTCGCGTAAAAACTGAAGCAGCTCAAATCGCCGATCGTGCCGACCTTCACCATGCCGCGGCCTTCGATCATGCGTGCCGATCCGACCGCGTGCGCCGCGTCTTCGATGATCTTCAGATTATGCCGGCGCGCGATCGCGCAGATGCGATCCATGTCGCAGGCCTGACCGGCGAAATGCACCGGCATCAGCGCGCGCACGTTGCGATGCGTGCCACTCGCGAGCGCCCGTTCGATTCCGGCCGGGTCGATATTGAACGTATCCGGCTCAATATCGACGAACACCGGCCGCGCGCCGAGGTAGCCCATCACCTCGGCCGTCGCGGTGAAGGTAAACGGCGTCGTGATGACCTCGTCGCCGGGACCGATGCCGAGCGCGAATAGCGCCAAATGAAGCGCACCGGTGCAATGCGCGACCGCCAGCGCATTGCGCGCGCCGACATACGCGGCGAATTCCTGCTCGAACTTTTTGGTCTTGGGGCCGGTGGTAATCCACCCCGAACGCAGCGTATCGATTACTTCGCGCTCTTCGGCGGGACCGATTGCGGGTCGATGAAATGGAACCTGGCGCATTAGCTGATTCTCAACGGCTCGATTGCCAGTCGGCGCCCGGGCCGTCATCGGGAGCGTCGTCTTCGGACGCGGCGGCGGGTGCCGTACGTGTCGGCGGCATGGTGGGCGCGGTCATGGTCGGAGGCCTCGCCGGCGCCGTCATGACGGAAGGTGCGACGGGCGCCGACATCATCGGCGATGCTTCAGCGCTACGGGCCAACGACGATGAATCAGGCGAAGACGAATCCGCGGCGCTTGACACTGCCGTATCGGGCGCCGTCGCGTCGGCCTCGGTGGTGTCGGGCATCGCTCCGTCCGCCGGGGCGGGACCGAAGCCGACGTAAGTCGGGATGCCCGCCTTCAATTCCACCGCCTTCTCCAGCTTGCTCAGGTCAACTTTGCCGGCCAGATTCTCGTGCTGCACATCCCGCGACGCCAGTCGCCACAACCCGGGATATTTGCCGTAGAGATCGTCGTGCACCTCAACGTAAAGCGAGTCGCCGCGCCAGCCGAATTTGACCGGCTGATAGACGAACTCACCGGGCGTGCCGACCGGCGTCTTGCTGTAAAGGCGCTCGATGTCCTCGGGGAACAGCCGCACACACCCGTGGCTCACCGTCATCCCGATTCCCCACGGCACGTTGGTGCCGTGCAGGCCATACTCGGGGATGCTCAAGTCGAGCTTAAAGAGGCCGAGCGGATTGTCGGGACCGGCGGGGACCACGCGATCGGCCTCGCCGTCGCGCTCGAGATGCTCCTGATAGATGTCCTCGGGCATTACCCAGATGGGGTTTTTGATTTTGGCCGTCACGCGCCACATGCCGAGCGGGGTCTTCCAGTCAAAGCGTCCGAGGCCGACCGGAAAGGTGTAAACCACGCGCGCGCCATGATAGGCGGTCGCGGTCAGCTTGCCCTTGCGATGGCGGGCGTAGGCCGGCGACGGAAAATAATAATAGAGCCGCATCTCGGGAACGTTCAGGATGATGCCTGAGCGCGGACTGTCGGGCAGGATGTGCGCGGTCGGCAGGATGACCACGCGGCCGACCGGCGGCAGCCACCAATCCATGTGGCCGTTGGCGTCGGAGATTTCCTTGGCGCTCAGGCCGAACCACCGGCCGACGTCGAGCAGCGTGTCGCCTTTCTGAATCTTGTAAGTCGTGAGCGTGCCGATAATGTCGTCGCGGCCCGACGGCAGCGGATAGGCGTAGAGCGGACGATTGGCGAATTCAGCTTCACTCCAGCTATGCGCGAACACCGGCGCGGCATACGCCGCCACCATCAGCATCACCACCGCCGCCCATCCGAGATGTTTTTTTGTCATCGCTTTATCGGCAACGCGCGGGCCGTGCGCAATGGCCCGAAACCACAAATTCAGATCGATCCGTCAGCGAAAAGTCTAAGGTATGCGGACTTACTCGGCAACGGGCCGCAGATTGGCAAATTTGAGCACCAGCAGCTTTATTCCACCGCGATCGAAATTTACCCAGACCTTGGCGCCGTCGCCAAAGCCCTCGCGGCGGCGCACCACACCACGCCCGAAGGTCTGATGCAGCACGCGCATGCCGATCGAAAGATCGCCCCCGCCGTCGTCATGGGAAACCTGGCTCTCGGTGTAATCGACATAGGGCTCGCGCGACGGCGCTCGCAGTACGGGCTGAGGCGCGAACTCGGGCGCGATTCGCCGGATGAGATCCTGATCGACCTCACGCAGGAAGCGCGAGGGGCGTGAATCGCTGCGCTTGCCGTACAACTCTCGCGACTGGGTGTTGGTCAGGTAGAGCAGGCGGCGCGCCCGCGTCATCCCGACGTAGCAGAGGCGGCGCTCTTCCTCGATTTCGCGTGGGTTGTCCTGCGATCGCATGTGCGGAAACAGCCCCTCCTCCATTCCGGCCATGAACACCACCGGATATTCGAGTCCCTTGGAGGTATGCAGCGTCATCAAGGCGACGCGCCCGCCAGCGGCGCTGACCTGGTCGCTGTCGTTGACCAGCGCGATGCGCTCGAGGAATTCACCGAGGCCGCCTGGCCCATGATCGGCGTCGAAGGCGCTCGCCGCGGCAAGCAGCTCGGCGACGTTCTGCCTGCGGTCGGTGCCGTCGCTCATGCCCTCGAGATGCGCGGCGAAGCCGCTGTGCACGATGATATCGTCGAGAATCGCACGCACGCCGAGCTCGCTCGCTCGCGCCATCAACTCGCGCATCCAGGAATACAGATTGCCGGCCGCCTTCGCGGTGCGTAACGCCACCCGGGATTCGGTCTCAATACGGCCCATCGCCTCAAACAGCGTAACGCCGTCGTGGGCCGCCACCGTCGCCATCACTTCGACGGTCTTCGCGCCGATCCCGCGCGGCGGCACGCCGATCATACGTTCGAGGCTGACGGCGTCGGCGGGATTCAGGATCACGCGCAGATAGGCGATCAGGTCCTTGATCTCGCCCCGATCGTAAAAGCGCGTACCGCCGACGATGTAATATGGAATTCGCCGCCGGTTCAGCGCCTCCTCGAGCACGCGCGACTGCGCGTTGACGCGGTAGAAGACCACGATATCGGTCGGCCGCGTGTCGGCCGGTGGGTCTTGCGCGCCGGTCAGCCGCGCGATTTCACGCGCGATAAAGTCGGCCTCGTCGCGCTCGGTCATGCCGGTGAAATAGGTAATCAGATCGCCGGCCGCGTTGTCGGTCCACAGCCGCTTGGCCTTGCGCTCGCGATTGTTCTGAATCACCGCGTCGGCGGCGGCCAGGATGGTCTTGGTCGATCGGTAGTTCTGCTCGAGCTTGAAAATCCGCGCGGCCGGGTAGTCGCGCTCGAAATCCAGGATGTTGCGGATATCGGCCCCGCGCCAGCGATAAATCGACTGGTCCTCGTCGCCGACCACGCAGAGATTTCCGCTCAGCGCGGACAGCTCATGCACCAGCAGATACTGCACCCGGTTGGTGTCCTGGTACTCATCGACGAGCAGGTAATGCGCCCGTCGCTGCCAGCGCGCAAGCACCTCGGGGCGGTCGCGCACGAGCCGATAGGTCTGGAGGAGCAGGTCGCCGAAATCGAGTGCGTTCATTGTGGCGAGGCGATCCTGGTAGAGCTGATAGACCTGCGCCAGCGAACGCTCGCGCCCGTCGGCCGCGTTCTCGGCGAGGTCGGCCGGGAAGTGGCCCTCGTTCTTCGCTTGATCGATTCGCGCGCGCACCAGTTCGGGCGGCGGCGAGTCGGCGAGTTGCGCGTCTTCGAGTACGCGGCGAATCACCGCCATCGTGTCGGATTCATCCAGGATGGTAAAATTTCGATCGAACGCGCCGCCCAGCGCCGCGATTTCCTGGCGCAGGATTCGCGCGCACGCCGAATGAAACGTGCTCACCCACGGCATCCGCGCGCCGCCGCCGACCAGCGAGGCCACCCGCTCGCGCATCTCATTGGCGGCCTTGTTGGTGAACGTCACCGCCAGAATTCCGTCGGGCGCGGCGTTGCGCTCCGCCATCAGGTGGGCAATACGATAGCTGAGCACGCGGGTCTTACCCGAGCCCGCGCCGGCCAGGATCAGGATCGGGCCGTCGGGTGCGAGCACCGCGTCGCGCTGCGCGGGATTGAGGTCGTCGAGGTTCAATGAAGGCATTCCGATTCGATTTGAAAGCGCCGCCGCACGGCTCCGGCATCAAGCGCGACGCCGATGTGAAGCGAGCTCCGGTATGAAGCAAGCATCCGGTACGAGACAAGATACCGGCTTCGCGCGTCCGCGAAAAGCACGCACGCAAAATCCTGTGCGTAAACTCGATCATCGCGCGGCGCCGGTGCAGGCCTGATGGCACGCTACGAGCCGCGTGACAAGTTCTATCGCAAGGCGCGTGAGCAGGGCCTGCCGTCGCGCGCCGCCTTCAAGCTCGAGGAATTGATCGCGCGCTTCAAACTCGCACACCCGGGCGCGCGCGTTGCCGACCTGGGATGCGCACCCGGCGGCTGGCTCGCAATTCTCGCCCGCACGGTGGGCCCGAACGGCCGCGTCGTCGGCATCGATCTCGCGCAATGCGTAGCGCCCGCGCCCAACGTCGTGATGATCGCCGGTGACCTCCACGATCCCGCCGTGCGCACCGAAGTCGCCGCCCGCCTTGGCGGCACCGCCGACCTCATCACGAGCGATCTGTCGCCGAAGCTCACCGGCATCGCCGCGCGCGATCAGGCGCAATCCGCCGAACTGCTGACGATCGCGCTGGAATTCGCCGATGGCGTGCTGAAGCCCGGCGGCACGCTGGTCGCGAAGCTCTTCATGGGCGCTGAATTTGGCGAAATCAAGGCCGCGTTCGCACAAGCCTTCGCGAAGGTCGAGGTTGCGCGCACCAAGGCGAGCCGCCCAGGCTCGTCGGAGCTTTACCTGGTCGCGCGCGGCTTCCACGCCGGCCGCGACTGACCTTCACGCCGGTTCGGCGAAGCGACGTCGGACGTGAGCCAATAAACGAGGTTTCGTTATTTCCGGATTAGCAGACTGCGGATGAAGCGCGGATCGATTCCCTCGGCCGGATCGATCTCGGCGAGGTCTTCCTCGATCATGTTCAGGCAGGAATTCACGAAATCCGCGCTGCGCCGGCGCGCCGGCTCGTCAAGCCGCGCACCCATGGCCTCGCCCACGCGCTGCTTGAAGCCTTCGCTGAGGCGCGCCGGCCGCGTCCCCGCGGTCATAATCGCCGCGCGCGCCTCCTCCAGCCGCCGCGCCTCGATCGGTTCGATCGCGAGCCGTCCGTCGAGCGCGTAGCGGGCGAGTGCGGTCAGCAGGATTTGGCTCAGCCGAATGTCGTAGCCGGCGATTTGCGCGCGAAATCCGGGAGCCGCGATATCGAGTTTGAGCAGCGCCTTGAACAGCTCCGGCACCGCGTCAACCTGCTCCAGCAGCGCGTAACCCAAATGGAGATCACGCATCGAGCGGAAGTCGCGCATTACCACCGATCCGTCGCGATCGAGTCCGCCGAAAAATTGCGGCTGGCGCTCCATGAAGCCGGCGATCGATTCGCGATACGGCGGGTCCAGATACGGTATTTCTCGCGGACGATCGCTCGCCAGTCCGAGCTTGGCGACCACCGTCTCGGCGCGTTTGCGCAAATCGATCGTCAGACTCACGCCGAGGCGAAAGAGTTGCTGCAGATGCGTGTCGCGCAGATGCTCGATAGCGGTCTTCAGGTCGCCCCCGGCCAGGTGCTCCAGCCCGAGATTCATGTAGTTGTGCGTCATCTCAACCGCGACGCGCACCGCTTCGAGATCGCCGAAATCGACCGATCGCGCGACCAGCACCTGGTTGCTCACCGTCGCCATCTCGCTGCGCAACTGCCGCTTGCCTTGCGCCGCGAATCCGGCCGTCAGTGCTGCGTTAAAGAGCGAGTTTTCCAGGTCGGGCATCGCCGGCGCCAGGCCCGGCGGCAGAACTTCGTTGTCGTCGAGACCGTCGCGAATCGGCGGCGGGTACTGCGCGCGAATCTGCAGGAAATGCTGCGGGCTCAGGTACGCGAAGACACTCTGCGCGTCGAAATAGTCGGGAAAGCCGCGATCGGCCAGCCGCGAGCTGCGAAACTGGTAGGCCTGCTCTTCGAGTTCGGCCTCGACGCCCCAGTAAATCTCGTCCATGAGGCCAGTGAAATAATTGTAGTCGCGCTCGAAGGTCTCCTCGAGGAATTCCAGAATGTGCGCATGAATCGCGTCGTGGCGAATGAACTCGATCAGATAATTCTCGTCGAACTGCACGAAGCGGTCCGACGGCGCGTCGGGCGAATCCTGCGGGTCGGACAGCCGATGCACCCGGATGTACTGGCGCAGCAGCAGCGACACCAGCTCAAGGTCGAGCTCCATCAGCCCTTCGGCCATGCGCATGCGGCCCGCCTCCGACAGCGCCTCAATCCATTCGCGCATGCGCCCCAGGTTGGGCCGGTCCTTGTCCCAGCAGTCGAGATCGAAGAGCGAACGGATTTGCTCGGGCACCGCCAGACTCAACAGATCGCCCGCGTCGGCGACACCAATTTCCTTGAGCGTGTAAAAGAGCGTCTCGGGAGCGAACGATTGCACCAGCCGTTCGGCCTCGGGCGCGGACAGAATCAGATCGCGCTTCTGGCGCGCGGGCAGGCCGTAGAGAAATTCGAGCTTCTCCTGGAACGGCAGATTGAGAAATTCTTCTTGCCTGGTGTCCGGCATATGCAAAGTTCGCGACGGCCCATGTGCCCCCGCAAAATACCCCTCGCGTCAGAACGTGATCAAGTTGGCTCCGCGATGCGTCCGCAAAAGAATTATATCCGATTGATCGACCGTTGTGGGTGCGCCGTGAGTGCGGCGCGCGGAAAATCTGTGTGTTGTGGAGAAAGCGCAGCGCGGTCGTGGTAAATTCGACGCGGCGCCTGGCCGCGTTACGTAAATGTTGAAAACAACGAAACGACCGGTCGCGATGACCATCGCGGGCAGCGACCCTGGTGGTGGCGCGGGCCTGCAGGCCGATCTGAAAACTTTTGCCGCCCACGGCGTCTATGGATTCTCCGTGATTACCGCCGTGATCGCACAGAACAGCGCGCGCGTCGCACGTATCGAACCGGTCGGCGCAACGATGGTTACCGATCAGATCGCTACGCTGGCCGCCGAACGCCGCCCCGACGCGCTCAAGACCGGGGCCCTCGCCAACGCCGCGGTCGTGCGCGCGGTCGCCCAGGCGATCCGCGAATTCAAATTGCCCGCGCCCGTGGTCGATCCCGTACTGATCGCGAGCGGCGGCGCGCGGCTGCTCGATGATGCTGGCGAACACGCACTGCGTTCGCTGCTGCTGCCGCTCGCGCGCGTCGTCACGCCCAATATTCCCGAGGCCGAGGTGCTGACCGGCGTCACGATTGACGGCGCCGCCGCGATGCGCGCGGCGGCACGTGCGCTGCGCCGTCTCGGTGCCCGTGCGGTTGTGATCAAGGGCGGGCATCCGTTGAGCGGCGCCGATCGACACCCGGGTGTCGATCGGCGCCGCCTGGTCGATCTGCTCTTCGACGGGCGCGCCTTTACCGAGTGCGTCACCACCCGCATCGCGGGCGGCGGCGCCCACGGCACCGGATGCGCCTTCTCGGCCGCGATCGCGGCGGGACTCGCGCGCGGCGACGACCTCGAAGCGGCCGTGCGCAATGCGCAGGCATTCGTGGCGCGCGCGATGCGCGCGCGCTTCACGCTCGGCGGGGGCAATGGTCGAGCATTGCTCGATCATTGCCCCCGCGGACATCGGAGGTGATGGCGCGGCGCGCCATCACCTCCGATGTCCGCTATGCCAGCGGCGCATCGCGCCGCTGGCATAGCGGATGCAATTGCGCACACAATTATCCCTCGCAACCCTGAGATCTCGAGGCGCACCTGCGCCGCCGGCGGCCGATCGATCCAATGCGATGCGTAAACTGCAACGCTGAAAATCCCGAGGGCGGAAAATTCTGCCGCATGTGTGGCGCAGTGCTCTCTCGCGCCTGCCCGCGATGTGCCTCGCCGAACCCGCCCAGTTCGAAGTTCTGCGGCGAATGCGGCGCGAGCCTGCTGACCGCTAAAGCTCCGCCGGATGGGGATAATCCCCATCCGGCCGTCGTGACGCCCTCGCCGGTGGCGTCTGATGGCGCGACCGGCGAGGGCGCGAATTCTGCTCGTCCGGCACCTGCCGCCAGCAACGACAAGCACCCGCCGCGGTTCGCGCCGGACGGCGCTGTGGCCGTCAGCGTCACCATCGCGCATGCCGCCAACGTCGTCGAAGGTGAGCGCAAGACCGTCACCGCGCTCTTCGCCGATATCAAGGGCTCGACCGAACTGATGGAGGATATCGACCCGGAGGAGGCGCAGGCGCTGGTCGATCCGGCGCTGGCGCTGATGATCGAGTCGGTGCGGCACTTCGACGGCTACATTGTGCAATCGACTGGCGACGGCATTTTTGCGCTCTTCGGCGCGCCGGTCGCCCACGAGGACCATCCGCAGCGTGCGCTCCACGCTGCCCTCCGTATGCAGGACGAACTGCGCATTTACGGAGGGCGGCTGCGCGCCGAGGGTCGTTCACCGATCGAGATCCGCGTCGGCGTCAACACCGGTGAAGTTGTCGTCCGCTCGATTCAGACCGGCGCGCGCGATACCGAGTACACGCCCATCGGCCACACCACCAACCTCGCGGCGCGCCTGCAAACCATCGCGTCAACCGGTTCGATCGTCATCAGCAAGGACACCGAAAGGATCGTCGCTGGCTACTTCACGTTGAAGCCGCTCGGTCCGGTCAAGATTCGCGGCCTGAGCGACGCGATCGAGGTCTTCGAGGTCATCGGCGTCGGCCCGTTGCGGACCCGCTTGCAGGCGTCCGCAATGCGCGGGCTGTCGAAATTCGTCGGCCGTGCGCGCGAGACCGAAAAGCTCGTCGCCGCCTTCGACGCGGTCAAACGCGGGCATGGCCAGGTGGTCGCCGCCATCGCGGACGCCGGGGTCGGCAAGTCGCGCCTCTTTCATGAGTTCAAAGCCATCGTGAGGGCCGACGCGATGACGCTGGAGGCCTACTCGATTTCGCATGGCAAGGCTTCCGCCTATCTGCCGGTCATCGATCTGCTCAATGACTACTTTGGCATTGTGGCCGACGACGATCGCCGCCGCCGCCGCGAAAAGATCGGCGGCAAAATCCTGATGCTCGATCGCGCACTCGAAGACACGCTGCCCTTTCTGATCGCGCTGCTCGGCGTGGAGGCGGGCGCCGCTACCTCGGACGACAGCCCTCTCGCCGGCCTCGACGCCTACTCGCGGCGCCGTGGCACGCTCGAAGCGATCGAGCGCATCCTCATGCGTGAGAGCCTCAATCAGCCCCTCATCCTCATCTTCGAGGATCTCCATTGGGTCGATACCGCGACCCAGGGGCTGCTTGATTTGCTCGCCGAAAGCGTCACTGCGGCGCGCATTCTGCTGTTGGTAAATTACCGGCCCGAGTATCAGCATCGATGGGCGCACCGCCCCAACTACACCGAACTCCGGCTCGAGCCGCTCGGACCCGCGGGCGCCAACCTGATGCTCGACGCACTGCTCGATGGCAGTGGCGCCGGCGCGTCGCTGCCGGCGGCCGTCAACGGTTCGTCCGGCTCAGCCGCATCATCGCGCGCCAATCGCGATACGCGGGCCACGCTCAAACGCTTCATCATCGACAAGACCGACGGCAACCCGTTCTTTATCGAGGAGCTGGTGCGATCGCTGTTCGAACGCGGCGCACTCAAGCGTGACGGCGCGCTCGAAATCGCGATGCCGCTCGACGAGATTCGCATTCCACCGACCGTCAACGGCATTCTCGCCGCCCGCATCGACCGCCTG
Organism: Deltaproteobacteria bacterium; assembly: GCA_021780755.1. Taxonomy (GTDB): domain Bacteria; phylum Desulfobacterota; class Binatia; order Binatales; family Binataceae; genus JADMIL01. Next base: position 69,938 of record JAJXYF010000020.1, on the reverse strand, counting down.
ACCCCCGACGAAAAAGAGCTTCTGCAGACCCTCGCCGTAATCGGCAAGGAATTCGCGCCCGGTCTGGTCAAACGCGTCGCACCGCCGGAATTGATCCCGCGGCTTGAAGCAAGGCTGGCGGAATTGCAGGCCGCGGATTTTATCTACGAGGAGCCGCAGGTCGGCGAATCGAAGTACTGCTTCAAGCATGCGCTGACCCAGGAGGTCGCTTACGGTTCGCTACTGAGCGAGCGCCGCAAACTGCTGCACGAGCGGACCGCCGCGGCGATCGAAGAGCTCTACGCCAACTGTATGGACGATTATGTCGCGGTCGTCGCGAACCATTACGGCCGCAGCGGCAATGTCGCCAAGGCAGTCGAATACCTGACGCGTGCTGGCCTCCAGTCCGCGCGCCGCGCCGCCTATGGCGAGGCCGCCGAACGCATTGCGGAGGGAATCGCACTCTTGCCGATACTGCCGGCTTCACCCGATCGCGACCGCCAGGAATTTGCGATGCAAAGCGCCCTCGGCCAATGTCTCATTCCGTCCAGGGGCGTCGCCGCCGACGAGGTCCGGGTTGCCCTCGAGCGCGCACGCGATCTTGCGCTCGAACACGGCAGCGAAGACGATGTCTTCTGGATCGTTTACGGCATCCAGTTTCACTATATTGTTCGCCTCGAGCTCAAGACCGCCCGCGCCATCGGCGAACGCCAGCTCGCGATCGCCGAGCGCTCGCACGATCCCGCCATACGCATGGGGGCCTATGTTGCCCTCGCGCAGACCCTGTTGCTGACCGGCGATTTTGACTCTGTCCGGGACCTCTGCGACCGCGCGATGGCGCTACCGTCCGATCTGTCCGATCTCCCCTCCGGTGAATCGCGGGTCTCGCGCCCGCGCGTGACTTTGCCGCTCGGTGATATCGGTCACGCGCACGCCATGATCTTCTCGATCTCGGCGAGTGTGCTCGCGACTACCGGCTACCCCGACCAGTCGTTGCGCCGCAGCGATGAGGCAGTCGCCTCCGCGCGCGCAATCGGTCCCCATTCCCTGATCGTCGCGATTAACAGCGCCGCTGAATCGCGCTTTCGCCTCCGTGATTGGGACGGTGTCCTCGAACGGGTGGCGGAAATCGAGTCGCTGGCCGCGCAACGCGAGTTGCCCCTGTGGATCGCATACGCGGTAACGCTACGCGGCCAGGTTTACATTCACACGAACCGCATCGAGGAAGGTATAGACCTGATCAAGAAGGGCGCCGGCGAGTTCGAGACCACGCGTGCTACCGGCTATCAATGGCGTATCCATTACGCCGACGCGCTCGGCCTCCTCGGTCGCGCCGACGAAGCCCTTGCGCTGCTGAACGAGATTGAAAATGGCCTCGCGGAGGTCGGCTGGGCGATGGCCGCCGCCGAATTGCATCGCCTGCGCGGAGAATTCCTGCTGACTCGCGATGCGCCCGGCGATGCCGCCGCCGCCGAAGCGTCATTCCACGACGCCATCGACGTCGCCCGCCGCCAACACGCCCGACTCTTTGAATTGCGTGCGGCGAACGCGCTCGCACGAATGCTCGACGCTGCTGGGCGCCGCGACGAAGCCCGCGTGATGCTCGCCGAAATTTACGGGCAATTCACCGAAGGCTTCGATTTCCGTGATCTGAGGGAGTCTCGCGCGCTGCTCGATCGATTCGCCAATCAACCGTCGCAGTCGCCGCCGCGCTGATTCGTCCGCTGATCAAGTCCGTACCAATTCGCGCAGTGCCGCCGCGAAATTATGGCTTAGCTCAGACCCTCCGCCCAGCTTGATTAACGCGTAGCGTTCGTCCGCGTCCAGCTTGTCCCAAGCCGGCTGATTCAGCGTGATGCCGGCGGCTTGGGCATTCTCGATCAGCCGCATGGGCGGCGCCGCTGGCGGTTCCGCCGCGCGCTTCACTTCGTCCGCCAGCGCTTTGGTCGCGATGCCCGACCGCGCCCGCACCGTCTCCTCAAGGAAGCTTCGCAACGCATCACGCTCCTCGTCCGAGGCCGTCGGCAGATGGCAAATCGCCAGCCGCTCATGCCGCGCCAGCGCCTGCCATTGTTCGAGACCCACCTTCACGCCAACCCGGTCCAGCTTGCGCCGCACCGCCATCGGCACGCACGCCAGGCTGTGATGGACTTCGTCCTCAAATTTGAAACGCCGAATCATCTGCAACCTCGCACGCCTCTGATGCCGCCCTACGCCGATCACCAGTGCATCAACTCTGGCCACTATAGCAAGTCATTCCAGTGTGGTGAGTCTCAACCTCATTACAGCAACCTCATGCGGTACTTGGACATCGATGCGAGCGTCGTAATCGTCAATCGGCCTCTTGACCTGATCGCCCTGATCGATGACGCTCGCTCTAAGGGCGGCCGTGCGCATTGCCCTGACGCCGCGCGTGTTTTCGCGACGTCTTCGCCCAAGCCGGCCGGTCGCTTGTGGAGTTTTGATGGCGCTCGATCATCTTTGGGACAGGGCGGCGGTCCTCGCGATCGTCAACGCCCTCAAACATCAACCCGGCGCGCTGATGCCGATTCTGCGCCGCATTCAGGACGACCTCGGATGGGTTCCGCCCGCGAGCATGCCGCTCATCGCCGAGGAACTTAACCTCTCGCGTGCCGAGGTTCACGGCGTCGTCAGCTTCTATCATGACTTCCGCCACGCGCCGCCCGGCCGCAACGTCGTGCGCTTGTGCCGTGCCGAATCCTGCCAGGCGATTGGTGCGGCTGCGCTCGCTGACCACGCTCGCAAGCGCCTTGGTATCGACTTCAACGTGACCAGCGCCGACGGCGCGTTCTCGCTCGAAGCCGTCTATTGTCTCGGGAATTGCGCCTGCTCGCCCGCCGCTGTGATCAACGGCGAGCTTTTGGGCCGCGTTACGCCGGCGCGTTTCGATGACGCCATTGCGCGCCTGGAGCGCCGATGAGTTCCACCGCCGCGCCGACCGTTTACGTCCCCTGCGATTCCAGCGCACTTTCGCTCGGCGCCGAAGCCGTCGCGCGCGCCATCACCGCCGAGGCCGCGCGCCGCAATCTGAATCTCAAGCTGATTCGCAACGGCTCGCGGGGTCTCTACTGGCTTGAGCCGATGGTCGAAGTCGCGACGCCACGCGGCCGCGTCGCCTATGGCCCTATTACTACCGGTGATGTCCCCTCACTCTTCGAAACCAATTTCCTCGCCGGCCACGCGCATCCGTTCGCACTCGGACCCACCGAGGAAATCCCGTTGCTCAAGCGCCAGCAGCGCCTGACCTTCGCGCGCGTCGGCGTTACCGATCCCGTTTCGCTCGACGACTATCTCGCCCATGGCGGCTATCGTGGCCTCGCGCGCGCGCTTGGGATGTCGAGTGGCGAAATCGTGCAAGAGGTGACCGCGTCCAACCTGCGCGGCCGGGGCGGCGCCGCATTTCCCGCCGGCATCAAATGGAAAACGACGCTCGATCAAACTTCAAAACAAAAGTATGTCGTCTGCAATGCTGACGAGGGCGACTCCGGCACCTTCTCCGACCGCATGATCATGGAGGGCGACCCGTTTGTCCTCATCGAAGGCATGACCATTGCCGCCGTCGCCGTGGGTGCGAGCGAGGGCTACATCTACCTGCGCTCCGAATATCCCGATGCGCTGCGCACGCTGACCGCCGCGATCGACACCGCCACTCGCGCCGGCTATCTCGGCGCCGAGGTATGCGGCAGCGGCAAGCCGTTCCACCTCGAGATCCGCGTCGGCGCGGGCGCATACATATGTGGCGAGGAAACCGCGATGCTCGAATCGATCGAGGGCAAACGCGGCGTCATTCGCTTCAAGCCGCCGCTGCCCGCGATCGCCGGCCTCTTCGGACAGCCCACCGTCGTCAACAACGTCATTACGCTGGCGAGCGTACCCGCCATCCTTAACGGTGGCGGTAAAGCCTACAATGAGTATGGCGTCGGCCGCTCGCGCGGCACCATCCCGCTCCAACTCGCCGGCAACGTCAGGCGCCCCGGCCTCTTCGAGTTGCCCTTCGGACTCTCCCTGCGCGATCTCATCTACGACTTCGGCGGCGGTACCGCCTCCGGCCGTCCCTTGCGCGCGGTCCAGGTCGGCGGCCCGCTCGGCGCGTATTTCCCTGATTCGATGCTCGATCTGGCCATCGACTACGAGGCCATCGCCGGCGCCGGCGGACTGCTCGGGCACGGCGGCGTCGTGGTCTTCGACGATACCACCGACCTCGCTCGGATGGCCCGCTATGCGATGGAGTTCTGCGCGCTCGAGTCCTGCGGCAAATGCACCCCCTGCCGCATCGGCTCGACCCGCGGGGTCGAAGTTATCGATCGGATAATCGCCAATAGCGAGCGCTCCGCCAACGTCGAGTTGCTGCGCGACCTCTGCGATACCATGACCGCGGGCTCGCTCTGCGCGCTCGGCGGCCTCACGCCGTTGCCGGTGCTGAGCGCGCTCAAATATTTCCCGCAGGACTTCGGCCTGCCCTCCGTGAAAGGCGCTAGTATTGGATAGGGCAGGGGGCTGTCCGACTTTTTTTGAACGGGAGTAATGCCGTGTTATCGATCAACGACAAGGACCTCGGCACGCCGGCGCGCGACAGCGCGACCCTCGTCACACTTGAAGTTGACGGCCGCACCGTCACCGTTCCCGCTGGTACGTCGGTAATCCGCGCCGCCGCGCTCGCCGATGTCGCGATTCCCAAGCTCTGCGCCACCGATTCGCTCGAACCCTTCGGCTCCTGCCGCCTCTGCCTGGTCGAAATCGAGGGCCGCAAGGGCTTTCCCGCTTCGTGCACCACTCCGGTCGAGTCCGGCATGAAAATCCGCACGCAAAGCGAGCCGCTCGCCAAGCTCCGTCGCAACGTGATGGAACTCTACATGTCCGACCATCCGATCGACCCGTTCGAATGCAAGGCCGGCGGCAAATGCGAATTGCACGAGATGGCCAACGCGGTCGGACTGGTCCACGTCCGCTATGGTGACTCTGGTCGCAATCATCTCGATTCACCCATCGACGACAGCAATCCCTACTTCACCTTCGATCCCTCGCGATGCATCGTGTGCTCCCGATGCGTCCGGGCGTGCGACGAAACCCAGGGCACTTTCGCGTTGACCATCGAAGGCCGCGGCTTCGGCTCGCAGATGGTCCCCGGCCAGCATGAGCATTACATCGATTCCGAATGCGTATCGTGCGGTGCTTGCGTCCAGGCCTGCCCGACCGACGCCTTGATGGAAAAGTCGCTGCTCGAACGCGGCCGCGCCGATCGCGCCGTCGTGACTACCTGTGGCTATTGCGGTGTCGGTTGCTCCTTCAAGGCCGAACTCCGCGGCGATGAAGTCGTGCGCATGGTGCCCAACAAGGACGGCCTGCCCAATCACGGCCATTCGTGCGTCAAGGGCCGCTTCGCGTGGGGTTACGCGACTCATCCTGATCGCGTGAAGCATCCGCTGATGCGCCGGCGGATCAGCGATGCTTGGCAGGAAGTCTCGTGGGACGAGGCGCTGAATTTCGCCGCGTCCGAGTTCAAACGCGTGCAGCGCAAATACGGCCGCGGCGCTGTCGGCGGCATCACCTCGTCGCGCTGCACCAACGAGGAAGCCTACCTCGTGCAGAAACTCGTGCGCGCTGCCTTCGGCAACAACAATGTTGATACCTGCGCGCGCGTCTGCCATTCCCCCACCGGCTATGGTCTCAAAACCGCCTTCGGTACGCCCGCCGGTACGCAGGATTTCGACTCGGTTAACCAGGCCGACGTCATCATGGTCATTGGCGCCAACCCCACCGAGGGCCATCCGGTTTTCGCGTCGATCATGAAACGGCGCTTGCGTAACGGCGCCCGCCTGATCGTCGCCGACCCGCGCGAGATCGAGTTGGTGCGGATGCCGCATGTCGAGGCCGACTACTTCCTGCAATTGACGCCCGGCACCAACGTCGCGCTCTTCAATGCGCTCGCCCACGTCGTCGTCACCGAAGGTCTCGTCGATGAGCAATTCGTCGCCGCGCGATGCGACGCGCGCGAGTTCAAAAGTTGGCGCGACTTCGCCGCCGAGGCGCGCAATTCGCCCGAGGCCGTCGAAAAGATCACGGGCGTTCCCGCCGACAAGATTCGCGGCGCCGCGCGCCTCTTCGCCAACGGCCCCAACTCCGCTATCTACTACGGCCTCGGCGTCACCGAGCATAGCCAGGGCAGCACCGCCGTGCTCGCGATGGCGAACCTCGCGATGGCGACCGGGATGCTCGGGCGCGCTGGCGTGGGCGTCAATCCGTTGCGCGGTCAGAACAACGTTCAGGGCTCCAACGACGTCGGCTCCTTCCCGCACGAATTGACCGGCTATCGCCATGTTTCCGACTCGCTGATGCGCGCTGATTTCGAAAAGGTCTGGCACGTCGCGATCGATCCCGAACCCGGCCTGCGCATCCCCAACATGTTCGATGCCGCCCTCGACGGCAGCTTCCTTGGCCTCTACATCGAGGGCGAGGACATCGCGCAGTCCGATCCCAATTCGCAGCACGTCGCCGCCGCGCTTTCCGCGATGGAGATCGTCGTGGTCCACGACATCTTCATCAACGAGACTGCGAAGTACGCGCACGTCTTCCTGCCGGGGTCGTCGTTTCTTGAAAAGAACGGCACCTTCACCAATGCCGAGCGGCGCATTTCGCGCGTGCGTAAGGTGATGCCCGCACTGGCTGGCAAGGAGGATTGGGAAGTCACCTGCGCGCTCTCCAACGCGCTCGGCTACCCGATGAATTACAACCACCCGTCCGAAATCATGGACGAGATCGCGCAACTCACGCCGACCTTCTCCGGGGTCAGTTACGAAAAGCTTGATCGCCTCGGCTCAATCCAATGGCCGTGCAATGACGCCGCGCCCGAGGGCACCGCCGTGATGCATGTCGGCGAGTTCGTCCGCGGCAAGGGTAAATTTCTACTCACTGAGTATATCGCGACCGATGAACGTACCACTTCGCGCTTCCCTCTGATTCTGACCACCGGCCGCATTCTCACGCAGTACAACGTCGGTACGCAGACCCGCCGCACCATGAACGTCGCGTGGCATCCCGAAGATGTACTCGAAATCCATCCGCATGACGCCGAACAACGCGGCGTCCGCGAGGGCGATTGGGTGGAGGTGTCGAGCCGCGCCGGCGCGATCGCGTTGCGCGCCGCCATCACGGAACGGGTCACGCCCGGCGTCGTGTACACGACCTTTCATCATCCGGAAACCGGCGCCAACGTCGTTACCACCGAGAACTCCGACTGGGCGACCAACTGTCCCGAGTACAAGGTGACCGCCGTGCAAGTGATGCCGACCGCGCGCCGCCCCGAACGCCTCTCCGCCACGCACGCGTCCCCCTCCGCCCGCTAGGCGTGTCTCGATGACCTGGCACGCCAATCATCACGAGTCTTTCCAGCGCGAAAACCGCGTATTTAATAAATGGGAAGTCTGAAACCTTGGGAGGGCAAATATATACTTGACTCACCAATCATCTTCCGCTATGCTTTTGGTTATGGACGCGAACATCCCGACCACGCTTCACGAAGCGATTTCTTACTTCTCGAATCTTGACAACTGTATGCGGACAGCGATTGCGTTGCGCTGGCCGGACGGCAAGGTGGCCTGCCCGACCTGCGGGAGCACGGAAGTGATCTTGCTCGCGACGCGCCGCATCTGGAAATGCAAGACCAAACACCCAAAGCAGCAATTCAGCGCCAAAGTCGGAATCATCTTTGAGGACTCGCCTATCGGGCTGGATAAATGGTTCACGGCGATCTGGCTGATTTCCAACTGCAAGAACGGCGTTAGCTCGTGCGAGGTCGCGCGCGCTTTGGGCGTTACTCAAAAGACGGGCTGGTTCATGCTCCATCGCATCCGCAAGGCGATGCAGGATGGCACCTTCGAGAAAGCGATTGGCGACTTCGAGGTTGACGAATCGTTCATCGGCGGCGCCGCTCGCTTCATGCACAAGAACAAGAAAGCGAAGATCACTGGCACTGGCGGGACTGGCGGTGGCAAGGCGGTAGTCATGGGCTTGCTGGATCGCAAGACCAAGAAAATCCGCTTGCGGCATGTCGCCGATACCAGCGGCCCGACGCTTCAGGGATTCATCCGCGAATACGTCCAAGGCGGCTCGTACATTTTCAGCGACGCTTGGCGCTCCTATAACGGGCTGGACGCCGATTACGTTCATCAGGTAATCGACCACGCGGAGAGCTACGTCAACGGAAATATCCACACGAACGGGATCGAGAATTTCTGGTCGTTGCTGAAGCGCGGCTTGAAAGGAACCTACGTCAGCGTCGAACCGTTCCATCTCTTCCGCTATCTCGATGAGCAGGCGTTCCGCTACAACGAGCGCAAGAACGATGACGGCGGGCGCTTCGCCCTGACGCTCTCGCAGATCGTCGGACGCCGATTGACCTACAAGGAATTGACCGGCAAGAACGAACCGGCAGACGAGTCTCTTAGTTGACGGTCGGCAGGGACGGGGCAAACGCGGGCGCAGACTTCCAACAGCGCCCGTTTCAGGGTTAAGGTGGAGGCATGGCGAAAGACGGCCCATCCAGTACCCTCTCGCCTTTCCAGCGTTTCGAGGCGCTGGCAAAAGCGCTGTTCGCGGTCCCGAAGAAAGCGACGACGGCCGCTGAACCTCGGCATAAGCAAAACAAACGGAGAATTTTGAAGACGAAGTCCTAAGCGTCAAAGGACGATGAGATGAATAATAATTTGTCTTGGCTTCACGCCAATCAACGGCTAGTACAGGCTGTTCGCACCCTTGCAATAAGTCCGAAAACATTGCCCGAACGATTAGACAGCGCGTACTGGAGTTATCTTCACGGCCTTCATGAAGATGAATTGCCGCCCGAAACGCAGTCTGACTTGAATGGCATAAAAAGTAGACTAACGAGTGGACGCGCATTGGCGTTGAAAGAAGACGACGCCGTGGAAGCCGCAACAGCGATTTGCGATTTGCACTCAAGGGTTGACGTAATCGTTTTCGCATCACGGTCAGTGATTAGTTCGTAATAGCGTCGGGCGACATCCTCTACTGCTCTAAGAATATGAAATCCGACAGCCGTATAACGGTCAAAGACCAAGCATCTGCCCGCCTCCTGGATATTTTCTAAAGCGAGACCGGAGAGATAACTACTACTGTCCTCTTCTGAAAGGCTGGCCTCGGCAGATTGCAGAAGTTTGTCTGTCGCGTAAGCTCGTTTCGGGCTGACGTAGAATATGCCTTTGGTCGGCATCTCTGAGCAAAATACCGCTTCAAATGCTTTGACCAGTCTGGTGATAGCTGCCGCTTCGGCCTCGTTAACTACTTGGCCCAACGGCAACGACATCCCCATCTTCGTCACGAAGGGTGGCAAAATGGTAAATCGCTCAAGAGTTTTGCGCAGTTCTTCTGCGAGCGGACGCGAATCTTCGAGTTTCGGGCCTTTCGTTACGTTCAGAAAGAGTTCCAGAAACTCATCGGCATCAGCGAGCAGAGTAATCAAACTGGAAACTGGCATACCGGCCCGTATGGTCAAAAGCGGCTGGATGCGCGACCCCAGCAGATAAAACGCCGCTACGTTGATTTTGTCCATATCGGTTCCCGCGACAGGCACCGAGACCCATTTCGCGGCGGTATACACTCCCCAAGGATCGTAGGAGAGCATTTACCGGCCCTCCCGCGCTTGCGGCCTAGCCGGTTCATCGTCCGAATCGTCGCCATCGCCCGAAGATAGCACTTGACCGCTGGTGAGCCAAGTATATACTTGCCCTTGGGAGGTTTCAGTTTCCTGAAAAAATTAGGGTTCGATCTTCCTCGACAACTTCCCTCGCTCTCCCGCGCCGCCCGCGCGCTTTGCCATCAATCCGCAACCATAATAATAGTTGAACTTGGCGGATTGCCCTGGCACACGCGATGGATATTCATCATCTGGTCAAAATGGCCAACGAGATCGGCGGCTTCTTCGCGTCCACTCCGGACCACGAAGAGGGCGTCAATTCGATTGCGCAACATCTCAAAAACTTTTGGGACCCGCGCATGCGCCGCCAGATTATCGAGTACGCCGGCCGCGACGATGGCGACCTGACGCCCATAGTGCGCGAGGCCGTCTTGCGCCTCGTTCCGAGTCAGGGGCCTGCCTGAGCGTGCTGCGCGGCGCGATTTCAGGCTTCGGTGAGGTTGCCGCGCAGGCCCATCTCTCCGGATGGCGCACGCGTACCGGCGTCGCGATCGTCGCGATTCACGACCCGGTTTCCGCACGCCGCCACCATGCCATAAACCTCGTCAAAAATGCGCGCATCTACGATGACCTCGACCTGATGCTCGCCGGCGAGGCACTCGATTTCCTCGACATCGCAAGTCCGCCCGCCTTCCATGCCGTCACGGCGCGCAAGGCGCTTGAAACCGGCGCCAACGTCCTGGTGGAAAAACCGCTCTGTCTCGCCGGCGCGGAGTTCGGGGAACTGGCCGCTCTTGCCGCGAAAAAGTCGCGAATCCTGATGTGCGTGCATAACTGGAAGCATGCGCCGGCCTATCGCCGTGCTCACGAACTTATCCGGGCCGGCGAACTTGGTGAACTCCGCCAGCTCTCGCTCGCTCGTTTGCGTAGCGGACCGGCCGGCGCTGGCAGCAGCGCCGGTGGCGAACGATGGCGACTGGCGGCGAACACCGGCGGCGGCATCCTCATCGATCACGGCTGGCATGTCTTTTACCTGATGCGATGGTTGATGGGGGGGGCGGCGCCCCTCGCCGTCTCCGCTCTTCTCGACTCCCAATCCGGTGCGACCGTTGACGACCTCGCCGACCTCCGCGTCGAGTTTCCCGCCGGCCGCGTCGCCAGCGCGCATCTCTCGTGGCGCAGTCCCGTCCGCCGCACCTCGGCCGTTATCTATGGCGAGCAGGCGATGCTCGAAATCGAAGGCGACCGCCTCGTGCTGACCCGGCGGTCGGGCGTTTCAGAGGACCATTCCGTCGCCGACGTGCTCGACGACTCCTATCATTCTGCGTGGTTCGCCGGGACGGCCGCCGACTTCGAACGCGCTATCGCGGAGGGGCCGAACGGCCCAACCGTGCGCGAGAACCAGGCCGAAGTTCGCTCCGCGCTTGCCCTGACCGAGGGTGCCCGCCGGTCGGCGTCCACCGGCCTCCGGGTCGCACTGGAAGCTCCGCGTTCAATTTGAGTGCCGTCCGCCGTCTCGATTTGCGTCAACTTAATGTCAACGACACACAATCTTGACGCTCTCGCCATACTGACCGCTCGGACCGGCCCCTATTGACTATCCGTTCCCCGCGGTTATGATGCCTGTTGACCGCTTGGTTAGGGACTCGCCAATGACGCTTCATTCGTCGTGCGGTTGAGACCTAGGGAGGGTAGGGGGGCGGCTGATTTTGGACTCGGCAGCAACCAGGATGACGACGGCTGAATCGCGTGTTACCTCTTCCGAGACGCGAGCGCAGGATTCCCGCGATGAAATCCTGAAGGCCGCTATGCGGCTGTTCGCGATGCGCGGTTTCCACGAGACCTCGATGTCCGAGGTGGCGCGCGCTGCCAGTGTCAGCAAGGCCCTCATTTTCTGGCATTTCAAAACCAAAGAAGAGCTCTTCATGGCGGTGCTGAACCGCCTGCTCGAACCTTATTTTATCGATTTTGCCGAAGAGGCGGGCGCGCTCGACGAAAAATCCCAACTCCTGCGGCTGATCGAGCTCTATCTGGTGTTCGTGCGCGACAACGCGAGCTCAATTCGATTCTTCGTTGCGCAACTGCTGCACGACGAGAAGCCGTCCGACGGGCTTACGAATCAGGTGCTGCAACTCTACGACGGCTATCGCACGTTGCTGGTTGACCTGATCGGCCGCGCGCAGGAAAAGCAGCTTTGCAAGTGCGATTTTCCGCCCCAGGCCGCCGCGAGCTTCCTCCTCGCGATGCTTAACGGCCTGCTGATGGGCTTTCTGTTCACGGGCGACAAGGGTGTTGACCTCAAGGGCGCCATTGCGATGTTGCGCAATTGGCTCTTTGGCGACGCACCGCAGCGCGAGTCGGACGATATTCCGCCGTCGCTCTGATTTCTCTCGACCGGCCACAATAGCTGGAGACCGCTGGAGAACGATTACTATGCGCGTACCGCTCCGACAAATGATCGACTTGGGCCGTTATATGAGCCGCAAAAAGCGCGCCGGAGAAAAATACTTTCCGCTCGTCCTGATGCTCGAACCGCTCCACGCCTGCAACCTTGCTTGCATCGGATGCGGCCGTATCGTCGAGTACAAGGACACCATTCGCGACCAGATGCCGCTCGACGAGGCCCTCGGCGCCGCTACCGAGGCCGACGCGCCCATCGTCTCCATCTGCGGTGGCGAGCCGCTTATGTACAAGCATATCGCCGCCCTCACCAAGGGCCTCATCGAGCAGCAAAAACGCCACGTCATGATCTGCACCAACGCCATCCTCATCGAGCGCTTCATCAAGCAGGTCGAACCCAGCCGCTACCTGAGCTTTAACTTGCATATCGACGGGATGCGTGAGACCAACGATCGCATCGTCGATCGCAATGGCCATTTCGATACCGTCGTCAAGATGATCAAGATCCTCAAGGATCGCGGCTACCGCGTGCAGACCAACTCGACCATCTTTCGCGAGACCGGGGCAGAGGAAGTCGAACAACTGGTGCGCTTTCTCGGTGACCTCGGCGTTGACGGTATGCTGCTGACGCCCGGCTACCATTACCAGGTGCTCAATAACGACGACCTCTACCTCCGCAAGGAGGAGATGCCGCTCAAGTTTCAGCGCGTCCGCAAGCTCGCCGACGACTACAAGATCATCAATACACCGCTTTATCTCGACTACCTCGTCGGTGAACGCGATCTGCTCTGCAGCCCCTGGACCACCGTCACGCGTAATCCGCAGGGCTGGAAGGGGCCCTGCTATCTCATTACCAACGGCCATTACAAAACCTTCGCCGAACTGCACGCCGCCACCGACTGGGAATACTACCGCACCAAGCAGGACATCCGTTGCCGCGACTGCAAGCTCCATTCGGGTTTCGAGGGCACCGTCGCGATGGATTTCGGCAAGAACCTCAAGGACTCGTGGCGCATGGTGCGGCACTACATGTCCTGAGCTCGAATACGTTGATGGCCCGCGGGCGTGCGGGGCGCAATCGCGCGACTGCTATTTCGGTGATTACGATCGAGAGGCTGCGCCCGGATTCGCCGTTCGCGCCCGGTGTGTAACTCGACTGAGATAAAGCTCAAGATGCAGCAAGCCAAGCCCACCCATCAAGAACCTGCCGATGGCCATGACCTCCAACCACCGGCCGGCGGCCGTTCCGCGATCGACTTCGATCGCTATCTGCGCGAGCGCGCCGCCCTCGTCGAACGCGCGCTCGGCGAATGCGTACCCGCGCCCGCCGGCCCGGCCGGCCGGCTCTTCGAGGCGATGCGCTACAGCCTGCTTGCCGGCGGCAAACGCCTTCGCCCCGTCCTTGCGCTGGCCGCGTGCGAGGCGGTCGGCGGCACCCTCGATGCGGCCCTTTCTCTTGCTTGCGCCATCGAGATGATCCACACCTACTCACTCGTCCACGACGATCTGCCGTGCATGGATGACGACGATTTGCGCCGCGGCCGTCCCACCAATCACAAGGTCTTCGGCGAAGCGATCGCGACGCTCGCCGGCGATGGCCTCCTCACCGACGCCTTCAAGGTCCTCGCCGCCGCCGCGACTTCATCGTGCTCCGCCCGCTCCGCACAGGCCCTGCTCGAAACCATCGCCGAACTCGCCGACGCCGCCGGTTCCGCCGGGATGGTCGGTGGACAGGTGATCGATGTGCTCGGCGAAGGCCAGGCGCTGGAACTCGATCAGCTTGAATATCTGCACAGTAAGAAAACCGGCGCGCTGTTCGTCGCCGCGGTCTGTGGCGGCGCCCGTCTCGGCGGCGCTTCTGCCGCGCAATTAAACTCGATGCGTGAATATGCGCAGGCCCTCGGCCTGGCCTTTCAGGTCATCGACGACCTCCTCGACGTCGAATCTTCCACCGAGACCATGGGCAAGCGCACCAATAAAGATGAAGCGCGGGGCAAAGTCACCTATCCGTCGCTGCTCGGTGTCGAACGGTCCCGTCAGCTCGCGCGCGACCTCGTCGCCCGCGCCGACACGGCACTCAAGCGCTTCGACCATCGCGCCGATCCGCTCCGGATGCTCGCTGCCTTCGCCGTGGAGCGCAAGCTGTGACTGCCGCGCGCATCGCTTCGCCGCCGCTATCCGCAGGCGCTGTCAGCCGCCATCCGCACGATCCGCATGGGCACCAGGCCGACGCGCGCGCGGCCCATCCGCGCCAGGCCATGTTGATCGAACCCGGCCGCCTCGAACTGCGTGATTGCTCGCCGCCTCATCCTGGTCCCGGCGCGCTCCTGCTCGAAATCAAATGCGCACTGAGCTGCGGCACTGACTTGAAGACCTTTCGCCGCGGCCATCCGGTGTGGAAACTGCCCGCTCCGTTCGGCCACGAGTTCTCCGGCGTCGTCGCGGAAGTGGGCGCCGGCACGGATCGATTCAAGGTCGGCGACGCGATCATGGCGGCTCCCACCGCCCCCTGTGGTGCCTGCTTCTACTGCGATCGCGGTCAAGAGAATCTCTGCCCGCAGGCCATGGACCTGATGGTCATGGGCGCCTATGCCGATTATCTCCTGCTGCCGCCCCACGTCGTCGCCCGCAATACCTTTGCGAAACCGCCCGCGTTGCCCTTCGAAGAGGCCGCCCTGCTCGAACCGCTTGCCTGCGTCGTGCATGCGCAAGAAATGGCCCGTGCCGAAAGATATGAGACCGTCCTCATCATCGGCGCCGGCCCGTTCGGCCTGATGCACATGCTCGCCTTCAAGGCCGCCGGCGTCCACTCGGTCGCGATCGCTGGACGCGGCGAAAGCCGTCTCAAATGGGCCGGTGAGTTCGGCGCTGATCATGTTATCGATGTCACTCGCGCCGACGCGGCCGACGCTGTCGGCATGCTCAACGGCGGCTATGGCCCCGACCTCGTCATCGAATGCACCGGGCAGGTTGCCGGATGGCACGACGCGTTCGCGCGCGTGCGCCGCGGCGGCCGCGTGGTATTCTTCGGCGGATGTCCCGCGGATACCGCCCTCAGTATCGACACCCGCCGCATGCATTACGACAACTTGACGCTGCTGGCGCCGTTTCATTTCCGCCCGCGCGACGTGGCCCGCGCCCGCGATCTGCTCTGCTCCGGCGCTCTCGGCGCGGGCCGCCTGATCAACGCCCGCCGATCGCTCAGCGATATCGGTGAGGTCTTCGCGATGCTTGAGCGCGGCGCTGTGCTCAAGTGCGCGGTGATTCCATAACCCAACGCCCCCGGCCGGCCACACGCCGGCCGCGATTCGGGAAATAATCAATCTGGATAATGAAATGGATCAAGTGTCGCACATGATGACGGACGGGCAGGGCACCATCGCCGCCGCGACCCCGCGTGAAGAATTTGCCGCCAAACTCGATCACACCATCGCCGGCGCCCAGCGCGCGCTCCTCGAGCTGCAGCACCCCGAGGGTTACTGGCAGGCTGCCCTCGAAGCCAACGCGGAGATGAACGCCGAGTACATCATCTTCAACCGCTTCATGGAGGTCGAACCCGATCCCGCCCTCGACGCCAAGCTAAAAAAACTCCTGATCGATACCCAGCAGGGCGATGGCAGTTGGAGCCTTTTCCCCGGCGGCGACGGCCATATCTCCACCACTATCGAGGCCTACTTCGCACTCAAGCTCACCGGCATGCGCGCCGGCGACGAGCCCATGATGCAGGCGCGCCGCTGGATTCTCGCCCGCGGTGGCATTCCTAGCGCTGGCACCCTCGCACGCTTTTATCTCGCCGCGATGAACCAGGTCACTTGGGACGCCACGCCCTCAATGCCGGTTGAGATCACGCTCCTGCCCAACTGGTTCCCGGTCAATATGTACGAGCTCTCCTCATGGGCCCGCGGCACGCTCTTCGCCCTGATGGTTCTCCAGGCCAAGCGCCCGGCTCGCCCTATCGACTGGATCGAAGGCGTCCTTGAGCTCTATATCCAGCCGCCCCATTTCACCACCTTCAAGATGCCGCGCGGCAAGCATCTCTTCTCCCTGCGCAACGCCCTCATCGGCGCCGATAAGCTGCTGCGCGGCTACGACCGTCATCATCTGAGCGGGATCCGCGCCCGCGCGCTCGGCCAGGCCGAAAGCTGGCTGCTCGAACATCAGGACGCCAACGGCTCCTTCGGCGGCATTCAGCCGTGCTACCTGCTCTCTCCGATGGCGCTCAAGTCGCTCGGATATCGCAACGATCATCCGGTGATCGAAAAGGCGCTCGAAGGCGCTCGCGAGCTGATCTGGGATCAGGGCGACTCGATCCTGTATCAGCCTTGCGTCTCGCCCAACTGGGATACCGCGCTCGCTGCCAAGGCGCTGCTTGATTCCGATTTCGCGAGCGACCATCCCGCTCTGCGTGGGGCCGCGAAGTGGCTGATCGATCACCAGATCTTCAAGCCCGGCGATTGGTCGATCAAGCGGCCCGACCTGGAGCCCGGCGGATGGGCCTTTCAATTTCACAACGATTGGTTTCCCGACGTTGACGATTCCGCCGTCATCCTGATGGTCCTGGCCGCCGCCGCCCACGACGATCCCGCCGCCCGCGAACGCGCGATCAAGCTCGGCGCCAACTGGGTCATGGGGATGCAATCGAAGGACGGCGGCTTCGCCGCGTTCGACGTTGACAACGATTCCAACTGGATCAACCAGGCACCCTTTGCCGACGTCGAGGCCGCTACCGATCCCACCTGTGCGGATTTGACCGGCCGTGTGCTCGAAATGATGGCCGCCGTCGGCTATCGTGCGGATCATCCGGTGGCCCGTCGCGCGATCGCCTGGCTCAAGCGCGATCAAAAGGCCGACGGTTCGTGGTGGGGTCGATGGGGCGTCAGTTATATCTACGGTACGTTCTCGGCGTTGTCAGGCCTGCGGGCGATCGGCGCCGATATGAGCGAGCCATGGATCGCGCGCGCCGTCACCTGGCTCAAGTCGGTCCAGAATCCCGACGGCGGATGGGGCGAGACCTGCCTCGCCGACCGCGACCCCACCCTCAAGGGCAAGGGCAACAGCACGCCCTCGCAGACCGCCTGGGCCTTGATCGGGCTGGTCGCGGGCGAGGACGATATCAGCGACAGCACCATCCGCGGGGCGGCTTGGCTGCTCGAACAGCAGAACAGCGACGGCCGCTGGGAGGATCTCGAGTTCACTGGCACTGGCTTCCCCAATCATTTCTATCTGCGCTACCACATGTATGCGCATTACTTCCCGCTGATGGCGCTCGGACGGCTGCGCCGCCGCATCGCCGAGCGCGCCGCCCGCTGAGGTCTCCTCGGGTGTCGATAAACCGTCACAATTACGCCGGCTGCACCGCTTCCTTTTTAGGCAAGGGGCCGGGGGTTAGGTCTCCCCGATGAAGGCGATCTCGATTATCGGCTCAACCGGCTCGGTCGGCGTCACCACCCTCGACGTCGTCGCGCGTTTCCCCGACCGTTTCCGCGTGGTCGCGATGGCAGCGGGCCGCAATCTCGATTTGCTCGCCGATCAGATTCGCCGCTTCCACCCGCAATTGGTCTCGGTCGAAACCTCCGCACTCGCCCGCGAACTCGCCGATCGGATCCGGCCGCTGCAACCCGCCATCATGCACGGTAGCGAAGGCGCCGTCGCGGTCGCCACTCATCCCGAAGCCAAACTCCTGATGTCGGCGCTGGTCGGTGCCCTCGGACTGCCGCCGACGCTCGCCGCGATCAAGGCCGGCAAGGATATCGCCTTCGCCAACAAGGAAGTGCTGGTCGTGGCCGGCGAGATCGTCACCCGCGCCGTGCGCGAAAACGGCGTGCGCCTGCTCCCCGTTGATAGCGAGCACAACGCGGTCTTCCAATGTCTCGAAGGCCGTCCGCCCGCGACCGTCAGGCGCATTGTCCTCACCGCCTCCGGCGGCCCGTTTCGCCAATGGCCCGCCGATCGCTTCGGCGAAATCACCATCAAGGACGCGCTCAATCACCCGACCTGGCGGATGGGCAACAAGATCACCATCGATTCCGCCACCCTGATGAACAAGGGACTCGAAGTGATCGAGGCGCACTGGCTCTTCGACTTGCCTCCCGAAAAGATCGACGTCGTCATCCATCCGCAAAGCGTCATCCACTCGATGGTCGAATTGATTGACGGATCGGTGATTGCCGAGATGGCGATTCCCGACATGGCCATTCCGGCCGCGTTCGCGCTCGCCTGGCCTGATCGGCTGCCGCTCGACCATCTGCCTCGGCTGTCTCTTATCGATTGCGCCAATCTTTCATTTGAACAGCCCGACATCACGCGCTTTCCGTGCCTGCGCCTGGCCTATGAGGCGTTGCGCGCTGGCGGTACGATGGCCGCATGCCTCAACGCCGCGAACGAGGAACTCGTCGCGGGCTTTCTAGCCGGGCGCGCGCACTTCATCGATATTCCACGCCATATCGAGACCGTCATGGCACGTCATCACAACGCTCCCGCCCGCACCCTGGAAGATGTGCTCGAAGTTGACGGATGGGCGCGCGCCGCCGCTCGTGAATTGATCGGTGCGGGTCGTGTCGAGGTGCCCGCATGATGGACTCCGAGGGCGCAATCATCGAGGCCGGCGGCGTCATCGGCGCGACACCACCTATCGCCGCCAATCTCGCCGAGGCCTACGCCTGGTGCGGACGCCTCGCCCGCTCGCATTACGAAAACTTCACCGTCGCCTCGTGGCTGATGCCGCGTGCGATGCGCCCGCACATGCACGCGATTTACGCCTACGCCCGCATCGCCGATGACTACGCTGACGAAGACCAAAGCCTCACCAAGCTCGACGATTGGGAGCGCGAACTCGACGCCGCCTACGCCGGCGCGCCGCGCCATCCGGTGTTCGTTGCGCTCGCCGACACCGCGCGCCGCTTCGATATTCCGCGCGAGCCCTTCGCCGATTTGCTGCGCGCCTTTCGCTCCGACGTCAATTTCGCCGGCTTCGACACCATCGACGATCTCCTCGGCTACGCGCGCTATTCGGCCAATCCGGTCGGCCGCCTCGTGCTCTATCTCTTCGGCTACCGCGACGCCCCTCGTCAGCAACTATCGGATCTCGTGTGCAGCGGATTGCAGCTCGCCAATTTCTGGCAGGACGTCGCGATCGATTTCGCCAAGAGCCGCATCTATTTTCCGCGCCGTGATCTCGAACGCTTCGGCGTTAGGCCCGACGACTTGCGTGAGGGGCAGGTGTCGCCGCAATTCGTCGCCCTCATGAAGCATGAGATCGCCTTCGCCCGCGATCTGCTGGTGCGCGGCGCCGAGCTCAACCGCCTTGTCGACGGGCGGCTGGGCCGCGACGTCCTCATGTTCGCCGGCGGCGGCCTCGCCATATTGCGCGCCATCGAAAAGATCGGCTGCGACGTTTTCAATCAACGCCCGAAGCTCGGCAAGCTCGGCTACCTGGCACTCGGATGGGACGCGGTTCGTGGGCGCCTTTCGCACTGAAGAGATGACCGCGCCCCCGGCGGCCTCCGGCGCCGCGCTCGCTGCGGATTACGCGCGCTGCGCCGCGATCACGCGCCAGTCGTCGTCCAATTTTTATTACGCCTTCATGCTCTTGCCGCCCGCACGTCGCCGCGCGCTGTACGCCGTCTATGCGTTCTGCCGCTTCATCGATGATATCGCCGACGATGATTCGATCACCGAGCCCGCCGCGATGCTCGGGCGCTGGCGTGACGAGCTGCGTAATGTCTTCGCCGGCACGCCCACCCGCCCGGTCTCGCGCGCGCTTGCCGACAATGTCGGCCGCTTCGGCATCCCGCGCCGCTACTTCGACGAGGTTATCGACGGCGTCGAGATGGACTTGACCCGGCGCCGCTACCAGTCCTTCGACGAACTGGACCTCTATTGCCGCCGCGTCGCCTCTGCCGTCGGCCTCATCTGCATCGAGATTTTCGGCTATCGCAATCCCGCTTCCCGCATCTATGCCGAAAAGCTCGGGCTTGCGTTTCAGCTTACCAACATCATCCGCGACGTCCGCGAAGACGCCGCGCGCGGTCGCATCTATCTGCCGCTCGAGGATTTGCACCGCTTCCAGGTTACCGAGGCCGAACTGCTCGACGGCGCCTACAGCGCCCGCTTCCGCGCCCTGATGGCCTTCGAGGCCGGGCGCGCCCGCGACTTCTATCGCGAGGCCGCTGTCGCGCTGCCCCCCGAAGATCGCTCTTCGATGCTCTCCGCCGAGGCGATGCGCCTCATCTACAGCGCGCTGCTCGAACAGATCGTCCGCTCCGATTACCGCGTGTTCGACCGCCGCCACCGCCTCTCAACCCCGCGCAAGCTCTACCTCGTCGGACGCGCCTGGGCAGGCTCACGCCTCGCCCGTGTAACGGGTTAGCCCCGATGGCCGTCGAAGCCCGTGACGTGGTCGTGATCGGCGGAGGATTCGCCGGTCTCGCGGCGGGCGTCTCGCTCAGCGCACGCGGCTTTCGCGTTGCCCTGCTCGAGGGCAAGCCCGCGCTCGGCGGTCGCGCCTACTCTTTCATCGATGAAGAAACCGGCGATTTCGTTGATAACGGCCAGCACGTCCTGATGGGCTGCTATCGCGAGACGCTCGCCTTCCTCGATCAGATCGGCACTCGCGGCCAACTCATCTTCCATCGCAAGCTCGAAATCGAAATGCTCGACGGCCCCGGCCGCCGCGCCCACCTCCGCACCGCGCCGCTCCCCGGCCCCTTCCATATGAGCGCGGCGTTGCTCGGCTACCGCCATCTCACGCTGCGCGAGCGATTGCGCCTGATCGCCGGCGGCTCGCGCATGATGCGTATGCGCTCGCGCGACCTGGATCGCTTGCGTCGCATGAGCGTCGCCGAACTCATGGACGTGCTAGAGCAGGGCACTCGCGCGCGTCAATGCTTCTGGTATCCGCTCGCTATCGCGACCCTCAACGACGATCCGGAACTCGCCTCCGCCGCGCTGCTCGCCGAGGTGCTCAAGCGCGCCTTCTTCTCGCGCCGCGACGATTCCGCCTTCGTCTATTCTAAGGTCGGTCTGAGCGACCTCTACTGCACCGCCGCCCGCGCCCTGATCGAAAACGCCGGCGGCGTCGTTGCGACCCGCGCGATTGTTGAGGGGTTCGACTTCGACGCCACCTCCGCCATCAGCGCCGTGCGCCTGCGCGACGGCCGTCGCCTCAGCGCCGCGAACTATCTCGTCGCCGTGCCGCCGCAGCAATGCCTCAAACTTCTGCCCGAGGCTGCCGTCGCCGATCCGTTCTTCTCGCGCATCGCGAGCCTCAAGAGTTCGCCGATCATCTGCGTCCACGTATGGCTCGATCGCGAAGTCACCGATTCCGCATTTGTCGGCTTCATCGACACGCAAACGCAATGGATGTTCAACAAGCGCCGCATCTTCGAGCAGCATGGCGAACGTCATCCCGGCTACCTGAGCTTTGTCATCAGCGGCGCGCGCAAACTGGTTGACAGCTCCAACGATGAATTGCTCGACCTCGTGATCAACGACTTGCGCACGATGATCCCCGCGGCGCGCCACGCCAAGGTGGTCAAGGCGCTCGTGCTCAAGGAGAAGCACGCGACGATGGCGCCCGATCCGCTCTCCGATCTCAGCCGCCCCGTGACCGTCACGCCGATTGCAAACCTCTTTCTCGCCGGCGACTGGATCCAGACCGGCCTGCCCGCGACGATTGAAAGTGCGGTGGTCTCCGGCCGCTCCGCCGCCAGCGCGATCGCCGTGCGGGTGGGCGGCGACGCCTGAGGTTTAGCGCGGATGGGTACGCGAACGGCGCTCGTCACTGGCGCCAACGGCTTCCTCGGTGCCCACGTGGTGCGCGCGCTGATCGCGCGCGGCGCCCATGTGTGTGCGTTGGTGCGTGACGGTGCCGATCGCCGCGCGCTCGACGGTGTCGATTGCGAAATCGTCATCGGCGATCTGCGCGATACCGAGGCAATCGAACGTGCGGTCCGCGGATGCGACGAGGTCTATCACGTCGCCGCCGACTACCGCCTGTGGGTGCCCGATGAGGCCCCGATGTATGCGGCCAACGTCGATGGCACCCGCAACCTGCTCGAGGCGTCGCGCCGCGCGCGCGTCGCGAAAATCGTCCACACCAGCACCGTCGGCGCGCTCGGCATCGGCGCCGACGGCATCGGCCGCGAGGACACTCCCGTCGCAATCGCCGACATGATCGGCCCTTACAAGCGCTCGAAGTTTCTCGCCGAGCAACTCGCGCTCGAGGCCGCGCGCGACGGTCTGCCGGTCGTGATCGTGAATCCCTCGACCCCGATCGGTGCACTCGACTACAAGCCCACGCCGACCGGCCGCATCATCATCGAGTTCCTCAACCGCCGGATGCCCGCCTATGTCGAAACCGGCCTCAATCTCGCCTGTGTCGAGGACGTTGCCGAGGGCCATCTACTGGCCGCGGAAGGCGGACGCGCCGGTGCGAAATACATCCTCGGCGGCGAGAACCTAGCGCTCGAAGGGATGCTTAAGCGGCTCGCCGCACTCTCCGGAGTGCCCGCCCCGCGCATGCGAATACCCTACGGCGTCGCCCTCGGATTCGCTTACGGCGCCGAGGCCGTCGCCCGCACCATCACCCATCGCACGCCGCGTGCGAGCGTCACCGAGGTGCGCATGGCGCGCAAGAAAATGTTCTTCGATTCCTCCCGTGCGCGCACCGAGCTCGGTTACGCACCGCGCCCGATCGACGACGGCCTCGCCCGTGCGATCGATTTCTTCCGCCGCATCGGCGCCGCCCGCGCTGCCGCCTGACGCCCGATGCATCTGCTGTTAGCCACCATCGCGCTGCGCCCCTATGTCTTCATTTTTCTCGCCGCGTTCCTCTTCATCTCCGTCGTCAACTTCGGCGTGCGCACGACCTTGCTCTTCACCGTCCTCACCTACGCCGTCTCGCTCGCCTGCGAATGGAGTTCCGTGCACAACGGATTTCCCTTCGGCCTCTACCATTACCTCGACGCCACCCGCGGCCGCGAAATCTGGATCGCCGGCGTCCCCTTCATGGATTCGCTGTCCTTCACCTTCCTCGGCTTCGCCAGTTACACGGTCGCGCTGCTGATCGCCTCACCGCTCTATCGTCGCGGTCTCGATTTGCGCATGCTCGACACCTGGCAGGTTCGCCGTTCACCCCGCGTATGGCTGATGGCCGCGCTTTTCATGGTGATGGTCGATATGGTGGTCGATCCGCTGAGCGTGCGCGGCGACCGATGGTTTCTCGGGAAAATATTCTGGTACGACCCTCCAGGCCCGTATTTCGGCGTGCCCATCACCAACTACCTTGGATGGTTTTTCGTCGCTGTGATCACGGTCGCGCTCTTCCAGTTGCTCGACGGTTGGCTGAACCGTGGCGTTGCGAAACCGATCGGTGCGGTCCCCGCGGCGCCCTCGCGCGCGCTGCTCGGCCCGGCGCTCTATGTGGGCATCGTCGGTTTTGGCATCGCGATGCTCTTCATTATCGGTGCGCGCGAGATCGCCTGGGCGAGCGTCTTCATTTATCTCCCGTTCGCGGTGCTGATTTTGCATATGGTCACGCGCCGCGAAAGTTACGGCGACGCGGCTGCGATCGCGCGTCACTGCGCCGATTTCCCCTACGACGCGCCCGCCTTCACGCCGCGCGAGGTCCCCGATCCCACGCGCCGCTCGAACGTGAACGACCTTCGAAAGTTCTGACTTAAGCGCGATCGCGATCGGCAACGCGAATGTCCTAGTCCGGAAGTTCCACACGGCGCGTGACCGCCTCGATCGTGACCGCCATCGCCTGCGTCGCCTGGCGCAGGTTGCGCACCAGTCTGATAATACCCCCGACCATCGCCGGATTGCGCACCAGCGTCGCCGCCGCCTTCAGTGGACGCACCTTGCCGTTTTCGTCGGCGAGTCCCGCGCCCGCGAGATCGTGCTCCACCTTGTCCATGATCGTCCGCATCGCGACGAACGGAATCCCGCGCGCCGCCGCCTCGAACGCGATCACCGCGGTCTCCATATCGACTGCGATCGCTCCCGTATGCGCACCCGCGAGCCGCTTCTCGGCGCCCGTCACCAGCGGATATTTCACCGTCAGCAGCCCGCCCCGCGCATGGCGAATTCCGGCTGCGTCCAAAGCCGTCGCGTACATTTCAAAATAGTCGCGCGGAACTTCAATCGTCCGCGCCCGCTGGTCGACCTCGCCATCGCCGTCGCGCGTCATCAGGCGATCGGCCATCACCACCTCGCCAATCTCCAGATTGCCCGCGAGCGCGCCGGCCACTCCGGTCAGTATCACCAGCTCAACGTCGCGTATCGCATCGAACGCGCGACGCGCACTCGCCTGTGCCCGGCGCATTCCAATACCGCTCGCCGCGAGCGCGATCCGCGTCGTCCCGATTCGCCCGTAACAGCCCTTCAGACCCTCGATACCAAGCGCCTGTTCGACGTCGATCCGCGCGCGCAGCGGCTCAAATTCGGCGCCGAACGCGCAGAAAATCAATATCACTGGAAGCTTCCTTCGTTATGAGTTTTCAGTTGAAGTGCAAGCGCCGCTTGAGCACGCGCGTAGTTCCGAGCACAATTGCCGCGATGCGCTCCTTTGAAATTGCCGCGCGGCGCACGATCCGTCAAGCTCGCCTCCACCCGCATCAGCGCCACCTCCAACGTCGCCCGCATGGCTACGCCTGACCACCCCGTGCCGCCCGCCGCATTCGCCGGCCGCGCGGTCATCGTTACCGCCGACGACTTCGGCTTCTCGCGCGAGGTCAACGCCGGCATCATCCGCGCGCATCGCGAGGGCATCCTAACCGCCACCTCCCTGATGGTCGCCGGCACCGCGCGCGACGAGGCCGCCGCGCTCGCGCGCGAACATCCTCGCCTCGACGTCGGGCTCCATCTGGTCGTATGTCGCGGCCGGAGCGTGCTGGCACCCGATCGCCTGGCCAGCATCGTTGACGCAGCCGGCAACTTCCCCGAGAGCCCCGTCGCCGCCGGCATGCGCTACTTCTTCAACCGCGCGCTCCGCACGCGCCTGCGCGACGAAATCCGTGCTCAGATCGAATTGCATTTGAAGTTGATTGGCCGCCTCGATCACATCGACGGCCACCTCAACTTCCACGTGCACCCGGTCATCGCCGACCTGCTGATCGGATTGTGCGCCGAGTACCACGTCCCCTGTATGCGATTGCCGCGCGAGCCGGTCGCCACGACGCTCGCACTCGCCGGCGACCACGCCGTGCGCAAGCTCGTCGAGAGCGTCATCTTTCGTGAGCTCTCGCGCCGGGCCCGCCGCCAGCTCGTCGAGCGCGGCATCCGCTCAACCGACTCGCTCTTCGGGCTGTATCAGAGCGGACACCTCTCCGAACAATACGTCCTCGGCGTGGTCGCGCGGCTGCCGCCCGGGTTGACCGAGCTGTACTTCCATCCGGCCGCCGATATTGGCGGCACACCGCCCACGCTCGAAGCGCAATCCGAGGTCGCGATTCTGACCAGCCTGCGGGTGCGCGCCGCCCTCGCCGATCGCAATGTCAGGCTGACCAGTTTCGCCGAAATTGCCCGCGCCGAACGCGATGCGGCGGCGTCCACGCCGTTGCGCTAATGTCGCCCGGCGAACTCGCCTCCCGCGCCACTTGCGCCTACAATGCTCCCCTTGGGAGTAAGCTCCCGTTACGTTCGATCAACTCGATCCGGAGAAGGTTATCCGATGTTCGATCAGGAAACGTCGATTAGCGCCGCCGAGGCTTTGGAATACCGGCTGCCCGCCAACGTCACCCCCGACCGTTACGACCTGGTTCTCACGCCCGACTTGAAGGCCTTCACCTTCGACGGCATCGAGACCGTCGCGATAACCGTGCACGAGGCGACCGCCGAGGTCGTGCTCAACGCGCTCGAACTCGAAATCGAAAGCGCCCATGCCGAACGCGCGGGCCAATCGCTCACCGCCCAAATCGAGATGGAACCGGCGCGCGAGCGCGCGCGGATGCGCTTCGGCGAGCCGCTCGCCCCCGGCGCGTGGATCCTGCGCATCAAGTTTCGCGGCATCCTCAACGACAAGCTCCACGGCTTCTATCGCAGCCAATACACCGACGCCGCCGGCAAATCGCACACCGTCGCTACCACCCAGTTCGAGGCGACCGACGCGCGCCGCGCGATCCCCTGCTGGGACGAGCCGGCGCTCAAGGCGGTGTTCGGCGTCACCCTCGTGATCGACGACGATTTGACCGCGCTCTCCAACGCCGGCATCAAATCAGAACGCAAGCTCGGCCAAGGCAAAAAGGAAGTCGTTTTCAAGGACACCATCCGCATGTCCACCTACCTGCTCGCCTTCATCATCGGCGAGTTCGAGGCGACCGCCACGGTCGATGCGGGCACTCCGCTGCGGGTCGTCCACGTCCCCGGCAAGCGCGCGCTCACCGGATGGGCCGCGCAGATCGGAGCCTTCTCACTCAAATTTTTCGCCGACTACTACGGCATCCCATATCCCGGTGACAAGCTCGACCTTATCGCGATTCCCGACTTCGCCGCGGGCGCGATGGAAAACCTCGGCGCGATCACCTTTCGCGAAACCGCGCTGCTCGCCGACGAGCACTCCGCCTCGCGCGGCGAACTCGAACGCGTGGCCGACGTGGTCTCCCACGAAAACGCGCACATGTGGTTTGGCGACCTCGTCACGATGCGCTGGTGGAACGGCATCTGGCTCAACGAGGCCTTCGCCACCTTCATGGAGATGCTCGCGGTTGACGCCTGGAAGCCCAACTGGAAGCGCTGGGAAAGTTTCGGCGTTTCGCGCGGCGCCGCGATGGCGATCGACGCCCTCAAAAGCACCCGCTCGATCGAATACACCGTCCTCAGTCCCGAAGACTGTCGCTCGATGTTCGACGTCCTGACCTACGAAAAGGGCGCCGCGGTCTTGCGGATGCTCGAGCAGTTCCTCGGTGCCGAGGTCTTTCGCAAGGGCATCGCGGCCTACCTGAAGAAGCATCAGTACAACAACACCGAGACCGGTGATTTGTGGGACGCGCTCGAAGCGGCCAGCGGCCAGCCGGTCCGCAGCCTGATGGATACCTGGATTTTCCAGCAGGGCTTCCCGGTCGTCAGCGCCGCGCCCACCGCCGACGGCCGCGGACTCAAGATCACCCAGCGCCGCTTTTTCTTCGCGCCGCCCGAAAATCCCGAAGCTCAGCTTTGGCATGTGCCCGTGATGGTTCGTGCATGCACTGACCAGGGTGTCGCAACCCACAAACTTCTGCTGACCGCCGCCGAGACCACGCTCGCGCTGCCCGGCAAGCTCGAATGGGCCCTGCTCAACGAGGGCGGCCACGGTTTCTACCGCGTCCGCTATTCGCCCGAAATGCTCGCGGCGCTCACGCGCAATCTCGGCGCCCTCCAGCCCATCGAGCGCTTCGGCCTGGTCAGCGATACCTGGGCCGCGACCGTCGCGGGCCTGACCCCGCTCGCCGAGTTCATCAAGATGGCGCGCCTGTTCCGCGACGAGACCGATATCAACGTGTGGCGCGCGCTCATCGGCCCCTTCAACTACCTCGACATGATCGCGACCGACGCGCAGCGCCCGGCGATTGCGGCCGCCGTGCGTGAGGTTGCCGGTGCCGCGGCGGCGCGTCTCGGATGGGCGCCGGCGGCCGGCGAGGGCGAACTTCAGGGCCAGTTGCGGGCGACGCTGCTCAGCGCGCTCGGCACCATCGGAGAGGACGCCGCCGTACAAGCTCGCGCGCGCGACCTATACGACGCCTGGCAGCACGACCCCGCGCACGCCGATCGCGATTTGCAGCCGGCCTTCGTCAACATCCTCGCGCACGCGGGTGACCTTGCCCGCTATCAACAGTTCAAGCAACACTTTAAGTCTGCGCGAACCCCGCAGGAGGAACAGCGCTACCTCTTCTCGCTCGCCAATTTCCGCGACCTCACCCTCCTGCGCCAGACCATGGAGATGACGCTCAACGGCGAGGTGCGCACGCAGAACGCGCCCTATCTGCTGCATTCGCTGCTCGCCAACAACGTCTCGCGCATCGAGGCGTGGGAGTACGTCAAGCGCAACTGGGAAACCATCGTCGGCAAGTTTCCCGATAGCGCGCTGCCGCGCATGTGCGAGGCGATCAACGGCCTGCTCGATCGGCAAGCGGAGGTCGAGACCTTCTTCCATCAGCACAAGGTGCGGCTCGGCGGTAAGCTCATCGACCAGCATCTCGAGCGCTTGAGCGTTGCCGTTGCCTTTCGCAATCGCGAAGGCGCCACCCTCGCGGCCTCGTTGAAGGCGTGACGTTAGTGTCGTCGTGGCGGCGCGGCGAAGGATCGCCGCGCCGCCGGGTTAATCCAACACTTTAACTCTACGCCGACCCCATCCGCCGCGCGTTCGGCTGCTCGTGACCGGCCACCGCATGCGGCTGGTACGGCTTCTCGATCGCCGCAATCTCTTCCGCCGTCAGCTTAATCTCGGCCGCCGCGATCAGTTCCTTCAGATGATGCGTCTTGGTCGCCCCGATGATCGGCGCGGTCACGCCCGGCGCCCGCACGATCCACGCGCAGGCGATCTGCGTCGGCGATACGCCGCGCTGCTTCGCCACTTTCGCCACCGCGTCCGCGATTGCGAAGTCGCTTTCATGCTGATAGAGGCGCTTGCCGAATTCGTCGGTCTCCGCGCGCTTGGTCGAGGGCAGGCCGTCGCCCGGCTTGTGGCTATGCGCAAAAAACCCGCGCGCCAGCGGACTCCACGGTATCAGCCCGACGCCCTGGTCCATGCACAAGGGATTCATCTCGCGCTCTTCTTCGCGATAAATCAGGTTGTAATGGTTTTGCATCGCGACGAACCGATGCCACCCGTGCTCCTTCGCCGTGTACAGTGCCTTGGAAAATTGCCAGGCCGCCATGCTGCTCGCGCCCAGATAACGTACCTTGCCCGATCGCACCAGCGTGTCGAGCGCGTCGAGCGTTTCCTCAATCGGCGTCGAAAAATCCCATCGATGGATCTGGTAGAGATCGATGTAATCCATCTTCAAGCGCCGCAGCGAATGCTCGCACGCCTCGATTATGTGCTTGCGGCTGAGGCCTTTGCGGTTCGGCCCTGGCCCCATCGCGCCGTGCACCTTGGTCGCCACCACGATGTCATCGCGCGACGCCATCTCGTTGAGCCAGCGCCCGGTGATCTCTTCGCTGCCGCCGATCGAGTAAACGTCCGCCGTGTCGAAAAAGTTGATGCCCGCCTCCAGCGCCAACGCGAAATGCTCGCGTGCCGCTTCTGCCGAAATCGCCCAGTCGCGCCGCATCGTCCACGCCGGCAGTTCGCCACCGCCGTACGTCATGCAGCCCAGGCACAGCCGCGAAACCGTCATTCCCGTATTGCCGAGTCTCGTATATTCCATTGCCACTCTCCGTATTGTTGTGAAATTCCCGCGTCCTTGCCCCTCGTGTCAAGCGCGCGCTCCACTGGCGCAGCAAGTCTTGTTCACGCGCGTCTCGCGCCTTATGCTCCCCCATGCACCCGGTTTTTCCGATCTTCGGATGGCTGCTTCGCAATGGCTGATTGGGATCCAGATCTTTACCACCGCTTTCGCCGCTACCGCGACGAACCCGTCGCGATGATCCTCGCGCGCCTCGCCCTCGCGAGCGACGCCCGCATCATCGACCTCGGCTGCGGCACCGGTGAACATACCGTCGAGCTTGCCCAACGCTGCGCTGCCGGCTCCGCCCTCGGCCTCGATTCCTCGGCTGCGATGATCGATCGTGCGACCGCGCTCCGTGCGAGTCTCCCCGCTGACCTTCAGGCCCGGGTCGCCTTCGCCCGTGCCGATTTTCGCGACTTCGCCGCCGACCGCGAGTACGACCTGATCTTTTCCAATGCCGCCTTCCAATGGGCCCGCGACCATCGCGATCTCCTCGCGCGATGCTTTCGCGCGCTCCGTCCGGGCGGTCTCCTCGTCATCCAGATGCCCGCCAATGACCGTGAGACCGCGCAGCTAACGATCCACGCGCTCGCCTCCGAAGCCTCGTGGCAGGCCGCCCTCGGCACCATCCGCACGCCTTCCGACGCGACCGTGCGCGCGCCCGCCGAGTACGCCGCGATGCTCGCCGAAATTGGCTTTACCGATATCGATTGCCATTACCACGTCTTTCGCCATCCGATGGACGGCCCGGCCGAAGTCGTGGAATGGTCCCGCGCGACCGTGCTGCGGCCCTATCTCGACGCGCTTCCCGCCGATCGCCACGACGACTTCATCGCCGAACTGACGCGCCGCCTCGAACACGGCTACGGCACCAGTGGCCCGTTGGTCTTCGAGTTCCGCCGCCTCTTTTTGTGGGCGCGCAGCGCCGCGAACTAGTTCGCCGCGCCGGAAACTTCGCAAGATGCGTCGCACTATCATCATGCCCACGCTCATCGCCCACGGCGGCGCCGGCGGACGCCCGTCGGCCTCCGATCGCGCCCCGCGCCGCGCCGGCATCCTCGCCGCGGTGCAGCGCGGCGCCGAAATCCTGCGCGGCGGCGGCTCCGCCCTCGACTCGGTCGTGGCCACGGTCGTCGCCCTCGAAAACGATCCGCTCTTCAACGCCGGCTACGGCTCCGTGCTGACCATCGCCGGACGCGTCGAGATGGACGCGGCCGTTATGACCTCTACCCATCTGCCCGAGCGCCCACATGATCGCTATAACACCGACCGCGCGGGCTCGACGAACTCCTCCGTCGCGCGCCGCCGCGCCGCCACCGTTGACGTTCGCGCGGGCGGCGTCGTCCTCGTCAGCCGCGTGCGCAATCCCATCGAACTCGCCCGTGCCGTGATGGAGCGCACGCCGCATCTGCTGATGGGTGGTGCCGGGGCTGAGGTCCTCGCGCGCCAGGCCGGCCTGCGCATGTGCCGGCCCGCCGATCTCATCAGCCAACGCGCCCGCGAGCGTTGGTTGGCGTCGCGCGGTGAACCCGCCGGCGACCTCGCCCATGCCGCCAACACCACCGCCCACTCTCACGGCACGGTGGGCGCCGTCGCCCTCGATTCACACGGCGACATCGCCGCCGCGACTTCCACCGGCGGGGTCTCCGGCAAGCTCCCCGGCCGCATCGGTGACTCCGCCATCGTCGGCGCCGGTGTGTTCGCCAACGCCCACGGCGGCGCTTCCGCCACCGGCGAGGGCGAGGCCATCATGCGCATCGCGCTCTGCCGCGAGGGCGTCACGGCGCTCCCCCGCAATCGCGCGCAAGCCGCCACCGAACGGGCGATCGCGATACTCGCCGAGGCCACCGACGCGCAGGCTGGCCTGATTCTCGTCGATTCCGCCGGCGGTCTCGGCTACGCTCACAACGCCGAAGTAATGGAGATGGCGCTGTTCCATCCGATCGAAGGCCTTCGTCATCAAGTGCTCGAGCCGCTGACGCTCCGGGGCGCACCCGCTTCCAAGCCCCGCATATAGGTTCCGCTGCCAGTCCGATGCTTGCGACCAATCCCGCGCCGTTTGCCGTTGCCGATCGAAATGGCGGCGCCATCGCGCCCCGCGCCGCGCTCCGCCGCTTCGCATCGATCGCCGCCGCCTTCGCCATCGCGCTCGCGATTCTCAGCCTCGGCATCTCCGCGCCCTTCGAAAAAGACGTCGAGCCGCAATCGGCCCAATGGGTCGTTGACATCGCGCATCACAGCAACTGGCTGTTGCCGCATGACTACTACGACTTGGTCGAACGCAAACCGCCGCTGTTCTATTGGCTCGGCGCGATCGGCGTGAAACTCTCCGGCGGCAACGTTGACGAAGCGCGGGCCCGGATGCCCTCGCTTATTGCCGGCGCCGCCGTCTCCGCCCTCGTGATGGACTGGGCTGCCGCCGACCTCGGCAGCGCCGCCGGATGGCTCGCCTGCTTCTTTCTGCTCGGCATGTACGGCTTCGCCGCGCGCGCCACTGTCGCCCTCACCGACATGCTGATGACGTTCTTTCTAATCGCCGAATGGCGCGTCCTCCGCGCGCAACTCGACGATCTGGTCTCGGCGCCGCGCACCATCGCCGCCGGCGTCATACTCGGCGTCGGCATCCTGGTCAAAGGCCCGGTGATTGCCGTCCTCATCGCACTGGCCACCGTCCTGTACTTTGCGATCGACCACCGCAATCCATTGCGGCTCGCCATCCGCGTGTGGCCCTGGGCGTGGCTCGCGATCGCGCTGGCGACGGCCGCTACGTGGTATGTTCCGGCCTTTATCGCCGGGCGCGCCGACGCCTGGAGCGGGGTCTTTATGGACGAGAATTTCGGCCACTTCCTGCCCGCCCGGATGGGCGGTACGGGCGAGGCCGCGCGGCCCATCTACTACATCGTGGTGCGCCTGCTCGGCGGCACGCTGCCGCTCAGCTTCCTGCTGCCGGCGCTCGCGCTGGCCTTCGCCCAACGCGCGTTTGCGCCGTTCGCGCGCCGCGCGATGCTCTATCAGCTCGCCCTCGCGCTGGCCGTCGTCGCGCTGTTCTCCGCGTCCAGCGCCAAGCGCGACGATTACATCCTCCCGGCGATTCCGCCGCTCGCGATACTCTTGGCGGGGCTGTTTTCCGGCGCGATTCCCGCGCCGGAAAACAGCCCCGCCCCCGGCGCCGGTCCGCGGGCTTCTTACGTCCCCATCCTCCGCGACCTCACCGCCCTCGCCATCGCCCTCGCGATGTTCCTCGGGGTCGCCGCATCCGTCGTACTGGTTCGCGCCACCAACACGATCGAGCGCTTCATCGCGCATCTGCAATCGAGCGATGCTTCCTTCGCCAACGTCTTCCTCACCGGGATGACCCACCTGCGGCCGCCGTTCGTCGCCTTCGCCACCGCCGTCATGATCGGGGCAACGGTTACCGTCTCCGGCTTCGCGCGCCGTGGGCCTCTGCGCATCGCGGCCGGCCTCGCGACGCTGTGCCTCGCCGGTAGTATGCTCTGGACCGGTTTACTCAAACCCGAAGTGGCGCGCACTCGCAG
This sequence comes from Deltaproteobacteria bacterium, assembly GCA_021780755.1. GTDB lineage: Bacteria > Desulfobacterota > Binatia > Binatales > Binataceae > JADMIL01. Next base: position 36,987 of record JAJXYF010000020.1, on the reverse strand, counting down.
CCTGCGTCCCTTTGCCGCCGAGGTGAAGGCGCGCGTCGGCGCCGCGCCGCTCTACCTCGCCTTCATGGATCCCGAGTTCGCCTGGTATTACGGCGGCGGTGTGCGGCCGCTGCCGCGCACGATCGCGAAATCAGGCCCGGACTCCGGTGCGACGATTTATTTCGTCGCGCGCCCCAACGAACTCGCGCGCCTCTCACCGTCCGTCCGCCGCGCGCTCATCGTGGAGCTGCCTTCAAGCGTGCTCGGCGGCAATCCTCCAACACTGTACCTCCTCGCGTCGCCCGGGAACGGGACGACGCAGACCCCATCCGAGCGTCATTTACTTTCGCCGCACTCAAGTTCGCGATTGCCGCCATCGCTGCCCACTCTCCCTCGCGCCCCTTAATTGCCGATGCCTCGCACCTCAACTATCCTGAAATCACCACGCGAGCTTGCGGGCCAAGCTAACGAGTCCGCGGGGTGCGCATAGGATTAAAGATGCCGATCTTCGAATACCAATGTGCCGCGTGCGGACGCGTCGGCTCCCACGTGATCCTGGGCACGGAGCGCAAGGGCCGTCCGCGATGCCCGCACTGCGGCTCGCCGCGCACCAAACGCGTGATGTCGTCGTTCGCCGTGGTCGAAAGCGAATCCTCGCGGCTCGCTAATTTCGATACCGCCAAGGGCCGCGACGATTCGTACTATCGCGATTCGCGCAACGTCGGCATGTGGGCGAAAAAGCGGGCGCAGCAGATGGGCGTGGACCTCGGGCCGAAGTTCGACGAGACCGTCGAGCAGGCGCGTACCGGTAAGTTAATCAAGGACATGGAGTGACACCACGCCAACCGTGGCGGCGGCTTGAGTTGGGCGAGAGGAATTATGAGCAACGGCGAAAAAGACAAACTGGGCGAGAAACTCCATGACGTCGAGGCGGCGCGCGAAAACGAATGGGCGCGCAAGCGCGACCAGGAGTTGCTGGAAAAAATGCGCCACGCGAAGCATGACGACGAAGCCGCGCGCGGCCACCAACCGCAACCCGCTATCTGCCCCGAATGTAAACAGGAACTCGTACCCAATAGCGACCAGCGCGTGGGCGGCATGATCTGTCCGCAGCGCCATGGCGGATGGTTCGGATGGGATACCGTCGCCAAAATCATGGGCGACTTCGCCCACACCAAGAAGTAATCTTTCACCGATTGACGCTCGCGCTGCGCTGGTTGCCGCGAGACTCGGCCATCGAGGCCCTGCCGACGATCTAGCAACGCGAGCGAAGCCCACCCACCGGCGGCAGGGAATGCCGTGAAGCCTCGTGAGGTTTCAGTTTCCTGAAAGAACCAAAGTTCTGCGCTCCCGCACAACGTCTTTGACCCCTGCCTGCGATTCCGGTTGCCCGCGTTGGGTGGTTTGATCTACAGCTTGAAGCGCAAACCCGGTCGCATTCAGGACTCAGGAGGACACCACTAATGGCCGCCGCGCTTTACGATATCCCGCTCCGCCGCATCGACGGCAAACCCGCAACGCTCGCCGATCACAAAGGCGCCGTGATGCTGGTCATCAACGTTGCCTCCAAATGCGGATTGACGCCGCAATATGCCGAGCTCGAAGAAATCTACGAAACCTACCGCGAGCGCGGTCTGGTCGTGCTCGGGTTTCCCGCCAACGAATTCGCCGGGCAAGAGCCGGGCTCGAATGCCGAGATTCAGGAGTTCTGCTCGACCAAATTCGGCGTGAAGTTCCCGATGTACGAAAAGGTCGTCGTCAAAGGCGACGGGCAACACCCGCTCTACCGCGAACTTATCGCGGCGCGTCCCACCGCGCAGCAGAATCCCGCCGGCACCCTGCGCAAGACTTTGGAGAAGCACGGACTCGCACCGACCAACGACACCGACATCATGTGGAACTTTGAAAAGTTCCTGGTCAACCGCCGCGGTGAGGTGGTCGGCCGTTTCGCCCCGGACTTCGCCCCGAAAGACTCCGCGATCACTGGCGCGATCGAGGCCGAATTGAGCAAGCCAGCCTGACCGCAATCCCTTCGCCCCGAGTTCGACGCCGTGCGGCGGCGACGGCCGCGCGCATTTCCGCAATCGCACCAGGAGAAAGAAATACCGATGGCCAAGAGCATTGATCAAATCGTCACCGAACTCGCCGACCGCGAGTCGATTCGCGAACTCCCGCAGCGCTATTGCGATTGTGTCTGGCGCAACGATATCGAGGGCATCGTCAGCCTGTTCACCGAGGACGCCTCGTTTTCGATCACCGCCGGCAATTCCGAAAACACCACCACCGGCCGCGCCAACCTCCACAAGATGTACAAAGACGCGCTCGCCTCGGTCACGCCGCGCCCTTACATTCATAATCACGTGGTTGAACTCAAGGGCGGCGGCCGCGCGACTGGCCGCTGCTACGTCGAGTTGCGCGACGCCAGTAACGACATGAAATGGATCGGCACCGGCTATTACCACGACGACTACGCCAAGGTTGGCGACGAATGGAAGTTTCAGACGCGCCGCTTCAAGGCCGTGCGCTTCGACCCGCGCGAAAAGAAATAGTCCGGCCGCGGTTGTCCGCTTGAGTGACCCGGCGGACCGCCGCGCATCCGGCGTGCTCTACGTCGTCGCCACGCCGATCGGCAATCTGGAGGACGTGAGCCCGCGTGCCCTGCGCGTCCTGCGTGAGGTCGCCGTCATCGCGTGCGAGGACACCCGCCACAGCGCCAGGCTGCTCTCCGCGCACTCCATTCACACGCCGACGCTCAGCTACTTCGAGCATAACGAGGAGCGGCGCACGCCGGCGTTGATCGAACGGCTCCGCGCCGGCGAGAGTGTCGCGATCATCACCGACGCGGGCACCCCCGCCATCTCCGATCCGGGCTACCGTCTGGTGCGCGCCGCGCACGCCGCCGGCCTCCGCGTCGCCGCCGTGCCCGGTCCGTCGGCGGTGGTCGCCGCGCTTTCGATCGCGGGCCTCCCGACCGACCGCTTTACTTTCGAAGGCTTTGTGCCGCAACGCGACGGCGCCCGCCGCCATGCGCTCGAGGCGCTCGCGCGCGAGCCGCGCACGATGGTCTTCTTCGAGGCGGCGCGCCGCCTCGCCGCGACGCTCGCCGCGATGGAGACCACGTTCGGCCCCGCGCGCGAAGCCGCCGTTGTCCGCGAAATCACCAAGACCTTCGAGGAGAGCGTGCGCGGCACGCTCGCCGAATTGCACGCGCGCTTCGCCGCCGCCGAAGCGCGTGGCGAGATCGTGATCGTGGTCGCCGGCGCGCCCGCGCCCGCCGATGGTCTCGGCGCCGCCGACGTGGAGGCCGGCGCGATCACGGTCGAGGCCCTGTGCGACGCGGGTGTCAGTCTCAAAGACGCAAGCGCGGCCGTCGCGAAACTGACCGGTGCGAGCCGCCGCGAAGTCTATCAGCGGGCACTCGCCCGGCGCCGCGAGAGGCCGGAGTGAGGCGTCAGTGACAAGCAATAAGTTCACCGCCGGTATTTTCGATCTCGACGGGACGCTGACCGATCCTGGCAGTGGCATCGTCGCGACGATTCGCGGGGTGCTGGCGACGCTTGGTGTGAAGATGCCGCCGCGCGCCGAGCTGGCCTGGTGCGTCGGACCGCCGCTGCGCGAAATCTTCACCCGGATACTCGAGCCCGCGGGCAAGGCCGAGATGGCCGACCGGGCGGCGTCGCTCTACGTCCAGAATTATGCGCAGGCCGGGGTGGGGGAGCACGCGGTCTATCCGGGGGTCGCCCGGATGCTCTCGGAGTTGCGCGCTGCCGCGACGCGCCTTTACGTCGTGACCTCGAAGAACGCGGCGGCGGCCGAGCGTATCCTCGGGCTTTGCGGACTGCGACGTTATTTCGACGACGTCGCCGGAAACGCTCGGCTCGACGACAAGAGCGACACGGTGCGCGACCTGATCGAACGCGAGCGGCTCGATCGCTCGGCGACCGCGATCGTCGGCGATCGCGCTCATGATGTAGTCGCCGGCAAGCGCAACGGTATCTACACGATCGGCGTCACGTATGGCTATGGCAGCCGCGAGGAACTCGCGGCTGCCGGCGCCGATCGTATCTGCGACAGCCCTGCCGACCTTACGCAGGCGCTCCTCGCCGCATGAGACAGTGGATCGCGCGCCAGCAGGGTCAGGTGCGTAGCGGGCGGAAGAACGCGCGGATGTCCTCGATCAGCCGCTCCGGTTCCTCCATCGGCGCGAAATGACCCCCCGAGGGCATCACCGTCCAGCGCTTCAGATTGTAGTAGCGCTCGGCCCATTTGTGCGGCATCAGGAAAACCTCTTTGAGAAAAATCGCGGCGCCGGTCGGCGCTTCGACCAGCGGCATGCGATTGTGCGAGGGCTTCCAGAGGTTGTGCGCGGCTTCGTAGTAGTAGCGCGCCGAAGTGCCGTAGGTCTGCGTCGCCCAGTAGAGGGTCATCGTGGTGCAGAGGTCGTCCTTGCTGAAGCGCCGTTCGACGTTGCCGTCGCAATCGCTCCACGCGCGACGCTTTTCCAGAATCCACGAGCACAGCCCCGCCGGTGAATCGTTGAGCGCAACCGCGACCGTCTGCGGCCGCGTCGATTGCATTGCCATGTAGCCGGCACCCTCGTGCATGAACTTGCGGCCATGCTCCAGCCACGTCTCCTCGCCGGGCCCGAAGTCCTCGGGCTTGGGGCCGCCGCTGCCGCCGAAAAAATCGAGGTTGACCAGCAGATGTACGTGAATCCCGATCAGGTGTTGCGCGTACTTATGGCCGAGTTGCGCCGTGATGATCGCGCCCCAATCACCACCTTGCGCCGCGAACTTGTCATAGCCGAGCACATCGCGCATCAGGGTGACCCACAGGTCGGCAGTGTTCCAGTAGTTGATGCCGGGTTTGGTGAGCGGCTCGGAAAAGCCGTAGCCGGGCAACGACGGCACCACCACGTCGAAGGCGTCGCGCGGGTCGCCGCCGAAAGCGGCCGGGTCGGCCAGCGGCCGAATCACCTTGTGAAAATCCCAGAACGTCCACGGCCATCCATGGTTCATGATCAGCGGAATCGGCTTCGGGCCTTTGCCCGGCTCGTGGATGAAGTGAATCGGGATGCCGTCGATGTTGGTCTTGTAATGCGCATAGGAATTGATTTCGCGCTCGACTTTGCGCCAATCGAAAGTGTCGCGCCAATACTCAATCAGTTCTTTGAGATAGGCGCCGTTAGTGCCGTAGTCCCATTGCGCGTTGGCGAACTCGGGCGCGAACCGGGTGCGCGCCAGGCGGTCGCGCAGGTCGGTCAAAGTTTGCTCGGGTATCGAGACCGTGAATTTTTCTTTTTGCATCGGTGTCCCCGTTCGGTTGCGCGTAACCTAACGCCCCCGCACCCTTCCTGTAAAGGCGACTTTCGTCTGCTTTCAAACGAGGAACAGGTGTTCAATAATTAAGAAACACGATAGTTTACCGCAAAGCATCGTTTCGTCAGGGTCGCCACGTTCATCAGGTTATAGTGGTCGAAGATCGAGGGGAGCAGCCACCGCACACCAATGGACTTCCTGGTGACCCTGTTAGGCAAGCTGCCGAAGACGTGGCTCCTGCGCGCCACGCAGCTCCGCTTCCGTCATCCGAAGGTTGAGCCGCTGCTGGACTGGTGCCTCGACTTCGCCATGCGCGGGCGCGACAGCGTCATCCAGCGCGGCGTGGGAGCGGGGCTGCGCTTCAATTGCGATCATGGTCCTATAAGCTTCGTATTCGGCACTCACGAACCTGGAGTGCAGCATGCTTTCGAGCTGCTCGCGCGTCCCGGAATGATCGCCTATGACGTCGGGGCCAACCTGGGCTTCTACTGCGTGATCCTGGCCCGCCTGGTTGGTGACACGGGCCGGGTAATCGCGTTCGAGCCCCTGCCGGACAACGTCCGCTGGATCGAGCACAACGCGAATCTGAACGGTTTCGAGCAGGTCAAAGTCAGATGCGAAGCGCTGGGGCGCAGCGATTCGCAGGCCGAGTTTATCGTCTCGGCAAAATCGGTGTGGGGCAAGCTGGCCAGCGCAGGGGCGCCGCCCGCCGATGCGCTCAAGCGAATCAACGTCACGCTGAGGAGCCTCGACGCTTTGGTGAACGCGGGAGCTATCGCTCCGCCCGAGTTGATGAAAATCGACGTTGAGGGAGCCGAGGCTGACGTGCTGAGCGGCGCCGCTGAAACGTTGCGCCGCTTCCGACCCTCACTGATCGTTGACCTTCACGGCACCAACGAGCCAGTCGCGGCGTTGCTCGAACAGTTCGGCTATCGCCCGATCGTACTCGGCAGCTCATGCGGAATTCTCGATTCGCCGTGGGACGCATGCGTGGTCGCCGCCCCCGCCGAGCGGCAAGATCTCGCGCCGGTTTTGCGGCAACTGGCTAGTCCAGCACTCGGACGGGGGCCATCGTTTCGGCCTTGATTATCCCGCTCACCGACGTTGCCGGCTTGCGAGCTAGAGGCCACCGTCGAGCGGGGCGAGTCGAAAGACCTGCCCGCCCGGAGCGGCGAAGAAAAACCGCGTCGGATCGGGGAAATCGACCGGCGTCACACCGAACGCCAGCAGTCGCGTTTTCCAGGCGGCGGGATCGTCAACTTTGAGCTCCATCCACATCCCGCTCAGATACTGCGCCGCGCTCAGCGTCTCCGCGGGATCGACGAAGAACAGTCCGAGGACAAAACCGCCGTCGAATTCGTAAAGGTCGAGGTCGTCGCGCGGGCTCGCGACCGGTTTGCATTTGAGCAGGCCGGCATAGAAGTCGCGCGTGCGTTGGCGCAGGCTATGCGCGACGTTCATCTTCAGGTGATTGCCGATCTGCACCATCGGACTGGTCCTCCTCGGGACTCCGGCGGATTCGTATCCGGCTGCTGCGCCAACCATCGTCGAAGATTGGGCGCGCTGTCAACGGGCCGTCGTGGGGTATCGCGTCGCGTGGTGGGGTGCCGGCGACGCCGATGAAAAAATGGAGAGGGCGATCGCCCTCTCCATCCTGTCGATCAGGCAAGAAGAATCGAGCGGACTATTCGAGGGTAAACCCTTCGTAGCCACTGGCCGCCACCTGCGTAATCTCTGCCCGATACTTCGGGGCGCTGTTGGCGTAGAGCAGGAGCTGACGCTTCTTGCCGGGAATATTCGATCCCATAAACCAGGACTTGGTATCACTCAAGAACGTGTGACTGGCCAATTCGGCGGCATGCGCAATCCATGCCTCTTCCGCCTCCGGGGTCGGTTCGATGCGATTAAAACCCTTCTCGCGCATGTATTTAATGCAATCAGAAATCCATTCCACGATGGTCTCGGCGCATACCGGGTAGTTGCAGAACGCGGAGTTCGTGGCAATGAAGAAATTCGGGAAGCCCGCGGTCTGGATTCCCAAATAGGTGCGCGGACCGTCCGCCCAGGTATCCTTGAAGGTTCGTCCACCTTCACCGCGGATATCGATGCGGGTCAACGACCCGCTGACCGCGTCAAACCCGGTGGCATAAACGATGATGTCGAACTCGTGCTCTTGGTCAGTGGTCTTGATGCCCTTGGGCGTGACGCGCTCGATCGGGGTCTCGTTGACGTCAACCAGCAGGACATTGTCCCGGTTGAACTGCTCGTAATAACCACTCTCCAACGGGATGCGCTTGGACCCAAACGGATGGTCCTTGGGCACCAACTTTTCCGCGACCACCGGATCTTTGACGCGCGCGCGGATCTTGTTGCGGACAAACTCGGCGAAATCCTCGTTGGCCTCCCGGTTGCTCATGATATCGTGGAAATTGCCCAGCCATTTGGAGAAACCGGGTTGTGTCCACAATTTCTCATACAACGCCAACCGCTCTTCGCGCGGAACTTCCAAGGTCTTGCGGGGATCGAAATCGTACGCAAAACCGGCGGGGGTCTCACGGATTCTCTTGTGAATCTCCGGATAGGTGGCCTTGAAACGCTCCTGAGTCTCCGGGGTGACGAGTGAATTGCGCAACGGCGCACAGTAATTCGGCGTACGTTGGAAGACCGTGAGATGCCCGACTTCTTTGGCGATTTCCGTGATCAGTTGGACCGCGGTCGGGCCGGTACCGATGACCGCGACGCGCTTGCCGGCGAGCTCCACGGGTTCCTTTGGCCAACTGCCGGTGTGCAACGATCGTCCCTTGAAGCTATCGGTTCCCTCGAACGGCGGGGTAAAGCGAGCTGACAGGATCCCGACCGCGCCGATCAAAAACTGTGCGCGGGCGCGCCGACCGTCTTCGAACTCGAGATCCCAACGATTCGCGCGCTCATCATAGACCGCACTGGCGAGACGCGAATTAAGCTGGATGTCAGAGCGCAGGTCAAACTTGTCCGCAACATAATTAAGATAGCGCTCGTTCTCCGGCTGTCCGGAATAGTGTTCCTTCCAATCCCATTCCTCCAGCAGCTCCTTCGAGAACGAGTAGCCATAGGTTTCGCTCTCGGAATCAAAGCGGCAGCCGGGATAGCGGTTCCAATACCAGGTGCCGCCCACGCCGTCGCCATCGTCAAAGAGCCGCACAGAAATCCCAAGCTGGCGGATCCGGTAAAGCTGATAGAGGCCCGTTACGCCCGCGCCGATGATGATCGCGTCATACTGCTCGACTGGCCTCGCGCTCGCCTTCGGCGCGGGCTGTGTGGACTGCACGGAAGTTCCCATAGTTCTCCTCGCTAGTGAATCCCCATTTACTTTGCACGGGTATGGCATTGAACGCGCTAAATGTCGAGCGGCGGAGGGCGGGCTGTGGCGGACGTTACGGGCGTGCGGATGTGTCCATCCGCACGCCGTAACAGCGGGGGCAACGCGGAAGGGGGCGAACGCGCGAGCGTTCACCCCCTTCCGCGTTGCCCCCGGAAAAGAGCGGGAGCGGGCGTTGCACGCCCGCTCCCGCCGTGCGGCCCGGCCGGGGGTCGAACACGGCCGTGTTCGACCCCCGGCCGGCCGCTCGAACCGCCGGCCTACCGGCCGGCGGCCGCCAGCGACAACTCGTCGCCCGCGACCACCCGATGCGGGTTGAAGTAGGGCAGCACGTGCTGGCCGATCAACTTCAACGATCGCATGATGCTCTGATGCGGAATGCGGCCGGCCTGCTTGAAAAAGATCACCTGGTTGACGCCCGCCTTCTGGAATCTTTCGAGCTTGCGATTAACGTAGTCGGGATTGCCCACCACGATCATGTCGTGGTCCCTCAACTGCGCATCGGTTGCGTCGGCCGGATTCTGATCGAGGGCGAAGACGTTGCGCAGGTATTCGTAGGAATATAGTTGGTTTTTGGCCATCAACGGCTCAAACAGGTGGGCGAGGTTCTTGAAAAACCAGCGGGCCCCTTCCAACCCGATTGCTTCGTCTTCTTTGTTCTCGCAAACGTTGCACACCGCCACCGCCGCGAAGTTCTCGTTTGGCACCTTCGGGATCAGGTCGCTGCGCGTGGTGCACGCCTTGCGATACAACTCGAGCGACTTCTGCACTTGCTCCCAGTTGAAGTTAAAGCTGAGCACGCCCAGGCCCCGGTCGCCCGCCATCTCGTAACTTTCGGGCGCGGTGCACGCCATCCACATCGGTGGATGGGGTTTCTGGATCGGCTTCGGCACCACGCGCCGTGGTGGAATCTTCATCAGCTTGCCGTCGAATTCGAGAATCTCGTCGGTCCATGCCTTGACGATGATTTCCAGCGCCTCGCGAACTTCGGCGCGGGTGCGGTCGTAATCGACGCCGAAGCCGTCGAGTTCCTGCGCCGTGGTGGAACGCCCGGTGCCGAGTTCCATCCGGCCGTTGCTGAGGATATCGAGGACGGCGGCCTGCTCCGCCACCTTAATCGGATGGTTGAAGTTGAAGGGCAGCAGGCGCACGCCGTGCGCGATGCGGATGTTCTTGGTGCGCTGGCTGACGGCGCCGTAAAAAACCTCGGGCGCGGGGCTATGCGAATATTCCTCCAGGAAGTGATGCTCGACTTCCCACACGTAGTCCATGCCGATCCGGTCGGCGAGTTCGATCTGGGCGAGCGCTTCCCAGTAGGTGTTGAATTCGCTCCGTTCGTGCCACGGACGCGGCGTCTCCATTTCATACAGCAGGCCAAACTTCATAGTGTCCCTCCATCCGGCAATGGCTCGGTCGATTGTCGTGGATTCTCCAACTTTTCGGCGCGAATTGCCAACCGCGGCGCCCACCTCACAGAAATCCGCCGACCCGCTGACTAATGCTCCAGGGATGTGAATATGCGGATGAGAAAGCGAGGCGGAAAACGCCGCCTGTGGACGGCCGCGGTTGAAAGCTGCGCGCGGACCGGCTTGAAACCGCACAATCGGTAGGATTCAATGCCGCCAGAGAGCATCAGCCGATGGGATCGGGGACAAAATCAGCATCAGGGGCCGGAACCCGCTCGCGGCCGGCAACGCCCGCGGCGCTGGTCGTTCATGGGCCGAACCTTAATCTGCTCGGCGAACGCGAGCCGGCGGTTTACGGCAGTACGACGCTCGCTCAAATCGACGAGCAACTCAAGGCACTGGGGCGCGAGCTGGGTCTCGAGGTTGAGACCTTTCAATCCAACAGCGAGGGCGCCATCGTCGATCGCATACAGGCGGCGCGCGGCTGCATCGACGTGCTGATCATTAACCCGGCGGCCTACACGCATACCAGCGTGGCGATTCGCGACGCGATCCTGGCCACCGGGATCGCCTGTATCGAAGTGCACCTCTCGAACGTCTATAAGCGAGAGCCCTTTCGCCATCATTCGACTATCGCGGACGTGGCGGTTGGACGGATAATGGGCTTTGGCGCGGACGGCTACATGATCGCCCTGCGCGCCGCCCGCAATTTGGTCAAGGCCGCGCGAGGTTAGTCGGGAAGCTATCGGATGGAAGTACGGGAATTAAAAACACTGCTCGCGTTGATGCAGGATTTCGGGCTGGTCGAGCTCGAGATCGAAGACAAGAAGGGCAAGGTGCGGCTGGTGCGGGCCGGGGTGGCGCCAAGCGCGGCGCCAGCGCCGCCGGTAGCGGCGTCCAAAGACATCGCCGCCCGGACTTTCGCGCCCCAGGCCAGTCGCGGCGCCCAGAAATCGGCTGCCGCCGCCAATGGCGCGCGCGGTGCCGAGCCGCCGGTTATCGCGGAGAATCAGAAGCTGGTCGCCAGTCCGATGGTCGGGACCTTCTACCGCGCCTCGTCGCCCGACTCCAATCCCTTCGTCGAAGAAGGCGACTCGGTGCGCAAGGGTCAGACACTATGCATTATCGAGGCGATGAAGATGATGAACGAAATCGACGCCGACGCGGGCGGACGGATCGTGCGCATCCTGTGCGAGAACGGCCAGCCCATCGAGTACGGACAACCGCTGATGATCCTCGAAGTGGGCTGACCTGATCCCTCGTTTCTTCCCTGAGTGGAAGAGGGGTTGGAAGCGTTTGTTGAGTGCGGCTCTGTCATTCCGAGCGCGGCGGAGAATCCCGGAAAATGGCCAATGCATACCCCGGCCGCCGGGATTCTTCGCGGCGCTCGGAATGACCAGGGTGCTCGCGGAAAGGGGCTCCCCTATCTCTGAAAAGCAAAGGGTGCTCTGCGATATGCGAACTCGCCTGAGAGGCTGACCATGTTCAAGAAACTATTGGTGGCGAATCGTGGGACCATCGCGATTCGCATAATTCGCGCATGCCGCGAGCTCGGTATCGGCACCATCGCGATCTACTCGACCGCCGACAAGGACGCGCTCCACGTGCGCATCGCGGACGAGGCCGTGTGCATCGGGCCGGCCGCGGCCGAGGACAGTTACCTCAATATCCCGTCGATTATCAGCACGGTGCTGACCTACGGCGCCGACGCGGTGCACCCGGGCTACGGATTTCTCTCGGAGAACGGCGATTTTGCCGAGGCCTGCCGCCGCTCGGGAGTGAATTTCGTCGGGCCGCGCGCGCGCCATATCCGCCTGATGGGCGACAAGCCGCGCGCGCGCCGTATCATGAAGCGCGCCGGCGTGCCGATCCTGCCCGGCAGCGAAGGCACCGGCGTCAGCGAACTCAAAGACGCGCAGGCCGACGCCAAGCGCCTCGGCTATCCGGTGTTGATCAAGGCGGCCGCCGGCGGCGGCGGCAAGGGGATGCGGGTGGTGCGCGACGCCCATGAGTTGGCGCGGCTCTTTCCGCTGGCGCGGGCCGAGAGCGAGGCGGCCTTCGGTTCGCGCACGATGTACCTCGAAAAATACCTCGAGCGCGCCCGCCACGTCGAATTTCAAATCCTCGCCGACAACAATCGCAACGTCATCCATCTGGGCGAGCGCGATTGCTCGATCCAGCGCCGCCATCAAAAGGTGCTCGAAGAGGCCCCCTGTCCCGTCATGACCAAGCGGCTGCGCGAGAAGATGGGCAAGGCCGCCGTCCGCGCGGCCGAGGTGGTTGGCTACTCCAACGTCGGCACGGTCGAATTCCTGCTCGCCGATGACGGCCAATTTTACTTCATCGAGATGAACACGCGGATCCAGGTCGAGCATGGCGTCACCGAGATGGTCACCTCGACCGACCTCGTCAGGGAGAGCATCCGCATCGCCGCGGGCGAGCCGCTCGGCATGAAGCAGCGGCAAATCGGCATCGAGGGGGCGGCGATCGAATGTCGCATTTATGCCGAGGACGCGCGCACCCATCTGCCCTCGCCGGGCGTGGTCACCAACCATCATGCACCGGGCGGACTCGGCGTGCGGGTCGAGACCGCGCTCTACGACGGCTATCGCGTGCCGGTGCATTACGACCCGCTGATCGCCAAGCTGATCGCCCATGCCGACACCCGCGCCTTGGCCATCGTGCGCTCCAAGGCGGCACTGCGCGAGTACGTGATCGACGGCATCAGCACGAATATCCCGCTGCATCTGAAGATCCTCGACGACGCCGATTTCCAGGGCGGCGAGTTCGCGACCGACTTTCTCAAACGCTACGAAACGGCGCCGCCGGCGGCGCCCCCAGCGATCGAACACCCGACGGCAAAGGCGTCATGACCATTAGCGAAGCTAAAAGGAACGGAGTACCCGGCCTGGCGATAATCGCAATCGTCGCGGCCATGATGATCGCGCTGGGCATGGCCGGAACCTCCGCCGCGCAATCGAGCGGCACCGCCTCGAGCGGCGATTCATCAGGCACCGTCCAATTGGACAACGGGCCCAATGGCTTGCAGGGCATCACGGGTGCGACCACCGGCGGCACGCCGAAGGCCCAGGCCAGCGAAAAGATTTACGACTTCGGCATTGTCCTCAACGCCACGCCGGTCGCGCACGTCTTCAAGATTCGGAACGCGGGCAGCGGCACGCTGATCATCGCCGGTGTGCAGACGTCGTGCGGATGCACCGCGGCCAAGCCAACCCGGAACGAAGTCGCGCCGGGCGAGGAATCGGACATCGCGGTGTCCTTCGATACCCGCTTCGACAAGGGCCCCGCCACCCGCACGATTACCGTCTTCACCAACGACCCGCACGCGCAAAAGATCGTCCTGACGCTTAAGGGCGACGTCAAGGTGCAGGTCGAGGCGGCGCCCGCGCAGGTGGCCTTCGGTGACGTCAAGCACGGCGTCGAGCAGACCCGGCAGGTGATGCTGACCGACCTGGTCGCGGCGCGGGCGGCGTCGCCCGCCGGAGGTGCGAACTTCAAGGTGCAATCGGTCACCAACTCGAACCCGAATATAAAGGTCGAGTCGGCGGCGCGCACCGACGGCAAGCCGGGCGCCGCGCTGACCATCACGATGCTCAAGACGATGCCGCTGGGGGCGTTCGACGACACCATCAAGGTCGCGACCAGCCGCGCGCCGGTCGATATCACCGTGTTCGGGACGGTGCAGGGCGATCTCACCGTCAAGCCGGCGCAGGTCTCGTTCGGCATCGTACCCCATCATCAGGGCACGCAGCGGATGGTTCGGCTGGTGAACGCGGGCGCGCGCGAAGTGCGGGTGACCGGAATCACCAGTACCAACGCGAGCGTCAGCGCGACGGTCGAGCCGATCACGCCGGGCAAGGAATACCGCGTTACGCTGGAGTTGCGCCCGAACACGCCCGACGGCGCACTGCGCGGGCAGGTCGCGATCACCACCGACGATCCCGATCAGCAAAGCGTGAGCCTGCCGTTTTACGGCATCATCGGATCGTTTCGCGGCTGACCGGCGGCCCGCCCGCGATGCGTATCCGCGCGCTTGGAAGCGTCAATCGAATCCGCGCCATTACCTACTGCCGGGTACTGGCCTGGAATTAAGCGAGTACCTACTGCCGATCGCCAGTTGTAATAAGTCGGGACAAATTCCTATAGTCATTCCGGTAGGCCGGAGGCGGCACGGGCGGTCCGTCCGGCGATGGGGCCATCGTGCCAAGACTTGCGCGCCTGAATCCCATTGCGTATCTGCTCAACAAGCTGGTCGGCTTTGCCGCTTCCTTGCTGACCAAGCCGATCGCCCGCTACAGCCTCACCATTCCCAACGACCTCGCGCAATTGCGCAGGTATATTCGCAAGGGCGACGTCCTCCTGGTCGAGGGTAACGAGCGCGTGAGCGAGGTCATCAAGTACCTCTCGCAGAGCTCGTGGTCGCATTCGGCGATCTACGTCGGCGACGAGCCGCTGAAACGGTCGCCTGAGTTGCGGCGCGAACTGACGGAGAAGTTCGGTGACGAGGCGAACTACCTGCTGGCCGAGGCCCTCGTCGAAAGTGGCGTGGTGCTCTCGCCGGTCAGCAAGTATCGCGACTTCAACATCCGCATCTGCCGGCCCCATCAGTTGACCGCCGCCGATCAGGTGGTAGTCGTCAATCACGCGATCGCCAACGTCGGCCGCACCTATGATTTGAAAAACCTCTTCGACCTCGCGCGCTATTTTCTGCCGGTCAGCATCGTGCCCGCGCGCTTGCGGCGCCAGGCGCTGGAATTCGGCAGCACCGATCCGACGCGGGTGATTTGCTCGAGCATGATCGCGGAATGCTTTGCGCGCGTACGCTTTCCCATCGTCCCCCGCTACGAGACCCTGCCGCTGGAAGCGGTGGCGCCGCCTGGCCGCTACGCCTGGCTCGAGCGATTTTCGCGCCGGGTCCAGGAGACCCATCTGCTCCGGATGGTCTCGCCGACCCTCATCACGCCGCGCGACTTCGACCTTTCACCGTACTTCGAGATCATCAAGTTCAACGTCATCGAGAGCTCGCGCTTCGACTATCACAAGCTGCGCTGGGCCGAAGAACCATGGCCCGATCCTGTGCGGTCAGCGGCGAGCGCAACCGAAAAAATCGAAAAATCCGCGTGACCGGCGGTTGGCGGTGGTGCGCGATTGCGCTAACTTCTGTGCCGTCGCATCGCGGCTGCATTCAACGCAGTCAGCCGGAGGATCGGAAGTTGGGACAGCACGAAGAACGGGTTGCGCTCAAACGCGAATCCCTGGAGAAGACCATCGCCAAGATACTCCATCGCTACTGCAACTTCGGCTGGGCCAACTACTACATTCCGGGTGAAAAATTCCCCGGCCTGATCGAGGAGTTGGTCGAGGTCGCGAGTCCGGCCGGCCAGGTCGGGCCCGAGGAGCTGGTCCAATTTTTCCTGCGTACCCAGCGCATGGAATCGGCGCAGGATCGCGCCGCCAGGCTGCAGGAAGAGTTCAGCATCAATCGCAAAGGCTGACGCTCAGCGCGCGAAGGCTGACGCGCTTTCCGCATCGGATGACGTCGCTGACGCACGCCGCGGTCGGCACCGGCGCTTGCCTCAACCCCGACCCCATTTACATCTACGGCGAGATTAAAGCGCCCCGTTCATCGTGATATCGTAATCGTCAGGCTGACGCGTATCGTTCACTTGGGGGGTTCATAACTCACTTCGCGAGCGTGGACGACGCGACGCCGATCTGACGAGATCGACGAGAGGATTGGCTAACACCATGGCGATAAAACAGGCCGAGCCCGCGCAGGCGCATGACATACTGACGAAAAATCCCGGCGCCGTGTACCTCGACGTCCGCACCGAGGGCGAGTTCGCCCAAGGTCATCCCGCCGACGCGATTAACATACCGGTCGTTTTCATCAAGGGGCCGGGCCAGATGGAGGTCAATCCCGACTTCGTCGCGGTGGCCGAGAAAGTTTTGCCCAAGGCGACCATGCTGGTGGTCGGATGTCTGGCCGGCGGACGCTCGCAGCGCGCGTGCGAGATGCTCGAGGCGGCAGGCTATGCCGACCTGACCAACGTGCGCGGCGGCTTTGGCGGCGCGCGCGACGCCGGCGGGCAGGTGGTCGTGCCCGGATGGCGCGACGCGGGCCTGCCGGTGACCACCGATCTGGGCGACGCGACCTACGCCGCGCAACGCAAGAAGGCGGGCCTCTGATGGCGATACGACTGACGCGAATTTACACCCGCACCGGCGACAAGGGCTTGACCGCGCTGGTCGGCGGCCGGCGCGTGCCCAAGGAGAGCGGGCGGCTGGAGGCCTACGGCACCATCGACGAACTCAATTCGATTGTCGGCATCGTGCGCACCTACGTACCTGACTATAGGCAGAAGTTCGGCGCCGACTTCGAGTGGTATTCCGAAATGCTGCGGCGGATTCAGAACGAGCTATTCGATGTAGGCAGTGAACTGGCTACTCCGGACGACGCCGTGTACGAAGGCATGCATCGGATGGGGGAGGGCGAGGTCAAACAGCTCGAACAGGAGATGGACCGGATGCAGAAGGTCCTGCAGCCGCTCAACTCGTTCACGCTACCCGGCGGCGGAGTGCTCAACGCGTTCCTCCATCAGGCGCGCACCGTATGCCGCCGCGCCGAGCGCGTATGCTGGGTGCTGCGCCGCGAGGAGCCGCTCAACGACCGCCTGATGGCCTACGTCAATCGCCTGAGCGATCATCTGTTCGTACAATCGCGATGGGTCGCGAAGCGGCTCGACGAACCCGAGTATCTATGGGACCGCGGCCTGCGCATCGATCCGAAGGCCGCGCACGCCGCGCAGCGTAAAGCCGCCGGCAACGACTCGAAGGCCGGGCGCAAATCCTGACTGACTATTGATGGAGCAATCCAAGATGGCGACTGACAGACTATACCTGAGGCAGGCGCAAATCGGGCCGATGGCGAATTTCGTTTACCTCATCGGCGACAGCGAAACCCATACGGCGGCGGTGGTCGATCCGGCGTGGGACGTCGATGCGATCCTGGAGTTCGCGCGCAAGGAAGGCTACGAAATCGACAAGATCCTGATTACTCATTACCACCCGGACCATCTGGGCGGTTCGATGATGGGGCAGAATATCCAGGGCGCCGCCGACCTGATCGCAAAGGTCAAGGCCAAGGTGTACATCCACAAAGCCGAGGCCGAGGGCGCCAAGCGCATCGCGGGCCTGAGCGACTCCGACCTGGTATTGGTCGAGGCGGGCGACGTCTTCGAGGTGGGCGAGCTGCCGATCAAGTTTCTGCATACTCCCGGGCACACGCCGGGCTCGCAATGTTTCCTGGTGGACGGCAATCTCATTTCGGGCGACACCCTATTCGTCAATTCGTGCGGACGGGTGGATTTGCCGGGTTCGGATCCGGCGGCGATGTACCACAGCCTTAATCACACGCTGAAAAACCTCGACGACGCGACGGTAGTATATCCGGGTCATGCGTATTCGTCGGATTCGAGTACCACGATCGGCAAGCAGAAGCGGCACAATATGTATATGCGGTTTCCGACCCTCGACGAGTTCCTCGACGCGATGGGCGCCAGCCGCTGATGTATCGCGAGTGAGTATCTGACGCGACCCTCGCGCAAACCCTGAGGTTGTTCGCCAGTCGTATTTCGTGATGGAAGCCATCACCGCCCGCGCCGGTTAATGTCCACCCAGAGCGATAAACTGCATGCCGAGGCGGCTCGCCTGCGCGATCAGATCGACCGCCACAACTATCGCTACTACGTCCTCGACGATCCCGAAGTCACCGACGCCGAATACGACCGGCTGATGCGCCGCCTCGAGGTCCTCGAGCGCGACCATCCCAATCTGCTCACGCCCGATTCCCCGACCCAGCGCGTCGGCGCCAAACCGAGCGAGAAGTTCGCGGTGGTCGTCCATCGCAAGCAGATGCTCTCGCTCGCCAACGCGATGGACGCCGCGGAGATGATCGAGTTCGACCAGCGCATCAAGCGCTTCCTTAAAAACGACGGCGACGTGGAGTACGTGGCCGAGGTCAAGCTCGACGGCCTGGCGGTCGAGCTGATTTACGAGGACGGACGGCTGACCAAAGGATCGACGCGCGGCGACGGGGTCAACGGCGAGGACGTGACGCCGAACATCCGCACCATCAAGAGTATCCCCTTGCGGCTCCTGAAGCCGGTGCGCGGACCGCTGCCGAAGCTGCTCGAGGTCCGCGGCGAGGTGATCTTTCCGCGCAAGGCCTTCGATCGCCTCAACGCCGATCGCGTCCGCGAGGGCGAGGCGCCGTTCGCCAACCCGCGCAATGCCGCCGCCGGATCGCTCCGCCAACTCGATCCGCAGATCACCGCCGCGCGCCCGCTCGACATTTTCTGCCATTCGCCCGGCGCGATCGAAGGGATCGAATTCAAGTCGCAGTGGGATTTCCTGCAGGGGATCAAGGCGCTCGGACTTCGCGTCAATCCGCTCACGCGCGTGTGCCCCAACGTCGAAGGCGTGATCGCGTTCTGGAACGATCTGACCGAGCGGCGCCATCAACTCGACTACGAGGCCGACGGCGTGGTCGCCAAGGTGAATCCGTTCGCGTTGCAGGATCAGCTCGGCGAGGTCTCGCGGTCGCCGCGCTGGGCGGTCGCCTACAAGTTCAAGGCGCAGCAGGCCGAGACCCAGGTGCGCGATATCGAGGTGCAGGTCGGACGCATCGGATCGCTCACGCCGGTGGCGAAACTCGCGCCGGTCGCGCTCGCGGGCGTGACGATCTCCAACGCCTCGCTCCACAACCTCGACGAGATTCGCCGCAAGGACGTGCGCGTCGGCGATACCGTATTGATCGAGCGCGCCGGCGACGTGATTCCTTACGTCGTGCGCGTGACGCGGCCGGGCCATCCGCGATCGCCCGAATTCGCGATGCCCCCGCATTGCCCGGTGTGCGGTGCCGCCATCGTCCATGAAGAGGGCGAGGTCGGTTACTTCTGCGTCAACGCGAATTGCCCGGCGCGGATGCGCGAGTCGATTCGCCATTTCGCCTCCAAGGCCGCGCTCGATATCGACGGCCTCGGTGACAAGCTCGTCGCGCAACTGGTCGAAAAGGGAATGCTGAAAGAGCTCGACGAGATTTTCGATCTCACCGCCGATCAGATTGCCGGGCTCGAACGGATGGCGGCGAAGAGCGCGCGGAATCTGATCGGCGCAATCGACCGCTCGCGCAACGTGGCGCTCGACCGCGTGATCAACGGGTTGGGAATTCGTCACGTCGGCGAACATACCGCGCGCCAACTCGCGTTGCGCTTTCGCACGCTCGGTGCCTTGATGGATGCGAGCGAGGACGAGCTGCGCGCCGTGCGCGATATCGGCGACGAGGTCGCGCACAGTATCCGCGAGTATTTCGATGAGCCGCGCAATCGCGACGCGGTCGTGCGCCTCGCACGCAAACTGAATATCGCGCCGCCCCCCGCTCCGGTCGAAGGCCGCGGCGCCCTGCGCGGCAAGAGCTTCGTGCTCACCGGCGCGCTCGAATCGATGACCCGCGAGGAGGCCGAGCAGAAAATTCTCGCGGCCGGCGGGCGCGTGACCTCGGCCGTTAGCCGCAAGACCGACTTCGTGGTGGCCGGGGCGGAGGCCGGCTCGAAGCTCCGCAAGGCCGGCGACCTCGGGGTCAAAACGCTGGACGAGCGCGAGTTCCTCACGCTAATTGAAGGTTGAATGCGATGGCCGACGGAGTCCGGCGCGCGCGGGTGCGGATGGTCGTGAGCGGCCGCGTGCAAGGAGTATTTTTTCGCGTCGCGACGGCCGAACAGGCGCGAACGCTTGGCGTCACCGGCTATGCCCGCAACCGGGCCGATGGCACCGTCGAAATCGTCGCCGAGGGCCAACGCGGAGCGCTGGAGGTTTTGGCGGCATGGGCGAGTCACGGGCCGCGGTCAGCGCGAGTGGACGAGATAGTGATCGAATGGAGCGATTCGCATGGTGATTTCGCTAATTTCACGATACGCTGAGGTTGCCCGAGCGACCCTTTCCCTTAGCGGATCCATTAGTTATAGTTAATTGGTTCACATAACGTTTATGCGATTCCCTTCGTGTCGTAAGCTGGCTGCGCGGGGAATTTTTGCGAACAAGGAGTGAGATTGAAATGGCTCTACCACCTGAGGCGGCAGGACATGCCGTCGAGTCCTCCGGACTTGGCGGCGGCAACGCCGCACACAAGCCGGGGGTACGCCGCGACAGCGTCGTAATCAGGTTCGCCGGAGATTCAGGCGACGGCATGCAGTTGGCGGGGATGCAGTTCACCGCCGAATCCGCGCTCGCGGGCAACGATATCGCGACCCTGCCCGACTTTCCCGCGGAAATCCGCGCCCCTGCCGGCACCCTCGCCGGCGTCAGCGGATTCCAGTTGAATTTCTCCAGTCGCGAGGTCTTCACCGCCGGCGATGAGCCCAATGTCCTGGTCGCCATGAATCCGGCCGCGCTCAAGGCCAACCTCGACGACCTGCCGCCCAACGGCGTGCTGATCGTGGACCGCGAGGCCTTCAACGACGCCAATCTCAAACGCGCAGGTTACACCTCCAATCCGCTCAACGATCATTCGCTCGACAAGTACCAGGTCTTCCAGGTTGACGTCACCAAGCTGACCACCCTCGCGCTGCATGGCACCGGCCTCAACAATCGCGCGGTCTTCCGCTGCCGCAACCTCTTCGTGCTCGGGATGCTCTCGTGGCTCTATCAGCGCCCGATCGAAAGTACCCAGCGCTGGCTCGAAGGACGCTTCAAGAAAACTCCCGAGCTGCTCGAAGCAAACCTGATGGCGCTCAAGGCCGGTTACAACTACGGCGATACCACCGAGATGTTCGCCAGCTCCTACGAAGTGCCGGCGGCGACCATCAAGGCTGGACTTTATCGCAATATCACCGGCAACAGCGCCACCGCGCTGGGCTTCGTCGCGGCCGCGATGAGCGCCGGGCGTCCGCTATTCCTCGGTTCGTATCCGATTACACCCGCCAGCGATATCCTGCACGAGCTGGCCGGCTTCAAAAATTTCCCCGTCTATACGTTTCAGGCCGAAGACGAAATCGCGGGCGTGGCTTCGGCGATCGGTGCGGCCTTCGGCGGTGCGATCGCCCTGACCACCACCTCCGGCCCCGGCATGAACCTCAAGGCCGAGGCGGTCGGCCTCGCCGTCAAGACCGAACTGCCGCTGGTGATTACCGACGTGCAGCGCGCCGGGCCTTCCACCGGGATGCCCACCAAGCCCGAGCAAGCTGACCTCCTGGTGGCGATGTATGGACGCCACGGGGAGTCGCCGATTCCGGTGATCGCGGCCTCCACCCCAGCCGACTGTTTCGATTGCGCCTATGAGGCCGTCAGGCTCGCGACCAAGTACATGACGCCGGTTATTCTGCTGACCGACAATCAGCTCGCCAACGGCGCCGAGCCATGGTTGTTGCCCGACGTGAGCAAGCTGCCCGATATCAAGGTCCATCTCGCTACCGATCCCAACGGCTTCATGCCGTATCGGCGCGACACCGAAACGCTCGCGCGTCCGTGGGCCGTGCCGGGTACGCCCGGCCTCGAACATCGCATCGGCGGCCTTTCGAGCGAGGACCTCACCGGCAATGTCAGCTACTCGCCGGCCAACAACGAATTGATGGTGCGCACGCGTGCCCGCAAAATCGCCGGCATCGCGCGCGAGATTCCCCCGACCGAAATCTTCGGCGACGCCCAGGGTGGCGACCTCGTGGTGCTCGGATGGGGCTCTACCTTCGGCTCGCTCCGCGAAGCGGTGAAGCAAGTACGCGAGAAGGGCAAGAGCGTCTCGCACATCCATGTCCGTTATCTCAATCCGCTGCCGAGCGACCTCGGCGATCAATTACGCAAGTTCAAAAAAGTACTCGTCCCCGAACTCAACATGGGGCAACTGAGCAAGCTGGTGCGCGCCGATTATCTCATCGACGCCATCGGCTTTAACAAGATCCAGGGCCGTCCGTTCAAGGTTAGTGAACTGACCACCCGGATCCTGCGCGCACTGGAGGGCTGAATTTAAAATGGCTACCGCGCTGACTCGCAAGGATTTCGTTACCGATCAGGAAGTGCGCTGGTGTCCCGGATGCGGTGACTACGCCATCCTCGCACAAGTGCAGAAAATCATGCCGGAGTTCGGTATTCCGCGCGAAAATATCGTCTTCATCTCGGGTATCGGATGCTCCAGCCGCTTCCCCTACTACATGAACACCTACGGCTTTCACACCATTCATGGCCGTGCACCCGCCATCGCGACCGGCCTCAAAGTTTCGCGTCCCGACCTCGACGTATGGGTCGTGACCGGCGATGGCGACGGCCTTTCAATCGGCGGCAATCATCTGATTCATGCGCTGCGCCGCAATATCGATCTGAACATCCTGCTCTTCAACAATCGCATCTATGGGCTGACCAAGGGCCAGTACTCGCCCACCTCGGAAGTCGGCAAGGTGACCAAGTCGTCGCCAATGGGTTCGGTGGATTATCCGTTCAATCCGATCACGGTGGCGCTCGGCGCCAGTGCGACCTTCGTCGCCCGGACCATCGACGTCGAGCAGAAGCATCTGGGCGAAACCCTCAAGCGCGCGCATGCTCATCGCGGCGCTTCCTTCGTCGAGATTCTGCAGAATTGCAACATCTTCAACGACGGCGCCTTCAACGATCTCAGCGACAAGGCGATCAAGGCCGACCACCAATTGGTGCTCGAGCACGGCAAGCCCTTGATCTTCGGCAAGAATCGCGACCAGGGCATCCGCATGAACGGGCAGCGCGCGGAAGTCGTCGCGCTCGGCAACGGCGTAACCGAAAAGGATCTCGTCGTGCATGACGAGAGCAACCTGGCGCTGGCCTTCATGCTCGCCAATTTCGAGCCGCCGATGCCCGCGCCGGTCGGCGTCTTCTATGCCGTCTCGCGTCCGACCTACGACTCCGCGATGAACGCGCAGCTCGCCGACGCCAAAGCCAAGATGGGCCCTGGCGACGTCGCGGCGCTGCTCAAACGCGGCGACGTCTGGACGGTCCACTAGACGTTCTACCCGTTCGTCGCAATCGCAAGTCAAAAGGCCCGGCGGCCGCTGCCTCCGGGCCTTTTCTATTTCCCTCTGCGGTCCTCCCAATTTTCTCTGGAATCACTCCTTCTCCTGGTTTCCGCATGGGCCGCCTCCCCGAGTATCGCGAGCGTCATGCGGTGATACCCGCCTATTGCGAACGCCGCGTACGCGCCCAGGAAAGGTCTCGTCCACGCGATCCGCATGGCCTGCTTACCCCTCTTCCCTGTGGGAAGCCTGAAACCTTTTAAAGGTTTCAGCTCTTCTGAAATTCCCAAGTTCCGTGTTCCCCAAACAACTCTCCCCTACATCCTCTTCTTCTCGATGGCATTGCGGACGAGGCTTGCTAGGATAGGCCCGCGGAGGCTGCTATGACCTGGCTCGAGGAATTGGCCGAAATTCGCCGGCGCGTCGAAATCGCCAAGCAGATGGGCGGCGCGGAAAATATCAAGCGCCAGCACGACGGCGGCAAACTCACCGTGCGCGAACGCATCGATCGCCTGCTCGACGCGGATTCCTTCCACGAGTACGGCGCGCTCGCCGGCTCAACCAAATACGATGAAGAGGGCCGGCTAATCGAATTCCGTCCATCGAACTTCGTTCTCGGCACCGGCCGTATCGACGGCCGCCGCGTGGTCGTGGGTGGCGATGACTTCACCGTGCGCGGCGGTGCCGCCGACGCCGCCATTCACAGCAAAATGGTCTGGGGCGAGATGCTCGCCGACGAACATCGGATGCCGATCGTCCGCCTCGTTGACGGCTCCGGCGGTGGCGGCAGCATCCGCACCTTTGAAACCGTCAAGGCGACCTACGTTTCCGCGATGCCGGGGTTTGACGTCACCGTCCGCCTGATGGGCGAGGTCCCGGTCGTCGCCGGATGTATGGGGTCGGTCGCTGGCCTCGGCGCGGCCCGTGTCGCCGCTTCGCATTTCGCCGTGATGGTGCGCGGGTCAAGCCAACTCTTCGTTGCCGGACCGCCCGTCGTCAAGTTCGGCGTCGGCGAGGATCTGACCAAGGAGGAATTGGGCGGCTCTCACATCCATGCCTACATCAGCGGCGCGGTTGATAACGAGGCCGACAGCGAGGACGATGCCTTCGCGCAGATTCGCCGCTTCCTTTCCTATCTCCCGCAAAGCGTCTGGCAGGTGCCGCCGCGCATCGATCCTACCGACGATCCGAATCGGCGCGAAGAGGAATTGCTTGACCTCATTCCGCACCATCGCCGCGAGGGTTACGACGCCCGCCGCATGATCGAATTGATCCTCGATCGCGATTCCTTTTTCGAAATCACCCCGTACTTCGGCGGTTCGCTGATCACCGGCTTCGCCCGCCTCGACGGCTACCCGGTCGGCGTGATGGCCAACGATCCCTATGTGATCGGCGGCTCGCTCGACGCCTCCGCCTCCGACAAGCTCTGCAAGTTCGTCGATACCTGCGACACCTTTCATCTGCCGATAGTCAACTTCTGCGACCAGCCCGGCTTTCTGATCGGCCGCGAGGCCGAGGTTACCGGCACGATTCGCCACGGCGTGCGCGCACTCTACGCGGTCTTCCAGACCGTCACGCCATGGATCGCGATCATGGTGCGGCGCGCCTTCGGCGTCGCCGGTGCCGGTCATGGCAAAACCACCGGTCTTAATTTCCGTTACGCATGGCCGTCGGCCGATTGGGGCTCCCTGCCGCTCGAGGGCGGCATCGAGGCGGCCTACAAGCGCGACCTCGCGGCCTCGCCCAATCCCGATCAGCTGCGCGCCGAGCTCGAGGCGCGCTTCAACAAAATCCGCTCGCCGCTGCGCACCGCCGAGATGTTTGGTATTGAGGAGATCATAGATCCG
Organism: Deltaproteobacteria bacterium; assembly: GCA_021780755.1. GTDB lineage: Bacteria > Desulfobacterota > Binatia > Binatales > Binataceae > JADMIL01. Next base: position 12,027 of record JAJXYF010000020.1, on the reverse strand, counting down.
CGCGAGACCCGTCCGCTGCTCGTCGAATGGGTCCGGCAGGCGTACGAAATCGTGCCGACACAACTCGGGCCGCGCACCCGCATGATGCGCCCGTAAAGAAAGGAAAACATCGTCGAATGGAGTTACGCAGCCCCGGAGTAGGCAGAGTGTTGCGGATGGCGGTCGAAGTTGGCGCGCAGGTCGAACGCGGCGCGGAGCTGATGGTGATCGAATCGATGAAGGTCGAAATCCCGATCAAGGCGGCCGCCGCCGGCCGCGTCAAGGAAATCCACGTCAAGGTCGGTGATCACGTCCAGCGCAACCGCATACTCGCAAAGATCGAATAGCCAATAGCTAGTTCGCTAGTCAAGTTGTTGCGGAACCCAAAACTAACCTTTCAAAGGTTTCAGCTCTCTTGAAAGTACAGTTTTCACGTTCCTCAACAACTTTCTTCTTTTCCTACTCCGTGACCACGACGTTGTCGGTCTTCGCCTCGTATGGCCGCTCGCGCATCGTGATCGGATCCCACGCGCTGCGCTCGATCTTGAGCACGTTGCGCCCGTAAACGTGCAATGCGATCAGCGGGTCGCGGCGCGGATTCGCGATCCGATGGATCGCGTCGATGCCGAGCGTGAGTATCTCGTGCTCCATCACGCTCCTGCCGCCCGCCGCCTCGATCCCGCGCGTCTCCCCCACCAGCTTGTAGAAGCTGTTGTCCTCCTGCCCGCTGTACACGCCAATCACTGCCCATGTGCGATGATCATGTGGGGGCGAGATGAAGCCCGCGCCGACGACCACATGCAGCACCGTCAGGCCGAACTCGTCATGCAGTACCTGGAAGCGCGTGGGATCGGCAACCAGCGGGCGTTCGCTGACCGCGCGGTGCACCGCCGCTTCGACCGCGCCTTCCGCACCCGCCTCGCGCGCTTCGCGCAGTTCACGAATCAGATCATCGAGCTGATACATCGCGGTCCTCCTTAGGCTTGCCGCCCCAGTGTTCAAAGAACGTTACGTCGGCGGCGGGTTTGCGCGCGGGTCGTCCCCACTTGCCCTTCGGGTAGCCCATCGGCACCAGGATTTCGTTCGCGTGGGTGGGCGGCACCCCGAGCAGCGCGTCAACTTCCTCGCCGAATATATGATGCAGGCCGGTAATCGACGTTCCGAGGCCATACGAACGCGCCGCCAGACACAGGTTTTGCACCGCCGGATAAATCGCGCCGTACATCGGTTGACCCGCATGACGCTCGTCGTTATATCGCTTGACGCACGGAAAGATCAGCACCGGCGCTTCCCCCAGATGATTCGCGAGATAGTTGGCCGATTTCAAGGTCTTGCCCGCGGGCGAGTCCGGCTGGGTCTCCATCACCGCGCGCTTTTTCGGCGTCAGATAGTAAGTGTCCCACGCGCGCTTGTAACGCTCCGCGACAAACTCCCTGGTCTCCCGTTCCGTCACGACAATAAAAATCCACGGCTGCCGATTGCTCCCCGATGGACCCAGCGTCGCCGCCTCGATCACCCGCATGATCAATTCGCGCGGTACCGGATCGGGCTTCAGCCGGCGCATCGAACGGGTCGTATAAATCGCCTCGAACAGGTCGAATTCAGGATGACCAAACATTGGGCCACAAGGTAACATTTCGCGCGCCTGGATTCATCGCGTGCGTCGATTGCTGATAGGCGTAGAGCGGAATAGGGGAGGGCGCCCATACGATCGCGGCGCAAGTCGCGTTATATAATGAACGAGCGGTAAATTGCTGGAACCGTCGAGCACTGGCGGCGGTTTAGTGGTAGGGGAAAATCACGACGAGGTCAGTGAAGCCGATCATGCCCGCATCCCGCGATCCAGCATTCAAAGGCCGGCGCGAGCAGCCGCTGCCCATCCGTATCGTCCATTGGTGCAACGCGCTTTTCCTCCTCTTGATGGCGGGTAGCGGCCTGCAAATCCTCGTCGCCTATCCGTCGCTCGGCCCGCGCGGCGCGCAATACCGGTGGTATCCGTTTCAGGGCACGCCGCCGCCCTCGTGGATGCGCCTCGGCGGATGGCTCGGCGGCGGTCGCCAATGGCATTTCGCGATCGCGTGGTTCTTCGTGCTCAACGGGATTTTCTACCTCGCATATTTTTTTCTGAGCGACGAATGGCGCCGGCGGATGTTTCGTCCGTGGCGCGATACCAGCGGCGCCGTCGCGCAATTCCTTTACTACTTGAGAATCCGCAAAATGCCGCCGCCCGCCGATTTCTACAACGGACTCCAGCGGCTTGCCTACAGTTCCGTCATAATCTTCGGCCTCCTGATGGTCTTGTCCGGACTCGCCATCTACAAGCCTGTGCAACTGCACTTCCTGACCCTGCTGTTCGGCGGCTACGACGGTGCGCGCGTCGTCCATCTCGCGGGCCTCTGCCTGTTCGCGATGTTCCTCGTAACGCACCTGGTGCTGGTCTCGATGCATCCCCGCGAGATCGTCAACATGATCACGGGAGGCCGCCGTGAGTGAGATCATCACGCGCCGCAAGTTCATCGTCGGCGCCGCCGCCGCGACTTTGCTCGCCGGTTGCGACACCCATCCGATCAAGAGTTTTCTCGGCGCAATGCAGCACTGGAACGAGAAGTTCGAGGGCTTCGTGTTCTCGCCCAATCGCCTCGCCCCCGAATTGCCAGCCTCCGACGCCACGCTCGAGAGCGCGTTTCCGTCCTACTTCATCTCCGACACGATACCCACCGTGCCGGCAAACTGGACGCTCTCGGTCGGCGGGATGGTCGAGCGGGAAATGGTGCTGACGCTCGATCAATTGCAGAAGATGACGCGGACGGACCTACGCGTGCGGCATCATTGCGTCGAGGGATGGTCCGCGGTGGCGTCGTGGCACGGCGTGCGCGTGAGCGAGATCGCGAAGCTCGCACGCCTCAAGCCGGGCGTCAAGTACGTCGAGTTCAACTCCTTCGATGAGGACTACTTTTCCTCGTGGGATCTCGGCAGCGCGATGCATCCGCAGACCCTGCTCGCGTACGGCATGAACGGCCATCCGCTCGGATCCGGCCACGGCGCGCCGCTGCGCGTGTACTCAGCGGTTAAGCTCGGCTACAAAATGTGTAAGTACCTGACGGAAGTAAATTTCCTGCCCAACAAAACCGGCGGCTACTGGGAGGACCAAGGCTACGATTGGTTCGGCGGCGTCTGACGGCGGCGCGCGGGTTGTCAGGGCGTAAGCCAGTTGTTGAGGAGCGCAAAACTTCTATTTTTTCTGAAACCTCATAAGGTTTCAGACTTCCCGTTGGTAAAGATGCGCGCTACGCCCTGCGATTACCCCCTGATTACTGACGCCCCCTCAAACGCCGCGTACGCGCCCGCCAAAGGTCTCAACGATGCGATCCGCATGACCTGCTCATGCCTATTCACCGTGGGAAGCGTGAAACCTTTTAAAGGTTTCACTTTCTCTCTCTCCATCCGCTCTTCTCTACCCGTCTTTTCTTCCTGGGGTTAATCTATCCCTTGGGCAGGCCGAGCACCCGCTCGCCGATAATGTTGTGCTGGATCTCGCTGGTGCCGCCCGCAATCGTGAAGGCGCGCGACGCCAGCATCCGGTAGTTCCAACTCCCGCCGTCGAGCGCCTGCGGTGCGCCGTGCTCGAATTGGCTGTACGGGCCGAGCAACTCGAGCGCGAATTTCGCCATCTTCAAATTGAGATCGCTCGCGCTGAGCTTGCCGACCGATCCTTCGGGGCCCGGCGGCAGCCCTTTGAGCCGCCGCGTCAACTGGCGCAGGTTGCCGTAGCGCAGTGCCGCCGCCTCGCACGCGAAGCCCGCGATCTTCTGCCGCACGCCGGTGTCGTCCCACGCGCTGCCGCCGTGGCGCGCGATCTTCTTCGCCAGCTTGGCGAGGTTCATTACCGAACTCGACATATCGCGCATCGCCGCGATCGAACTGCGCTCGAACATCAGCGTCGTTACCGCGACCTGCCAGCCCTGGTTCTTTTCGCCAACCAGATTTTTCTTCGGTACCTTCACGTCCTCGAAAAAGACCTCGTTGAAGCCCTTCTCGCCGGTCATCTGCACCAGCGGACGGACCGTCACGCCGGGGCTGTGCATATCCACCAGTAGATAGCTGATACCCTTGTGTTTGGGCGCCTCCGGGTCGGTGCGGACCAGCAGGATACACCAGTCGGCGCGGTCCGCGCCCGAGGTCCAGACCTTCTGCCCGTTGACGATAAAGTAGTCGCCGTCTTCGACCGCGCGCGTATTCAGTGACGCGACGTCGGAGCCTGCGCCGGGCTCCGAGTAGCCCTGGCACCAGATCTCCTCGGCCGACAGGATCTTCGGCACGTAGCGCTGCTTCTGTTCCTCGGTCCCCCAATGGATCAGGGTCGGGCCGACCAGCATGATCCCCAGGCCGTTGACGATTCCCGGCGCCCGCGCGCGCACCATCTCCTCGTTGTAAACGACCATCTGCTCCAGCGTCGCCCCGCGGCCGCCGTAGGCCTTCGGCCAATTGACCCCGACCCATCCGCCCGCGTTCATCTTGCGATGCCATTGCAGGGCGTAGTTCCAGTCGTTGTCGTCGGTGCGCACGATCTCGCTGCCGATGTCCTCGTGCTCGCTCCGCTCGCGGCGCGGCGGCATATTCGCTTCGAGCCACGCGCGAAATTCGCGGCGAAAGGCCTCCGCCTCTTCGCTGTATTTGAAATCCATCAACGCCCTCCCGATGCTATCGTCTCGCGCGCGAACTTAACCCCGAAAACTCTACCATAGACCGCCGTCGCCGCCACCGAAAATCCACCGCGACGGGCGCGGGTTGGCAGGAGAACGGTCGAGGAAACGCAGAACTGACAGCTTTTGAAAACACGGAAACCTCACGAGGTTTCAGACTTCCCTTTTGTAAAAGATGCGGGTTGCGCCCCGTCTAAATCTGATCTCGATACGGCCAAGCCCAGCAGGGTTCTTTGACGATCGGCGCGAGTATGCGAAGATTCTGCCGCTACAAACCGTGGAGATCCGACTCGATATCCCCGACCGGCTCTTTGACGACGACTTTACCGCCGCCGCCTTCGAGGCTCGTGTGCGCGAGTTCGCCGTGCTAGAGCTGCTCCGCGCCAAACGCCTGCACGAGCATGAGGCCGCTCGCATGCTCGCGCTCGAGCGCTGGGAACTGGTCGAACGGATGGAGCGTGCGGGGATCGTCCCGACCGAAAAGGAATTCGATCAAATCAAGGGTGAGCTGGGTACGGCGATCGCGTCGATGAAAGCGCGAACGGGCAAATCCGGCGCCCCAGGGAGAAAGCCATGAATCGATTGCTGCATACCATGATCCGCGTCAACGACCTCAACGAGTCGCTCAAATTCTACTGCGACGCGCTCGGCATGAAGCTCCTGCGCAAGCACGACTACCCCAACGGCGAGTTCACGCTCGCTTTCGTCGGCTACGAGGACGAGGACCGCCACACCGTCATCGAGCTGACCCACAACTGGGGCACCAAGAGCTACGACCAGGGCAGCGCCTTCGGCCATCTCGCCGTCGGCGTGGATGATCTCTATGCGACCTGCGCCGCGCTCAAGGAAAAGGGCGTCAAGATAGTGCGCGAGCCCGGCCCGATGAAGTTCGGCGGCCCGCACATCGCCTTTATCGAGGATCCGACCGGCTACAAGGTTGAGTTGATTCAGACTAATACCGTGCACAACTGAGCGGACGGATGCGCGCTTATTGAGGTTATAAGCTGCTATCGCATATCAAATTTATACAGCTGGTGCGTAGGGTGGCTCCAGACTGATGATGCATTGTACTTGCCAGGTATGACGTGTATTGATGTTCGCGGAGAAGAATACGCGCGTAAGATGAGACTTTAACATAAAAACCCGGCACAGAACGCCACGATCCTGGCGTGCCTTTGATGTCGGCAGATTCACTGCGGGAGGCCTCCCGCCAAGGAGAACTAAGGAATGTATCGATTTGGTTCGGTAGTTTTGGCAGCAGCTTTCTTGTTTGCGGGATCGGCCTTCGCCGCATCGAGTTCGGATATCGCTTCCGGCCCGAAAACCAGCACCCGCACCCTCAACATCATCGGAGTGGGAGCTCAAGCTTCGCTCGCCGATACGGATGCGATCACAGGCGCTTGCAGCGTTGACCCGTGGGTCGATCATTGCTCGGACACGAGCTGCTCCTGCGCGGTAATCACCGTATCCAAGGCTTCCGGCAACATGGACAAGGGCACGCAGACGGTCTCCAATTTCTACGTGACAATTGATACCGATCTGAATCCCGCCACCGAACCGCCCCCGGGTGGAAATGGTCCGAACCCTCAGTGCGTGGGCTTCTTCGGCATCCTGACTGACACCTCGAGCACCGACGCGAAGACCATCAATTTGTTCGGAGCCACGTGCAAGAAGATCGTTGCGGTCACTCCGAGTAATCCGCAGGGAACCCACGTGAGCGACACGCTCGTGGGCGGATGGGGAATCTCGGGTACTACGCCGCCCAGCCCTGATGCCTCCGGATGGGGCACCCTGTTGGGTTCCTTGCTGAGCAAGCATAGCAGCAATCCCAATGCTGTTTCGTTGAAACTGAGCGGTCTCGTAACCGAGTAATCCGGAACCTCGGCAAGTTAAGGCACACGCCGCGATCGTCGGACGCCGATGCGTTCGACGATCGCGGCGTCGTGTTTTAGCGTGCGAGGAACGCGCGAATCGCCGTGACGGCCGCCGGCTCCACGAGCGTCGGCGCATGGCCCATGCCGGGTATCTCCACCAACCGCGCGCCCGGCAGCACGCGACACATCCGTTCCGCCGTATCGGGCGCCAGGATGTCGCTCTCCGCCCCGCGAATTACCAGCGTCCGAGCCGCTATCCGCGCGTATGCGACCCACAAATCCATCGGTTTCGCCGCCGTCCCGGTCCGCGGGATATTGCGCACGGCCGGATCGATCTTCCACGTCAGCCGTCCCGTCCCGTCCGGCTTCACCGCCCACCGCACGAACTCGATTAGCTCGGCCTCCGGCGCCGCCGCCAGAAACCCATAGTTCGCGCGATAGTATGCCGCCACCTCGGCCAGGTCCTTGAAGTCGCTGGGCGCCTCGGTGAAGTAATCCGTAATCCGCCTGAGGCCCGCCGGATCCACCTCCGGCCCGATATCGTTCAGTACGAGACGATCCACCCGTTGCGGATAGCCGCCTGCGAAGATCATCGAGATGATCCCGCCCATCGACGTCCCGATCAGCGTCACGCGTTCGAGTTCGAGCGCCTCCAGCATCGCCGACAAGTCGCTCACGTAGACCGGCGGCGCATACTCCCCGGGCGGTCCCCATTCGCTGTCGCCGCGCCCCCGTACGTCGATCGACATCACGTGATGGTCGCTGCTCAGATGCGCCGCGAGGCCGTCGAAGTGGTGCGCGTTGCCGCTCAATCCGTGGATACACACGACCGGCGGTTTCATCGGATTGCCATAGTCCAGGTAGTGGAGTTTAAGCCCGTTGGCGCTGATAAATCTGCTTTGCGCTGACAATAATCTGCTCCTTCGCGAAGCTCGCGCGGTGGCCCGTTCGCGAGGCCGCCGACGCCTGCAAATCGTCGCCGCTAAAGCACCGGCAGGTCGCCGCCGCGCGATCGTTCCCGTCGCCCGAGCCTATTAGAATTGCGACGCCTCCACCAACTCGCGCAGCCGTTCCGGTACGATTATCAGCCGCCGCCCGTCGCGCAGGATCACCCGCTCGTTCTCGAAATCGTTCAATTGCTCCGTCGTTCGCTGACGCGACGCCCCAACCAGTTCCGCCAGATCCGCGTGCGTGACTTTCAGCGTCAACAGAATTCCGCGCGCGTCCTCCGCCCCGAACTTCATCGCGAGTTCCAGCAGCGCGCCGGCCAGCCGTTCGCGCACGCTTAAGCCCACGAAATTGGTGTAGCGCTGCAGCATCAGCCACCACCGCGCGACCGTCACCTCCAGCGTCCGGCTGAAACGCTCCAGCGGCACCCCCAGCACCAGCCCGACGAAGGTCTCCGGCCTCGCGATTCCCACCACGCAATCGCTGAACGCGTCGCATCGAAACGGACGCGTCGCATGCGGCAGCAACGACGAGACCCCAAAAATCTCACCGGGTCCGACCAGCCCGACCAGCACCCGTTCGTCGCGGTTCTGAAACGACAGCTTGGCCACTCCCGACAGCAGCACGTAGATTCGGTTAGAGCTTTCGCCCTCGAAGAAAATCGTGTCGCGCCGCTTGACCTTTTCCAGCGTCAAGCTTTGCGCAAGTCCTTGCAGTTGGTCCTGACTCAGCCATGACAGTGTCTTGAGTCGTCCCAGGGTTTTCCAGTCGAGTTGAGCTTTCGTCTCCACCGATGCTTCGTAGCACACGAGGGCGAGATGTCGCCAAGGCGACGGAATCTTCCGAACTGCCGTCCGGAACGGTGGGAATTGTCGCGGCTGCGACAACTGCAGCTTAACTAATCGTTGATACGCCCGAGATATGCCTTAAACTTATCTCCAGTAGAAGGGTAATTGGACTCGTAAATGTTCTGCCCGTAACATTGGCGCATCCAGCGCGCAGCCAAGGGCGGGGGTAATGAAATGAGCATCAAACAGTCAGGAATGACCGAAGATCTTGGCAAATTGTTCCAGGCCGCATGGGTCGATTTACCCACTGCCGCCGTCAAGCGCCTCTTCGCCGGCGATGACAATGCAGCCCAGGGCGCCGTCAGCGAAGCCGGATGGAAGGCCTACGACGCCTGGATTCGCCTCGCCAACGACGCCTCCAACCGCATCTACGCCAATCCGACCTTCGGCGCGATGACCGGGCGCGGCATTCAGGCCGGCTTGCAGGTCACGCGGGTGGTGGACGCGGTAGCATCCGCCATTTTCGGCAACCTCTGGCCTGCCATCGGACTTCCCACTGCTACCGACGTGCAGGCGCTGCGCACCGACGTGAAGGCCCTGCGCGAGGAGTTGCGCACCGTCCGCGAACGCGCCGTCGAAGAGCAGAGCGAGGATCGCGACGATCACGCCTATGCGGCGGCGCACGGGGCCGACTCGGCTGGTCGCGACGCGGCGATTATCTGGAACGGTTACAAGCCCGAGCCTAAGCGCGCGGCCCGCAAGGGAGGCAAAAAGAGTGTCGCTCTTTAATGACGTTGCCGGCTACTGGTTCGAGGGCGCCGTCCGCACCCTGGATGCGATCGGCCGCGGCTTCGGCTCGCAGGTCTCCGCCGACCCCGCGCCGGTCACCCCCTACGACGTGATTTACGAGGGCGGCAAGGTCAGCCTGCGCCATTACCGTGCGCAAAATCGCATCCACGCGACGCCCATTGTCCTGGTTTACGCGTTAATCAAGCGTCCTTTCGTGATGGACCTCCAACCCGGCAAGAGCGTAGTCGAAAGCCTCCTCAAGCAGGGCTTCGACGTCTATCTGACCGACTGGATTCCGCCGACCAGGGAAGACGCCTGGCGCGGCTTCGATGCCTACGTCAATCAGGACCTCGCCAACGCCGTGCGCGCCGTCCAGATCGAGGAAAACGTCGAACAGGTCCACCTGCTCGGCTATTGCTTCGGCGCACTGCTCAGCGTGCTCTACACCGCGCTCCATCCCGAGAACGTCAAGAACCTGGTCACCCTCGCCGTCCCCTTCGACATGGGTGTGCGCGAACTCTCCATCTACCACCTGATGGACCAGGTCGATGACAGTGCGGTCGAGTTGATCACGAAGATTTACGGCAACTGCCCGGCCTGGATGGTCAACATGGGCTTCACCGCCATGTCGCCGGTCCATCACGCCCTGGATAAATACGTCGGCCTCTACCGCAACGCCGAGCGCGACGGCTACGCCGAGATGTTCGATCTCTTCGAGCGCTGGATGTCGAGCGACGTGCCGCTCGCCGGACAGATCTTCCGCGAGATGACCGGCGACCTCTTCAAACGCAACTTGCTCGCCAAGGGCGAAATGAAGATCGCGGATCGCCCGGTCGATTTGCGCAACATCACCTGTCCGCTGCTCAACGTCGTGGCCGATCTCGACGACGTCGTGCATCCGAACTCCAGTCTGCCGCTGCCGGAAAAGGTCGGCAGTGCCGATCGCCGCAACCTGACCTTCCCGACCGGCCACATTGGGGCCGTGGTGAGCGCCGGCGCGATCAAGAAATTGTGGCCGCAGGTCGGCGGATGGCTCGCCGATCGCGAATAGGGTTGGGAGATCAATCGTCACAAAAGGACGATAAACGCCGATTATTGTCGTCTCGGCGACAAATTGGATCGGACTGGAAGGCGCATTAGTGGTTACCTTCGAAGCAAGCAAGAAACGCGGGAAATTCCCGCACAAAAAATCGTCCCGCAAAGGGGCTGGAGGAATTCAGATGGCGGAAAAAGAAACCCGCGAAGGCATGTACGAGGCGTTTAGCAAGTTGGGTGAGTCGTTCTTCAGTGTCGATGGCGCCAAGAAGGCCGCCGCATGGTATATCGACACCACCGAGCGCGTCGCCACGCAGGCCCTCGAGCTGCAGGAAAAGGCCACCGGATGGGCCAAAGAGACACCGCTCGCCTCGTTCTTCGAGACGCAGCACAACCTGGCGCGCAAGTTGATCGAGCGTTCCGTCACCGCGGCGCGCAATCTGTGGAAGCTCGAAGCCGCCTGATCGAGCCTTCATCCTGATCAGGTTTTCATCTTTCGTCCGATGATTGAACTTTTGCTGTTCGTCTGACGATCTAACTTTCGCCTGATCGCTTCACGCGAGGCCTCTGTCCCGGGCCTCGCGTTTTCTTTTCCTGATCCCCCGTCCGTCATCCTGATTGCCTGCCCGCGAAGGATCTCGCGCATGCGCCGGCGCGCCAAGCGCCGCGAAGGATCCCGCGCGGTTCCCCGCGCGCCAATCTATGGTCGAGGAACGCAAAACTTGAAGTCTCTTACTGAAACCTCACCGAGGTTTCAGACTTCCCTTTGGGGAACAACAAGGATCGCAGACCTCGGCGGTGCTACCTGCACGCGTCCAACCCGCTTTAACCTTCGACGATTAGAAAATTACAACGTCCAACGCTCTGCCGGAGTATACACCTCGCGTTGCAATACCCGAGAACACAGTTGCCTACTCAGCTGTACCCTGCACCATGTCTAAAACACTGCGGTACAGAAAGGGCACCCAGAATTCCGGAGTTTCTTTGCTGCCACGCAGTTCGAAGAAGCCGACTTCAACCAAGTGATTAGCCAGTTCCGCCGTGGACTTCTCGTCGATGCCCCAAATTTTGGATAACGTATCCGGAGTCTGAAGTGTCTTCTCACCTTTCAATTGCAGAAGGCGCGGTTTCAGGTTGGGGAACTCGGCACATAGAGTCTGATCGAATCTTACCCGCGAGACGACGATTAGCGCCTCCTTTAGGGAGGTACGATCGAAAAGCCACAGATTTGGAGGTTCTGCGCTACCGAGTTCCAATCGTTTCAATTGTTCATCGCGGGTCGCGGAGAGCAGCTGAATCAGCTCACGCGGTGCATTTCGAGTAGTACCGTCGCATGTCCGATTCAACATCCAATCCAGCGTTTCCGGCTTTCTCAGGCCTGCGTCAACCTGATCGGGAAATATTTTATAGAAAAGCTCATTTTGCCTCTCGGTGCTCGAGAGTACCGCCGCCTCGTCAACCCCATAATATTGACGCAGAGCGGGATTGTGGATCGCTCTGCGAATCACCAAGTTCAGTAGCGACGCACTGTTCCAAGATAGGGTCACGCGTTTGACGATATGACTTGCCTCCCGAAATCCCTCTCTGGTGATCTGGTCCCAGATGTCGGTTCGGAGAAATATCTTTAACGAAATCGAATCGAAAGCAGCCAGATCGAGGTAAACCCGAAAGAGCGCACGCAGGGCGTTTCGCTCTAAATCGAGAGATTCTGCAAATGCGACATCTAGACGATCTAGGAGAAGCCAGATGCGCACACCCGCATCGTGAAGTGCAGCGTCAGCAATAGCTAGTGGCTTGTAACAGTGACATTGGTATCGCATTCATGTATCATGAGGCATGCGTGAAGGGGAGTTTCGATTGACGGCGAGCGAGCGCAGAGAACTGAGGGACAGGCTGCGCTCGCGCACGTTG
>JAJXYF010000008.1 GCA_021780755.1 Deltaproteobacteria bacterium | reverse complement strand
GGCAACGTGCGCGAGCGCAGCCTGTCCCTCAGTTCTCTGCGCTCGCTCGCCGTCAATCGAAACTCCCCTTCACGCATGCCTCATGATACATGAATGCGATACCAATGTCACTGTTACAAGCCACTAGATTTGAGCGGCTTTGCTCCGCGAGCAGCCGAAAAGCGAATCCCTCCGCCCGACAAGGTGAAGACGATCTCCGAAGCCGCGAATTTCGTCAGCCGTGAGCCGAAGCGGCAGACCTCGCCGCGCGAAACCACGAGACTTGAAGCCAGGCGATATCGCACCGGGCGGAACGTCCAACTTAACATCAAGGCGACCGCTGACGCGGTCGAACGCTTTTACAGAATTGCCGACAGCAACCGCTGGGTGCTGGGCGAAACTTTCGAGCGTGCCGTCGCGGCACTTGACCGAGATCTAACTTCAGGGGACACGCGGCAGCGCGCGCCCATCCAGGGCAAAGGATAACCAAGGCCATCGCAAATGCTGACATCTACTGATCCCGTGTTGAACCGATTCCGCATAGCCGTCGCAGCCAGATACGGCGACCGGGTCCAGCGGATCGTACTGTTCGGTTCGCGCGCCCGCGGCGACCAGCGACCGGACTCTGATTACGATATCGCGGTATTTCTGAAAAACTTAGGCCCGCTGTGGACCGAACTCGATTCGCTCGCCGCCATCGGCACGGATATTTTTTACGACACAGGCGCCATCATCTCCGCCAAGCCATTCAGCGCGGAGAGCTATAGCGAACGCACAGCGCTCATGCAGGAGATCCGGTGCGACGGGTTCGAGCTATGACACCCGAAGTGCGCGACTTTCTCAGCACAGCTCGCCAGTGCCTCGCCGATGCGAAGACACTCCTCGCCCTTCCCATGCCCCATATTGCTGCCCGCGAAGCATATCTCGCCGGGTATCACGCGGCCTAAGCCTACATTTTTCACTGCACCGGCAAGGCCGCCAAAACACATTCCGGTCTCCGTGCCGAGTTTGCCCGTCTGGCCAAAGACGAACCGCGAATCGACCGCAACCTCGTCACCTTTCTGGCGAAAGCTTACGAATTAAAATCCGTCGCGGACTACGGTATGAATTCCGCCGCGAAGATCACGAAGAATGACGCAACGGCAGCCATCGAAACAGCGGCTCGTTTTGTCGACTGCATCGATCGGCTCGTCATCTCGCGAGACGAATTGCAGCCAACGAGCGAGTGAACCCGGTCTGCCAAAAGAACTGGTCCAGACACCCCCACCTCACCAATTCGTAAATCGGTGGCTCGCCGCGTCGCGCCTCCTTGGCCAGGTAAGAGAGTCCCGGCCTGCGTCCGCAGAGACGCCGCGTCTTCGCGATCCGAAATCGTAACCGCCCAGCCGCTCCGCCCCGATTCCATTTTTTCTCCCGGCCTCCATCTTGGTTGAGAGGCCGGGGAAAAAATTCCCTCTTTTACAACGGGACACAATCCCAAACGGAATCAACGCCCTGCCCGAAAACGGGAAGCGGGCGGACACAGGAGGAAAGAAAATGGCAGTGAACAGTGCAACGGTAATCGGCAATCTGGGTGCGGCTCCCGAGGTGCGGACTCTGCCGTCGGGTCAGAGCGTGGCGAATCTTTCGCTGGCGACGACCGAGCGCTTTACCGACCGCAATGGTGGCAAGCAGCAACGAACTGAATGGCACCGCATCGTGGCCTTCGGAAAGCTGGCCGAGGTTTGCGCGCAGTATCTCAGCAAAGGGCGTCAGGTCTATGTCGAGGGACGACTGACGACCCGTGAGTACGAGGCGAAGGACGGTAGCGGCAAGCGCTATCGCACGGAAATCGTCGCGCGGCAAGTCCGGTTTCTGGGCCGGCGCGGCGACGTGACAGGCCAACCGGCTTCCAGCGAAGCCCCGTTCTGACCGGAGCATGACGGGAGAGCCGCGCAAGCGGTTCTCCCTCCACAACCTGAAAACGGGAGGAACAGCCGTGAACGCAACCCGATATGTCGCAGCATTGAGAAAGGGTCTCAAGGATGCGGTCGGCGTCATCGAGGCGCTCGACGGCATGACGCCCCAAAGCCGCGAGTTTGAAACCGAGGTGTTGCAGCCCTTGCGCGATTTGCTGAAACTTAAACCTTCGCCATGCCCGGTATGCCGTAAAGTGCGCAAGCTGACTGTCGCGTGTCCGCAGCATGAATAGAGGGGGTAGGGTTTATGTACGTCAAAGCCAACCACAACTCTCTGGTCATCGCCTATATCCCACTGCGCGGAAAATTCATCACTCAGCCGCTGCATCTCCGCGATAGCCGCCCGAACCGCACAGAGGCCAACCGCATCAAAAGGGAGCTCGAGCATGCCCTTCACACGGGCTCGCTCGAAGCCGTCCTGGCGAAGCGCTTTCCGAACTCCAAGCGCCTGCGCGGGCTCACTATCGCCATTCCGCGCGATGGGCATCCGACCCTGGGCCAGTACGCGCTGGAATGGCTGGCGGAAAAGACGCAGCTAACGCCTGCCACGCGCTACGATTACGAATCTCTGATAAACACGCACATCATCCCGCATCCGATCTCCGTTTTGCCTTTGCTGCAAATCGACGAAGCGACCATGACCGCGTTCGTCAATCAGACCACCACGAAGACGCTCCCCAAAGACCCCGAACGCACGATTTCTCATCGCCGCGTCAATATGGTTATCGCGCGCCTGCGCACAATCTTTGCGACAGCCTACCGGCGTGGCCTCATCCCGGCCGACCCGATGCGCCATGTTCAGAATCTTCGGCAGCGCAGGCCGGACGTGGACCCGTTCGATCTCGCCGAAACGCAGCGCATTGTCGAGGCGGCGCAAGGCTGGGAAAAGGCGTTCTTCGCCACGCTGCTCTATACCGGAATGCGGCCAGGCGAGGCACTCGCCCTGCGCTGGGACGCCATTGAGAGCGACCTAATTGCAATCCGATCCAATCTCAACCGCCGCCACGGTTTCGGCCTACCGAAAACGCCCGGCTCAGAACGCGACATCGAGATGGTACGCCCCCTCCACAAAATCATCGTCGATCATGCCCGCGCACAGGTCGCAGGAACCGACCCGCAATCGCGTCCCGACCTCGGCTTGGTCTTCCCCAACCGGTCAGGCTTGCCTATCGATATCAACAACATTCGGATCCGCACCTGGCCGCGCGTCCTCGAAGCCGCCAAGGTCCGGCCCCGGACGCTCTATCAGTGCCGACACACCTTCGCCCGCCTCGCCATCGAGAACGGCGACACCCCGCAGCACGTCGCCGCTCAGCTTGGGCACACCAACCTCCAGATGCTCTTTCAGGTCTATTCGCGCTGGCTCAGCCGTCCGACCGGAGTTTTGACCGGCCTGGAGCGCGCAATCAGCAGAAACACCCAAGATTCACCCAAACCAGCCGTCGGAATTATGGCCGAACCTACCGAACCGCCGCTCCCCGAAACTCCTGGAGAAAATTAGCCTTATTCTACACGGCCCAAGAAACACGCGGTCTTTCCCACCATCGACGGTCCAACTTCCCAAGCTGGACGTCACCGGTTCGAACCCGGTCGCCCGCTCCACTATTTTCTCTTTAGATTCTAGACTGCCCGATGGGCATCCGTGCGTCTCGAAGCCGAGGGACGCGACTCGCGACAAGCGCCCCGCGCGACGGAGTGGCGAGAACAAGGAATAGTCGCGAGCGAGCAAAGCGAGCGCGCCATCTGAACATCTTTGCCTCATTCATCCGTCAGGTAACGGTTCACAAGGGCAAAGTCTTCGGCGCAGCTTCACCCGATGTCTCTGGCAAAGGTTCCGTCGCTGTTGCGTAACACTCGTGTCGCGCGTGCTTTCCCGCTTGCACCGAAGCGTTCGTATTCCTCTCTGAGCACATCGGCCGTCTCGGATTCAGACATGAAGGTGCCGTCAAAATACCCGCCATGCGGTTCGAGGGCGTGCGAGGCCTCCTGCACGACCGCAAGGCGACCGCGTCCACATCGCCTGCGCGAATTTCTCAATTGCGCCGCCGATGACTGGCGATAGCTGCACCGCTCCAACGAAGTGCGGGAGCGGATCCAGCGCTTAGAAGACGAACAAGCAACATTGCACGCACGACTCGAAGGCGAGCGTCATCTTCGAGTTCATGCCGTCTTTTCAGACAGCGCTATTGCCGAAAAATCATGGCGAGTAGTGCAAGGACCCCGAGAATCGAGATCAATGCCGCAACCAGCACCGCCAGGGAACGCCGCTTGCCGGTGTATTGTGCGGTGGCCGAAGTAGTAGGTTTCGCTGTTGGGTGAATGTATATTGCCGGCGGCGACGGCCTCAATCAGCGCGCCCGACCCAGCCGTTGCAGCGAAGAGGCTCGCCACAAACAGCAATCCGCTGCCGAGAAATATGGTCGCAAAGAACTGATCTTCAATCCCACCGCTTTTCGGTGGCGCTGTTCATAACCGCACACCCGTCGCTTTGGTCTCAGCGTGGCTTGGTCCATTGCGTATCGCTCAGATCCCATCCGCCACCGAGCGCCTTATAGAGATTAACAACGGCAAGAAGCTGATCTCGTTGGGTCTGCGCAAGTGCGTCTTGCGCGGGGAAAAGTAACTGCTCTGCTTCCAGCACCTCGAAGTAGCTCGCCCGTCCTGCATTATAGCGAAGCAGCGCAAGATCCACCGCTTCCTTCAAGGACACAACCTGATGTTCCAGAGCTTGCCGCTGGTCGACCAGCGTAGTTTGCGCGATGAGTGCGTCAGATACTTCTCGAAACGCGATCAGAACCGTTTGCTTGTACTGCGCGATCGTTCCTTCCCAGAACGCTTGTTGCGCGTAGTAGGTTTCGAATATCCGTCCGCCCTGGAAAATCGGGCCGGCTAAACTGCCAGCTATGCTCCAGATACTGAAACTGTTGTCGACCACATCGCCAATATTCATACTCTGTCCACCATAGAGCGCGGACAACCCGATTCGCGGAAAGAAATTCGCCAGTGCGACGCCGACTTGAGCATTCGCGCCGATAACGTTTTGCTCGCCCTGCAGGATGTCGGGGCGCCGCTCCATGATATCTGTCGTCGCTCCCAGTGGAGTGCTCGGTGTGGCCTGTTGGGTCAGTTCAGTTCCCCGCTCGATCCTGTCGGGGAACTCACCTACCAGGATGCTAAGCGCATTCTCTTGCTGGACGATCGCGCGTTTTAGACTCGCCACATTCGCGATGCTGGAATCGTAAGCCGCTTGCGCACGAGCAACCGGCAGTTTGCTGTCTTTCCCGAATTGAAAACGCTGAGTGAACAGATCGAGGGTCTGCTTGTAGGTTTCGGCACTCTCTTGCGCAATAGCCAGTTCGCGATCCAGTTCAAGCAGGCTATAATAACTTGTGGCTATGTCGCTCACCAGCGTTAACATAACATCGCGGCGGATATCCTCCTGCGCGAACAATGCTGCGCGTGCGGCTTCCGTAGAGCGCCGAATGCGACCCCATACGTCTATCTCCCATGCAACATTGAACAGCCCCGCGAAAGCATTGAAGGTTATGTTTCCATTGCCTTCCTCAATAGGTACGAAAGCCTTTTCACGACCAGCCAGACCCTGATAACCAATTTGCGGGTAGAGTGGAGAAGCCGCGACGCCCACCAGAGCGCGAGCCTGCTCGACACGTGCGGCGGCCAACTGCAGGTCATAGTTGTGGGCTAATCCCGTGACGATCAATTCCTGAAGCACTTTGTCATTGAATACCTTCCACCATGCCAAGTCCGCGAGTGAGCGTGCCTCAGCCGGTCCGATCTGTGACCGAAACTCCTCTACCGGCTTCACTTCCGGCCGTCGGTAGTCGGGCCCAACTTCGAGCGACCAGAGCTTGCCCCACAGGCCCTGGGGTGCAGCAGTCGGCGAGCAACCGGCGACCGCGATCGCGATGAGCACCACAGCACCGAGTCTGTAAGTGACTGACGTTCTCCAAGTGCTCTTACTCACGCAATTCCCCTATTGAATGGCGGCCAGCATTCTCCTGAATCTGGTGAGAGAGTAGGCTACGTATGCGCACCCAATCAGAAACATCTTGAGCAGATCGGGCCACACCATACTCGCACTCGCGTTTCTGAAGAACACCGCTTGGGAAAAGCTCACAAAATGCGTCGATGGCACAAACTGCATGATTTTTTGCAGGGCGATCGGCATGCTTTCGAGCGGCGTCTGCCCGCCTGACAACAGACTCATCACGATGAACACTGGAAAGGCGAGCAAACCGAACTGCGGCATCGACCTCACCATGGTCGCGAGCATGATTCCGAGCGCAGTAACTGAGAACAGGTATACTACGAGGCCCCCTAGAAAAAGCCCGATCGAGCCCGCAACCGGAACGCCTATTGCCCCTTTCACAACCAGAAACAGCGAAGCCATGGCGGCTATCACGACGACCAGCCCGTTCGCCCATATCTTGGAGAACATCAGTTCGTACGGGCGCAGCGGCATCACGAGCAGATGTTCGATCGTACCGTGCTCCCGTTCCCGCAAGACCGCGGCGCCGGTCAGGAAAATCGCGAGCACCGAAATGTTGTTGATAATCTGGTTGATGGCCACGAACCAGCCTTGCTGCATGTTCGGATTGAACCGAGCCCGCGTGACCAGCCGGACCAGCTCCCGACTTCTGGACTTTTCTCCTCCCGCCCAAAAAGGCCGTACCTCCCAGTCGATGATTTTTTGAATATAGGACGGTCCTCTGCCCGCCTGGCTCATTGCGGTCGCGTCGGTGATAATCTCGACTGTTGGCGCGATACCTTTAGTAAGATCGTGCTGAAACTTGGGCGGGATATCGATAACAAAGGTGTATTCGCCTTCGTCCATCGCACGATTAATGTCGCTAAACGAAATCGGCACAGCCGGGAGGAACAATGGGGGCAATAATGCCTCACGTATCTGGCGAGAGGCATCCGAGTGATCTTCATCGACCACTGCGACCGATGCATTTACCACGTCCATCACGGCGCTCTTCGACGGTGTATAGACCGAAAAGGTGAACGAGTAGACAATAAGAAACAGGAGGACAGGATCTCGTAACAGGCTTAGCATCTCCTTGATTCCGAGCTTGAAGATGTGCCGGAGGTTCCGCATCCTTCTAATTTTCTTGCTTCTTCAGCAGAGCTACTGACACCACGAAGTAGATAGCTGCGATCACGCCAAGTGCGACAAGATTACGCCACAGCGCCGGCAGGCCGAGGGCCTTGGTAAAGGTGCCGACGCTAATTGCCTGAAAATAGGTACTCGGAAAAATCCTGGCGGCGAACCAGGCTCCTCCGGTGAGCGACGACACTGGCACGAACATTCCGGAAAACTGCACGGCGGGAAGGATCGTTATTATTGCAGCGGCGAAGATCGCGGCGGTCTGCGTCGTGGCGAAGACCGATATCAGCAGACCGAATCCGGTACTTGCCAAGACGTAGATTACTCCCCCGGCGAGTAACACCGCCCAGCTACCTTTCACCGGCACCTGAAAAAGCAGGATAGCGAGCGCAACCAGGCTCGCGAACTGTATGAGCGCCACGCCGACATAGGGCAGTTGCTTGCCCACAAGAAATTCGAGCCGGCTCGCAGGAGCGGCATAGAAATTGGCAATTGAACCCAGCTCCTTTTCGCGGACAACACTGAGCGCGGTAAGCATGCTCGGGATGAGTATCAAAAGAAGCATGATGTCCGCCGGCACCATGGCGTAAATACTCTTGAAGGCCTGATTGAACAGAGCCCTGGCCTCTATCTTTACGGGCTTGCGCACCGGAGGGAGTCCTTTTGACTCGCGAAGGCGGGTCAAGTAATGGTCCTGAACGCTCTCGATATAACCGCGTGCGGTCTCGGCGCGAAAAGGGACAGCGGCGTCGAGAAACGCGTTTACTTCCGGCTGACGCCCTCTTTGCAAGTCCTTTTGAAAGCCTGTGGGTATCTCCAAAGCAAACCGAAGTTCACCATTCCGTAGTCGCCGGTCGAGCTGGTCGTAGTTTGACAGCGGAGCCATTTCGTCGAAGTAGATTGAGCCACGGAAGCTATCGGCATACAGGCGGCTGGCAGGTGTTCCATCGAAGTCGAGTACGGCAAATGACAAATGCTCGACGTCGAGCGAAATCCCGTAGCCGAATACAATCATCAGAAGGAGCGGCCCGAGCAGCGCGAAGGCCATCCGCACGTAGTCGTGTCGCAACTCAACGGCTTCGCGGCGTGTGAACGCCCAGATACGGCCCAGACTAAACTTACTCTGCGCCCCGGATCCCTTCGTGGGATGAGCACGGCTATCATCGGACTCGACACCCGCGGAAGGTGTACTACTCACCGACTTGTCGGCCGCCTCCTCAAGATACCCAATAAAAGCCTCTTCGAGGCTGCTTGCCTTCCGTTCCGCTATCAACTGGGCAGGTGCTCCTTGAGCAAGCACCTTTCCCGCATGCATCATCGACATGCGATCGCAGCGTTCAGCCTCATTCATGAAATGGGTAGAAAGAAAGATGGTTACGCCGTTCTCACGTGACAGTCGAATGAGCAATTCCCAAAATCCATCCCTGGCGATCGGGTCGACGCCGGAGGTCGGCTCGTCGAGGATCAAGATCTCGGGTTCGTGGATGACCGCGACTGCGAGAGAAAGTCGCTGCCGAATACCCAGAGGCAAACTCTCCGCCAAGGTGTCGGCGGCGGACTCCAAGGCGAAGCGCGTTAGCATCTCGTTCACACGCTTATGTGCCGCATCCTCAGGAATATCGAAAAGACGCGCATGCAAGAGCAGATTTTGGCGGACCGTCAATTCGGAATACAGCGAAAAGGCCTGCGACATGAAGCCCACTCGCCGGCGCGTCTCCACATCTCCGCCCTTGACCTGCTGGCCAAACAGCAGTGCGGTGCCTTCGGTCGGCGGCAGCAGTCCGGTCAGCATCTTCATCGTGGTCGTCTTCCCACAACCATTGGAGCCTAGGAAGCCAAAAATCTCCCCCCGCTCGATACGGAAGCTCACGTGATCGACGGCGGTGAAGGTGCCGAATCTCTGCGTAAGACCGTGAGCCTCGATAGCAGGCGTAGCGCCGGTGGACTGCCACGGTAAAATCTGCGGTTCCTTATGGCCGCGGCGCGACTCCTCGGGTAGTAGCTGGATGAAGGCTCTTTCGAGCGTTTTCTCGTTTGTATCGCGCCTGAGCTGGTCGGGACTTCCGGTCGCCATCACCCTACCCGCGTTCATCGCTACCAGCCAGTCGAATCTTTCCGCTTCGTCCATGTAAGCGGTTGCGACAAGCACGCTCATTCTCGGGCGGCGAAGCCGGATGCGGTCGATCAGCTCCCAGAACTGCCTGCGCGCCAGAGGGTCAACTCCGGTGGTTGGCTCGTCGAGGATCAACAGATCCGGGTCGTGAATCAACGAACAGCACAGCCCCAGCTTTTGCTTCATCCCGCCGGACAACTTTCCTGCGGGGCGATCGCGGAACGGTGTCAGGTCGGTACTGGCGAACAACTCGCGTATCCGCCACTCGCGCTCCTCACGCGACTGCCCAAACAGACGCCCGAAGAAATCGACATTTTCGAAGATCGACAGGGTCGGATAAAGGTTCTTTCCCAGCCCTTGGGGCATATATGCAATGCGCGCGAAGACGGAATTACGGAAATGCGCATTGGCCATGTCGCCGCCAAGTGCGCTGACCTCTCCAGTCTGTATGCGTCGAACGCCCGCAATTAGACTGAGGAGGGTGGATTTTCCAACCCCGTCGGGGCCTATCAGGCCGATCATTTTTCGCGCGGGGATGTCCAGGTCCACGCCATCGAGAGCGGCGACGTTTCCATAATGTTGCGCGACCTGTCTTAGAGTCGCAGCCGACTCATATGTGGTGCTCTCCTTCATTGCGAGGCCGTCGATCCAGTTGGATGCCAGAGCTGGCCGGGCATCACTGACTTCACCTGGAGCATCTGGGGCCACGGCGCGTTTTGGTCGAAGCGAACGTACCCCATGCCCGGAATTCCAACCTTCACATAGGGCTCGAATTGACGCAGACGGTTCGCGTCAAGCTGCAGCTTTACGCGGAAAGTCAGATTGTGGCGTTCCTCTGCGGTCTCGACTGTCTTGGGAGTAAATTGCGCACTGGAGGAGACGTATGACACAACCGCCCAGATCGGATATTCGGGAGCGGCATCGAGAACGATTCTGCCTTCCGATCCCAAAGCTACCTTCCCGGCGACGCTCTCAGGAAGGAAGACGTACATGTACACCTTGCTCAAGTCGATCAGTGTGAGTACCTTGCCCCCTCCTGAGAGGACTTCGCCCGGCTCCGCCATGCGCTCCTGTATCCGTCCTCTGACCGGAGCCCTGAGAACGCTGTCCTTGATTTCGGCCTTCAGCCTTTGGGCCACCGCCGTTGCCGCATCGATAGCGGATTGTGTTCGAACCGCTTGGGCCTGCACCCCGAGCAACGCGGACCGAGCCACCTCCAGGTGGGACAGATCGATATCCTTTTCCTGTTCGCTCACCGCTCCACGGACGACTAATTCCTTGGAACGTTTGTACTGTTTGTCGGCGTATGCCAGCTCACTTCGTTTAACCGTGACCTCGGCCAGCGCGGTGCGCCGATTATCTTGAGCCTCCACGATCCGGGCTTCAGCCTCACGCAACTGAGCCTCGAGCGGCTCGGTATCCATGGTAGCGACGACTTGCCCCGCGTCGACTGTATCCCCTTCATCAGCAAGGACCGCCTTGATTCTGCCCGGATACTTTGTCGCGATGTCGATCTGCTTGGCTTCAAGTCTGCCGTTACCGCCCGCGAACCCGGCCGGTAGGGCGGGTTTGGAGAGGATGAGCCACGCGATAACGCCTCCACCAACTGCGGCGACTATGACCACGCCGAGGATCAGTTTTCTCGACATTGAGGTGAACCTACCGAGTAAATCCGGCCAACCCAGCATGAACGCATCTTTGGTCTCCCGTCCTTGAGCGAGCGAGCCGTGGCGAACCGAACCGTCCGCGTCAAAACCCGTATTTCATAGGCTGCGATTTAGCCTTGAAAGCAGACCGACAAACTGTGCCCGCCCCCACAGCCTCCAACGGAATCACGACAAGCTTTGACGAACGAACTGAAGAACGCAGGCCATCGGCGCGATAGTTGTCGAGACTCCATTGGCATCGACGAACTCACGGATTTCGGCTGGAGCTTCAGTACGGAACCAGCTTCGACCTCGGTTGTCCATGTTCTCCTGTCAGGGCCATGTGGCTCTTCTCCTTTTGTGGCAACAACCGTGCCCATGTCCTTAGCCAGTGGAGGCGGCATCTTCTTAAGCCCTTTGAGGGATGACGAGCCAAAGGAGTCATTTCCTGTAGCGACTGGAGCGAAAGGAAACACTGAAACAGCAATCCGCGCCGAGAAATACGACGCAAAGAACAGAGTTCTCGCTGATTCTAGTGCGGCCCTGAATTTGCTTCGCCGGAACAAGGACCGACATCAGCGATCTTGCGATTGTCCGGGTGTGGCCAGGCATTGGTCTTATAGATCCGGAATGCGCGAGGAAATTTGGTTCAATGGCGAAGCAAGCGGGAATCAATGCCGGCATCGATGAGAATGGAGCCCGTGGGTCTTCAAAGCACGCGAAACTCAAGCTCGCGAACTTCGACAAGGAACTGAACAAGCTTCACGTCGAATTGGTGAAGCTTCAGGAGTGGGTCAAGCATACCGGCGCGAAAATTGTCATATTGTTCGAAGGGCGCGACGCCGCCGGAAAAGGAGGCGTAATTAAACGCATCACGGAACGAGTCAGCCCTCGCGTCTTCAGAGTAGTGGCGTTGCCCGCTCCGACCGAACGCGAAAAATCTCAGATGTATATTCAGCGGTACATCGCGCATCTTCCGGCGGCGGGGGAGATCGTGATCTTCGACCGGAGTTGGTACAACCGAGCGTTGGTCGAGCGCGTGATGGGCTTCTGTACGGAAGAGCAGGCAAGATACTTCCTGAGAAATTGCCCTCCGGTTGAAGAGGCCTTCGTTCACTCAGGAATAATCCTAATCAAATACTGGTTCGAGGTCAGCCAGAAGGAGCAAACGCGTCGATTCTTATCGCGTATCAACGACGGGCGCAAAATCTGGAAACTCAGTCCAATGGATCTTGAGTCACATCGCCGTTGGTACGATTACTCACGAGCCCGTGACGAGATGATGGCTGCAACCGATACCGAGACAACTCCATGGTTCGTCGTCGACGCAGACGACAAGCGACGCGCGCGGCTCAATTGCATTTCGCATCTTCTGAGCCTGATTCCATATGAGGAAGTTCCCCAAAAAAAAGTCAAGCTGCCGGAGCGGCAAAAGCCGAACGGTTACAAACAACCAGCGCAACCTGTCCGGCGTGTCCCTGCCGCTTACTGAAAGAGGCTTCGATCCAGACAGTGGAGCGGGCTGAAGTCGCAGATGTGGGACCGTGAGGTTGAATTTCTCACCGCGTCGGAGGTGCCTCGGCATCTTTCGCAACGAACAGGGCCTTGCTGGGCCTGCAGAGCTAGCGATGATCATCCCGCCTTCGAGCTGATTGAGACCCAGGTATCGAGAGGCGCAACGCGTGGCCGACATCGCCGCCGCCAGAACCTCGGCATGGACGAAGCCGCTGGACTGATTTCATATGAAGAAGTTTCCCGAGCTGCCGAAGCGGCGAAAACCGAATGGTTACAAACCGTCGGCGCACCCTGTGCTGGCAGGCCAGGCGTAATCCCTACCGCTTACTTAAAAGAAGCGCTGATCGGGGATTGGAATGTGGTCGTGCGAATCTAAACAAGGCTCGGTGATATCTATGTTGAAACGATTGGCCATAGTCGCACTGTTACAAATTGCGCTGGGATCTGCCCTAAGTGTCAGGGTATTTGCCCAGGCCTCTCCACTGGCTCCCAAAGCATCCGAGATCGATCAGAACGTAACTGCCGCACTGCGGGAACTGTATTTGCAGAACGAAGCGGCGAAAGATCTCGGGGTAAAGGCCAAGGCGGTCCTCGTCTTCCCGGATATAAAAAAAGCGGCCTTCATCGTCGGTGCGCAGTACGGTTACGGGGCGCTCCGAAAAGGTGCTAGTACCGTCGGCTACTACAGAACCGGTGCTGCCTCGTATGGGCTCCAGGCTGGGGTAAAGAAATTTGGTTACGCCTTGTTTTTCATGACAGACTCAGCACTGACCTACCTCGATAAGAGCGGGGGCTGGGCGATCGGTACCGGACCGAGTATTGTCGTGGTTGACCAAGGAGCGGCGCGGTCGCTCACGACGACCAATTTGCGGTCGGATGTCTATGCATTCGTCTTCAGCCAACAGGGTCTGATGGGCGGCATCGGCCTTGAGGGATCAAAGATCACCAAGATCACTCCGAGCGAGTAAACGTTAGCATTCGACCTCATTTTGTCTGGTGTGTGTCACTTCCATGATTGCCGGGTTCTCAGCGACCTCGACAAAACCAACCACCCCGTTGTGACGAGCCGCCCCCCGGGTGATACCCGAAGGGCGGCTTCGCGCGCTCTGAATTGCAGGCTCCTATTGCCCGCTCTCCGTGAAACCTTGCTTAGTCTGCGCAAGTCGAGGGGACTTGAACCGCAAATGCCGGCTCGAAATTAACCCGTGCATTCGGCCCCATCGAGAGATCGTCCTCGCAAAGAACCGCGCCATTAACCGTAACACCTGACCCGATCGGGCATTCGCGACCGTTGAAGTTAAAGGGTTGCCCGTTAAGAACGGTTCCGTTGACGGTGCTGGAATTACCCCAGAAGCTGATGCCGCCCTGAGTTGCGATAACCACGTTGAAAGGGGTCAAGCCGCCAGTCAGCATGATTTTCGCGCCGTACCCGATGCTCGTGTTGCCATCGACCCGCAGTACCACGGTATCGGACGCTCCGCCCGACAGGAACAAGGTTGCGGAGTTGCCAATCGTCATCGAGGGTACGTCGATGAAATTCAGACCGCCGGAAACAGTGTCTGTAATGGTAAATTGCTTTCCCGCAGCGATATTGATGGCCGACGCCGAGTAAGTTGGGGTGCCAGAGGCAACGTCGCACGCAAAATAGCCGCCGTCCTGGTTAGCGTAATCTAATAAACTCAGTAGTCCATTGGAACCGGTGGTATCGGTGCCGCCAGCGCAGCTTGCACCCACTTTGAGGGTTACGGCCCCGCCGCTGGTGACGCATTGGCCCTGCACCTTCGCGTAATTGTTCAGCGTGATGTCGCCTTCATAACTGATCACATCGCCGCTATAGAGCCCATTATTACCGAGAACGATGTCGTTACCGGCACCGACCTCGCCATTAAAGCACAAGGACGAAGTGACCTTGGAAGCATTGCCAATGCCAATTTCGACGTCGCCATCGGATGCAAATGACAGCAATGAGAAGCTCAGGGCAGAACCGAGGCTGTCCTGTGCCGCGGCGACCGTCACCCGCGCGCAGATGAACGCGCCCATGATGACCACTATCGCCGCCATTTTTGCTTTTAACGTGTACCTGTTCATTGATCTCCCCACTGCTAAGTTTTGAGGGTTTGAGTTATGCGACACGACGGCATTTAGTACTCAACTATGCAGCAAATGTCAACATTCACCACAATATGGTTTAATTTCGCGCCATAGCACACAAAGACCGTATGTATTGCCATTACCCGAAGGAGAGTTCGGGTTCGGAATGGGGATCTCTACGATGGAGAGTAGATTGTTTTAGAGGGCGTAGAATCAGTTAAATGCTAATAACCAACCCTACCGTCAAGACCAGACAACTGAAGAGAATAATCCAGGACTTTCCATATCGCTTGGTGATGATCTATAGACCATTTAAACCATTTTAAATTCGTGTACCGGCGTGTACCCGGCCTTCGAGCGACCGGCCCCGGATCTGAACATGCCTGCTGGGATGGAGCACTACACCGCAAGCTGTCAACATTCGTCGCAGTACGCTTTAATTTCGCGCCGTAGCAGGCAAAGACCTTATGTATTGCCGCGTTACCCGAGGAGGATTTCGGGTTCGGAATCGGGATCTCTATGACGGAGAGTAAGTTATTTTAAGAAGTGCAAAATCAGTTGAATGCTAAATAGCGAAGCTCACCGTCAAAGCCAGACAACTGAAGAGAATAGCCCAAGGCTTTCCGTATCCCTCGGCGATAGCCTATATACCACTTAAGCCGTTTGAAATTCGTGTACCCGGCTTTCGACAGAGCGTTCGCGATCGTTCCGGGAGTCAACAGAACCAGATGGCCGGGCCTTAACGCCTCCCGCCATCGGTTACCCCCGATACGGGCTGCCAATCCGGCGGCGTTGGGAGTTGCGAAGTAGGCCCATCCCTTTGATTTCAGACGATCGCGTAATTGCTCGAGCTCTTGCCATGGAGCACGCAGATGCTCCAGCACCGAGACACTGACGATGCCATCGAACTGTACTTGCGCCGGGACGTCGGCCAGCGTCTTATAAGTCTTAATGCCACGCGAAATCAGGTATTCATGGCCGTACGGCTCAATCGCGATTACTTCCCCGCCCAGTTCGATCAGCGCTTGCGCCATTGATCCGCGGCCAGCCCCGAAATCACAGAGCGTGAGACCGCGAAAGTCGTTTACCGCGAGGCTTTTCGCGAGCAGCCGGGCGTACACCTGGGAATGGGCCAACTCCGTGCCACCGGTCTCGCTGCGATTGGTCTCCGGATGAGCCCAACTCTGCGCGTAAAGTTCGTCCAAATCTGCCGGTCCGCTGACATTGGCGCGGAAAATCAGGGAGCAGGAGCGGCATCTCCCGAACCCGGCGGTTGCCAGATATAGAGCGGCATCGTTTCCACAAAACGGACAGCGATCCTCGGACATTGTGCGATTTTGCAACAACTTATTCTTCCCGATTTGAGCTTACAGTGGCCTATCTCGGCCCACTTCGCCGAATCTTCGATGGCACGCCAAGTGCTTCACTATAGAGCACGCGTAAACATCATAAATTGTATCGTATTATGAACGAAATTGTAGTACTTGTTGAGAACGCCAGTTATGAAGAAATATAATCCTTTATCGTCAAAGTTGCGATTCGGAAGCAGCGCCCTGCTGGCGATCGTGATCGCCATGGCTTCCAACGCGTACGCTCAGATAACGGGCGCCCAGATCGACGAATCCGCGGTGACCACCACGATCTACGTGGATCAGTCGAACCCGGCGGCATCGGACAGTAACCCAGGAACGCAAAGTGAGCCGTTCGCGACCATCGGGCGCGCACTCACGTCAGCCGCAAGCAATATAGCAAACGGGGCAAGAATCGAAATCGGGGACGGCACCTATCGCGAAGCACTCAGCCTGAGTGCCTTTAGCGTAAGCGATCCGGCCCCGCTGATTATCGAGGCGATGAATCCGGGACAGGCGGTGGTGTCCGGCGCCGACGTATGGACCGGTTGGCAGAGTCAGAGTGGCGGAACCTACGTTCATGCCTGGCCGTACACATGGGGCAACGCGCCGACACCAGCATACTGGCCTACCCTGCAGCCGATTGTGACCCGGCGGGAGATGGTGTTTGTCAATAAAGTTCAGCTCACGCAGGTCCTCTCATTGCCATTGCCGGGCCCGGGCACATTCAACGTGGTGGACGGTAGCACGATAACGATCTGGCCACCCGCTGGTACGGACATGTCGAGCGCGGTGGTTGAAGTCTCCACCAGGGCGGGTCTGCTGGTGATGCCGCGCGGAATCAGCAACCTTGTGCTTAGGGGATTGGTATTCGAATACGACAACACCGCCGTTAATGCGGTCGGCAATGCCGCGGTCAAATTGATCGGCGGCTCGAACATTCTGGTCGATGATTGCGCGTTTAATCAGAACAACTGGGATGCGCTTTCGCTTTCAGGCAACCCGGTGAGTCGGGTGACGATCCAGAACAGCGAAGCGGACGGCAACGGCGAGAACGGCATCGCGATGTCCAAGGTGGAGAATCTACTGTTCCAAAATGATCAGACGTCGAGTAACAACTGGCGCGGCGCCGCCGGCGGGTTCGTGGGCTTCGACGCGGACGGGATGAAGATCACGCGGATTCACGATGCCTCGCTGGTCAATTACGTATCGTCCTACAATCAGACCGGCGGATTATGGCTCGATACCGACAGCCGAAATGTAACTATTTCAAATTCGCAGTTTTGTGGGAACCTCACCAACGGATTCTTCGTGGAGGCAAGCGAGGGTCCAGTAAATCTGCAGAACGTTCTTTTGCTGCGCAATGTCTCCAACGGAATTCAAGTCGCAAACGCGACGAACTTCGCCGTCACGAACAGCATTGCGTATGGCAACAAGGCCGGAACGTTTATTGGCGGAAGTGACTCTCCGCGAAAGGTCATCGACTTCGCGACGGGTCAGTCATATTCTCTATACTCGCAAAATTTCTCGCTCAACGGCAACGTCCTTGCCGGCACATCGTCGCAGCAATACGTGCTCACCTCGAGTTTGCATAGCTCATGGGCGTTGTTTGTCCAGACGCTGAGCTCCGACTATAATGATTGGTACGGCGCCACGAATTATGCGCCGTTTTCCACTTTATTCGGGCGCCAGAATCTCGCCGGATGGCAGAGCAGCACACAGCAGGACGGGAATTCGACTTCCGCCGTACCCTCAGTTCAGCTTCCTTCCTATTGCGGTACGCCCGATCAATTTCAATAGCGGCTCAAGGTCGTCAGAGCGGCAACAGGTCGTCGTGTATCCACGACGACCTGTTGCCACTTTACAGCGCGACGGTTGAGTCGCTGATAGCCTTGGCTCAGGGTGCATCCGTTTGTTCCTGGCAACGCGAATAAAGGTGCTGGCGGCATGGTTCGCTGTGCTTGCCGTATTCAGCCTCGCTGATCGATCATCCGCGCAGACGACGGGCACGGTAATGTCCGGGACGGTTGGCGCGACGCTCTATGTGGATGGACCGGCGATCCACGCGTCCGACAGCAACCAGGGAACGCGCGCCGCACCATTGCGGACGATCGGCGCCGCAACGGCAATCGCGATCCGGAATCGAGCACGAAACGTTGGAACCAGAATTGTCGTATCCCCCGGAGTCTATCGCGAGGCGATCACGGTTGGCTCCGCGCGCTCCGAGAAGCCTGCGCCGATAATCATCGAAGGCGCGGGGAATGGCCGAGTTACAGTGTCGGGCGCAAATATCTGGCAGGGCTGGCAGCGCACGAACTCTTCGGTCTGGACGCATTCATGGCCATATTCGTGGGGCTTGGCCTCGATTCCGGCGGGTTGGGAGTCGCAACGGATTACTCCGATCGTCAGACGGCGCGAAATGATTATCGTCAATGGACATTCGCTCGAACAGGTGATGTCGCGCAGGGAGGTGGAACGTGCGAACGCGTCATTCTATGTGGATGACGATGCGCACATCACCTACGTTCACCCGCAAGCCGGCACCATTCTCGATACCGCGACTGTCGAGGTGGCGGAGCGGAATTCTCTGTTTCGCATCGAGGGTGGGGGAAATATCGTTGTACGGGGCCTTACATTTGAGTATTCGAACGGACCAATGCAGGAAGCCGCGGTTACGGTCGAGAATTCATCGAACGTAACGATCGCCGACTGTCTCCTGGTCTGGAATAATTGGCTCGGCTTGTCGGTTCGTGCCACTAACGGCTTCACCATCAGAAACAGCAAGGCAAACTTCAACGGCGGCGCAGGCATGACGCTGTGGCGGGTCAATGACCTGCTGCTCGAGAATAGCGAGACGTCGCATAATAACTGGCGGGGAGCAGCCGGCGGCTTTATCGGATGGGCGCCGGCCGGAATCAAGAGTCTTCAGATCACGAATGCCGTTTATCGCGGTCTTGTCGCCATTGCCAATCAAACGCGCGGGGTTTGGTTCGACACCGACTGCTCCGATGTCGTGGTGGACAACGCCTTTATATGCGGAAATCAGACCGACGGCGTTTTCATCGAAGCGAACCCAGGGCCGATCGGCCTGACCCACAGCATTATCTGCGATAATCGGGACGGCGCGGGTGTGCTGAGCGGAAATTCGAGTGGGGTCTCGCTCAATAACGACATTCTTTATAACAATGGAAAATCACAGATTTTGATCAGCGGCATGTATGATACGCCGCGACCGATTAAGCGCTGGAAAACGGGACAGACCCAGATGCTCGTCTCAGATCATTGGAATTTGCAGCATGACGTTATCGTTGGCAGCGGGGCAGAGTCGCTGATCGCAACTACTCTCGCGCCCGAATTCTGGAAGGATTTCGTCGATACCCTCACCTCGCATGATAACCTGTGGTTCAATCCGGACCGGAGCGACGTCTTCCGGATGGCCGGCGGGGAGCGGCTGAATTTCGCTGGATGGCAAAGCAGATCGCGCGACCAGGGTTCAATCTTCGAGGATCCACACTTTACGGACGCCGCCAACTATAAGTTTATGCCTGGCGCCGGCAGTCGATTAAGCGGCCGAAACCTTCCCGTCGCGCCGCCTGAAATAGCCGAACGGTTCCGGAACGCAAGCGAATAAATAAGACGACGGGAATTCGGGGCAACCCTTTCGATCCGCGCCGGCTTGTCCGATCAAAATACAGTAGCGAGAGACGCGTCAGGCTGGTCACCCGAAGGCTAATCGAAGTCCACACCTGAAGTTTCCGGCCCCTGAATAAGCGTCGGGGACCCCGGCGTGAACTCAGGATCCCCCATCCAAATCAATCGTCCGCTGTCGGCCTCTGCCCAAGGTGTTGAGGGAAATCCCTCAACACCTTGGCGAGGGTTACTTCAGTGCAGTTACGGAATCGGAACCAACGGAACGTAGGTCGCGGTCAGATTGTCACCGACAGTGACGTTCCCGCCGCAAACCAGTTGCCCATTGATTGCCGCACCGGTGTTCACCTGGCAATTACGTGATGCTGCAACCAAGGTCCCATTGAAAGTACTCGAAGTTCCGCCAATGAGGGCAGCAGTCGCCGATACGCCTTCCACATTGAACACCACCGAGTCGGCCGTGATGCCGCCGGTGAGCGCAATCGTGAAACCCGCACCAAGGGTCATCGCGCCGGGCACATTGAAGACAACGATGTCACCACTTGCGCAATTGATTGTCAGCGTTGACGAGCCGCCCAACGTGATCGACGGGGTGTCGATTACGTTGCGACCTGCTACGCCGCAAGTGACCGTCTGGCTATGTGATGCCGGAATGTTGATCGCAGCCAGCGACTGGTCGACCGGGAAGGCGTTCGCTGCGGCAGCGAAAGAACTCGCATCTGATCCCGAACCGTTAAGCCGGGAGACTGCCGTATTGGAAGCGCTCGTGTCAGTACTTGCACACGATGCACCAGAGCCTACTGCCACGGTTCCACCAGCGGTGTAACAAGTCTGTTTCACTTTGGTGAAATTCCCAAGCGTAACATCAGGTGACGCGCCTGAGGAAGCGATCACATTACCCTGAATGACCGAGTTGCTACCGAAGACATCGCTTTCTCCACCAATATCACCGGAATTCGGGAATGCAGGATTAGCGAGCATCACGTTACCAAGCTTCACGTTTCCGCCCGTAGCTACGACTAGGAATGAAGCGGCATTGCCGAGCGTAAGAGGAGGAGGCGGGATCGTACCCGGTAGGTCGACCAGCGTTGGTTCAAAGGTGAGCCCAGCGTTCTGCAAAAACGTTACATTACCCTCGCCAATAATCGCACCAAAAACCTTGGCGCCACTGCCGGCCGCGACAGCAGCATTGGGCACCAGAATGGTGCCGTTCACCGTGGTGGTGTTACCCCATATCGGGATGCTACCGCCAACGTAGATCACTACATCGGCCGCACTGAGTCCGCCTTTAAGCAGAATCCGCGCGCCACTGCCGATCTCCAGGGTGGTGTCGATCTGCAGCACCACGGTTCCCCCTAAACCGCCGCCATCAAGAGTCAGCGTCGAGGAGTTGTTGAGCGTCACTGATGGTATCTCGATGATGTTAAGGCCAGCTCCGATGGCGAGCGTCGTGCTTGGATAGTTCTTTACCGTCAGAGCAGGCATCGTTGTCGGAGTTTCGCCTAGCAAAGTAGTGACGAACGTGCCTACGTCCGTGATGGCCTGCGCCTTAAGGCCACCGTCACCGCCAGTAAACTGGGTGTGGCATTTTGCGCCAAGATCGAGAGTAATGGTGCCACCATTGGTAATGCACTCGCCCTTGACGCTCGAGAAATTACCTACGGTAATATTGCCCGGGTCGGTATCCACATTCCCGCCAGCGAGCGAATTGCTGCCGAGGGTCACATTTTGACCTCCGACATCACCTTGGGGACCGAGTAAGGCGATGCCGACCTTGGCAACGTTGTTGATGTTCACATCACCCGCAGTACTGAGCGCCGAGAATTCGAGAGCATGGCCCAAGGTGACTGCGCCGGCAGAAGCAGGGATCATAATGACGGCAAACATGAGCATAGTCACATTCGCTAACACCACCTTAATCCATCTTTTAGGATATCTGATAGTCATTTTTGTTCTTTACACCTCTATTTTATCGAGCGAATTAGCGGCCTGCTACTCATGCTACTCTACCGCTCTTTAAATAGCCCAATCAGTGAATTGTTGCAAATGAAAATGTCCCTCGGCGCTAAATTGCAAATGCGTAGAGACTTTTAAAGCAAATATGATACCATTGAGGTTCAATAATCGAGTTATTGATTTACTTAAGAGTTTGATGGAAAAGAGAGACGCAAATGTCAGCAAATCTGGCATTGATGCAGGTAGCAGCTGCCAATTCCCTACCTGGATTCGCTATCCGAATCGTTAGCGATAGAGGGCTTGAGCGAGGGGCTTTACGCTTTCCGACCAGCGGGGAAGCTCCGCATCTGAAGGTGCTGGACATTGCGGACGCGCGAGCGACTCGAGAAGTCCCGTGCGTATGCCGGAGATCGTGGGCTCGATGTAGATAGGGCCACGACCACCCGCTTCGATCAGTTCCGGCGAGTTCGTAGCGACGATGGGGGTTCCGCACGCACGCGCCTCGAGCACCGGTATCCCGAACCCTTCGTATAACGAGGGGAAAGCAAACACTGAGGCGCCACAATATAGTGCTGGCAGATCTTCTTCGGGAACGTAGCCGAGCATTCGGATGCAATCGTGATTGGACTCGACGAGTGTGTTCAGTTTCTGATCACGCCCCTTCGGCCCTGCCAGTACGAGAACGTGGTTGGGCAGTTCGCCGTTGCGCTTCATTGCCAAAAAAGTCCTAATCAGCGTCTCAACGTTCTTGCGGCGAACCGAAACGCCGACTCCCAGAATATATGGCGAGACCAGACCGTAGCGTTGACGACACGCTCTGACCTCCTCGGGCGGACGCGGACGAAAATCGTTCGAAACCGCGGGATGAACCACACCCACCGTCCGACAGCCGAGGGTTTGGTAGAGGCGCTCCGCGGTTCCGTGCGAATTGGTCAGGATCGCGTCAGCGCGCCGACAGTCACGCGCGAAGAAAAGATAGAGCGGCAGATTGAGCCTGAGGCTCATCGTCTCCGGCGCGACAAGATGAACGACGTCGTGCACGCTTACGACCTTCTTCACGCCCGCCATTAGAGGCGGCAAGAAGGTCACCGTGGCCCAGAATGAATCCAACCGGTCATGTCGGCATAAAAAACCCAAGCGGGCTTTAAGCCAAAACGCGCCGCGAATGCGACCCTTGAGCGAGCAATGATCTACGCGCGGAATCCAGCGCTCCGACTTGACCGGAAGTTCCACCGGAAACGGACTATAAACATAGAATTCCGCGTCCGGCATCGCCGCATCGAGAGCCTTGCACAACTCGACCGTATAGCGAATGAAACCGCTGCCGTTACGTCTGAGGTTGCGACCGTCGATGCCGACTCGAAGGCGTTTGTTGCTGCCCACGACCTCGATCATCGCTCCGCGAGCGCGCTCCCGCGATCAGTGGCTCCGCCGGCGAACCCGTTGCCTTGATGCAGACGAGCACCTTCGGGGAATACTCGATAGGAAGCTGGCCGATCGAATTGATACGATGCGGCAGCGAATGGCGCACGAACGGCATCCCCACACGCGAACAGCACAGTAAAGAAGACTATCGGCATCGTACTCACTACTCCAACGAATCCGGCCTCAGAGAAACCATCAAAGATCAGAAAGACAAGGGTTGCGAAAAGGAAGCTCTCGGCCCAGCCATGCAGCTCTGGTGTCTCACCGGAGAGGCTCGAGAACAGACTTGATATCAACGGGATCCACACCAGGATGACACCGACGATTCCCAGGTCGAGCAGCGTCTCGGCAAGTGCGTTATGCGCCTCTCCGGCCCATGGCAGCACATTCAAGAGCACGCCGCGTGACGCGACATAGCCGTAACCGAGAATTGGGCGACTCTCGAATAATGAAAGGATCGTACTCCACAATCCACTGCGCCCAGTCATCGAAAAGAATTCTCCGGCGCTTTGTCCGCGGAGCATGAATTGAACGATCGGATTCGCACTGCCGGCCACGTCGTTCTCGGCACTTAGAAGATTAGTTCCGGTATTAACCGCGATCATCACGAACAGCAGAACAAGCAGTAGCGAGGCCCATAGGACGACTCGCATCTGCACGTATTTGCGCAAGGACAGGGTGAGGATTGCGACCGCCGTCGCGAGTAAAGGGCCCCGGGCTCGCGTGACCAGCAGCACGATTGCGAGAGGTACCACGTAAAGCCAAAGAGGGACGCGTAAGAAGCGACGCCGCCACCCGTCCGGCAGGTATAGGCCGACGGCAACAAGGAAGATCAGCGCAACGCCGGTCTCGGCGGCGGCATTGATTGGCTGCACAGCGAACCAGGTAAAGCGCGCCTGGCTCTCCCATGAGAAGTCGGATAATTGATGCGCGATCCGGGTACCGGAAGCCCACGGGAACACGGCCGCGAGCCCCGCACAAGTCAGGACCATGAAGGTCAGGCTTGCACCGAGCGCCGCGAGTAAGCCATTCGGCGTAAGCTGGCGCACCGCGGTAAACGTGAAGGTATAGAGAATCGCCAATTCAAAGGCGCGCACCAACGTGATGCTCGGCGCATACGACCAGAACCATGAAATCGCCGCCAAAAAGACGTAGCTGCCGAGGATCAACTCGTTGCGACTGGGCGCGAGCGGGCGATCGAGGATTCTGACGAGGTTGACCAGTGCGATCACTAACACCAATCCGTACATCAGAAGTTCAAACGCAATCTGGCTATCGATGTTGCCTGAGAGCGCCGCGGCCGGATCGCGTGAACGAAATTTTATTTGCGCCAGGAGCAAGAGCAGAAACCCCAAATACAGCGCGGCCTTCGGCTCGGCGAGCACGAACCATAAAAACATCGCCGCGGCAAAAATGAGGACGGCAACGATAAGTCCGATTGGTCCGATCGCACAAGCAATTCCGGCCGCAATGCCGACAACGGCGAATAGCGCGAGATCGATTCTCTTCGGAGCCATACTATTGCCTAACTGGTTCCGGCTGCTTTACGCACGTCGAGTGCGGAGCCGCTCGGCACATCTAGTACTTCCTCGTAAATTGCGGCAAGCGTTGTGGCCCGGCTCTCTGACGCGAACTCCTGCGCGACGCGTCGACGTCCCGCGTCACCCAAACGCTGGCGCAGATCAGGGTCACGCGCAAGGCGCAGGATCGCGGACGAGAGGCCATCGACCGCTGCGGCGCCGGTCGCGGCCGAAACTTTTATTGCGGTGTCGTCCGTGACCTGTTGCGCCGGGCCACCACAGTCGAGGCACACGATGGGCCGTCCGGCCGCCATCGCCTCGATACACACCCATCCGCTTGAGTCGTGAAGGCTGGGATGCAGAACGATATCGCTCGCCGCCAATTGCGCGAGCGCCTCACTACGCGGGACGGCGCCGAGAAATTTGACCCGGTCGGCGATCGACAATCTTTCGGCAAGTCGCTCCAGCCGAAGGCGCTCGGGGCCATCGCCCACCAGCGTATATTGAACGTCGCCGAACTGACGCTTAATCCGGGCAAAGGCCTCTAGCGCAAGATGGAACCCCTTCCAATGCAATAGACGTCCCGTACTGATGAATCGGACGGGTGTCCCGCGGTGCTGCGGAATAAGAGTCAAGGCGGCGATTTCTTCGCGCGGCAGGCTTATCTCTGAATAGATCTTCACCGAACGGCACCCGACCCGCTCCATCCGCTTCGCCGTCTCCGGAGTCTTCGCAAGCCCAAGACATGCTTTTCTGGCTGTCATTCGAATGAACGGATCGAATTCCGAAAGCCTGCGGGCAAGATTGCGTGAACACTCGTACAGGCATCCTCGCCATCCGTATCCATCCCAAAATGACCCCGGTGCTGACTCCCCTCCGCCGACCGGGCCCCAGATGAAGGGTGCGTCGAGCAGACAGAGAAAGCTCGGCGCCCAGTATTTCCCGAAGGTTACATGGTGCACCAAGTCGAAGCTCTCCGACCGATCGATCCGGCGGGCAATTGGATAAATCGCGGCCTGCCAAAGGTAGTAGTAGAGTGCAACTCCTCGCGAACCCCGTTTCCAAAAGCGCGCCCATGCGGGTAAATCGAAATAAATGAAATGAACATTGGGAAGCGGCTCGCGGATGAGCGCTTTCTCAATTGGGCCACGGTTGTTCGCTCGCGTGATCGCCCACACTTCATGAAAACGCGCGATCTGTCTGATCCAGTCCCAACCTACGCCAGGCTCCGAGCCATGGCCCGGCTGGCATGAGTAAGCAGACACCAGCACTTTCAGCCCGGTTTTCACGAACCTGCCTCCAGATTCGCGAGCACAAGAGAACTGAGAGTCGCCAGCCGCCGCATTTGTTGCAAGTCGGCTTCGCGCGCATCGGCATGAATAGCTATTTGCTTCAGTAGATAAAGTAGCAGCAAAGGTCTAAGCGAATTGCCAACGATGCCAATATGATTCGCATACTGAGCCGCCCAGCGGCCGAATTCGCCGGACTCCTCGAAGTCCCGCAAAATGCGGATCGCGGAATAGCCCTTAATCAACGCCGAAGTTTGAATAAAGAAATGAAACAGGTCCCAGCCCGCGGGCCTTTCACGATCGGCGTATTCCCAGTCGAAAAGGTAAAGCCGATCGCCCAGAAGCCGGGCATTCCACGGCGCGAAATCGCCGTGGGAAGCGTGAAATCCCAGCGGTTGAGCAGCATAGTGAGTCAAAAGCCAGAAGCTGCCGCGCTCAAAAATCTGACGGTAATACGGATGACGCACGCGCTCTATTTTTCGGTTGAGATCAGCCCAGAATCGGCTCGCACCAAGAGACGTTCGCTTGAAGTCGATACGGCTCAATCCAATCAGCGCCGCGAAAAACTCTTTGCCGAAGGAATTGGGGACCGTCCGCGACAGGCCCTCCTCCGCGGACTGCACACACAAAAAATTATCGCCGGACTCATTCGCTGCGATGAGCCGCGGCACCGCAAACGGAAGATCCTTGAGGTCATTTAGTCTGAGGAGCGTTGCCGCCTCATTGCGAACCAGATCATTGGTTTCCGCGTTGGCTCCGACCTTCGCGTATCCGATAACCCGACCATTATCGGCGAGAATCTGCACGACCGGCTTTCGATGCGGGCCAGGCGTGCCGAGCGAAACCGCGAACTTCAGAGCAGGATTGCCCATAATACTGCCGATTCGATCGAGCACGTTAGGTTGGCGGTCTTCCGGCGCCACCAGATGCTCTTCGGATACCGAGACGCGAGGCAATACGAAACGCGTCAAACGCATCCTGGCAATCAGGTCGAGGACCGACTTTGCGGCTCGGCCGTTAATTGAGTGCGCGTTGTACAACCCAAGCGCCGCACGTAACAATCTTTCCCCGCTTGGCAGCAGAAATCCGCGACCGTCTCGCAGACGGAGAAACCTGAATTCGCGGATTGAATCGCGTGGCGCCGGTCGGTGATTTCGTCCGCCATCGAACTGAGCTTTCGCCGGACGAAATATGATCGAAGCCAACCAGTCCAGATCGTCCTGGGCCGCCGATCGGAACCAGATCGCTCGCCGTGCCCGGTAGCGCGAATGCAGGTGATCGAGGCAGAGTTCGGCGGCGGCCTTACCTACCCGATCGGCGGTCGCGCTGCCGTCCAGGATGAACGCGTTTGGTATCGCCGCCCCAAGTTCACGGTACGCGCGTCGCTGACGGGACAGTTCGTCGTCCGACACTTCGCGCTTACGCTCCAACAGCGACTTTTCCGGAACATCGAGAATAAACCAAAGGTCGGGCTGCGGCACAAAGAAACGTGCGCGGCGCACCAGCCATTGCGGACCACCATAGCGATAACGCCGAGGGTCAATCAGCAGGTCATCGAAATATCGATCGGAGAGAATCAGCGTGGTCCGGGCCAGTGCGGGCCGCAACCTCAAGGCATAGCCCAGTGCATATTCGGCGACATAGTAAGCGATTTTCGCCGCTGAAATACCCGGCGATCTCGATTCTAACCCGTGCGGATTAGTGACCGGTGGGCCCTCGGATCGGGCGCCGAATACGCCCGGACGCAAGTGAAACGAGTCGGTATTGCGGAACGCGCCGCGCAGGCGTGTACGCAGATTGTCGATAAGAGTGCTTTTGCCGGCACCATCGGGCCCTAAGACGGCCACGAATAGTCCGGTCGGATTCCGCCAGCGCCGCCATTCGCGTCCCAGTTCCGGAAGCCAGTACCGTAGCCAATTCAAAGGATCGTGCCGCAATACCTCGCGGCGCAGCAAACGCCGCAGACGCGGCAGGTCCGCATCAAGATCGCCCCACCGCCGCGTATTGATCCATTCGTGCACTCTTGCGCCATCATGCTGGCCGAATAGTTCGCCGGTGACTTTACCAGCCTCCACACCAAGGGTGTCGTTCAATTCTCCCAGGCGATCCCTTTGGTGCGCGGGAATCGAGAGTTTGGAAATTTTCTTGATCAGAAGATATTTGAATTCGGTCGCTGCTCCAGCCGCTCGCAAGCCGTGGCGCATCTGAGTGCCGTGGAGCAGATCGGCGGCGGACATATAAATCCGTCCGTCCCGGCGATAGTCAGAGGCGGCATCGACTAGCGCAAGGCTCGCATCACCTTCGCATTGAGCCACGAAAAAAAACCCCGTCGTTTCATGCTGCAGGAGCTGCACGATTCGAGTTCCGCAGTCGTGTGCGAGCATGCGCTCGAGGGTCTTCACGCGGTCCGGTTCGATCGCAAGATCAAAATCGCCTTGCGCGACGTCGGACGTTTGCCATCCATGCAGGACGCAGTACTTTACTCCCGAACGCTCGAGCGCCGTCGAAAGCGCAGCAAGTGAATGCAAAACCTGCGACTCGCCGCATTCTTCGTCAGACCGGATATCTGCCGCGTCCACAAGGATCTCGGTATTACGAGCAGATTCCATTACGGGCGCGATGCAAGTCTTCCTGAATCGGAAGGCTCTCCGCTGAGGCCGCGCTCTTCAACCGAACATTGATCATTTGCGAAATCGCTCATCAGAGATGAGCTGGTCCGGGCCGCGATCGCAAGTGCGACCATGTAACTGAGGGTGAAGACGCCCGCCACTCCGAGCAGGCTCCGCTCAAGCAGAGCCGGAAAGGCCAAGACCAGCGTAACCACTCCCGGCAACGCCCAGATGACTGCGATAAGGCGTGTCGCTTCGGCGGCCCGGATGACCACGCACAATACCTGGATTGCCGCCGACGCCGTGTAAGCCAAGCCAAACAGAAAGACTACCGCGACATATCCATGGTACTTGTTCCCCAACAGGTGGCGGCTGATCGGTTCGTATAAGGCCGAGATGGCGATCGTATAGAAGAGCGCTCCACCGACACAGGTGTAGAACCAGTTCCTGACGTAGTTTCGCAATTCGTGCCGGTCGCCGCGCTTAGCGATCTCGACCGAAACTCGCGGAAGCATCAGCAGTGTGATTGACCGGATCATCGGAAACAGGGGTCGCATTAAGGTGGTGGCTACACCGATTGCGGCAGCAGCCTTGAGATCGAGAAATATCGGAGTCAGCACGAACAAAATTTGTCCAGACGACCACTGTGTCACGGTCGCGATGGCATTCCAGCTACCGTAGCCTCGGTGATCATCCAGGACGCCTCGCACCGTCACCGCTTTCGCTTCACTGGCCTTCCATCGTGGCCGCAACATGGCAGTCGTTATGAGCGCGCCAACAGTGGACGCGAATCCCATCGCAACGAATGCGCTTGCCGCGGACAGCAGG
Source organism: Deltaproteobacteria bacterium (assembly GCA_021780755.1). Classification (GTDB taxonomy): domain Bacteria; phylum Desulfobacterota; class Binatia; order Binatales; family Binataceae; genus JADMIL01. Next base: position 110,758 of record JAJXYF010000008.1, on the reverse strand, counting down.
CCCATTGCGCGCAACAGCCAGAGCCCGGTTAACGCCACACCCGCATACACTCCTGAACCGAGGGCGGCCCATTGCGCTTCATGGCAGACGTAAGAAGCGGGACGGATAAACCATGCGAATAGAATGAAGGGTGAGGCAACCGCGACGCCCCATAATGCCGCGGCCATTTCGCGCGAGCCGGCCAGGTTGACGACGACCCCAGCCGCGGCCATGGCGGCCGCTGTCATTAATGCCAGCGGCCAATGGAACCTCAGTAATAGACCGAGATAGTGCCGATATTCGTGATTATATTTGCGCGCGCCGAACACCATCATGGGTTCGGTAAGGACCGCCGTGTGCAGTCCGCCCGCTAAATAGAAAACGGAGAGGCTAACCGCAAATGCACCATAAGCGGAGGTTGTGAGCCATCTTGCGAGCAGGATGTTGATCGCGAAGTTGGCACCGTAAAACAGGGCCTGGTCGCCGACCGCAAAGCCCTCGCGTTGCAACCAGGTGGCGCGCGCGACGAAAGGCCCGCCTCGCGCCTGGGAGTCAGGAGCCTCACCGGCGCTCGATCGGTTGTTATGCATGGAAAGACGCAATCGCGAACGGAGCTTTGAAACTAGTAGGCCCCGCGGGCTGCTACCAAAGCCCAGAAGGTTTGCGCAAGGATGTAGAAATCCAGCCAGATAGACCAGTTGCGAATATAGTAACTGTCATAATGACGCTGCTGCTGAAGATCCCCGTTGCCGCGGATGCTCACCTGCCATAGCCCGGTCAGCCCCGGTCGCACCGCATGCCGCAACCGCCGATAATCGGCTGGAAAGCGCTTCAAATGATAGTCCGGAAATGGCCGCGGTCCGACGAGACTCATCTCGCCTTTGACCACATTCCACAATTGTGGCAGTTCATCGAGGCTATAGCGACGAAGGATCTTGCCGATAACCGGGATCAGGCGCGGATCACGCTTGAGCTTATAGCTGCTCTCCCATTGGCGGCGTAGCTCCGGATCAGAGGCAAATCGCTGTTCGAGCCAGTCCTCGCCTGAGTTGGGTCGCATAGTCCGCAGTTTCCACACAGTAATGAGCCGGCCACCGAAACCCTCGCGTTGCTGGCGGAAGAACACCGGGCCGCCATCGAAGAGCACTATAAGGAGCGCAGCAATCGCGATTGCTGGCAGAGCAAGCACTAACAGAATCGAGCCTATAACGACATCGAGTGCCCGCTTCAGCACACAATTGCGCCGGAGCAATAAATTATTGGTGAATTGAACTCCGACGAACGAACCGAAATTGAACAGACGCATATTTTCGACCGGCATCCGGTCGTATTCCATCAGCACCAAAACGTGACGGTAGCATCGCATTAGTGCCTCGAGCGCGCTCTGCCCCAGTCGTTCCTCGACGAGCACCACGCATCGACCTTGCGTGGCCATGGACAGCACGCGCTTGGAAACCGAAGATGCTTCGCCGGCCCCGTTTGAAATCTGGCGCTTTGAATCGGCTCGTTCGATCAAAGCGCCGATCGGCCTGTACCCTAGCTTATCATTCTGCTCGAGCGCGCGACTGGTGGCCGCTATCCACTCGGCACTGCCCGCCAAGAGCGCAGGCTTCGACCACCAGTAAAACCGTCGTCCAATCGAATTGACCAGCAGTCGCGCGGTCGGCACGAAGACGAGGCTCGTTGCCAACGTCAGTCCATATACCATCCGCGAATAGTAGGACGGCAATTTCGCCAGGAATACCATCCCGGCAAGTACGAGAAACGCGGATATGGTGGTGATGCAGAGACGGCGGAAGATCTCAGTGGGCCCAAGCCCCAACCCCGGGTATAAACCCATCAGGGCGTACCCAAAGGGCGCCATCAGCGCGAATTCGAAAAGCGGAATATAGAGACGGCCCGGCTGATGAAGAACAAGCATGCCCCAGATGAGAAATCCAATCGATGCCGACAGCGCGAGCGCCAACACATCACCTAGGGCGACTGCGGCAATTCGCGCGAGAGCCGGCCAAAAGCTCGACTTAGTCAGATTTACCGACCCGAACGTATCGGCGAACTCGAACCTGGTCGCAGGCTCTTCGTCCAGGGCGAGCGATCTGAAGAACTCTGCCTCTCCTGGTGCGATCATCGGAAATTACTTTCGCTCCCCGATGTAATCGATAAATTCGATTTCAATCCGAGGAATTGAAGTAGGACGAACCACATGAAGAGCGGATTGTTAAGTAAGTAACGCCGCCAGAGCCGACGCGGCTCGCACCCTAATCGGAATATCCACTCCAGTCCCGAGCGCATCATCCACCGGGGCGCTTGCGCCTTGACTCCGGCGAGGAAGTCAAATGCCGCGCCCACCCCGATCAGAACGGGCGCCGCGAGCCGCTCGCGATGTTCAGCCATCCAGCGTTCCTGGCGCGGCGCTCCAATTCCGGCCCAAACGATATCCGCTCCGGAATCGTTGATCTTTTTGATCATGTCGGAGTCTTCGAGCGGCGTCAGCGGGCGAAACGGCGGACTGACCTCTCCGACGATCTTGATGTCCGGAAACGCGGCGGTCATTCGCGATGAAAGTCGCTCGACGACTCCCGGCGCTCCACCGTACAAGAAGTGAGTCCATCCGCGCTGGGTTGAACGCTCCATCACGGCCAGCATCAAGTCGGGGCCGTAAACGCGCTCGACGCTCTTAAACCCCATGAGGCGCGTGACCCATACCAAGGGCATCCCGTCCGGCGTGACCATCCCGGCCTGGCGGTAGATGCGACGAATTGATTCGCTGCGTGTACACTCCATCACGGTGTGCACATTGCATACGCATACGTAGCGTCGCTTACCTTCGCCGATCCAGCCCGCAATCGTGTCAACCGCGATGTTCATGTCGATCGCGCTGATCGGAACGCCGAGGATGTCGGCCCGAGGCGCGCCGTTCGACTCGATTAACGGCATCCGGTGGCCGCCTATTTCACCCATTGCTTCATACTCTCGCCCGGGTATCTCCCTCACTCAAACCATCGGAGCGTTCGACCTGGCGCGAGGCGCGATACCAGTCGATCGTCCGGCGAAGCCCATCGCGAAAGTTAGTCTTGGCGCGAAACCCGAATTCGCGTTCGGCGCGTGAAACGTCCAGACATCGGCGTGGCTGCCCATCGGGCTTGTCGCTGTTCCACACCACTTTGCCTTTGAAGCCCGTCAATTCGGCGATCAGTTCGACCAAGGCGCGAATTGTAATCTCGCTTCCCACACCCAAGTTGACTGGATCCGGACCATCGAAGCGTTGCGCGGCCGATACGATCGCGTCGGCGCAATCATCAACGTAGAGAAATTCGCGGCTCGCCTTACCGGTACCCCATACTTCGATTTCGCGAGCATCACTTTCGGCCGCCTCGAGGCACTTCCTGATGAGCGCTGGAATGACGTGGGATTTCGCCGGATCGAATGAGTCCCGCGGGCCATACAGATTCACCGGCAGAAGGTAGATCGCGTTGAAACCGTACTGCTCGCGATACGCCTGAGCCTGTACCAGAAGCATTTTCTTGGCGAGTCCATAAGGCGCGTTGGTCTCTTCCGGATAACCGGACCACAAATCGTCTTCACGAAACGGGACGTCGGCAAATTTGGGATAGGCGCAAACCGTGCCGACCGCAACGAATTTCTGCGTGCCCCGGCGGCGCGCCTGTTCCATCAGTTCAACACCCATCACGATGTTGTCATAGAAAAAGCTTCCGGGATTTTCACGATTGGCCCCGATTCCGCCAACCACGGCTCCAAGATGAAAGATGATCTCGGGACGCACCTCATCAAACAGCCGTGATACCGCTTCCTGCTTGCGCAGATCATACTTGCCCGACCTCGGAACAAAAACCTTTCTGCATCCCATACCGGTCAAGCGTTCGACCACGTGGCTACCGAGAAAGCCCGAACCGCCCGTCACTACAATCTGTTTTTCCTGAAGCGTGATCATTGATTGCTCTCCCGCGCTCAAGTCTTCATCATCCGCCAGCCTGCTCGCTGACCGTGATCGTCAGCCCGCCGCGCGGGCGTCCTCCTCGTAGTAAGACGAGTAATGCCGATAGAAATAGTAAGCGTAGTCGCTGTGCCGCATATCGACGCGGTTAAGGACAACGCCAAGCAGAGGGGCATGCACTCGCGTCAGTTGGACCACACAATCGCGAACGACATTGCGCGGGGTCTTGCCGGCTTCGACCACCACCACTACGCCATCAACCAGGGTCGCGAGAATTAACGCATCACTCATTGGAACGATTGGGCACGTATCGACCAGCACGTGGTCATACTGTTCGCGCAAATCATCGAGTATCTGCTGCATTTTGTGCGAACCGATAAGAGCACCGGGATTCGGCGGGCGCGACCCCGCGGTCATCAAATACACCCCGCCCTGCCCTTGTCCCTCGATCACCAAGCGAATGACTTCGCCGAACTTTTTTTGTCCGGTCAGGACCTCGGTCAGCCCAAAATTGTTTTCGATGCCGAGAATCCGGTGACACTGGGAGCGCCGCAGATCGCAATCGATAACCAGCACCCGCCGTCCGGCCTGCGCAAACGCGATAGCGGTGTTCAGCACCGTTACACTCTTGCCTTCGCCTTTGCGGGTGCTGGTAAAGAGCATCGTGCGCGGCGGTTGGTCCGGCCGCGAAAGCACGATACCGGTGCAAAGGGTGCGGAAGGCTTCGGTCGCAGCCGAATATTGAGTCTTGCCCAGCGTAGGTAGCGCGACGGCGCTAGTGGGCATGGCGTCGGACAATTTCAGCGAAAGCGCGGAGTGCCCATTGGTTCCGATACTCCGATGTTTTTCGTGCTCCGCCATCGTAAGGAAATCCGGAACTACCGTCAGATTGGGCAGGCGCAGCCAGGTCTCAACTTCGCTCGGGGTTTCGAGAGTGTTGTCGAGATATTCGGTGAGGAGCGCCAACCCGATACCCCCGACCAGCCCGACCATCAGCCCCAGAATGAGGCTCAGGGCCTTGCGCGGGATTGCCGGTTGCTGAGGCGGCACGGCCGGATCGATTATCGAGACGTTGGAAGCCCGCAGCTGCGCTTCCATTCCCATCTCTTTCATGCGCTGCAGCACGCCCTCATAGAGCTGGCGATTGGTGTCGACCTCGCGGGTCAGGATGGCGTCCTCAACCCCGGCGTCCTTGAGTTTCATCGCCTCGACCTTGAGCGCATCCATCTCATTCTTGAGATTCTCTTCCTTCGATTGAGCGGACAGATACGCAGCCTGCGTGGCCGTGGCAATGTTCAAGATTTCGCGTCGCAGGCGCGCCCTGACTTCCCGGGTCTGCGCGTCCGCCCTGACGAACTTCGGATGGTCGGGAGTATAGGTGTTCGCGAGCGAAGCTTCCTGACCTTCCAGCGTTGACAATTGTTCCTTGAGGTTCTGGACCAGAGGACTTTCGACTACGTCCGGAAGCGCATCATAGTCGTGACGCTGAACCAGCTGTGCCTCCGCTTCCTTCGCAATGCGATCGGCCTCTGCCGCCGCCATTAGTTTGCTGAGTTCATCGAGCCGTTCAATTACGGTGGTGCGATGGCTGCCGTCGCTTTCGCCGGTACTGGCGAGGTCACCCTCGTCCAAATATACGAGGCCGCTTTTGCGCCGGTAATTATTCAGGTTAATCTCGGACTCGCGCAGCTTCTGCTCAATATCGCTCAGCTTCTCGCGCAGAAATTCTTCGGCCTCCTCGCCAGGTTCGGTCCTCAGTTTTAACCCTTCCTGGATATAGGCCTCAGCATGAGCGTTGGCGATGTGCGCAGACAGCACCGGGTCTGAAGTCAGAAAGGAAACTCGCATGGTGCGCGAGTTCAGAGTCGGCTGCACGCTCAGTCGATTCAGGTAGCGATCTATCAACCCGAGATCCACATGAAGCGCGTTTTCCGCAATGGGCGATTTCGTTGCGGGGAAAGCCGCATAGTAAAGCGCACGCACGTGGTCAATCGCCCAACCGGGAAACCCACTCAGATAGGGTTGCAAGAATGCAGGATTATGATCGAGCCCAAGTTGACGAATCACCTGCGCGGCGAGAATATGACTCTTTAGCAAATCTTCTTGCGTTTTGTAGAAGTCGTGCGTGGTATCCAGAACGTCGGGCGAAAAAAGCTCTTCTTGAGCCCCCAGCACCTGCGGCGCGTTGCGCTCGATTAGTATGACTGTGCCCGCTCGGTACATCGGTCGCAGGACCAGGAATACCGTCGCCGCGGTGGTCATCAATGTCACCAGGGTGAACCCCGCGATGAGCCGCGCCCGGCGCTTGAGGATGAGCCAAAAATGACCGATGGAAGCGCGGTTTTCGTCTTGTCCGAGCCACGGTGTCGCAAACACCTCGTCCTGCTGGCCAAGTAGCACCGCGGTGTCCTGACGGCTGTCGATCCCTCTCACAGTAATCGTGCTCCTGGCGCTCCGAGAGAATTCTCGGCTACACGTGCCATTTGTGCTTCGAAAAGAAGAGGCATCAACATGACCTTCAAGCGGCGCGCATCCCGTCGAAGGTCACGGCGCCACATACGCTCCCGCGCGGAAAAGCTGTAGCGCCGTTTGGTAAACTCCGTAGGGAACTATTTTTGCGGCTGATACCGGCACTTCGATGACGTCGCCATCTTCAACCGCAATATCGGTAGCGTCCCCACTTTGGACCTTATCGATATCAACGTAGAGAACCTGCGCGCCCTCGTTGTCTTTGCGAATGATTTTTATTTTGTCCGTTTTCGCAGGATACAGTGCACCGCCGGCAGCGGCGATCGCGCCGAGTACTTTCAGGTCCCGACTAATCGGATAAGACCCCGGTTTGCTCACCCATCCATCCACCAACACCTGACCGTCAGCCGCAACATTGATGATGTCCCCGGGATGAGCCGGCATGCCGAGGAAATTGCGCTCGGACTTGTCGTCAACGTCGACCATGATCGCGTTCTGCGCGTCATCCATCGAGAGCGTCGGCGTCAGAACGCCCGGGGAAAGCCCACCCACACCCTTGTCACTTCTCTGCGTCGCCAGTTCTGCCGGTCTGAACTGCACTCGCGGAGAGGCATCAACTGCGAATCCGCCGGCAAGTGAAATCATGTCCTGAATCGTGTCGTTAGGACCGGACAAATTATAGACACCCGGCTTCGCAACTGCCCCGAATACTCCGACTTCACGGCTGTGATATTCAGTTACCAGCAAATTGATCTGAGGCTGCCGCAAGTAATGCTTAAGCTGTTGTTGCAGACTGGTCACGGCTTGCTGCTGCGTTAATCCTGCAATCTTGACCTCACCCAGCAATGGCAGTGTGATCGTCCCATTGCCCGAAATTCGATACTGATTGTTGAATTCGTCGTCGTCCGGGCAGTTGATGCTGATTAGGTCGCCCGGCCCGAGGGCGAAGTCGCCTCCGCCACCGGCTTCTCGAGCTTGCCAGATTCGCATCAGCTCGGCGTCGCTGTCACCGGTAGTACTCTGACCGGACCCACTGACGGCGGCCGCTCCCGAACTCGTTGCCGCTGAGGGTTGCTGACGCGCGGACGACTCAATCGGGTTTGATGCGCTAATGGGAGCCTGCTGAGATGGAGTGGCGCAACCAGTCATGACCATCACAATTAAGAGCGTAACGGGTGAGATAGAGATACTTTGCAAGACAATCTCAAAGAACCGGTTGCGGATGCGGCGAGGCCGCTTGACAACACAATAGGGCCTTATGTGTCGTAAAACAGTGCGACAGTCCATAAGACCACTTCAAACAGCAAAACAAACTCTTACTTTGTAACTTCCTTGTAATCCAAGCGATTTCAAGTCTTAACAGCCATTAAATCAAAATATTAACCGCGATCCAATGTGGGTCGCCGCAATCAGGAGTTAGGTGTTAAAACCTATCTCAAACCTGTCGAAGCTGGAAAACGTGCGCGTAAGTGCTAGTAGCGATTATCACCCTACTTTGTCTTATTCATGTACTGATCGCAATGGCCCCGTCCAATTCGGCATGGTCACTTATAAACTATCACGACTTGATAATAGCGATCATGTCTAGTTTTCGCGACTTTATGCATCGTCAGTTACACAAGAATTTTCCTTGTGTGGCTGATGACGAGCATGATTGCAGCGTTCTTGCTACGTCAGGTTCTCCACGCAGACATACTCCGCCTAGAATGCCGCTCGTAGCGTTCGAGGATATAGGTCCGACCTCGATCGCCCCGGTAGCGATATTGAACCGGTAGAAATTGCCGGTGAACTGGCTCGCGGCCCAGAACGAAGTGCCATCGGTATCAAGCGCCAACGCGAACCAGCCAAAATCGCTCGGAAATGGCCCAACCTCGCCCGGCGCGGTGTAGGTCTGAATCTGGTTCCCAAGCGAGTCGAATCTGATCACTTCGTCCAGATCTGCCAACAATACCGACCCGTCCGGCAGTAATTTGAGCCCGTATGCAGCGCCTGACTCGGAAAGTCCGCCAACAAAGTCCGGCAATTGCGAATTAGTGCAAACGTTGAAGCGCCGGATCGCAACCCCTTCAGACGTGTAGAAGATAGTGCACTGGTCGGGTGCCAGATCGATCCAATCGATTCCGCGGGCGCCACTCTCCACATTCGGGCTGAAAACCGTCTGCAAAACATTTGTGCTGCTGTATTTGAGCAGCTTTTGCCCGTCGGGACTGCCGACATAAAAGTTGCCCGCGTGGTCGAAGACGATCGATTCGGCGTGACTGGTCGCCCCGATCTTGGTTCCCGGGTTCAGTGTCTGATCGATCGGATGCGGACTGGTGCTGTCGTACAGAGTTAGCTTGGTCGCCGTAAAATCGGTTGTATAAAGCTTGTTGCCGTTATTATTGAACGCGCAGCCTCCAGTCAGATTGGGCGTAATCTGCAGGCCGTTGAATACGGAGCCGAGGAAATTCCCGCTGTTGTCGTACACCTTGTAGCTGGCAAGCTGATTATCACTAACATGCGATACGTTGCCGAAGCTGACGTCGCCAGTTTCGCTAAGCGCCGCAAAGGCGAGCGCCGTGCCCAATGTAGTCGAGGAAATCGACGCCTTGGACGCAAAAAAATTGAGGCGCGCGTTATGGCCAAAATTCAGGCTACCGCTACAAACAACCGCGCCATTGATCGTAATCCCGGTGGTTCCGGTGCAAGCACTGTTCAGAGCGAGCAAAGTCCCATTTAAGGTGCTCGAAGCATTCCACGCGGTCACCAAACCGCCGACATTGATGATTACGTTCGCGGGTACGAGACCACCGGCCAGTCTGATGGCCGCACCGTCACCAATCGCCAGGGCACCACTGATATTGAGAACGAGGGTGTCAGCGGCGAGGCCGGATAGCGTCAGGGTGGACGAATTGCCCAACGTCACCGACGGAACGGAGATTATGTTCAGGCCGGCTACGCTGTCGCTAATCGTCTGGGTTCCGCTATCGGCCAGGTTTACCGCCGGTATCGTCTGCGTTGAAGCAGCACCGCTGAGCGCGGTTTCAAACGTTGCCAAGTCCGTGATTGCGCTGGTCAGGGTTGCGAGGTCAGGATTGGTGCCTGAAGTATCGGAGGAACCGCAGATTGCGCCGATTTTAAGGTTGAGCGGATTACCGCCTGTGACACATGCGCCGAGCGCTTTTGCGTAATTATTCAGCTCGACTGTACTGGAGCTGGCAATTACGTCCTGCCCCACTATCGAATAGGCACCGAAGGTTACATCTTTGCCGCCAACCGCACCCCCGGGTGCAACTCCCCCTACCGCCACCGCGACGTCGCCATTGACCCAACCTGCGGCGTCAACGGAGGGTGCAATGCAAACCGATGCCCCTATCGCCAAGAGCGCTGCAAATAGCCGGGATCCGCGTTTTCCTGATCGATTCACGTTTCGGCCTCTTTTAGCAATTCGTGCCAGCCGGACGCTGGGAGTTCAGGGTTATCAAGATCACACAGGAGTTGATTAATCCGATTTATGTTTACTTTTAGAGGTAGTCAAGAGGCACCCCGGATTAAATTAGGAGGTTTGACAAACTAATTGCCATAAATCATTTATAGAACGCACAAACTGGTATGGCAATGAGCAATCAGATGCACTCTAATGCGATTTTGACCATCATTCTTGGGGTGAGCTAGGCAAAAGACCCCCACAAAGGGATTTCTTTGTCTGTACTAGGCAATCAACCGATGATCACCGGCAAAAATGGGACGTTTTCGCATGAATTTCGCTGCTACCCGAAATTTTCTCAAATCCGCGCTTACGGCACACCAAAACCGGCCCGTTCAAGGTCCAACCGCTGAATTGAAGAATTATTGGCACACCCTGACCGCTCTGATTCTTTTCGCGGCGGCAATCGCTCTCGGCGCCCCACAGGCGAGGGCCGCAAACACCGGAGCACCGCATTTCACGCCGAAACTATTGGCTTTTCCCAACGAGGTGGTCGGTATTGTAGCCTCGGCGACCAGTCCCCCGGTATCGGTCAAGTTCATCAACCCGCGCAACGGTGTCGCTGTCGCGATCAAGGCCGTTGCGATCTTTGGCACCGACCCCGCGGATTTTGCGGTCAGTGGTACAACTTGTAGCGGCACACTAACAGTTGGTTCTACCTGCCGGATTACCGTTACCTTCACCCCGGCGCTGCTCGGAGTTCGCGAGGGCACGCTGACGGTCAAAAGCGACCTCGGCAGCTTTAGTATCCCGCTCACCGGACACGGCGTGCCGGGCATGCTCAAAATCAGTCCGGCGACACTTTCCTTTGGCAGACAGACCGACGGGGTAACCAACCCAACAGGCAAGACCGTCTCAATTACCAATGGCAATCCGGTGGCTTTACAAGTCACCCAGGTGCAGACGACGGGCAGCTTTCAAATTCAAACGAACAATTGTGTCGGGATGCTCAACGCAGGGCAAACTTGCACCATAGACCTTACCGTGACGCCGCTTTGCCCTGTACCGGAATCGGGTGCCTTGATCGTGTCAGACGACGGCGTTAGCGGGCAGCAAGGTGTAGCGCTCTCCGTGATCGGTGTGGCGAGCGGAGGTGCGCCCGGACCCCACGTTCTGATTGCGGGCGGTTTGAGCAGCAAGGGCGGAGCGCTCGCTTCGGCCGAATTGTTCGATTCAGTTGCCTGCAAATTCAAGATGACCGGCTCCATGAGCGTGCCGCGCGTGGGGCATACGGCGACGTGGCTGGATCCGGCAATTGTTCCGGCCCTCGGCGGACAGGTTCTGATAACTGGTGGCCAAACAAATAATTCCGGGGCCATAACCGCCAGCGCTGACCTCTATGATCCGCTAACCGGCAAGTTCACCCCGACCGGACCTTTGGAAGACCCACGCGCGAACCACAGCGCAACCTTGATTACCGAGGGCCCACTTGCGGGAATGGTGCTCGTCACTGGTGGCGTGACGAGCGGCGGGGTACCGGACCCTACCGCGGAGTTGTTCGACCCCCTAAGCGGGACATTTTCGTTCACCGCCGGCACTCTCAATACAGGACGCAGCTACCACACCGCACAGTTGATGGCGGGATGCGGTATCGGCTGCGAGGAGGAGGGCGACGTGCTGGTAGCTGGTGGCTTGGATAGCTCCGGCAACGCGCTAGACAGCGCGGAAGTGTTCGATCAGGCCAGCGAGAGTTTCAGCTGTGTCGGAGGGGTGGATAGTGCCACGGGTCTGTGCAAACGCTCGCTCAGCAGTGCGCGTTGGAAGGATGTTGCGGTGGCGGGCTCGAGCGGCCGCGTCATCATGGTTGGCGGTGATGACGCGAGTGAGTTCGTAAACCCCGGTTCGGCTTTGCGATCCACCGATATTTACACCCCCGCCAGCCAGGTTCTGGCCGAGGGTCCAACGATGATCGACCAGCGCCAGGCAGAATCCTTCGCCTCTCTGGCGGTGGGATCATTAAGCGGCCTTACACTCGTGATGGGCGGTCTCGACGTCGGTGGGACGAGCCTGTCGTCGGCAGAATTATTCGATCCGGTTCATAATAATTTCGCCTGCGTCGGAGGGCGAACCCCGCTCGGCACTAACTGTATGCCGATAATGGCGACCGCTCGAGCGTTTAGTTCCGCAGTCGCCTTTGCGAGCGGACCGCTTGCCGGGTCAGCGCTGGTTACGGGCGGAATCAATAGCACGAAACCTGCGACACTCCGTAGTGCGGAGCTTTTCAATTCGAATACAGAAGGATTCTTCGCACTTCCGAATATGACCGTTCCACGTTCCCAACACAGCGCGACATTGATGCCCTAGGTCGAGTCCGTTACGGCAGGCTGCACGTGATTTACGCTGAGAAACACGAACTCCGGGACGACATAGTGTAGAGCGTTACGCCAAGCTCAGATGTGACGCTTTTTCCGAAGAGGGGTTCCCTGTCGGAATCGAAAAGTTTGACCAACGAGGCGAGCGCCGAATAATATGACGCTCGTTATTAGGCGACTTGACCTGTTTAATTTAGCAAATAGCTGAAATTAAGTTAATTTAGACACATTCAGCTCAAGTTCAGCGCGGTTGAAAATAGATCACCGGCAAGGCGTTCGAGGGGGATAGATAACTAAATGCCGCACGACCAAGCGACGTCGCACCGAAATCGCCGGATACCGCTGTTCCTGTTTTTTTTGACGCTCACCTTCATCACTTCGGCAGGTTTCCTGACCGGTCTCGCTCACGCCACCTTCGACGGCACCAGCAACGTCGCCGACGCGGTGCTCGGACAGTTGGATTTCAGCAAAGCCGGGGTGAACTCCGTTGATGCGCAAGGCTTGAACGTCGGGCTGGATACGGGCGTCGCCATCAACGAGACCAACGGCACCTTCGGGGTCACCAGCGAAGCGTTACGAAACCAGGCTGGAGTGGTCGTAGGTCTCGACGGCACGCTTTGGGTTGCGGATACGGGCAATAACCGCGTGCTTGGATGGCTCAGCGCGACAAGCTTCGCCAATGGCGACAAGGCGAAATTTGTTCTCGGGCAACCCGATTTCAATTCGTATTTCGTCAACAACACCGCCGGCCAGCCCGCGGCAACGCCGACCCAATCGAATTTGGCCGGCCCGACCGCGCTTGCGATTGATCCCGTGTCGGGAAATCTATGGGTCGCCGATACGCAGAACAATCGCGTGCTGGTCTTCGAACCGCCTTTCGTCTCCGGCATGAATGCGAAGGAGGTTTTCGGTCAGGGCGGCTCCTTCGCGACCAACACCGGATGTAATCACGTCAGCACCACCACTGCGGGCGCGCTGTGCCAACCGCAGGGAATCGCGATTGACGCTTCGCAGAATCTGTTCATTGTCGATACCAACGACCATCGCGTGCTGGAGTACGACAACGGGGCGTCGAGCTTCAACACCATCGCGAACCTGGTAATCGGCCAGCCCGATTTCACGCACAAGATTTGTAATAACAACGGCAATAATGCGACCGGCGATCCCACTTCGCAGAACTCGCTCTGCCTGCCTACGGGGATCGCGGTTGACGCCGTTGACGCCAACGACAGCGTTTACGTCGTTGATCGAGGCAATAATCGCGTCCTCGAATATAGCGACCCGGTCACGAGCCATACGGCTCAACCGAACGCGAATCTGGTCTTCGGGCAGCCGTCGAGCAGCTTCACGACCGCGTTTTGCGATGCGAACGCAAATCCGCCGACCGTCAATCCGCTGACGCTGTGCGGGCCTCATTCGCTCGCGCTCGATACCAATAGCAACCTCTGGGTCTCCGATGCGGCCAACAGCCGCGTGCTCGAATATCTCAACCCGCTGGCCTCGCCCGGCGGATGCACACCCAACCCGGACGGGAGTGGATGCCCTGGAGACACCGCGGCGGACCTTGTCCTCGGGCAGCTGAATTTTTCCAGCCGAAGTCCAAATTTCAACGGTGGCAGTACCCCTGTCATTACGGCGAGTTCTCTCTCGGAACCCGAGGGGGTCGCGACGCTCCCGGACGGTGGCGCGTCCGACGTCTTCGTAGTCGATAACCTGACGTCTTCCACCGGGCTCACGCCGGGCGTTATCGCAACCGCTCAGAACGATCGCGTGCTGCGCTACAAGCAGGTAACCACGAACGGGCAGGCGGCATTCGCGGTCCTCGGGCAAACCAACTTCAGCAATTATTCGGCGAACCTGGTTGACGGTATCGGACTCAACAGCCAAGGGACGACGCAAGCCTTCAACATCACCAAATCAGGTGCACAGGTGCTGCTCGAAGGGCTTTTCCCGCTAATCGCGCCGGCGCTCGTCGGCCCGTTGGCAGCGGCGACGATCCAAACCGACGCCAGCATCCCGGCTAATCCACTCAATCAGGCGCTCCCTGTGGGCGGTCTTAATTCGCTCGCGTCGGTGTTCGTCGATTCCAGCAATCATGTGTTCGTGACCGACAGCGGCAACAATCGGGTGCTCGGATGGAAAAACACCGTCGCCTTTACCAACGGCCAGCCGGCTGATCTCAGTATCGGCCAAATCGACTTCAATTCGGCCACCTGTAATCGGGGGCTCTCCGCGCCGACCGCAAACACACTGTGCGAACCGATGGGCCTCGCCGCCGACGCCTCGGGTAATCTCTTCGTCGCCGATCTCGGCAACAACCGCGTCCTCGAGTTCAATCCGCCCTTTCTACCGAATCCGCTCGTGCAGGATCCGCCGGCGAATCGAGTATTCGGACAGGCGGGCAAGTTCACGACCAGTGGATGCGACACCGGCGGGGTCAATGCCACCACGCTCTGCCAGCCGATCGCGGTAGCACTCGACGGCGCCGGCGACCTCTATGTCTCGGATTTCAAGGATTCGCGAATCCTCGAGTACAATTCGCCCTTGTCGGCCACCGCGAACAAGATCTTCGGACAACCCAGCCCGACCATGGCGGGCTGCGACAATGGCATCAACGGCAGCGATTCCAGCGGACTCGGCACCGATAGTCTCTGCGAGCCGGTGGGCCTGGCCCTCGATTCGTCGAACAGTCTTTATGTAACGGACGCTGGTGACAGCCGCCTGCTCGAGTATCTCTCGCCGCTCGCTACAGCGGGTGCATGCGTACCCAACCCCGACGGCAGCGGTTGCGCGGGCGACACCTTCGCTGACCTGGTCCTGGGCCAGTCGAACTTCATCGGCAATTCCTGTCTGCTCAGCTATCAAGGGCTCTGCTTTCCGACCGGCGTTGCGCTCGATCCCGCGGGCAACGTCTTCGTGGCGGACGCCGCCAACAGCCGCGTGGTTGAATTCGACACTCCGCTGACCGACGGCCAGGGTGAGGATATCCTGTTTGGCCAATCGGTCTCGAGCTATACGGCCGGCTTTTGCAACGGTGCCGGCGGTCCGGAGTTGGGTCTGAACGCGGCGGCAGACTCGCTCTGTTACGGCTCCAGCGTGGCGTTCGACGAAGCGGCGAACCTTTACGTAGCCGACGCCGGCAATAATCGAGTCCTCGAGTACCAGCAGCCTTTCGGCGCAGTCTCGGCAGGCGGCTCCGTCGCGGGGGCCGGCGCGACCACTACCGGATCTCCCGGCAACGCGGTCACACTGGGCAGCTTTACCATCAGCAATACTCTCGGTAGCGCTGAGTTCCTGACCTCGGGCAAGATAGCACTGAGTAATCCGGCGCTCTTCAGCTCACTGACGCTGACCGCCGGGGTTGCGAACAATCCCTCCTCCTCATCCGCTTCGATCGCGGCAACGACGAACTTCGGTTTCGCACCGCCGGTGATGATTCCGTCCTCGAGTCAAGTTACGTTCACCCTCACCGGGACGCTGGCGCCCGGGGCCTCCGCGCCATCGAGTTCCACGCAGAACGTGACGGCAGTCACCGCGCTGGCGCACGCAGTACCGGTCTCTTTCACCGGCCTGCCCGCATCGATGGACACTCTGACGGTTTGCGGCACCGGTGCGGTGGTCGCGCTCGTACCTCCCCCGGCGACTGGTAACGTCACACCGGGCTCGACCGTGTCCGCGGGAACATTCAGCGTGACCAACCAGAGTTGCGGCCCCCTGTCGGTAACTGCCGTGCAACTCTCGCTCTCCAATCCGACGTTTTTTTCAGGACTCAACCTGACCAACGGCACGCTGGTCGGAACAATCGGGAGTTCGACAACGTTCACGATCTCGGCACCACCAATTCCTTCAGCCGGGACGACAAACTTCACATTGACCGGCACCGTCGCTTCGCCGCTGCCGAAAAACGTTACTCTGTCGGATCAAATGGTGACGCAGGTGACGCCGGGCAGTGGCTCGGTCAGCGGACCGCCGGTGGACCTGGGCACACTGTCGATACCGCCGGGCAAGCTCGGATTTCCGGCGTCGGTCGGCCTCGGCCTACTTAAAGTAGGTAAAACATCCTTACCGAGGAATATCATTTTGCGCAATCCGTTCTTCAATAAGGGACCAATCGACATCGCACAGGTCGCGTTGACGGACAACTCGAATCCTTCAGGTGCGTTCAAGATCATTTCGGACGGCTGCACCGGTGCGTCGATCGCGAGGGGCAGGACCTGCAAGATAGTTGTTACCCACACTTCGACGGCGAAGGGCAAACAGACTGCGACGATTACGATCCAGGACAACGCCACCAACAGCCCACAAACGATCAATCTGTTTGGAAGCGGCTCCTAGGGGTGCGTCGATCGACGCACAGCGATGCGCTGCAGCCGCAAGACGCGGCGACAGAGCAATGACGCCAAAGGCGGAAATAGAACGTCACGCAAAGTGCCTGCCACTGATAGATGATTATAAGCTAAATACTTACCGTCGAAACACAAAAGTGACCCAAACCACTTTAATGTGCACGTCGTTTCTGCGATTATCGATTTGCCTTGCAAAAGCGGCGAATGAAACCGTTAGTTGATCTAACGTCAGGTAGCAGGTACTCAGCCCGAGGAGGAGTTTTGATGACGAACTCAGGTAGGTGGGGGTTGCGGGCGTCTTTAGCAATGTGTGCGAGCATCTCGTGCCTTGCTCTGGCAGGCCTAGCCAATGCGCAGGTCACATTGGGGTCCGCGGTTGATTTCGCGGTGATCTCGGACGCGGGTCCGCTCGTTCTTGGCAACCATACCGTAATCACGGGGACGAGCACGGACGTGGGCGCGACCTACGGTAACGTCACTATTGGTGGGAACAACACGATGATCCCGGGAGACGTTGTTACATCGCTGTTCGAACTCGGACCCGGAGCGACGATTTCTCTCGCCAATTATGCTCACGTCGCGGGAACCTGCGTGACTGACGGTGGCGCGATAACGCTGGGTACTGGCGCAACCTGCGCCAATGAGGACACGACGAATACCAATCCCGATATCGCGCTAATCGCCAGTGCGGTCAATCAGGAGGAAGACTTTGATTACGCGGTCACTTGCCTGGCGCCCACGCAGTCGATTCCGGCGGTCAATCTGGCGGCCAGCAAGACGCAGACCGTCACCGACGCGGTACCCAATGGCCTCAACGTCATCAGTACGCCGAGTATCACGATGGGAGGTTCGTCGGTTTTGACCCTCCAAGGGGGAAGTCTCGACCAGGTCATTCTCGAGACCCCTGGAAACATGAGCCTTGGATACGGCGCGAAAATCGTACTGGCAGGTGGTCTGTTGGCGCAGAACGTCTGGATAACCACGACCACCGAGCCAGCAGGATTTAATCCGCCGGCGACGACACCATCAGTCTTTCTCAATAATTCCAGCGTTGTCTTCGGATCGGTGCATGGTGGCTACACTTGCAGTCTGGGCAGTGGTGTAACGATCAATGGCGCGATCATTTGCGACTACGGCCTCACCACCGGACCGAATTTAACCGTACATTTCGCACCAGCCACTGGGCTTTCGCTGCCGGCGTGCGCCGGCTGAAAAGCCGAGAGAGAGGTTTATTTCTATGAGGAAATTTCAATCTGGACAGCACTGGGCAGAGGAACGGGTGGTGAGTGGGAAAGCGGCCGACAAAAAACCATACCGGGAACCTCAAGTCATCGATTACGGCAAGGTAGCCGATCTGACCAAAAAGCCTGGGAGCCGTGGTGACGGTTCACCGGGAACCAAAGGCAACAAGGGAGTCGGGTCCTGACCCGGAACCCGAGCGGAGCAACAGCGGAAAGGAATTCTCCCTGAGGGGAACTCCAATTTCTCTCTGGTCGCCTGGAATATTATTGAGCATCTGGACGCTCAATAAAACCAGATAAAAATAGAGGGACGTCCGTCGGGACGCCCCTCTATTCGTTCTATCCGGCCCTCGGCCACACAGGGGGCTGTTAGCCACACGACAAAATTGTCGATGGAGCGAAATTCACCGTCAGGTTCGGAGCATTCCTTACCGCGTGCCCGCTCATATACTACTCGCCTTGTTAATACGATTATGGTGCAATTCGATCCATGGACAAGCACATCAGCAAGCATTCCGAGACGCAGCATCTCGCCAGCGACGTAGTACATTACCGCGAGTACAAAATCCTGCTGCAGCCCGATCGGTTTACGAGCAAACACGGCTTTCTCGAATTTTGGGAAAGGGCGTCGAAGACGCTCAAAAAACTCGGACTCAAGGTGGACGTTGACGCACACGCATTCGATAGTCAGGTGCGGGAAGTGCTCTTTTATGACACGCCGCAGTTCGATCTTTATAACCATCATTTCATCTTACGTAAACGTACTTTTTACGATCAGGGATGGCCCCGCCCCGGCCACGAGCTCACTTTCAAATACCGGGACCCGGAACTAAAGTCCGCCGCCACCGTTGACGTGCGTCCGCAATTAGGTGGGCATGACGAGATAAAGTTCAAAGAGGAATTGTTACTCGAGCGCGATCGGCTGGGCGGGATGCGCAGCGTCTATTCGCACGGATGCGTGCTGACGTCACCGAACATCGAGCTCGATCGCGGCGTCGAAGACATCACGCGGGCATTTCCGACCTTGAAACACATCAATATTCTGCCCCGAACCAAGATGGCACTGGTTAATAACGTAGCGGTCGAGGAAGTCCAGAATACGATGGGGGTGATCCACTTCGGGCACCATTTCAAGGGTAAGACCACGATCGCAATTTGGCGCAGCCGGGCGCTGGAGAAGTCGCTATCGGGCGAGTTCGCCTTTCAGTGCAAATTCGATCGGCTCGAAGAGGTAAACAAGGAGTCTCTCGAGCTCTCGGAAGAATTTTACAAGCGCGTCCAACTGGATTGCGCGGAATGGATCAAATTGGGCACGACCAAGACCGCGATGGTATATGGACTAAACGAGAGTGCGCAATTGAAAAACCGTGAATAAGTTGCCGCGCGCACGCATGCGACGCGGGTGAACGCATTGTGCGGCGAAAGCTGCGCGGCACCTTAGGCGCCGTCTTCGCGAATATAGTCAGTCGCATTCCGCTGAGTCTTTGGACTCGGAGTCGCTCGATGAATTTTTCGCGTTTTGACTGGCGGACTGACTCATCTGCACACCTACCAATCGCGCGACCAGAATAGCCAGATAGAATTGACCAGCGATTCCTTCGGCCACCGCCGCATAGCGGGCTTGCAAGGTCACGGGAGTGATATCGCCATAGCCGACCGTCGCCAACGTCGTCAGACTGAAGTAAATCAGGACCGGCGTGACTTGCTGATCGGTCGGAACCGGAGCACTTCCAAAACTGAACGCGTTCGGCTGAAAGTCGAACAACATGATAAAGAGCAGACCCCAGGTCAGTCCCATCAACAGGTAAACGGAAATCGACATGCTGATGGTCTCGCTGGTGACGGTTCTTTGTTTGAGCACCGCACGCAACTCCGTCAGCGTGACAAAAATGAAAAACAGCAGCCATACAATTGAAGTAGCGGTAGCCAGTTGATGGTTTGGAGACACGAGTTCCGCGAGGCGCAAAATGATCGCGATGATCGCGAGAACCCATCCGACGACGCCACGGTTCTTCCGCTGCTTGAGGAGTACTTCCCGATCGCCTTGTAGTTCATCCACCTGGATGGTGTAGAGCGCGACCATCAGCAAAAGCATGGCCATTACACTGTACATTGCGGAACCGGCCCCCGCGCCGCTGATTAACGGGCGCACCCCCAACAACGCCACAATCGCGACCAGCAAGGCGGTGTGCCGATGTGGGAACAGACGCTCGGAGATCGCTTTGCGAATTTGATCCACGATATTCTAGTCCGTCGGCTTTCACCTACTAGTTACGACGTTAGCGATGGGGGGCGGGCCTGGGTGCGGATGGCGGCGACGAAAGTCGGAAACCAGTCGAGTCCGGAGACAATTCCATTTTCGATCTTGTTGGCGGGCACTTTACCGGGCCAATGAAGGATCGCGGCACGCGAAATCCGGCTTCCAATGCCGTCCCCTTACCGCCGGCAAAAGGAGTGTTACCACCATCGGACCAGGTGACGTTCCCGCCTGGACCGATTACGCAAGTTTCGAATACTCAGTTGCCGGCCCTCGATCCACTGCTCTGCACGCCGAACGCAACCAGGCGCTGGTCGGTCAAGCCTGCCCAGTAGTCAATTGCGTTTTCGGCATCACCCCACTGGAACACGTCCACGTTTTTGATCGACGTACCGCCGACCCGCTTGTCAACCGCGGCGGCTAGTAGCTCTCCCGAAACGGAGTCGTTTGCCTTAAAGGCGCCCTGCGCCGAACCCACGAAGGCGTACGAGCCGGTCGCCAACTTCTTGATCGCACTAAGCGCGCGCGCCTGCGGCACTAACACGGAAATGCTGCGAAGGCCCGGGACGGCCGAGGTGGCATCGGTCAAGGCGAGCGATACCTTCATCACCCCCGGTCCGGGTTGACTCGTGAGAATGAAGTTCTTACCGAGGACTTTGACAAACTCGTTGTATGCGTAGTTGCAGAGAGCCTGCTGGTCGGCGGCGGATACTTTCGAATCATCGGCGGCCCAGAAGGTAACCGGCGCCATCATGATCTGATTGTAGCTACTCCAGTTTACGCTTGGATTAACGTACCGGAGCATCGCTTTCTGATCGCTCCCCTCCGCGGGTGGCGTCATCAGAGAATAGTCACTGCCGAGAAACCCGCTGGGCGGGGGCGGCGCCGCAGTCTCTCCTTGAGCGCGCTCGATGATGTTGGGTGCCGGTGCCGCGGTCTGCGAGCAGCCCGCCAATAGCCATCCGGCCAGAATTACCGACGCGAAGCCGGTCACGAGCTTCAGGTTTTTCGCCGAGTTATTCATTTTCTCTACCTCTTCCTCTTGGTCTTTTCAGAGTGTTGCTTTGCGATGTAGTCGGACCAGTCGTTTCCGTCAGCTCCGATTGGTCATCGAGCAAGTGCCTGCGTTAGAGTTGCGAGCCTTCGCGCACGATCCATCCGGTTGGTCTGAAGCTGTTGGCGCTCGAGCGGGGGTCAGTTTGCCGGTAGTCCACAGGACCTGGTCGCCTCACCCGCGGCCTGCTCGGATGCGAAAGATAATGATTGCGTACAGGCTGCCAACAGCAATGCGGCCAGCAAAAAGGGCAGCGTACCGATCCCGCGCATAATACTTCTCGAACTGAGATTCACTATGGTAGCATCGTCGATATCTGATTGATCCTTCGCACATCGGTCCGCTCCTTGGCAATCTCGAAATTGATCGTATGCCGCATGGCGGGAAGAGCTGGAGCTTGAGTAAGAGAAAAAGGGCCGGACGAAAGCGGGCTGATGTGGCGCCAAATCGCGACCTCGCGCCGCCTGCGCGACCGTCCCTGTCGCAGCCGCGATCGACTCACAGATTCCGGCACCTCGCGTGGCTCCTCCCGATCGCAATCTTATCGATCGCCGGCGTTGCCTTCTGGACGCGATCGACACGCGAATCCCTTGGTCTCCCGATTGTGTTGAACACGTCTTCCACCCCGGTGTCTTCCACCCCGGCCGCTAAATTCGTGGGCTCCGCTCAATGCGCGAACTGTCATCGACGCGAAAGTACTCTATGGCGCGGCTCCCATCATCAAATGGCTATGCTGCCGGCAACGACCGCCTCGGTCCTCGGCGATTTCAACCACGCCGGTATGACCAACGATCGCGTCGTTTCGACCTTCTTTCGCCGTAACTCGAAGTTCATGGTCCGCACCAACGGCCCCGACGGCGCCCTTCACGATTACGAAATCAAATACACCTTTGGCGTATATCCGCTGCAGCAATATCTCATCGCGATGCCCGGCGGTCGCTTGCAGGCGTTCGGTATCGCCTGGGACAGCCGCCCGCGTGAGCGCGGAGGCCAGCGCTGGTTCTTCCTCTATCCCGGCCAGAACACCTCGCCCTCCGATCCGCTCCACTGGACCGCTATCGACCAGACCTGGAATTACATGTGTGCGGATTGTCACTCGACTAATTTGCGCAAGAACTACAACTTGCGAACGCGCGCTTATGCCACTAGCTATTCCGAGATCGGCGTATCCTGCGAGGCGTGCCACGGGCCCGGTTCGAATCATGACGCGTGGGCGCGCAAACAGGGCGAATGGCGTAAATTCGATGCCGATCACGGATTGACTATCGCCCTCAACGAACGCGACGGAATCGACTGGTCGATAAATTCCCTCACCGGCAGTCCAGCGCGCAGCGCGCCACGCACCTCAGAGCGCGAAATCCAGATGTGCGCCCGCTGCCATTCGCGTCGCGGCGCCATCCGCGAAGACTTCGTCCACGGTCAACCGCTCGGCGACGATTATCGCGTTGCGCTACTCGATCAGGAACTCTATTTTCCGGACGGCCAAATCAAGGGCGAAGTCTATGAGTACGGCTCCTTCGTCCAGAGCAAAATGTACCACGCCGGTGTCACCTGCAGCGATTGCCACGAACCTCATAACCTCAAGCTCCGCGCCGACGGCAACGGCGTCTGTCTGCAGTGCCATTCCGCTCCGCGCTACGATTCGTCGAAACATCACTTTCATCAGATGGGATCGCCCGGTGCGCGATGCGTCGAATGTCACATGCCCACGCGCACCTATATGGTGATCGATGCGCGCCGCGATCATAGCCTCCGCATCCCTCGCCCGGACCTGTCAGTCAAACTCGGGACACCCAATGCGTGCACCAATTGTCACCAGGAGAAACCAGCCCAGTGGGCTGCGGATGCGATCGAAAAATGGTACGGACGAACGCCAGTCGGCTTTCAGCATTTTGCTGCCGCACTTGAGGCCGGAACCCAGGAGACGCCGGAAGCACCGCAATCGCTCACCGCGCTCGCCTCCGATCGCGCTCAGCCCGCGATTGCCCGGGCCACCGCCCTATCGATGCTCTCCAACCTCGCACCATCTCCAATCGATGCCGCGATTCGCGACGGGATCACCGACCCGTCGCCGCTGGTCAGGAGTGCCGCCGCCCGCGCACTTGCCAACTCCGACCCTGCGGCGTCCGCAATGACGCTCGCGCCCCTGCTGAGCGATCCCGTGCGCTCGGTTCGCATCGAGACTGCCGAGGTGCTGGCCGGACCGCCCTCCGGCGCCTTCCCAGCCAACGACGCGGACGCCCTGGCCAGCGCTACCGACGAGTACATCGCCGCTCAGTCATTAAACGCCGATAGACCCGAAGCACATCTGGATCTCGGGTCGCTCTATGCGCGGGAAAAGCACTTCGGCCGTGCCGAGGCCGAACTCAAAACCGCATTGTCACTCGACCCCGCCTTTGCCCCGGCCGCCATCAATCTTGCCGACCTTTATCGCGGACAGGACCGGGACGCCGAGGGCGAACAAATCCTCGAGGATGCTATCCGCCGTTCGCCCAACGACGCCTCGCTACAGCACACCCTCGGTCTCCTGATGGTGCGTCAGAGAGAAGGCCAAAAAGCGCTGGCCCTGTTTGCCGCTGCCGCTCGATTGGATCCCGCAAACACCCGGTACGCATACGTATACGCAATCGCGCTAAATGACAACGGCCAGACCGTCCAAGCCATCGATACGCTCGAACGCAACCTCACTACACATCCCTACGATCACGATTCACTCGCCGCACTTGTGAGCATTTGCGATGAGACCGGAAAACCTGCCGAGGCGTTGACCTATGCCCAGCGCCTCTATGCGCTCACTCCCGAGGATCCGCAGTTGCGGGAGACCATCAAGACACTAACTGATAAAGTCAATCGCTAATCGCACGGATAAAACCAAATGAGTATTGGCTTCACACCTGAACTAAATGCGCCCGCGCGCCCTTGTCGTAGAGATCTAAACTTCGTCGCATTAGCCGGCGGTTCTAGTTCGCGTCGTTGCCGGCATTGGCGCTCGCGTGCCGATCGCCAACCGCTCTGGGAGAGTCGAAAAATAGTCCCCACAGCTTCCCCGCTCCCAGCCGTTCGCTGATCTCGAATAAGGCGAAGTAGAGCGCGAACACCAGGCTTATTCCGAGCGACCATGCGAACAACCGATATATACTCGCGTGATCTATTACGTAGAGCTCCGCCTCGTGCAATGTATGCTCCCGATGCAGCGCTTCCAGTGTTCGTTCGAGGAAGCCCAGCAACAGTGTGATGACGCCGTAGATCAGCGTTTTGACCGCGACTGCGACAATCCGGCGATACTGTTGTTTGCAACGCGACGACCGCACCCCGCTCGACGGCCGCTCGGTCTTTTCCAGCAACGACGTGATGGAACTCGACGAACTTCCGGGCACCCTGGCGATGATCGGCGCCGGCGTCATCGGCTGCGAATACGCGAGCCTGTTTGCCGCACTCGGCGTGCGCGTAACACTGGCCTATGTGCGCCCTCGCCTGCTCGACTTCGTTGATGCCGAGATCGTTGAAACGCTCATCTATCACTTGCGCGAACGCCGCGTCACCTTGCGCCTGGGTGAGGAAGTTTCGTCGATTGAAGTCTTCGAGAAGAACGGCATCAAACGCGTGCGCACCTGCCTCGCCAGCGGAAAGCAAATCGTGACCGACAAGGCCCGCTCCGAGCTCTTTCTAATGGCCCTCGCGTGACGGCGTATGAGGTACATCGATCGTCGGCCGCCCACCCGAACTTGCTAATGCGCTTCGGCGGATGTAACTATCGCTCGCACTATTTGGCGCGACCGCATTCTAAACCTTGTTGGCCCAGCCCTTTGCGTACGGCGCCGCCATCCTGATAATCGCGCGCAGGTGCTGGTACTTCCATTCCCCGTTCACCTTTATATAATCGTCTTCGTAGGCCGCTGCCAACCACTTGGCGTCGTTCTTTTCACGAAATGTGAACGGCCCCATCAAGTACCACGTGCCTTTCGCGCGATCGCCCTTGACCTCGATAATCGGATTCATCAGGTTGTGCTGCGAAAAGCTGATCAACTGCCGGAACCCTTCGAACAGCTTGCGAATCGCCTGATGCCCCTGCGCCTTGCCGAACTCGCCGCCCTCCCAAATCCCATCTTCCGCAAACACCGTCGCAATCTGGTCGGGATTGTGATCGTCATCGCAGATCGCGCAATATCGCGCCTTCAACTGCTTAATCGCCTCAATATCTTCGAGTACCGTGATTCGCTTTTCGAGATCGTTTGCACTCATAATTCGAAGGCCCTCCGCTATCGCGCACTCTCGATCTGTCTAGACTCCATTGGCCGGCATAGTCAATGATCACATAAGATGTCACGCACCATCCTGATGGGAGACCCGCGCTACTTCTCTGTTAGAGGCGGCGCCAATCCTCACACCCGTAACGTCGTGGGGATAAAAAAAACCGTCGATGCGCCGCGCGCGCGCCAACAATGGCATTCGATGGCGAAGACCCTGCTCGCATACAGCACGGAGGTGCTGGTGGTCGAACCGCACGAGCACTTGTCCGGTCTGGTCTATCCCGCCAACGCCGGCTTCCTCTATCCGCTGGAAGGACCCCCCGCCGATCGCAAAACCTTTCATCTCGCCAACCTCTTGCCCACCCGCGCGCCGGAGCGTGAGGTTTATCGGCCTTTCCTCCGCTCACTCGGCTTAGCTACCAGCGACATTCAGGCGCGCTTCGAGGGCGAGGCCGATTTCTTTCCCGCCGGAGACTACATGCTCTTTACGCACGGCCGAATCGAACGGCAGCGCTTCGTGCCGCGCCTCGGCCTCCCGCCCTGGAAACGGATTTACGGATTTCGCTCGGATGCGACCGCGCTCGACGAACTCACGAGGATTGCCGGCAGCAGGACCATACTTCCCCTCGAATTGACCCTCGAGGCCCACTACCACGGCGATACTGTCCTCTGTTCATTCGGCCGACGGCGCGAATTCCTCCTCGCTTACATGGAAGGCCTGGCGCCGCGATCGCGCGAAGTCCTGCGCGCCGCATTCGGCGTGAATCTGCTCCCACTGCCCGCCGCCGATGCGGCGCTATACGCCGCAAACTCATTTCAAATCGAGCACGACGGCCGACTCTTCCTGCTGATGCCGCACGGGGTAAGCGCCGACCTGTGCCGCCAGCTTCAGGAACGCGCCGTCGAGCCGGTGCTAATCGACGTGAGCGAGTTCCTCGCCAAGGGCGGCGGCTCAATCAAGTGCATGATCCTCGATCTGGGACCGTCCGAAGAACTGCCCTCCAGCCCGTCTGTGGCTGCCTTTCGTGCCGCTCGCAGCTATCAAAACCTCTTCCCCGCGCAACCCTGATGCGACCGATCTCATCCATGACCAGATCCGCCGTCGTGATATTTCCATTTTTCGCGGGCCGACGCGGTGTTAGCATGTAATCCAACTCCAATGCAGCCCTCGTTCCTCATACGGCAGGCAGTCCCGCGGGATCATCGCCAGATTCTTCACCTGGCGCGCGAACTCGACTCGATTAACCTGCCCACCGATTCGTCCGAACTCGCCGATGCGCTCGAGCGCTCGGCAAAATCTTTCGCCGGTACCCTTCGACGCCACGCCAACACTATCTATATTTTCTGCGCCGAGGATTTGGCCACCAACCGAATCGTCGCCGCCTCTATGATCATCGGCAAGCACGGCACTCCCGATTCCCCTCATTACTACTTCGAGATGGATACCGACGAGCGTTACTCACAATCGCTACAGCGCATGTTCCGTCACCCGTTTCTGCGTTTGCGCTATTCGATGGACGGACCCTCCGAACTTGGCGGCCTGATTGTCGATACTGCGTCGCGCGGCCATCCAGCCCGGATCGGCAGGCAAATTTCGTGGGTGCGATTCCTGTACATCGCCCGGCATCGCGCACGCTTCGAGCGAAACCTTATTGCCGAAATGCTCGCGCCCGCAACGCCAAATCACGGCAATCGATTCTGGGACTACTACGGTGGTCTGGTTACCGGCCTCTCCTATCGCGACGCCGACGTGTTATCGAGTCACGATAAAGAGTTCATCCGCGCCCTCTTCCCCGAATCGCCGCTTTATACGTTCCTGTTGCCCCAGGAGGTTACCCAATCGCTCGGGCAGGTCGCGGAATACAGCCGCGGGGCGGTCCATCTGCTCGAGCAAGCTGGAATGAAATTCCTGCAGCAAATCGATCCCTTCGACGCTGGGCCGTATTACGGTGCGCTTATCGAGGATCTCGTACCAGTCAAGGACTTCCGCTCTATCAGAGTCGTCGCCGGTGAACCGGATCTGGCCACGGCTCGGTTACACCTGATCGCCCAAGATGGAGCAAATGGCTATCGCGCAATGCAGGCGAACGCGGTCGTCGAAGACCGGCGCATGATAGTCAGTCCAGACATTCTCAAGGCGCTGTCCGTTCACGAGGGCGAACACCTCGACGCAGTCCTTCTTCCCTAGCCTTCCCGTTGCCTGCAATGCGGTGAACATCGCCGAACTTAGCGGCTCCACTACTAACCATCCGACTGGCTAGTCGCGCCAGAAACTCACGCGCTTACTCGAGCAGAGCGCTGTAAAAGCGTATCGCGCCTTCAACATCGGAAAGCAGGTTATACTCATTTGGAGCATGAATCACGCCAGTCGAAGGTCCCGGCCCGAAGACAATCGGATAAAGACCCGCAGCCGCATAGACGCCGGCTTCCGTGCATCCCGCCTTCACGCCGGTCTCCAGCGGAAGCTGTGCACGCGCCAACGCTCCCATCGCCATCTCCAGTGCCTCACTCCCATTCGCACTGCGAAATCCGGGGTTTGCGCGTTTTTCGACGAGCCGCGGCTTCAGAGCGGGGGCGCTATCCGCGATCCGGGCGACCACTGAGTTGATACCATCGCGAACCGCGTCCAGCGCCAACGAAGGCGGCGGCCGTAGCTCAAACTCAACGACGACCGCATCATCGCTCGTGCGCACCACACCGAGATTTGAAGTGAGTGTCGGCGCCGCATAATCCGCTTCCGCGGGTCCGCGAGCATCAGCGAATCCGCGCAGAGCACGAACAAATTGCTTGAGAGCCTCGATCGCCTCCGCCGGGATAAAATGGGTAACGCGTTTGACCGTTTCCGTGACAGACCTGTCGAACCTCGTCGCTGTATCGGCCGCGACAACCGCTTCGCATCGCGCGGGAACCTTGTTTACGGCGTCACCTCCGTCAATCGAAATGACTTGTGACTTCATTTGCGCGCCGATGGCCTCCAGCGCCTTTGCGATCGCGTTTTCGCCCAGCGCTGGTGTACTCGAATGCGCTGCCTTGCCGGTAAACATAATTTTACGGCCTTCAATCTCCTTGTCAGTTCGAACCGGACTGAAGTGAATAGTCAGTTCGAATGCCATCAGGCCCTTGTGCGCCGTTACCACCTTCAATTGCGACGGCTCGCCAACCATCGCGATTGCCCCGCGCGGAATCACGTTGCTCGTCGCCAGCTCCTTCGCCCCAACCAGCCCATGCTCTTCGCCGAAACTACCCACCAGCCACACATCGCGATCGCGATCGCCTTCGCCGCGCCGCCCCAGTGCGATCGCCTTCGCCAGAAAATCCAGCTTGGTGTCCGCCGCCCCGAGACCGTAAATGCGATCGCCCTTGATGGACGCCTCGAATGGTTCACCGCCGCACTCGGTCCACAGCGCTGGTTCGCCCGGCGGCACCGTGTCGAGATGGGTATTCAGCAGCAGCGGCGCGACCGTGTGTCGCGCTCCCGCGACGAACGCCACCAGGTTGACTTGGTCTGGTCCTTCCTTCGGCGATGAAATGGTGCGCGCTTCGATTCCGCGTGGCGCCAGGATTTCTCTCGCGCAGAATTCGGCGATCTGCCGCGTACCCGCCCCGCTCACGCTCGGTATCGCGATTAGCTTTTTGCACAGCGCAACGATTTCCGGCTCGATCGCATTCATATAGCCACCCGTCCCCGCTGATTAGCCCGCTTCAATCGATCATGATCCGCGCGTCTTCCGCGTGAGATCATAATTGGTGCGCCGCCGCCGGTGACCTCAGGAATTTCGCAACGACGGCATTATCTCCTTGGCGAAAAGCTCCAGCGACGCGGTCCCCTTTTTCGGATCAAGTCCGGGCAGTTGGGTGCTCAATATCAAATGGGTGCAAACGAAGTCCTTGCGAAACTTTTCCAATTTCCGCGCCACCTGGTCCGGCGTTCCGATCATCATCGCCTTGCCCATCGGCGAATGGCGAAGCTCACGCGGCGACTTGAACTGAAATACTTCCTTGTCACCCGGTGCGTCATTCGCTTCGGCCAGGATGTCGCCGTAAAACTCCATCATGCTGAAGATATGTTCTTGCGTATCTTCCCACGCCCGATCTTCGGAGTTTGCGACATACACCAACCGCAATTGCGCGATTGAATAGTCACTCGGTTTCCGCCCGCATTTGGTCAGTTCGTCGAGATACCACGGCGCCGGATCCGGCCCAATCGTCGCCAGCAGATGACCTCCGTGGCGGGCCACGCGCCGCGTCGCCTTTTCGGTCCGCGCTCCGAGCCACAGCGGCACATGCGGGGTCTGCACCGGCCGCGGGGCGAGCGTCAACTCCTTAATCTTCGTGAATTTTCCGTCGAACGTGACGCGCTCCTCCGTCCACAGCCTCTTCAGTATCTCGACCCCTTCGGCGAAGCGTGCGGATCGTTCCTCCCGCTTCATGCACAGCGCGTTGAACTCCTTGTAGGAGTAGCCCTGTCCGACGCCGAGATCAAAGCGGCCGTTCGACCAGATATCAACGCAAGTCGCATCTTCGGCCACTCGCACCGGATGCTGAAATGGCAAAAGCAGCACGAAGGTACCTATCCGGATGCGGTGGGTGCGCGTCGCGATTGCCGCGGCGGTGGGCATCAGCGACGGATTATAGCCGTCCTCCGCGAAATGATGCTCGGTCAGCCAGACATTATCGTAACCAAGTTCCTCAGCCCGAACGATCTGGTCGAGGATCGCCCGGTAGAGTTCGGGATTGGGTCTGCGCCATTCGCGCGGGTTGCGAAAATCCTGCATCAAGCCAATCTTCAACATCTGAACCTCCCATTAGCACGCGCACCTGATACGCGTTTCCCTCCTGCATTTACTACCGCACGCGACGCTCCGCAAACGCCCCCTTTCGTTGGTCTCTCGCAATCGAATCCGCCCGCTACGATCCAGCCCGCGACCATGCACTTGCTCGCATAGTCATAAGCAAGCTAGATAAAACCTCGGCGCGGACCGTGAGTCGTGCTTCATTCGATCAAGGAGCTGACAGCGTGAACCAATGGAATATCGGTGACGTAAAGATTTCCCGTATTGTTGAATCGGAAGGTCCGTGGGACGGCACCTTTCTCTTGCCTGATGCGACCCGCGAAAATATCAAGAAAGAACGCGATTGGCTCTATCCGACCTTCTCCGACGAAAAAGGAAAGCTCAATATGAGTATCCATTCGCTGGTGATCGAGTCACAGGGAAAGCGCATTATCGTCGATACCTGTATCGGCAACGACAAAGTGCGCTCGAATCCGGCCTGGAACAAGCTGCAACTGCCGTTCCTGGAAGACCTGCGCAAGCTTGGCTATCCGCGTGAATCAATCGACCGCGTCATCTGCACCCATCTGCATATCGACCACGTCGGCTGGAACACGATGCTCAAGGATGACAAATGGGTCGCGACGTTCCCCAACGCGAAGTATCTAATCGGCGGCACCGAATGGGATTTCTTCTCGCGCAGCGAGGACCCCTTCTTCAAGGATCCGGTTGACGACTCGGTTCGTCCCGTGATGGCCGAGGGACGGGTCGATCTGGTTGACGAAAGACATCGCGTGACCGACGAGGTATGGCTCGAATCGACGCCCGGCCACACACCCGGCCATTTCGCGATTCGGATTGCATCCCAGGGCCAAGACGCCGTCATCACTGGCGACCTGATGCATCATCCAGTTCAATGCTGTTATCCCGAATGGGACGACAACTTCGACAATGACGGGCCGATGGCGAAGAAGACGCGGCGTGCATTCTGCGAGCGCTACGCCGACGGCAAGACCTTGGTCTTCGGAACGCATTTCGCGATGCCGGCGCCCGGCAAAATAGTCCGAAAAGACGACTCATTCCGCTTCGTGATTGCGTAGTTTCGACCGTAGTCGCGGCCGGCCCCGGCCGCGACTACTCAGTTCGATTATTCGTGGCGCGCGGCTGCGTCAGCCTACGCCATCGGAACTTCCTCTGTGATGAAGGATATACAGTTCGTGATGTCAACGAACTTCAACTCATCCGGACGAATGATCTCGAGATACCTGGGTTCGTTGAAGGCCCGCGTAATCTCCTCCGGGTCGTCGAACCATAACTCCGCAACACCATCATACGCCGGCTCGCCGCCGAAGGGCGCCGCACCTGCGACCAGATGGCACTGCACGTACTTGCGCACGTGCCGCATGAACTCCGGAACACTCCTCACCAGCGGGCCATGCTGATTGCGCCAGTAGTTACTGAATTCTGCACGAGTCAGCCCCGCCTTGCGCCTTGCGCAAATGATGAATTTTACCATCGGCATTCTCCCCTGACTTGATTGGCCTCGCGGCGCGCGCTCCCACGTTATAGTTTCGCCGCGGGCTCAACCCACTCCCGTGCAAAGCTTTCGAGCATCCGCTCGAGTTCCGCGATACTCCCCGGAGGCTTCTGCAATACGGGCGAAAGGTAGAGCTCATCGACACCCGCGTCGCGATAGCGCTTGAGTTCGGCCGCAGTGGCGGCAGCCGGCGGCGACATTGAAAATTCAAAATTGTCCGGGACTCGCCCGGCGTCTTTCATTAACTCGCGCAGACGCGCGATTTTCTTCGCGGTTTCTTCCGGCGTCAGATTAAATCCGCACCAGCCGTCGCCGTATGCAGCCGCACGTCTGAGCGCAGGCTCCGTCTGTCCGCCCACAAGAATTGGCAGCCCTCGCCCCTGTACCGGCTTGGGAAAGCTCCGCGCATTCTCGAAGTTGACGAACTCACCGCTATAGCTACTGCGCTCATCGCCCCACAGATTGCGCATAGCCTCTACATACTCGCGCGTCCGTTCCGTTCGCCTTGCCCACGGCACCCCAATCGCCTTGAATTCCTCTTCGAGCCAACCGATGCCTATACCCAGTGCAAAGCGCCCATTACTCAGATAGTCGAGTGATGCCGCGACTTTGGCGAGTACCAATGGATTGCGCTCGGGCAGGATACAAATTCCAGTCGCGAGGCGGATCCGGCTGGTATGCGCGGCGGCATAGGTCAGCGCGACGAACGGATCGAGCAGCGGCGTAGTAGTCGGAATGGGTATTTTGCCATCGCCCGAATACGGATAGCGCGAGGCGAAATTTTCCAGCAGCACGACGTGCTCGGGCGCCCACACTGTCGCGAAACCAAGACGTTCGGCGTTGGTCGCAATCGCCGTGATCATTTCCGGCCGTGCCGTATCCGCGATTCCCACCGCAAAAAAACCAATTTTCATCCGCGTAACCTCCGTCACGATCCGCGCCGATGACACCGAATCGCGTCATCGCCGCCGCCCCTTTTTTCGACGAGCCTCGCGGCTGGATCGTTGTAGTGTACTACAAGCTAATCGCCACCATCTCAAGGCCGCCGTGGACAACTGCTTGCGCCAGAAGCGCGCGAGGATCCGTGCACCGGAATGAGCCACCCCTATGCGTCGACTGGGGTGTGAATCCGGGAATCGATCTTTCGATCTGATCGAGCGCCGCCGGTAGCTTCTCCAGACCGGACGCGATCGACACCGCATATATGTGGGCACACGCGCGGCGCGCTCGATGTAGCGCCTCAGCAGGCGCTTGCGTTCCCCGCGCGCGACCCCGACGTATCGGGCCGGCGCGATTTTGCTCTCGATAATGTGTATTCAGACTTTCTTGCGGACGCGCGCGCCCGCCGTGGCGCGGCCACGACGCGGTCGTGCCTCGCTGCCGCTCGCCGGCGGCGCATCGGCGGTCCCGCGCGCCTGGCGCGATTCCGCCCACGATCGGCCCGTGCGCCGAAATTCCAGTCGCAGCGGCGTGCCCACGCACTCCAATCCCAACGCGACGCGAAAGCGCCCTTCGAGAAACCGGATGAAGTGCGCCGGGATGTCGTGCTCGAGGTTGGTGAAGAAGGCCAGCCGCGGCGGCGCGCTGCCGACCTGCGTCACATACATCAATTTCAGCCGGCGCCGTCCGACCAACGGCGGATCCAGCTCCGCGATCGTCTCCGCCAGTATCCGATTCAACAGCGCGGTCTGGAAAGTCGAATGCCACGACGCCCCGGCCCGAATCGCCGCCGGTAGGATATTCTCCACGCCGTCGCCGGTCAGCGCCGAGGTGAACACCATCGGCGCGAAATCAAGAAACGGATAGCGCCGGTAAGTGTCGCGCACGAATCCGGGCACATGTTTGTCGAGCTTCGCCGCCGCGTCCCACTTGTTGCACACGATCACCATCGCGCGATCGTTGCTCTCCACCAACCGCGCGAGCCGCACGTCCTGGTCGGTGATTCCCTCGGTCGCGTCGATCACCAGCACTAGTACTTCGGCCCGTCGAATCACCTCGATCGCGCGGCCTACCGAATGGTGTTCGAGGTCGCCCTCGACCCTGGTCGGGCGGCGAATGCCGGCGGTATCGATCAGCAGCACGTCGCGTCCGTCCGCGCTCAGGCGCACGTCCACCGGGTCGCGAGTCGTTCCCGGCCGGTCGTCAACGATCGCGCGATCGAAGCCGGCCAGCCGATTGAGCAGCGACGACTTGCCCACGTTTGGTCGGCCGATTAACGCAAGGCGCAAATCGGGCAGAGTCTCGGGCGTGGCCTCGCGCGCCGGTAGTTGCTCCACGATCGCATCGAGCAGTTCGCCGACGCCCAGCCCATGCGCCGCTGAGACGAAGGTCACGCTCGGCACCCCTAGCGCGTATGCGTCCGCAGCCGCCGCTTCATGGCTCGGGCGATCGATTTTGTTCACCGCCACGATCGTCGGCCGCCCGGTCTCGCGAATCAGCGCGAGCGCCTCGTTGTCGCCGCTCGCGATTCCCGCGCGCCCGTCAATCACGAAGACCACCACGTCCGCTTCGGCCACCGCGCGCAAGGCCTCTTCCACCGCGCGCTCGGTGGTATGCTCGCGCGCGTACAGTTCCAGTCCGCCGCTATCGATCACCACGAATTCACGCTCTTCGTGAACCGCGCGTCCCATATTGAGGTCGCGCGTGGTCCCCGCGATCGGACTCACGATCGCCCGCCCGCGCCGCACAATACGGTTGAACAGCGTCGATTTCCCGACGTTCGCCCGCCCCACCAGCACCACCACCGGCAGTCCATGCGCGGCGGTCGCGATCGGGTTCGCGGCGGCGCCCACTTTGCCTCGGCGTGCCATCCTAAAAGCCCATCTCCTTCAGCCTGCGCGGATCGCCCGTCCAGCCACGCTCGACCTTGACCCGCGTTTCGAGGAACACGCGCCGCCCCAGGATCTCTTCGAGTTCGAGCCGCGCAGCCGTCCCGATTTCTTTGAGCTGTCGCCCGCCTGCCCCGATGATCATCCCCTTGTGCGACTCGCGCTCGACGATTATCAGCGCCGCGATCTTCACCAGGTTGCGATCGGTTTCCTCGACGAATTGCTCGACCTGCACTGCGGTCGAAAACGGCACTTCCTGGCGCATCGCCAAAAAAATCTTCTCGCGCACGATCTCTTCCGCGATCATCCGCTCGGTCTGATCAGTGTACTCGTCGCCCGGCATCAGCGCCGGACTCTCCGGCAGCAGCGGCTTGATCACGCGCACCAGCTCGTCAACATTCTCGCCCTTGAGCGCGCTGACCGGCACTATCTCGGCCGCCGGTATCGCGTCGTGAATCTCCTGCACCAGCGGCATCATCCGCTCGCGCGTCGAGAGATCGATTTTGTTGAGCGCGATCACTACCGGCCGGCCCAATTCGGCCAACTCGGCCACCATCGCGCGATCCGCCGCGCTGAACTTGGCGTTTCCCGGGATCACCGCGACGATCACTTCGCCCTCGGTCAGGCACCGGCGCGCCGTCTGAACCATATGGCGATTGAGCTCGCGACGCGCCTCGTGCAGTCCCGGCGTATCGATCAGGATCATTTGCGCGTCCGCGTCATTGCGAATTCCCAGGATGCGCCGGCGCGTGGTCTGCGGCCGCGGCGTTACGATCGCCACCTTCTGGCCGACCAGACAGTTGAGCAGCGTCGATTTGCCAACATTGGTCTGCCCCGCGATCGTCACGAAGCCTGCACGATGAATGTTATTGCTCAAGTCGATCCTGATCGATCCTGCCCAGCGCCGCACGTGCCGCCGCCTGTTCGCTCTGCTTTTTGCTGCCGCCCTCGCCCACTCCGAGTTCGCGTCCCGCGATCCGGATTCGGGTGGTGAAGCGCTTGGCATGATCGGGCCCCCGCGCCGACACCAGTTCGTAAACCGGCTGCGAACGAAATCGCCGATACGCGATCTCCTGCAATTCCGTCTTGTAGTCGCGTTCCGCCGCCGGGCCGCCGATATCGTCCACGAACAGCCGCTCGACCACCCGCCGCGCCGGATCCAGTCCGCCATCGGTATATATCGCGCCGATCACCGCCTCGAACGCCGCCGCGAGAATCGACGTCTTGTCGCGCCCGCCGCTTTTCTCCTCGCCCTTGCCCAGCCGCATCTCGCGCCCGAGACCAATCTCGATCGCCTTCACCGCCAGCGTCCGCCCGTTGACGATCGACGCACGCTCCTTCGACAGCGAGCCTTCCTTGGCCTCCGGAAAGCGCCGCATCAAGAGGTCCGCTATCGCCAGATCCAGCACCGCATCGCCCAGGAACTCGAGTCGCTCGTAATGGGGTTCGCCCGCCGTTACGGCGCTCGGATGGGTCAACGCCGTCTCCAGTAATTCCGGCCGCTGGAACGTATATTCCAGGATTCGCGCCAGCCCCGCGCTATCACTCTCAGGCCGTGTAGCCTGTTGCGGCGCCGCGGGGCGTGTCGAACGTCCGAGTAATCTGGCCAGCCACTGCAGCACCCTGAACAACCGATGCCTCCACCTCGACTTCAAAATTTGTCAGTTCCTCGGGCCCATCCGTCAGCACCCGAACGTAGTTGCGGCTGTAACCCGTGAGCCGCCCTGCCGTCCGTTCCTCAAGCAGCACTCGAAGTTTCGTTCCAACCATGCGCCGGGCAAACTCACCGCGCTTGCGCTCGCCCAGTTCGCGCATCGCCGCCGCCCGCCGCTTGATCTCGCCCGCCGCCACCTGCTCGCCAAACTTCGCTGCCGTCGTGCCCGCCCGTACCGAGTATGGAAACACGTGGAAGTAGGCCAGCGGCAGGCTCTCGACAAACTTAAAGCATTCCTCGAACTGACGCGACGACTCGCCCGGAAACCCCACGATCAGGTCGGTACCAATCGCCGCCTCCGGCATCGCTTCGAGAATCCGCGCGACCCGTTCCCGATAATGCTCGACCGTGTATCGGCGCCGCATCCGCGCGAGCACCGCGTCCTCTCCGGCCTGCAGCGGCAGATGGAAGTGCGGACAGAATTTTCCGCTCCGCGCGACGATCGATATGATCCGATCGCTCAGCTCTTCCGGATCGAGCGAGCTTATCCGCACTCGCCCGATCGGCGATCGCTCGGCGATCATCTCAAGCAACTCTTCGAGCGCGATTGCCGGCTCCAGGTCCTTTCCGTAGCCCCCCAGATGCACTCCCGTCAGAATTACTTCCTTGAAACCCCGCTCGTACATTCCGTCGATCGCGTCCATCACGCGGCGCGGTTCCACACTGCGCGATAACCCCCGCGACATCGGCACGATACAAAAGGTGCAGAACTGATCGCAGCCCTCCTGCAGTTTCAGAAAGGCCCGCGTATGCCCCTCGAGCGCGACCGGCGCGAGTTCAATCGCGGCGCGCTCCTTGCGCAGGTTCGAGACCATCACGCGCTCATGCGCGACGCCGTTCACCGCCCGCTCGAGATCGCCCGCGCGCCCGAGTCCCACGATCGAATCGACTTCCGCCGCAACCGCCAGCTTTTCCGGACTCGCCTGCGCCAGACATCCCGTCATGATCACGCGCGCGTGAGGATTCAAGCGGCGCGCGCGCCGCGCCAGCCGCAGACTTTCCGCGTCCGCGCGGTCGGTCACCGTGCACGTGTTGACGATATAAACGTCGGCCGGCTCGTCGAACTCGCCGCGCTCCATGCCGAGCGCGCCCAGCCGCGACTCGATAATCGCCGAGTCGTATTGATTCACCTTGCAGCCCAGCGTGGCGATCGCGAAACGCATCGGCGTCCTAGGCCTCGACCGCCCGTTCGATAAAGCCGCCGCCCAGCACTTCGTCACCGCGATAAAATACGCACGCCTGTCCCGGCGTCACCGCCGGCCCACCATGCTCGAAACGAATCTCGGCGCGCTCGCCCGTAAGCATCCTCAGCCTTGCCGGCAGCGCCGGATGGCGGTAGCGAATCTTCACTTCGAGCCTGACCTCGCCACTCTCGAACCACACCGGATCGACCATCCGCACCTGCCCCGCGACCAGCCCTGCCGCGTTCAATTGATCGCGCGGGCCGACCACCACCTCGCCAGTCGCCGCGCGGATTTCACTGACGTACATCGGCGTGCCCGCCGCGATTCCCAGTCCGCGCCGCTGGCCCACCGTAAATCGATGTACTCCGCCGTGACTCGCCAGCGCCTGCCCGTCCGCCGTCACCACGCTCCCGCGGCGAATCTCCGCCGGCGCCACCGCCCGTTCGACGAAACTCGCGTAGTCGCCGTCGGGCACGAAACATATTTCCTGGCTCTCCGGCTTGTCGGCATTCGCAAGTCCCAAGGCACGCGCCCGCTCGCGAACTTCGCTCTTTGTCATCGCACCGAGCGGAAAGAGCGTGCGCGCGAGTTCGCTCTGCCCGAGCGTGAACAGGAAGTACGACTGGTCCTTGGTGCTGTCGATCCCGCGCCGCAAATGGAACCGGCCGCCCGCGTCGCGCTCGATTTGCGCATAATGGCCGGTGGCAACGAAGTCCGCCTCCAGCGCGCGCGCGCGGCTCCACAGGCGGTCGAACTTGATCTCGCGATTGCACATCACGCACGGATTCGGCGTACGCCCGCCGAGATACTCGGAGACGAAGTTGCCCACCACCCGCGCCGCGAAGTCGGCGCGCAGATCGATCACGTAAAATGGGAAATCCATCCGCTCGGCCACTCGCCGCGCGTCCTCGAAATCTTCATGCGAGCAGCACGTCGCGCGCCGCACGGCACTCGACGGCGATGCTTCCGCCGTGAGCCGCATCGCGACACCGACGACCTCGTAGCCCTGCTCGCACAGCAGTGCCGCCGCGACCGAGCTATCGACCCCGCCCGACATCGCCACCAGCACCCGCGCGCTCATCGCAGGGCCTCGGCATCGAAGGCCGGCTCGGCGCCCGCCACCCGCCGCCACACCCGCGGGATAATTTCCGCCGCGTGCGCAATATCGTTGGCGGTCGTGCTCCAGCCCGCGCTGATACGCAGCGAACTGCGCGCCTCGGCCGCACTGCGGCCCATCGCCGTCAGCACGTGCGACGGCTCCACCGCTCCCGCCGCACAGGCCGATCCCATCGAAACTTCCACGCCCTCAAGGTCGAGCGCGATCAACATGCTCTCACCAAGCACGCCGGGAAATGTCAGGTTAAGCGTATTCGCGACGCGTCCATTGCGCGCGCCGTTAAGACGCACGCCGGGAATCGCCGCGCTCAGATGTTCCAGCAGTGCGTCGCCCAGCACCGCGATTCGCGCGCGTTCGTCCTCCAGTGCGCCCGACACCTCAGCCGCCGCGACCCCGAAACCGATCGCTCCGATCAGATTCGGGGTGCCCGCGCGCATCCCGCTCTCCTGCGGACCGCCCAGCATGCTCGGTGCGACGCGCGCTCTCGGCCGCACGAACAGCGCTCCGCAACCGGCCGGACCGCCAATCTTGTGCGCGCTCACCGTCATCAGATCGCAGCTCAGTTCTTCGACCCGCAGCTTGATTCGGCCCGCCGCCTGCGCCGCGTCCAAATGAAACAGCGCGCCCACTCGCGTCGCTTTTCGCGCGACCGCCCCGACGTCCATGATCGTCCCGACCTCAGCGTTGACCAGCCCGATCGTCACCAGCGCGACACCGTTATCGATCGCCGCCGCGACCTTCTCCGGATTGACGCGGCCGTCGCGATCCGGCGCGATTCGAATTACCTCAAAGCCGCGAGCTTCGAGATCAGCCATCGGCGCCATCACCGACGAATGCTCGATCGCCGACGTGACAATCCGTCGCCGGTCGCCGCCCGCCGCGCGTGCCGCCCCAAAAATTGCCAGGTTGTTCGATTCCGTGCCGCCACTGGTAAAGACGATCGCGCGCGCCGAGGCCCCGATCAGCGCCGCTACCTGCTCGCGCGCCTGCTCGAGCGCCCGCCGCGCATGCTGGCCCGATCGATGCACCGACGCGGGGTTCCCGTGCGCCGCAGCGCCGACTCGCGCAATTGCGTCGCGCACCGCGGGCCGCATCGGCGACCCCGCGTTATGATCGAGATAAATTCGCATCCTGTTCTGGTTGATTCTACCTGAAGCGTTATAACTTATCTTGCCTGTTGTTGCGGCAAAAGCCGGTTATTTTCAGGCCCGCGATAGTCCCCCCGACCTAATCGTGGCGGGTGCCCGCGCGCCTTGATGCCCGATTGCCCCGCAACTGATGAACGTCAGGCGCGGCCTCGGCTAATATGGACGGGCGCAAATTTCTTTCGTCAGCAGGCCATCGCATGAACTTTCCAATTTACCAGATCGACGCATTTACCAGCGGCCTGTTTCGCGGTAATCCCGCGGCGGTCGTCGTGCTCAACCACTGCCGGACTCTGTGATGGCGGCGGTCGCGATGGAGAACAATCTCTCGGAAACCGCCTTCGTGACCTTGCAGTCCGAAGTCGTGCCCTTGCGATGGTTCACGCCGGCGATCGAAATGGATCTGTGCGGTCACGCTACTCTGGCCGCCGCTCACGTCATTCTGAATTCCTACCGCTGCGGGCAGGCTTCGGTTCGCTTCGCGACGCGCAGCGGTGAACTCATCGTTGCGCGCCACAAGGGACTCCTGCGGATGGATTTTCCGGCACGCCCGGGCAAACCGATCGAAACAAACGACGCGCTGGTCACCGCGCTCGGTGCACGACCGCGAGAGGTCCTACTCGCGCGCGACGTTCTCGCGATCTTCGACTCCGAGGATCAGATTCGCGATCTGCGCCCCGACATGTCTCGTCTCGCGATGCTCGACGCCTTCGCCGTCATCGTCTCCGCGCCCGGCGAGCAGGTCGATTTCGTCTCGCGCTTTTTCGCACCGAAGGCCGGGGTTCCCGAAGACCCCGTCACCGGTTCCGCCCATTGCACGCTGACGCCCTACTGGTCGGTGAAGCTCGGAAAGTCATCGCTGAGCGCGCGGCAGTTATCGGCGCGCGGCGGCGAACTTTGGGTTGAGATGCTTGGCGATCGCGTCACCATCGCCGGCGACACCGTCGAATACCTGCGCGGCGAAATCACCCTCTAAGCTACACCGCGATTTCGATTCGCCGCTCAAGTTTCTTTCGCGGCGCCGTTGGGCAGCGGCGCAGGCGCCGGAATCTTGTCCTCGAGACAGTCCTGCCGCTCCTCCATCTCTTCGAGCCGGATACTGAGCTGATTGATTTTGTCCACCAGATTGCTCATCGCACGAGCGACCGGATCGGGCAGCCGCGCGTGATCGAGGTCCGCGAAATCCGCCCGCGGACGCTCCCCCTCGACGATCTTCCCGGGGATGCCGACGATCGTCGAATACGGCGGCGACGACGACACCACCACCGCGCCCGCGCCGATTCGGCTGCCGCGTCCGATCGTCACCGGTCCGATCACCGCCGCACCCGCGCTGATCATAACGTAATCCTCGATCGTCGGATGCCGCTTTTCCTTCTTGAGACTGGTGCCGCCAAGCGTGACGCCCTGGTAGATGAGCACGTCGTCGCCGATCTCGGCGGTCTCGCCAATCACCACGCCCATCCCATGATCGATGAAAAACCGCCGCCCGATCCGCGCCCCCGGATGAATCTCGATGCCGGTGATCCAGCGCGAAACTTCGCTCAACAGCCGTCCCAGCAATTTCAGGTTGTGTTGCCACAGCCAATGCGCCCCGCGGTACATCCAGATGGCGTGGAGCCCGGGATATGCGAGCACCACTTCGAGCGTCGTACGCGCCGCCGGATCGTGCTGAAAGACCGCGTCGATATCTTCGCGAATCGTGCTCATTGCGGCCATCACCGCTACCTCCTGAATCGATCAGGCCCGGCTTTGTCAAATCTTCGCGGCGCCGTTGGCGGCACTTTCCGCCGCCCCGCGCGACTTCCCCGCGCGCCGCTTTCCGTTGCTCTCGACCTGCGGCCGGATGCGCGGCTTCACGTTATCCTTGTGCAGTTTGTATTCCACCGAATCCACAAGCGCCTGCCAGCTCGCCTCGACCACGTTGCTTGACAGTCCAACCGTGCCCCATCGGCGCCGCCCGTCGGTCGATTCGATCAGCACGCGCACACGCGCTCCGGTGCCCGCGCCATTGTCGAGCACGCGCACCTTGTAATCGGCGAGCTGCATGCTGGCGAGCCCTGGATAGTACGGTACCAGCGCCTGGCGCAGCGCCGAATCGAGCGCGTTGACCGGCCCGTTACCGATCGCCGAGTTGCGCGTGCGCCGTCCGTCCGGCCCTTCGATTACGATCACCGCCTCGCTGAACGGCGCCTGCTCCTCATGCCACTTGTCATCGAACACGCGGAAGCTCACGAAGTTGAAATGGTCCTTCACGCGGCCGAGCGTCCGCAGCATCAGCAGTTCGAACGACGCGTCGGCCCCGTCGAACGTATAGCCCAATGCCTCAAGCCGCTTGAGCTCGTCGAGCAGCGCCTCGATCTGCTCCGGCGTCAGGTCCGATTCGATGCCGAATTCGCGCGTCTTGTAGAGAATGTTCGCGCGTCCCGAAAGCTCCGAGAGCAGCACGCGCCGATCGTTGCCGACCAGCGCCGGATCGACGTGTTCGTATGTATGCACGTTGCGCTGGATTCCCGACACATGCAGCCCCGCCTTATGCGCAAAGGCGCTGCGCCCGACGTACGCCTGCCGCCGGTTGGGTGTGATATTCGCCAGCTCGTACACCAACATCGAGGTTTCCTGCAACGTCTTCAGCTTGGCCTGCGGCACGCAGTTGTAGCCGAGCTTGATCTGCAGATTCCCGATAATCGAAACCAGATTCGCGTTCCCGCAGCGCTCCCCCAGCCCGTTGATCGTCCCCTGCACCTGGATCGCTCCGCTGCGAATCGCCGCCAGTGTGTTCGCCACCGCCACTTCTGAATCGTTATGGCAATGGATGCCGACCGGTGCGCGCAGCGCCGCTGCTGCCGCCCGCGTCGCGTCCTCGATTTCCCACGGCATCCGCCCGCCATTGGTGTCGCACAGGCACACCAGGTCAACGCCCGCGTCGTCCACCGCCTTGATACACGCGATCGCATATTCAGGATTGTTCGCGTAGCCGTCGAAAAAATGCTCCGCGTCGAAAATCACTTCGTCGAAATGCTTCTTCAGGTACGCGATCGTGTCGTTCAGTATTTCGAGGTTCGACGCGAGCGAGATCCGCAGCGCCTCGCGCACGTGCAGATCCCAGGTCTTGCCGACGACCGTCGCCACCGGCGTGTCCGCCTGCAACATCAATTGCAGGTTACGGTCCGCCGCCGCCCGGATATTCGCCCGCCGCGTCGCCCCGAACGCCGCGATCTTCGCGTGATGCAACTTGAGCCGCTTGATCTCCTTGAAAAACGCCGCATCCCGCAGGTTCGACCCCGGCCATCCGCCCTCGATATAGTCGATGCCCAAATCGTCGAGCCGCTCGGCAATTTGCAGCTTGTCCTCGGTCGTTAGCGAGACATCCTCCGATTGGCACCCGTCGCGCAGCGTGGTGTCGTAGATCTGGATTTTCTTCACTACCGCCATTGGCTATTCCGTCTCCGCCGCATTCGCCCCGAGGCCCAAGAATGCGTCGTGCAGGGCGCGCATCGCAAGCTCGCCGTATTTCGCGTTGACCACCACCGACACTTTGATTTCCGAGGTCGCGATCATCTCGATATTCACGCCCTCGGCCGCCAGCACCTTGAACATCGTCGCCGCGACGCCCGCATGCGTGCGCATGCCCACCCCGATAATCGAAACCTTCGCGACCTGGTCCTCGTGACGCACGCCCGCCGCACCGATTTCGGCCACCACGCCCCGCACGATTTCCAGCGCCCGCCGCAAGTCCGTCCGCGGCACGGTAAACGTCATGTCGGTGCGGCCGTCCGCACTCGCATTCTGAATAATCATATCAACCACGATTCCGGTGTCCGCGATCGGCCCGAAAATTCGCGCCGCCAGTCCCGGCCGATCCTCGACCCCGGTCAGCGTGATCTTGCTCTGATTCTGATCGAGCGTCACACCTGAGACGAGCACGTTCTCCATCGATTTGTCCTCCTGCCCGACCCACGTTCCGCCGGATTCATCCGCAAAGCTCGAGAGCACCACCAGCGGAACGTGGAAGCGCCGCGCCAACTCGACCGATCGCAGTTGCAGGACCTTCGCGCCGAGTCCCGCCATTTCCAGCATCTCATCGTAAGAAATCCGGTCCAGCCGCCGCGCCCGAGGGCAAATCCGCGGGTCGGCCGTGTAAACCCCGTCCACGTCCGTATAGATTTCGCACGCCGACGCCTTCATCACCGCCGCCAGCGCTACCGCCGTCAGATCCGACGCGCCACGCCCGAGCGTAGTAATATCGTCCTCCCCGTCAACCCCCTGGTATCCCGCCACCACCACGATATTGCCCGCCGCGAGCGCATCCCGAATCCGCTCGGACTCCACCG
This sequence comes from Deltaproteobacteria bacterium, assembly GCA_021780755.1. Lineage (GTDB taxonomy): Bacteria > Desulfobacterota > Binatia > Binatales > Binataceae > JADMIL01. Next base: position 66,801 of record JAJXYF010000008.1, on the reverse strand, counting down.
CCTTGATCTTGGCCGCGCCGTGGCACGAATCGGTCCTTATCTTCAGTTGATGGCCGAGCAACGAGACCGTCGAGTAGCCAAGCGCCTGCAGCCGAATCGCCAGCAGCGCCGCCGACACCTGCTCACCGGTCGAGACCAGCACGTCGGTCTCGCGCGCGTTGGGCGCCTCTGAAAGCTGTTCGGCCAGTTGAAACAGGCGATTGGTCTCGCCCGCCATCGCCGACACCACTACGACCAGTTGATTCCCCTTGGCACGGGATCGAAGGACGCGTTCGGCCACCGCCTTGATCCGCTCAATCGAGCCAACCGACGTTCCGCCGTACTTCTGAACTATTAGAGCCACTGGTCGCTGATTTTCACTCCCGAACAGAGGGTAATCGATGATTATGCTTGGAAGCTCGTGAATAAACCAGTCTCCAGCCTGAATCGGTAGTGTCCTAATTTGAAATTCGCTCTAATAGCTCGCCAATCGTCCAAATATGATCGCTAATCCCATGCTTCATCGCTGGCGTCATGCGCAGCGTTTTGTGTATCCGTACCAGATTGTAATGCGCGAAGTGGAGGGCGACGGCTGCGGCATGGTTAGCGCGCTTCTTTGAGAATCCGTTTGTGAGCCGAGTAAATCGGCGCATCTGCATCCGCATGGTCAAATTCTGGCGTTCAACGTAGCTAGTCGAAATGTGGTCAGGGTCGGGTCGTCCAATGATTTCCTCACGCTCGCACCTAAGCATCACAGGTGGAGAGTAGCGCCCGCGCCCCTCGTTCGTCTCCGAGGCAAACACTTTGATTATCTGCGCATAGTCCACGTTGCGATCAAACGCGCTTCCAATTGCTCCGTAGTAGGCTCCGAAAGCATCGGTTGTGATTTGGGGACGATTGGCAATGCGCGCGCGAAGGTCGTTGATAAAAAGCGCGGTATCATTCCATGAGCGCTTTCCTACGTGCCAACATGGAACCATCTTCGTATCGGCATCGATGGCAACAAACGTATACAGGTCGCCAAATTCGTCCGTTTTGTTCATCCGCCGCGCCGTCTTTTGCTTCATGCCCACGTAAGCCCAAATCTCATCAAGCTGGAGACGCGGGCAAGTCAGATCGCGCATCATTTCATCCATCAAGCGATCACAGCAGTCACCAACGCGAACCGCCAGACGCATGATCGTATCGCGATGAACGCCAGTCATCCGTTCTACGCTACGGATCGAATTGCCTTCGACTAAAGCGGCAATCACGCGACTTTGCTCATCGCTATTCAACGTGTTCATATTAGCATGATGCTTGAACGCTCAAGTAAAGTCAAGGGATAAAAAAATGCCCAGCAGCGAAAGAGGACTGCTGGGCATTGGAGTGCGGTTGATAGGGCGTTCTATGCTGCCTTCGCTACACGGCGATGCTTTTTAAGCTTGGGTCTGCTGCTGATAGCTACCTCGTTTTCACAGCCGGAGGGCCAAAGCTCCTCGGCCTTATTGGGCAGATCCTTGGCTGGTATATCCCAGATAGACGAATAGCGAGAGCACTTAATGTCCTTTTCCCTTTCCTGTTCCATTGTTTTTCTCCACGTTACTTTTATCAATGGGCAAAACGTAGCGAACTACGTGCGTCGGCGATGCTTCCGAGAGAAACATGCCTAACCAGCGACGGAAATGCCGCCAAACTATGCGCGTTTTCTCAGATTTGTCGTATTTTTCAACGCGGAGACCGATAGATTTGGCTAAATCATAATCGATGTCCGCGTCGTGCTCAGTGAAATGATAAACCAGATGATGAGCGATCGCTCGCGCCTGCGCATCGGTGTAATTGGATAGACTTAAAATGCGTGTCGCATATTCAAGCGACGTTTCGACTGAACCGTTCCAATCCTCCATTAAAAGAGGATCGAGTTTGTCCGCCAGGGCGCGTTGCGGGTACGGTGCTTCATCCCTCGTGGTCTTTTCGAAAGCCTCGCAAAGACGGTTGTACGCAGCGCGAGCATGTAAGGCGGACATCATGCGTCCATCGTAATAGACTTGAGGGTCCACTGGGCTTAACTGGCTCATGCAGCCCATAAATATCTTGTCGCCGGTAAGGGCAATCAACGTACCCCCGCTTGCCGCTATATGGGGAACGTAAATCTCGATTTCCTTAAACGAGGTCCGCAGCGCTCGGGCAACTTTGAACGAGGAATGCAACAAGCCGCCGAAGGTGTTCAGAAGTAAAATTATCTTCTTGTCCGCGAGTCCGAGCGACTGTACCTCGTCAATCACAGCCTCGAACGCAAATTCCTCATGCAATCCGATGGAAGCCTGCACTTCGTCAACTGGAGAGATCCGGATCGAACGATAGGGCGCGACCACACACATGAGTATTGCCCCCTCGTCACGCGCCAATCCAGTCAGCAGCTCGTCCTTTTCTTCACGTAGGTTGAGCGTCTCGCGTATCGAATCTGGAATCGGGGCCGGGAGTGCCGGAGCAACAGGACGGCTCACGTTGGGTGGCGGGCCAGCATGTTTGCTCGGATGGGGCATTGCGGTTATGTTTATGCGCGAAAAGGTGAGCGTTTGCAAACAGAGCTTATTTTGGTCTCCAGCGAGCGTTCGCCGCCGCCGATGCAATGCGCTTTCGCTCTGCGGCGGAAAGTTTCCTCGCCCTAGCGAGGCCGCCCTTCAGTCCCCCCATTCGCCCAAGCGCAACCGCAGCGGGGTTTTTCTGGCTCTCGGGTCGCTCTGCTGGCAGATCGCCCGCGATTGCTTCGATCATGTTTGCCGCCATCTGATTGACGTCCGGCTTGCCCGTTCTTGAGCGCTTAGGCATAACTTTCACTATGCCCTCCTCGCGCGTGGGATTCAACCCAGCAGGGCCAACGTGTCGTCCATGAGTCCATTCAGCAAATCACTCACAACCAGCGCACGATCGACGTGCCTCTCCAAATTTACCAGATCGACCTGTTCTCCCGATTTGCCCACGATATTGCTCATGGCGCTTATTTTGTGACCCATCACTGTTGAGGTTTTTTGCATCTTGGCGACTTTCGGAGTGACCGAGACAATATGCTTCTTAATCTTCATGGGATTTAATTTAATAATCTCCTTGAATTTCTCAAGCTTAGCAGAATACGCCGCTTGGCGTTCATCCAGTAACTTCATCTTCTCTGTGAGAGACAGCCGTTTTTCTGGAAGATTCGACGCCACGACTTGGCGACAATATCAAAGCGGTCGGAGTTACAGCAATCAAATTAGGACACCACCCCTGAATCGGTACCGCTTGAATCGGCCTGATTCAAGCTCGATTCGGCCGCTCCACTCGTCAATCGCGACCGATCGCACCGGCGATTTGCCGACTCCCTATTGAATCAGGCTGATTCCCATCGCGATGACGTAGGCGAAAAATCCGAACGCCACGAAGAACAACGCCGCACTCATCCCCGATCGCTCCGCCCGCGATCCCAGGTATACTCCCAGCCCGGCCATCGCCAAGGCGAGCAGTATTCGCGTGGCTAGCGGCGTGGTCTCCCACATCGCTTGGCAATCCTGGATCACCTGAAGAAATGCGATAAAGACGTCATCGACGAATTTTGGCAACGGTTCCTCTTTCGCCTCCTTTTAGCAATGCCAGGAAAGCTCCTCAGAACCAGATTGGGCGAATTGCCTGTTAGTATTACTACGCTATCCGACAACTAAGAGAAACTCTCGTTCGCCCCATGTTGAATGCCATAAGCTATGTTTAGCCAAAATTGAGCCATTCAAGCGAAACTTAGCCGAAGCCGCTCGACTAGCGACACGTAACGCTCCCCGACTCCAGCGAACTCAATTCGCCGATTATTCGCCCCACCATACGCGATCCGCACCGCCAGATGATTCAGCCCTGCGCCGTCGCGCAGCCGCTCGAACCACTCGACCGCCGCCACCCCGTCCGAAAACAGGTACTCGCGCAGCCCGAGGTCATCGAGCGCCACGCTCTCCAGGCGGTAAAGATCAATATGAAACAGCGGCAGCCGCCCGCGATGTTCCTGGATCATCGTGAAGGTGGGGCTCAATATTTGAGCTTCCGCGAGATCGAGCCCGCGCGCGAGTCCCTTGATAAAGCAGGTTTTGCCGACGCCAAGATCGCCTGTAAAGCCGATTAATTCGCCGCCCTCCAGCGCCGCCCCGAGGCGCCGCCCCCACGCCTTGGTTTCGCGCGACGAACGGCTCTCAACAATCAGCGCCTCGGCCTTCGATGGTCTGGCAACCACGCACATTAGTTACGCTCCGTGCAAATTCCTTTCGAAATAAGTTGGGCGAATCTCTGGACGGCGCGAACACGCCGCCCCACTGCGAAATGCCCACCCGGTCCACCAACGCGTCACCGCATCAACACGCCAATCGCCGCCGGCAGTTCGGCCGCGAGATCCCCCGCCAGGTAGCCGACCGGGCCCAGCCGTTGCGCGACTCGATCGGCTGCCATCCCGTGGACATACGCCCCCAGTGCGAGCGCATCTCCGCCTTCGATGCCCTGCCCGAGCAGCGCTCCGACCATGCCCGAAAGCACATCGCCCATGCCGGGCGTCGCCATCCCCGGATTCCCGCTCGAATTGACGGACACGCGGCCGTCGGATGTGGCGATAACGGTGCGCGCCCCTTTTAGCAGCACCCCCGCGCCCGTGATCTCGGCAAGTCGGCGCGCCGCTCCAATTCGGTCCGCATTCACCGCCGCCGCAGAGGTCCCAAGCAGCCGCGCCATCTCCCCCGGATGGGGTGTGAGGACGATCGGCCCGCGCGCGGTTTTCAGCAACGAGGGACCCAGCCCCGCAATCACGTTGAGGCCGTCCGCGTCGATCAGCAACGGACGATCCTGCTGGGCGCCTTCCTCCACCAGCCAGGTCACGAGTTCCCGAGTATCGTCGCTGAAGCCGATCCCCGGCCCGACCACCAGCGTGTTCATCCCGTCCGCGAGCGCCTTCAGTTCGTCGATCGCGGCGGAACCCGCGAAATGCCCCCCGCGATCCGGCATTGCTACCGTCATCAACTCCGGCTGCCCCGCCGCGACGATCGCCGCAATCGAAGCGGGAATCGCCGCCGTCACCAGCCCCGCACCCATCCGCAAGGCGCCGCGCGCCGCCAGTATGGCCGCGCCCGACTTTCCGAAGCTGCCCGCGATAATCAGCGGATGTCCGTAAGTGCCCTTGTGACTGTCGGATGCGCGCGGCCCCAGCAGTGCCGCCGCCTCCGCCGCTTCGGTCAATCGCCCGCGCGGTGCGATCTCCTCGATCGCCGCCCGCGCGAAGCCGATCTCAGCGATTTCGAGTTCGCCGGCCAAACCCGCTCCCGGATAACTCACGTGACCATACTTCGCATAGCAGAATGTAACCGTTAGTGCTGCCGCGATCGCGACGCCCATCACCGCGCCCGAGTCCGCGTTCACCCCCGACGCGATATCGACCGCCGCCACTGGCGCGCCCAGCGCGTTAATTGCTTCGATCGCCCCGCGCGCCAGCCCGCGCACTTCAGCGTTGAGCCCGATGCCGAAAATTGCATCGACCACCGCCGTCGGACGCTCGACGCCCATTGCCGCGCCGATCTCCTCGGCCTCCGTGACTTCGCTCACGCCGCCGCCCGCCGCAACGTAGTCGCGATGCGCGCGCCCCGCATCGCCCTTCAAGTCCGCCGCGCGCGCCAGCAGCACCACCCGCGCGCGCACCCCCGCCTGCCTCAGCTTGCGCGCCGCAACCAGTCCGTCGCCACCGTTGTTGCCTTTGCCCGCGACCACCAGCACCGGCGCGCCGACCGCATTCGGCCAGCGCCGCACCACCAGGTCGGCCACCGCCTCGCCTGCCCGCCGCATCAACGAGTACGAATCGATACCGTATTTTTCCTGGCTCAGGCGATCCAGTTCGCGGCTCTCGGCGGCGGTCAGCAGAATCATCGTGGCGCAACCTGTCTCGCGCGATATTATCAGACCGTGAATTTCGCCGCAGCGCTGCCGTCGCCCGCCGGCTGTACTCGCGTCAACGCTCTGCTAGTTTCGAGGCCACCTTCGCGGCCTGCGGCTGCGACACTTGGGAAAAATGGTCCGGCTTAGCGTCAACCTGAATAAAATCGCTCTGCTCAGGAATTCGCGCGGTGGCGCCATTCCGGACGTCCTCCGCGCCGCCCGCACCTGCATCGCCGCCGGATGCCACGGCATCACCGTCCACCCGCGTCCCGACGCCCGCCACATCACGACCCGTGACGTCCTTGAACTCGCCGCGCTGCTCACCGTTGAGTTCAACCTCGAGGGCTATCCCAGCCCCGCTTTTCTGGAACTGGTGCATCGCGTCAAGCCTACCCAGGCCACCCTGGTGCCCGACCCGCCCGACGTCCTTACTTCCAACGCCGGCTGGAATCTCACCGCCGGCAATACACATTGGATGCGCGACGTCCTCGCGCCCCTGCGTGACGCCGGCATCCGGAGTAGCCTTTTTATCGCGCCCGACCCGGCCCAGATCGAACGCGCCCGCGAAGTCGGCGCCGATCGCATCGAACTCTATACCGGCCCTTATGCCAACGCGTTCGGCACTGCCGCTGGCGAAAGCATCCTTCGCGCGCATCGCGACGCCGCACGCCTCGCCCGCCGCCTCGGACTCGGCGTCAACGCCGGCCACGATCTCGATCTGAAGAATATTCCGCCCTATGTCCGCGCGGTAAAGGGCCTTCAGGAAACCTCGATCGGCCACGCCCTCATCAACGACGCCCTCTATCTGGGTCTTACGCGCGCCGTCAAAGCCTATCTGAAGGCACTTGGTTCCCGTCCACTGGGGCCGCCGGCCAAACGCCCTCGCCGCCGCGCTTGAAAACCTGCTCGCGTTGCTGCCTGCTTAGACGGCGCCCGCCCGCTTGCCGATCGCCGCGCCAATCTCCCGTGCGATCGCCTTGATCGACCCCTGGTCCTCACCCTCGACCATCACTCGCGCCAGCATCTCGGTGCCCGAATAGCGCACCAGCAGCCGGCCGCATCCGTGAAGCTTGCGCTCCGCGCCCGCAATCAGCCGCTCCACCTCCGGCATCGCCGTCAATGGTACGCGTTCGCGCACACGAACGTTCTCCAGCACCTGCGGCACCCGGCGCATCGCGCGCAATTCGCTTAACGGCCGGCCCGTCTCCGCCATGATCGTCAGCACCATCAATGCCGTGATCAGGCCGTCGCCGGTCGTCGAATGGTCCATGAATATCACGTGGCCCGATTGCTCGCCGCCGAGATTGTACTCATTGGCGCGCATCTCGCGTACCACCGCCGGATCGCCGACCTCCGTGCGCACCAGCCGCACACCCGCCTGCGTGAGTGCGCGCTCCAACCCGAAATTACTCATCACGGTCGCCACCACCGTGTTCGCGACGAGCCGGCCCGCCGCCGCCATCCGCACCCCCAGCAGCGCCATCACGTCGTCGCCATCGAACAACTCGCCGCGCTCATCGACGATCATCGCGCGATCGCCGTCGCCATCCAGCGCGATACCCACCTGCGCGCCGGCCGCCAGCACCGTCTCGCGCAGTTTTTCCGGATGCACCGCACCGCAGCCCGCGTTGATATTCACGCCGTCCGGCTCGACCGCGATCGGAATTACCTCCGCCCCCAATTCCTCCAGTACGTCCGGCCCCACCTTGTAGCCCGCGCCGTTGGCGCAATCGATCGCCACCTTCAGGTTCTCGAACGTCAGCGCGCGTGGCACGCACGACTTCAGAAAAACCAGGTAGCGCCCGATCGCGTCGTCGATTCGCGCGGCCTTCCCGATGTCCGCGCCGCTCGCGCGAAACCCGGTGATCGCCGTGCTATCAAACACCAGCTCTTCGATTCGCCGCTCGGTTTCGTCTTCAAGCTTGAAGCCTTCGCGCGAGAAGAACTTGATCCCGTTGTCCTGGAACGGGTTGTGCGACGCCGATATCACCACCCCCGCATCCGCCCGCATGCTCCGCGTCAGAAACGCGATTCCCGGCGTCGGCAGCGGCCCCACCAGCCACACATCAACCCCCATCGAGCAAATCCCCGACGCCATCGCCGTCTCCAGCATGTAGCCCGACAGTCGCGTGTCCTTACCGATCAAAATCCGCCGATGGCGTCCGCGTGGATTCTTGTAAACATGCGCCAGTGCCCGCCCCAGCCGCATCGCCGTCTCCGACGTGATCGGCTCCGCGTTGGCGATTCCGCGCACCCCGTCGGTGCCAAAAAGCCTGTTCCTCGTGTTACTCAATCTGCTCGCGCCTGCTTTTCATGCAACATTTTAAGCCTGACTTTCTCCGGCGTCTGATGCACCAGCGCCACCCCATCGGGCAGGTTGATCTGCACCGGCACGCTATACGTACCCGGCACCAGCCCCCCCGCCTCCACATAAACCGCCGTCGTCAAATCGATGGTCGCGAGCGTCAGCAGCGGCCCGCTCAACGCCAGGTTCACCCGCCGCGGTTCCAGGCGAAATTTGAGATCAGTGTCGCGCACGCTGATCGGCACCTCATGAAAATCCCGCTCCACCACCTCGGGCGCCACCGTCACCTTGGCCGTCACCCCGTCGGCTTCCAGGCGCACCGCGCTCGCCGGCGCCATCAGATCGACCCCGCGCGAAAAATCGCTCGTGATGCCCCCGATCGCCAGCGCCTCCGTGTCCACCTGGTCGATCCGCGCGACGTCGCGACTCGGACCGCGTACCGTCACCGTCGCCGGCGTAACCTCCGCCGAACCGATTTTGTAGCCCTCGCCCGGCGTCCCCGTCAGCACCAGGCGCACCGGTATCTCGCGGGTCACGTTCTTGTCGATGTCCAGTACGATCTGCGAGGGCAGCACACTCGTAACTTCGGTGTGGCGCGGCACCGAAAATGAGTCCGGTCCAATCTTGAATGAGGCCTGGCCAATGCCGACTCCCGTCAGATCGAGATGCAGTGTCAAGTGCGTCGGATCGATTATCGACAGCAGCGTGCGCGGCCCCGACACCTGGATCCTCACGAAATCCGGATGCGGACTGGTCATCACGAATCCAGGCGGAAGATCGCGATAACTGATCGGCACCTGAAAGGTTTGCAGATATCCGTGCTGGCCGGCGTTGACGAAAATCCACAGCCCAATCGCCAGTGCCAGCGAGATCAGCCGCAGACCCATGTCGCGCTCGAGCGCCTGCGCTATCCGCACCAGCAACGGCAGCCGCGGCCTTCCGATTCGCGGGGTGCCGCCCTCCTCGAGCGGCCGCAGCGGTCCCGTCATGTTCGGCATCGCCACGTCGTCGCTCCTATGACGGCAGATCCTGCAGCGTCTCTAGCAGTCGCGCCGTGTCGAAACCGCGCACCAGCTCGCCATCATGCGCGATCGAAATCGTGCCGTCCTCTTCCGACACGATTACCACCACCGCGTCGTTGTCCTCAGTCAAGCCGATTCCCGCGCGATGACGCGTGCCAAGCGTCAGGCTCACCGTCGGATTCGACGACAGCGGCAGCAGGCACGCCGCCGCCAGCACCCGGTCGCCCTTGATAATCACCGCCCCGTCGTGCAGCGGCGACCCCGCTATGAAGATCGACTCGATTAGCTCGGGCGAGACCTCTCCGTCGATCGCCCGCCCGGTCTCCACGTACTCCTGCAAGCCGATACCCTGCTCAAGCACGATCAGCGCTCCAATCCGCCGCGCCGACAGCCACGACGCCGCCACCACGATTTCCTGCGCGACGCCGCCCGAACTCGCACGCCCGCCAAACAGCGATCGCGCACCGACCCCGGTCAGCGCCCGGCGAATGTCGGCCTGAAAGATCACCACCAGAATTACGATTAACGATCCGAGAAAGTTGTTCAGCAGCCAGTTGAGCGTGAACAGCCCCAGCATCTGCGAACCCACAAACGCCGCCGCCACCATCGCCAGCCCGACCACCATTTGCATCGTCCGCGTGCCGCGAATCAGCAGCGCGATCCGATAGATCACGTACGCCACGAACAGTACGTCGATCACGTCCTGCCAGCGTGGTTTCGGTATTACGGAAAGGTAGCCGTTCATCGCCGATGCGTCAGCCGCCGCCCGATTTGGCGATCGCCAATGCCATCTTCACCACCGCCACCGCAGGTCCCACGTCATGGACCCGCACGATCGAGGCGCCCGCCCCTACCGCCAAGGCATTCGCCGCGGCCGTGCCCACGAGCTGCTCGCTCTCGCTGTCGCCCGCGATCGCCCGCACGAAACGCTTGCGCGAGGCGCCTACCAACACCGGATAGCCTAGCGCGCAAATCCTCGATAAACCACCCATCAATTCCAGATTGTGCTGCGCGTTCTTCGCAAACCCGAGGCCCGGATCCACGATAATCCGCGAGCGCACCACTCCCGCCGCGACCGCCACCGTGGCCTGACGTGCGAGAAACGCGCTCACCTCCGCCACCACATCGCGATACCGCGCGTGCCCCGCATGATCGGTCGGGCCGCCTCGCATATGCATAAGCACCACGGCGCATCCGGTCTCCGCGGCCAGCGCCATCATCGCCGGATCGTGGCGCAGCCCACTGATGTCATTGATAATCGCCGCACCCTCGTCGAGCGCCGCGCCCGCCACCACCGCCCGGCGCGTATCGACCGAGAGCGGCACCGTCAGCTTCCCGCGCAGCGCCTCGATCACCGGCAGAACCCGCTCCATTTCGACTTCCACCGCAACCGCCGCAGCGCCCGCCGGACGCGTCGATTCACCACCGATATCGATTATCGCCGCCCCCGCCGCTTCCATCGCGAGCGCATGTTCGATCGCGCGCTCCGGCTCCAGATAGCGTCCGCCGTCGGAAAACGAATCCGGCGTGACGTTGAGAATCCCCATTACCGCCGGAAAGCGAATCACCCGCCCGTCCTTGAGCCTGAGCGATCGCGGCCGCCTGAATTTCGGCGTCTCTATCATGCCCCCTGCCAGGTGCGGATTGATTAAATTCGGCGTGGCCATCACAGCGCCGGTGGTTGCCAGGTTTCTAAGCCCGCTGCTTTTCCAGGGAGCGAGCGTCAAGGCGAGGGCGTTGCATCAGGATTTTTGACCGCTGCCGATTCAGTGCTCAATGCGTTCGTCCTCGCCGATCTCTCCAAACAAAAAGCCTCCCCCGGCAGCGGGAGAGGCTTTAGTCCAACCTTAGTTTTCCGATCGTTCAGGCCAGCGACGGCTTCGGCGAGATCAACCCAGGGCCAGGTGCTTCCTCGTCGGCCGTCTTCGGTTTTTCCCGCGGCACCGTCGTCCCGCCGCTTGGCGTCCCACTGCGGTTCGCCGCCGGCAAATAGGTCGGCAGCGGACGCCCCTCGTGAAACGCGCTCACCATCGCCGCAACTTCCGCGCCGTCAACGATCTCCTGTTCGAGCAAGCGCTCGGCCAGTGCGTGCAGCAGCGTGACGTGATCCGTCAGGATCACCTTTGCCGTCGAATACGAAATGTCAATCAGCCGCCGTACTTCGCGATCGATCTCGACCGCCGTATGCTCCGAGTAATCCTTGTTGTGCGCCAGGTCGCGGCCCAGAAAAACCTGTTCCTCGCGCCGCCCAAACGTCATCGGCCCGAGTTCATCGCTCATGCCCCATTCGCACACCATCTTGTGCGCGAGTTCGGTCGCCTTCTCGATATCGTTGCCCGCCCCCGTCCACTTCTCGCCGAACACCATCTCCTCGGCCACGCGCCCGCCAAACAGCACCGCCAGCGTCGTCATCAGGTATTGCCGCGAATGTGTATAGCGGTCGTCGAGCGGCAGTTGCTGGGTCACCCCGAGCGCCATGCCGCGCGGGATAATCGTCACCTTATGCAGCGGGTCGCCGCCCTTCTGCACCGCCGCCACCAGCGCGTGCCCCGATTCGTGAAACGCGACCTTGCGCCGCTCGTCCGCCGACATCACCATTGAGCGCCGCTCCGCGCCCATCAGGACCTTGTCCTTGGCGAGTTCGAAATCCGTCATCTCGACTTTTTCTTTATTGCGCCGCGCCGCCAACAAGGCCGCCTCGTTGACCAGGTTCTCGATATCGGCGCCGGCGAACCCCGACGTCGATCGCGCCAGCTTGAACACATCGACATCGTCGGACAGCGGGACTTTCCGCGTATGCACCCGCAGGATTCCCTCGCGTCCGCGCACGTCGGGCCGCGGCACCACCACCCGCCGATCGAAGCGTCCCGGCCGTAGCAGCGCCGGATCGAGCACGTCCGGCCGATTCGTCGCCGCCACCAGGATCACCCCTTCATTGGCCTCGAAGCCGTCCATCTCGACCAACAGCTGGTTAAGCGTCTGCTCACGCTCGTCATGCCCACCGCCAAGCCCGGCCCCGCGATGGCGTCCGACGGCGTCAATCTCATCGATAAAAATGATGCACGGGGCGTGCTTTTTGCCCTGCACGAACAGGTCGCGCACTCGCGAGGCGCCGACTCCAACGAACATCTCGACGAAATCCGATCCCGAGATCGAGAAAAACGGCACCCCTGCTTCGCCCGCTATCGCCCGCGCGAGCAGCGTCTTGCCGGTGCCCGGAGGCCCCACCAGCAGCACCCCCTTCGGGATTCGTCCGCCGAGCCGCGTAAAGCGCTTGGGGTCCTTCAAAAACTGGATTATCTCTTCGAGTTCGTCCTTGGCCTCATCGATTCCGGCCACATCGGCGAACGTCACCTTATGCGTATTCTCGGTCAGCAGCTTCGCCCGGCTCTTGCCGAACGACATCGCCTTGCCGCCGCCAATCTGCATCTGCCGCATGAAGAAGATCCACACCGCCACCAGCAGCAGCATCGGAAACCACTGCACCAGCAGCACCATCCACCACGGATCGCCCTCGGCCGGCCGCGCCGCAATCTTGACGCCCTTGTCGCGCAGCGTCTTCACCAGGTCCGGATCCTGCGGCGCGTAGGTCTTGAAATGCTCCCCGCCAGAGGTGTCGCCCAGGATCACATTGCCCTGGATCGTGACCTGCGAAACCTCGCCTTTTTCAACCTGGTTGAGGAAATCCGAGAAAATTATTTCCGGCGAGCGCTGTTGCGTCCTGCTGAAAAAATTAAACAGCAGCAGGAACATCAACGCTACTACCAGCCACAGCGCGATATTGCGTGAAACCTGATTCATGTCTCAAAAGATCGTAGCACGCGAGTTAATTTCTAAGCAACGCACTCTTTTCCAAATTAGCACGCGGTTTTGCGGTTAATCGCAAGACGCTTTCGGTCGCCTCGCTCACCAGCGCCACGCGACTTCGCACCATCCCCGGAATCCACAAAATCTCGCTCCCGCATTCGACCAGCGGCCACGTCGGCCGCCGCTCGCGCGCGAGCTTCCGATCCACCAACACGTCATGCACCTTGCGGGTTCCGCTCATGCCAAGGGGCCGCACGCGATCGCCGGCTCGGTATCCGCGCACGATCAATTCGCCCGCCAGCCCCCCCGCATCGAACCACGCTTCCATCAACCCCGCCCGCCGGAGCTCGCCGTTCCCTCCCGCGTCGCCCCGGTTCCAGAGTTGCCCGACGAACGTAAACCCCGCCGCGTCCGCCTCGGTCACCCCCTCGCGCGCCAACTCGAAGGCGAACGGCGATACCGCGCCCAGCGCCGTCGCCCGCTCGATCAAGGCATCGCCATACTCGCGGCGCAGTCGCCATCCATCCGCCAGATGTAAGGTCGCGCCGGGCGCCCCCGAGGTACATAATTTCGCGATTCGCTCGATCTCGCCGCGATAGACCCGGCGCAGGTCGCCGCGGCTCACCCGCAGCCATTCGCGAATCAGCGCACCGGCCAGTGCCGCGGGAAGCGCGCCGAAACCGTCCAGCGCCAGCCGCCCGTCGTCGCGCAGCCGCCGCCCCAGCTCGCGGCGTCCCTCGCCTGAAATATAATCGTCAAGTTCGCGCATCTCGCGGGCGAGTCCCGCCAGCCGCCGCCCCAGCCGCGGCGCGTAATCGCGCTCGATCATCGGCAGCAGGTCGTGCCGCACCCGGTTGCGCAGATACGCCGGCGAACTATTGCTGCTGTCGCTTACGCAGGTCGCGCCAATCGCCGCCAGGTACGCGAGGATTTCCGCCCGCCGCAGCGCCAGCAGCGGACGCACGATCCGCCCCGGCCCCGCCGCGTCCATCGCCCCGAGACCCGCAACGCCGCTGCCCCGCAGCACCCGCAGCATCACCGTCTCCGCCTGGTCGTCCTGATGATGCGCCACCGCGATATGCCGCGCGCCCACCCGCTCCGCCATGCGATTCAGAAATGCGTAACGCACTTCCCGTGCGCGTTCCTCCAGGTTCGGCAACTTTGACCAGCTCAACCGGTTCGACGAGTCAGGCCGGTCCGATCCGTTCAACAGGTGCGATCTTTCCGATGAATCGACGAGGTCCCGCGCGCGCTCCACCACCAACTCAATTCCCATCCGCTCGCACAACTCGCGCACGAAATTCTCGTCGCGATCCGCTTCGGCGCCGCGCAACCGATGGTTCAAATGGGCCGCCGTCAGCCTGTAACCGGACCATCCGCGTCCGCCGTCGCTCATCCGATTTAGCGCGTGCGTCAGCGCCACCGAATCGGCACCGCCCGACAGCGCAATCAAAATCCGCTCGCCCGGCTTCAGCGCCAGATCCACGATCGCCGCCGAAACTGCGCGCTCCATTCGCTCGATCACGCCGCGTTTCATAGCGCCCTGATTATATCCGATTTGAAGGGGCGAAGACGCCCGGCTCAGCATGACTACAGGACCTGGCAGTTTGACCTTCCCACCCCTGCCCGCGACGCGCGACGGCTCTCATTCCTTCATGATCTCGGCGCGCGGGTCGGGCACCGCGCGCGCCCGGCGCAAATCCGCGATCTGCTGCATCAATTCGCGCTCTTCTTTGGTGAGGTCAGTCGGCGCCAGCACCTTCAGCTCGTAGAGCAGATCGCCCGCCGCCTCCTTGCCACGGCCAGGGATCCCGCGGCCCTTCAGACGCATCACACGTCCGGTCTGGCTGCCGGACGGCACCTTCAACGCGACGCGGCCGTCGAGCGTCGGCGCCGTCACCTCGGCCCCGAGCGCCGCCTCGTAATCCCACACCGGTAGTTGGCAGCGCACGTCGCGCCCCGACACCGCGAACACTCCGCCCGCCTTGAAGCGAATCGTCAGGAACAGGTCGCCGTTGAGCTCCGGCCGCGCGCCGCGTCCGCCCTGCCCCTTTAACCTTATTCGCGATCCGTCGGTGACGCCTGCGGGGATCGTCACGTCGAGTTGGCGCCGTACCGGGGTCACTCCACTGCCCCCGCACTTCGGACACGGGTCGGCCGACCGGATTATCCGCGCATTGCCACGCTTCTCCTGCCGCGCGATAACGCCAGTGCCGCCGCACTTGTCGCATTCGTCGGTCGCGGTGACCGCGATGATTCGCTGGGCGGCGTGGACGGCATCTTGCGGAAGAATCGCGACCTCCGCCTGCAGGTCGGGCGCCCGCCCGCCGCCGCGCGCCCCGAACCCCTCATCGAGGTCGTCGCTGAATCCGTATGAAGAACTCCGCCCGCGTGCACCGCCGCCGCCGCGTCCCGCGAAGAAGCGCTCGAAGAAATCGCTGAAGCCGCCGGCGCCCCCGCCCGCCTCCCCGGCGTCGCCGCCGGTAAACGGCCCGCCCGCACGCGCGTACCGCCGATAGACTTCCTCCTGCGGGGTTCCACGCTCCCAGTCCGCACCTAACTCGTCATACTTCTTGCGCTTCTCGGCGTCGCCGATCACCTGGTAGGCCTCGTTGGCCTCCTTGAAATGCCGTTCGGCTTCCTTGTTGTTCGGATTGACGTCCGGATGGTACTTGCGGGCGAGCTTGCGATAAGCGGTCTTGATCTCAGCCGCGGTGGCGCCGCGCTCGACGCCCAGTACCTTATAATAATCCCTGAACTCCATTTGTCTCGATATTGTACCTTCGCGTTGCTCGACAGTCCCGATCAGCGTTTTTCAATGTTGCACGTTCGCAGTGCTCGACGACCTTGATCAGCGAATAACAGTTAAAGATGCGCACGAATACGCGCAATCGCAACTGTCGTTGACCGGACTCATCTATTGAGCCGCCCGCGCCGTCGTCTCGCGCGCCATCAGTTCCTGGCGCACCTCTTTGAGTCGCGCCTCCAGCGTGCGCAATTCGACTTCGAGCCGCGCTTGGCGCCGCCAGATAAACACCACATACAGGAAAATCACCGCGAAAATTATCGTATAGGCGGCGAACAGGTAGCCGAAATTCTCCATCACAGGTCTCCCGCCGCCGCATGCGCGAGGTTAAGCTCGCCCGCCAGCTTTGCGATCCGCGTGCGCATCCGCAGCGTCGCGAAACGGAGGATCAGCAGCCAGACGAAGAGCGCCGTAAAGGCCGCCAGCGCCACCAACAGAGTCGCGACCATCCGCGGGTCCTCCAGCCCATGCCCACCCTCGCGCGTCACCAGCACTGCCGGATGGATGGTGCGCCACAGCCGCACCGAAACCACCACCACCGGCACGTCGGCCACCGCGACAATTCCGACCACCGCCGCAAACCGCGCGACCTGCGGCGTGTCGTCCGCCATCGCGCGCAGCAACAGATAACCGCCGTACAGCAGCCACAAGATTAGCGTCGTCGTCAGCCGCGAGTCCCACGTCCACCAGGTGCCCCAGATCGGCTTGGCCCAAATCGATCCGGTCACCAGCACCAGCGTGCAAAAAACCATCCCGCTTTCCGCCGCCGCGTAGCCGAGGTCGTCCCAAATCGGCGATTCCAGCCACAGGTAGAAAATCCCACAAATCGCCACCAACCCGAACGCCGCGAAGGCCACCCATGCGCACGGCACGTGGAAATAAAAAATCCGCTGTACAATTCCCTGGTCGGCCTCGGTTGGCACGTACTCAAACACCATATAGATGGCGACGACCATCAGACCGCCCGTCAGTGCACCCAGCGCCAGATTCAAACTCTTGTTCATCGACGACTATTCGTAACCGATCGCGTGAGCGAGCGAAATCGCCCACGAAGCGCGAAGGAGTGACAGAAATCGTTGGCAACACGGAACTATAGCTTTTTCTTACACTGAAACCTCACCGAGGTTTCAGAAAACTTTGAGTTTTTGCGCTCCTCATAAACCCTACCGCGCTCTTACACCTCTTTGCCGGCAGCTCTCAGTCCTCGCCGACGACGTGCTCGAACAGCAGATAGCCGGCGGCGAGAAAGATCACGTCGAACGCGACGAGGATTTTGAGCCATTGGGCAATCGCGCCGAACGGCGCGCCGGTCAGGGCGGCGCCGCTGGCCTTGACGCCGGCGATCAAGGCCGGCACGAACATCGGCACGGCGAGCAGCGGCAGTAGCAGGTCGCCCGCGCGGATCCGGCCCGCGATCGCCGCCAGTAGGGTCGATAGCGCAGAGAAGCCGAGTGCGCCCAGTGCGATTACCGGTGCGAGGCGAAGCAGGCGCGCGTCGAAGTCGAGGTTGAAGAAGAGCACCATCAGGACGACGGCGGCCGTCTCGGCGATCGCCATGAAGATAAAGGCCGCGGTGAGCTTGGCGACGTAGAGCGCGCCGCGATCTAGCGGGCTTAGAATCAACGCGCGGATACAGCCGTTGTCGCGCTCCGCGTGCAACGCGCGCGTCGAGCCGATCACGCCGGCGAAGATCATCGCCACCCAGAGCGCACCAGCCGCAATACCCGCGCCGCGCACGCCGCCCACCGGATCCAGCGCGAAGACCAGCACCACCAGGATTAGCAGCGAGAGCGCGACCAGCGCGATCGTACTCTCACCGCTGCGCACTTCAAGGCGCAAGTCCTTACGCAAGACGGCGACGAAGCCGGACATCATGCGCTACTCGGCCGGATGCGCGCGCGCGGACTCGACACCCGCGTCGCTCGCAACGCCGTCGATCGCGAGCATCCGGCCGCGCACAATTTCGTACAAAGCAAAGGTTAGTCCGTCGATCGCGAGCGGCTGATGGGCCGTGAGCACCACCGCACAGCCGCGCGCGAGCGCCTCGCGCAGCAGCGCGGCCACCAGCGCGACGCCCTCACGGTCAAGCGCCGCGAACGGCTCGTCCATCAGCAACGCGGCGGGACGCGTAATCAACGCGCGGGCGAGCGTGAGCCGCTGCTCCATCCCGCGCGAGAAGGTGCGCACGCGCGCATCGGCCGCAGCCCCCAGTCCGACGCGCTCGAGCCAACCCGAAACATCAGTGTGCGCGTCGGCCACGCCATAGAGACTCGCGTAGAATTCGAGATTCTCTCGCGCGCTCAGATTCGGATAGAGAAAGCTGTCATGGATAAGGATGGAGAGGCGGCGGCGTGCGGCCGGTTCGAGCGTGCGGCTCGGCCTCCCAAACAGCAGCGCCTCACCCGCACTTGGCGTCGAGAGTCCCGCCAGGATTCGCACCAGCGTTGACTTGCCGGCGCCGTTGCGCCCGATGATCATCGCGGCGCGTCCAGCGGGCACCGCCAGGTTCACGCCGCGCAGGATCGGGGTCGCGCCAAAGCTCTTGTCCAGGCCGCGCGCCTCGATCAGCGCCGCGTCCATTATTCTCTCCGCGCCGCGACGCGCGCCGCGGCGCCGTCGAGACTTGCGCCGCACGCCGCGCAGAAATTATGGCCGGCGCCGGCCCGCACCCCGCATTGCGGGCAGAAATTCATGGTCGGCGGTGTTCCCGCCGCCGCGCCCGACGCGGCCACACGCCCCGGCCGCGACACCCGCGCGGCGAGCCGCATCGGCACGCCGCGCGTCGCGCCGCCAGCACTCCGCGCATGCTCAAGCGCGCTCATCGCACTCAGCGCACGCTCCTCCAACGATCGCTTGAGGTTGCGATAGTCAAGCTCGTCGAGCTTGCCCATTTCGTGATCGAATTCCAGCTCCAGCAGGCCCTGCACCGCCAGTCCCCGCTCGTGCTCGAGCCGCTCGACGTCAAATTCGCGCGGGGTGGAGCGCCGCCGTCGCGAAAAGCCGCCGCTGAGCGGCGCCGCGACGAACAGCGCGACCGCCGCGACGATCAGAATCGCCGCCACGTAGTTCGCCACGCGTCAGGTCCGCTCGCGGAGCTCGCGCTCCAGCGCGCGCCGCAATTCCGCGTCGAAGTCGCCGCTACCATCGTTGGCATTCGCGCCGGATTCCGGCGCGCCCGGCGGCGCCGGCGCCTTCGACCGCCATCGCCCGAACGTTATCGCGATCAGCGCGCCGCCGCCCAGGATCGCCGCGAACGGCATGATCCACGCCACCAGGTTGAAGCCCTCGGTGGTCGGCGCCGACAATATCTTCTCGCCATACTTGCCGCGAAAAAAAGCGATCACCTGCGGCCCGCTCATCCCGCGCTTGAGCATCCCGTCGATCTGCTCGCGCGCCGGCACCGAGAATTCGCAATTCGGATGGTTACAGTTGGCGACCGTCAAGCCGCATCCACACTGACACGTCAGCCCCTCGGAAACATCCTGCACACTCACCGTGGACGCCGCACCGACCACAAGCGGAATTGCGAACGCGATTCCACACATGACGATTATCAACGCCGCCGTCCGCGCATGCAGTTTTTTGAGCCGCCGCACCCGTCAGTCGCCTCCCGGCACGGCCTGCGCGTCGCCTTCAATAGGCAACGGCGCTCGTACCGCAGCCGCGATCACCGCCCGCTCACGCACGTTCGGCCACATCACGATCACCGTGCCCATCGCCATAATCACGCCGCCCGCCCACAGCCAGAAGACCAGCGGCGTCAGGAACACCTGGAAGGTCGCAAGCCCGCTCTGATCGTCGATTCCCGCCAGCACCACGTAAAGGTCAGCCGCCGGCGTCGATCGAATCGCGACCGCCGTGGCCGGCTGCTGCAGCCGCTTGAAGAACAGCTTGGCCGGCTCCATCATCGCGATCGGACGGCCGTTGCGGCGCACCTCGACCCGCGCCCGCGCGGTTTCAACGTGCGCGGTCTCGGTCGTGTTCATTCCCAGGTACTCGAGTTCGTACGGACCGACTTGAAAACTGTCGCCCTGCTTCACGCTTTTCTTGACCTCGGTCTTGAAAAACGCCGACGCCACGATCCCGGTGAACGCCAGCACCACGCCTATATGGATGACGTAGCCGCCGTAGCGCCGGTTGTTCTTGCCGATCAGATTCACGATCGCGACCGGCACCGATTCGCCCACCATATGACGCCGCGCGCTCACCCCGCGCCGGAATTCCACCACGATCGTCCCCAGTACGAACGCCCCCAGCGACAGTGCCGTCAGCACGTACCATTCGCGCAGCCCCGCGATAAACGCGCAGACCCCGGTGGTCACGCCGAAAATGGCCGGCGCCGCGAAGGTCTTCGCCAGGCTGTCGAACGACGATCGCCGCCACGCGATCAACGGCCCCACCCCCATCAAAAATATCAACGCGAGCGCCAGCGGCCCATTGACCTTGTTGAAGAATGGCGGCCCCACCGTGATCTTAACGCCGCGCACCGCCTCCGACAGCACCGGGAACAGCGTGCCCCAGAACACCGCGAACGCGATTCCCACCAGCACCAGGTTGTTGAAGAGAAACGCCGCCTCGCGCGACAGGTACGACTCGAACTCCGCCGGCGTGCGCAGCTGTTTGACCCGCGACAGCACCAGCCCCGTATAGAGCACCACTACCGCGATCAGGAACGTCAGGAAGTACGGGCCCAGCCCCGACTGGGTAAACGAATGCACCGACGAAATCACGCCGCTGCGCGTGATAAAGGTGCCGAACAGCGTCAGTCCAAACGCCATTCCGATCAGCACCAGGTTCCACACCTTCAGCATGTCCTTGCGTTCCTGGATCATCACTGAATGGAGATAGGCGGTCATCACCAGCCACGGCATGAACGCCGCGTTCTCGACCGGGTCCCATGCCCAGTACCCGCCCCATCCGAGCACCTCGTAGGCCCAGCGCGCGCCGAACAGGTTCCCGAGCGTGAGAAAAAACCACGAGAAAATCGCCCACCGCCGCGTGCTCCGAATCCAGCTGTCGTCGAGCCGCCCGACCATCAGCGCCGCTGCCCCAAACGCGAACGGCACGCTAGCGCTCACATAGCCGGTGTAGAGCGACGGGGGATGGATCGCCATCCAGTAGTTCTGCAGCAGCGGATTCAGGTCCTGCCCGTCGGCCGGCACCACCGCCAGCAACTCGAACGGCCGCGTGACGAAGTTCAGCATGCCGAGAAAAAAGATCGCGATTCCCGCCAGCACCGCCAGCGCGTATGGCGTCATTTCCGGATTGCGCCGGCGGTTCTGGAACGCCACGATCGACGTGAAGATCGTCAACAGCCACGTCCAGAACAGCAGCGAGCCCTGCTGACCGCCCCACAATGCCGTAATCTTGTAGATCGTCGGCAGCGAAAAACTCGTGTACGACGCCACGTACTCGAGCGAAAAATCGCTATGCAGCAGACTCGTCCACAACGCGCCCACCGCCACCGTCACCATCGCGCACATCGCCCACAGGGCATGCCGCCCGCTCGCCGTCAGCGACGGTATCGACGCGCGCGCACCCACCACGTTGGCGATTATCGAGTAGCCGGCGAGCACCAGCGCGAGCGCCAGCGCTAATGTACCGATCAGCGGCATCACTATCCTCTATTCCCTATTGAGCGGCGCGGGCTGCTTGGGCACGTATTTCGACGGGCAACTCGTCAGCACCTGGCGCGCCTCGATCGTCCCGTCGGCCGCCAGCGTCCCCTCCACGATCACGTCGCGATTGGCCGCGAACATGTCGGGCTTGGGCTCGCCCCGGCAGATCACGTGAAATATCGGTCCGCCTCCGACACTGGCCGCGACCGCCTTCACCCCCGGCTGATCGGCCGGCGGCGGCTGCGCGAGCCCAAACGACAGTGTCAAGGTAATCGGATCCCATCCGATCGATCCCGGCGCCACGCGCCCCGCCACGCGTAGCATCTGCCCCGCTAGCTCGCCTTGGCGGACCTTTACCTCGTTGACCGTCAGGTAATATTCGGCGGTGTTTCTTACCGCCGCCACGATCAGGTAGCCAATCGCCGCAATGATTAGCCCGGTCCCAATCGCAAATCGCAGTCGCTTCGGCATCTTCCTCTTCTCTAATGTCCGCAGCGCCATCCCTTGGGCATGCCGCGCGACGCTCCATTCTTGTCAGCCCCGCGCCGGATCATCAAGCGACGCCCCACGCCCGTCGCCATCGGCCGACCCCTTTTATAAAGATCGTTGACGAACGCAGAACTTATAGTTTTCTGAAACCTCCGAGGTTTCAGTGTCCCGAAAAGCTATGGTTTGGTCTCTTGAACGATTTCCCTTCAAATCCAACCTAGTCATCGTCCTTGATTCGGAACAGCGCGCGCACGATCGGCGTGAGATCCTTTTCCGACAGCGGATGGCCCGCGTTGGCCTGCACTATCTTGCGCATCCGATCGCCTTCGCCGCCCGCCTGGATCAGCACCAGCGGTATATTGCTGTCCGATTCGTCCGCACTCCCATGCCACGTATAATGGGTCTGGGCGGCGAAATAATAGCGATTCCCGATCGGCTCGCTGCCGCTGTTTGCCAGCAGCACGATATCCCCCGCACGATTCCCGTAGGGCCCCGTCCCCAGCCAATTCATCCGCGTCTCCAGATCAACCAGGTCGGGTCGCGGATGGGCTTGCAGGTAGTCCGCGATCGGCACCAGCCGGCGCCCGTCGAAAATCTCAAACGGCCCTGCCGGATGGCCTGCCGCTGCCGGCACCCGCGAGAAAATCAGATCGATCGTGCCCTTCAGCCGCGCAAACGGACGCCCCGTGCGGTTCACCTTATTAAACGCCCGCAGCACTGGCATCACGTCCTGGCGCATCCGCGGCGGCCTGCTCCAATCGCATTGGCTCCCGCCCGCCCGGCACGACGACCGATCGGCCAGATAGACGTAGGCCATGAAGCCCTGGTACGCGAGCACCGCCTGGTAGTCCTGCTCGTTGGCCGTCAGCGTCAGCTTCGCCTTGCGCACCCGAAACCCGACGTCGCGCACCACCGTAAACGGCGTCGCCTCGCCGTCGGCCCCCAACATATGCCGATCATCGGCCAGCGTCGGCGTCTGCCCATGGTCCGCGATAAACATCACGTACGCGTCTTCCAGCGCGTCCTTCTTGCGATATTCATCGATCACCTCGCCCACCGCCTTGTCGGTCACCGCCGACAGGTAGCCGAGTTGCGCCGCCAACGGGTCGGGCGATGCATGCGTGAAGGCGTCGATTCCGGGAAAATAAACCACCTGCAGGTTCGGCGCGCCGTGGGCCTCGATCGCCGCGATCAGGGTCTGTACCGAACCCAGGTCGAGCGCCCCGGCTACGGATTTCTCCGCTGATTCGCCATTGAGCTTGCCCGCGATCAGGTCGCCCACCAGCCCGGTGTAGGACGACGGGCCGACGATCGTGTAGAGCTTCGCGCCACGATAGACCCACAGCAGCGAAACGTTCGCGTCAACGCCGAGTTGCTGGTACAGCGTCGGCACCTTCAACTGCCTGTCGATTAGCTCATCGGCGACCGCTTTCTGCAGGTCGCCGGTATCGCCCACCGAGATCGGCACCGGTGCGAAAAAACGCATCCGTTCGCGCTCGAACCATTCGTCGCCCGTCACGCCGTCAAACGCGGGCGGCGCACCGGTGAAAATTGCCGACCAGTCGGCCACCGTGCTCGACGGCAGCATCGCCACCGCGTCGGGCGTCGCATAGCCATGCTCAAACAGGCCAGCCCCGCGCTCCTTGCCGAGCAGCCCCGCGATATTCGGCGCCTTGCCCGATCGCACCACCGTCATGAACTGGTCGTAACTCACGCCGTCGAGCGCGAACACGATTACGTGCTTGTCCGGCACTTTCACCGCGGCCGCCCCAGACTTGAGCGGCACTTGCCCGCCGGTGGCCACCATCTTGGAAAGCACCGCGCAGGACGCCAGCGATGCCATCGCGACCGCCGCCGCGATCGCGATTACCCGCCCGCTTCCAAACCGTCTCAATCCGCCGCCTCTCTTTCCCTGGCTTCCTTCATCGGCCCTGGTTTCTTCCTGCTTGACGGGTTCGCGAGCGGTCCGCGCGAACGCAGTGTTTCATATTCGCGACATCCGTTACGCGCTGTGGCGATATCGCATCGGCGATTGCGCTACACCTATTCATCGCTTTCGCCACTCGTTCGATCTCGTGGTCCAAACGCAACGCCACGCTTGCTTGCCCGCACAAACGCGATCAACTCACGCACTTCCGCCGGCTGCGCCCCTGCCAGTTCGAGCCGCTCCAGCGCCAATTTCAGGTTCTGGCGCACGCCGAACACACTCGCGAACGCTTTGCGCAACGCCCGTATCGAAGTTGAATCGAAGCCGGCCCGCCGCAGGCCCACCACGTTGATTCCGCGCAACGTATGCGTGAGGTCCATGATGCAAAATGGCGGCACATCCCGGCTCGTCCGGCTCAATCCGCGCATCATCGCGTAGCGCCCGATCCGGACATACTGATGGACCACGCAGTTGCCTGACACCAGCGCCCGGTCGCCGACCTCGACCCATCCCGCCAGCAGCGCCCCGCCCGCGATTATAGTTCCGTTGCCGACCCGGCAGTCATGCGCCGCGTGCGCGTTCTGCATGAAAAAATTGTCGTCACCGATGGTCGTCGCGTCCCCATGCTCGCTACCTCGGTTAATCGTGACCCCCTCGCGCAAGATGTTGCGCGCCCCGATTCGCACCCGCCGCGGCCCGCCCCGGTACGCGATCTCCTGCGGCTCGTCGCCGATCACCACGTTCGGATGGATTACGTTGCCTGCTCCAATTTCGGTCTCGCCCAGCACCGTGACGTGCGCGATTAACCGCGTCCCCGTACCGATCCGGATCCGCCCCTCTAGCAGGCAGAACGGCCCTACCTCGACCCCGGACGCAAGTTCGACGTCGCCGCCGATCACGGCACTCCGATGGATTCGCGGGACGCCCGCCTCCGCGCTCATCGCGCCTCCCCGCTACGCTCTCCGCGCGCGGACCTTCTTCCATGACCGGTGATCCCGCCGCGCCCAGTGCTCGACTCCCAAACGCCGTTCAATCCACGGCGGTCACTCGACCCGCGATCGCCAATCACTGAAAAAATCAGTGCAGGATTTTTTTCTTGTCTTTCAAATCGTCCGGATGTTCGCGATCCTCGACCGCGGCGCCGGGCACGCGATAGTCCTCGCCCGCCCAGGTCCCAAGATCGACCATTCGACAGCGCTCCGAACAGAACGGCCGGTAACGATTCGCCGGCGTCGCATCGACCGCCTTCTTGCATGTTGGACAACGCATCGCCGCTCCCTCCACGACGGCTGATCAATCCACGACCGCTGCTCGATTTGCGATCGCCAATCACAAAGATAAATTCACGACGACTGCCCGCCGCGTGCCCGCCAAACATTAATACACCTGGCCGTCGCATTGGTCATTGCCGCCGTTCGGGATGAAGTCGTTCGAGCGCGGGTCATAGGTCAGCATCTTGCTGTAACAAAATTGCCGCTCGTCCGGACCGCGATAATTGCTCAGGACCCGCACGATCATCCGCGATCGCCCCACGCGCACCGCGTCGAACATGGCCCTCGGCACGTAGCGAAATATCCGATGGGGTACGGTGGGCGAAACGATTCCGATATTCTCGGTCGCCGCCGCCAGCATGCTCCCCGCCAGCGGCTTGCCGTCGATAATCACCCCCACTCGCATTACCGCACCGTTGGCCGGCACGTTGCCATAGTTGCGGCAGTCCGCTACCAGCCGCGCGAAATTCGCATCGATGGTGTCGATCGTTACCTCCTGCACCCCGATGTACGGCCGCTCGGCGACCGAAAAGAGGAGGTTCGTAACGTGCGCCGTGCGCCAGGTCGCAAACGCGCTGAAGGCCGTCGCCACAACCATCATCATCGTCATGAAGTCGTTGAAGCGAAGAACGTTGGAAAGGCGGCGAATGACGGTGCGTTCGTCGCGCAGGATTCCTGGGGCCGTCGCGAAGTCCGGGTCCAGCGCGGCTGAGTCGATCGCCGCATCCGTGCCGGACGCAGTCCTTGGCCGATTCGGCGGATTGTCCTCACTCGTCATCGTGCGCCGTCATCACCTTGTTCGCCGCGCTCCGTCTTTCCCTTTAATCGCTCGCTCCGCTTCGCCTGTGCGCACTCGCGATGCGCGATTTTCTCTATCACCACGCGCGACAACTATGAAACCCGCAGCACCGCCGCCCCCTTCAATTCATCGTGCTTGAGCATCGTGAGCGCCCGGTTGGCGTCTTCAAGTTCTATCGCCATCGTATGCGTGCGAATGGGAATTTCGCCCGCCAGCTTGAGGAATTCGACGCCGTCAGCGCGCGTGTTAGCAGTCACGCTGCGCAATTCCTTTTCATAAAAGAGTTCGCGTTCATAATCGAGCGCCGGGATCTCTGAGAGGTAGATTCCCGCCACCGCGAGGATCCCCCCGCGATCGAGTGCCGCGAGCGCCGCCGGCACCAACTCCCCCGCCGGCGCAAACAGGATCGCCGCATCGAGCATCCTCGGCGGCCGTTCGTCAGCCGCCCCGATCCACCCCGCCCCCAGCTCCCGCGCGAGATCCCGATGGACTCCGCCACGGCTCATCACGAACACCTCGCATCCCCAGTGCCGCAACACCTGGATCGCCAGATGGGCCGAACCGCCAAAGCCGTACAGGCCGACCGTCGCGCCTGGCCGCACTTCCGCCCGCTTGATTGCCCGGTACCCGATTATCCCCGCGCACAGCAGCGGCGCGATCTCGGCGTCGGGCATTGTCGCCGGCAACGCGTAGGCGAAGTCCTCGCGCACAACCGCGAACTCCGCATAGCCCCCGTCGTGGTCCCAGCCGGTGAAGCGCGCGCTGGGGCACAGGTTCTCGCGCCCTCGCCGGCAATACGCGCACACCCCGCAAGTCTCCCGCAGCCACGCGATTCCGACCCGCGCGCCCCGCGCAAACCGCGTGCACCCGGCGCCGAGCCGCTCCACCACGCCAACCACCTCATGCCCCGGAATCATCCGCGCATGCTTCGGCGCCAGATCGCCCTCGCATACGTGCAAATCGGTGCGGCACACCCCGCAGGCAGTCACCCGCACCAGGATTTCTCCCGGCGCCGGCTCCGGCGGCGCCATCTCCGTCAGCATCAGCGGATTACTATCGATCGCTGCCGGCGTATGCACCACCATCGCTCGCATAGATTTCTACTCTAACGCCCCCGCTCGCCCGACGATAACCCGCGTGCCAGCCTTCCATACGCTCCGCAAGCGCCGCGCGACTTTTCGCTCGAGTCGCGGGCGCCTGAGATGACCGCGCGATCGATCATCGCGAGCTCAATTCCTGAAATACCCGGCTACCCCTTGAATCGACCGCACCCGCGCGGATAAGTTTCACTATGCAACCGTTATGTTGCCGGCCAATGACGGGTTGCC
Organism: Deltaproteobacteria bacterium; assembly: GCA_021780755.1. Classification (GTDB taxonomy): domain Bacteria; phylum Desulfobacterota; class Binatia; order Binatales; family Binataceae; genus JADMIL01. The sequence continues at coordinate 39,540 of JAJXYF010000008.1, read as the reverse complement.
TCTGCGGATTTGATGGCCTATAAGAGGCGCTGGATCACGATGGCGCAAGCGGACTTTAGCACTTCGCGGCCGGACTCAGTCGGCGATATCCTCGACCGTGCAAACGCCGGCCACCGGCTAAGCGAGGCCGACGCTATTGCCCTGATCGAATGTTCCGACGCCGACCTGCCACGCCTGATGGCGACCGCCGCCGCGATGCGCGACGCCGCCAAAGGCCGCGACGTCACCTACTCGCCGAAAGTCTTCCTGCCGGTGACCAACCTCTGCCGCGACCGTTGCACCTACTGCACCTTCCGCAAGGACCCGGGCGACCCCGGCGCATGGACCATGAGCCTTGACGAAGTCGCCGAATGGTCCCGGCGCGGCCGCGACCTCGGCTGCATCGAGGCCCTCATGTGCCTTGGCGACAAACCCGAAGTCGCCTTCAAAGAATATCGCGTGACGCTCAAGGAGCTCGGCGTCGCGAGCACCATCGAATACGTCGCGCGCGCCTGCGAAGCCGCGCTCGCCCAGGGACTGCTCCCCCACACCAACGCCGGTATCATGTCGTGCGACGAGATGGCGATGCTGCGGCCGCTCAACGCCAGCATGGGCCTGATGCTCGAAAGCGTTTCGCCCCGCCTGCGCCAGCGTGGTGGCGTCCATCAATGGGCCCCCGACAAGGACCCCGCCGTACGCCTGCGCATGCTCGACGAAGCCGGCCAACTGCGCATCCCCTTCACCACCGGCATCCTCATCGGTATCGGCGACACTCCGGCCGAACGCGCGCAAAGCCTCATCGCGATTCGCGCGAGCCACGAACGCTACGGCCATATCCAGGAAGTCATCATTCAGAACTTCCGCGCCAAGCCCGGCATCGGCATGGAGGATGCCCCCGAACCCGGCGCGCTCGAGATGGCCCGCGCCATCGCCACCGCCCGCCTCGTGCTGGGATCGGCGATGAACGTGCAGGCGCCGCCGAATCTGTCTCCGCACGAAATCGAACTCTTCCTCAACGCGGGCATCAATGACTGGGGCGGCATCTCGCCGCTCAGCCGCGACTACGTCAACCCCGAGGCGCCCTGGCCGCACCTCGCACGGTTGTCCGAACGATGTGCGCGGGCCGGCTTTCACCTTATTCAGCGGCTCGCGATTTACCCCGAATACATCAACGACGAGTGGGTTGACCCGGCTATCCGGCCGGCCATCGACCGGCTCCGCGCTCGAGTTGGAGCGGAGGTCTGATCGTGAATCTCGATCAAATTCGCGGCTTTGTTGACGATATCGAAGCAACGCCGCTAAACGTGCTGATGGCCCATGCATCGGCGGCCCTGCGCGCGACGCTGCTCAAAAGCCTCAACGGCCTGGAGCTCTCCACCGACGAGGGCCTAGCCATCTATACCGCCACCGGCGACGATCTCCGCGCCGTCATCAAGGCCGCCGATCTCGCGCGCGCCGAAGACGTCGGCGAAGAAGTCACCTACGTCGTCAATCGCAACATTAACTTCACCAACATCTGCTTCGTCGGATGCCAGTTCTGCGGCTTCAAACGCCAGAAATGGGAGTCCGACGCCTACGACCATTCCGACGATACCATCCTCGCCAAGGTCGCCGACGCGGTCGCCCGCGGCGCTACCGAGGTCTGCATGCAGGGCGGCATCAATCCCGATATGCCCGCCTTCAAATATCGCGACCTCCTCGTCGCGATTAAGTCGCACTTCCCCGATATCCACGTCCACGCCTTCTCCCCGATGGAGATTATGTACGGCGCGCGCCGCACCCGCATGGAGTATTCCGATTACATCGCGATGCTCCGGGACGCCGGCCTCGGCTCGATTCCCGGCACCGCCGCCGAAATCCTCGACGACTCCATCCGCGAGGTCCTCAGCCATAAAAAAGTTGACGTCGCCGCCTGGGTCGATATCGTCACCAGCGCCCATGCCCTCGGGGTCCGCACCACCTCCACCATCATGTACGGGCACCTCGAAAGCCCGCGCCACGTCGTCAATCACCTCGACCTCCTGCGCACGATTCAAAAGCGCACCCACGGCTTCACCGAATTCGTGCCGTTGCGCTTCATCCACGAAAACACCGTGCTCTTCCGCCGCGGTCTGGTGAAACCCCAGGAAAGCGGCCTCCTCGACCTCCAGATGTACGCCTTCTCGCGCCTCTTCTTGCGCGGCCTGATCGACAATATCCAGACCTCGTGGGTCAAGCTTGGCGTTGACCTGGCCGCCGTCACCCTCAAGGCCGGATGTAACGATTTCTCCGGCACCCTGATGGAAGAGAGCATCACCGCGCAGGCCGGCGGCACCGCCGGCGAATTCGTCGCGGTCGATCTCATCGAAGAAAAGGCGCGCGAAGCTGGCCGCGTCGCTGTCGAACGCAGCACTCTGTACAAAAAACTCTACGGCAGAAAGGCACCCAATGGCGCGCGGCCGATCGTCCCATCCCCTCAAGCCCTCGATAACCACGCTTGCGGGGGGAGTGGGGGCGGCTAAGTTTCTCCGCGGTCTCGTCCACCGCATCGATCCGCGCGAGCTCGCCGTCGTCGTCAACACCGGCGACGACGAGCATTTCTATGGACTCCACGTCTCGCCCGATATAGACACGGTGATTTACACCCTCGCCGGCGTCATCAATCGCGAACACGGATGGGGTCTCGAGGGCGAGAGCTTCAACGCCCTCGACGCGCTCGGCCGCCTCTACGGCAAGCCCTGGTTCAACCTCGGCGACCGCGACCTCGCCACGCACCTGTATCGCACCGAGCGGTTGCATAGCGGCGCGCGCCTGACTGAGGTTACCGCCGAACTCGCAGCGCGCTTCGCCGTCAAGTCGCGCATCCTCCCAATGAGCGACGACCGCGTCCATACCTTCGTCAAGCTCAAGGGACGCCCGGCCATCGCGTTTCAGGAATATTTCGTTCGCGGACGTGCGCGCGGCGCCGTCGAGGCCATCGAGTTGCGCGGCGCCCAAAAGGCACGCCCTACGCGCGAGGTGCTCGATTCGATCTCCCGCGCCGCCGCCATTATCATCGCGCCCTCCAATCCCTTCGTCTCGATTGGCCCCATCCTCGCCCTCACCGGAATGCGCCCCGCCCTCAAGGCCGTCCGCTCCCGCGTCGCCGCCATCAGCCCGATCGTCGGCGGCAAAACCATCAAGGGCCCCGCCGACAAGATGATGCGCGGGCTGGGCCACGAAGTCTCACCCCTCGGCATCGCCCGTCTTTATCGCGATGTCGCCGGGCTGATGGTCATCGACATCATCGACCATCGCTATCTCGAACCCATCCGCGCGCTCGGCCTCAACGCGATCGCCACCGATACCGTCATGACCACGCCCGACCACGCCGCCCGCCTCGCGGACGTGGTTACGCGCGCGCTTGAGGTATAGACTTCACTCCGCATGGCGTCACTTACGCTCACGGCTATCGAAGGCATCCCGATGATTATGCCGGGCGACAACCTCGCCGAACTCATCGCGCATGCCATGGCACGCATGGACCTTTCCCTCCGCAACGGCGACATCCTCTCGATCTGCCAGAAGATCGTCTCCAAGGCCGAGGGCCGCTTGGTCAACTTGAACAACGTCGAGCCGTCACCGCTTGCGCGAAAATTCGCCGAAAGATGGGACAAGGATCCGCGCGCCGTCGAACTCGTCCTGCGCCAGACCAGCCGCATCGTGCGTATGGATAACGCGGTCCTGATCGTCGAAACCGGCCCCGGATGGGTCTGCGCCAACGCCGGCATCGACGAGTCCAACAGCCTCGAGGACGACCGCGCCATCCTCCTGCCCGAGGACCCCGACGCCTCCGCCTCGAGGATTCGCGGAGACCTCAAGCGCCTCACCGGTGCCAACATCGCCGTCCTCATCACCGACACCTTCGGCCGCCCCTGGCGCGACGGCCTCACCGAAGTATGCCTGGGCATCGCCGGCCTCGATCCGATGCTCGATCTGCGCGGCACCACTGACCTCGGTGGCCGCGAACTCCATCACACCGTCATCGCCATCGCCGACGAACTCGCTTGCGCCGCGGGCCTCCTGATGCCGAAGGCCGGCGCCACGCCCGCCGTCCTCATTCGCGGCTACGACTTCAAGCCCGCCGATGGCAGCGCCAAGGCACTCATCCGTCCGGCCGCTTCGGACCTCTTTCGCTAAGCGTCGGGATTATCTTCGTGAAAAATCAGCAAACTGCCGGCGCCGTTGCCGCCTCAACCTCCGAGGCCCGCGACCTCGCCCTTCCGGTCAAGGCCGACCTGCTCGTCACCGAGCAAAAACTTTCGCGTCTGCTCGATTCCAACGAGGCCCTCATCGGCGAAATCTGCCACTACCTGGTTGACGGCGGCGGCAAGCGCCTGCGCCCGCTCTTCATCCTGCTGGTCTATCGCGCCTGCGGCGGCGTCAGCGAAAAAATCGAGGACGCCATCGACGCCGCCATCGCGCTCGAACTGATTCACTCGGCCACCCTGCTCCACGACGACATCATCGACGGCGGCCTGCTCCGCCGCGGCAAGCCCTCGGCCTTCGCCCGCTACGGCTTCGCGCCCTCACTGGTCGCCGGCGACTTCCTCTTTTGCCGCGCCTTCGAACTCTGCGGGCGCTTCGAGGAGCGCCTCGTGCGCACCGCCGCCCAGGCCTGCATCCAGCTTACCGAGGGTGAAGTGATGGAGGGCCGGATGCGCCATAACGCCGCCGCCACCATCGACGACTACATCGCGGTCATCACCCGCAAGACCGCATCGCTGTTCGCGGCCGGCGGCAAAGTCGCCGCCGATCTCGCCGGCGCCGACGCCAAAACCATCACCGCGATGGAAACGCTCGGACTCGCGATCGGACTCGCCTTCCAGATGATCGACGATCTGCTCGACGTGCTCGGTCCGGAGGAAAAGATCGGCAAGCCGGTCGGCTCCGATCTGCGCGCCGGAATTATCTCGCTGCCGGTCGTCCTCGGCGTCCAGCACAACACCGAGTTCGCGCGCAACTTCCGCGCGGGCACACGGCTGGAAGGCGCCGACTTCGATCACGCCCTCCAGCTCATGCGCGATCCCGTGATGATCGCGCGCGGTCGTGCCCTCGCCACCGCTCAGGTTGCGCGCGCGCGCGATTTGCTCGCCCAGCTCAAGCCCTCGATCTATCGCGATAGCCTCGCCGCCCTGATCGACGATCAAATCGACCGCGAAGACTAACCGTCCCGGTGCTGCGCCCTTTATGACAAAGCAGCATCTTGAACGACGCTCGCGTTACAGGTTGGTCTTGTAGTCCTGCTCGACGAAATCGTCGATCTGGCGCGCGACGTCCGCACCCGCATTCATTTTTCCCGCCAGATATTTCCCGAACGAAATCTTGATCCGCTCCGGCCACTGCTGATGGTTCCACAACTCCGACCGAATGAACGCCTTGGCGCAGTGGAAGAAACACTCGCGGACCGTGACGCGAATCGCGAGCTGGGCGGGCTGCCCGCGCGCCGACAACCGCTCCAGTATCGCCGGGTCAACCACCAATTCGGCGGCACCGTTGACACGCAGCGTCTCGTTCGTCGGCGGCGCTATAAAGAGCAGTCCCACGCGGCCGGTCGCCAGGATGTTTTGCAGGCCGAAGAGCAGTTTGTTGCCCTTCCGATCGGGAATCAGCAGCGTGTTGCGATCCTCAATCGCGACAAAGCCCGCACCGTCGCCCTTCGGCGAGGCGTCCTGATTGCCGGCGGCGTCGGCGGTCGCAAGCACCAGGAACGGCGACCGCCGGATGAAATCGATCGCGTCGTCGTCAAGCGCGGTCATCAGTTTGAGCGGCGTAATCTTGCCGGGCTCGCCCATGATCGCGCGCAAATGTTCGACGCTCGTGATTCGATAGTCGGGTGAATTTTCCATCGCGAGGTTCCTCCCCGATCGTTGCCCAGCCTAGCCGATCATCCGCGCCCATCAAAAGCGACGCCCCCCCCGAGAAAAGGACAGTTGTCAAAGAACGCAAAACTTAAAGTTACTGAAACCTCGCGAGGTTTCAGACTTCCCTTCAGTTGGACACGGGAAGGGATCGCAATTGGTCTCCGCAACCGTTCGCTCTTTGTTTTTCGCGTGACTTGGCCGCCGACCCGAGCAACGCGAGCGTCAAACACGACGAGGTTTCAAAAAAAATATCAGTTTTGAGTCCCTCAACAACGCTCTCTGCTTTCTCCCCAATACTCAGTAGGTGATCAGCGGTTTGATGATGTTGTCTTCCTTGGTCTCCATCATGTGGAAGGCGCGCTCGACCTGACTGAACGGAAAGCGATGGGTGGTCATCGGAGTGGGATCGACGCGGCCATGTTCGAGCAGCCGCAGTAGTCGCGACAGGCGCTCGCGTCCACCGGGACATAGGGCGGTGCGAATCGTCTTGTCGCCCATCCCGAGACCGAACTCGGGCAGCGGAATCTGCAGCAGATTGCCGGCTTCGCCGTGGAAGCCGACATTCGAGATGACGCCGCCGGGCTTGGTTGCCTTGATACAATTCTCGAACGTGACCGGCATCCCGATCGCCTCGATCGCGCTATCCACGCCAATACCGCCGGTCGCTTTCATGATCTGATCGACGGTGTCGCCCCGCGTCGGATCGATCACGAGGTCGGCGCCGAAGCGTTTGGCCAACGCCTGCCGATCGGGCTTCGACTCGACCGCGATTATCAGTCCAGCGCCCAGCGTTCGCGCCGCGATCGTCGCGCTCAGGCCCACCGGCCCCTGCGCGAAGATTGCTACCGTCCCTCCGACCGGTATCGCCGCATTCTCGGCGCCGGCGAACCCGGTCGAAAGCATGTCGGTTGTATAGAGCGCCTGCTCGTCGGTGAGGTTGGCCGGAATCGGCACCAGGTTGAAGTCGGCGTCATTGACGAGGAAATATTCGGCCAGGTTGCCGTCGCGCACCGGCCCAAACTGGTAGCCGCCGAGCATCCCGCCGCATTGCGAGGCGAAGCCACGCTGGCACGCGTCGCACCGCCCGCACGGCGTTATCGCGCATACGGCCACGCGCTCGCCGGCCTGGCAGCGCGTCACGTTGGCGCCGACCTTATGCACCACGCCGACGCTCTCATGCCCGAGGAAGCGCCCCGCGGCGAACTCGATCACGCCGCGCACGTTATGCACGTCCGAGGTGCAGATCAGCGAGGCGGTGGTTTTGATCACCGCGTCGTTGGGCCCGGGCTCGGGTATCGGTTTATCGAGTACCCCAACTTTGCCGATCGCCAGGAATGCGAGTCCTTTCATGTTCCGCACCTCATCCTTACGCCCCGAAATAATACGTTGCCCACCCACCTCTTCACTTCGCGAATGTCCGGCGGCGTGCACGCTGAATAAGCCCGTTTGCCCTCGCCCGTCAAGCGCACCATCCTCGACCGGCTTATACACACGACCGATCCCGCTGACCAACGACGGCCACGCCGTCTTCGCGTCGGCTACGACGGCAAAGGCGTGACCGTACTGACCCGGGGAACTACTCAACAGGGCACCTGGGACGGGTGGGGATGAATGCGTGGACGAAGCGGTACGCGATCCTGCCGCCCGACGCGGAAAAGCCTGGATTCGCTCCGGGCTTCAACTTCGCACAACTGAAGACCGACCTTAACGCGGAGGCAAGCTGAATCTTCGACACCGACACCGGCTGGTCGGCATATTATGACCTATTCTGCGCGGATTGGCGGCGCGGGCACCATACTTCCACAACGGCTCCGCCGCTACTTTGGATGACGTCGTGAATTTCTACGACCAGCGTTTCGGAGTTGACTTCACCGATCAGGAGAAAGCGGATCTGCTAGCGTTCCTACAGACGCTGTAAGGCGTGGCACGCATCGCGATCGCTATCGCGGTCGTCAATCAGGTAGCGCGCGAAGTTGTGCGGCTGAGATCTTGATGAACTCCTCAGTCGTTACGATCTGTGCGCCGGTCTGGGACAGCCTTGCGAGTGCCAACCGCCGAGCGGTAGCGCTTGCGGCACCAACCGCATCGGAGAGTATGAACACCGAGATTCCTCTGCCCAGCGCGCCGTGAGCAGTCGCGGTAACGCAGTCACCGGCGTAGACGCCGCACAAAACGACACGCCCAATTTGGTGCGCGCGAAGGAAGCGTTCGAGATCGGGATTTGAAAACGCGTCACCGCGCCGCTTGGGAAAATATGGCGCCCCGACAATCCTGTTGAGATGAGGGTCGAGCGCAGCGCCAGGTGTGCCGGCGCGGGCCGCATTTCGACGGAACCAGTTACCCGGTATATCCCAGCGCGTGTACTCATTGCCGATATAGACGATCGCCATTTGCCGCGCTGCGGAGGCCTCGATCGCCAGATTGGACATCTTCAGAACCTGCTCAATCTGATCGGCGGCGATCGGCATCCGCCCGCCGCGCTCGACGAAATCGACTTGCAAATCGAGCACGAGCAATGCGCTCGCGTCCGAGCGTGGCACGCTCTCACTGGCGCCTGGCGCTTTCGGCATAATGATGGAGAGGCAACTCACCGCGATCACCATGCAGCATGCAAGGGTTGCCGTCATCGCTCGCGGATCATGCACATTTTCGCCCTCGTTGTCAGTACCATCCTTACCGGGAGCGCGGAATTGCCCAGCAACTTGCCAAATGTTTCATACCAATCCTGGGATAGTAATTTTCCGCGGCGGGAGCTGCCACCAGAATCAGGGTGGTGGATTCTCCTGCCCGAGCATGAGTCTCGTCGATTAAGCGTTTGCCGACGCCTTGGCGTTGATAGGCAACATCTACCGCTAAATCTGAAAGATAGCAGCAGTAGGCGAAATCAGTAACGGCACGAGAAACCCCGATCAGCCGTCCCTCGTCACGCGCCGTGACGACAATATCGGCATTGCGCAGCATCTGATGCAGGCGTTCGAGATCATCGGCTGGTCGCCGCTCCGCCAGAGTCGAGGCAATCAGGATGTCGCGAAATTCCCGCGCCGACAGATCAGGTTCCAGGGCATACAAAATCCGGGAGTTCGCCATCGCATTGATCCTTTGGAAACCCATCCGAACGACGATGGCGCCGCGCTTACGCGGGCGACGCCGACAAGCTGTTGCCCGACATGATGAGCTATGACCCTTCCAAGTCAAGCGGATTTCCGAACGGGCGCACGTTCGCCGACCACGATCGCCTCTTCACGGTTGTAACCGCCCGTATGCCCGAGCACGTGTACGAACATTTCGAGCCATCGTTCGCGATCGTGAACCGGCTCGGAGGCGTTGTACTCCTCTTTGGTCTCGTCGGTATTGAAGAAGCTTGCGACCGTCGAATTTCCGTCGCGATCGACATGGACGGGCTTGCCGTCACGTCGCACGCTGCAACGCCCCCACATCCGCACCGCAGGTTTCGCGCCGAGCATGCTGGTCGGCAGCTCGATCATCATCGACGCTGGTGAAGGACGCCGATGAAGTCGCGGCAGGTACGGATGAGAACACTCGCTCCGCCTCGCTACCCGCAATAAACTTGTCCCTTGCCGCCGTCGTCGCGGAAATCTACCATCGTTATTCCCGCTCGACAACCGATCGTCCAGGGAGCAGACCACATGGACCTCGACGCGCAGTGTAAAAAAGCCGAGACCTTCCGCCGTATGCACGATCGCAGCCGGATCCTTGTGCTCCCCAACGCCTGGGACGCCATGAGCGCGCGCATCTTCGAGGCCGCCGGCTTCGTCGCGATCGCGACCACCAGTGCCGGCGTTTCGTATTCCATTGGTTATCCGGACGGCGAAATGGTCCCGCGCGATGAAATGATCGCCGCCGTCGCTCGCATCGCCCGCTGCGTCAACGTGCCGGTGACCGCCGACATGGAATCAGGCTTCGCTCGCGACCCCGACGACATCGCGGAAACCGTCCACCTGATAATTGAGGCCGGCGCGGTCGGCATCAATCTCGAGGACACGGTGCACGGCGCCGGCCGCATGCTCTACGAAATTCCCGATGCGGTCGATCGCGTTCGCGCCGCGCGCCACGCCGCCACCGCCGCCGGCGTGCCGATCGTGATCAACGCACGCACCGACGTTTACCTGCTGGGCATCGGCGAGAAGTCCGCGCGCTTCGATCATGCGGTCAGCCGCCTCAACGCCTATCGCGCCGCCGGCGCCGACTGCCTCTATGCGATGGGCTACTTCGACGCCGAAACCATCGGCCGCCTGGTCAAGGCCGTCAACGGTCCGCTCAACGTGATGGGCCTGCCGGGCACTCCGCCGGTCGCGGAACTGGAACGCCTTGGCGTCGTGCGAGTGAGCACCGCGTCGGGGCCGACACGCGTCGCGATGACGGCGACGCGCAAGGCGGCCGATGAACTCTTGCGCACCGGCAGCTTCGAGGTCTTCGGCGGCGACACCATCAGCCATCAGGAGGCCAACGCCCTGATGGCGAAGCGCGGCGGATGACGCGCATCGCGATCCGCCGTTACCGTGCCCACCTCAACTGAGTTTACGGTCCGCCTTGACGGTCCAATCGATTTCGCCGCATCGCTCGAGATGTTCCGCCGCGCGGGCGACGACCTGATCGATCGCTGGGACGGCACGGCCTTGGTGCGCACGTACACGATCGGCACGCGCTCAATCGCATACGCATGCACATTCGAATCGGCCGGCAACGCGCTCATCGCGCACGTCACGCTCGAGGATTCCTTCGGGCGCGACGAAATCAAACGCCTCGTGCGTTCGATGTTCGTGATGCCGCCGGCGAATTTCGCGCACCTCGTAAGCAGCGACCGCGTCGTCGGCGCGTTGCACGCGCGCTATCCGGCGGTGCGCTCAGTACGCCAGTCGAATCTCTTCAACGCGCTCCTTCGATGTATCACCACGCAGCAGGTCAATCTCCGCTGGGCGGCGACCTGCCGCCGCCGGCTGGCCGAAACCTTCGGACGCTTGCACACCGTCGGCAGCCACTCCGTCTATAGTCTCGATCCCGCCACTATCGCGGCTCTGAAAGCATCGGACATCCGCGCACTGCAACTGACTACTTCCAAGGCGGAATACATAATCAACGTCGCGCGCGCCCTCGCCTCGGGCGAACTGACAATAGCTATTCTGGATAGGCTGACCGACGAGCAGATCGTCGCGCGCCTGACCGTGATTCGGGGCATCGGCCGATGGAGCGCCGAATGGATCCTTGCGCGCACCCTCGGTCGCCCGCGCGTGGTCGCCGGCGACCTGGGTGTGCGCAAGGCCGTCGGCCTCGCCTACCGCGACGGCCTCCCGCCGCTGGAATCAGAAGTGCGCCGCATAACCGGGCACTGGGGCGACTCCGCGACCGTGGTGCAGGCGCTGCTCCTGCACGCGCTCGCCGAAAAGACGCTCGCGATCGGCGCCGCCGCATCGAATACCCGCCGCGGCGGCAGCACCTAGTCGTCGGACGAACGCACGAAGTTCGCCTTGCGCTTCTCGACGAACGCCTTCACCGCTTCCTTATGGTCCTCGGTCTTGAAGGTCATCATCTCGTAGGCGAGCGACGCGTCGAGAATCAGGTTGGCCTGTTGCTTCAGCCATTTGTTGACCGAGAGCTTGCTCCATCGTATGGCCCAGGTGGGACCATCGGCGAGTTCCTGCGCGAGTTCGCGCGCCCGCGGCATCACCTGATCCGGTGCCACCGCGTAATTGACCATCCCGATGCGCCCGGCCTCAGCGCCGTTGATGAAGTTCCCGCGCATCAGGAATTCTTTGGCGCGATGCGGGCCGATCAGCAGCGGCCAGATGACCGCACCGCCGTCGCCCGCGACCACGCCAACCTTCACATGCGTATCGGCAAAGCGCGCCTTCTCGGACACCACGGTGATGTCGCAGAGCAGCGCGAGGGTCGCGCCGAGACCCACCGCATCACCGTTGATCGCGCCAATGATCGGCTGCTCGACGTCGAGCATGTTCTCGACGATGCGGCGGCCGTTGGCCGCGGTGATCGGTCCACGCTCGAAGCGGGTGGCGCCCTTGCCGCCGCCGACCAGGCTGCCCGAGCCCATTGCCTTGACGTCGCCGCCCGCGCAAAACGCCCGTCCCACGCCGGTAAAGAGGATCGCGTTGACGTCGCGATCGCCCCGGAGATCGATCCAGATTTGCTCGATTTCGTGATGCATCCGGCTGGTCACCGCGTTCAACGCGTCGGGCCGATTGAGCGTCAAGGTGGCGACGCGATCCACCGTCTCGACCTTCAGGAATTGATAGTCACTGTAGTCCATTGCGGATTTTCCTCCTGCTGATTTGCTGACCTATACAACGCGGCGCGGCGCCAGCGCCATCGGCGCGAGCACTCGCGGGCGCGTGCGGGCCGCACTAACGCCACGGCCGCCGAATGCGCTATGGTGGCGGGCGGATCGGTGGATCCGATTAACCTCAATAGCTGGAGAAGTCTCGATGAAGCTCGCCAATAAAGTCGCACTGATTACCGGCGCCGGTTCCGGCATGGGCCGCGTCGCCTCGCTTTTGTTCGCGCAGGAAGGCGCCCGGATCGGGGCCATCGATATCGATGAAAAGGCCGCGCAGGAAACCGCACGCATGATCGAATCGGCCGGCGGCAAGGCGATCGCGGTGAAGGCCGATGTCTCGAAAAGCGCGGACGCGCAGGCAATGGTAGCGGCGACGATCGAAAAGCTCGGCGGGCTCAATATCATGTACAACAACGCCGGGATCGAAGGGAAAGCCGAACCGATCGTGAAGCTGGCGGACGAAGACTTCGACCGCGTGATCGCGATCAACTTGCGCGGCGTCTGGCTCGGCATGAAGCATGCGATCCCGCACATGATCGCGAACGGCGGCGGCGCGATCGTCAACACCGCGTCGATTGCGGGCCTGGTGGGCTTGCGCAATTCGTCGGCCTATTGCGCGGCCAAGGCGGGCGTAATCGCGATCACCAAAGTCGCGGCGCTGGAATACGGCCGCTACAACATCCGCGTCAACGCAATTTGCCCGGGCGCGATCGACACGCCGATGGTCTCGCGGATCCAGGGCGGCGGCACCATGTCCGAGCGCGCCGTCAATCGAATCTCGACCCTCGGGCGCATCGGAAAGCCCGACGAAATCGCAAAGATGGCGCTGTTTCTCGCCAGTGACGACGCTTCCTTCGCGACCGGCGCCCCATTCATCGTCGATGGCGGCTGGACGATCGGTTAGTTTTAATATTTGACGCTCGCGATGCTCGATGGGACCGATCAGCGAAGGTGTTAGCCAAGTCGAGCGTACATAAGGAGTGAACTGAGATGGCAGCGGGAATCGCCCGACTCAACGGCAAGGTCGCGATCGTTACCGGCGCGGCGCAGGGAATCGGACGCGCGATCGCGACGCGGCTGGCCGCCGAAGGGGCGAAGGTCGCGATCGCGGATATCAACGAAGAGGTCGCGCGGCGAACCGCAGCGGAGATCAAGGCCGCCGGCCATGAGGCGTGCGCGGTCAAGCTCGACGTGACCAGCCTCGACAGCGCGATGGCGGCGGTTGAACGGGTGGAGCGCGAACTCGGACCGCTCGATATCCTGGTCAACAACGCGGGATGGGACAAGCTGGAGCTGTTCGTCGAGAGCGTGCCCGAGACGTGGGACCGCGTGATCGCGATCAACTTTCGCGGCGTGATTCATTGCTGCAAGGCAGTCGCGCCGCGGATGCAAACGCGTGGCTACGGCAAGATCGTGTCGATCGCGTCGGACGCGGGACGCGTCGGCTCGATGGGCGAAGCGGTCTATTCGGGATGCAAGGGCGCGATTATCGCGTTCTCGAAGACGCTCGCACGCGAACTGGCGCGCAACCATATCAACGTCAACGTGGTCTGTCCGGGACCGACCGAAACCGCCCTGCTGCAGGGCGTGATGGCGGAGCAGCCGAAAGTGCTCGACGCGATGAAGCGCGGGATTCCGATGCGCCGATTGGGCAAGCCGGAGGACCTGGCGGGGGCGGTCGCGTTCTTCGCGTCGTCGGACGCCGACTACGCGACCGGCCAGGTGATTAGCATCAGCGGCGGTCTCACGATGGCCGGCTAGCTACGCAACTCTCAACACCAGGATCGCGACGCGATCGAGGGAACCGATGCGCGACGACGCGCGAACACGGAGATATTCGAATGGCTAAGGGCACACCTGGACTGGATCTGGAGAAGGCCAAGAACGTCGCGCAGACGGTGGTCGGCGATGTCGCGTCGGTGGTGCACGGTGCGCTGTGCTTTATCGGCGACCGCGTCGGGCTGTTCAAGGCGATGGCCGGGGCGGGCGCGTTGACGATCGATGAACTGGCGACGAAGAGCGGCCTCAGTGCACGCTACGTGCGCGAATGGCTCGGCGCGATGGCGGCTGCGCATTACGTCGAATACGACGCGGGCGCCGACACCTATCTGCTGACGCCCGAATATGCCGCCGTACTGGCCGACGAGGACTCGCCGTTTTTTATCGGCAGCTACTTCCAGATGGCGCAGGCGGCGGTGAGCGTCGCACCCAAAGTCGCGGAAGCCTTTCGCACCGGCAAGGGCGTCACGCAGGCCGAGTATCCGCAATCATTTTTCGAAGCGGCCGAGCGCAACTCGCGCACCCGCTATCAGCACAAGCTGCTGCGCAAATGGATTCCAGCGATGCCGCAGGTGGTCGAAAGTCTGCAGGCCGGCGGACTCGCGGCGGACGTCGGCTGCGGCGGCGGGCGCGCCGCTATTATGATCGCGCAGGCGTATCCCAAGGCGCGGGTGGTCGGCTTCGATATCCACGCCGAATCGATCGAGCGCGCGCGCCGCAACGCGCAGGCCGCCGGCGTTGGCGATCGCGCAACCTTCGAAGTGGCCAACGGTACTGGCCTGCCCACGCACGGCTTCGACTTCGTCTCGACCTTCGACGTAGTGCATGATTCCGTCGATCCGGTCGGCCTGATGAGCGGCATCCGCCACGCGCTCAAGCCCGACGGCACCTACCTGGTGCAGGAGCTCAACATCTCGAACAAGGTCGGCGAGAATCTCAAGCCGATGGGCAAAATGGTGTACTCGGTCAGTACGCTATATTGCATGACGACCTCGCTCGCTCATGGCGGCGCCGGAATCGGCGCGGCGATGGGTGAACCGAAAGCGCGCGAACTCGCCAGTGCGGCGGGCTTCTCGCGCTTTACGCGCCTGCCGATCAAGGATGATTTCGCGGTGCTGTACGAGCTTCGCCCGTAAGGCCGCCGCGCGCATGATCGCCTAATGCGCGGCGTCAGGATTTCTTGATTGCGTCGGACGACCGCCGTCGGCAAAGTGATGGGTGCAACGGAGCATTCATCGATGAGTAACAGCAAGCGACCCGACACGCGCTCGGCAGAACTCCGCGAACGCGTTGGCCATCCGATAATCGATTCTGACGGGCACGTAGTCGAGTTCGAGCCGGCGCTGCTCGATTACATCCGCGATGCCGGCGGCAGCGCGATGCTCGAGCGCTACAAGACCGCGCCGGACACCGCCTTCTACTTTCGCTGGAACCACATCACGCGTGAGGAGCGTCGCGAATTTCGCGTGCCGCGTCCGGTCTGGTGGCCGTACCCGACGAAGAACACTTACGACCGCGCGACCGCGGCGATGCCGAAGCTGCTTTACCAGCGGCTCGACGAGATGGGTCTCGACTTCACCGTGCTCAACCCGAGCCAGGGGCTGTTCGCGTCGCATATCGGGGACGATGAACTGCGCCGGGTAACGTGCCGCGCGTTCAACAATTACCACGCCGATATTTTTCGCGAGTTCGCCGATCGCATGACGCCGGCTGCGTGCGTACCGATGCATACGCCGGCCGAAGCGATCGAGGAGCTCGAACACGTCGCGAAGCTGGGACTGAAGGTCGTGATGATGGCGGGCTTCGTGCGGCGGCCGATCCCGGGCCTGGCGAAACAGGCGCCAGAGTTCGCGCGCCACATGACCTGGATGGACAACCTCTGCCTCGATAGCGAATACGATTACGATCCGGTGTGGGCGAAATGCGTGGAGTTGGGAATCGCGCCGACGTTCCATTCGTTCGGGCTCAACTGGGGCATGCGCACGTCGATTTCGAGCTTTATCTACAACCAGATCGGCCATTTCGCGGCGGCCGCGGAGGGCATCTGCAAGGCGCTATTTCTCGGCGGCGTGACGCGGCGCTTCCCCACTTTGAAATTTGCTTTCAAGGAGGGCGGCGTCGGCTGGGCCGTGAATCTTTACTGCGCGCTGTATGAGCGCTGGCACAAGCGCAGCTTGCCGATGATGGAGCAGGTCAATCCGGCCAACCTCGATATGGAGCTGTACCGCGGGTTGTGCCGTGAGTATGGCGGAAAATTCACGACGGGTCGGCTCGACGGTAATCTTGTGCCGTCGGAGCTTGAAGGCAGTGGTGGGCTTGACCCGTCGGAGTGGGACGAATGGAGCGCCTCCGGGATTAAGACGCGCGAGGACGTTTACGATCGTTTCGTGCCGAACTTCTTTTTCGGCTGCGAGGGCGACGACCGCATGACCTCGCTCGCCTTCGACGCTAGGCGCATTCCGCTCGGCGCGCGGCTCAACGCCGTGTACGGTTCCGACCTGGGGCATTACGACCTGACCGATCTGCGCAACGCCGCGGTGGAAGCTTACGAGAGCGTCGAGGACGGGCTGATGAGCGAGGAGGATTTTCGCGACTTCGTTTTCGTCAATCCGATCAAGCTGCACGCGAGCATGAACCCGAATTTTTTTCGCGGGACGATCCTGGAGCATGAAGCCGACAAGGTACTGGCCGACCTGCGAGGTCCGGCAGAGCAGTTGTCGCGAAACGCAAAGCCGGCTTGAGGATCACGTTGACGCCGCTCAACGAGCGGAATTTTCGCGGAAGGTAACGGGATCCTCGGACCACGACTTGAGAATGATCTCGAGGGCCTCGTTGAAGCGCGCGCGGCTCTTGTCCATCGAGGTCCAACCTCGTGGACGCCGCGGCAGCGGAGTTCTCGCGAACAACTGCGCACCGACCGCACGGCGGCGAATGGCTATATGAAAGCGGTCGGCAAATGATTGCGTTTGCGTGCGTCCATGTCATCCTATGCAGCGAGTTCGATGCGTCATCTGGAGGAATTTGCGAGCATCGAGCGTTGTGGAGGAGAGACGTGCGACGCGTGATTACCACCTTGACCGGCGCTACCTTTGCCCTGATGCTGAGCTTCGCGATAGCAGTGATTCGCCCGGCGACGACGTGGGCGCAGGAGTCGCCCGACGTTTACCATCCGGCGAGCGAAGAACATCCGACCAGCGGCAAGCAGGATTTCGATAACCATTGCGCGCCTTGTCACGGCGTCGATGGCAAGGGTCACGGTCCGGAGCTTAACGTGCTACCCGATATTCATCCGTCGGATTTGACGACGATCAGCCTGAAGAATGGCGGCGTGTACCCGCGGCAGAAAGTCCAGGACATGGTCGATGGACGCAAGGCGATACCGTCGCACAAGCGCTTTGACATGCCATTTTGGGGCGTGAATTTTCAGCAGGAAGGCAAGGAATTTACGCCGGAAAGTGAGGCCAAGGCCAAGGCGCGAATCGACGCGCTGGTCGATTACGTCGAAACGCTGCAGCGAAAGTAACCGCCGCACAGAGCGATCCTCACGCGAGGTCGTCGATTTCGGTGCGGGGTCAGGTGCGATGGAGGTCCTGGAGAATCTCCTTGAGCACGCCCCGGTCCTTTTCATGGTGCAGCGGGATCTCGAATGACAGGCGGCTGACGCCGGCAAAGCGCTTTTTCATCACGCTCGCAATCTCGGCGTAGGTGCTGACCGCGGCGAACGCATGCACCATCTCGTCCGTGACGACCACGGCATCCCGAAGCGCCGGGTGACGTGGCCTTTGACCTGCGAACCAAGGCCGAGAACGAGGCGCCCGCCGCTCATGGTCTGGAGGTCCCAGGCGATGTAGGCGGTCGCGACCGGGCTCTTGGTGAAGGCGAGCGCGATGCCGGTGCTCAACTCGATCGGCGACGGTTCCTGCGCGGCCACCGCGAGCGCGAGAAAGGGGTCGTGTTGTGTTTCGACGGCGACGGCGGTGTCGTAACCGAGCTCGGTGGCCTCGCGCACCTGGGCGCGCAGCGTGTCCCATCGCGGTTGCGGACGCTTGCCGCCGGCGTCCATCTCGGGGGTGTACGCAACCCCCAGTTGAGCATCTTCTCGATCTTGGTGGTGGCCATTGCGGGTTTATCCCGTGAAGCGATTGACGGTGTCAAGCCGCGTCCGATACTGAATCGGGGCCTTGCCACCCGCGTAAACCACTGCAATTATTCTCGCCAGTGAAAGGCACCGGGCTCCCCGCGATTCTCGCAATAGTGGCGCTCGCGATTGGCGCGGCCATGGTGGCCGGGCCGATGTTCGCGCCGCGCTGCACGCCGGTAAGCGGCGATGAGACGGTGATCGCATCGGTGGACGATTTGCCTCCCGGCACTGCGCGGTTCTTTTGCTATCACGATCGCGACGGCCGCGAGCTGCGCTTCGTGCTCGCACGACTGAACGACGGCAGCGTACGATCGGTCTTCGACGCGTGTCGGCAGTGCTATCGCTTTCACAAGGGCTACACCATCGCCGACGGCTTCCTGGTGTGCCGGCTGTGCGGCAATCGATACAAGATCGACCAGATGCAGGAGGGCGTAGCCTCGTGCCAACCGGTGCGTCTCGAGAACCTTCCGCGCGGCAACAAGGTCGAGATAAAAGTCGCGGCGCTCGAAAAGGGGCAGCCGCTATTTTGAACCCGCGACGGCATCGTCCGCTGATCGCGCAACTGCTCGTAGTTGCACTATTGATCGGCAGCCTGCCGATGGCGGCGAGTCCGGTGCTCGCCGGGCCTGAGTCCACGCCGGCGTTCACCCTCGACATCTGCCACCCGCTACCGGCGTTCGCGGTCGCCGCCGCCGCGTGCACGTTGGCGGCCTTCACCGCATACTCATTTTCGATCGTGATCGAGGATCGCGGCCCAACTGAGATATCGAGTCCGGCGGCCCTCGATCGCGCCGGCGAAGCTCCCGATCCGCCTCCGCCCAGGAAGATCGCTTAAGCCCACGCTCTCAACATCGGCGAAATTCCGACACGGTCGCCGCGTGCGAACGTTCGCGCGTTGCGCGGCGGACACTGAACGGCGGCGCCGTCAACGTATTTGACGGCTTCGCGAGAGGGGCTTTTGTGATCAAGCGGCTTTGCAGCCTGGCGATATGCCTCGCCGTAATCGCATACGCGCAGGCGGCGTTCGGCCACGGAGTGGTCGGCGACTACATATTTCTGGAACCAATCGTTACTCAGGATCCGACCCCAGCCAACGAGCTCGACATCCTTCAGCCATCGTGGATCAGGAGCAGTGACGCGAATACCTACTCGATCGGCTTTTCAATCGAGAAGGTGCTCTATGCCGATGACGACGTTCCAAGGTTTAGTATCGGCGGCGGTAATTTGTGGCAACACGTATCTCCATATGCGGGTCCGAGACTGGAGGGATTCGACGACCTTACCCTGTTTGCCAAGTACGCATTCTATTACTCATTGGACCACGAATTCTTGATGACGATCGGGGCGCAGCTCGAATTGCCGGTCGGCAACACCCCGGTCGAAGAGCAGAGCCATACGAGCCTTGGGCCGATCTTTCTGTGGGAAAAGGGCATGGGCGATCTGCCTAATCGTTCGCTCCTGAAGTACCTGCGGCCATTCGGCATTCAGAGCGATTTCGGCTATGTGCCCGCGCTGGGCGGACACACCAGCCATCACATGTTTGCCGGCGAAGTGACTGAGTACTCGCTGCCGTATCTGAGCAACAACGTGCGGGACCTCGGCTTGCGGTGGCCGCTGCGAAATCTGTTTCTCTTCAATGAGATCAACTACGACCAGTTGATTAGCGGGCCACCGGGACAGACTTTTCCGACGATCCTGGCGACGCCCGGGATTGCCTACGTCAGCTATCATTTTGAAGTGGCGCTCGGTACCCAATTCGCGCTGAACGACGCGAGCAGGCCCGGGAATCATGCGGCGGTGGTGGGACTACTGGATATATTTTACGACTCGATTTTCCCGAAGGCGGGAAACTGGACGATCAATCGAGGATTTGGCGGATGAAGACCGTCGCAAAATTGCGCTTCACGATGCCACTGATCGCGCTGACACTCGTTGCCGCTTCCGCCGCCTGGGCACATTCGTTCCCGGAGCAGGAGTCGCCGGCCGCCGGAGAGACCGTCGTGACACCGCCGAACCAGGTGACGATCAAGTATGATGCGCCAATCGAAAAACTATTCGATTCGTTGCGCGTGCTGGACGCCGCCGGTCAGGACAAAGCCGCCGGAGCGCCGCAGGTGAGCGACGACGGCCATGAACTCTCGGTACCGATACACGATCTCGGTCCCGGCCAATACACAGTCCAGTGGCGCGTGGTCTGTATCGACACTCATCACACCAAGGGCTCCTACACCTTCACCGTTAAATGAATCCATCGATGAACATGGCCGGCGTGGATATGTCGCCGGAATGGATTTCCGCCCTGCTCGCTTGGCCGGTGATACTCGCGCAAACGCTGATTTTCGGCAGCGCGATACTTTGCCTGATGCTCAGGCGATCGACAGCGGACGGCGCGGCCGCGAGCGATGTTCTGGCACGCGCGCTGGCGGGGTGGTGGCGACTTTTCGCCTTGATCGTAGCTCTGCTTTCATCGCTGATGTTCGTGGACCAGGTCGCCGGGATGGCCGACGTCAACTGGCGCGGCGCGCTGCCTCTGCTCGGTGAGGTGTTGGCGGGCACGCAGGGCGGGCACATTTGGGAATGGCGACTGCCGGCTACGGTGGCCCTGCTGATCGCGGCCTGGATGCCAATGCGCGACGCGTTACGCGCCTTCGCCCTCTCGCTGTTGAGCGCGGCATTGTTTTTTGTCGGCAGCTTGATGAGCCATGCGATCGATTTTGGCGCGACCGCTATAACCGTACGGGCGGTCCATACGCTGGCGGCCGGGGTCTGGGCAGGTGCGTTGTTCGGATACTGCGTAGGTGCGCGACTGACTATTGCCGATAGTCATTTGAATATCCAGTCCGCGCGCGTGCTCTCGACGCTGGCGACCTGGTCCGTTGCGATACTTATCGTGAGCGGGGTTTATCTGGCGTACGAAGGGCTGGGGTACAGCCTTTACCATCTGCTGTACTCGTCGTATGGGCGGGTGCTGTGCTTCAAAGTCCAACTTTTTGCCCTGATTCTGGTGATGGGCGCGTACAATCGAGTTTATCTGATACCCGCAATTGATCAGGCCACGATGCGCGTGCAGCTACTGCGCAACGTCAGCGCCGAATCCCTGATGATGATCGGCGTGATTGGTCTCGCGGCGCTGCTGGCCGCAACTCCCCCCGCGCGCATGTTTCGCTGACTGACCTTTTTCAATGTTTGACGCTCGCGATGCTCGGGTGCGCGGCTGGGTCTCGCGTGAATCGGGAGCGCGAGCGATTTAGCAGACCTAACCCCCGGCCTCTTCCCTGAAAAGGATGGAATGCGAAGAGACTGATCAGGAAACCCGGCAGCCGGGGGCCGGGAAGCGGCGGCAGTATTCGATGACCTCCGCGTTGACGCGCGCGATGGCCGCTTCGTCGTTGGCATGCGCGACGACCTGATCGATCCAGACGCCGATCTGCTTCATCTCGGCCTCGCCCATTCCGCGCGACGTCACCGCCGGCGTGCCCAGGCGGATACCGCTAGGGCTGAAGGGCTTGCGCGGATCGAACGGCACGGTGTTGGAGTTGCAGATGATGCCGGCGCGGTCGAGCGCCTGCGCCGCCTTCTTGCCGATGATCTTTTTGTTGGTGAGATCGATGAGCAGCAGGTGATTGTCGGTGCCACCCGAAACCAGATTAAAGCCGCGCTCGGTCAGCTCCGCAGCGAGCGCCTTGGCGTTGCGCACGATCTGATGGCCGTACTGCTTGAACTCGGGCGTCGCCGCTTCCTTCAAGGCAACCGCGATGGCGGCGGTCGTATGATTGTGTGGACCACCCTGCAGACCCGGAAAAACCGCCTTGTCGATCTTCTCGGCAAGCTCCTGGCGGCACATGATCATCGCGCCGCGCGGTCCGCGCAGGGTTTTGTGCGTCGTCGTCATCACCACGTCGGCATGGGGAACCGGATCGGGATGCGCCCCGGCAACGATCAACCCCGAGATGTGCGAGATGTCGGCGAGCAGATACGCCCCGACCTCTTTGGCGATATCGGCGAAAATCTTGAAGTCGAACGCGCGCGGATAGGCGGTCGCGCCGGTGACGATGATTTTCGGACGCTCCTTGCGCGCGAGGTCGCGAATCGCGTCATAGTCGAGGCGCTGGGTCTCCCGATCGACGGTATAGTGCACCGGGCGCCAGAAGGAACCTGTTATGCTCACGTTCCATCCGTGCGTCAGATGGCCGCCATGCGGCAGCGCCAGACCCATCAGAGTGTCGCCCGGTTGCAGCAGCGCGAAATAAATCGCGAGGTTCGCCGGCGATCCAGAGTACGGCTGAACGTTGACGTGTTCGGCGCCGAACAGTGCCTTCGCGCGATCGATCGCGAGCGTTTCGATCTCGTCGATGTAGCGCTGCCCCTGGTAGTAGCGCTTGTGCGCGTAGCCCTCGGAATACTTGTTGGTGAGCACGGATCCGGTCGCGTCGAGGACCGCCTGGGAGACGTAGTTCTCCGACGGAATCAGACGGACCGATTCGATCTGATAGCGCTCCTCGTACTTGATCAGGCGGTAAATATCGGGGTCGGTTCGCTTTAGATCGTCCACGCGATTCCTCCAGAAAAATACGTGGCTAAAGCCTATCGGCGCGCCCGCCTTGAAGTAAAGACGGTCCCTATTGGAGGTCGGGCGGCGTAACCTTCTTGATCCATCCGCGATAATCGCCCGCGTAGCCCACCGCCTGCTGACGTTCGCGCACGCGCTTCATGATCTCGGCCACCTGCGCCCCCCCGACCGGTTCGCGGGCGTTGATGCTGGCGGCCATCCGCAGACCCTCCAAGTGGGCCTCCTCGCGCTTGGCGTCAGTGAACGGTACGCCGCTGCCATCACCGGACAAACCCAGGTAACGCTCGGCGACATGAATTCCGATCTCGGTGCCGCTCACCAGCGAATCCTTGATATTGCCCTTGCCGGTCAGAACGTTGCCCGCCGCGTAAATACCGGTGCGCCCTTCCATCAGGAGGCCGACCGCGGCGTCAACGTACTGGTACACTTCACCGCGCTGCGGGATACCGGGGATCGGTTCGGGGATGCTGCCGATCGAGCTGATGGTCATCGGAGCGCGTACCGGCTTCGCCGAATCCGGGATCGTGCGCACCTTGCCGTCGGCCGCCTCGGTGCGGCTCATCATCACACCGACCATCCGGTCGCCTTCGACGACGAGTCCAGTGGGAACGCTGAGTTCCTGAAATTCGAAGAGGAATTTACGCTGCGCCTTGTCGAGAATTTTCGCGCGCGCCTGGCGCATCGCCTCGGCCCGCTTGGCCGGCGCGTCGGGTGCGATATCGGACAACGGCATGTCGAGCACGCGGCGCCGATAGAACAGCCGGCACGGCGCGACGTCGAGGTTGGCGTATTCCAGACCGTGGGTCTTGAGCACGGGCGCGAGGCCCTCGCGCTCGAGCTTGAGCATGTCCTCTTCGATGCCGCGGCGCTTGAGCGCCTGCAGTGTCATCTCGATTTGCAGCACCTTGACGACGTCGATCGAGGCGAGTCCGCCGCCGACTACCGTGGTGCCCGGGCGCAACTCGTAGCGCGGGCCGTCATAGGTCGCTTCGGGATAATGGTTGAACCAGTAAATGAGCGGATTCTGATAGACCAACCCGCGATCGACGTAGTTATCGGCACCCTCCACCGGAAAGGGACGATCGCGCCAAGCGCCGTTGGTGAGCACGACGGCGCTCAGCCCCCACGCGTCGCGCAATTCGGCAAAATCGATATCACGGCCCATCCGGGTGAGCGGTACGTAGTGGATATTCGGATGTTCGAGGCGCTTGTTGATCTCTTCGTATTCGTCGCGCCGCTGCTTGACATGCCAGCGCGGCAGCCCGTCCTCGATCTTTCCGTAGGGGCGCGGGTTCTGCTCAAAGACGATTACGGTCGCACGGCGTTCAGCCAGGATGCGGGCGATTTCGGAACCGGAGGTTGCGGCGCCGATGACGGCGACAACATGGGCGGGTTCGAGAGGAACGCTTGCACTCATATACTCAGTACTCTCCACGCCGCCTGTCGCGGCAGATGGTCATTGCGCGATTCTTCCGGTGCCTGAAGCACGCGGCGCGGCATGCCTTGCGGACGCCGCTCGTCGGGCGACCGCCCATGTTTTGTATCACAGGGCGCGTGGCATCTTTCAACATCCGACGCGATGGTTTGCGCGAGGGTCGCTTGCGCAGCGGATTCTCGCATGTTCTCCTGAAGGGCAGATGGCATCGTCTAACACCTCGGCCCTCTCATGGCTCTTCGCGGTAATGGTCTGCGCGCTGTCGGCGTTTGCCGGATGCTACGTCGGCTATCGCCATCAAACCGAACACTGGACGGCGGCGGATACGACGCTGGGCGAGGAGCACCAGGTCGCCTATTCGCAGAGCGCGACGTATCAATTGATCGAGGACGCGCTGCGGGGCGACGGCATCCTGTTCGAAGTGCAGCCCGACAATTCGATCATTACGTTGTGGCGCAACGCCGACATCGATACGCCGAGCGGTTGGTTTATCATCAATGTACACCCGCGCTATCGCTACGAAATTCAGGCGGTGGCGGAGGGCAGCCACAAGACCAGGATAATCGTCAACGTCCGCACCGAGGGAATCCCCGACCAGCAACTGACGAGCTACAAGGCGAGCAACCGGTTCGCGCTGTTCAAGGAGATCGACGAACTGGCGTCGAAGAATCCGCCGCCCGCAAGCACTCCGGCATCGGGCGGGGTGAACTTCACGCTCTTGCCCAACGAAGACTTGCAGGCGCTCGCGAAGCGGGCGACCGGCAGCGCGCGGAATTGGCCGATTATCGCCAAAGACAACGGACTTACGTCGCCCACCGACGTTACGCCCTTCGAGAACGTATGGGTGCGCAACAGCCTGCTCAAGCGGGTTACGCCGTAAAAGCGCTTGCGGGTCAGGATCGATGCATATTCCCTGCAATGCGCCGAGGGAACACTACTCGCTCGCCGAAAGGGCGCCCGATTCGTCGTACTCCGGGCACAGGCCCGAAGGGCTGACGGCCGCCACGACGGCGAGAAACTGCTCGAAGGTCATGTGCAGGTTCAGGAAGCCACCCTGGCAAAAAACCCAGCCATAGTAGTCCAGGATTTCGTCGGGGATCATCAGGGGCAGGCGCGGGAGCGTCGCTACGGTGGGAAACCGGCGCGGCTCCTCGACGCGCGGCAGAGCGGCCACGGGGACGTTCTCCGCCGACTCGTCGAAAAGACCTTCAACGCCGTCGTGGTCATCTCGGAGCGGAACCACTTTACGTCTCGAGCTTCGCGCCATGAGTAGAAGGGCCTCCTCAATCGCGTACCTGTTGCCCGTGCCTATACTATTAGGCTCGCACCAATCTGCCAAGCTCGAAATTGCTCGCGATGTACGGTCTAAATCACTAATTAGCTAGATAAAGAATCAATTAGGCACCGTAACATGTACAAGCGACAACCGATTTTTTCTCGAAAGGATTCTCATGACCAACTCTTCCGGATTCGAAGCGATCGTGCTGGGCGCCGTTCAGGGACTGGCGGAATTTCTGCCGATTTCCAGCTCCGCCCACCTCATTATCGTGCCGTGGCTGCTCAAATGGAATGATCCCGGGCTGGTCTTCGACGTCGCCTTGCATCTGGGTACGCTCGTCGCCCTGCTGGTTTACTACTGGCGCGATTGGGTATCGCTGGGCGCGTCGATCTTCAACGGCGATCGCGAACGGAAGCACCTGCTGTTCATGCTGGTCGTCGCGTCGGTGCCGGGGGCGATTATCGGGATGCTCTTCGAGAAGGAGGCGGAGACCGTCTTCCGGTCGCCATTACTGATTGCGATCGCACTCGCGGCGCTTGGAGTTGCGCTCTGGTACTTCGATCGCACCTCGACGCAAACGCGAAAGATCAGCGAAATCGGCTTCTCCGACGCCCTTTTAATTGGGCTCAGCCAGGCCTTCGCGATTATTCCGGGAGTATCGCGATCGGGCTCGACCATCACGACCGCGCGATTGCTGCGCCTCGAACGCACCGACGCCGCCAATTTCTCGTTCCTGATGGCCACGCCGATCATCGCGGGCGCCGGCCTGTTCGAGGGGCGTCATCTGATTCACGAAGGTATCACCGGGGACGTGGTCGCGGGCTTTGTGGCGGCCGCGATTTTCGGCCTCATCGCGATAGCCGCATTGATCCGCTATGTGCGGACGCAGACCTATCAGCCGTTTGCATGGTATCGCGTGGCGCTCGCCGCCTTCGTGATCGTCGTTTATTTCCTCCGGCGCTGACTGAGTTCACGAGGGGGAACCGAAGTGCGGCGGGCAAAACGCTCGACGCCTAAGCTTCCGGACCCTGCGGGACGGTTGATAGAATAGCTCTCTGGCCGCTATCTTCTCCCGCAGGATCCGGGTGCCTCAGTATTGGTTCTTTACCTGGATCCGACCGTTGTCGTCGTACGCATAGACTTCATTGGCGCCCTCGTCCTTGGTGCGTTTGTGAGTGCCGTCGCAAAAGGGTTTGTTCTTCGAGAGGCCGCATCCGCAGATCCATACGGGCAACTCGGTGCCCTCCGGAACTTCGTACGGAGAGTTCTTTTCGTGCTTTACCATTCGAGCCATAAATTTCCTCACTTGTGGGTGGACGCGCCTTTGCGATCGGCGTGCGCCCTGGGTTGCAGGCGATCAAAGACCAGCGGCGCGCGATAGTCAAACGCCACCGCGGGCATCGGCGGCGCGATCGGCAACGCGTCACGCGTGTTAGGTCGCCAATTAAATTGCGCGTGAACTCAGGTCAGTGGCGGATGCACCGCTTCGGCCAACTCGGCGTCGCGATGTTGACGGCCGGCGTCGGCCCCGAGCACCAGGAAAAGCACCCCGGCGACCGCGACGATCATCCCGCACACCTCGCGTCTGCTGGGATGTTCACCGAGCAGGACGATCGCGAAGAGAAAGGAAAGCATCGGCACACCCGGAATCGTGAGCGCCGTCGTCCACGCCAGCGAAAGGCGATTGATCGCGCCGTACCAGGTGAGCGATCCAAACACGTAAACGAAACCGCCCGTCGTGAAAATCACGGCGAGCGTGCGCGGATCCGCTAGGGCGACCACCGCGCCGGCGTCGGTCGCGAGGAAAATCGCGACCAGTACGACCGCCGCAAAGATCGTGCGCGCGCCGGTCACACAGGTCTCGGAAAGCGGCGGCATCACGCCGAGCGAGATCACGTGAGAGATCTGCCAGAACAGCGGCGTGACGAAGAGCAAGGCGGCGGCGGACAACGGCGAAAACGCGAGGCCTGCGTCAAACACCGAACCGATCCCGATCAGAATCACCGCGGTCGCAATCAATTGGCGGCGCGAGGGCCGTTCGCCGAGAAAAATCGTCGCCAGCAGCAGCGAATAAAGAGGCTCGCTCTGCAGCAGAATCACGCCGGCGATCGCATCGATCCGGCGCAACCCGAAGATCAGCGTGAGACTGGTGGCCACCGATCCGGCCATCGAGAGCGCAACGAGTCGCGGCGTCCATCGCGGCGATATGAGCGCACCGATTTCGCCGCGGCGCCACATCACGATTGCGAGCATCGCCCCCGCAACCGACATCGAGCCCGCGCAAAACAACATCGGATCGAGGTTCTTCGCACCGTAACGCGTGATCACCGGCTGAATCGCCGCGATTATCGTCGTCGCGACCGCGTTGCACAGGCCGATGCGAAATTCGCGACCGCGCTTGGTCGCGCCCGCGAGCGGCGCGGGTTTTGGCTTGGCGTCCATCGTGATTGAGTCGCGCAGGGTCACTGGTCACCGCCCATCAACATCGTGTCGGGACATCGTACGGAACTCGCGCGGCGTGTAGGGGGCGATGCATCTTCGCGGCCGCGACGGTATGTTAGTCGGCGGCGAATGCGATTGAAATGAACACCCATCCTCTGCCGGAATCCGTCCCCACCGAAGCGTTGCCCGCGGCCTCCGATGGCACCGCGACGGTCGCCTCGCGCTCCGTAACCCAGGTTACGTCCGCCACGCCGCGCGACCGCGGCACACCGGGCAACATTTTGCTCCCCACCTATGATGCGCGCGAGGCCAGCATCGCGCGGCGCCTCGAAGTCCTATCGTCGCCGCTCGTCGCCATTCCGATAATCCTCGCGCTCGGCATCATGTTGTTCGTCGTCAACCTCGGTGGTGCACCTCTGTACACCAAGGGCGAGCCGCGCGAAGCGGTGACGGTCTTCGATATCGTACACGGTGGCGGCGTAATCCTGCCGATGCGCGCCGGGGTCGAGATCCCGTCGAAGCCGCTGCTGATGCACTGGCTGGCGGCGCTCGTGTCGCTGATCGCGGGCGGCGTGAGTGCATGGACGGTGCGGCTGCCCTCAGCGACCTTCGCCATTGCCGGGATGCTCGTGACCTATCTCTACGTGCGAAAAATGTTTGAGGCGCGCGGCGCGCTGCTCTCGGCGATCATGCTGGGCACGGCCTTTCAGTATCTGCAGGCCGGGACCGGCTCGCGCGTCGATATGACGCTGACCTTTTTCATCACAGTCGCATTTTTCGAGTTCCTCGCGATTGCGGAAACTCTCAGCTCGCGCACCACCCTGCTCTACCTCGCGATCGCGCTCGCGGTGCTGACCAAGGGGCCGATCGGCGCGGCGCTGCCCGCGCTGGTCGCGTTGACCTGGATCGTACTGGCCTGGCGCTGGAACGTGGTCCGCCGTCTGCGGCTGGGGCGCGGTGCGATGATCGTCGGAATAATCGGCGGCGGATGGTACCTGGCGGCAATCATCAGCGGCGGCGCGGCCTTCGTGCATAAACAGATCCTCGGCGAGAACCTCTATCGCCTGATCGGGCACAGCGGTTTCAATCAGGGGCACGCCCATCCGTTTTACTACGAGGAGATCGCCTTACTCGGCGGCTTCCTGCCGTGGACGCCGGTCGCGATCGTCGCGGCCATTCAGGCGCTGCGTAATCCGCGGCGACTCGATCCCCGCCTCGGCTACCTGGTTGCGTGGTTTCTGTCCGTGCTGATTTTCTACAACCTGCCACGGAGCAAGCGCGGCGTGTATCTGCTCGCTCTCTATCCGGCGCTGACCACGATGGTCGCGCTCTTCCTGAGCGATGCGATCTCGCATCGCGAGTCGATCGCGCGGCCGCTCCGATGGCTTGCGCGGGGGGCGGGGGCGTTTTTCGTCATCGCGGGCGCCGCGGCGATGATCGGCATGGCCCTGCTTTACGCGGCGCCGTCCGCTATCCGATGGACCCTCGCACAGTGCGGAATCCTGCTCGACCACTTACCCGCGGCACTCCGCGCCAGTATGCATCAGCGCGGCGTGCTCTCAATCATATTGCCATTGGCGGCCGCGTCCGCCGGAATTTATCTGCTCCGCACGCGCGCGCGGATCGAGAACGTCTTTTTCGCGATCGCCGGCGGCTTCGTCGCGATCGTCCTCGCGATCAACCTGGTGGTGGAACCCGCGATCGCGAATACCTTGACCCTCAAGGGGTTCGCCATCGCCACGATGGAACTCGCCGGCCCCAGCCCGGTCGGCTATTGGGGCAGCCTCGATTACGACTTCGCCTTTTATAGCGGCCGCAATATCCAGTTCGTCGCCAGGCCGGACGCGCAATTCGACTTCGTGGTTTCGTCCGACGACGATTACAAACTGATGTGGCCGTCGATGCGCGCGCGTTACCAGATCGTCATGCGCAGCGGCCCGACCGACTTTAACGGGACCGGGCAGATGCTACTCCTGAGACGAACCGGCGCGGCCCCGGCACCCGGACTGTCAGCGGCGCCAGCCGCACCGGCGAACCCGTCGGGACCATTGAACAACGCTCCGCCGAAGAGCGCCCCCTCGGAGCGCGCGCCCTCCCGCGTGCCGAAATCCTCCGCGTAACTGTCAATCAGGACAGGCGCGCCTTGCGCAGATCGGAAATCGCTGCGGTCAGGCGCGGCAGGACCTCGCCGGTGGCGCCGCGCAAGCTGATATCGCACGCCCGCGTGATTTCGGATTCGTACAGATTGGCCTCGATCAGTTTCCCGCCGCGCTGCTTTACCTCGAGCGCAAAGCCGGCCGCTGGATAGACCGTGGCCGAGGTCCCGGCGACGATTACGAGGTCAGCGCGCGCCGAATGTTCGACGCATTGCTCGAGCACGTCCGGCGGAATCGGCTCACCGAATGCGACGGTGTCGCCCTTGAGAAGTCCCTCGCAGCGCGGGCAGGTCGGCGGCAGCACCTCGAGCCGGATATCCTCACCGCGAAAACGCCGACCGCATTCTATGCACCGAATCAGCTTCCAGTTGCCGTGGATCTCCGCCAACGCGGAATGCCCCGCCTGGCGATGCAGGTCGTCAACGTTCTGAGTAATCAGAAAACGCAGCAGGCCCATCTCCTCGAGTTCGGCGAGCGCGGTGTGACCGGCATTCGGTTTGGCAACTTTGAGCGGCCCCCACAATTCGTCGTTCTGGCGGCGGATTCGGTCCTCCCAGGCCTTTTTCGGATCGGCGAGAAAAATCTGGTAGCCGTTCATCGGCGGCTCGCCATACTTGGTCCACAATCCGCCCGGACCGCGAAACGGCGGGATACCACTTTCCACCGACAGACCCGCGCCGGTCAGCGCAATCACATAATGCGCTTCGAGAATCATGCGCGCGGCGGCCAGGATTTCCGCATCGGTGGCGTTTTGCGAACTCGACGGCATAGCTAGTTCACCGATGTAGCGCCAAAATGTTCTCGTTGATCTGCGACATTCGCGAACGCTCCTCACGCGCAACGGATCGCACCAATACAATCCCGCAGCGCCGAGGCTATCACAGACCCGCGCTATCGATAAGCAAAGCAACGCGCGACCGTGGCGGTCAGTTGCCCGGCACTAGCGTGAGACGATCTGACGGATTCCTATTCGGTCCAGCCGAGCTGTTTGTAAACGCTCAACTGGCCGTAATTGTTGGCGGCGCCGTAGCCGAATTGCGCGCTCATCCCGATGCGCCAGGGGCGATAGTAAAACCCGAGGTCGGGACCACCCTCGCCGTTAATCGGGTTCGACTGCGAGCCGGGCGGTCCGATTATGCATTGCTGATTAAACCGCCCCAGATTTTTACAGATCAGTGCACCGGCGGCGGGTGAAGTGCCGCCCGCGTAGATCGCGCCGCCCGCGCCGCCTAGAAAAATCCAGTTCGCGGTCGATTTCAGAATCCATTGAAAATCGATCTCGCTGCTGGTGACGCCATTCTGAAAAGTATGCACCGAGCTAAATGAGATATTCAGCGGATGCCGGCTGTGCGGCATCACCCAGCTACTGAAGTCGCCTTCGATCAGTGAGGAATCGGAGTCGCCGGCGTCGTGGCCGCCGGATAGAAAGAAATCGGTGCCGGGATAGAGTGTAAAATCGAGTCCGCCCTGGAAACGGCCGAAATAGTATTGCGGTTTGTGGCCGCTGGTTGGTGTGAAGGGGCTGAGCTGATTGCCCTTGACGTAAAGCTGATACGCAGTCGCGCGTCCAAAGACGCCGATGTACGGAGTGATGCTTTGATCGAGTTGGAACCCTTCCTGAGTAGTCCCGTAATGGTCACTCGCGTAGCCGCCGCCAAAAAGGGTCGCCTGCAAATTGGCCGGCGCTTCGAGGTTCCAAAAATTTGGATACAGACTATCCAACTGAGCATTGGCGTTGCCGCGAGTCAGCACGGTTACGAGCACGACTGCGGCGACGGCTGCCATCCGTACAATACTCGCGCGACAGGAATAATCGGTCACCAGAGGACTCCTTTGATTTCGTGTCATGGCTCTGTCGTGATCAACCGCCCTGCGGCGGCCTCGGAATAATTGGCGGCGGCTCAACACCAGGCGGCGGCGAGACTCCACCGGCGCCGGGCGCGACCCCGCGGAAACCGCCTATACCGCCAGTGCCGGTTATCCCGAGCGGACCGGCTTCGAGCGGCGGCGCGTCACACGCAACGGTCGTTTCGTAACCCGCCGAAACCGCCTCGTGCTGAGCGGAAGGAGTAGTCGCGCTGCCGACATCGACAGTGCCCTCGTAAACCTCGACATCGGTAAAGCGTTTGCAAGAAGGAAATCCCGGCCGCTCAGCGCCCGCATGGTATCGCGTATTCCATTTGGTGCCGCGCACGGCAACCACCGCGTTCGGTGTATGTACTTCGAAATTCGGCACGCCACCGACCGCCGATGTCACCGAAGAGCGCACCGCGCCGAGCGCCAGACTCAATCGGGTACTCACTCGGCCGCCCCCACTGAATACCATCTGATCGAGTACCAGCGTGCTCGATTCGGCTAATTCGAGCTGGCTGTTATCACTGAGTGTCGCGCCGAGATGGCCGTCGGCACCGGTGGTCACGCGATCTCCCTGATCGAGTTGCGTGCCAACGCGTGGGATTAGCGAGCTGCCGCCGCGCTGGATGCCCGCGCGACCGGAAACCATCGTCACTACCCCAATCGGTGTTTGGGCCAACGCGTCGGTTGCACTAACGGCAAGTGCTGCAATCAGCACCGCGGTGAACATCGCCCGTTGCGCCCACAGATATTTCAATCGATGATTAAGTTTGAGCAAGTTCAAGCTCCCCACGAGTCGAGAACTATCTATGCGGTGCAGTCGGCGATGTCAATTCATCTGCTGCTTAGTGATTGAGCGGAGTTAAACCCTGGGCAAGTGAGTAATACGCGATGCTCCGAGCGGACCGCAAGTTGTGCACCACTTATCCACTCGGGGGAAATCGACGAATGTTGAGCGGCGCGATTGCGCCTCGCAATCAATAGTCAAAATAGACAAATAAAGACTGGGGTGGATTATTACAATCGGATCCGCGGTTTACTCGTAGAGACTGACAACCGTCAGCCGACAGTGGCCGCGAATTCGACGATCGCCCGCGCGAGCAGCGCGGGACATTCGAGCGGTACATGATGGAACGCGCGCGGAATTACCGTCAGGCGGATGAGCGGGTTCGATTCGGCGGCGCCGGCGGTCGCCTCGGCGGTCATGATGCGGCTCATCTCGGCGCGTACGAGCAGCGTCGGTATCGCGATGCGCTTGATGGCGGCGCGCACATCCAGACCGTCGCTGCCGATGAAGCTCGCGCGATCGAATTTCAGCGTGTAGCGGCCGTCGGCGGTGCGTTCGAGGCTGCGCTCCGCAATTTTCGTGAGCACCGCGGGGGGAATCGCGCCCTCGTCGGGCATCAGGCGGAAGCGCTGAATCGCGGTCGCGCGATCGGGATAGATCACGGTGGGCAATTTTTTCAGACGGATCAGGAAACGATCGCGGCGCGGGGTCGAGGAGACGGCGACGTCGATCGCGATTGCGGCCCGCGCGAGGTGTCCGAATTGCTCCGCGAAGGCGAGCACGGAAATTCCACCCATGCTGTGGCCGACGACGATCGGGCGGTCCAGCCTTGACGCCTGGATAAATCGGGAAAGATCGTGCGCGTAATCGTCGGGCGTATAGGCCGGTGGCCGCACCCACTCACTATCGCCGTGACCGCGCTGGTCGAGCGCGAGGAGCCGGAACTGAGTATTGTCGATTGCGTCGGCGAGCGGCTGCCACCACCATGCGTTGGCGGAATTTCCATGGAGTAATACGAGCGTTTCGCGCCCGTGCGGATTCCACTCCAGATAGTGCAGCCGCGGCGCACCCTCGATGAAATGGCTCCGCGGCACGCTCATCCGAGCTCGTCGAGAAATTCACGCAGCGCCGCCGCCAGGCCCGCGGGATTATCGAGCGGCACGTGATGATGCGAATGAGGCACGATCGCCAACCGTCCGCGCGGCATCGCTGCCACCATCCGCTCCGCCAGGCCCGCCTTCAGCACGCTGTGCTCCGCCTTGAGAAAGAGCGCGGGACATTTGAGCCGCGCGAGACCGTCCCACGCCTTCATCGGATCGCGCATCATCGTGCGGCGATCGCTTTTGTATTCCCATTTGCCGTCGTCGGCCTCGCGAAAGGAATGCTCAGCGACATGGCCGAGCACATCGCGCGTCGCGATGGTATCGCCGGGGATGGTACGGAAGCCGGCAATCGCCTCCGCACGGGAATTGAACCGGCGCGCCGGCCGCTCCGCCAGTTCGCGCAACTGCGCCACGGCATAGTCGGGATATGATGGAGGGCTGTCGATCGCAACCATCGCGCGCAGCGTCTCGCTATGCAGGCCGGCGTAGCACATCACGTTATGGCCGCCCATCGAATGGCCCACGAGGACCGGCGCGCCGAAACCCCAGCGCGTAATGATCGCGTGAAGGTCCGCCACATAATGGCGCGTGCCGTAACCCCATTCGCGAGTCCATTCGCTGTCGCCATGTCCGCGCTGGTCGAGCGCGAGTACGTGATGCGAACGGAGCAGCGCGGGTGCGACGAAATCCCACCAGCGGGCGTGTGCGGCTCCGCCATGAATGAGCAGCACCGGCGGCCGCCCCGCTCCGCCGTAGTCAACGCAGTTGAGCACGATACCGTCGCCACCCTCGAATCTCAGTGTCTCCATGGTCGCTCGCTATTCCAGTATGTTCGATCGCACGACTCAAATGCGACGCAACGTTCCTGCTTTGCAATTGAAATTATTCGTGTAAGCATCTTACAGGTTAATCGGTTCTTATGCCTCAGCGGCGACCATTCAACTTATTTTTTGCCGGCGTGCTGGCGTTGGCGATCCTCACGCCCCGAGTCGCGCCCGCCGCCGCGAGCGTGACCGAAACCGCCGGTTCGACGACCGCGCCCTTGACCGCACCGGCACCCGCAACGGCCGGCGCGCCGGCGAACCCGGCGGAGCCGTCCTACGGCGGCGATGCCAACGAGGCCCGGGCACGCGCGCTGGTTAACGCGGCGATCAACCTGACCGACAGCGACCGCGCGGTGAAACTGCTGTGGCAGGCAACCGAGATCGATCCGAATTTCACCGAGGCCTACATCTACCTCGCGCTCTTTTACAACTCGCGATCGAACTTCGGCAAGGTGGTTGACGTCTATCAAAAGCTCGTCAAGGTTGAGCCCAAAGAGGTCAGCGCATATCTGAATATCGGCGAGGCGTACATGTCGTTCGTACCGCCGCGGATGGATGACGCGCTGCCCTACTACCTCAAGGCGATGGAACTCGATCCGACCTCTTCGTTCGCGGCGCTAAGGCTGGGCCAAATTTACGCGCAGCAGGGGAATCGGAGCGCGGCGGTAAAGTATCTGCGGCTGGCGAGCGCCGACCGCGCGAAAAATCCCGACGTCGCCGCACAGGCCGATAAATTCCTGCGCGACATGGGCTCGTAAACGGCACCCCCGTCGTCAGGGTGAAGGGCTCGCGGATCGCGCCGATCCGACCGGAGCGGCGGCGCCCGGTTCCTGTTCGGCTTGGCGAGCCTCGGCGCGGAACCTGGGTGGGACAAACTCGTCGTCGAATTTTTTCTGCTGATCGGGATTCAGAATCGCGCGAACTTTCAGGTACGCGCCGATCATGATGCGCCGGCGCTGGCGCTGCAGATTGCGCCGCATCTCCATCACCTGCGCGCGCGTGTCCTGCATCACCTCGCCAACTTGTTCGCGCTGGGAGGGCGTGAGGCTGAGCGCCCGATCCATCCGCTCGACCAGGTTTTGGCCGGGAACGTTGAGCAGTTTGTAGCGATACGCGAGCGTGCTCGCGGCGAAGCCAAGCGCGAGCCCCGCCACCAGCGCGGCGGCCAGCAGCAGCGCATTTGACTTACCCTGCAAGGCCGTTATCGCTCGGCGCCGAGGGCTCAGGCGCGATCGAATCGAACAGCGCCGGCTCCGATCCGGCAGCGTCGATCGCCGTCGCGTTGTTGTCAAAGGAATAATCGACCGGCTCAACCTCTGGAGTTTCGCCAACCACGCTGTCGGCGAAATTCCGCGCCGGCCACTGGACGGAGGACCACGCGCTAAATCCGCCGATCGCCAGCAGAGCCATGGCCGCTGCGGCGACCTGCCACGGCCGCCGCGGTGCGCGCCGCGCGATGGTTTCCGAACGCGCGCTGGCGAATCGGCGCGGGCGCACGAAATTCAGTGCAGGCCGCGCGAGCGAGCTCGTCGTCTCGGGGCGACATTCCGAATGAACCACCGGCGCACTCAACGCGAAGACGCGAAACGCGTGATCGCATCGCGCGCAAGTCCTCAGATGTTCAACCAACCGCGCGCGCCCCGCGAGCGGCATCGTGCGACGCCAAAACGCGCCAAATTCCTTGCGTGCTTCGAAGCAATTCATCATTCGAACCGACCCCGGCGTCCCGCTAAAATTCGCTCGGCCTGCCGGCGCATCAACTGCCTGGCACGAAAGGCCCGAATCTTCACCTTGGCCGCGCTCCAGCCCAAAATTTCCGCGATCTCCCCGATGCTCAGGTCCTCGGTTTCCTTCAATATCATGACCATTCGATCCTCGGGACGCAGAGCGTCGAGCAGGCGATGTGCGAGGGCATGGGCCGCTTGACGCTGCTCGGCCGCGTCAACGATCTCTTCTGGCGTCGCCTCGGTGACGAGCTGCATCCAAACCCGCTCCGGCGCCGAGAAGTCTGCTACGAGGTCCTCGGGCCGCCGTTGACGCCGACGCAGCTCGTCATAGCAAACGTTTGCCGCAATCGCCCGCAGCCAACCCGGAAACGGCATCTCAGCCCGGTACGTCGAGAGGCCTGTGAAAGCGCGAATAAAGCTCTCCTGCGCAAGGTCTCGCACCATCTCGCGGTCAGAGAAAAAACGTTGGCACAGCCGCTCGACCTTGTCGCGATAGCGCGCGGCAAGTTCGGCGAATTCCGCCGTCTGACCCGCCAGCACGGCGGCGATCAGTTCGTCGTCGGAGGTGGCGGTCAAGCTTCGATTAAGCCGCTTTGTTGCCAGCGCACGGAGCATACCTGCCCATTAGTACGCGCGAGACACGGTGTCGGTTACAGATTGAGACCGGGCGCGAAGTTTGCTGACCGAGGCGCCGGCCGAAAGACGCCGTCATGCTTCGGACGGGGGAGCCGGTAGCCCGGCGTTCGCAAGGTCGTCCGGCGTATCGAGATCGAGCACCACACCGGGGTCATCGACGTCAACATAGCCGACCCGCGCAGGATCGGCACTTACCACAACGCGCGCGCCCTGGTCTTCCGGAGCCGCCATCAACTCGGCAAACACCGAGCGATCGAAGAGCACCGGATGCCCCCGACGCCCCCGATAACGCGCAACGACGATCGGCTTCGCGGTCCTGCGGTAATCGCCAACCAGCGCGCGGAAGGTGGCAGGCGCAACCAGCGGATGATCGGCCAGATGGACCACGACGGCATCGGCGCCGCTCGCGATAACCTCGGCCAGACCAACCTTGAGGGACGAAAGCTGACCACGATCGAAATTCGGATTCTCGACCACCATGACCCGGGCGTCGTGCGCGACCGCCGGTCGGATACGGTCAGCGTGCGCCCCGAGCACGATCACGAGACGGGTGGCGACGCCGAGAGCGAGCGCGGTGGTATGGGCGATAAAGGACTCGTCGCCGAGGCGAAGCAGCGGTTTGGGATAGCCCATCCGGCGCGATTCGCCCGCGGCGAGCAGAATCGCTTCGATTCGCGCGACGCTCAAGTTCGCTCCGAGCCGCGACTAGACTTTGCGGCGCAGGCGGCCCGACTTCACGCCCAGACTGAAATCGTCGCGCGCTCCCGTACGACGCTCGCGAATAATCTCGGCGACGATCGCGATCGCGATTTCCTCGGGCGTTTCCGCACCGATATCGAGCCCCAGCGGCGCATGTATTTCATCGAGCAGCGCGGCATCGATACCGTCCTCCGCCAGCCGCGCAAGCATCGCGCGCGAGCGGCGCTTCGATCCGATCATCCCGATGAAACATCCGGGCTGCTTGAGCGCGGCGCGCACGACCTCTTCGTCGAACGCGTGTCCACGCGTAACCGAGATCAGATAACAATGGCGATCGAGCCGCAGTGAATCGATCGCGGCGGTGAAGGGCTTTGCCATTACCACGTCAGCCTGTGGGAATCGCTCGCGATTGGCGAACGACGCGCGGTCGTCGATCACCGTAACGTGAAATCCCAGCATCGCGCCCAGTTCACACAACGGCTGCGCGATATGGCCGGCCCCAACGATTATCAGCCGCTGCGCCCCGGTTATCGGATCGAGAAAGAGCCGCGGCGATCCGTTCGGCCCGATATGCGTAACCGGCTTGAGGCCGCCGTCGCCATCGACCTCGAGCAATCCGGCCGCAGCATCCGCCGCGCGGTCGGCCAACTGGTTCAACGCAAAGCCCTCGAAGCCAACTACCCCGGCGGCCGCGCTCATTTTGCTCTCGGCGGGATCGACCACCGTCTTGGCGCCGGCCGGAGCCTCCGATCGGGCACCCGGATCAATCATCGTGAGCAATGCCGCGGGGCGATTATGCTCCGCGGAATCGGCCAGATGGCGGGCGATCGGCAGATCGGTCGGCACCCACAAATCGATGAAGACGTCCATGATCCCCCCGCAGGTGCCGATCTCCTGCTGGTCGAAATCACCGGTCAAATCGATCTCGGCGAGCCGCGCTCCCGATCCTTCGTCGAGCAACAGCCGCGCCTTGCGAAAGACCTCGGCCTCGCCGCAGCCGCCGCCGATCGTGCCGACCTGTCCGTTCTCGCGCACAATCATCTTTGCGCCTACTTCGCGCGGGGTTGAGCCGCGCACGTTGATCACGGTGGCGAGCGCAAAGGACTGATTGCGTTCGAGTGTCCGAACTGCTTCGGACCAGATTTGATCGACAGCGGCCATCTATAAAAGCTCCGGTGACACTGCGGGGACGATCCCCTGGTGCCGGGAACGCCGGATCCCGACAGAGCGGCGACGGCTCGGCCGCGCCTGGCGTCGGATCACTGCGTATAACTTTTATTGTGACCTAAAAGTGACAAATCTTTCCAGTGGGCCACGTTGCGGCAAGCGCGCTTACGGGCGTTCCCTCGGCTAATTGCCGGGGCGAGTGCTGAGGAACTCAACCCGTAACTTTCAAAACCATGAAACCTCGCGCAGCCGAGATGATCAGATCGCGGGCGGGCGGGAGACCGCAGCGACGCGTTCGTCCGCGGCGGCGCGATCGCGGGTACGGTCTTCGGCCAAGCCGTAGCGCGCCAACATTCGGTAGAGCGTCGAACGCGAGATGCCAAGCAGATCGGCAGCGCGCCGACGATTGCCTTCGGTCTCCTCCAGCGAGCGCACCAAAGTTCGTTTGATTACTTCGTCGAGCAGCAGCGGCGCGATGGCTTCGCTACTCGCCGAAATGTCCGCAATGGCCGCCAACCCAGCCGGGGCGACGGCGGGCGGATTGGGCTCGATCCGGAGACTCTCGGCAGGCGACGGTTCAGGCGCAACAACGGGCGGTGGAACCGGCCGCGTAACGTGGTCGGGCAATGCGTGACCGTCGATCCGGTCGCCGTCGGTGAGCATGACGGCGGACTGCATGGCGTGGGCGAATTCGCGGACGTTGCCGGGCCAGTCGTAGGCTTGCAGGGCGGCGATCGCGCGGCGCGACAGGAAGCGAATCTGTTTGCCGA
>JAJXYF010000003.1 GCA_021780755.1 Deltaproteobacteria bacterium | reverse complement strand
CAACGTGCGCGAGCGCAGCCTGTCCCTCAGTTCTCTGCGCTCGCTCGCCGTCAATCGAAACTCCCCTTCACGCATGCCTCATGATACATGAATGCGATACCAATGTCACTGTTACAAGCCACTAGCGTACGCGGATGACTTCGATCGGCTCGCCGCTTTGCTGCGCGCGACGAGAGCGGACGATTGACCGCGGCACGCGCGATCGCAATGCTCGTCGTGCATGGATGTCACGCAGGAATTTGTCGCCGAAGGGCTGCGGCGCGCACAATACATCACCAATGAGCGTGTCGAAACGGCGGTGTTCCTGGCCCTTGCGCTCGACAAGCCGCTGTTGATCGAAGGCCCGGCCGGTGCCGGCAAAACCGAGGTCGCCAAGGTCCTCGCCGAGATGCTGCGCACCGAACTCATCCGCCTGCAATGCTACGAAGGGCTCGACGAGGCGCGCGCGCTCTACGAATGGAACTATCAGAAGCAACTTCTGCGGCTGCAGGTCGACGAACATCAGGGCCTGCATTGGGAGGAGCTTTCAGAGCACCTGTTTTCGCGCGAATACCTGCTCGAGCGGCCGTTGCTGAGGGCGATTTCGGCGCCGCGCAAGGTCGTGCTGCTGATCGATGAAATCGACAAGGCCGACGAGGAGTTCGAGGCGTTTCTGCTCGAATTGCTCTCGGATTTCCAGGTGAGTGTGCCCGAACTCGGCACCGTGCGCGCGCATGAGCGCCCCGCGGTAGTGCTGACCTCCAACCGCGCGCGCGAGTTGTCAGACGCGCTGCGCCGCCGCTGCCTCCATCTGTTCATCGATTTTCCCGGGATCGAGCAGGAGCGGCGGATTATCGAGCTCAAGGTGCCAGGCCTCGACGCGCGTTTGGCCACGGAGGCCGCCCGCCTGGTCAACGCGATGCGCAAGCTCGATTTGCGCAAGCCGCCCTCGATCGCCGAGACGCTGGACTGGACACGCGCGCTGGTGCGGCTGGGAATCAAGGAACTCGATGCCCCTTCGATTCGCGCCACGCTCGGGGTGCTGCTGAAGCATGAGGACGATCGCGCGCGGGTCGAAGCGAAGGCGTCGGCGCTGGTCGCTCGCCCGCGATGATCGCGCTCCGCGACGCGATTCTTGAATTCATCAGCGAACTGCGCGCCGCGGGTGTGCGGATCTCGGTGGCCGAATCGCTCGACGCGATGAATGCGGTCGCCGCGGCCGGGCTGGCGCGCCGGCGGATGTGCGAGGCGCTGGCGGCGGCGCTGATCAAGGAGGAAGCCGACCGCGCGACCTTCGACGAGATCTTTGCGCGGCGCTTCGCCGGAGGTTTGCCGTCCGCGCGCGAGGCGCATCGGAGCCGCGGCGGGTATGCGGGCGTCGAGGGGTCTTCGGGCGGGCCGAGCGATTCCTCAACAACGCCGCCCGCACGCGATCGCCGCGACGACGAAGAGGCGCCGGCTGGCGCCGCTTCCGCGCGCAAGCCGGCGCCGCCGGCGGGCGACTCAACTCAGGAGCCGCACCCGGGGGAGACCGATGGCGCGGAAACGAGCGACGACGAAGGCCGCGAGGGCGAGCAACCCGACGAGTCCGGGGCGGCGGCACCGCTGCAACCGACCGGCGCGGTGGCCGAAGCAATTGCCACCGAAGCGGAATCAGACGGAATCGAGGCCGGCCGCGCCTCGCGGCTGCGCACGATCGAGCGCCTGCCCTTCGCCAGCTATTCCGAGGTCGAATTCGATCTCGCGCGCGATACCCTGGCCGCGCTTAAGCGCCGCTTTCGCATCCGCGTGTCGCGCCGCTTGCGGATTGCGCGGGCCGGCCGAATCGACTTTCGCCGCACCATTCGCGCCTCACTCCAGCATGGCGGCGCGCTCGGTGACCTGCGGTTTCGGGCACGCCGGCCGCGGCATATCGACCTGCTGATCCTCGCCGACATCAGCGGCTCGGTGAAATACGCGTCCACCCTGATGCTCGAAATCACCGCCGGCGCGCGCCCGTGCTTCCACCGGGTACGCAGTTTCGTGTTCATCGACCGGTTGGCGGAGGCGGGCTTCGAGGGTGGCCATCTCGCGATGACGCCGGCGCTCGATTTGTACGCCCGTTCCGACTTTGGCCACGTGCTGATGGAGGTGTGGGAGCGGCGCGCAGCGCTGGTGACACGGGCGACCGTAATCGTGATTATGGGCGACGGCCGCAATAACCGCCGCCCTGCCCGCGCCGACTTGCTGCGCGATCTCGGGCGCCGCTGTCGCGCGGTGCTGTGGCTGATACCCGAACCTCCGGTGCGCTGGAACACCGGCGACAGCGCGATTCGCCAGTATGCGCGCGCGGTGACGGCCCTGATTCCATGCGAAAACCTGCGTCAACTCGAAAGCGGCCTCGCGCGGGTCGGCGGAGGTTCCGGATGGAACATTTCGGTTGCATCGCGTCTTGCTGTGTGACAAGAATCGGTCGCTCTGAATCTCCGTTCATTAAAGACAGATAACGTTTGACTCAAGTGCATTGTGCACAGTACTGATAGCGATAGCTAATCCGTTAGGACTACCTGTGATTGACCGCAAATCCAACGCCCCGTTCACTTTAGCACTGACTTTTTTCCTGTTCGTGCTGACCTCGCTATGCCTCATGACTCAAGCCTCGGCGCAGACCGCCGCCGGGTCGATTTCCGCCATTACGGGTGCGGCGACGATTACGCGCGGCGCGGCGACGATTCCCGCAGCCTATGGGACCAAGATCGACGTCGGTGACCGCATCGTGACCGGGGCGGGCAGCAACGTCACCGTTACGCTGACCGATGGCAGCCAAATCGAGGTGACCGACTCGAGCAACCTGACGATCGACGAGAACACCCTGAATCCTGATGGCACGCGCGCAAGCACGAAGGTGTCTTTGCTGAGCGGATTGGTGCGCTCGTTAGT
This sequence comes from Deltaproteobacteria bacterium, assembly GCA_021780755.1. Taxonomy (GTDB): domain Bacteria; phylum Desulfobacterota; class Binatia; order Binatales; family Binataceae; genus JADMIL01. The sequence continues at coordinate 137,634 of JAJXYF010000003.1, read as the reverse complement.
GCGATCGACCCCGGGGACGCCACCCAATTTCGAGGTTCATACGCCGAATGCGGTGGCCTCGGCGCGCGGCACCAACTACGACGTCGATCACCAAACGGGCGTGCAGGACGACAAGTACAAGAACTGCACCGAATTCAGCCACGTGTCGGTTTACCAGGGCACCGTCGATGTCTATAACCCGACCAACCCGAGTTCGCCGACGGTGCAGGTAAAGGAAGGCCATAAGGTGACCGTACCTTGCGGCGCCGCTCCAATCCTGGCTGGGGCCTCGTGGACGAGCGCCGCGGCACTCGGCGCTCTGGGCGTGCTCGGAGCGGGCGGCATCGCGGTAACGGTAATCGGCGCGACCGGCGGCTTTGGCGGAGGTCACGGCGTTCAGGGTCCCCCGGTGAGCCCTCAGCAATAACTCCCGGTCATCCTCGACGGTCCACGAGGCAACACGGGTGCCTCGCACAAATCCAGCGAACCTGACGGCCCGACCCGCCTCCACCCCTGTTCGCTAGCCCATTGAGGAGGCGCCCGGACTCGCCCAGGGGCGCCCCTACCGATACCACGGCGCGGGCTGACATTGTGGGCATGATAGCGCTATGCTCATAGCGCTTCGATGGAAAAACCCGCGAGCAAACAATTCTGGAAGAGCCCACTCGTAACGGTCGCGATCGGGCTGTTTGTGGTCGCGACGATTACGTATTTCAATCGCGCGGGACGCCTGGAATCGATTGAGCTGGGTGCTTCCGATCGCTTGATCTACCGGTCAGGCGCGTCCCAGCCCCCCACCGGATCGGTCGTAATCGCACGCATCGACGACAAGAGCATCGCAGATTTGGGTCGCTGGCCGTGGGGGCGCGACGTCGAAGCCCGGCTGGTCCAGGCGCTGACGGATTACCAGGCGGCGGTCGTCGGCTTTGACGTGATGATGCCGGAGCGCGATTCCGCCGATGTCGAGCGCGAACAAATCTCGCAGCAACTCAAACTCAGTGGCCACGACGACACCGCGGTGGCCGCGATGCTCGCGCAAAGTAACGACGCCAAGTTGGGCGACGCCATCCGGGCACAAGGCTCAACTTACCTCGCTTATTCGTTCAGCGCTCTCAATGAAAAGATCAGGAGCGAGGATTTGGCCGGCTTCCGAACCACCTTCCAGAAGCCGCGACCACTCTTCTACAACCTGGTGACGAAGGTTGCGGGGGCACGGGACACCGCGATCGACGCGGAGGCATATCTGCCGCCGATCCCGGTACTCAACAGTGCCGCCCGCGGCGTCGCGTACGTCAACATCGATCTCGATTCCGATGGAGAGGCCCGCTCCTATCCAACCGTGGTGCGCTTCAATCAGCACTATTGCGTGCCGTTATTTCTCGCCCTGGTTGACGCATACGCGGACCATGCACCGCTCGGCCTGCACTTCGACGCGAACGGTATCGCAAATCTTAGCGTCGGTAGCAACCGGATTCCGGTCGATGAGCGGGGGCGTCTGTTGATTCATTTTCGCGGGCCCAGCGGGACTATCCCATGGTATTCAATCTCCGACATCATCGGCCATCGCGTGCCACCCGGTGCGCTCAAGGACCGCATCGTGTTTATCGGAATGACCGCGCATGCGCTCGGCGACCGTTTCGTAACGCCGGTCGGGGCCGACTTCCCCGGCGTCGAGATTCAGGCGAACGCGGCCGACAACGTGCTGCAGGGTGATTTGCTGCAGCACGACGGACCGCTATGGGACATGGAACAGTGGGCCGGCGTGATCATCGGCATCACGATCAGTTTCGTCGCGGCGTATATGACGGCGATTTCCGGCGCGACCATCGCGGTTATCCTCGGCGCCGGCTACTTCCTGGTCGCGATGCACCTGCTCAACGCCGACGGCGAGGTACTCGGCTTCGTCTTTCCGTTGATGGTCCTGGTGCTGACCTACATCTTCGTCATGAGCTGGCGCTATTTCGCCGAGGGCGCGGAGAAGCGCCATCTGCGCCACGTCTTCGAGCATTATCTCGATCCCGACGTCATCGCCTCGGTGGTTGACAACCCGACCGGGCTGAAGCTCGGCGGTGAGCGCCGCCACCTGACCATCCTGTTTTCCGACATCGTCAATTTCACTTCGCGCGCCGAACGCACCGATCCGGAACCGCTGGTCGCCCTCCTCAACACTTACATGACCGTCATGACCAATCTGATCCTGCAGAGTGGCGGCGTGGTGGACAAGCTGATGGGCGACGGCATCATGGCGTTCTGGGGCGCGCCGCTCGCGATCGAAAATCCCGCCCGCGAGGCGATCAAGTGCGCGTTGCGGATGATGGAAGAGTTGGAGGCGCTGGCCAAGCGCGATGAGCGTTTCGCCGATCTGAAAATCGGCATCGGCATCTGTACCGGCGATGCAATCGTAGGCAATTTCGGTGGCGAACAGCGCTTCGATTACTCGGTGATCGGCGACACCGTCAATCTCGCGTCGCGCCTCGAGGGACTCACGCGGCCGTTCAAGGTCGGCATCCTGGCCAACCGGCCGACGCTGGAGGAAGCGGGCGGCGGTTTCATCACGCGCGAAATCGGCCTGGTGAAAGTCAAGGGCAAGGACGTGCTGGTGCCGGTGGTCGAGATCGTCGCGCTCGAAGGCAACGGCGTCGATCCGGCCTACTACGAGCGCTTCGCCAGCGCAATGGCGAAGCTGCACAATGGCGATTCGCCCGAGGCCGAGCTGCGCGGTCTCCTGCAGGATCGTCCCAACGACCAGGTAGCCGCGATGTGCCTCGATCGGCTGCACCCGACCGACGGCCGCCCGCCGACCGAAATGGTCTTCGAATTCGATACCAAGTAACCGGGCTAGCGCGGCGGCGACATATTGAAGACCGCGCGCATCTTGGTGAGGAGCCAGTTGGCGCGGTTGCGCTCGCCGTCGCCGTGGGGGGCCGCGGCCAGCAACTCGCGCCGCTCGGTCATGCGAAACGCGATTACCTCGCCCATCTGCGCGGCGGTCTCCGGATGGTTCTTGAAGAGCTCGCCGAAGGTGTCGCGGTTGAGTTCGAGGAGTTCGATGTCGGTCTTGGCGCGAATGGTCGCGGTGCGCTTTTCGCCGGTCATCAGAGCCATCTCGCCGAAGAACGCGGGCGGCGTCAGATCGCGGATATGCACCTGCTTGCCGTCGCTGCCGCCGGCGAGAACCTCGACGGTGCCCTGGCGAATGATAAACAGCGAATTACCCTCATCACCCTCGCGCACGATCGCTTCACCGGCGCCAAACTTCTGCACGATGACGCCGGGGACCAGCATGCGCAGTTCCTCGTCGCGCAAGCCGCGCAGGAAATCGACCTGCCGCAGGCCACCCATGATGCCGCGTTCGAAGGCCTCCGTGCCCGCGTCGCCGATGCGCTCGTGCGAGGAGCGGATGACCATTTGCGGATAGGGAACGTCGATCGCCTTGCGGCGCAAAACGTACCACAGGCCGGTCGAGACGGTATCGCGGAGATGGTCGGCGTCGGCGAAATCGCTCATCCAGTAGCGCACGCGATAATGCATCGCGGAATCGCCATATTCCCAGGTAAAGACTTCGGGCGGCGGATATTGCATGAGGCCGGGCATGTTGCGCAGCGTCTCAAGGATCACCTCACGCACGTAGTTGGGCGGCGTCGTGTAACTGAGCCCGATCTTGATCTCATCGGCGACCGCGCCGATCGAATAATTCACCAGTGCGTCCTTGGCCAACAGCGCATTGGGGATCTCGAGCTTTTCGTTGGCGCGGGTGATCAACGCCGTCGAGCGCCAGCCGATGCCCTGAACGCGGCCGACAAAATTACCCGACCTCACCCAGTCCCCGGGCGCAAAGGGTTTGCCCAATTGCAAAGTCAGGCCGCTGAAAATGTTGCCCAGGCTCTCCTGCAGCGCGAGACCGACCACGACGGCGACGACCGCGGTACTGGCGAGCAGGGGCGTCAGGTCAACGGTGAAGTCCTGGCGCAGGACCACCAGCAGCACCAGGCCCCACAACGTGAGCATCAGGATGTCTTTGAAGATGGTGGAGAAATGAGCGCGCGTCCGATGGGCCGCGGCGTCCGCCGTCGCCAGCATCAGGTGGATGAGGCCCCAACTCGCCAGCACGATGCCGACGCCCCCCGACCATTGCGCCCAGCCCATCTCGGCGGCCAGCGCCGGCGTAGCGATCAGGTCGAAGGTGAACCCGATCATGCACATGACGACGCCGGCCAGCGACAGGTTGGGCCAGCGCCGGCGCATCACGAGCGCGAACAGCGCGAGGACGCCGAGCACGATCGCGTCGAAGATGATTCGCGCGTCGGTGCTGAGCGACCTCAGGCCAAGAATCGTTTGCAGCGGCGTCGGATGCATTGTTCGCCGAGATATTACTGCGTCGCAATCGCAGACGGTAGCGGTGTACTGGAGCGGGCGTCAGCCGCCGGCTGCAACTCTTTTCAACTCATCGCGGAGCGCCTCGACCGTCATCCGCCGCTGGCTGAGCCGCGCCGCATCTTCCTCGCCAAGCTCCGCCAGGTAGCATCCGCGGCCGGGGACCATCATCACCGCGCGGTAGGGAAATCCCGCTTGAATCCGCGGATAGCAGCGGTCCGCGATGGTGCCCTCGAAGGCTGCTTCGACCACCCGCTCGCGCCGCTCGCCGTCATGATCGAAGACCAGCGCGGCCGCCGCGCGCAGCCGCGCCGTTCGCAGCACCGGCTCGACGCCGGCCATTCGGCGGACGATCTCCTCGGCCAGCGCGCGATCGTCCGCGCCTTCGCCGAGCCATCGATGCGATCGCACGCCCGGCGCGCCCCCCAATGCGTCAACTTCAAGGCCGCCGTCATCGGCCAGCGTGGCGACGCCTGCGCGATCGAAGTAGAACCGCGCCTTGAGCAGCGCGTTTTCGGCGAAGCTCGCCCCGTCCTCCGGCGCCTCGGCGTCGATTCCGAGATCGCGCAGCGATAACAGATCGAGATGGTGGCCATTCAGCAGCAGGCGATACTCCGCGAATTTGGCGGCGTTGGTGGTCGCGATCAGCAGGCGCTTCATGACGTGCGGGGCTGATAGGTGAACTTGAGGCGCGCACGATCGCGAGCGTCCCCCAAGGCGAGTTCGATCAGCTGGTCGATCAGCCGCGGCAGCGCGACGCCGCTGGCCTCCCACAGCTTCGGATACATGCTGATCGACGTGAAGCCCGGGATCGTGTTGACCTCGTTGACGAACAATTCGCTGAGATCGGCACGCGCCAGGAAATCGACCCGCGCCATCCCGCGCAGCGCCAGCGCCTTAAAGGCGGCGGCTGAGATTTCGCGAATTCGTTCGGCGACTTTCGCTGGAAGATCCGCCGGTATCCGCACCTCGGCGCCTTCGGGATCGACGTACTTCGATTCGTAGCTGTAGAACTCGTGACCTTTGATCAGGATTTCACCGACCACCGACGCCTCGGGCCGATCGTTGCCGAGCACGGCGCATTCGAATTCGCGTCCCGCGCACGACGCTTCGAGCAGAATCTTGCGGTCATACTGAAAAGCGTCGGCGACCGCGGCGGCTAGTGCGCGTCCGTTCTTGACTTTGCTGATGCCGATCGACGAACCGAGCGCGTTGGGTTTCACGAAGACCGGATAGCCAAGTTCATCGGCGATGCGCCGCGCGGCACGGGCATCTTCGTCCGCCTGCGAACGCGTCAGCGCGAAATGGCGCACGACCGGAATTCCAGACGCGAGCAGAATCCGCTTCTGCGCGTCCTTGTCCATCCCGAGCGCCGAACCGAGCACGCCGGCGCCCACGTAGGGAATTCCCGCAAGTTCGAGCAGTCCCTGCACAGTGCCGTCTTCGCCGTAGGTCCCATGGAGCACCGGGAAGACGACGTCGAGCGGCCCCGGCATCGTGGGCGCGCGTCCTTTCGTAGCGGGCACGCCGTTGCGCGTCGGCGCGTTCACCAGGGCGCGACCCTGCGGCTCGGGCAAGAGGCTCACCGGCGCACCGCCGCGGCCGAGCGCGCGCAACTTCGGAGCCGCGTGCCGCAGCATCGCGATCGCGTCACTGCGCAGGAACCAGCGGCCGTCGCGGCCGATTCCGATCGGCACGATCTCATAGCGTCCCGGGTCCATCGCGGACATCACGGTCAACGCCGATCGCAACGAGATCTCGTGCTCGCCCGAGCGGCCTCCGAAGAGCACGCCCACGCGAATTTTTTTGGTCCGCGCCATCGCTCGATTCGTCCCCCCACTTATCGAATAGCAACTGTTCAGGGAATGCGTGACGCACCGATTCTGCCATGCAAGCCGTGCGCGTTCGAGTATCCGTTCGCACAAATAAATTAAGCCAAGAAAAGCCGCGCGTCACCGATCGAGCGAACGCGCGGCTGGTTGCCTTCATTGTATTGTTGATTCCGTTACGGGCGGTAGTTGGGCGCCTCTTTGGTGATGAACACGTCGTGCACGTGACTCTCGCGCTGACCCGCGTCGCTCACCCGGATAAACTTGGCGCGGCGGCGCAGTTCGGTCAAATTCACCGCGCCGATGTAGCCCATGCCGGCCTGCAGTCCGCCGACCAGTTGCTCGATATTGCTGCCGAGCGGTCCGCGATGCGGCACGCGGCCCTCGATTCCCTCCGGCACCAGCTTGCTCCCGTCGGTCACGTCATGCTGTCCGTAGCGGTCGCGCACGCGCTCGGTCATCGCGCCGAGCGAACCCATGCCGCGATAGAGCTTGTAGGTGCGGCCCTGGTACAGAATCGTCTCGCCGGGGCTCTCCTCGGTGCCCGCGAAGAGCGACCCGATCATCACACTTGACGCGCCCGCCGCGAGCGCCTTGGTGATGTCGCCGGAAAAGCGGATACCGCCGTCGGCAATCACTGGCACGTCGCGCGGTTCCGCGATCGCGACGCAATCCATGATCGCGGTGATTTGCGGCACGCCGACGCCGGCCACCATTCGCGTCGTGCAGATTGAGCCCGGGCCCATCCCGACCCGGAGCGCATCCGCGCCCGCGTCGATCAATGCCTTGGCACCCTCCGAAGTCGCGACGCTGCCCGCCACCACGTCAATTTCGGGACATTCGAGCTTGGTCGCCCGCAACGCGTCGATCACGTTCTGCGAATGTCCGTGCGCGGTGTCGATGCACAGCACGTCAACGCCCGCGCGTTTCAGCGCGGCGGTGCGCTCCTCGCGGTCGGGCCCGACGCCGATCGCGGCACCCACGCGCAGCCGCCCGCGCGCGTCCTTGCTCGAAAACGGATGGCGGGTGGCCTTGTCCATGTCCTTGACAGTAATCAGGCCGCGCAGCCGATGATGCTCGTCAACCAGCGGCAGCTTTTCGATCCGATGGGTTTGCAGGATTTCCTTCGCGGCATCCAGGCTGATGCCCGGCCGCGCCGTGATCACCTTGGTGGTCATCACCTCGCGCACCGGCCGGTCGAGCCGCCGCTCGAAGCGCAGATCGCGATTGGTCAGGATACCCACCAGCCGCTCGTCGCTGACCACCGGCAGCCCGGAAATCCCGTAGCGCTCCATGGTCGCGAGCGCATCGCCGATCATCTGCTCCGGGTGCACGGTGACCGGGTCCGCGATCATTCCGCTTTCATATTTCTTGACCGCGGCGACTTCGGCCGCCTGCCGCTCGACCGAAAGATTGCGATGGATGAAGCCGAGGCCGCCGAGCTGCGCGATCACGATCGCGCTGCGGGCTTCGGTCACCGTGTCCATCGGACTCGCGACCAGCGGAATCCGCAGGCGGATACGCTGGCTGAGCGCGGTCGAGACGTCGCAGTTAGAGGGCAGCAGATCAGAAAACTGCGGCAGCAAGAGCACGTCGTCAAAGGTCAGTCCGTCGCGGAGCTCCTGGTACGGCATGTTAGTTCTCCCTCATACGACAAAGCCCGCAGTTGTGCTGCGGGCTGGGAAGACATTCGGAATGTAATCCGGAATTGCGATCCGGTAGCGCCATATCTTTATTTAACAAATGATGGCGCCGTGCGCAATTCGGTCCTCCTGCGGGACGCGAGCATCACGTTATTGCAGCGCCAGCTCCGCGCGCGTGGCCGCACCCTTGTCGTCGATTCCCGACGCGTCGAGCTTGGGCGCGGCCGTAAACAGCCGCGCCGGACCGATCTTCGTGCTGAGGTATTTGCGCACCGCTTGCGCGCGTGCATCGGCCAGGTGTTTCAGGTCTTCGTCCGACACTTCCGTGTGAGTGACGAGCAGCTTCTTCATCTCGTCCGGCGGCAGCGACTTGTCGAGTCCAACCATGTTGGTGGGCTTCTCGAATTTCGCCGCCTTGTAAACCTTCTTCAGGTATTGGTTGTAGAGGTCGGGCGGAATCTTATCGTTTTCGGTGAGCGTGGTGTCCTCGGATTCGTTCATTCGCGCGAGCACCTGATCGTCAACCTTCGCTTCGCGCAAGCCCGGCTTGTCAACAGTGGGATCGATCCGCCCCGTGATGCTGAGCTGCAACGCGGGGCGCGCGGTGAGGGCGGCGACGACGGTATCCAGCCGTTTTTGGCTGTCGGCGGTGAGCGTCGCGCGACCGGGCGCGAACTCAACGTAAGACAGATCTTCGCCGCCACCGCCGCCCGCGATACCGCCAATCGCATCCGCCAGCAGCCGGAACGGCGCCGTCACCGCCTTGGTCAGGATATTCATGAAGGCGTGCAGGATGACGCCACCAAGGCTGAACTGCGGATCGTTGAGCGATCCCGAGATCGGCACGTCGAGGTTAATCTGTCCCTTCGAGTCCTTCAGGATCGCCACCGCCAGCCGCATCGGCAGGTTCATCGCGGTCGGACTCGGGACCTTGTCGCCAAAGGTAAGCTGGTCGAGGAAAATATGATTGGTGGCGGTCAAGTTCTGATTGGCCAGAACATAATGGACATCGACGTTAAGCATGCCCTTGGTGATCGGATAGCCGGTGTACTTGACCGAATAGGCCGTCAGATCGGTCAGTTCGATACCTTCGGCCTTGGCCGTGATATCGACCGCCGCGAGCGGCGCCAGCGGATTGATCGACCCGGTGATATGAAGCGGCGCGCTGCTGTTGATCTGCCCCTCGATCACGACGTCGGCAGGCGTGGTCGTGCCAGTGCCGAAAGCGCCGATCTTACCGCTGATATCGGTCATATTGGCGCGATAGTTTGGCTTGATAAAGAAGTCGGAGTAATCGACGTGGCCGCCGTGCAGCGTGATTTGTCCGAGCGCGATATCGGCGCCGAGCGGCTTGGGTGCTGCGGCCGGCGCGGTGGCCATTTCAGGCACCACCGCGGTAATCCCAGGCGCTGACGCGGCCGGTGCGGGCACCGGCGGCGGGGCTTGCGTGGGTGTCACTGGCGGCGCCGCCCCGGTCTGTTGGCGCGTCAGAGATTTCGGCGCTTGCGAGGGGCTCGACGTGATGTCACTCAGGTTTAGCCTGCCGTTGCTGTTCAGAATTATTCGGGCATAGAAGTCCGACAGCGCGATCGCGCCGACATGGACCCGCGGCTGACCCCGGCCGAGGCCGAAATCGATCCGGTCGAAACTGAGCGAGTTCCATCTGACGAAATCTTCGCCGGTCACCTTGTCGAGCATGCGCACGTTGCCGATAGTCGCGTTGCCGCGATAGGTCAGGCGCAGGTTGTCCCGCACCATCGCGGCGTTCGCGACACCGCCAGTGGTCAGCAGCGCGCTCTTGATGGTCGCGTTGAGATTCTTGGGCAGGTAGGAATCGGCCACCGCGAGATCGAGCCGCCGCGTGTTCACTTGCAGATCGGCCTTGAGCGGCGCGATCACGACCGGCCCGTTTAACTTGAAACTGCCGCGCCGATTCAGCACGCCGTCGAGTTCCACCTCGATCGGCTTGCGAAAGTCGTTGGTTACATTCTTCACGCTCAGGTTCAGCGGAGAGATGCTGGCCTTGACGGGCCGCGCACCCATGTCGTCCTCGGTATCGATCGCGGCCTTCTGCATCGCTATTGAGGCGATCTGGTATTGCCATACGGGGGCGGCGGGCGCGCTCGGAGCCGCTGGCGCCGCCCGGCCCGCGACAGGGCGGGTGGGTCGCGACGGCGGGCGCCGTCCGCGCGTGACGGTCATCCGCGACGCGGAGGTGCGCCGGCGCGCGGGTGCGCCTGTGCGCTTTTCGGGCGCCGCCGCGGCCTCGCTCCGTAGCAATGACAGCAGGTTCAGCTTGCCGTTGCGCTCGCGCCTGACGAACAGGCGAATCCCGTTGCCATGTACCTCGTTGACGATCGCCTGATGGGTCGCGAGATCGACCTGCGCGATAGCCGCGCCGACCTGCGACCATTGCAGCGGATTCTCCTTGCTGCCCGGCGCGGCCACCGCAAGGTTGTCAACCGAGAAACTGGCCGGCTCGACGTGCAGGTTGAACTGGTTGGCGGCGAAGCTGGTGAGCAGGCTCGCCTTGGCGCTGAGCTTGCCGGCACCAATCGTGGCGGCCAGCGCGGATTGCGCGTAGGCCTGCAGCGCGGGCAGATCAACCTGGTCGATCGTCACGTCGCTGGTGACCTGCGACTTCACGAGGTCGAGATTGCCCTTGACCGCGATCGATCCACCGCCACCGAGGCTGCCCGCGAAATTGTAGGCCGCCGGCGAGGCCTTCGCGCCGACGGCGAATTGCTTGAGCCCAACGTTGATGTTATCGAGGGCGACGGTGGCAGGAGTCGCGAGGCTGTTGTCGGTCAGCTTGACCGCGCCGTTGGTCAGCGTGAAGGAGTCCACGGTCAAATCGAGCGGTTTCTTTTCGGTGCTCGACGGGGCCGCGGGCGCCGACCCTGCGGCGGGCGCGGTAGCCGCGATCGAGGGCGCGGCGATAGCTGGCGAAACAGCGGGAGAGGTAGCGGCGGCGGCCGGCTCACTCGCAGCGGGCGAAGCAGTCGCCGCAGGTGATGCCGTGGGAGCAACTGACGCAATCGGGGCGCTCGCATTAGCCACGATCGCAGGAGCGATCGCGACCGGAGAGGCGGCGGGACTCGGCGCCACCGACGGGGCCAACGCTGCCGTCGGCGGCGCGGACGACGACGCGCTAGCGCCGCCTGCGCGCGGAGCCGTGATTGGCGTCAGGTTGGTGGTGCCGTCGCGATTGCGCACCAGCACGAGGTTAAGCCCGTCCATCGTGATCGCGCCAAGATGGAAGACGCTGTTCAGCGGCTCGACATCGTTAAGGTTTGCGGCCAACTGCTTGAAGCTCGCCAGCGGCGCGCCGGCGCCGTCACGAAGGTCGAGGTCGTCGAGCGACGCCGTGCCGTTCACGCGAATTACGGGGCCGCCGGCGGCCTGCGCGAAATGCACCTGCAGAAAGGCCGAGAGCGCGCCGGCCGGCAGCTTGACCGGCAACTTCATCGGCACGTAGCCGACGTAGGGAGCGAGATTGAAGCGGTCGATTTTGAGTGCGACCACCGACTCGGGCTCCTTCGCGAAGGGCAGCGCGCGGGCGCCGATTTTGAGCGGACTGCCATCGACGATCATGCGCAGGAGCGGCTGCACGAAAATTTTGGTATCGGCGGGCAGGTTCGCGACGAACGGGAGGTCGAGTTCGATATGCTCGATCTTATGCTGCTGGCCGAGCACCTGGTCGTCGAAGCGCACGCCGCCCTCGTGCACCTGAATATTGGAGATGGCGAAGCGCGGTGGTTTGCTTGGCGGCGGCGCCGGCGTCTTGCTCACGAGCAGATCGGAGAAATTGAACTCCTGCGGACCGGTGCGCACGACCTGCACCGCCGGCCGATCGACCTCCAGCTCTTTGATCACCGGCGCCAGCCGAAAGAGCGAGGTCCACGAGACCTTTACCCGCAGATGACCGAGGTCAACGAAGGGTTTGGCGGGATCGCGATCGGCGATATGCAGACGGTCGAGTTCGAGTCTCAGGCGAAACGGGTTGAACTTGATGTCGCCGACCGTCACCGGACGTTTCAGCGAGGCCGCGACCTGGGTCGTGAGGAGGTGCCGCAGGAGCATCGGCAAGCCGAAGAAGCCGCCAATGGTGTAGAGCACCAGCAGGACCGCGAACGTGATGCCGACACGGCGCATGCGGCGCGTGCGCAGGCGACCCGCGGCGTGGTTCATCCAGGATCTCGCCCGCTCGCCGCCGCTCTTAACGCTGTCGTTCATGCTCTCAAGTGCCGGTCATCAGGTGCGGTATGCGCGAATCCGACGTCAACGGCTTAAACTGCGAGAAAAGCTATCACAGTCCGTCAGTGCGACGGGAACGCCCGCATAGCATATTCGTATGAGGGCTCCGCGCATCGGGATTAGCCACACGGATAGCGCGAAGGCAGGCCGCGGATGGCGGCTGCTTTGCGAGTGGCGGTGTGGGTTAGCCCAGGACGCCGTTGGCGACCAGATCGCTGATGCGATCGTCACTGTAGCCGAGCAGCTTTTCGAGCACGTACTGGTTGTCGCCGCCGATCGCGGGCGCCGCGCGTTTGACCTCGGCCGGCGTGCGCGAAAACCTGTAGCGCGAGTTCTCGACGACGGTCTCGCCTGCCACCGGATGGTTCACGCGCACGAAGTGCTCGCGATGGAGCAGTTGCGGATCGGCGTTGCCGTCGAAGGTGTTCGCCACCGTATGGGCGGGCACTCCGCGCGCCTGCAGGATGCGTTCGGTTTCGAGCGGCGCGCGGGCGCGGGTCCATTCGCCGATCGCGCGATCGAGTTCCTCGCGATGCCGGCGGCGTGCCGAAAACGTCTTGAAGCGGGGGTCTTCGGCGAGCTGCGGCCGATCCATCGCGGCGCACAGCGCCTGCCACTGTTCGTCGATGCGGCACGCGATCGCGACCCAGCGGTCGTCGCCGGCAGCCGGGTAGATGCCGTGCGGCGCGTGCTCCGGGTCGTCGTTGCCGATCGGACTGTATTTGCGTCCGCTGCCGACGGTGTCGATGATCGGCAGGGTCAGGAATTGCAGCGCCGATTCGGCCTGCGCCTGATCGATATACTGCCCCTGGCCGGTGCGCTTGTGATGAATCAGCGCGGCCATCAGGGCGGCCAGGCCGAAGCGCGGCGCAATGTAGTCGGTGTACGCGCTGAACGGACCCGAGGGCGTGCGATCGGGCCATCCGACAAGATTGTAAAAACCGCAGAGCGCCGCCGCGAGGTTGCCGAAACCGGCAAAGCGCGCGAGCGGGCCGGTCTGGCCCATCAGGCACGTGCTCAGCATGATGATGTCGGGCTTGACCGCACGCAGCGATTCGTAATCGAAGCCCCACGCGCGCATCGCCTTGGGCGAGAACGCCTCGCAAACGACATCCGCCCAGCGCACCAGATCGAGCACGATGGCGCGCGCCGCCGGCTTCTTGAGGTCGAGCGAGAGGCCGAGCTTGCCCGCGTTGTTATTGCCAAAGAGGGTGGAGTGTTCGGCGCCGGTGTTGTTGTTCTTGAAGGGGCCGACGGTGCGTGTGGGATCGATGCGCTCGACCGATTCGATACGGACGACGATGGCGCCATAATCGGCCATCGCGCGCGTGATTCCAGGGCCGGCAAGCACCCACATGAAGTCGAGGACCTTAACGCCGGCGAGCGGCAATCGGGTCGCCATCAGATGATGCCCCGGCGGGCGAGGTCGCCGAACTCGCGCTCGCTCAAACCCAGGTCGCCGACGAGTATCTCGCGATTATGCTCACCGACCCGCGGCGGACGACGCCGATACTCGATGGGTGTCGCGCTGAAGCGCGCGAACGGACCCGGGTAGGTCAGCTTGAGCCCGAGGTCGCGATCCTCGATGGTCTGCCAGTATTCGCGCGCGACGAACTGCGGATTCTGGAGCACATCGTCAATGGTGGCGAGCGGCGCGATGAGGAAGCCGTGCTGGCGTGCGAGATCGAACGCTTCGGCCTTGGTCATGCTGCGCAGAAAGGCCGCGACGACGCCCTTGGCCCGCTCATACTCCTCGATCGGCTCGCGTCCAGTCAGCAGCATGTCGGCATAGGCAATCCAGTCTTTGTCGCGGGTGGCCTGATCGCAGAAGCCTTGCTCGTAGATGTAGTTCATGAGCTTGCGGGTGAAGACGCCGAGCGCGCTGCCAAATAGAAAGACGCAGGTGACGAGTCCGTCCTTCGCCTCCCATACGAGCGGCACCCGGATCGGCCCCATTTTGACGCCGCCGGCCATGCGGCGGGTCTCGTCGCCGCCGATAGTGGCAGCCAGCATCGTCGATTGCTGGGCGAGTCCGAGGCTTTCCTGCGCAGCGACATCGAGCTGTTGGCCGAGGCCGGTATTGAGCCGGTCGTAGTAGGCAATCAGGGCGGCGCCCGCCGCGTCGGCGCTGGCGTGGAGGTAGGCCTGCGGCACGCTCATGCGGATGGGCGGGCGGTCCTCGTCGCCGTAGAGAATCAGCACGCCGCTAGCAGCCATCACGATGAGGTCGCTATCGGCGTAACTGGCCTTGGGGCCGTCCTGTCCGAACGGCGTGATCGAAACATAGACCAGCGCCGGATTGAGCGCCCGCAAATCATCGTAGCCGAGGCCGCGCTGTGCCAACGCGCCGGGATGGTCGGACTCGATGACGAAGTCCGCGCGTGCGGCCAGTTGGCGCATCAGATCGCGGCCCTCGACGGTCTCGAGATCGAGCGTGATCCCGCGCTTGTTACGATTGTAAGCCCACCAGTAAACGGAGCGCTCGGGGCCCGGCTGGCCGGCGAAGAAGGGTGCGAGCGAGCGGACCGAGGAACCGCCGGGCGGCTCGACCTTGATCACATCGGCGCCGAGGTCGCCGAGAATCTGCCCGCACATCAAGCCGCGCTCGGTGGTGAGATCGAGCACGCGGCATCCACTGAGCATCGCGACGCGCGACGTCACGTTCGGCTGAGCCCCGGCGGCCATCAATCCACCCGCTGATCCAGTTGCAGGATGATGCCATCGGGATCCTGGAAGAGGCAGGTCAGGAACTTTTTGCCAGGCTTTTCGCCGTAACCGCCGGAGTCGGCCGGCGTGGGCGGCACGAGGATTTTGACGCCCGCGGCCTTGAGCTTCTCATGCCATGCGCGAAGGTCGTCAACCCACCACGAGAAGTGGGAGATGCCGACCTCGTCGAGTTTGATGGCGACGCCCGGCGAGCCGCCCGGCATCTCAGAGAGCACCAGGAAACCGCCCGACTGCCCGCTGCCGTAATGCAGATGGACGGCGCGGCGCGTGCCCTTTTCGGGGCTGGCGTACAACCGCGGCATCGCGCCGATGGGCTGGGTGGCGTCGAAGCGCACTTCGAGGCCGAGCAGGTCGCGATAGAATTTGAGGGATTTCTCCATGTCGCGAACCCCGATAGCGACGTGTGAAACTCCGTTCATGGTCTTTCCCCTGGCGGCGCCAACAGATGGCCGGTGAACGTCCCCTAAGCGTTGGCGCGATTAAAACTCCGCCTGGCGCAAATGGCAAGCGAATTCGCCCGTAGCGAGCGCCCTGAGCGGCGGCGACAGGCGATTCGACGAGTGTGTGTGATATGGCGGGTCAGGCGGGCCGGGGCGGTGGCGCCTCCGCGTAACTGATCAGCTCCAGCAGATTGCCGTCGGGGTCGCGGAAGTAAACACTCATGCCCTTGCCGCGGCCACCGATGCGGAACACCGGCCCCTCGATGATCTCGATGCCGAGGCGCGCCAGATGTTCGGCCGCCGACTTGATCGTGCCGGGCCAGACGAAGCAGTAGTCGCCGCCACCGACCATCGGATGGGCGGCCTTCAACGTGATGCGATTGTCGGGCGGATGAAGGTTGAACTTCTGACGGCCGAAGCTGATGCTCACGGCGATCGCCCTGCCCTCGCGCCATTTCTCGAGCCCCAGCGGCTTGGCGCCAAGCACGCGCTGATAGAACTCGACGGCGCGCTCGATATCGCCGACCGGCATCGCGACGTGGTCAAACTGGATTTCGTCATTCATCGGGATACCTCCGGAGACCTACGCCAGGATCACTGCTAGGCGCGGGGGGCGGCGGCGATACATTGCGCGAGCAGATCGAGCGCGGCGGCGGAGAATGCGCGCATGTTGGTGTGGCGGTCGTCGCTGCCAGTGCGCACGGTCAGCGAACGCTCGACGGCGCCCGCAACCGCGATAACGCTGGTGCCGGCAGGTTCGCCGTAGCGGCTGCCGGTGGGGCCAGCGGCGCCGAGTTCGCCGATGCTCCAACTCGCGGCGAAGCGATCGCGCGCGCCGCGAGCGATGACCATCGCGGCCGGTTCGGTGAGCGGTTTGATGCCGGCGAAGGCGGAGTCCGGAAGGTCGAGCAGGAGGCGCCGCGCCTTGAGCGTATAGACCACCCCGCCACCGAGATAGTAAACCGACGCGCCGGCCACGCTCAGCAACGCCGCCGAGACGAGGCCGCCGGTGGTGGACTCAGCGATCGCGATGGTCTCGCGCCGATCCTTCAACAGTGCACCGATTTTCTCCGCGATGGGTAGCAGGGTCTGCATCGTGGGTCCGCTCCTTGGGCTTGCGCCGCCCGACTGTAGCCCAGTCGGTGCGCGGCGGCAAAGTTTTTCGGGTCGAGGAAATGTCGGCGCACTGCGCGGGGGAAGCGGGAAAAAAAGGGTTGGCAGCGTGTTTTGGGATCAAATAGCCTTAACAAGTAGGCTTAGAATGCAGGCTTACGTAGAGTATCGATGTTAAGCTGAGCCATCGCCGTGGAAGAAAGGGCGGCATGTAAGACGAACGTTTGTTGCAGACCGCGCGATGTTTACAGATAAGCATAGGTTGGTCCAACGATGGAAAATAAGCTGCAGGAAGCAAGCAATCGCAACGCCCATCCCTGGAGCGGCTACGCTGTAACCGTCGTCGAGAGCACCACGGACGCCGTGATCGTGGTGGATCGTACCTGGCGGGTCGTCTTCATGAACGGCCATGCGAGAACGATAATCGGGAAGCGAGATATGCTGGGCAGGAATTTCTGGGAAGGACTGCCGCGGCCTGCCGGTGGCGTCTTCGAGGAAGCGGCGCGAAAGGCGATGGGCGAGCGGACGCCGGTGCGGTGCGACGATTTCTATGAGCCAATGGGAAAATGGTTCGAGAACAGCATCTACCCGTGCCAGGAAGGGATCGTCATTTACTTCCGCGACATCACGGAGGCAAAGCGGCTGGAGCTGGCACAGCGGGAAAAGGAAGGGACCATCCGGCGGCAATTGGTCGAACTTGGCGATGTCTATACGTCAGCGCCAATCGGCCTGGCCCTGATCGGCCCGGACCTCCGATTTCTCCGCGTGAACCAGCAGATCGCGGACATCAACAGGGTTCCCGCCGCCGCACATGTCGGCAAGGCTATCGGTGAGATCTTGCCGGACTTCGCCGAGTTCTTCGAACCAATTGCGCGGCGAGTGCTGGAGACGGGCGAGCCGGTATTCGATATTGAAGTCGAGGGCGAGGCGCCCAATGAGCCGGGCACCCGGCGTATGTATAGGGAGCAGTGGCTACCGCAGAAGGACGCGACCGGAAAGGTCGTCGCTATCAATATCGTCGTCTCGGACGTGACCAATGAAAAGCGCATCGAACGCGAGCTGCGCGACAAGGTCGAGGAGTTGCAGGCGCTGCTGGACGCGGTACCAGCGGCGGTGTTCGTTGCGCACGACCGGGAGTGTCGGACGATGTATGGCAATCGTACGACCGAGCAAACGCTGCGGCTGCCATACTATGCCAATCCTTCCAAATCCGCTGGGCACACCGCGCCCCGAAATTTCACGGTCTTCAAGGATGGGGTCGAACTGAGCCCCGAGGACCTACCGATCCAGAAAGCAGCAGCGACGGGCAAAGCAGTTCGGCACTTTGAGCTAACCCTGGCTTTCGACAGCGGCGACACCGCCTATATCTATGGGAACGCGACCCCGTTGTTCGATAGTGGTGGCAAGACACGCGGCGCCGTGGGCGCCTTTATTGATATTACGGGACTGGTGGAAGCCCGCGAAGCAACGCTGCGGCGCGATGCCGAATTGGAGCGTTTGGTTGAGGAACGCACCCGCGACCTGTTTGAGGCAAACGCGCGGCTTTCGCGTCAAATCGCGGAGCGGGAGGAAGCCGAGCAAGTGTCGGCGCAACATAAACAGAATGCGATAGGGCTCGTCGCGAGCGGGGTGGCGCACGATATCAACAAACTACTGCAGGTAATCGGGACCTCATTGGAGAAGATCGAACTGCAGCCGTCCGATCAGTCGGTCGGACACCACTTGATGACCGCGCAAGGGGCCTTGCAGCGGGCGGCAGGATTGACGCATCGGCTGCGCGAATTAGCGCAAAATCAGCAGTTAGCGCCGACCGTGATTGACGCCAACAAACACGTTCATTCCGTTTGCGACATATTGCGGCAAACGATCGGCGCCGAGATCAGGATTAAGCAGGTGTTGGCGCCCGATCTCTGGCCGATCATGGTCGATTCCAATCAATTCGACCTGGCTTTGCTCCATCTTGCAGCCAATTCGCGCGACGCGATGCCCGGCGGCGGGTTGCTCATCCTTACAACGACCAATTATGCCGCGAATGACGCCACCTTGCCCGGTCAGATCGCGGGTCGCGATTGCGTGTGCATCGCGGTCTGCGATACCGGTCGCGGCATGAGCGAGGAAGTGCTCGCACGCGCGCTCGAGCCGTTTTTCGACGAGACGGAAGGAAGCTGCGTTGGGCTCGGTCTCAGCATCATCGCCGGCTTCGCGCGCAAGTCGGGCGGGGCACTACGCATCAGTAGCAGCCTGGGACTCGGCACGGTCGCCGAGATATTCTTGCCGAAGGCTGTAGAGACTCAAACAACGGCAGAAGACTGAACGCGCCAATCGACCGCGCGTCCCTGACCCGCAGTCGATTGGCGAATCAGATGATGCGGCGGGCGCGGAGTTCGGAGATCGTCGCGGCGTCGTAGCCGAGCGCGGCGAGGACCGCGTCGGTATGCTCGCCCTTGGCGGGGGCCGGCCTGCGCAATCCCCATGGCGTGCGGCTGAGTTCGACGGCCTGGCCAACGAGCGTCTGGCGCGCGTTGCGCGGACGCGAGGCGGAAGCCGAGTCGGACGACGCGGGCGATTCGGACGATTCAGAAGAAGCGGACGAGTCGATGGTGCGGGTGATGCCCATCTGGCGCACCTGCGGGTCGGCGAATACTTCGTCGATGCGATAGATAGGTCCGCAAGGCACGCCCGCGCGATTGAGCAGATCGATCCATTCGGCGGACGGCCGCGTGTGCGTGATCGCCTCGATGGCGGCGTTGAGCCGATCGCGATTACGCGAGCGCGCCTTACCGGTGGCGAAGGCGGGATCGGTCGGGAGATGGTCGGCGCCAAGCGCCGTGCACAGGCGCGCAAAGATATCGCCGCCCGATGCCGCGATATTGATGTGGCCGTCGGCGGTGGCGAACACGCCGGTCGGAATCGAAGTCGGATGATTGTTGCCCGCTTGCTCGGGCACCTCGCCAGAGATGAGCCATCTCGCAGCCTGAAAATCGAGCATCGCGATCTGCGCGGCCAATAGCGACGACTGGACCCATTGGCCCTCGCCCGACACTTCGCGCTCGAGCAGCGCGATGAGGATACCCATCGCGCAGAAGACCCCGGCGGTGAGGTCGGCGATGGCGACGCCGGCACGCACCGGGCCTTGTCCGGGAAGGCCGGTGATGGACATCAGGCCACCCATCCCCTGCGCGATCTGATCGAAGCCGGGGCGATCGCGATAGGGGCCGTCCTGGCCGAAGCCGGAGATGCTCGCATACACGAGGCGCGGATTGAGCGCGCGGAGGTGTTCGTAATCGATGCCGAGGCGATGCTTGACGGCGGGCCGGTAATTTTCAACCAGCACGTCGGTGTTAGCGGCGAGGCGTTTGAGAATCTCGACACCCTCGGGGGTCTTCAAGTCGAGGGTCAGGCTGCGCTTGTTGCGATGGAGGTTCTGGAAGTCGGAGCCGTGGCGCGCGCCGATGTCGGAGTCGTCGCCGGGGGTTTCGACCTTGAGGACGTCGGCGCCCCAATCGGCGAGTTGGCGGACGGCGGTGGGGCCCGAGCGCGCGCGGGTGAGATCGATCACGGAGAAGCGGGAAAGCGGCAGCTTGTTCATAGGCACTCTCGATGGGCGAAGCGGGGCGACGGCGGATTTCGCGGCAAACCGCATTCTGGTAAACCTCGACCTTCATTCGTCTGCTTTCAGGAGACCGTCATCGTGGATTTCAACATTCCGGCCGATATCACAGCTTATCTCGCGGAATTGGACGCCTTTATAGAGCGCGAGATCAAGCCGCTCGAACGCGAGAACGACAATATCCGCTTTTTCGACCATCGGCGTGAATGGGCGCGGACCGATTTCGACCGGGGCGGACTGCCGCGGCATGAATGGGAGGCGCTGTTGGGCGAGATGCGGCGGCGGGCCGACAAAGCGGGGCATTACCGGTTCGCGCTGCCGCGGGAGTTCGGCGGCAGGGACGGCACGAACCTGGCGATGGCGGTGATTCGCGAACATCTGGCGGCGAAGGGCCTGGGACTGCATAACGACTTGCAGAACGAAAGCTCGATCGTGGGGAACCTGCCAACGGTGCTGATGTTTCGCGACTTTGGCAGCAAGGCGCAGCGCGACGCGTTTATCCCCGGAATCCTCGACGGCTCGATCAGCGTGGCGTTCGGCTTGACCGAACCGAATCACGGCTCCGACGCGACCTGGATGGAGACGCGGGGCGTGCGCGAGGGCGACGGCTGGCGAATCAACGGCGCGAAGATCTGGAACACCGGGCTGCATGTCGCGACGCATGACTTCGTGTTCGCGCGGACCAGCGGACGCGATGGCGGCGCGAAGGGGATCACGTGCTTTATCGTGCCGACCAAAAACGACGGCTTCAAGATCGAAGAGTATCTGTGGACCTTCAACATGCCGACCGACCATCCACGGGTCTCGCTGAACAACGTATATGTGCCGGCGGACGCGATTCTGGGCGATCCGGAAGACGGTCTGGCGGTGGCGCAACACTTCGTGCACGAGAACCGTATCCGGCAGGCGGCGTCATCGTTGGGGGCGGCGCAATACTGTATCAACGAGAGTGTGAAATACGCGCTCGAGCGCAAGCCGTTTGGCAAGGCGCTGGCGACCAACCAGGCGATTCAATGGCCGCTGGTCGAGTTGCATACGGAAGCCGCGATGATCCGCGCGTTGATCTACAAGACCGCATGGGAGATGGACCAGATGTCGAAGCCGGAGGTCGCGAAGCGACTGTCGGACAAGGTCGCGATGTGCAATTACCGGGCGAACCGGCTGGTCTGCGAGGCGGCGGACCGGGCAATGCAGGTGCATGGCGGGATGGGCTATTCGCGGCACAAGCCATTCGAGCACATCTACCGGCATCATCGGCGGTATCGAATCACGGAGGGCGCGGAGGAAATCCAGATGCGGCGGGTGGCGCAGATACTGTTCGGCTTCGGCAGCCGGGCGAAGTCTGAGGACTGAGCGCGTTGGCGAACACTCCGAGAACATGAGCAACGAAGAAATCGCGCGCCGGCTGCAAGCGGTAATCGCGCGCCACCTGGGGCTGCCGGGGACGATCCACGATCTGCGCGCGCTGACGGGGGGCGCGAATCGCAGTACGTGGTCGTTCGACGCGGAGGCAGGCGGCGCGCGACATCGGTTGATCATGCAGCACGGGGGAGTCACGGAAGATCTGGCGACCGGGCTGGTGCCGCAACTGGAGCCGGAGCAGGACGCGCAACTGATGATCGCGGCGAGCGAAGTCGGCGTGCCGGCGCCGAAGGTGCGCGCGATCCTGGAGCCGGCGGACGATCTTGGGCGCGGCTACGTCACGGAGCGGGTGGACGGTGAGACGCTGGGGCCGCGGATCATCCGCGAAGAGAAATACGCGGGGGCGCGCGCCGTGATGGCGCGGCAATGCGGCGAGATCCTCGCGCGGACGCATCGGATCGACGCGGCGCGAGTGCCGTTCCTGATGCGCCAGGATGCGGCGGCGCACGTCGAGGCCCATCGGCAGATCGTCGATCGCTTCGGCCTGCGGCTGCCGGCACTGGACATGGCGCTCAGGTGGGCGGCGGAGAACGTGCCGAAGAATGCGCGGAGCACGGTCGTCCACGGCGATTTTCGCCTCGGCAATCTGATCGTCGGTGAGGAGGGCGTGCGCTGCGTGCTCGATTGGGAACTCGGACAGATCGGCGATCCGATGCAGGACCTGGGGTGGCTGTGTATCCGAACGTGGCGCTTTGGTGGGCCGGCGCCGGTAGCAGGTTTCGGCACGCGCGAAGACCTTTACGCGGGCTATGAGCGGGCAAGCGGAATCGCGGTTGACCCCGCTCACGTGCGGTTCTGGGAGGCGTTCGGGAATATCAAGTGGGTAATCCATTGCCTGCGGCTCGGGATGCGCGGGGTAGCGGAAAACGGGATCGAGCGGTGCGCGATCGGACGGCGGATCGAGGAGCCGCTGTGGGATTTTTTGAACCTGATCGAAGGGTGAAAGAGAATAGAGAGAGTTGTTGAGGAACGAAGAACTATAACTTTTTCGGAAACTGAAACCTCACGGTTTCAGACTTCCCATCATGAATTGACGCTCGCGTTGCTCGATTCTCGGCCTGGCAACTCTCCCCATCTCCTGCCGAGCGCATTGGGGGATAGCTTCCAGCCACGGGGTGAACGGACATACGATCACGCTCATGCTGGAGGCGCACCCCGGAAACTTCGGTTCTCACTCGACAGTCGGGCGACGACCGAGCAAGTACAGCGCGGCCGCGATCGCCAGAATGGCACCAGCATTGGCGCCTAGATCGATCATCACTTGCTGGAATTTGCTCGGCGAGAGGGTATCGCCCGTCACGCTCATCTGGGCGCCGATAGCCAGGATCCGCCGCGTAGCCGAGATCGCCGCGATAAAAAGGAACGGCTGCAAGGACGTCGCCCGTTCCTGCAGGTAGGACAGCACCGTCCGCAGCACCTCCATTATGATCATCACCAGCAACAGATCGTTGACCAACGTGACGACGGCGAGGGCGAAACCGGTTTGGCGCAGGTTGCCCGGAAAGGCGACCAAGCTGTATCCCAGCATTCCGAGCGCCGCCAGCAAAAACACTATGCCGACGAGCGCGTAAACCATCGCGTCAGCGGCTTCGAGAGCCGGCACAATCGTCTGGTGGACGTGCCGTGCGCTCGTGGGCGATTGCTGATCGGTAGACGGTTCCATCCGTTGCATCATACTCACCAGCGATTGCAACTACAGGCTTTGCCGATACCGGTGCAACCTTAAAGCCAGATGAATTTGTGGCACGATTAAGAAGCAACCGACCATTTTGTCCGGAATCCTGATCGCTGGCCGATCACCGAACTCAGGCCAAAGAAATACTCGCTTGAATCCAAGTGATGTCGCCTCCTACTGAGATCACCTTCGCCCGTCTTCGCCCCCGGAAAATCATTGGGGCATTGAGGACAGAAGCCGCTCGATAGGCTCCTGACTCACCCGGATCAAGCCGCGTTCCGGTCGATTTAAATCGAGCGTGACGTAGACCGCGATGCTCACCAGCAATATGAAACACAGCGTCCCCACGACGTCGAAATTGTCGTCATTGCCTTGCTCACGCCCTGCCAGTAGCGCGGTGATGATCGCGCAGGCGAAGAGAAGGAACACTATGCTTGTCGGCAGTCGTTCCTTGTAAGCCGAAAGCCGGGAGGCCTGGTTGCTGCTGACAGCGTTCAATGTGTTGGTCAGGGATACGGCGATTGGTGTTCCATCGCTGAGCGCCTGACCAACCAGCCCAGTCATCCGGCCGTGCATCTGGTCAAACTTCGCCAGTGCGCTTTGAAGGTCGGAAGTACTCATCTGTCCGCGAGCCAGGTCGAGGCGGAGTTGTGCATATTGCCGTATGAGGGCCTGCAACTTCGTTCGAGTCGGCTCCCTGAGCAGCGCGGTGCATGTATAGAAATCGCCAATAGCATTGGCGTCCGCGACGACGGCCGCCCGCCGCTGGTCGTGCCGAGCGATTGACATTCCGAATGTAAACGCGAGAAGCAGACCGAGAAGCGCCATGCTGGCGTCGTCGATTTTCGATGGCTTTACGCCTCCCTTGCGTCGTAGTCGGCGTCCCATCCCCCTGCCGATTTCAGATGCGACTAGCATCGCGGCGCCCAGGGTTATAGCGGCGATGCGGATGTCCAGTGAGAAAACGATTTGATCCATAGGTGTTTGTTTAATTCCTCCGTCGGCAGTTGACCATGCGTGGTCCCGATGGCGAGGCGCGATCTCGCGATGGCAGGCCCCCTCATGCAGCGCGCGCCGCAGTCGGTGGACCCGAGAGCGTCCTTCTCGGCGGCGGATGTTTGACTTGCTGAAGTTTCCCCCAACTTGTGGCGAATGGCGGCGGGCCCTCACCGCGCACCACGACGTCAGAGCCAGCGAAGCGGCCGTCGCGTTTGTTCAGTGAATCGAAACGTTGCCTCAGCGCGGAGGCTCGTTATGGCCAGAGCAGAAGAACGTCCGCGGCTACGACGCCGGCGATAAGTACAAGGCCGATCACGATTCCGATTATTCGGGTGTTCATTTTTCGTGTTCCCCGCAGCGTAGCGACCTTTGCGACCTTTAACACGGATGGAGCGTCACTCGTGAGGGTCGGCGCAGCGTGTGCAGTTCGCACAACTCCCTTCCCGCATTTCTTCAAGCACACCGAGGGGAGCACGCCAATGAAATGGCCAACGTGATCCTGAATAGTAGCGGCCATTTTGGGGAAACTCGAAAAAAATGAGCACTCAGTGGGCACTCTGGCCGATCCTCCGATTGGACAAAGCGTCGTAAGTCCCTAATAAATAAAGCCTGGAGGAGGACGGGGCCCGGTGGCCCCACCGGTCTTCAAAACCGGCTTGGCGGCTAATACTGTCGCCGGAGGGTTCGACTCCCTCCCCCCTCCGCCATCTTTTCCCTTGATTTGATTGGGCTTTTCGCCCCAGTGCCACCAGACTGCCACCCGGCGCGTTTGAGGTAATCGCTCAGTGCGGCGCCACAGAGGGTCAAGTAGCCCGCTGCCGACGAACCGGGCCGCGGCTTTTGTAGCGCGCACTTCGGCAGTAAAATAAGCGCCAGCCCATGCGGTGGACCAAGCGATTCCTCAAGCGTCTGGCGCTGTCGGAGCCTCAGACACCCAGCCGTGAAGAGCGGCCAGCCGAACATCCAGCGCCAGCGTCACAGGTGGGCGTCGCCGGCGCATTGTGCACCAGATGCGGTGCGCTGGTAAGAAAAAACGTTCATCAGGTGCGCGCCGGCCGCGCCCGCGCGCGAATTGCGCCCCGTGACGCGCGCGGTAGGTTTGTCTAAAGCGAGCCGCGTTCCCCTGTGACCGGGCGCTTGTGGAGTGAGCTTTAAATGCGGATTCCACGCATCCCATTCTCTGAGGTTCTTCACTTTATCGAAGTCGTCGCCATCGTCGTCGCTACCATGTTTGCCGCTTTTCAACTGCGGACGCTCAGGCTGCAACAGTCGGCTGACTTCGCGCTCCGTATTGACCAGGAGTTCAATACCCGCCTCAACCAAAAACTGTCTGATGAACTCGACTCAGACCCGACGACGCCGATCCTGAAGCGAGCAAAAGGGGGCGGCAAATTTAGTGTTGCTCAGCTCGGCCGATATCTCAACGAATTCGAAACGCTCGATGACCTATACAGAAGCAGCGGCCTTATCACGTGCCGCATGATGTACAACGAGTTTTCCTACGACCTTGAGGACGCGTACAAAAACAAAGACGTTATGGCCGAAGTTGCCGTTGAGCGGAAAGATGACCCTACCGTCTGGCAAGGTTTCCTCGACTTAGGAAAGCAATTCGACAACAACCAACCCTGCAAATGACTGATTCGCCCGCGTGCACTTGTTTCGATATCTGACAAGTGAAGTAGGAATCGAAGGCCCGGCTCGCCGGCCGGGCGCGCCGTCGCAGCCATCCGACACGCCCGCAAGGCTCGCCGAGCCGTCTCAAAATCGAGCGCGCCCCTCCACGGGGTTCGAGAGGGGACGCGCTTATGATCCAGATAAAAGGGATTCCTACTGAGTGTATGATTTTAACTACTCAGTGGCGATTCGTAGTTTGCCGTCCAGTCCTGACCCTATGGTCTCGTTCGGATTCCCGTGACGAGTCGCGTCACGAAAGTGCTACCAAGAAACGCCGATTTTAGGCGTCTTGGCCAATAATTACCCTTGAGTTTATGGGGGGGTCGCCGGAGGGTTCGACTCCCTCCCCCCTCCGCCAACAATTCTTACAGGCGCCCAGTCAGCAGCATAACAATCAGGATGATGACGACGATGCCGCCGATGCCAATGCCGCCAGCGGGACCGAAGGCGTAATAGCCGCCACCGCCGCCAAAGAGCAATATGAGAATCAGGATTATGAGGAGTGGTGACATTAGAATTACCCCGGAGCGAACATTAGACTCATTAACGATATGAATAGGGGCGGAAATTCCACAATCCCGAACGCACCGATCGCGAAAGATAATGTTCTTTAGGGAACGCGAAACTCCTGTTGCAACCAGCGGACGCTCAAAGCGGTCGCGGGTGCGCCGAAATATCCGGAAATTTACGTGACGATCGGCTAGCGCGAGGTCGAGCCGGGGCCGAGCACGCCGAGGTCGGCCTTGCCCAGGAGGTCGAATAGCTGGTCGGTGCGCAGGGGATGGAACGGACCGCTGCGCGCGTCACGGTAGAGGCGCTCGATGACGTGGCCGCGCCGATAGCTGCCGCCGCCGAGCACGCGCATGCACATGTCCACGACCTGAATCGCGTTTTCGGTGGCGACGACCTTGGGTGTCTCGACCAGGACCATCCGGCGAAAGCGGTCAGGGCCGCCTTCGATTCCCGCGAGCAGTTCCTTGCAGGCGCGCTCGAGCACCGCGCTGATGGTTTCAATCCATACCTGCATCTGGCCGAAGCCGACCTGGACGAACGGCAGATCGCGATAGCGCACGGCGACGGGGCCGACCGTCGGGCCGGTGCTTGGGCCCACGACGGGACCGGTCGATTTGTCGATCAGCGCGGCGCGGGTCTCCTCGTAGGCCTTTCGCGCGAGTCCGAGATAGACGGCGGCGAAGGTCAGCGTTTGCCACTCGACGGTTTGATAGATCGACGAGCGGAAGGTCCGCGAAACGAGGTCGGAGTCGGGCACGAAGACCTTGTCAAAGACCACGGTTTCGGTGCCGGTGGCCCGCATACCCATGGTGTCCCAGGTTTTTTCGATGCGGATTCCGGACGCGTCCTTGGGGCACACAAACATCATTTCGCGCTCGGCCCTGACGGCGAGATCGGACGGCACGGAGCCGTCGGGATCGGTGACGGTGGCGGTGAAGGAATGAAAGTCGGCGACCAGCGAGAGCGTGCCCCATCCTTTGCGGCCGGTGATTTCGTAGCCGCCGTGCACGGGTACCGCGAGGGTATCGGCGAGGCCCGAGATGCCGGCGCGCGTCTCGCTATAGACGCCGTCGAAAATATGGCCGTGACGGGCGATGCCGGGAAAGTAGCGCTGCTGATGCGCCTCGCTCCACATGCCGCGGAAGAAGCCGACGACCCCGATATGCATGTTGTAGCCGAGCGCGCAGGCGGGGTCGCCCTTGGCGAGTTCCTCGACGCAGCGCACGGTGGTCCAGATATCGGCGCCCCATCCGCCGAAGCGTTTGGGGACGTTGAGCGCGACGAGTCCGCTTTCGCGGAAAATCGGCGCGAGTTCGTAGGGAAAGGTATTGTCGCGATCGTGACGGGCGCCGACTTTGTCGAAGCCCTTGGCGACCTCGCGTGCGATCTCGATCGCCTGCGCCTGTTCGGCCGGCGTCATCTCGATCGTGTGATTCATCGGGGCGCCTCGAATCTCTGTCTAGGCCGTTTTCTTAGCGACGAGTTCTTCCTGCCGCGCGATCACGCGGCTGCGCAATGGCTCCGCCGTGAGATCCCATAGCGGGCGCGCCAACTGGAACACTTCGACCAGGAGGCGATGGACGGCGGGGTCTTCGGCGACGATCGAATCGAGCGCGCCGAAGTAGCGGGCGCCATCTTCCATATTGGGCGGGCGCTCGCCGGTGGTCTGCGGATAGGCGAAATCCGAGCTGGCGGCGAGAATCCATGGCGAGGCGATCACTTCGGCCGCCTTCGGAAAGTAAGCCGCGCCCAGTCCCGCCAGTGCGTCCGCCTTGGGCGCCGTCGCCCGTTCGCGCAGGAGATACTGCAGCGCGCGCACCTGCAGCGCCGCCGAACTCATCCCCTGGCCATAGACCGGATTGAAACTACTGATGGCGTCGCCGAGGACCACGAACCGCTCCGGAAACGCGGTAAGGCGTTCGTAATGGCGCTGGACGCTGGTCGGAAATCGATGGTGGAAGATGTCGGAAATTCGCTCGGCGTCCTTGATCAGATCGTAAAATCGCCTGGTCGGCAGCGACTTCGCGAAGGCGAAGAAACCGTCCTCGTCGCTTGGTGGATAGACGCCGAAGCGGCCGGCCAGACTGACCATCCAGGTGTCATTTTCGATTTGCCCGATGCCGGCGCCGCTGGTGTATTTGGGCGGCGGCCCTCCAAAGAGCATCACCTTTTCGGGCCCGTCATAATTTGCGGGTGTGCGGAATTTGGCGCTGGTGTAGGCGAAGTCGCAGCCAATCGAGGATTCTTCGGGGGCCCGAAACCCCATCTCAGTGAGCCATCGGGGGGCGCGCGAGCCGCGACCGCCCGCGTCAACTACCAGATCGGCGGCAACGCTTTCGGCGCCACCCTCTCGATTGAGACGCACGCCGCGCACCTGTCCGTGCTCGTAGGTCAAACCCTGAACGGCAGTGCCGCCCTCGAATCTCAGGTTCGTCAACTCCACGGTGCATTGGCGAACGCAATATTCGAGCAGGCCCCGGCTTTGGCTGTAGCCGTCGATGCCGAGGTCGCGCGGCTCCCTGACCGAGCCGGTCGGCGTGTAAGACTTGCCGCCCGGGAAGAAAAAGGCGGCTTCCTTGCCGAAGCGAAAGCGTATCGCGCCGAGCACCTGCAGCCGGTCGGTAAAGCCCGGATAGAGCGACGAAAGGACCTGCTGACCGCCAAGCATCAGGGCGTGCAGATGATTGCCCTGCGGCACCGATTTGTGGACGGCGGAGCCCGCCTCGATGGGATCGCGATCGAACACGGTCACCTGATCGAAGAAATCGGTGAGGACCCGCGCGGCCATCAGGCCTGCGATGCTGCCACCGACGACGATGGCGTGTTGACCCAGACGATCCGGCATGAAGCTTCTCCTTACCGATCGGCGCGTCCGCTCCGGGACATCCGATCGGGTGTGATTCAGACCGAGCCAAAGACAATATACGGATTGTCCGGAATTGTCCCAACATCAAATGTGACACGGCTTGCGGGGTTAACGGCGCGAAATATCGAAGGGGCCCGGAAACGTCACTCGACGCGTCCCGAGCCCCCGTGGATTTCACCGATTTCAGATGAAGAGCCTGGAGGTTCTCTTATGACGCCTTCGCCTTGTAGCTATGCGATTGCGCGGCGGTGACCTCGGTCACGTTGGTCGCGTCGAGTCCGAGTGCCTTGATCGAAATCTCGAAGCGGTCCTGCATCTTCGCGTCGTCCTCGACGAACTCGCGTACGAGGCAGCAATACTCGAGCGAGACGCCGTTGGGGTCCTTGAAGTAGATCGACTTCGCCCAGTTGTGATCGACGACGTCGGTTACGTCCACGCCCTTGGCGGCAAGCTCCTGGCGCTTGGCTTCGAGTCCCGCTTCGGAGCCGGCCTCGAAAGCGAAATGATAAAAGGCCGCCGGTACGCCGAGTCCACGATTGATGCCGGCGTCGTACTCGACCGGAACGCCCGGGACGCCGCGCGGCTCCATGAACGCGAGCAATTGATCACGTCCGGTATCGAAGAAGACGTGCCGAATCGCGCCGCCTTCCTTGATTTTGATGGTATCGGCAATGACCGCCTTGAAGCCGAGTATCCGTTCGTAAAAATCGCGGGTCTTGTCGAGATCGAGGGTTGAAAGTCCGACGTGTGAAAAGCCCTTGTTTGCCATGAGCAGTTCCTCCTGATTCGTTCGCCATCGCCGCCCGATGATGCGCACGAATGAACTAGATGCGTAGCATTTTCCACGCCGATCGAACAGCATTTTCGCGCTGGCCGGCCAGCGCGCAATTATCGACCACCGCTACCTGGGCGCCTGCCACGGCAGCGGCATCGCCTGGTTGTCGGCGTGACGAACCTTCACTGGCGCCATGCTCAAGGCCGCGATTAGAACCATTCGGGTGGTACCGCTATTGACGATCTGATGGACTGCGTCGGCCGGGATAATCAACGTCGAATTCGGGCCGAAGCGGCTTTCCTCACCGTTGACTGTCAACGTGCCGTTGCCCTCCAGGATCACAATCGCCTCTTCGCAGGCGTGGCGATGAACCGGCGTTCCCGCCCCCGCTTCGATAGTCTGCGCCCAGACCTCGAGGTTCTTCATGCCATGCTCGGGGCCGGCCAGCGTGCGATGGTTGAGCCCCGGCAAGTCGAACGGCTTCACCGTCTGGTTGTCGATGATCGGCATTGGACGAGTCTCCCGTGGTTAGCTTTTATGCCCGCTCGCGATGCTCCATCAGGAATCCGAGCACCGCACGATTGAAGGCCTCGGGCTGCTCGATATTACTCAGATGGCCAGCGGCTTCAATCACCGTGATTCGGGCGCCCGGGATGCGCCGCGCCAGTTCGCGCGACGTCGCCGGCGGCGTCAGGGTGTCCTCGTCGCCAACCACCACCATCACGGGCGCCGCGATCGATTCGATTTGCAGCGGACGCGCGTAGGTGACCGAGCCCGTAATGGTCTTGATGTAGGACTCCTTGTGCAGCGCCGTCATGCTGGCGACGAGGCGCTCAAACGCTCCCGGGCGCGGCGACTTGCCGAGCAAGGTGCGAGCCACCGCCGGTGCGATGTCGCGCGGTTCCTTGCCGGCGAGCAGTGGTTCCTGGCGCATCCGGATAAATTCGCGGCGTTGCGCTTCGGTCAAATGGCCAAAGCCCGGCATCGAATCGCATAGCGTCAAGGTCGCCACGCGATCGGGATAGCGGGCCGCGAAATCCATCGCGATGACACCACCCATCGAGAGTCCGACGAGGTGAGCACGCGCAGCCCCGAAATGCCCGATGACACGCGCCAGATCGATCGCGAAATCGCCGAAGTCGAGTGCGCCATCGTAATCGTCGCTGTCGCCGTAGCCGCGCGCGTCCCATGCGACCGCATGAAAATGGCGGCCGAACGCGGGCAGTTGATCTTGCCAATTGGTGCGATTACCGCCGATTCCATGCAGGAAAACCACCAGCGGACCCGCGCCACAATGGTCCACCGCGATTCGCGGCGGCCCCGCGATCAATTCAGTCGTCCATGCGAGCATCGCCGCCTCCTGAGGAGCGCAATCCAGTGGTTGAGGAACCCAATTGCTGAAACTTCAGCATAGAGGTTTCAGACTTCCCATTTGTAAGATGCGGGCTTCGTCCACAGATTACCTTCCGTGAGATTTCAATGAATATAATAGCTTTGAGTGCCTCAACCACTCTAACGCTCTCTTCTAATATGCCACGGGGCGGGTTGACGTGGATGGCGGCATACTGGTAGCGGAAATAATCATGAATGATCGCACAGAAATTGCCGTGTTCGGTGGGGGATGCTTCTGGTGTACCGAGGCGGTCTTCGAGCGGCTCGAAGGCGTGGTCTCGGTGCTACCCGGCTACGCGGGGGGAACGCTGGAAAATCCGACCTATCGGCAAGTCTGCACGGGCAGGACGGGGCATGCGGAAGTGGTGCGGGTAGAATACGATCCGGCACGGGTACCATATCGCAATCTGCTGACGGTATTTTTCGCCACGCACGATCCGACCAGCCTCAATCGGCAGGGCGCGGACGTGGGGACCGAGTATCGGTCGGTGGTATTCTATACGACGGAAGAACAGAAGCGGCAGGCGCACGCGTTTATCGAGGAACTCAACGGATCCGATCCGCGCGGAAATCCGATCGTCACGCAGGTCAGTCCGCTCGACGTTTTCTATCCGGCGGAAGACTATCATCGCGAATATTTCCGCAATAACATACAGTTGCCGTATTGCCAGTTTGTGATCGCGCCAAAGCTGACGAAGCTGCACAAGAACTTCAGCGATCTGCTGAAGTCGTCGCAAGCGGACGCGTCGGGCAAGACGCCGCCGATTGGCTGAGTTTTATCGATTGACGCTCGCGAGGCTCGGGTCGGCATGCGCCGACGGTTGGCGGCAATGCCAACCGCACTTGGCACCGAGCATCAATAAATCTCCCTCAAATAGCGGATCCGCTTGAGTTTTGGAGCTATCGCGCTTGGCAACAAGCTTGCTGTGCAAGTGGCGAGGGGGGGAACTCGTCATGGAATTGCTGATGCTGATTGGATTCGCCGGCGCCGTAATCCTGCTGGGCTTTCTGAGTTGTCTGGCGGGCGGCTCTTCGGAAGGGACGCACATGCGCCGGGGACGCGACGGCGCCGAGGACCCGAAATGGGGTGCGCGGCGCTGAGCGAAGCCCTGCCCGAAAGGGGCGTGGGCGCCGACGGTTCGCGACTGATTCGTGATATGCACGGCGAGCGGAAGTTGATAGGAATCGGACGCGGAGGTACGGATGAAACTTCTATTGCTCGCCGGGGTTCTTTCGATGTCGATAGCTGGTGCGGCGGTCGCGCGTGCGGACGATTGCGCCGGCAAACTCACTGACCAGGAAAAGCAAACCAACGCCAGTCTCACGCCCGCCAATCAGCAGGCCCTGGCGAACATGAAGATGAAGGACGGATCGCCCGCGACCTGCGAGTTTCGCGCGGGGCTATTGGATATGCTCGGACATTACCCACCGGCGCAGCGCGATGAGGGCTTCCAGCAACTGCTCCAGCACACCTTCGTAAAGCAAGGCTGATCGCGAGCACGGTGCGCCTCGCGGCGCACGCGTCGAAGGTGATTCGCGCGCGATAAGGTGATTCGCGCGCGATAGGGATACGAGCCGGGCTGGCTACCGCGGCGACACGCCGGGTGCGCCGGTCTTGGCGGGCTTAGCGGCCTTTTTCACCTGATCGGCTTTTTTTCGCGCGACCATCCGGGCGACCGGCGAATTGCTTTGATCGGGCACTGCCGGCGCGGGCAAGCCGTGCTTTTTGCGTAGTTCTTCCTTGGCGGCGGACTTGTCGTCGTACTCGGCGCCGCGCCCGAGCTTGTAGGCGGCGAAGCGCTCGGCCGACCGATCGTCCATCCAGCACAGCCGCGCGAAGTCCGGGACGGCCGGTCGGCCGCGCCGCCCCGAATTTCCATTTCCCGGACGGCCGTGTCCGTGATGCGCGTGGTCCGCATCGCCATGCGACGACGCCGGATTCGCCACTTCGCGATCGACGCCCGCGCCGGCCGCGCCGATCGCGAATGGGGAGACCACCCGGCGCGACGGCCGCGCGCATCGCGGGCACGGGCGCTTGCGGTTGGCCTCGCTCACCGGCGCGAGGACCTCAAAGGTGATCCGGCACGCCTCGCAATTGCATTCGTAAATCGGCATCCGCGGTAGCGCTCGCTCGCCTGATTATTCCACGCGATGCGGGTGTTCCTTCCAGTCCTCGGGGTCGTGTGTGATCCACATCGTCGCGCCCTGCATGTCGCGAATCGCCTTGATGCGGCGCAGCGACATCGTTGACTGATTCGGGTCGGTATCGATACCCATCGTCGCTTCCATCTCGACCGCCGCACGCAAGTGCACGGTGTCGCCGGTGAAGAGGAACTTGCGGCTGGAGGTATTGACCAGCAGCGAGCATTCGCCGGGCGTATGCCCCGGGGTGTAGAGGAACTGCAGCGCGCCGTCACCGAAGAGGTCGAAGTCCTGGCCGAACTCCAGCCACTTGTAGCCGCGCGTCGGCAGGTAGTCATTCAGGATGAAGGCCCAGCGCCGATCCGGATGCGGCCAGTAGGCATGTTGCATCTCGCCCTGGCCGGCGATGAAGGTGGCGTTGGGAAAGTAGGTCAGGCCGCCGGAGTGGTCGAGGTGGGCATGCGACAAAATGACATATTTCACGTCTGATGGTTTATAGCCGACGCCCTGGATCTGCTTGTCGAGGGTATCCTGCTTGCTCCATTTGAGCGGCAGGTGTTCCGCGATCTGCCCCCAGTAGCCGACCGCGTCGTCGATGACCTTCGGATTGCACCCGGTATCGAAGAGCACGAGGCCCTTGGGATGCTCGATCAGGAAGGACGGACACGGCAGGTCGAGCAGCGTGTCGTCGCCCCCATGCATCAGCAAAGACGCGGGAGCGGTCAGCACCGCGCCCGGCAGCGCCCATAGTTTAGTTGCTTTGCCCTCTGCCATGGCTCTCTCCAAATCAGCATTGGATTTTCGTTGGCCGCCTGCGCGAACTCGCCGATTGGCGGCTAATTCCGGCCTATGATCGTCGCGAAAATGTAAACTGTCAAACGCGAAACGCGGGCCTGATGCGCTAATTCTCGCCCTCGAGCAGCACGTTGGCGGCGCGCAATTCCTCGATCTCCTGATCGCTGCGCCCGAGCAATTCGCGCAGGACGTTGCCGTTATGCTGGCCGAGCGTCGCCGCCTCGAGCGGCAAATCCGCGGGAAACTCGGAGAACTTCAGCGGCATCCCGGGGATCTGAAACTTGCCCGCGATGCGATCGTCAATCGTGCGCACCGTGCCGCGCGCCTTCAAATGCGGATGATTGACGGTCTCCTCGATCGAGAGCACGGGCGCGGCGGGCACCGAATGCTGATGCATCTTGGCGACGGCGCTGTCGCGATCGGGGAAAGTCGCGAGCCAATCCTCCAGCAGCTTGATCAGCTCGGCGCGGTTCGCGAGCCGTCCCGCGTCGGTGCCAAGCTTCTCGTCGTTGACGAGGTCGGGCCGGTTCATCGCGGTGCAGAGGTCCTTCCAATGATGGAGGAAGGCCATGATCACGACCCATCCACCGTTGGCCTTGAAGACGCCGGCCGGGCAGACGTAGTTGAGATGCGGGCCCTGGCGGCTCGGCTTCAATTGCCCGTTGCTGCCACTGAACTGATGAATACTCACTTCGTGGCAATGGTAGTAAACGTCGAGCAGGCCGATATCGAGATGCTGTCCTTTGCCGGTGCGATCGCGATAACGCAAGGCGGCCAATACCGCGAGCGCGCCATGCACACCGGTGCTGACATCGCCGACGCCGACCAGCGGAATGTACGGCGTGCCGCCGGCCTCACCGATCATCGAGGTCACGCCGGAATAACCCTGCGCGATAAAGTCATAGCCTGGCAGTCCCGCGAGCGGCCCCTTCTGGCCAAGCGCCGAAATCGAACACAGGATGATGTCCTGGCGCATTTCGCGCAGGCGCTCGTAGCCGAGGCCCATCTCGGCCATCGTGCCGGGCTTGAAGTTCTCGACGACGACGTCAACCTTGGGCACCAGCGCGGCGATGATCGCCATCCCGCGCGGGTCGCGCAGGTTGAGGCAGAGACTTTTCTTGCCGAGGTTCTGCTGCACGTAGTAGAGGCTGCGCTCGTTGCGGATTTTCGACATCCGCCGCACCATGTCGCCGCCCGGCGCGGATTCGACCTTAATCACCTCGGCGCCCATTTCCGCGAACATCCGGGTGCAGGTGGGGCCGGCCAGCGCGCGGGTAAAATCCAGCACGCGCAGCCCCGTCAATACATGTTCCATCGGTCCAGCCATACTACTTCCCTCTACACTTCTAATAGTGATTCGACGATTTCGCGAATTAAACGATTACGGCGCCCAGCGGTCGAAATCGAAACTGTCGGGCAACTGCACGAACATCACGCGCGCGGGTCCGCTGACGACCCGCGTCAGATGGCCCTTGCCGGTCAGGTCATCGGCGATAAACGCCTGTCCGGGAGTGCATCGCCGCTTTTGATTATCGCTGGTGCCGACTTCGATCTCGCCCGCCAGCACCACCACGATCTGGCGCGCCGGCGCATGATGCCAGCTTTGATCGAGGCCGGTCGGCAATTCGACGAAGCGGATACTCGGCGACGCCCAGGCGCCCGATTGCATAATCGTATGGCCGAACTGATCGGGACGCCGTTCGTTGATCGGAACCTCGATTTCCTGAAAGCGCGATTCGCCGTCGGCAGTGGCATGAAATCGGGTTACCTTCATCGTAATCCTCCAGCAATGCGCATGGGTTGCGTGCCGCCTGTGCGACTCACTATCGTACGCGCGTTATTCACAATAGTCACTTCTAATAATCAGTCGCAGTACTCAGTTCACTTTGATTTTTGCGCCGGTCGCGGGCGTCGCGGTGCGCGCCATCTTGGTTCCGGCATCGTAGTAGCGCTTCGCCCAGATGCCCGAATAGGGCTCGTTCTCAGACGGCATCCGCCACGTCGTGACCTTGGCCTTCGCGCGATCGACTCCGATCAGCGCGCGCGGCTGGTCCTTGGTTTCAGTGAGATAGTAATCGGCTGACGCTTCGTCGATGTAGCGGCACGCGATCCGGCGGTAGACGTCGTCCCATTTGCGGTCCTCGCCGACCGGGTAGAGCACTTCCGCCTTGCCCTCGAACAGCACCTTGCGATAGCGCCCATGGTCCTCGTCGATGGTGATCGCGACGCGCGGCTCGCGCTGCAGGTTGGCGAGGAACGCCGAATGTTTGCGCGGCGTAATCAGCACCTTGCCGCTCTCGAAGATGAACCACACCGGAACCACGCTCGGCGATCCGTCGGCGCGCACCGTCGCGATCCGGGCCAGATGGCCGCGTTCGGCCAGAAATTCGGTTATTTCGTGATCGGTAAGTTTGGGCATGTGCGTCTCATCTTCTCGTGGTTCCCCGCTGGACCCGCAACTACCCGTTGCGCGCGGCGTGAGCAACTCGCGCCGGCGTTCATCCGGTCCATGCGGTCGTGATTGCGGTTTCGCTCGCGGACTTGCCGCGAAGGAAATTATTTTCCAAACGCGGTCGTCACCAATTCGGTGTCAAGGTACTCGGTTACTTCCTGGACCTTGCCATTGGCGATGCGAAAGACGTGGCAGTAGGTGTTGTCGTAGCGCTGACCGTTCTTCGAGAGCGCCTTGCCGCGCGCCTGCATCGCGACGAAATCACCGTCGGCGACCAGGTTGTCGGGGGTGATTGTCATGCCGCCCTCGACCTGCGCGTTGAGCGGCGCGAGCAGCCGGGTAATCAGGTCCTGCTTGCCCTTGAAAGTGCCGGAGTATTTGGTCGTGCCGATAATGGTGAAGCGGACATCGTCGGCGAGCGCGCCGAGAAAGGCGTCCGCGTTGCCCTTGGACAGTTCGGCGAACATGTTGCTGATAAATTGCTTGTTCTCTGCTGCGCCCATGGTCTGCACCTGCTGATTGATTTTGCGGCCGGCTGCCAGCTGCTGCCAGTAGCACCGTCAGCGCGGACATTACTCCGGCCAGCCGCCGATCGTCAAAGCGGCATTCCATGCCGAAGGTGGGCGGGAGCGCAAAACTTTTCGGCGCAAACGTCACTCCGGCAGGAAGGACGGGCTGCCGGTTTTGGCGGTCTGACCGCCATCGGCGACGTAGGCCGAACCGGTCACGAACGACGCCAGGTCGGAGGCCAGAAACAGGATCACGTTGGCCATTTCTTCGGGCCGCCCCAGCCGACCCATAGGAATCACTTCGTTGAATTTTTTGAGCATCGCGGGCTGTGCGGCACCAGCCAGCAACGGCGTATCGATCGCGCCCGGGCAGATACAGTTGACGCGAATTCCGAGCCGGGCGTATTCGATCGCCGCGACCCGCGTCAAATTCACAACGCCCGCCTTGGCCGCGTTGTACGCGACGATTCCGTAGTCGGCGTACAGCCCCGAAATCGATGCCGTGTTGAC
Organism: Deltaproteobacteria bacterium; assembly: GCA_021780755.1. GTDB lineage: Bacteria > Desulfobacterota > Binatia > Binatales > Binataceae > JADMIL01. The sequence goes on along the minus strand of JAJXYF010000003.1, from coordinate 99,938 downwards.
GATCGAGCCGCTGCCCTGCGCGCGCATCACGGGGACCGCCCGTTTGATCGCGCGGAAGACCGCCGTGAGGCCGACATCGAGCGTCGCATTCCACATCCGATCGTCGGTGTCGGCGGTAGCAGCCACCGCCGAAACGCCCGGCATCGCGGAGAAGCCGAAGGCGTTGTTGTGCAGGAAATCCAGCCGCCCGAGTTCATGAACGGTTCGCGAGATCATCATGTCGATATCGCCCGAGCGCGTGACGTCGGCGATGATCGCGATCGCCTTGCCGCCCGCCGCCGTGATCTCCGCGACAACGCGATTCGCATTGTCGCCGTTGATATCGGCCACCGCCACCGCGCCGCCGCGCGCGGCGAATCCCTTGGCCGTCGCACGCCCGATACCCGAACCCGCTCCCGTGACCAGTCCCGCTTTGCCTTCGAATCGCATTTTCAATTTCTCCCGATATCGTTCGCGCCCGGGCGCCGCCCGACGGCGCCATCGTCGCAAAGGCGATGGCGAAAGTACAATAGGAAAATGGTTGAGGAACGCGAAACTTATATTTTCCGGAGAGCTGAAACCTCACCAGGTTTCAGACTTCCCATTTGTAAATATGCGGGCTTCGCCCTCTTAAATCGCAGCATGATTAACGCTCGCGATGATCGGGTGAGCGTCTGGCCGCCGGGGCTATCGGTTCAGCGGGAATTGATCGTCAATCCATTCCTCGGCGTCGGCCTGCCGCGCATACTCGCCTTCCTGCTTCTTGTCCTGCCAGAAGATTTCCCATTTGCCGGTGTCCGGATTCTGCTTGATCGTATAGCCCTGATATTCCGCCATTCGTTCAGGCCTCCCGGCGCTGCCAAGTCGAGCGCAAAATCCGCACGTCGCAACGCCGCTTCAACCGCCAACATTGCACGCAAGGTAGTCAGCCGACCAGCAGACCACCCCCATCGACGGTCAGCGTAATCCCGTTGACGTAGCCGTTCTTCATCAGGAACAGCACAGCGTCAGCAAGCTCCTCGGGCCGCCCGATCCGCCTGACCGGCAGGCGCGCGCCCGCCTCCGTCTTGATCGCCGCGTGCGCTTCGCCCAGCAACTCGTCGAGCATCGGAGTGTCCACGTAACCAGGCTGGAGGGTGTTCACGCGAATCGGCGCGAGGTCGATTGCAAGCGCTCGCGCGAAGGCCTCGACCGCGCCGCACGACGCGGTCGAGACCGCCGCTCCGCGCAGCGGCCGGCGCGCCGTCGTGCCCGACATGAACGTGATCGATCCGCCCTCGTTCATCTTCGCCGCGCCGTACTTGGCGGCGTTGAACGCGCCCCAAAAGCGCACGTCCATAGCAGGGCGCAGCGCCGCGCTGTCCGGCGCGAGTCGCGCGTCGAGTGCTACGTTGCCGGCCGTGATGAAAACATGATCGACGCGGTCGATCTCCTGGAAGAGCGCGCGGGTGCCGGCCTCGTCGGCCACATCCAACGCGACCGTGCGCGCGCGGCCGCCAAGCTCAGTCTGCGCCGCCGCCAGGCGCTCGCGCGACCGTCCGGTCACGATCACCCGCGCCCCTTCGGCCTGCGCGGCCTTGGCGGTCGCGAGCCCGATTCCGGAAGTCCCGCCGAGCACTACTACCGTCTTGTGCGCCAATGAAACCATTTGCGTGTCCCTATACTTATAGTATGTGATACCTACATTCCGCTGATCAGTTCGAGGATCGTGCCGTCGGGGTCCTTGAAGCAGACCACCCCGATCACCGCGCCATTGGGGCCGTTGATCTTTTTGAGCGGCGCCACGCATTCGACCTTCTTCGCTTTCAGCTCCTGGTAGGTCTGGTCGATATCGTCCACGGTGAACGCGATGCGGCAGATGCCGATATTGTTGAGCGATGGGTAGGGCTGGCCCTGCGGCGGCGGATCGATAAATTGCACCAGGTCGAGCACTGGCGCGTTCGCGTCGTTGCCCAGCCGCATGAACACGCCGCGTAGCTTCTTCGCCTTCAGGCCGAGCGCGTCGCCCACGCTCGGATCGTCGAGCGTGAAATCGTTGACCTTGTTAAAGCCGAGGCCCTCATAAAAGCGGATCGACCGCTCCATATCGCGGACACAGATATTGACGTGGAAAAGCTTCTGTAGCATTAGCGTCTCCCCCTGTCTGTAGGCTTCGGCCCGCATGGTCGCAAAGCCGACCGCGAAAGTACAATAGGAGAGTTGTTGAGGAACGCAGATTTGTAAGCTTCCGCAGACTGAAAGCTCAGGAGGTTTCAGACTTCCCGTTGATAAAGAAGGTTTTGCGTTCTTCACCAACTGGGCTATTTCTGATGCGGAATTTCACTATCGCGCAGCGGGCGCTCAAGGAGCTGAGATGGGTAAACTCGACAATCGTATCGCCGCGATCACCGGCGCCGGATCCGGAATTGGCGCCGCCACCGCCCGGCTGCTCGCGGCGGAGGGCGCGCGAGTAGTCATTGCGGATATCGACGAAGCGACGGGCCATAAGGTCGCCAACGAACTCGGCGCGGCCGGCGCCTTCTGCAAGACCGACGTGCGCAATCCCAAGCAGGTCGAGGAAATGGTGAAATTCGCCGTCGATCGCTTCGGGCGGCTCGACGTGCTCCACAACAACGCGTTCTACACGACCGTCGGCGCGGTCGGCGAAATGAGTATCGACGGCTGGCTGAAGACGATCTCGGTCACGCTGTCGGGCGTTTTCTATGGGATGCGGTTCGCGCTGCCCCAGATGGTCGCGCAGGGCGGCGGCGTGATCGTGAATACGGCGTCGATTTCGGGACTCTTCGGCGACTATCGGATGGGCGCCTACAACGCGGCCAAGGCCGGCGTGGTCAATCTCACCAAGACCGCCGCGATCGAGTATGCGCGCAAGAATATCCGCGTCAACGCGGTATGCCCCGGCATGATCGCGACGCCCCCGGTGGTGAATCTGCTGGCGGCGACGCGCGATCCGAATCGGGCAAGCAAAAACGCCGCCGAAAGCCATGCGATGGGCCGGCTCGGTCAACCCGAAGAGATCGCCCGGGTAGTGCTGTTCCTCGCTTCCGACGACGCGTCGTTCATGACGGGCAGCATCGTGGTGGCCGACGGCGGCGCGACCGCCCATACAGGGCTGCCTGGCCATCCGCTTTAGCAGGAGAGTTGTTCAGAAAACCTCATGATGACGGCGCTCGCGTGCTCGGATAGTTGGCTGAGCCCTGCGCTAAGGAGAAAGTGCGATGCACGGTCAGCCCGAACGAAGTGAAGGATCTCGCGCGGTTATTTGCGCGGGAGGACGCGCAGCCGCACCGGCATATGCTTGATGCCGCCGACGAAGCAGGAACGCATCCGCTGGACCGGCCCGGCCAGCTCGACCGATTCGAGCCGTTGGGCCAGATGCCGGAACATCACCTGGAGTTCAAGGCGCGCGAGGTTGGCGCCGAGGCAGAAATGTTCGCCGATGCCGAACGCGATGTGCTGGTTGGGATAGCGCGTGATATCGAAATGGTTGGGCGCGGCGAAGACGCTCTCGTCGCGGTTGGCCGACGGGTAGAACAGCGCGAGCATGTCGCCCTCGCGAATCTTATGACCGCCGAGCTCGGTGTCGGCGGTGGCCTTGCGCGTGAACTGAATCACCGGCGAGGTCCAGCGCACGATTTCCTCGACCGCCTTAGGCACCATCGCGGGATCGCGCTTGAGCATTTGCCACTGGTCGGGATTGTTAATGAAGGCGTGCAGGCCGCCGGTGGTGGCGTTGCGGGTGGTTTCGTTGCCGGCGATGATTAGCAGCGCGAAGTACGACATCAGCTCAAAGATTGGCAGCGGCTCGCCGTTGACGAGGCCGTTGGCGAGCGCGCTGGAAAGGTCGTCGCGCGGACTTTTGCGGCGGTCCTCGACCAGCCCGTTGAAGTACTGAAAGAACTCCATCCGGGCGCGTTCCAGCGTCGCGGTGACGGTTTCGTTGCCCGCGTATTCCGGGTCGGTCGGCCCGATCATCTCGTTGCTCAAGCGGAACATCAGCGGCCAGTCGGCCTGCGGGATGCCGAACATCTCGGCGATCACCGCGAGCGGCAGGGTGGCCGAAACCGCCGTCACGAAATCACATTCGTCGTGGCCGACCAGCGCGTCGAGCACCTCGGTCGTGATGCGCTCGATGCCGGCGGTCAACTGTTGCACGCTGCGCGGAGTAAAACGCCGGTTGACGACCCCCCGATAGGCGGCGTGCTCGGGCGGATTCATGTTGAGCAACTGGCGCAGAATGGCCTCGTCGGGCGGCGGCAAGCCCGGCTGGTTCATCGTCACGAAGAGTTGCTGGATACTCTTGAAGAGCCCCGGCTGGCGCGAAACGTTGACGATGTCGGCGTGGCGTGTGATCGCCCAGAAGGGGTCAACCTCGGGCCGCTGGTAGTAGTGGACGGGCGCCTCGCGCCGCAGCAAGGCCCACTCCTCGTGCGGGTAGCCGCGCTGCACGTAGAGGTCGGGATTTACGATCTCGATCGTATCCAGCGTTAAAGCAGCCATGAACTCAGTTGCTCCTTCGGCCAACTCGCTCAACCGGAGAGGTCGAAAACACCGCGCCGGCGCGTGCCCGGCGGTGCCTTTTATGGAACGGCGCTAATCCTCGATGATGCGAATGGCCTGGCGCGGACAGAGGCTCACGGCGAGGTCCACCTTGGCCCGCAAGGATTGCGGGGGCTGCTCCTCGACGACGTAGCTTTGATCGTCGTCGCGCAACTCGAAAATCCCGGGCGCGGCCTCGACGCAGCGGCCATTGCCCTCGCATAGACTATGATCGACCACGACTCTCATCGGATTTTCCCTCAAATGTTTTTTCGCTTCGGCAGGTAATTCACGATACACATCTGCGACCGTCCGCCGCAACGCATAAGTTTGGTGGCACGCCCGGCGGGAAAATTTGCCAACGCGAAGCGCACGGACGGGATCGCGACACTCGTGGAAATTCAGCCGCGGCCGACAAATGGCATTTTGGTCGCCATCACGGTCATGAACTGGACGTTGGCGTCTAGCGGCAGGCTCGCCATATAGATGACCGCGCGGGCGACGTGGCTCGCGTCAAAGGTCGGCTCGACTTCGATTGCGCCGTTCGCCTGCGGCACCCCTTGGCCCATCCGCGCGGTCATTTCAGTGGCGGCGTTCCCGATATCGATTTGCCCGCACGCGATATTGTATTTGCGGCCGTCGAGCGAGGTCGCCTTGGTCAGCCCGGTCATCGCATGCTTGCTCGCGGTATAGGGCGCGGAGTTCGGTCGCGGCGCATGGGCGGAAATCGAACCGTTATTGATGATCCGCCCGCCGGGCGGCTGCTGCGCCTTCATGATCCGAAAGGCCTCCTGCGTGCAGAGGAATGCGCCGTTCAAATTGATATCGATGACCTTCTTCCATTGCTCGAAGGCGAGCTCTTCGAGCGGCAGCGCGCGCGCGCCAACCCCGGCATTATTGAAGAGCAAATCGAGCCGCCCGAATTTTTCGCGAGTCGCGGCGAACAGCGCCTTGACCGACGCCTCATCGCTAACGTCGGTGGGCATGATCAGGATGGGTGCGCCGCCGGCCGTAGCCGCCTCGGCGGTCGCTTCGAGCGGCTCCCTGCGCCGGCCGGCGAGTGCGATCGCGTAGCCGTCGCGCGCCAGGGCGATCGCCACCTGCTTGCCGATACCGGTCCCCGCGCCGGTCACGATCGCGACCTTGCCCGCTGAGTTCATTTTGCGATCTCCTGATGTAGCGACGCCCCGGTTAAGCGACCCTTTGCGGCGCCGGCGCAGCTTTGGCGATTATTGACGATCAGCGATTGATCCACTTCGGGTTATTGATGGCGAGCGCGTCGGCGACCGATTGCCTGAGATGCGCGCGCAAGGCCGGGTCGTTCAAATCGACGGCGCCCGTGCGAATCCGCTCCGACAACTCGAAGCTGAGCGCCTCGACCTCGCCGTCGTGCCCGAGGATCGCGGCGAGCCGCGTCCGTTCGGCGGCGGCTTGCGCCCCACGCAACTCCAGCTCGCGTCGAATCGTGTTCAACACGTTGACGGTAACGCGGGTCTTGAAGCGATGGTAACCGTCGAGCGCGGGCAACAACTCGTCTTCGAGGTATTTCACGGCCGCGCCCAGCATCGTCGGCGCGTCAGGCAAGCTTTGCGGCATCTCTTTCCCCTTGCGGCGCGAAGTCACTTTATAGCCAGTGCGACCCTGCGGGAGCTGCGCGTGGCGCTAGTTGGCGGCGATGATCTTCAACTTGTCGCGAACGCGCTTGACGCTGCCGGTCTGCTCCGCAAGATGCGTCGCGCGGTCAGCCACGCTCGCCGACGATACCTTGCCGCGCAGAGTGACCACGCCGTCCACCGTCTCGACGTGAATGTCCTCATGCCTGGTGGCCGCGTCCTCGTCGAGGGCGGTTTTGACTTTGGCGGTGATGGCGGTGTCGATCGTAGCGGTTTTGGTCCCATGGTAAACGTCCGCGATAGCGTGGCCGGCGCTGGCCGCGGAATTTTCGGTGGCCTCACCCGCCTGATGCATCGACTGGCTGGCGGACTGGGCGAGCGCGAACGCGGGCATGACGATAATGGTCCCGAGGACGGCGATAAGCAATTTCGATTTCATGTTTCCGATTGCGCTCCTTTGCTGATTTCCGGATCGGGCCAAACCGGTAATTCAATTTTGCCTGTCGAGGCGCGCGATTTTCAATCCGCCAGCGACCGCGGAATCGACGCGGCCGCGCTGACGTTCTTCAAAGCGAAAAATCGCGGGCGGCCGTTCGCGGACATTTTGAAATGCGGGTGATTGAAGGCGGAACAAACGGCGCGAAGAGGGGTCGGTGAAAAATATTTTTTCAGCGATATCCGATCAGACTAATGTAGGTACGTGTATGCACACTAATGCGACAGTTTGAAAATGCGGTCAATCTTAATCGCTTCTGCGCATCGTGCTATAAAATTTTCGGAAGGTGGAGTTGGCGGAGGCGGAGGGATCACCAGTCTCACCAGCATAGCCGTTAGTCTAATCGTAGTTTGCAGTTGCGGGACTGCGGCAACCCAATCGCTCGCCATCAAGTTCGCAAGGTCAGAAGTGTTTTCGGATTTCGCCGTGGCGGGGTCCAAACGCGCGGCGCAACTTTGATTGGGGGGAAGATGGAACTGATCAAGCATTTCACGCAATCCAGGGTCGAACCGGCTCCTGCGTCAGCGTCGCAGATGCAAACCGCAACTCCGCAACCGCAACCGTTGCCGGCGCACTTGATCGAGGGCACCGGCAACGAACCGCGAATCTATTCGGTGCGCAAAATGCTCGAAACCCTTCCGCCCGACGCGATCCCCGCAAACCATTCCAGCGTTCAACCGGCTGCGCCCGCGGGCGACCCGTCGAATGGACATCCGTCAGAGCGCAATCCGGGATTGGCGGGCGCGGTGCTCTCTTACGTGGAGAAGGACGGGGGCGCCGAGTACCAGGTATTTCAGGCGGTCGCGAGGCTGTTCGATCAGACGCAGACGGCGCGGACAAATCTGCACAACCTGGGATCGATGTTCGACTCGATCGAGTCGCTGGCGCAGACGGTGGCGGGCACCTTCGTGCCGCTCGACGCGTTCCGGCAACAGCTCGAGCAACTGGCGCGCACGTTCGTGCCGATCAACGCGTTGCGGCAGGAGATGGCGCGAATCGCGCAGACCTGCGACGCGATCAAACCGCTGCAGGACCAGTTCACGCAGCTAACCGGCGGATTCAATCTGCATATCCGCGCGTTGATCAAGGCGCTGGAGCCGGCCGAGGAAATTCGGTTGCGGATCCTGCAATTGGCGGAGGCGTTCGAACCGCTGACCACGCTGCACGAACGGCTGGCCGAATTGCAGGGGGCATTTGACGGCGGGACGAACGGCGTGGGAACCGCGGAAGAATCAGCGAACGGCGTCAGCGGAGACGGCGCGTCGGGGTCGGCGGTGACGTTCTTCGTGGCGAAAAGCGCCTAGGCGCTAAGTCAGAACCGAGCCGCGGCGCGATGCGATCGCGTGGGGGCGTCGGCGAAATTTCGCGCGGCCGAGTGGTCGGTCGCCAATGCACTCAGCACGCATCGGGTGCTGCCGCCGAGCGCGAGGCGCGCACGTTGTGCTGGAAGGCGCTCGGCGAACGCGCTCAGGTTTTGGCGCGTTGGTGCGCGGGACCCCCGGCGCGTGAAAGATTGTGCGCGGTATTGATCAGGAAGACGTGGGTGAAGGCTTGCGGGAAGTTGCCCAACTGACGTTTGCCGCGCGGATCGTATTCCTCTGAGAGCAGACCGACGTCGTTGCACAGGCCGACCAGCCGCTCGAAGATTACGCGGGCTTCGTCGTATCGGCCCATCATCGCGAGGTTGTCGGCGAGCCAGAACGTACACGGCAAAAATGCGCCTTCGCCGGGCGGCAAGCCGTCAACGCCGGAGACCTTGGTGGAATAGCGGCGGACGAGGCCCTCGTCCATCAGGTCGCGCTGAATGGCCTCGACGGTGCCGACGATGCGCGGGTCGGTGGCGGGTAAAAACCCGACCAGCGTCATCATCAGGACGGAGGCGTCGAGATTGTCCGCGCCATAGTACTGAATGAAGGCGTTGCGCGCGGCGTTGAAGCCATTGCGGCAGACGTCGGCGTGAATCGCGTCCCTCACCGTGCGCCAGCGATCGACCGGTCCCTCGAACCCGTAACGCTCGACTGCCTTCACGGCGCGGTCGACCGCCACCCACGCCATCACCTTGGAATGGGTGAAATGGCGGCGCGGACCGCGCACCTCCCAGATGCCCTCGTCGGGTTCGCGCCAATGGTTTTCGACGAAATCGATCAGCACCTGAGCGACCTTCCACGCATCGTCGCCCGGATTGAAGCCATAGCGTTGCACGGTGTGAAATACGTCGAGGATTTCGCCATAGACGTCGAGTTGGAACTGATCGTGGGCGGCATTGCCGATGCGCACGGGGTGGCTGTTCTCGTAGCCCGGAAGCCAGGTGGCTTCGAACTCGGTAAGGCGGCGCTCGCCCGCGAGGCCGTACATGATCTGCATTTGCCCCGGTTGTCCGGCGATCGCCCGTAAAAGCCATCCGCGAAATGCCGCGGCCTCCTCAATATAACCGGAACCCAGCATGGCGTAGAGCGTGAAGGTCGCGTCGCGCAGCCAGCAGTACCGGTAATCCCAGTTGCGTACGCCTCCGATTTGTTCAGGCAGCGAAGTAGTCGGTGCGGCAACGATGCCGCCGGTGGGGCTGTAGGTCAGCGCCTTGAGCGTAATCAGCGAACGAATGACCTGTGGGTGCCATTCACCGCCGTCAGGGCAGCGGGCTGACCACTTGATCCAGTATTTCTCGGTTTCTTCGAGCTCTTTCAGGGGAAAGCGCGGGCCGGATTCTGGCAGATGGGATGGTTGCCAGGTGAGCGTGAACGGAACGCGCTCGCCTTCGAGTACACTGAAGCGGGCGACAGTTGTGAAGTCTTCGCCGTGCATCTGGACGGGCGTTCGCAGTTGCAAGGCGTCGGGACCTGCGACCGCGCACAGGCCATAGTCGCGGCTACGGACCCAAGGGATAATGCGTCCGTAATCGAAGCGGAAGATCGCCTCCAGGCGCATCGGTACGACCCCACGGCGGCCCTCGACGATGCGAATGAGGTCGATGCGGCCGGCGCGTTCGCAGATCGGCATGAAGTCGATGAGCGCGACGCGTTCGCCGCCGGCCAGTTCGAATTCGGTTTCGAGCACGAGCGTATCGCCACGATATTGACGGCGGACGGCGGTGACCTGGGCGTCCGGGGCGATCAGCCAGCGGCCGTTTTCGGGTGTGCCCAGCAGTGCGGCGAAGCAGGCGCCGGAATCGAAACGGGGCATGCAGAGCCAGTCGATCGAACCGTCGCGGCCGACCAGTGCGGCGGTGTGAGTGTTACCGATCAGGGCGTAATCCTCGATCCGCATCGTCATCGCTATACTTCCAGTGGCAATCGTTCGTGGCGCAAAGTCCCGAATACCATGATGCGCATTATACCTGCTTTGATCGACTGGGGATTGAGCGCCGAACAGAGTAACCGCCGCGCCGTGCAATCGAGCGCGCGATGCGATATTTGTTGCGCGAACCTGAGGATGGCTGGCGCAGGACGAAACGGGAGGGACTCGCGATGGGACGCCTGGACGGTAAAGTTGCGTTGATAGCGGGCGGCGGCGCCGACGGTCCGCCGAACCTGGGGGAGAAGCTTTCGATCGGCAACGGCCGGGCGACGGCGATCGTGGCGGCGCGCGAGGGCGCGATCGTGATGGCGGCGGACTTGAACCTCGCGCTGGCGCAGCAGACCGCGGACGCGATCACGGCGGAGGGCGGCAAGGCCGCCGCGATCGCGTGCGACGTAAGCAAAGAGGACGATTGCCGGCGCGCGGTGGCGGAGACGGTAAAACAATTCGGTGCGATGCATTTGCTGGTGAACAACGTCGGGATCGCGGCAGGCGGATCGCTGCTCAACACCACCACCGATCAGTTTGAAAAAGTTTATGCGGTCAATCTGCGCAGTCATTTCCTGATGATGCGGTACGCGGTGCCGGAAATAATAAAGGCGGGCGGCGGCGCGATCGTCAACGTGTCGTCGCTGTCGGCGTTAATCGCGGGCGCCGGAATCGCGTACGAGGCGACCAAGGCGGCGCTGCTGGGCTTGTCGCGATCGGTCGCGGTGCGCCATGCGCGCGATCACGTACGCGTCAACACGATTCTGCCGGGGCTCATCAACTCCTCGATGGTGCGGCGCGAGATCGGCGATCGCGAGGCGCGCGTGGCGCCGCGGATACCGATGGGACGGCAGGGCACGCCGTGGGAAATCGCCAAGGCGATCGTGTTCCTGCTCTCGGACGACGCCGCGTACGTCACGGGAACGGAATTGATCGTCGATGGCGGACTGCGGGCAGGCGAAGGAATCCGGCGGCGCACGGAACCAGCTCAGTGACTACTGCTCAGTAACGACTGCCAACGGAGAACTGGACCATGAAGCTATTCACGTTCGCTACCAGCCCATACGCGCGTAAGGTTAGAATCGTGCTCGACTACAAGGGTGTCGCGTACGAGCCGATCGAGCGCTGCTACTCGCTCGACCGCAAGGAGGACCTGCGCAGCACCTCGGCGCGCGCGGAGGTGCCGGTGCTGGTGCTCGATGACGGGCGATCGATCGCGGATTCGACGATCATCAGCGAGTACCTGGAGCAGGTCTATCCAACGCCGGCGGTGTATCCGCGCGATGCGTACGAGCGATCGCGGATGCGCACGATCGAAGACCTGTGCGATCGCACGTTCGACGCGGTCGGCTTCGGTTATTTTCTCGGCGTGCTGCGCAAAGAGGCGCCGGAAGCGACCGCGATTCAGGACGCCGCGCGCGACGAATGCCATGCGCTGATGGCGCGGCTGGAACGCGAACTCGGCGACCGGGATTATTTCTGCGGCGAAATCAGCCTCGCCGATTTCTCGGTGATCACTCATGCACCGCTCGCGCGATCGATGAAGATCGAGATGAGCGATCTGCCCCGCATGCGAGCGTGGATGGATCGGATGCGCCAGGTGCCCGCGGTCGCGGCCGATCACGAGCGGGCGGCGAAGGCGTGGTCGGGCGTGCATAACATCGCGGCGGAATTCGAGGGACCCGACGGCCGTATCCATTGGCGCGACAGCCGGCTGGAATGGCCGGTGCGCCACGGCTTTATCGATTTGGTCGCGCGCGAGTTCCACGCGGGAAAGATGATGTTCCCGCCGAAGGCGAACTGACGCGCGGGAGATCGCGGCGCCGTCGCCCTCCGCCGCGGCGAGTTGTAGAGGCGCAATACACAGTTGACCTATGCGACTCGAATCGCGGTAAAGTCAGGCATCGGTGGCAGGAGGCAATTATGCCGGTCGAGTACATTCCGCGCACGCGTGAACTTTACAGTGGCTATGCGCCTTATCGATGGGTGATGAACCGCGATACGCCGCCCTGGACCCCGCTCACGAAGCCGCTTGCGCAGTCCAAGGTCGCGGTGATGAGTTCGGGCGGCGTGCTCTATCGCGACCAGCCGCGATTTCATCGCGAAGACGCGAGCTACCGGGCGATTCCGAAAAATGCGACGCAGGACGACTTGAGCGTGTGGCATTTCGGTTATCGCACGGCCGACGCCGAGGCCGATCATAACTGCGTATTTCCACTCGCGCGCCTGCGCGAACTGGAAGCCGAGGGAGTAATCGGCGAACTCGCCGATCCCGCGTACAGCTTCATGGGCGGAGTTTATTCGGCGCGCAAGGTGCGCGAGGAACTCGCGCCGAGAATCGCGGACGAACTTAAACGGGCGCACGTCGAGGCGTTTTACCTGGTGCCCGCTTGACCGGTGTGCCATCAGTCCGTCGGACTGATCGCACGAGTGGTTGAAGCGGCGGGAATACCGACGCTGTGCATGACGTCGGCGCTGGATATCACGCAGGCGGTAAATCCGCCGCGCGCGGTGTTCGTGAATTTTCCGCTGGGCCATCAGACCGGCAAACCGCATCAGCCGGATTTGCAGCGGCAAATCGTGCGCGACGCGCTGCGCGCGTTTGAAACGATCGACCAGCCCGGCACGATCGTCGCGTTACCTTATGTGTGGGATGCGAACGATCGGCAATGGGAGGCGACCGATTACACCGGCGACTTCCTGCCGCCGCGCCCGCCCAAGGAAGACGCCGACCTGGTCGAAGCGGCGCGCCTGGCGCGGTTCGCGGGATCGAACGTCAAATAGCGGTCCGTGACGGCGTCATGCGGGCGTCGGGATTCTCGAACCCGCAGCTGGCGTGCAAAAATTCCGCGGACGCCCACGGCAGGTCACCCGGCTTCATCGTTCACCGCGCTTGTTTACGGCGTCGCACGGAGCCGTTAAAGTCGGAAGCCCAAGGTTTAACTTTTCAATCTTTATAAGGAGAATCAGACATGGCGCAAGAACGCGCGGGTGCCGTTACGATGCGCGGCAACCCTCTCACCCTGATTGGACCGGAGCTTAAGGTCGGCGAGACCGCGCCCGCATTCAAACTGATCGGCGCCGGCATGAAGCCGGTGTCGCTCGAGGATTACAAGGGCAAGGTCAAAATCATCTCGACGATTCCGTCGGTCGATACGCCAGTGTGCGACGCCGAGACGCGGCGCTTCAACGAAGAGGCCGCGAAACTGCCGGCCGACGTGGTGGTGCTGACGGTCTCGATGGACCTGCCGTTCGCGCAGTCGCGGTGGTGCGGCGCGGCGGGCGTCGATAAGGTGACGACGCTGAGTGACTATCGCGGCGCCCATTTCGGCGAGACCTACGGCGTGCTGATCAAGGAGCTTTACCTGCACGCGCGGGTGGTTTTCGTGGTCGATAAGAACGACCAGATCGTGCACGTGGAATACGTCAAGGAAGTAGCCAATCAGCCGAATTTCGAGAGTACCCTGGAAGCCGCACGCAAGGCCGCGGCCTGAAGCAATCCCAGCGGGGGCGGAGGCGCGTGAGCGCGCGCCTTCGCCCCCGCAATTTCATCGCAAAACGGCGACAGCGCTTTGTCACAGGATAGCCACGACCGCGCGCAAGCGAGCGCGGCGAACCGCCATGCGCTGCCCGCGGAATATCAGCGCGGTCTCTACGAGGCGATCTTCCGGCGTCGCGACATCCGCGAGTTCCTCCCGGACGCGGTGCCGGACGAAGTGCTCGCACGCGTGATCGTGGCGGCGCATCATGCGGCCAGCGTCGGATTCACGCAGCCCTGGGACTTTATCGTGGTGCGCGACGCCGAGCGCCGGCGCGAGGTCAAACGCGTATTCGAGGAGGAGCGCGCGATCAACGCCGCACAATTTTCCGGCGACCGTTTAGGCAAGTTTCTCGCGCTCAAGCTCGAAGGCATTCTCGATGCGCCGCTCAACCTGATCGTCACCTGCGAGCCCGATCGTTTCGGTCCAGCGGTGCTCGGCAAAGTCAGCATCAGTGAAGTCGAGGTCTATTCGACCTGTCTCGCCGTCGGCAACCTGTGGCTGGCCGCACGGGCAGAGGGACTTGGCGTGGGTTGGGTGAGCATCGTCCGCAATGACGCGCTGCGCGAAATCTTTGCGATTCCGGGCCACATCATCCCGGTCGCGTACCTGTGTGTCGGCTATGTCCAGGCGTTTCCCGATCGGCCCGTGCTCGAGAGTGCGGAATGGGAGGCGCGGATGCCGCCGCGCTCGCTGATCCATTTCGATTCGTGGAACGGCGGAACCGAGAGCGATGGGCACGCGCTCGCCGACCTGGTGCAGAGTCCGGATATCTGGCGTGGTCTGCTCACGGACGCGACGCCGTGCGACACCGGGCGGCCCGAACAGGCTCATCGGAGCGAAGGCGCGGAAGTTCCGAACATCAATTTGAAAGCGCGCCGTGATTAGCGCACCCTGGTGCTGGTCGATCCGCGGACGCACGCTCGCGGTTACCCTGCCGGCGCCGTGGTTGGTGCTTGGATGGGCGCCGTTGGGCGGCGGTTTCAAGCGCGCGGATTTGATCGTGAATCATCAGATCGAAATTGACGAGCGCGCCGCGACCGAAGCGCCGCGGGCACATTTGAGCGCCGTCGTGCGCGCCTTGCGGCACGATCCGCGGCGCGCGGTTGCGATGATGACGGGTGCGCGAATCGATCGCGCGGGTCGGGCGACGCTCGCACGCAACGGTCTGATCGTTGGCGCCTGGTGCAGCGCGGGATGCGCAAATGCGTTACGGGTGGGCGATCGCGCGACGGTCGGCGTGCCGCGCGCGGGTGCGGGCGTCGGGCGCGGACCGCGCGCGCTCAGGCCGGGGACGATCAATATAATCGTCGCGATCAACCAGCCGTTGACGCGCTCCGCGCTGGTCGAAGCGTTGCAAATCGCGGTTGAGGCGCGCGTCGCCGCGATGCATGACGCGGGGGTGTTGAGCGTGCGATCGGGAGCGCGCGCCACCGGCACCGGCACCGACTGCATCACGGTCGCGGCGCCAATCGCGGCGGCGCGCGCGAATACGATCGTCTATTGCGGCAAACATACGTTGCCCGGCGAATTAATTGGCCGCGCGGTGACGCGCGGTTGTGCCGTCGCGCTCGCACGCGCCGTCACTGATCAGCGTCGTTGAATTCCGTCTTTCATTTATCCGCGCCTCTCATCGCTACGGCGCTGGCGATCGATTTGGTGCTGGGCGATCCACCGTGGATGCCCCATCCGGTGCGCCTGATCGGCGCGGCGATCTCGTTGGGCGAGCGCCGCTTGCACACCGGCGTTGCGCGGCGCGATCTTCGCAACGGCTTGATTCTCGCGGTCGCGACGATTGCTCTTTCTGCGGCCTGCGTTTGGCTATTGATCGCGGGCGCTTCGGGCATCGCGCAATCGCTGGGCACTGCCGCGGCGCTGCTCATCGCATGGACCACGCTGGCGATGCGCGGACTCGGCGATGCCGCGCGCGCGGTGGAACGGGCGCTCGAAACCAACGACGAGTCAGGGGCGCGAAGCGCGCTTCCAGCGCTGGTCGGACGAGATCCCGAAGCGCTCGATAGCGCGGGCATGATTCGCGCGACGGTCGAGTCGGTTGCCGAAAACACCTCCGACGGCGTGATCGCCCCACTGATGTTTCTCTTCGTGGGCGGGCCGGTAGCCGCAATTGCCTATAAGGCCGCGAACACGCTCGATTCGATGATTGGCTATCGTGACGAGCGTCATCTCTATTTCGGGCGGGCCGCGGCGCGCATCGACGACGCCGCGAATTACATTCCCGCGCGGTTGACGGCGATCTGCCTGATCGCGGCGGCGCAATTCGTGACGGGTCGTGCGGCACAAGCGTGGGCGATTTGTCGCGCGGACGCGCACCATCATGCGAGCCCCAACGCCGGGTATCCGGAAGCCGCGGTCGCCGGCGCGCTCGGAATTCGGCTCGGCGGCGACGCTATCTATGACGGCGAGGTCGAGCACCGCACGGCGCTGGGACTTGCGGAACGCAAACCGTCGGTGACGGATATCGCGGCCGCGCGCATGATGATGAAACTCGCGGTGATCGCGGCGTTTTGTCTGCTCGCCCTGGCGCGGTCTATGATCGTCAAGGTGCTTGCGTGAAGTGTGTTCCAATACAGGAGAAGCGTCCGGCATGAGTGCGCGCGCATGAGTGCCATTGGTAAACCCGCGGTCCGATCCGATGCGCTGAAGGCGATTCCAATCGACCGCGTCCATGGCGGCGCGGCGCCCGCCGGCGTGATCGACTTCAGCGCGAGTATCAATCCGCTCGGGCCGCCGGCCGAGGCGATCGAGGAGTACCATCGCGCCGTCAGTTCGCTGGCCCGCTATCCCACTCAGTATGCGGATGCGCTCGGCGGGCGAATTGCGGATTGGATCGGCGCCGGCGCCGAAAATGTCCTCGTCGGCAACGGCTCGACGCAACTGATCCATCTGATCGCGCGCGTGATGCGCTGGCGGCGACCAGCGGTGGTGATACCGACCTTCAGCGAAATCTCCAACGCGCTGATCCTTGCCGATGCGGCCCCGCGCGCGATCGAACTGTCGCGCGAAGGTGATTTTGAATTGCGTATCAATGACATCGTGCGCTCGCTCGAAGCTGGCGCCGACGCGATTTTGTTGGGCCGGCCGAATAGCCCGACCGGGGCGATGATATCGCTCGACCATGCCACCGCGATCGCGATCGAATGCGCCCGCTTCCGCGCTCATTGCGTATTCGACGAGGCCTTCATCGATTTTGCGGATGCCCCGCGGTCGATGTCCGCGCTGGTTCCGCAAATGCCCAATGTGATTGTCCTGCGATCGATGACGAAGATCTTTGCGATCCCCGGGCTGCGGCTGGGTTTTGCCGTGACGTCCGCGGAGTTGATAGCGCGGCTGCGTGCGGCGCTTGAACCGTGGTCGGTAAACACGGTCGCGGAGCGTGTCGGAATCGCGTGCGTCGGCGTGGCGAATGACTATATCGTGCGCACTCGAGAGTTGATCGGACGCGAACGAGGCCACCTGGCCGGCGGCCTCGGGCAAAATCCGCGGTTGCGCGTCTTTCCTTCGGCTGCCAACTTCCTGATGCTGGCGGCGCGCGAAAGTGGCGGGGATTCCTTCGGCGCCTTTATGCTGCGCCGCGGAATCGCCGTGCGCGATTTACGTTCGCTGCCCGGATGCGCTCCTGGACTCTACCGCACCGGCATTCGAAACCGCGCCGACAACCAAGGCCTCGTCGCCGCCGCGCGCGAATACCACGGAGATCCCCGCGAATGAGTATTCTCGAACAGACCCTGGCAGCAATCGAAGCGCCCAATGCGGAGGCTGCAAGATGCGCCGCTACCCGCCTCGATTCGTTGACCAAACCACGCGGCAGCCTCGGCTATCTCGAAGATATCGTGCGTCGTTACGCGGCGATTCGCCACGACCCCACCGCTGCCGATGGACGCGGTGCGATCGCTGTTTTCGTCGCCGACCACGGCGTGGCCGACGCGGGCGTCAGCGCATATCCGAAGGCGGTGACGGTCGAGATGTTGCGCAATATCGGCGCGGGCGGCGCGGCAATCAGCGTATTGGCTCGCCGCTTCGGTTACGAATTGATCGTTACCGACGTGGGCGTCGAGACCGACACCAGCGCGACGCCGTTCGCGGGCGTGCGTTACCGGCGCATCGCCCCCGGCACCAGGAATTTTCTCGAAGGGCCCGCGATGACGGATGGACAGGCCCGGCTTGCAATCGAAATCGGAATCGAAACGGCGCGCGAAGCGGTCGCGAGCGGAGTTGTGCTGCTCGGAATCGGCGAGATGGGGATCGCCAACAGCACGCCCGCAGCCGCGATGCTGGCCGCGCTGACCGGGATCGAACCGGCGCGCATCGCGGGACGCGGCACCGGCGTTGATGACGGCGCGCTGGCACACAAGGTCGAGGTGATCGAGACGGCGCTGCGGCTTCATCGCGCACGGCTCGGCGACGGACTTTCGCTGCTGGCGGCGATCGGCGGATTCGAACTGGCCGCGATGGCGGGAGCGTGCCTCGGCGCGGCCGCGGCGCGCACGCCGGTGGTGGTTGACGGCTTTATCGCCACCGCGGCGGCCGCCGTTGCGGAAAAAATTCGTCCCGGCATTTACGAGCATCTATTCTTCAGCCATCGATCGGCCGAGGGCGGTCACGCGCTCGCGCTGCAGGCGATGGGCGTGCGCGCGATGCTCGACCTTGAGATGCGCCTCGGCGAGGGCAGCGGCGCCGTAATCGCGATGAACGTGATTCAGGCCGCGCTCGCGCTGTACCGCGAGATGGCGACGTTCGAGAGCGCGGGCGTGTCGGAGAAGATCGAATGAGCGGACGATCCGATGAAGTTGGCGCTAACGGGCCGGGCGACGAAATCGGCACGGGCGCGCCGGCCGGTGAAAATTCGCACGGAGCGGATAGTCACGATGGTCCCGAGAGCAACGCCGCGCAATGGCTATTGCAGATTCGGCTGGCGGCGACGTTTCTGACTATTCTTCCGGTGGGGACCGCCGGTGCCGCCCAATCAACCGATGTCGCGGCTTCCTTCGGATGGTTTCCGCTGGTCGGTTTCGGCGTCGGCTTGACACTGTGCGCGATAGATTGGCTGCTCGCACCATTTTTCGGCCACGCGCTGCGGGCGGTTTTGGTCGTGCTGATCCTGACCGTGCTGACTGGCGCGCTGCATCTCGATGGCGTGGCCGATACGGCCGACGCGCTGGGAGCGGGACGCCATCGCGAACGGGCGCTGGAGATTTTACGCGACAGCCGGATCGGAAGCTTCGGCGCGATCGCGCTGTTCTTCGTGATCGCGCTCAAGGTCGTCGCGCTTGCGGGCAGCGGTGGATCCGAGCGTTACGCGATGCTCTACATGGCGCCAGGATTGGGTCGGTGGGCAATGGTCGCGCTGGCGAGCGGTCTCGATTATCTACGGGCCGAAGGGGCCGGTGCCGCGATGCTCTCGCGCGATCGGCGCCGCAATTTGCGGGTCGCGACGGTGACCGCGGTGATCGCGCTCACACCGCTGGTGACGCTGCATGCTCTGCGGGCGTGCGTGGTCGCGGCCGCGGCATCGCTCGCGCTGCGCGCATTTTATCGGCGCTGGCTGGGCGGGGTGACGGGCGATCTAATCGGCGCGGCGGGCGAATTGGTCGAGACCGCGGTGTTGATCGCGCTCGCCAGCTAAAATCGCGCGCCGCGAAAATCTTCACTTCAAGCGGAGCGGATAGCCCGCCGCCATCAGAATTACGCGGTCGGCGGCGTGCGCGACCTTTTGATTGGTCCAGCCGAGCAGATCGCGAAAGCGCCGCGCGACTGGATTGTCCGGAACGATTCCCCATCCGACTTCATCGGTGACGACAATCATCGGAAATGGAGCCTGACGCAGCGCCGCCGCAAGGGTGCCGGCCTGCGCGAGAATCGCGCCGTCGTCGAAACCTTTACCGATCAAGTTTGAGACCCACAGGGTCAAACAATCCAGCACCGCGACATCGGCGCGTCCCGCGAGTGCCGCGATCGCCGTCGGCAGACGAACCGGCTCCTCCACCGTGACGAAAGTGGATGGGCGGGTCGCCTGATGATGCGCTATACGCACGCGCATCTCGTCGTCGAGCGCTTCGGCGGTCGCGATGAAATAGTGGCGCGTGGCGGCCGGGTCGGCGGTCGCGAGGGTAATCGCATGCGTACTTTTGCCGCTGCGTGAGCCGCCGGTAATAAGCGTCAGTGTGGGCATCGCGCAAAGCGTAACCGATTTTGTCGCGGCGGACATCCCATCGGAAAAGGCGCGACGGCGTGGGGAGTGACTACCGCGCCAGTATCTCAAATGCGCAAGTGGTTCAATCCGATTGACTGTCGGGGCGGCCACGAATAGTAATCTAGGCCGCATCCGGTGTACGGGAAGTCGGTGAGAATCCGACGCTGCCCCGCAACTGTATCGGGGGACGGAGGCCCATCAAGCCACTGCGCAAGCGGGAAGGCGGGCCCGAGTGAGAACCCCAAGTCAGGAGACCGGCCGGATGACTTGGCAGTCTGCCTTCCGCGGGGATGGTGACGTCGGGAATCCGTGATCCTGACGCCCGATCCTTTTAGCGAAGGGTCGGGTTTCGCGTTTTCAACGCCCGTCCGGTCGCCGCTCCGCAAATGGCCGACGCCATACCACGAGGGTGGCCATGGTGCGGAAGTATTTTCGTCTTTTCATTCTCACAGTTGTAATCGCCGCGGCCATATCGACCCGGGCGATCGCGGGCGATGCATCGCAAAGCGTTGCGGCCGAAGGGAAAACATCCTCGACGGCGTCGATGCGAGCGCCTTCGCCAACATCCGTGAAAGCGACGGCGCGTGGATCAGCGGCGGCGCGGGGATCGCAAACGGCGGCCGCCACCAGGCACAGCACGGCGAACCACGCGCAAGCGCGGCTGCCGCGGATGGTGATCGTGGTGACGGCGACGCGCATGGCGACGCCGATCAGCGAAATCGGCACCGCGGTATCGGTGGTGAGCAGCAAGCAAATCCAGTCGCAGGAGATTCGTGACGTGCCGACGGCGCTGCGCGAAGTGCCGGGCGTGGAAGTGACGCAAAGCGGATCGCCGGGAACGATCGCCGATGTTTCGATTCGCGGGGCGACGCCGGCACAGACGCTAATCATGATTGACGGCGTGCCGGTGAACGATTCGGCGACCGGGTCGTTCGATATGAGCCGGTTGACCACCGACGATCTCGATCGCGTCGAGGTCGTGCGCGGCGCGGGCGGCGCGCTGTATGGGTCGCAGGCGATCGGCGGCGTGATCAATTTGATATCGCGCGAAGGATCGGGCGCGCCAAAATTCACCCTGCTGTCATTGGGCGGCAATCGCGCGAGCCAGAACCAGGCGCTGAATTTCGACGGGGCCGAAGGGAAGTTGGCGTACTCGGGCGCCGTGTCTTATTTCTCGACCAGCGGCTACCGAATCCGCAACGACAGCTCCGATAATCTCTCGGGCGCCCTCCGCCTTGATTACCATCTCGACGAGAACACCGTGATACGCGGCTTCGCGCGCTACACGCGGGCCAACGTGAGCCTGGCGAACTATTCGATTTACAGCGGCATCGCCAACAATCCGAATGCCCATCAGCGCAACGAATTCATGCTCTACAAAGGGGAAATCGACCGCAAATTCGGCGATCGCCTGGTCGCCAATCTGAGTGGCTATTTTGTACGGGACGAATTGCGGCTGAACGCCCTGCCCTTTCTGGAACAAGCGCGCGTGCCGTTCGGCAGTCTTACGTCGGAGAGCGATCATATTCCCGACGAGACGCGCGGCGCGAACCTGGAAGCGATCTATACGTGGGTGCCGGGTATTCGATCGCTGGCGGGCTTCGACTTCAAGGATCGCTGGGTACATTCGCAGAGCGATTTTTTCTTCTTTGCGCCGCACACGCCACCGACTCAATTTCTGACCATATTCAATGCGCGCCGCCAGGAGTATGCCGGTTATGTGGAACAGGAAGCGCGCCTGTTCGACGGCCATCTGATTGGCACGGCCGGATTTCGCGTAGATGGCAATAGCCAGTTCGGCGAGGAAGTGAGTCCAGCCTGGTCAGTGGCTATTCCGATGCCGCAATATGGCCTGACCCTGCGCGGCAGCTATAGCGAGGGCTTTCGCGCGCCGAGCTTCGATGAATTGTACTTTCCCGGTTTCGGCAACCCGCGGCTCAGTCCGGAAATTTCATCGGAATGGGACGGCGGCATTACCAAGACCTTCGGCGAGCGCGTTGAATTCACCGCGAATTATTTCTCGCGCCGCGTGCACAACCTGATCGTGGCCGTGCCTTGCGCCTTCAATCCAACCTCGTGTCCCGACGGTGCGCTGGCGGGCAACGCGGGCCGGGTCGATACGCAGGGCGTTGAATTAATCCCGTCGGTCCATCCGCTGCGCGGGTTGACGCTCTCGGGCAACGTAACGATTCTCGACGAGACCCACGTCTCGATATCGCCCACCATCCGCCCGACCCGCGTGCCGAAATATTCCGCCGCGGCATTGGCCGAGTACACGCGAGGAGAGATCTTCCGCGGCGGTGACCGTTTCACGACGACGCTCGCCTACACTTTTGCCGGCGACCGCGATGACATCACAACGGCGGGCAGTATCACCAGCCACGACGCGTATGATCTGCTGGATTTCAGCGCGGCGTACTCGGCGGGGATCCGCTGGGGAGTGCTGCGTGACGAATCGGCGATCGCACGCGTGCAGAACGTGCTCGATCGCAATTACTCGCAAGCCTTCGGGTTTCGCGCACCGCCGGTGAATTTCCTGGCGGGCCTGAAGTTGGAGTTTTAGACGACGCGAGGCGCGGCCCGAGCAGCAGCGCTGGCGGGCGAATCAGCAGGGATGTTGTTCGTGCGCGAAGCATCGCTCGAACGTCGCGCGCACGCGCAAGCGCCGCTGCTGTAGTTCGTCAAGGAGATCTTGAGCGGCGTTGGCGCCGGCGTATCCCATGCGCCGCGCGAGCGGCATAAGATCGCGATGAGCGGTCGGGAGCGCCCATGCCGCCTGATCGCTTTCGATACGCAGGCGATCCTCGAGTCGCAGCAGGAAGCAGTAGTCCGACTCCAGGTCTTCGGCGGCCCGCGCGTCCATGAGCCCGGCGTGCGCGATGGCACGAAGCAGCCCGACGGTACCCTGCTGGCGTAGCGCTGGGTATTCGTGACCGTGCCGTAGCGCCATCATTTGCGTGAGGAACTCAACGTCAACGAGGCCGCCACGACCCTGCTTGAGATTAAGGCGATGGCGGGTTTCGGCACCGATCTCACGTTCCATCCGCTCGCGCATCGCGGCGATTTCGCCAACCTCGGCGGGGGTGAGGCCGCGCTCGAAAACGAATTCGCGACGCGAATACTCGACCGCTTCAGTCAGCGCGGCATCACCAGCGACAACGCGCGCACGCACAAGCGCCTGACGTTCCCAGACGGCGGAACTCTGGCGATGGTAATCGCGAAAACCGGCGAGCGAAGCGACCAGCGGACCGGCGTTGCCCGATGGGCGGAGGCGGAGGTCGAGTTTATAGGCGATGCCTTCGCGGGTCGGCACCTCGAGAATCGCGATGAGCTTTTGCACCATGCGCGCGGCGGCTTCACGCGCGTCGGCGGCAGTTTCACCGGACTCCTGATAGACGAAAATGAGGTCGAGGTCGGAATTGTAGGACATCTCACCGGCGCCCAACCGGCCCATCGCAATCGTGCACAGCCGCAGACCGGCCGCCAACGGATAGTGCTTGGCCGTTTCATCGCGGGCCAGTTGGAGCGCTTCACAGAGCACCGTTTCGGCGAGGCCAGTCAGTTCAATTTGCACGCCTTCAAGCTCCAGGTTACCGGCCAGGTCCGCAATCGCGACGCGCAAAAACTCCTGCTGGCGAAACGCGCGGAGCGCGTCGAGGCGCGCTTCGAAGTCGATGCTGGCGCCGACCAGCCCGGCCAGTTCGTCGCGCAGTTCGGCGGTGGTGCGCTGAATTTGCGCGTGATCGGATCGCACCAGCGTGTCGAGAATTTCGGGATGGCGGATAAAGAGCGCGGAGAGATGACTGCTGGAGGCAAAGAGCTTGAGCAAGACGTGGCGCGTCGCAGGATGCTCCTCGAGCAAGCCGAGGAACGAAGTCCGCGCACCGACCGCGGTGATGAACGAAGCGAGATTCATCAGGGCGAGATCGGGATCGGCGAGGCCGCGAATTTCGTCGAGCAGTTCGGGGCCGAGCCGATCGAGGAGTTCGCGCCGGTGGGGACTGGCGGAGGGCTGCGACGCGCCGCGCGCGAGCAGGGCGAGATGGTTGACGCTTTCGCCGGGACGGGCGAAGCCGAGTTCGGCGAGGGCGGCGAAATCGCTGTCACCGTCGCGCGCCGCGCGCCATGCGATCTCCGCCGGGCCGGAGACCTTGATCTCACGGCGTTCGCCGCCGCCCGCGAGCATTTCGCGAAACTGCATCGCGACAAAATCACGATGCGCGGCGAGCCGCTCGCGCAGGCGGGCGGGCGCCTGTGGCGATTTGCCGAAGCCGAGGCGCGCGGCCAGCACGGCGAACGCTACCGGGTTGGCGGGCAGCGTATGCGTCTGCAAGCCGGCGGCCACTTGCAGCTTGTGCTCGGTGTCGCGCAGGAAGCGATAGGCGTCGCGAAGTCTCTGCGCACGGTCGGCGGCGAGATAGCCGTAGCTTTCGAGCCGCACGATCGCGTCAACGGTCATCGCGGTGCGCAAGCGCGGATCGCGGCCGCCGTAGATCAGGGTGAGCGATTGGATGATAAATTCGAGTTCGCGGATGCCGCCGCGGCCGAGCTTGACGTTGCGATCGATCAAATCGGGCGAGCGCAACTCCTGTTCGATCTGGCGTTTCATCGCGCGCAATTGGCGCAGCGTATCGAAATCCAGATAGCGGCGGTAAATGAAACGGGTGAGGTCCTCCAGCAGCCGGCGGCCGATTTCGAGCGCGCCCGCGGCGGGCCGGGCGCGCAGCAGCGCCGCCCGCTCCCAGGTGTCGCCGTGGCTCTGGTAGTAGCCGAGCGCGCTTTCGACCGGAATCACCAACGGCGAGCCGCGCCCGCCCGGCCGCAGGCGCATATCGACGCGAAAACATTCGGCCGCAATCAGCTCAGTGAGGGTTTCGCCAATGCGGTTGGCTATTTCCATTCGTGCCGGGTCGGCCGCACCGCCGAGCAGGTAGATCAAATCGATGTCGGAGCTGAGGTTGAGCTCGCCGGCGCCGAGCTTGCCCATCGCGAGCACGCACAAATCGCCGGCAACGGCGGCGTTCGCGCCGGCCAGATCCGCGGCAATGGCGAGTCCGCCGCGCAGACATTCGTCGGCGAGACGAGAGAGCGCGCGGGTGGTGTCGGTCACGGTGAGGCGGCCGAGCAGGTCGCCAATCGCAATCTGCAGAAACCATCGCCGCTTGAACTCGCCGAGGGCCGCGGCCGCCGCCTGGCGATCGCTTGATTCGCGCCACTCATAGGCGATGGACGCAACGAATTGGTCGGGCTTAATCGAGCGCGCCGCGTCGAAAAGAAGGGGCCATTGGTGATCGAGTTTGGCCAGCTCCGAACCGACCATCTCGGACGCCCCGAGCACAAAGGCCAGGTCCGCCGTGCGGGCCGGATCGTGAAGCGCGTGCGCCAGCACCGCCGGCGTTTGCTCGGCGAGTTTCAGCATGAACGCCAGCGCGATCCGTTCGTCGGGCGCGCGATCGCGAATTGCCGCGAGCGCCTGCGCCGCTTGGTCGCCATTCGGTAGGAGACCGGCGAGGCGTGTGGCGAGTACGCGCAAATCGGGGGAGAAGGCGCTCACGTCCATGAGCAGAACAATAGCAAAGGGCGTTGGCGGCTGCCGCGACGAATCGGTATCGCGCGGAACCGTGCTGGGGCGCGCCGGGTTTCTGGATCGGCCCGCCGTGGTGCTAATTTTCGCTTTGGCCGGTGCGTGAAGGAATCCCGCAGGAGGGTTTGCGATGATCATTCTATATACCACTGAGCGCGATTATCCGTGGGGCACGCTGCGCTCGACCCACGCAAGCAAAACCAAGGTCGTGCTGGAGGAAAAGCGCATTCCGTATCGAATCGAGAATCTGCCGCCGGGAGATTTGTGGAAGAAGCCGGCCGAGATGGTAGCGCGGCATCCGCTGGGCAAAGTCCCGTATATCGAAGACGGCGAACTGACGATTTACGATTCCACGGTGATCGACGAGTACCTGGAGGAACGCTATTCCTGGCCGCGCCTGATGCCGCCCGGCGACGTGGTGGCCCGCGCGAAGATTCGCATGATCGAGCAATTCGCGGACGAGGCCCTGCTGGTTGGCAACCTGCCGCCGATCTGGATGCCGTATTGGAGCGAACCCGCTAAGCGCGACACCGAGCGGATGGAGAAGGGCCGCGAAGGACTGCGATCGCGCGATCTGCCGTATATCGACAAAGTGCTGAGCGAGGCGCCGGCCGGCGGCTACATTTGCGGCGATTTCTCGGTCGCCGACGTCGGGATGATGGTGCTCGCGATGGTGCTGGAGGTTGACGGCATGCCGTCGGAGAAATTCCCGCGGGTCGAGCGTTACCTGGATCTGCTGCGGGCACGGCCGAGCTACCGATCAATTAGCCCGCGGACCAAGGTTGCCGAGGCGACCGGGCGAATGCCGACGGCTTAAAGCCCCGCGTCGAAGCGCGGGATCTCAGGAATCGCTGCCGGAGGTCTGCTCGTCAGCGATTACCGCCTTGCGATGTTGCCGGCCATGCGGATGGTGCGCGGCGGTAACGACATTGTGGCCGTGAGCCGAGGATGCGTTACGCGCCTGCCTACTGCGATGACCGCTGTGGCGGGCGTGATGGCTAATGCGATGGGCGCTGATCCGATGCACCGAGCCGCTATGCGAGCGACGAGCGCGGCGGGGCGGCGCAAAGTCGGTCCTGACGGGGGGCGGCGTTGGCGCCTCGGCATACTTCAGGTCGGGAAAATACTTGTCCTCGTTCTGGTGGATTTGCAGGGCAGCGAGAAACTCCGAGTAGTAATTGCGGGCGGCAAAGCCAAAGTGCGGACCGTTGTAGCTGCGCACGATTTGATTGTAGTCGCCACCGTACTGGGCGGCCGCGGCCGAGGTGCCGCCGGTGCCGTAATTGTAGGCGGTAATCGCGAGCGGCCAGCTACCCAGCTCGTCATAGTTCGAGCGCAGCAGGGCGGCGGCGGCGCGGGTCTCGGCGGTGGGGTCGAAGCGATCGTCGTGGTAGCGCGTGATGCGCATGTATTGCTTGCCGGTGCCGCGGGTGAACTGCCAGATTCCGACCGCGCCGGCGCTCGATTTGGCGCGGCTATAAAAGCCCGACTCGACGGTCGCGAGAGTGACCAGTTCGGGCGGAAGACCGGCGGCGCGGAAAATCCGCTCCATGGTGGGGCGGTAGTACTCGCTGCGGAGCAGGCCTTCCCGAAAGCGTTCGCGCAGGCCCTGCTGCACGCGCAGGTTCTGGGCGGCGACCGCAAAGGCGGACGGCGGCTCGCCCTTGAACATGTTGGCGATGTGCTGCTCTTCGGAATTTGCCGGCGGGGCACCGGTCGCGAGATGATTCAGCGCGGTGGAGTACTTGCTCTTCAGGTAATCGTTGATATCGGCGACTTCTTCACGCGTGGGGTCGCCATCACCGGGCAGATGAATCACCTGGTAAACGCGATCGACCTGATCGCGATCATGGATGATGAAATCTCGCACGCCATAGGTCGCGAAGGCGTCCACCCAGAACTTGACGTTATCCTGAACCGCGGCAGGCTGCGGAAAGGGCATCTCGGTGCCGGTAAAAGCGCGGGCGCCATGTGCTGGCAGCAGCAGCGCGCAAGTGAAGACCGCCGCGGCGATGCGCCTCAGAACTCTAACAATAGTGGAATTTCCGCTCGACACGCTCCCCTCCCCGGTCTCCTCGACAACCTGCACCGCCTCGGTGGATCGAAATCAGCGTATAACCACGGACCTGTTTCGCCATACGGCAGTTCTAAGGACTAGGGACTTGACGTGGCATAGTCAATGCCCGTCCCGAAGCAACAAGCGCGACTCGAGGCCAAATTATCCATCGATTTCCGAAGTTTGTTCGGGGCCGCTCGCTCGTTTCGACCGAATGTCACCACCATCGCGTGATTTGATAGCCGTCGCCACTGTAAGGGATCAGTAGAGTTTGGTAATTCTCCGGGTGCAATTTTCGGTGTGACCATCCGAGTTAAACCGTGCCGACTCGTGACGGCGGACGGTCATAAGTCCGTGAATTACCAAAGGAATCGCGCCGGAACCGCCGGTGTCGAGGTGCGCGGATTCGGCGTCGAAATCAAGTGATCGGGATATTCGCCTTTAGTTCGCGAAATTTGCGATTTGGATCATTTGATTTTGGTTTTCGGCGGCCGAACTGGGAACTGCCCGGCGCTGCAAAGAGGCCGAAAACGCAATTTAAATGGGCGTTTAGGTCGTGTCGAGGCCGCAGTGATGGCGCGGAAAGTGGCATGCGAACTGGGAACTGAGAACTGGGAACTGTTCCCAGTTTGGAAGGAAGTGGGAACTAGATGCGGCCGGCGCGCCACAACACGGGTCCGAGTATTAGCGGTGCTTTCTCAGGTCGGAACGTCTGTTCCTCTGATTTGTAAGCTGGATTGTCGGGCGTGACGGTGATCGAGCCATCGAATCCCCAAAGGATGCGCCTCACAATCCACCTGGTGATCGGAAGCTCATCAGGCTTCGTATTAGCCGCGCGATGTTTCGCGACCATTAGGACATAGAGACCGTTGTTGCCGGTCGCAAGATTGCGCTCCTCTCCGGATAGCGAGAGGCGTTGAAAGATCAGGAGGTCTCCCTTTTTAATGACCGGTTCCATCGCGTCATCAACGGCGGCGATCAGTTCGAGGTCACCGTCGTCATCACGCCGCAGTGGTGATATCTGATCGAGCCACTCCTCCTGAATGGCGAGCGGCGCAGGCCGCGCATTGAGGGATTGCACTACCACATATCCGCCCGGATGGTTCTCGTTACGGCGCATCGCCCCGGCGCCAGTGATCAACCAGGTGAGTGAAACGTTCGTAATAGCAGCGAAGATATCGAGTCGCTCCACGTCCGGCATAAACTTCCCGGCGCACCAGTCGTAGATCGTCTGCCTTGAAACCCCTAATTGTCGCGCGGTCGCTGCAACATTGAGATCGCGTAAAGAAGCCTTGATCCGTCGGCCTATGAACTCGCGATTAATTTTCCGGTGAGCCTCGATCGCAGGCCGACTCGCTTCGGATGAATCAGAGGCGACAGCTTTATGATCTGATGCGCCTTTCTTAGTTGACATGTAAGGATAAACCTGACAACAATGGCGTCGTGCCCATACGCTCAACATCTCCGCGCTTCGCCGCAGAGTTAAGCGACGGCGGCTGGGATCGATTCCGGGTAATCTCGGAACTTCATCGCATAGGTCTCTCTCTAAGGCAACTCAGCTTCAGTCACGGATATCGTCGAAACACGCTCCGTGACGCTCTCGATCGTCCTTACCCGAAAGCCGAAAGAATCATCGCTCGTGCGCTTGGGGTTTCCCCGCGCGTCATTTGGCCGGCGCGCTATTCGCGCCGGCGCAATCAAGCCAAGAAGGCGGCGCCGCAATGAATGCGCTCGCACCGGCAAGGGCATGGGCGTCGGCGAATGAAATCGCTAAAGCCCGAATACCTGGTCTGCCCGGCGGGAAGAGAGGCGTTGCGAAGCACCTTGCGGCACTGGCCGAGAATGAGAGACCGGGGCAGCGGCCGCGTAAAGGGGCCGGCGGCGGGATTGAGTTCTCTATCCTCGATCTCAAGCTGAACGAAGTCCAACGGGAAGCGTGGTATGCGTACTGCCTTGCTGAATTAGAGTTGCCGGCCGCGCCCGTTGACCATGCAATGTGCGCGAGCGCGAGCACTCCTCTCGCGCCAGTGGGCGCAATGCCCGCATCGCAAATTGACGGCGCGGCCGGCGCCATCGTCGCGGCGACGCTCGATCCAAGCGAGGTCCGGCCGCGATCGAAATGGGACACGTTTGAGCGCACGTCTGAAAGGGGAAAGGCGCGCGCCCGGTTCCGATTCTCCATTGTGCAATTCGCTGCCGAGCTACGCGCCTCGAAGCTGCACACGAAGCAGGAAGCGTGCGCGATCGCCGCAAAGAAATTTGGGATTTCCGTCTCCTCAGTCCGCAACTGGCTGCGGTGGGTAGATCGAGCGCGACCCGACGACTGGCTGCCCGAGCTGCTCGATCGTCACGCCGGCAATCCGTCGTCAGCCTCGTATCCGTCGCGAATCGATGACATCTTTCGGGCCTTTTATCTGCGGCTAGAGCGACCATCCGCCGCCCGCTCTTACGAGCACACCAGGGCCATCGCTGCGGGTGAAGGTCTGGATGTCCCCTCTCTTCCGACAATTCTCAGACGAATGCGGCGCGACTTAACGCCGCAGGCGATCGTCGCGGCGCGCCACGGACGGCGTGCGCTGGAGGACACGTTCCCCGCGCAGGAACGTGATCGCTCTGTATTTCACGCGGGTCAGGCCTACGGAAGCGACGGCATGGTGTTCGCGATCTGGGTCATTTGGCCGGACGGCACGAGATCGCGCGCGTGCATGGTTCACTGGATCGATTTGTACAGTGGCGCGCCTTTAGCTTGGCGCGTGGCCTCGACAGAGAATCTCGACCTGGTGCGCCTGTCCTTTGGCGATGCGATCGAGCACGGCCTGCCGGACGAAGTCTATCTCGATAACGGCATGGGCTTCGCCGCCCATTGGCTCAGCGGACGGATCAAGCACCGGTTCCGATTCAAGTTAATGCCCGATGAGCCAGCGGGAGTATTTGAACTTTGCGGTATTCGGGTCCACTGGGCGCTCCCGCGTCACGGCCAGAGCAAGCCGATCGAGCGACTCCATCGCGAGATTAGGGACCGCGTCGATAAGCACCCGAAGTTGGCCCGCGCCGCTTCCCGCGAGCACGCCGTTCCGCTCCAACTATTCCTGAGTGTCCTTGACGAGCAGATGCGTGCGATCAGGACCGCGCCGGGGCGTCGTGCGAAAAATTGCAGCGGCCGAAGCTTTTGGGCGACATTCGAGGAAGGTCTCGCGAAGGTGGCGCGACGCATGCCGACCGAGCAGCAAAAGCGACTGTTTCTGTTGGCGGTGCAGAATGTTCAGGTTAGCGACCGCGACGGGACATTTAGACTGACCGGCGAAAATCGGTATGGCGACGAGCTGGGCGCGTCGCCGGTAGTCGCTCTGCTCGGCGGGCAAAAGGTTACCGTCCGATTCGATCCGCAGCGCTTGCGCGAGCCGGTTCACGTTTATCGCTTGACTGGCGAATACGTTGGCGCAGCGCATTGCGTTCTGCCCGTTGGGTTTAACGATACCCAGGCGGCGCGCGAGCACGCCCGGCTCAAGCGGCAGAACGTAAAATATCATCTTGGGATTCTCGAAAACGAGCGGCGGATGAAGCTCGGCGAAGTGACCGCGTTGCTACCCGATCCGCCGCCCGCGCCTGAGTTGGTCGATTCCAAGGTCGTCAGACTGTTTCGCCCGCAGATCGAGCAGCCTACCGAGTTGCGTCCGGCGAATGACTTAGCCTCCCGGCGCCGCGCCGAATACGAGCGGTTGTCGGCGATTCCAAGGGCGGAACTGACTATAGAGCAGGTGCGCTTTATCAAGGTGTACGAGGCTTTCGGCGACGACCTCGACCTTGGGATCGGGAGGTCGGCATGAAATCCGACACGGTCGTGCTGTACAGCGCTGCTCCCGTCATGGCGAAAGCGGCGAAGCGCGCGGACGCTTCGCGCCGGCAGAATGGGAGCTGCGAGATAGTTCTGGTCAGCTCGTTAGTGAGCGGGTGCGGAGTGACCACGTTCGGGCGTCAGATCGCGACGCTTCACGACTGGCCGTTCATTTCGTGTAATTGCGAGATGACGGTGCGCGCGCTGCTCAACCTCCTATACGAAGCAATTGTTCGCGGCGGCGTCGGCAATTTCTACCAGAATTTTGAATGCTTCAACGCGATCGTGCGCGAGCTGCGAGATCTCGGCGCCCCGCCGTTGATTATCGACGATTGCTTCCGCCTGAGTCCGCGGCTTATCGACGTGCTGCGCGACTGTGGAGATGCGAGCGGCGCACCCCTTATTTTCCTTTGCACGCGTGAGCTGCGGCATACACTCGTTGCTCCGAAGTCGTGCTCGATGGAGGCCGTGACTTCGCGCGTCGTCGCCGATATCGAGCTGCCGAAACTCTCAATCCGCGATGCCCAGCTATTCGCATCGGAACTCGCGGAAGTCGAAATCGATGCCAGATTGATCGGCCATATTTTCAAGACGGCGGGCGGATCCGCGCGTTCGTTACTCCGCGCATACACCCAGGTTGAGGAAGTCGCGGCGGCGGCCGGTCTGGATCGTATCGGTCTAGCGGAATGGCTGTCGCTGACCGGCCAAACGCTTCAGCCCGAGCGCATCGCGCCGCCGGCAACGAAAACGATCGCGAAAGCGGCGAGCGACGAGGGCAAAGAACCGATCAATCAGGCGGCGATTAAGGGTGCCGTAAAGGCTGCGTGATGCAAGCGCATCGAAAAAAAGCACCGGAGGAGCGGCGGCGAGCGGAGCTGGCGGCGATTCACGTGCGGACGGCGGAGCTGGGAATCACTGGCGACGGTTATCGGGAATTTTTGAAAGGGATCACTGGACAGCAATCGGCGGCCGGTCTGGATGCACGCCAGCGTGGCGCGGTGCTCGATCGGTTGCGCGCGCTGGGCGCGCGATCGCATCGAACGGTCGGCAATGAAGGGCGATCGGGTGAGCCGCAAGAACGGCTCG
The DNA here is from genome assembly GCA_021780755.1 of Deltaproteobacteria bacterium. Classification (GTDB taxonomy): domain Bacteria; phylum Desulfobacterota; class Binatia; order Binatales; family Binataceae; genus JADMIL01. The sequence goes on along the minus strand of JAJXYF010000003.1, from coordinate 67,718 downwards.
CGATAGCACTTTGGCGCGACCTGGGCGAGATGGGCGTGCTCAATGATCCGAGCGATGCTGGATTGAGAAAATTCGCGGCGAAGCTGACGGGACTCGATCGGATCGAGTGGGCCGACGCGCTGGCGATGAACCGAGTGATCGAGGCGTTAAAAGGATGGATACGGCGCGAGCAGCAGAAACAAGCGGCAGTCTAATGGCCCGGAACGTTCGCGAAGAACTACGGTTGCTGGCGGTGAACGAGATGGTTCCGACCGGCGCGGTCGCGCGCGAGGTCGGCGTGCCCTCGGAGCTGCTCGACAACTGGCTCGCAGAGAAAACGCGGATCGATAGCACCACCCTTGGTCGCATCATCGAGTTTCTCGATGATCGCGCATTCGTCTGGCGCGTAATGCCGGAGGCCGGCAACGCGATTCGTCAAGAATTTGCAGTCCGGCTGATCGCCAACCTCGCGACCCTCGCCGCAGAGATGGAACATTGCGCGGAGGGAGAGCGCGCCGACCTCCACGATCACATGAGCATGTTTCTTTTCGACTTGCGGCGTGTGGTCCATCTGATGGGCGCCGACGCGGATGGGCTGCCGGAACGGCTGGCCGCTGCGCTGCGCAGCCTGCTCGAACCAGGGGACAAACTTTTGATAGCACGTGCCGGCAATCCGGCCGGCCGCGTTGGAGTGAAATAGTCAGTCACGTTTTCGCAGGAGGATTTTCGCAATGGATGCAGCAGCAAAGGCAAAAAAGAGTGGTGCGGCGGGTGATGCAACGGAGCGTGTTGGCAGCGCGTCCGGTGAAGAGGAAGCGTCTGGCGACGGTACGCATCGGGAACTGGAAATCACGGGAGTTCTGCGCGCGCATATCGAAAGTCTCGCGGCTGCGAGCTTTCGGTATCACAGCGAAAAACGGGCTTTTGCGATAACGTCGCGCCGGATCGCGCCCGATGGGGCCGAGCAGCCTGAGTGGCTGGAAGGCGTGGGAGGAAGCGCCGCCAAGTCTGAGCGAGAAGAGTTGGCCGAACATGAGGCTGCCTTTCGAGAATCGCTCGGCACTCTGGCCGCAAAGCTTCGATACGCGCGGGAGGATCTGGCTGAGGCGCTCACGTTCGGGCCCTCGCAACTCTCCCCCTGTGCCGGTTGGGAACGCCTCATGGATTTGGCGGGCCAATGGGAGAAATGTACAGGGCGCCTTCATTTCCCGGACCCATACATTTCGTCGCTGCCATCCGCTGCGCAGGTGACGGAAATAATCGGCGAGACCGGAACGCTGGTCGCCCTGCTTCAGAACTTTTGCGACGCGGAGGGCCTCAAACGTCCGGCAGTGAACTGAGATTCGTAACTGCATAACACGAACTGACTGTGAGGGATGGGTTGAGGATGATGGAAGTAGAAAAGCAAGTGGCTAATGAGCTGGCGCAGGTGATCGAGGCCGGGTCGGCGGCGATTCTTGATCCAGAGCTGGCGCTGCAGAGGCGTGCGGAGCGCAGGTTTCGCGCCATCGCGGCGTCTCCGGTTCACGAAACCAAAAAACCCCAGGCAATCGCGATAATCACGGAGGCTCGCGAGGCGATTGTTAGTGCGTTGCGACGATCCAATTTTGACCAGCTCGATAAAGCGCTGGCCGACTTCGATCGCAAATTTCGCTACTCGGGGTTGCAGACTGTGGAAGTTGAACCGACGGAGCGGGAAAAATGGGAGAGAATTTTTCAGAATCACGGTTGGGACTCCCAGGACCGCGATGCGGCTTTCCGGCGCGTGAAGCCGGGCGAGAAAATTGATTCCGTGGATTGGAACGGTTTCGGCCTCTCCGGGCGCCGTATCAGCCGCGAGCAGGTGAGGCTCGGGCTACGGCCGGCATGGTCGAAGGTGCCGGACGCAGAGTGGCTCGCTAAATTTGGGCCGATACGCCGAATCGAAATGGTGGAGGGCGAGATGCGGGAGGTTCCTGTGCACGGCCGAATGCCCGCCTAGGCGGGCTTCAAAACCGGCGGCGGACGGGCCGGAGATAGCCTAAGAAAGCGTTGCCAACGCTTTAGGCGGATGAGGATGAAGGGTGGCGGAAATAAATCGGCTGTGCGGGAGGTGCGGGAAACCGATGCCCGGCTCCCGCACGAATCAAAGGTATTGCAAAGGCGGCCGTTGCCGGAACGCCGCGTGGCGCGAGGAACATCCGCGCGCGGCGCGGGCTCGTCGCGCGCGTCGGCCGGGATTAACCGGGATGGCGCGTCGCGTTTTCGGCGGGATGGTGTTTTAGCGTGATGCCGGCGGAGCAGCGGGTGGCGCTCGACGAGGTCGAGGCCAAGCTGACGGGCGCGATCCGCCGTGCGTTAATCATGCCGGCCGAGAACGTGACCTCGATTATTAAACGGATCGTCGAGCAGGATTATCCGACAGAAGTCGCGCAACACCTGCTCGATCAGCTCCGCGAACTCGCCAATGACATTTCTTACCGGCTTGGCGACCGGGCGCAGAGGATCGAACGCCTCGGCACCAGCTTGTCCGCATTCGAGAAACGGCTCTTTGAAATGTGCCGAGCGGGGCGGGACTGACTAAGCGTTTCTTAACTGAGGATTCAAGATGATGAGTTTCGGACGCCCTAAAATCAAAAAATCGCACGGCCCGTCGATGAGTTGCTCGCTCAGCGATCGCGAGGAGAGTTAAGAAATGATTTCACCGAGTACTGAGTGGATCGATCTAATACCCGCGGGAACGTTTTATACCAACGACGGGCGCGGTCCATTTTACAATGCCGATCCGCAGGCCGTCGTCCGGGAGAGCCGGCAAGTGCTGGCCGGTGGCGTGCCGATTGACTTCGACCATGCCACGGACCGCGCGGCGCCGCAGGGTTTGCCCGCACCGGCGGCTGGTTGGATTCGCGAGTTTCGCGCGGTCGCAGGCGCGATTCAGGGCCGCGTGGAGTGGACCGCGCGCGGCGCCGCTGCGCTTAAGTCCAAAGAGTACCGCTTTATATCGCCGGTCTTTGAGTTTGACCCTCCAGTGGGCGCCGCCGCTGGCGCCCAGACCGGTCGCGCGATTCGGATCAGGCGCGCCGCGCTCACGAACAATCCGGCGCTGAGCCAACTGCCCGCGCTCGCGGCGTCGCGTCGCGAAGGCGCGCAAACCTTCGTCGGCGCGCTCACGGCAGATCAGCGGGAAGTGTACCGGCGCATGGGTTTGCGGGAAAAGGGAGTGACGGAGGCGCAGTTTGCCGCGCAGGTGGCCGAGACTCGCGCCGGTAAGCCCATGATCCTTTCGTCGCAGACGCGCAAGGAAAATTCCACCGGAATGATTGGCCCGCAGATAGTTGGCGAGGCTTTTGAGGAACACCGCGGCGAGATGGAGAATCAATCGATCGATTCTCGCCAACTCGTGCATGAGGCGCAGAAATCGATACTTGAGTTTCTCTCGAAACCGAACGCGCCGGATGCCTGGAAAACGCTCGCGCGCGCGTCGGCGATGCTGACCGGGGCGCTCGATCGAATCGGGCCGGCGTATGTGGATCGGGTCAACCCTCGGGCGAACATGCCGGGCGTTAAAAAGCAAAGCCAATGGCAGTGATTTTTGAGGCTGGGTGCGATCATCTATTTGGCGCCGGTCGCCGGCGTAGCGGGCGTTGAGTTGAGCCGCTCAGCACCGCTCGCCCGGCCTCATTTGGAAATTGGAGACGTGCAATCAACTCATAGCCATTGCGATGATCGAACTTGCTATTGCGGATTGGCGCGCGGGAGTTCGATATCCCGACTGGTCGCGGCGCGGGCGCTTATCAGCGGACGCGGCCGACTGGTTGTTCAATCCGGGGCGGCGCGCGCTCGTGAAGTTCGAGGATGCGTGCGCCGTCTTCGACGTGGAGGCGGACTGGATGCGCGCGATGATTCGAGCAAAGTACGAGTGAGTAATGGCGCGTGCACGGAGCTTTTGAAAAATGGAAATTGAACAGATGCGCCGTGAAGATGCGCGATGGAAGATGCTCCGGGTGATCGACGCCGGCCGTCCGGTTGGCGTCAACGAGGGCATCATCCGGCGCGTGCTTTCCGATCTCAATCTGCCGTTCTCCCAAGCCGAGCTGCGGCGCGAGCTGGCCTACCTTCGCGACCTCGGGTTGATCGAAATCGGCGAAGTTGACGGCGAGCAATTCGCCAAGGCGACAGCGGCCGGCGTTGCGGTTGTGGAATATACGGCGGCGGCGCCGGCGGGCGTCGCACGCCCTGGGAAGGTGTCGTGATGCAGCGGTCCAAGGTCGTCACGGCGCTTCCGGTGGAGCTGCGCGAGCAGCTCGATCAAAAGCTGATTACAGGGTCATTCAGCGATTATCGTGGACTTGAAGCGTGGCTCGGGGAGCAAGGCTTTAGAATTTCGCGCGGGAGCCTTCAGCGGTATGGCAGCGCGTTCGAGCGGCGGATGAAAACGATCTCGATCGCTACCAAACAGGCGCACGCGTTAGCTGAGGCTGCCCCGGACCGTGAGGGCGCGATGACGGATGCCTTGGTCAGGCTGGTTCAAGAGAAGATTTTCGGCGTATTGGTCGAGGCTGAGGGTATTGAAGACGGTCAGCTCACCCGTATCGCACGCGCGATCGCGGACTTGGGCCGCGCGACGATCTCGCAAAAAAAATGGGCGGAAGAGATGCGCGAGCGCCTGGAGAAACAGAAGCGCGCCGCCAATGAAAAGATCGAGGGGATAAAGCGCACCGGCGGGTTATCGGATGAGGCTTACGAAGCCATGCGCGCCCTGCTTTTGGATATCGACCCGACGGTGACGAACGAGCAGCAATCCGACTCGCGGCACACGGGCTATCTGCGCTGATAGGACCGACTCGATTCGGCAATTCTCGCGGTTTTGGCGTTGGTACTGGTATCGGCGGCGAAGGAATACGGAGAGTCAAAGGAGTGATTCAGAAATGAGTTTTCGAGTAGGAATCGTGAAGGAGTTGGATCCGGCCAACGGGCGCCTGCGGGTGACCTTTCCCGACCGCGACCAGGTGACCAGCTGGTGGCTAGGGGTGATAGTCACCAAGAGCCAGGACGACAAGGCATATCACATGCCCGACATCGGCGAGCAGGTGGTCTGCCTGATGGACGAGCATGAGGAGGACGGCGCGGTGCTCGGCGCGATCTACTCGACCGTCGATATGCCGCCACCCGGGATGACCGCCGACAAGCTACATTGGACCTTCAAAGACGGGGCCTCCTTTGAGTACGACCGTGCGGCGCACGCGCTGGCGATCGCGCTGGGCACGGCGGGCACACTGAATATCACGGCGCATGGCTCGACGATCTCCGTAGATGCGAGCGGCAACGTGGTCGTCAACGGTGGAAACGCCAACGTCAATGTCGAGGCGGGAGGGTCGGCAATCGTGAGCGTGTCTGGCCCAACGGTGAACGTGGTCGGCGCGACGGTAAATGTAGATGCTGCGCAAGTAAATCTTGCCGGCGGCGGCCCTAGGATCGCGCGCGTTGGCGATACTACGACTTGCCCGGCCGGCAGCGGCACGATCACCAGCGGAAGTTCGCGGGTATTCTCAGGTTGATGAGCGGGAGGCCGATGATGAAGAACATCATAGTCAAAGCCCTGATCGTCACGGCGCCGTTCTGGTACGCGATCATAATGGACCTGAATGGCAATTTCAGAACGCTGACCCCGCCGGTCGCAACCGAGCAAAGGTGCGAAGCCAACGCCGACGCGCTGGCCCGGTTGACTAACGGCCTGGTCGCCCGCGACCCCGCCGGAAATCCCATTTGCATCGATTCCAATAAAGCGAGGAATTACTAAGCGGCCACGATGACAGTTCTCCCGCCAAACTATACTGGTGGTCTGTTCATCACGCACATAACTTCCCAGGGGGACCGGCTCGATTCGCTGGCCTGGAAGTACTATGGCGACGCGACGTTGTTCGCGCCGATTGTCGCAGCGAATTTCGGGCGCGGGGCGCTGACGCCGGTGTTTCCGGCGGGCGTCACACTGGTGATTCCGATTCTGGTGGTGAGCAACGTGCAGGCTAACGATCTGCCGCCGTGGGAGCGGGGGCGCTAGCGCGCGTCGTGGTATAAGCTACGCTAATCGATATCGGCCAGTTAAGACCCCTTCAACTCGATGTTTATGGTTTCCCGTCGCAGGCGGCGCGCGCGCCTTAGCGTGTCTAAGCGCGAGACTTTGCCAAACTCAAGCGATCGAATTGCCAAACTCAAGTGATCCGCCACACGCCACACACACACAACAGGGTTGACGATTGGATGGGGGTTTGTTAAGAAACTGAGAATCATTCTCAATATCAAAACCGCAGGAGCCCTCGATGCCCCGCAGGCCGTTAGTAAAATCTATTCTCACCGTCGCCGCTACCGTCAGTCTGGCAGCGCTGTGCACGCCGTCGTTCGCCTCCGGCACCGACGCCTCGGAAATCCGTTTCGAGAACCATCAGTTCACGCCGCAATCGCTGACCGTGCCGGCGGGACATGCGCTGACCATCAAGGTGGTCAACGCAAGCAATGAAACGATCGAGTTCGAAAGCTTCAAGCTCAATCGCGAGAAAGCGCTTTCGCCGGGCGAGTCGATCACCGTCGGACTGCCGGCGCTCAGTGCCGGGAACTATGACTTTTATGACGATTTCCACCAGGACGTGCGCGAGGGAAGCATAGTCGCGAAGTAGCGACCGGCCGCCGGCCGCCACATCCGTATTGATTAGCAAGCCAGCAGTGATGATCGCCGCCGCGTTGGCGGTGGCGTTTGCGGTCGCCCAATTGAAGCCCGTCGGGCTCACGAATCCGCCATCGAACGGCGAACTGTCGGCGCCGTCCGAGGTCAACGCGATACTCAGGCGTAGTTGCTACGACTGCCATTCCAACCAGACGCGATGGCCATGGTACAGCCACGTCGCGCCGTCGTCATGGATGGTCCTTCACGATGTCGAGCGGGGACGCAAGGAAGTGAACTTCTCGCAATGGGGCGGATATTACCCGCGCACGCGGCAGCGCAAACTCGAGTGGATGCGGCGCGCGTTGGAAGATCGGGTGATGCCGCCCGAGTCGTACACGCTGATGCATCCGGGCGCACGCTTGAGCGCGGACGATCGCGCGCGATTACAGCGGTGGATCGAGACCGCACTGACGGGCAACGCGAACGGACAATCGCAATGATGCGAGGTGGGCGAAGTTGAATCTGCGTTCACTGATGATGAGTACATTGGTGGTCGCGTCGCTGTTGACGGCGCGCACGGCTGCCGCGCAAATCGATCCGTGGGAGTTCGAGGTATATCCCTACGCGACCGAGTCTCGCGGGATGATCGAAATCGAAACCGACAACGCGGTGATCGCGAACGGGCACAGCCAGGGCGGCAACGGCACCGCTTCGGGAACCTTCAGAAGCCAGGGCCTGTGGTACAGCGGCGAAGCCGTGACGTACGGCCTCACCGACCGCATCGAGGCGGCCGCCTACCTCAGTCTCGCGCAGCCGAGCGGACACGGCATGTGGTGGGCGGGCGACAAGTTTCGCTTGCGCGGAAGGCTCTTCGACGAGGAGGTGCTGCCGGTCAACCTAGGCTGGTACGCCGAATTGGAATGGCACAAGACGCCGCAGTTCGACGACGCGGACCTGGAACTCGAGTTGAAGCCGATTATCGAAAAGGATTTTGGCCGGCTGTCTTTAATCGTGAATCCGGTTTTCGAGAAGGTGCTGGTAGGCGACGGGCACAACCAGGGATTCGAATTCGGCTATCGCAACGGCGCGTATTACCGCTGGATGCGCTCTCTATCGCCGGGCGTGGAGTTTTACGGAGGCATCGGGCTGATTAACGACAACGATCCGCTTCGCCAGCAGCAGCATTACATCTTCCCGGTGGTGTGGGGTAAGCTGCTTGGAATTGAGTACAACATTGGACCCGGCTTCGGGCTCACCGCGGGCTCCGATCACGTAATCATGAAATTCAACCTCGAGATCGAACGGTTCGTCGGGGCAATCTTCGGTCCCTCTTCCGATCGCGATTGGTTTTACTAGTTCACGCGACCCTCTCAGGACAGCTAAGCTCAACCTCATCGTGGCCGCTGACGAAATCGCAATCGTTCCAATTACGCGCGCGCTCGCCGCGACGGTCAAAGTACCCGGCTCGAAGAGCCTCACCAATCGCGCCTTGCTGCTCGCCGCGATGGCCACGGGGCGATCGACGATCGACTCCGCCCTGATCAGCGACGACACGCGCCGGATGGTCGCCGCGCTCGACGCGCTCGGCTTCGTGATCGAGTCCGACGAGCAAGCGCGCAAAATTACGGTGGTGGGCAGTGCCGGCGCCATTCCTTCGACCGGCGCGACGCTCGACGCGGGCGGCGCCGGCACGGCGATGCGCTTCCTCGCCGGCTTTCTCACCCTCGGGCGCGGGCGCTATCGCCTCGACGGCAACGCCCGCATGCGCGAACGGCCGATCGGCGCCCTGATCGACGCGATGCGCGCGCTCGGCCTCGACGTCGTCAGCGAACTCGGCAACGGCTGCCCGCCGATCGTGATCGATACGACCAGCGCATCGTTCACCGGCGGCGTCGCGGCCATCGACGCGAGCCTCTCGTCGCAATTCGTCTCGGCCCTGCTGATGCCCGCGCCAATTTGGCGCGACGGCCTCACGCTCACGGTCGCCGGCGACACCGCGCGTCCATTTATCGAGATGACGCTGCGGCTGATGAACGATTGGGGCGCCGCCAGCACCCTCACCGGCGATCAAATCGTGGTGCCCGGTGGGCAGCACTATCATGCGAAAAATTTTACCGTCGAGCCCGACGCGACCGCCGCCAGCTATTTTGCCGCAGCCGCCGCGGTGGTCGGCGGCACCGTCACGATCCCGGGCCTCAGGAAGGCGTCGGTCCAGGGCGACGCGCGCTTTCTTGATCTGCTCGAACAGATGGGCGCGCGCGTGACGTGGCATGCGGATGCGGTCGCGGTGACGGGTACCGGCAAGCTGCGCGGTCTCGACGTCGCGATGAACGCGATGCCGGACGTGGTGCCGACGCTGGCCGCGCTCGCCCCGTTCGCCGATTCGCCGACGCGGATTCGCAAGGTCGCCTTCATTCGCCATCACGAGAGCGATCGGATCGCCGCGATCGCCACCGAGTTGCGTCGGCTCGGCGCGGCGGTGCGCGAATTCGACGACGGCCTCGAGATCGCGCCGTCAGCGCTCAGGCCCGCGGCGATCGAGACCTACGACGACCATCGGATCGCGATGGCGTTTGCGGTGGTCGGTCTCAAGGTCCCGGGCATGCGCATCCGCAATCCCGGCTGTGTCGCCAAGACCTATCCCGAATTTTTCGCTGACCTCGCCCGCCTGGTTTGACCTCCGCGCGCCGTTTCGACCCCGGATCGCATTACTCACTGAGTAGCGAGGGGGGCGGCGCGGGTTCACCCGCGCCGCCCCCTCGAATACTAACTTCTAATACTTCACGGCTTAGCAACTTTACCTTGCGAGTGACTATCGCGGCCAAAACCTGTCGGCGCAAAGATCTCCTGCGATGATATCTCACTGCGACGAAGGAGCCGGCAAAAACTGAAACAAGTCAAAAACTGAATCACTTGATGGCGGCGGGATTCACCGGCGACCCGGCTCCGCGCACCACCTTCAATGGCGCACCGACGAACAGGAATGTATATTGGCCATCCTTTTCGCAGTCGTCGGCGAGGTCTTCGAGCCAATCGATTTCGTTGAAGATTACGCCCTGGTTGCGCAGCAGCGCGGCGTGCAGCGGGATCATCGTGCCGGTCTCCTCGTGCATGGTCTGTTCGCTCGCGATGGTGTCGCTGCCGATCGACGGGATTTCCATGCGATGGAACCAGTTGACCAGTTCGGGGCTGTAGGCGAGTCCCGGTTCCTTCATCTGGCCTTTGGGGAAGATGCCCTCGAAGCCGTGGTCGTAAAAGCGCTTGAGCCAGCCGGTGCGGATCACCAGGATGTCGTGCTTTTCGATTACGCAGTTCTGACGTTTCGCGGCGGCCTCGAGGTCCGCGATCGTGATCGGTTCCCCGGCGTCGAGATGCGGCTTGCCCTTGAGCCGTGCGATATCCAGCAGGATGCCGCGGCCAACCACGCCGTGATTCGCGATCGGTTCGATCGAGCATTTCTGCAGGCCGCCGATCGTGGTGGTCGTGTCATAGCCATTGTATAGTTTGTCGTCGTACCAGACGTGGCCGAGCGCGTCGTACTGAGTAGTCCCCTGAAGGTACATCACGATGACGTCGTCGGCGTATTCGAGTCCGCCCGCCATCGGCTTCGCGAGTCCGCTTTTGTAGAAGCCCTTGTCCATCGCCATGGTGCGAATCGGCTGCGATCGACTCGGATAAAGCGGATCGCCGCCCGGCCGCGCCAGCGGCACGCCGAGCATGAAGACCTTGCCGCTGCGGATCGCGCGAGCGCCGCGGAGCACTTCCTCCTTGGTCAGAAAGTTCAGCGCGCCGATCTCATCGTCGGCGCCCCAACGGCCCCAATTCTTCGGTGCATCTTTCAACAGTTCAGTGAAATCAACGGTCTTTTTTGCCATTTGACGCTTCCTCCGGCATCTTCGATTTTCGCGCGCTCACCTTCCCCGGGCGACGCGGATGGTCCTCCGGAAATGCGGGCGATGGCAGGCTACTACGATTTGCGCCGGACCAGAAACCATCGCGGGCGTGAGAAATTGCGCTTGCGGTCAGCGCCGCAATTTCTTAAACACTAGGCAAGCCCGCGCGCCGAGCTTCCCCGATGGCGGAGACGCGTCGTGCGGCCCAAGGCCCCAGAACGAGGAGACGGCAATGCAACTTGACCCGCAAATGAAAACCCTGTTGGACCAGCTCGCCGGGGCTGAGGCAAAGCCGTTTCACGCCGGGTCGCCGCAAGAGGTGCGCGCGGGTATCAACGCGTTGATCGGGCTGGTCGCGGGAGCGCCCGAAAAGGTCGCCAAGGTCGAGGACCGCAAGATCCCGGGGCCCGGCGGGCAGATTCCCGTGCGCATATACACTCCGGCAGGCTCGGCGCCGATGGGCGCGCTGGTCTATTTTCATGGCGGCGGATGGGTGGTCGGCGATCTCGAGACCCACGACGTGCTGTGCCGCTCGCTCGCCAACGGCGCCGGCTGCGTGACGGTATCGGTGGACTACCGCCTCGCGCCCGAGTCCAGGTTTCCGGCCGCGCCGGAGGATTCCTATGCCGCGACCAAATGGGTCGCGGACAACGCGGCGGCGCTCGGCGTCGATGCCAAGCGCGTCGCGGTCGGCGGCGACAGCGCGGGCGGCAACCTGGCGGCGGTGGTGGCGCAGATGGCGCGCGATCGCGGCGGCCCGCAAATCAAGTTCCAACTGCTCATCTATCCGGCCACCGACTGGGCGCATGAGTCCGCGTCGCAGCGTGAATTCACCGCGGACGGCTACATCCTCTCGCGCGCCGACATGGTCTGGTTTTACGGCCATTACATGAATACCGACGCCGACCGGACGAATCCCTACTTCAGCCCGGCGTGCGCAAAGAGTCTCGCGGGCCTGCCGCCGGCTTACGTGATGACCTGCGAGGTCGATCCGTTGCGCGACGAAGGCGAAGCCTACGCCGACGCGTTACGCAAAGCCGGTGTCGCGGTGAAGTCGAAGCGCTACGCAGGCGTCTGCCACGGCTTTGTGATGATGCCCGGCGTGATCGACGCGGCCAAGGGCGCGCTTGCGGAGTGCTGCGCGGAGTTGCGCGGGGCGATCGGCCGCTGACCCCACGCGCGCACCGCCGGCAGCACCATCCGGGTCAGCCGGATCAGGCCAAAGACGGCGGTGGCATACGCCATCCATCCGTCGCGAGCGGACCGCTCGGCAGTCGCACCGCCGATCCCCATCGAGCTTCCGATGGACGCCGATAATCTCCACTTGCGGATTCTCGGCGTGGACTCCGAGGACGAAATCGCCGGGGCGGGCGGACTCACCATACGCACCACCCGCGGCGCGATCCCGGTCGTGATGCATGCGGCGGAGTCCGCGTCGCGCGCGGTGGTCTGCGTCAGCGGCGCGATCGGCGGCTTCGACGGCCCCGCGATGCTCTACCCGCGGCTCGGCCTCGAACTGCCGCGCAAGGGCGTGACCGTCGCCCGCGTAAACTATCGCGTCCCCAACGATTTCGACCAATGCCTCCTCGATACGCTCGCCGCCCTGACCTTCCTCAAGGGCACCGGGCATCGGCGCGCGGCGATCATCGGCCATTCGTTCGGCGGCGCCGTCGCCATCAACGCGGGCACGCTCACCCCGGTCGCGACCGCCGTCATCGCGATTTCGAGTCAACTCGCGGGCGCCCATGTCGTCGGCGACCTGGCACCCAAACCGCTGCTGCTGGTTCATGGAACCAACGACGACATCCTGCCACCGCGCAGTTCCGAGCTGATTTACGAGCGCGCGGGCGAACCCAAGCGCCTGATGTTGTTCGAGGGCGCCGACCATCGCTTGAGCGGCCAGGGCGAGGAGCTCTTCGCGCTGGTGGACGAATGGCTCGCGACGCGGCTTTAAGCGCATCCGATTGCCACCCGCTCCGCTTCAGCGTCGCATAATCTGGACGCGGGCAAGTCGCGCCTATACGCTCTTGGGGACGTACTGCGCCCGACTTCATATCAAACGGGCGCACCGGTATGCGAGTTATATCGATGAAGATTCCAGTCGCAGTGGTGGGGGCCACCGGGATCGCCGGTCAGCAGGTGCTGGCGGCGCTCGACGGCCATCCGTATTTCGAAATCGCCGCGCTCGCGGCCTCCGAACGTTCCGCCAGCAAGCGCTTCGAGGACGCGATCACCGACGCCGACAGCGGCCTGCGCCGATGGTACGTGGACGGCGGAGAGCCGCCCGCCGCCGCCCTCGCGCTCGAAGTGCAGGACGCCCGCACGATGCGCCTCGACGATATCCGGCTGGTCTTCGCGGCGGTGGAATCCGAGGCGGCGCGAGAACTCGAGCCGCTCTACGCCAAACACGTACCGACGATCAGCACCGCGCGACCCTTTCGGATGGAGCCCGATGTACCGCTGCTGATTCCCGGCGTCAACCTCGACCACCTCTCGATCGTCAACGAACAACAGCGCCGGCGCGGATGGAAAGGCTATATCGCGACGCTGCCCAACTGCACCGCGACCGGTTTGGCCGTTACCCTCAAAGCCCTCGACCAGCGCTTCGGCGTCGAGACCACCATCGTCACCACGATGCAGGGGATTTCAGGTGCTGGCCGCGACCTGCCCGCCCTCGATATTGTCGAAAATATCATCCCGTACATTCCGCGCGAGGAAGAGCGCGTAAAAATCGAGACGTGCAAGATTCTCGGCCGCATCGGCGCGGGCGCCATCGCGGAATTGCCGCTGCGGGTGAGCGCCACCTGTACCCGCGCGTCGGTGCTGGCGGGCCATACGGAAGCGGTGACGGTGGGGCTGAAGCGGGCCGCCTCCGTCGAGGAAGTGATCGCCGCGATGGAGGAGTTCGGGCGCGAGTTTACCGGTCTCAACCTGCCAACCTCGCCGAAAAAGATGATCACGGTGCATCGCAATCCGATGCGTCCGCAGCCACGCCTCGATCGCGACGCCGATCGTGGCATGACCACCTCGGTCGGCCGCATCCGCGTTGACGAAGTGCTGCCCAACGGCTTCAAGTACCTGCTGGTGAGCCATAACGCCGCGATGGGTGCGGGGCGCGGCGCCGTGCTGCTCGCGGAGTATCTCAAACACTCCGGCTATGTGAGCTGAGGGCGCGGTCAGAGACGCGGCGAAGCGGTCGCGTCCGCGGAAGAATCGGCCAGCGCGAGAAAGTCGGCCAGATGCATCACGCGGATCCGCGCGCCGCGGCGCCGCAGCTCGGCGGCGATTTGCAGCTCGCATCCAGGATTCCCCAGGATTACGTAGTCGGCGCCGGTCGCGACGATATTGTCGGCCTTGCGCCGCACCAGCTCGCCGGCCATCGCGGGCTCGGTCAGGTTGTAACTGCCCGCCGACCCGCAACACAGATCCGCTTCGGCCAGTTCGATCAACTCGACCCCCGGGATCGAGCGCAGTAGTTCGCGCGGCCCCTCGCGCACGCCCAGCCCATGGGCCAGATGACACGAATCGTGATAGGTCACGCGCGCGCGAAACTCCCGCGAGAACCGATAGTCGCGCGCGATCATCAGCGAACTCAGATCGGCGACGCGGGCCGAAACCTCACGCGCGTCGTCGGCAAACTCCGGATCGTCCTTGAGCAGATCACCGTAGGCGGCAAATACCGCGGCGCATCCCGAAGCCGCCGAGATGATGCTGTCGGCGTCACGGCGCTTGAATTCGCTGACGTTCGCCCGCGCGAACTCGCGCGCCCGCTCAACATTGCCGTTATGCAGGTCGAGCGCGCCGCAACAAACCGTGCGCTCGAGCCGCGCGACGCGATAGCCCGCCGCCGCCAGCGCGCCCTCGCTGTTCCAGTTCTCCGAGTCCGTCAGCACCTGCGCAACGCATCCATGATGCACCACCACGCATGGCGCCTCGGCCACCGCACGATTGCTCGCGGCACCGGCCTTCGCCGTGCTATCGCCCGCAACGCCGTAGTTGCGTCGTTGCGCTTCGACGCCACGGTCGCGCGCCGGCAGCAGGTCGAGCCAGTCGCGCAGCGCACCCGGCGCAAGCTTTCTGAGCAACGGCCGCAGTCCCAACCGATCGGCGATGCGCAGCGGCGCGAGCAACAATCGCAGTCGCGCCGGATAGGGAAAAATCGAGTTAATCGCCCAGTTGCGCACCCGCTCGATCGGCCCGCGCCGATAGTTGCGCTCGACGTACACGCGCGCCTGCTCGATCAGCTTCCCGTAATGCACACCCGACGGACATGCGGTCTCGCAGCCGCGGCATTCGAGGCAGAGATCGAGATGGCGCACGGCGTCGGCGTCGAGTTCGAGCGTGCCCTCGGCCAGCGCCTTCATCAGATAGATCCGCCCGCGCGGCGAATCCATCTCGGCCCGCGTCAGCACATAAGTAGGACACGCTTCCAGGCAAAGTCCGCAATGGACGCAATCGAGCAGCAGATCGTAATTCACCACGTCGCGCAACGGACGCGACGATTCGGCGGTCGTCGTTGCCACCGCGTTCCGCGCCGTCGCCAGAGCTTGATCCGGCGTCGCGGTACCAGCGGGCGGATCCAATTTCGGTGTCGTCGCCATCGCGGAAAGGTTACAAGCCTCCGACGAAGCAGCCGGGATTGAAGACGCCGCGCGGGTCGAAGGTCGATTTGAGCCGGCGCATCAGCGCCAGCGCGGGGCCGGGCGGGTCGTCGAAAAAATTCAGCTCGTGATGAAAATCGTCATTGACGCGGAGCACCCGCAGATTTCCGCGCGCGCCGCGCGCGATCTCGCGCCAGTGCGCGAGCGTTCGTCCAAGGTCATCGGCATTCGACGCGTCGCGCGTAAAGATTTGCGCGACTCCGCATCCCGCATGGGCGCGAAATTCCGCGCCGGATCGCGTCAGGCAAGCCGCGAGTTCGGCCGGCGCGACCGCTATTTGCGCGACGATCGCGGCGTCGTCCGCGGCGAAATCACGCAGACCTTCGTATGCGGTCGCCGCTTCGGCGTCGGCGATTATCGCGCTCGCGGAACCGAGCATTGCGCCCGCCTGAGTGAGTAGATACGCGACTTCCTCCGCGCTCCCGGCAACCCCCGCGAAGACCTGCGGCAGGGCCTCGTAGCCGAGAGCGTCCGCCACCGCCGCGCTGACGACTTCAAGATGAATCAGCGGGACCGCCTCGTGCAGCGCCGCGGCCGCGGCCAGGGCCGCAGCCAAATCGGGAAACTGCGCAATCGCCACAGTGTAGCGTTCCGGAGTCGGACGCACCTTAAAAGTGGTCTCCGTGACGATGCCCAGTGTGCCGAATGATCCGACCATCACTTTCATCAAATCATAGCCCGCCACATTTTTGACCACCTGGCCGCCGCCGTGAATGGGGCGCGCGTCGTGGCCGACCAGGCGGACACCGATGAGCAGGTCGCGCACGGTGCCTTCCGAGAGGCGCAGCGGACCGGCTTGCGCGGCAGCGACCAGCGCGCCGAGCGTCGTGTGATCGGGACCCGGCGGATCGGCGGGAAGGCGTTGCCCGCGCGCGGCGGTCAGGCGGTTGAGCGCGCCGATCGTGAGTCCCGCTTCGGCGATCACGGTCATGTCGTCGGGTTCGTAGGCGATGACGCGATTGATTCGGGCGAGCGAGATTCCCACGGCGACCGGCGCGGGGCGAATCTGCGCGAGCGTGCGCGCTGCGCCGATCGCCGCCAGCGCAATCGCGTCGGCCTCGCATTTGCGGACCAGCTCGGCCACCTCGTTCGCGTCGCGCGGCTCGACGATGATCGACGCGGCGCGCGCCTCGAGCGCCGACGGGGCGCGCACTTGCGCGGCGCCCACGATCGCCTCGAGCTCCCGCGCGAGTGCTGAAAGATCCCGTTCGCTCATCGGCCGCTTCCGCTCAGAGCGCCACCTGCCGGCGCGGAACCGACACTTCGACGCAAGCGCCGGGTACCGGGATGACCTTGTTGGGGTTGGCCCGCTGATCGGGATCGAACACGCGGCGCAGCTCGCTCATCACGAGCAAATCCTCGGGCGAAAATATCAGCGGCATCTCGGCCATCTTTTCGACTCCGATACCGTGCTCCCCGGTCAGGCTGCCGCCCATTTCGACGCACGCCTTCAGGATGTCGCGGCCGGCTTCGATTGCGCGCTGGGTCTCGCTGGCGTCGCGCTCGTCGTAGAGCACAATCGGATGGATATTGCCGTCGCCGGCGTGGAACACATTACCGATGCGAATGTTGTGGCGCTGGCTGATCGCGATAATCGCGCGCAGGATGTCGGGTAATCGCGTGCGCGGCACCACCCCGTCCTGGGTGGCGTAATTCGGCGCCAGGCGTCCGACCGCGCCGAAGGCACGTTTGCGCGCCTTCCACAGCGTCGCCCGTTCGGCCTCGTCGCGCGCCAGTCGAACTTCATAGGCGCCGGCGCCGCGCACCAGTTCCGAGACCTTTTGCGCGTGGCCGTCGATGCCGGCCGCGATGCCGTCGAGCTCGATGATCAACACCGCGCCCGCGTCCTCGGGCAAGCCCGCGTGGAAGGCGGCTTCGACCGCGCGGATGATCATCTGATCCATCATCTCGATCGCGCCGGGGATGATGCCGGCCGCGATGATGGCGGAGACCGCCCGCGTCGCGTTTTCGACATCGGCGAAGATTGCGAGCAGCGTCCGATACGCGGCCGGTGCCCGCGTCAGCTTCAGCGTCGCCCGCGTGACGATTCCGGTCGTGCCTTCCGAACCGACGATCGCGCCGACCAGGTCGTAGCCGCAGCGCTCTTCGGCCGGGCCGCCGAGTTCGGCGATTTCGCCGTCGGGCAGAACGATTTCGACGCCCAGCACGTGATTGGTGGTGACGCCGTACTTCAGCGTATGCGGTCCGCCGGAGTTCTCCGCGATGTTGCCGCCGATCGTGCAGGCGACCTGCGACGACGGGTCCGGCGCGTAGATCAACCCGCGCGCCTTGACCGCGTTGGTGACGTGCAGATTGACGACTCCGCTCTCGACCTCGATACGCCGGCTGGCGTAGTCGATTTGCAGGATGCGGTTCATGCGCGACGTGCAGATCATGACCGGGGCGCCCAGCGGCAGGCATCCGCCCGAGAGTCCGGTGCCCGCGCCGCGCGGCACGTAGGCGATGCCGCGGCGATGGAGCAGTTTCAGGATCGCGCTGACCTCAGAGGTCGTGCGTGGCCGCAGCAGAATTTCGGGGGCGCTCTTTTCGAGCGTCCAGCCGTCGCATTCGTAAACCTTCAGTTCGGTGGCGCGCAAGACCATCCCGTCGTCGCCGATGAGTTCGCGCAATTCGGCCAGCAGGCGCGCGTCGATCGTAGATTGGGCGGTCGGTGCCACGGCGCGCAGTGTAGCACGGCCGGCGCGTTTTAGTGTCGGCCGCCGCGGCAACCTCCCAAACCGGCGCCAGCGAACTTCGTGTTTGCAAACCGCCCGGTGTCGATGCGAGTCTGAAAATGGAATTAAAGGGAATTTCCAGCTAAACACTCAAGCTTGGGGAGCGGAGCATGAGCAAGATTTACAGCGAACAGCATCGGGTCTTGCAACAGAAGTTTGATACCACTCGGCTCGCCGATCGGGTCGAAGAGCTTGTCGTACGACCCCAGCTTCCCGACGACTCCAGGGCCTTTATCGAAAGCCGCGACATGTTTTTCCTCACCTCAGTCGATCAGCGTGGCTATCCCACCTGCTCTTACAAAGGGGGCGCTCCCGGCTTCGTCCGCGTCGTCGATCCCACGACCATCGTGTTCCCAAGTTACAATGGCAACGGCATGTTCCTCTCGATGGGCAATATCGCGACCAGCCACAAGGTCGGGATGTTGTTCATCGATTTCGAGACGCCGCATCGCGTACGAGTGCATGGCATTGCGGCTATCGATCGGAACGATCGGTTGCTCGCGGAGTTCGCCGGCGCGGAACTGTTAATCCGCGTCACCATCACCGAAACTTTCATCAATTGCCCGCGCTACATCCACCAATACCAGCGCGTGCAAACCTCGAAGTATGCTCCGCAGGCCGGCTGCGCGGCTCCGCCCGCCCCGCAGTGGAAACGCATCGATGCGCTTCAGGACGCCTTGCCCGAACGCGAGCGCGACCTCGCCAAGCAACTCGGCGGCACCCTCACCTTCGAAGAATACGGGGCGCTAGTGATCAAAAACTCCGGCTAACCCCCCGGCGCGATCTCCATCCGCGCTCCCCTGCGAGGTGGTGTTTTTTACGCGAAGGCGGGCGTTAGAGACTAGCGAAAAGATTGTTCGGGCTGATCACAAGCTACGATGCGCCTCGAAGCTTACGAAATATTGCAGGCACGCAGCCTTATGAGTCTTCGAAATGCTCCTTTAGGATTCTCCTCAGTTGCTTCAAACCCTCGGGGGAGAACCGGATAGATTGGCTCACCTTGCCGGGAATCCGGCGACTCTTGGAGCCATAGGTGTCAATCTGTAGGACTTTAATCCCGTCCGATTCATAGATAATGGAATAAGTACTACCCTCTGCGTCGGTGTGTCGAGTGTACTTTTCCGGGACTCTCAGCTCCAACTCACGTATTATAGCCACCCTGCGGCCCCTCCAAATCTACAGCGGACCAGGATGCCAAACGTTTTAGAAACTCTCAACCCGTCACTTCGTGCCCGCGACGCCCTCATGTGCCGCGACGCTTCCGTCGGGGCCGATCTTCGCTCGGAGTGCGTCGAGGTGCGCAATCCATTGCGCGTCCTGGCCGGGTTCATCTTCGGGGCCGTATTTGCCTTGCCGCAGCGCCTGCAATTTCGCTTCGAGCGCGTAATAGATCTCGGACCAATCTTCTCGCGTCAGACTAATCATGTGCCCTCACCCACGCACGAGCGCGCTTGCCCTCTCCCTGGACAAGGAGAGGGGAAAATTCGCATATGCCGCACACCTTATTGATCAAAATCAGGGGCGACGCGGGGCGGGGGTTTACCCCGCGCGCGAAGCGTTCATAATGTGGCGCTGAATATCCTTGAATTCCGGCCGCGACCGACGCGGACCGAGAGTTTATCGTTGACCGCGCGATGCATGTGCGGCGAGGTGGGTGCGATGGCCGAGAACGCGACCGCGAATAATATCGACACTGCGAAATCGTTTCCCGAACTGCAACCGGCCACCCGCGTGTTGCTCGGACCCGGCCCCTCCAACGTCAATTCGCGCGTGATGCGCGCGATGGCGGCCCCCGTCGTCGGCCATCTCGACCCCGACTTCGTCCGTGTGATGGAGGACATCAAGAAGCTGTTGCGCGCCGTTTTTCAAACCGCCAACGAAATCACATTCCCGGTCTCGGGCACCGGCTCGGCCGGGATGGAAACCGCCCTGATGAATCTGCTCGAAGAGGGCGACGAAGTGGTGATCGGGGTCAACGGCGTGTTCGGCGAGCGCATGGCCGACGCTGCCGGACGGCTGGGCGCCCGCGTCCATCGCGTGGAGGCTGAATGGGGCCGCGTGATCGAGCCCGAGCGAATCGAAGCCGCGCTGAAGGCGGCGAACCAGCCGAAGCTGCTCGGTATCGTCCATGCGGAGACTTCCACCGGTGCCCTGCAGCCAGTCGCGACGCTCGGCGCGATGGCCCATCGGTATGGCGCGCTGATGCTGCTCGACGCCGTGACCTCGCTCGCCTGCGTGCCGGTCGAGATCGACCGCTGGGAAGTTGACGCCTGCTATAGCTGCACGCAAAAGGGCCTCAGCGCGCCGCCCGGATTGTCGCCGGTGACCTTCAGCGCGCGCGCGCTGGCCGCCGTGCGCGCGCGCAAAAGCAAATGCCGATCGTGGTATTTCGACCTCGCGATGATCGAAAAATATTGGGGCGCCGAGCGCGTGTACCATCATACCGCGCCGATCACGATGAACTATGCGCTCTACGAGGCGTTGCGGATCGTGACCGAGGAAGGACTCGATGCGCGCTTCCGGCGCCATCAAGAGAACGCCGCGGCGCTGCAGGCGGGGTTGAGTGCGCTGGGCCTCGAACCGGCCGCGCAGGAGGGCCATCGGCTGCCGCAGCTTGCGGTGGTCAAGGTGCCGTCGGGAATCGATGACGCGCAGGTGCGCGCCGAACTGCTGCGCAACTTCAATATCGAAATCGCCGGCGGCCTCGGGCCGTTCAAGGGCAAGGTCTGGCGGATCGGGACGCTTGGCGAATCGTCGCGGCGCGAGCATGTGACGCTGGTGCTCGGCGCGCTCGAAACGATCCTCGCGTCGATGGGTGTCGAAGTCGCACGCGGCGCGGCGCTGGCCGCGGCGGACCGCGCCTACCGGCAATCCGCCGGTGCGTAGCGCTTTAGAACGGGCGCACCAGCACCAGCACTAGAATCAACAGCAGCAACAGACTGACGATGCCGTGAATCATGCTGAACTCGCGGCGCGTGGCGCTGCCCGGATCGTCCTCCAGCGCGATCACCCGCCGGTAGAGTTTCACGTGGAAAAATAGCAGCACCAGGACCAGCGCGATCTTGGCATGCATCCAGCCGTGCAACATCACGCTCGGGTCGAGCAGTACCAGGAAAACGCCGAAAACCACCGCAACGATCGCGCCGATGTTCGAGCTCACGTGAAAGAGCCGCCGCGCGATAACGATCAGGCGCTCGCGGGCCACCCCGACCTCGTCGGGCACCAGCGCCATCATCGAGGTCACGACCAGCAGGCTGCCGATCCACAGAATCACGCCGAAGAGGTGGAACACGAGCACCCAGTTATTCGTGATGGTCTCCCCTGTTAGCGCTTACGTTGAGCCGGCGGCGTCGCGGGTCATCGCGAGCGCGCACAGCGCGACGAGGCCGCCGCCAATATAGGCCGCGGCAGGTCCGAAAGTCTGGTAGGCGAGGCCGGCCGCGATCGGGCCGAAGATCCGCGCGAGCGATTGCGCCGATTGATTGATGCCCAGGACTTCGCCCTGCAGGCGGCGCTCGGTGCGCTTCGAGATGAGACTCGCGATCGAGGGGCTGGCGAAGCCGTAACCGATCGCCACCAGCGCCAGCGCGATGAAGAGGAGCCCATGCGACGACAGGCTCGCCATCGGGGCGAGACCGATCGCCAGCGCGACCATCCCGGCGCGAATCAGCGTCAGTTCACCTGTACGCTTGACGATCTTGCCGAGCAGATAACCCTGCACCAGCGCTTGCAGCAGGCCCGCGTACGCGAGCAATCCGCCCACCCCTGACGGACCGTAGCCGTAAATGGCGGGGACCATAATGGCGAAGGTCGCTTCGAGCGCCGCCATCGCGAAGGTCGCGAGAAAGGCGATGGTGAAGAGGCCGGTGAGGTGATGGCCCAGCAATTGGCGGGGCAGCGAAATAATCGGCCGCGCCAGGTGCCCGAGCTCCAGGCGCGCGGCGGGATCCGGCCGATGCGATTCCGGCAGGCGAATCGCGGCGAAAACCAGGTTGGCAAAGGTCAGCGCGGCCGCGAAAAATACCGGCGTCCGCAAACTCGCATGGCCGAGCAGGCCGCCGATCGCCGGGCCCAGCACGAAGCCGAGGCCAAAGGCCGCACCGATCATGCCCATGCCGTGCGCCCGGTTCGATTCGTCGGTGGTATCGGCGACGTAGGCCTGCGCGGTCGAGACCGTGCCGGCGCAGGCCCCATGGATTGCGCGCGAGAACAACAGCCATGCGAAGGACGCCGCGAAGCCGTAAATCACGTAGCCGACCGCCGAGCCGAGCAGGCCGAGCATAATTATCGGACGGCGGCCGACGTGGTCGGAAATGCGTCCCAGCACCGGCGCGCTGACCAACTGCATCAGCGAATAAATCGACAGCACCAGCCCGATGCCGAACGCGCCCACGTGCATCCGTGCGGCATAGAGCGGCAGGAACGGGATCACGATGCCGAAGCCGAGCAGGTCGATGAAGACCGTCAGGAACAGCACGATCAGCGCGGCGCGGCGATTTTCGGCCGGTGGCGCCGCAGTCACAGGTTCAACACTTGGCATTGATTTGAATCGCGCGTTGAAACAAATCTTATGCGGGCGTCGTAGTCAAGCGCTGAGCGCGCGCGTGGCGTCGCACGATCTATCAACGGGAGAGTACATCGGAATGGCATCTTCATTTGAAGCGGAACTGAAACGCAAGACCGCGAGCGCCGAAGAGGCTGCGGCGTTGGTCAAGTCGGGCGACTGGATCGATTACGGTTTTGGCGTCGCGCAGCCCGATGTGTTCGATCGCGCGCTGGCCGCGCGCATCACACAGCTCCACGGCCTCAAGATTCGCGGCACGCTGGCGCTGCGGCCGCGCGCCGTGATCGAGGCCGATCCCGAGGCCCGTCATGCCCGCTACTACTCATGGTATTTTTCGGGTCTCGAACGAAAAATGCACGACCGTGAGCTGTGCGGTCATATCCCGATGAACTTTGGCGAGGCGCCCGACTACTACCGGCGCTTCCTCCAGGTTGACACTGCGATTATCAAGACCGCGCCGATGGATGATCACGGCTTTTTCAATTTTGGCGGATCGGTCTCGTATCAAAAGGCGGTCACCGAAAAGGCGCGCAAGGTGATCGTCGAGACCGACGCGGCGATGCCGTATGTGTTCGGCGTCGAGAACGCGGTCCATCTCGGCGACGTCGAGATCGTGATTGACGCGGGCACCAGTACGCTGCCGGAGTTGAAGAATCCGCCTGCGGGGCCGATCGAACGAAAAATTGCGCAGATCATCGCGGCCGAGATCGAAAATGGCGCGTGCCTGCAGATCGGTATCGGCGCGATGCCCAATGCGGTCTGCGAACTGCTGCTCGACTCGCCGATCAAGGACCTCGGCGTGCATACCGAGATGTTCGTGGACTCGTTGATGAAGCTTTACCAGGCCGGCAAGGTAACCGGCGCGCACAAGGCCCTCGATCGTTACCAGATGGCCTACTGCTTCGCCGCGGGGTCGGCGGAGTTGTACACCTTTCTCGATCGCAATCCGGCCTGCTTCGCGGGGCCCGTGGACTATACCAACCTGCCGCATCGGATCATGCAAAACGATCGGGTGGTGGCGATTTGCAACGCGGCGCAGATCGATCTGACCGGCCAGGCCTGCGCCGAATCAGCCGGCGTGCGCCAGATCAGCGGCACCGGCGGCCAACTGCAATTCATGCGCGGCGCCTACGCCTCGCGCGGCGGCAAGGCGTTTCTGTGCATGTCGTCAACCTACGAGCGCGAGGGCCGCCGCGAAAGCCGCATCGTCGCGCGCATCGCGGAATCCAATATCGTCACCACCCCGCGCACCGACGTGATGTACGTGGTCACCGAATACGGCATCACGAACCTCAAGGGCAAATCGGTGCCGGAGCGGGTCCGCGCGCTTATCGATCTGGCGCATCCCGACTTTCGCGAGGATCTCGAACGCACGGCGCGCGAGTATCGCATGATCCCGCGCGGCGCGTTTTAGCCGCTCAACAAGATGACGGATAAATGTACTTATTGATTCCCACCGCGCTCCGGATGTGGAAAACGATAAACCAGCTCGTCGCCGCGGGCGTAGCCGAGTTCGCCGCGAATCAGGCGCTCCAGAAAGACGTCGTCGGATTGGAGGCGTTGCGTACGTGCCGTCAGTTGGGCGTTTTCGGCGATGAGGCGGTCGCGCACCGCTTCCAATTGAGTTCGATGCTGGCGGAGTAAGGCCAGGTCGCGCGGGCCCAACGGAGCCACGATGCAGCTAATTACCAGCAGCACCAGGACGCCGCCGAGGATTAGGTTGAGCCATACCCGGCGTAAGAACATGCTTAACTTCGCCATCGGTTCGATCGTAAGACATAGCGGATTCGCAATTCAAGACTGCTTATGCCTGAACAGCATTCTAAACTCGGAAAGCATCGAGTCTGCCGCAGGAACTTCGAGTTTAAAATTTGTTTATAAAGATGTCGCCAAGGTCTTGATTACCGCATAACGTGTTTCTATAATGCGTTCCAGTTGATGAGCACAGAAAGCGAATAAGTTTTGCGCTCGTCCAGCAGCAGCGACCGCAGAGGAGGATCCCTTATGCCGATGAAGAAGAAGCCCGGTACGAAAGCAGCCAAATCCAAACCAAAGCTGAAGAGCACCATGGCAAAGAAAAAGGCCACCAAGAAGCCCGTCAAAAAGAAGTAACCAACGAATTTTCCCTCCGGGCCGCATTACCCGGAGGCTCAAAACCGATGCCGGGCTTGCTGCTGCGATGAGCCGGGGCTCAATGCCTCGTGAAACGGAAAAGGCCCCCTTGAAAAAGGGGGCCTTTTCTTTTTGTTCCGGTCGCGCGGCAATCGGGTAGGCTGTAATCGCGGCCGGATCGCAATCCCGACTGTGCACCAGGGAGCGCGCGCCGTTAGCCGGACACCATGGACACCACGATCGGACGATTTACCGCGCGGATCGAGCGCCCCAAGGCGATCAAGTTCGCGCTGCCGATCGTGCTGGTGCCGGAGATCTTCACCACGCGTGCCCATCTGGCGACGCTGATCGGATACCTTGCGAACAGTGGCTGGGAGGTGTGCGCGCCGGACTTTCGCGCCGCGGCCGGCCGCGGTGCGACGCCGTCCATCGGCCGAATCGATTTCGCGGCAATGCTGGCGCTGGTGGACGACGCCGTCGATGCGCTTGAGCGCGACGTGATCGTGATCGGCCACGGGGTCGGCGGACTGCTCGCCCTTGGGATCGCGCAGCGTCCACGCGTACGCGCCGCGATTGCGCTGGCCCCCGCGTTGCCCGGATTTCCCACGCCCCTGCTGCTGCGCCCGGCCACCCTCATTGCGCTGTTGGGCCGCGCTGCGCTCAAGCCTCCGCGCGGAAAAAAACTGCGGGAATTTATCGCCGACGCCGAAACCTTTCAGCGGCCCGGATTGATCAAGGCGCTGGTGGCCGACGCCGGCCGGGTGGTGCTCGAGACGGCGCGCGGGCGGGTGCGAATTGCGCGCTTTGCCGACGCCGCGCCGCGCCTGATCGTGGTGGGCGACGCGGACCCCTTCGCACCGCTGCCGCGGGTGAGCCGGTTCGCCGGCGAGATCGGCGCGCGACTGGTCACGCTGGCCGGCCGCGGTCATTGGATAATCGGCGGACGCGCGATCGATCGCGTGGTCAGCGAGACCGAGCGCTTTCTGCTGCGAACGCTCGACCCCGAGCTCCTGCTGGCCTAGTCAAAGCGGCGCTCTCGGCCATCGCTCGGCGGCACCGAGCGGATCAAACGCGCGGCCATCATCCGGATAACACCGGCGTAATCCCTTCGTGGCAATTCGCGGCTTGACCCGAATCGGCGACTGCTCTTATCGTCAGATCATGAAAATTTATGATTTCCCGATGGCCCCTAATCCGCGGCGGGTGCGGATCTTCCTCGCCGAAAAGAACATCCAGATGGTTTACGTCCACGTCGATATCTTCAAGGGCGAAAACCGGACGGTCGAGTTCATGCGGAAAAATCCGATGGGTGGACTGCCGGTGCTCGAGTTCGACGACGGCACCTATCTGACGGAATCGGTCGCGATCTGCCGCTACTTCGAAGGCCTCCAGCCCGACCCTCCACTGATGGGCGTCGATCCGCGCGACATCGCCTTCGTCGAGATGTGGAACCGCCGCATGGAGCTCGAAATTTTCTCTCCGATCGCGAACGTCATCCAGCATACGCATCCGGCGTTCATAACCCGGATTAAGCAGATTCCCGAGTTCGCGGAAGTGCGGCGCGATTATGGCCTGCAGCGCCTCGAATGGCTCGATTCGATCCTCGCGCAGCGGCAGTTTATCGCGGGCGAGCGCTATACGATCGCGGACATCACCGCGCAGGTCGCGATCGATCTCGGCGTCAACCTCGGCGGGCTCAAGCTGCTCGACGGCGTGCATCACGTCAAGCGCTGGCATGAGGCGGTCTCGAGCCGGCCGAGCGCGAAGGCGTAGCGCCCGGTTGAATCGCGCGATTCGACCGGCCTGCCCTCACCCGCGCGATCGCGCGCGCGGCATAGTCCAGGCGTACGCATGACCACGGAAATCCATCCCGGCGCGGCGCGCGTGGTCGCGTGGATGCTGCACGAGGGACGCGGCAACACCCACATGCGCGAGTTCGGTGACGACATGTGCCGGCGCGTTCTCGACGCGGGGATTCCGCTCTGGCGCGCGTTCTGCGCGATCCGTACGTTGCATCCGGAAATCGCCGCAACCGCATACGTATGGCGCCGCGGAGAGGGCGCGGCGCAACGCCGCACCGCGGTCCACGGCATCGCAAAAACCCCGGCCTTCACGCAGAGCCCCTTGGCCGAGGTAACGCCGACCGGTCGTGCGGTACGAAGGCGTCTGGAGGATCCCGGCGTCGCGCTCGACTACCCGGTGCTCGAAGAGTTTCGCGCGGAAGGCGGCACCGACTACGTCGCGATGCCGATGGTCTTTTCGAGCGGTGAGATCAACTCGATCAGCTGGCTGACCGATCGCCCGGGCGGATTCACCGACGCGGAGATCGCGGGCCTCGCCGAGGTCGCCGAAATGCTCACCGTGCTGGTCGAAGCGCAGACCCATCGGCGCATCACGAGAGCGCTGCTCGACACCTACGTCGGCCATCGCACGGGCGAGCGGGTGCTCTCCGGGGCGATCAAGCGCGGCGACGGCGAGACCATCCGCGCGGTGATCTGGTTCTGCGATTTGCGCGGCTTCACCACCCTCTCCGACACCCTGCCGCGCGATCAACTGCTCGATCTGCTCAACGAATATTTCGAGATAACGGTCAGCGCGGTGGCGGCGGAGGGCGGCGAAGTCCTCAAGTTTATCGGCGACGGGATGCTCGCGATATTCGAGTTGCGCGAGGGCGACAAGGTCGCCCAGCGCTGTGCGGCGGCCTTGCGCGCCGCGCGCGCGATGCAGGCGGCGGTCGCCGCGCGCAATCCCGATCGGATTGCCGCCGGCCTCGCGGAAATCCGCTACGGCCTCGCCCTCCATCTCGGGGAAGTCACCTACGGCAATATCGGGGCGCCCAACCGCCTCGATTTCACCGTGATCGGACCCGCCGTAAATCATGCCACCAGAATCGAGAAGCTGGCGGGAAAGCTTGATCGCCGCGTGGTCACGTCGGCCAGTTTCGCCGCCGCCGCCCAAACTCCACTGATGAGCCTGGGTACTCATTCGCTGCCCGGCGTGATCGAACCGCAGGAAGTCTTCACGCCCCCGGACTAGCGCCACCCGCGGCTACCCGCTTCAACCCCCATCCGAAGCGCCCCAAACGAACCCCCGCCAAACCTGTCCCACACAAAACATCCCCGCCCCCCTCTCCGAAAACGAGTTGCCGCGCATCTCAACCGCGCGCGCAAGGCTGAAATCCTTCTCGAATTTTTGTGCAATCCGTGACCCAAAACCATCAATACAACCCTGAAGTCCTTCACCCATTTTGGATGAAGCTTTTCACCCTCTCGGGGAAGCATTTGGCGATTATTACGGACTTGACACCACGCGCGAAATAGGTGTAAAGTAAGTTTATGATCAGCCTTCGACAGATTCACGAACAGTACAGCACTCAAGAAGCCTGCATGGGATTGCTCGTTGAGATGCGCTGGCCTGACGGCGTGCGCTGTCCGCGATGCGGCAATGACAAGGTATTCAAGATCACGAAACGCAATTGGACTTGGGTCTGCAAGAGCGGTAAGGAAAGCGTGAACGAGGATACCGGCCTTGTCTCGGTATGCCACAAGAAGAACGGCTATCGCTTTTCCGCTCTCGTCGGCACAGTGTTCGAGAACACTAACTATCCGCTGCCGATCTGGTTCGAGGTCATCTACCTGATTTGCCAAAGCAAAAAGGGCATGAGCGCCCTTCAAGTCCAACGAATGCTCAAAGAGGACGGCAGGCCAACCGCGTACAAGACCGCTTTCTATATCTGCCACCGCGTCCGTGCGATGCTCGGCAACGACGAAGCCCAATTGACGGGCGAAGTTGAGGTTGACGAGACATTTCTCGGTGGCAAGCAGAAGAATCGCCATGCGAAGGTGCGTGCCAAATATCACGGCGGCGGCGCAGCCAACACTGGCAAGCTGACGGTCATCGGCGCGATCGCGCGCAAAGGGAACGTCGTCTGCCAGATGATCGAGGATACGAGCGCCGATACCCTTAGCA
The DNA here is from genome assembly GCA_021780755.1 of Deltaproteobacteria bacterium. GTDB lineage: Bacteria > Desulfobacterota > Binatia > Binatales > Binataceae > JADMIL01. The sequence continues at coordinate 39,165 of JAJXYF010000003.1, read as the reverse complement.
CGTTTGTCGAAAAGGCCGTCGCGGATAAGGTCAGCCTGATCGCGACCGATGAGAGCGGTGGCTATCGCGACTTGAAGCACTTCTATCCGCATCAAACAGTTGACCACAAAGCGGGCGAATATGTTCGTGGCACCGTCCACACCAACAACATCGAAAACTTCTGGTCGCTCTTGAAGCGCGGCGTCATTGGGACGTACCACAACGTCTCCAAGAAATATCTGCCGCTTTATCTCAATGAGTTCGCTTGGCGCTTCAATAACCGCAAGAATCCGGACATCTTCAAATCCGCGATAGCAGGATGCTGAGGCGACCGAACTGGCGGGCGCTTCTGCATCGCCAATCCAGTCCGAAACAAATGGAGTTTGGTTACTCATGTCGAGACCACGCAAAAAGGAAGATATACCGGTTTCGCTTCATCCGATGACGTTCGAGGACGCGCTTAAGCGGATGCTCAAGACTCCGCCTGTAAATCCGGCTAAACGTAAGACTCGCTGCACCAAACGGGGGAAGGCGAGCAAGCCCTGATGAGGCGCTTGGCTCTGCCATCAGTCATCCGTCCAAGGAACTTGCTTTTTCGTCTTCTGGCCGATGCGCATCCGAACCCACCGCCCGACCGGCGCAACTATCTGAGGCTGGCAAAGCCTCACGGTGGTCATCCCGATAGCTAACTGCGCACCGATTTCGTCTGTGTTTCCGCCGAACGCGCATATCCAAACCCCAGGTATAATAGGTTCTTCATCGGTAGATGGTGGGCCTATTAGTTTGACCCCAGAGTCCCGCAGCACATCGGCAAGTTCCGTTGCCAATCTCTCACAATCAAACAAACCATTGTGGGTGATTTGAAGTTCCTTCCCCTCTAAGGTCTGTCGCCAACCTGCAATCAAAGCAGCTTTTTGCTCATTGGTGAGCGGTTGCCACTCTGCCGCAGAGGGGCGTTTCTTTTCTGAGAGGTATCGTTCAAAACCGTGGATACTGTCCGGGGCCGCTACTACATTCACTTGAGCGCCGCGCTGGGATAGCCGGGCAATGTCGGAACGAATAGCGTCTTGCATGTCCTTCATCTGAAAGTCGAACATTTGCACGGTCTCAGCGGATACACTCCCGCCTCGTTCTTCCATCCGCGCAAAGTCTTCATCCCAAACATCAAGGATGCGCCCAAGTCGCGCGGCGCTAAAAGTAAGTCCCAATGTTTTGCACTGGCGATGCAGGTCGCTTAGCTGTTCGGGATCGAATGTTTTAAGCCGCCCCAACGTCACTCCCAAATCGAATAGTTGATCACTTGCACGAGGTTCGGGCGCGACAGCGGCAGTCTGCGGTACTGACATTGAGGAACTGGCTCCGCCGAGGTTGTGATGCGGCTTTCGCAGTTCCTTGAGAATCGACCCACTTACCAACACAACTACCGTGAACGCGAACGTACCGAACCACACCCAACTGTTTGAGGCCATCTGCGAAGCCGTGGACACAATCTTGGTCGTCAGATTAGGAGCAATCATCGGCCAGAATATTGCTGGAAGGGTGAACACTGCCGCGCAGCCAAACAGCAGACGGGCTAACCGCGTATTTGTGTAGCCGCCCACGGTCAGGCCACACGACAAAAGGCTGAGCACGACCCCGCCCAAGAAGAGGCGTATCGCTTGATCGTTAACCGTCGATGGGTCCATGTTGCGATTCTATACGGACCTGTCGTGGTGTCAAGTCCGTTATAATCGCCAAGCATTTCACGGCAAACAGACCGCGAAAATGTTTCACGTGAAACATCTTCGCCTCTCCTTCGTGTAGGGATTTTATACTCGCCATTCGCTAAACCCCCGTCTGCCTTGGGCAATATCTCCGTCGGCTGCCCCTCGTCGATGCGCCCCGCCGCCGCACGCCGCCCCCGCCCCGCTTCCTCGGCGCCGTGACCGCGCCCGAACCCCTGACTAAACCTCCGGGTGAAACCCTTCTTATTCGGGGAGAGTGTTCGGAAGACACGCGGCGGGTGGTTACGGGATAAGAAGGACTTTGCCGGTGGAGCGACGGGACAGTACGAAGCGATGCGCTTCGACGGCCTGCGCCAGCGGGAAGGTTCCGCCGATCGGAACGGTCAGCTTGCCTTCGCGGATGAGCTGGAACGAATGCTCGAGTCCGCGGCGCATCACTTCTCGATTGCTGTAGATGAGGGGCAGGACGAAGGCGCTGACGGTGAGCGACTTCTCCATCAGCTTCGCCACGTTCAGCGGATCGGGCAGCCCGCCGGCGCGCCCGAAGAGGATCATGTGGCCGAACGGCGCAAGGCATCGCAGGCCTTTCTCGAAGGTCGGCTTGCCGACGGCGTCGAGAATCAGATCGATGCCGCGATTATTGCTGAGGCGCATCACCTCGGCGGCAAAATCCTGGGTCTCGTAATCGATCACTTCGTCGGCGCCGAATTTCGTCACCAGCGCGGCCTTCTCCGCACTCGAAACCGTACCGATTACCCGCGCGCCGGCCGCTTTCGCGATCTGCACCGCCGCGATCCCGACGCCGCCCGCCGCCGAATGAACCAGCACCGTCTGTCCCTCGCGGGTCTGGTGAATCGTGTGGAGCATGTGCCACGCGGTGAGCATCGCGATCGGCAGCGCCGCTCCCTGCTCGAAGCTCATGTAGTCGGGCAATGGGATCACCCGCGAGGGGCGAATCCGGGTGTAATCGGCGTAGGAGCCCATCCCGATGTAGGCGACGCGCATGCCGGGCTTGAGATCGGTAACGTCGGGGGCGACCGCGTCAACGATGCCGGCCGCTTCCATGCCGGGGGTATCGGGGAAGACCGGCTTCACGATGTATTCGCCGCGGGTAAAGAAGATGTCACCGAAGTTGATCGTGATGATGTGATTCTTCACGATCACGGTGCCGGGGCGCAGCTCGGGTTTCGGCACCTCCCGCAGGGACATGACCTCGGGGCCGCCAAGCTGGTCGAACTGAATCGCTTTCATCGATGAAACCTCATTGGTGAACGTAATCGGGAGCGTGCACGGAGCGGCTAGCGCCTGCGCATCGTCGTAGTAAACTTCCAACTCGGAAAGCAACCGCGAGCGGCGGGGGCGGGATTTGGATTGAGCGGGCAGACGTGCAAGGATTCCGGCGGATTTCGAGGAGATCGCAGATGCGGCGAGATATCTTCAGCGAAGAACACGAAATGTTCCGGGGCCAGGTGCGGCGCTTTGTCGAAAATGAGCTGGTGCCGAAAATCGAGGGCTGGAACCGGGCCGGCATGAGCGACCGGGAAAGCTGGCGCAAGATGGGCGCCGCGGGCTTTCTGGGGGCCAACGCGCCGGCCGAGTACGGCGGCGCCGGCGCCGACTTCCTCTACGACGCGATCGTGATCGAGGAGCTTTCCCGGATGCGCGCGCACGGTCTGATGATGGGGCTCCATTCGGACATCATCATGCCGTACCTGGCGACCTACGGGAGCGAAGAACAGAAGCGCCGCTACCTGACCCGCGCGATCACCGGCGAGACCATCCTGGCGATCGCGATGACCGAGCCGGGCACCGGCTCCGACCTGGCGGCGGTGCAGACCACCGCGCGGCGCGACGGCGACAGCTACGTGATCAATGGCTCGAAGATGTTCATCTCGAACGGGCAGATCGCGGACCTGGTGGTGGTGGTGGTCAAGACCGACCCCAAGGCGACCCCCCCGCACAAGGGCGTCAGCCTGATCCTGGTGGAGGGAGACGCGCCCGGCTTCGTGCGTGGACGCAAGCTCGACAAGCTCGGGTTAAAGGGGCAGGACACCAGCGAACTGTTCTTCGAGGATTGCCGCGTACCGGTGACCAACCTGCTCGGGCGCGAGGGCAACGGCTTCAAGATGTTGATGGAGAAGCTGCAGCAGGAGCGGCTGGTCACGGCGGTCGGGGCGCTGACCAGCGCGCGCCGCTGTCTTGACGACACGATCGAATACACCAAGGGCCGGCGCGCGTTCGGGCAGCCGATCGCGTCGTTCCAGAATACCCAGTTCAAGCTGGCCGAGATGGCGACCGAGGTCGAGATCGGGCAGGCCTTCGTCGATCGGCTGCTGGTGGCGCACGTGCGCGGCGACGAGGTTGTCACCGAGGTGAGCATGGCGAAGTGGTGGACGACCGAACTGCTGAAGCGGGTCGCGAGCCAATGCCTGCAATTGCATGGCGGTTACGGCTTCATGCTCGAATATGCGGTGGCGACCGACTATGCCGACGCGGCGGTGCAATCGATATACGCCGGGACCAACGAAATAATGAAGGTGATAATCGGGCGGCGGATGGGGCTCGATACGCGCAATTGAACGGTTTTGACCGCCCCCGGCGCGATGGTAGCGTAGATCGCTATCACACGATCGCTGACTTCGATCGCGCCCGGGCGCCGAAGGAATCGTCGGGCAGCGGCGCCGCGCTGATCGACGAACGATCGGTGTCCCTGCGGCGGCCGCGAAGCGGCAGGATCGCGGCTCAACTGGGCAGCACCATCAACGATGGAACTCCGCGGTAAACTCGCAACCATTTTCCTGGTCCTGTTGGTGCTGCCGTTCATCGCGGTGAGCGCATTTCAGATCGATCGAACGATGCAGGTGATGGTCAACGACCTGGCAGACTCCGGCGCGTTGATCGCGAACCAGTCCTTCGAGCAGATTCGCGAGGCGCTGGCGCACTCGCAAGGCGATCCGGTCGCGGCATTGCGTTCGGACGCGCCGTTGTTCGCGCTGCTCGACTCCTCACAGGCGTTCGGCACCGGGGTGGTGTACGCGCGGGTCGAGGCGATCGACGGGACACCGATCGTCGCGGCGCTCGCGGAGCCATCGGTGGCGGCGGTCGCGGCAACGCCGCCGTTCGACGCGCTGCGCGCCGAACTCAGCTCATGGTGGCCGCCAACTCGAATCCGCGCGGTGTGGGGAACGCATACTTACGAAATCAGCCGCGTGGTTAAAGTGAACGGAAATCCGCTGGCGGTGATCCGGGTCGGCCTTTCGACCGCGCTGATCGCGGCCGAGGCACGGCGTTCGGTCGAGGACATCCTGGCCGCGGGAACGGCCGGCGTGATCCTGAGCCTGATCGGCGCGATGCTCGCGGGCGGTCTGCTGCTCAAGCCGCTGGCGGCGATCGCGAGCGGCGTCGAGCAGATCGCCGAGGGTCGCGATGAAGTGCGGCTGCCGTTGGAGGCGCGCGACGAACTGGGCACGATCGCCGAGAAGTTCAATGACCTGTCGCGGCGAATCAAGGCAAGTCGGGCGCAATGGGAAACCGAGCGCGGACAATTCATCAATATTTTCCGCTCGATCACCGACGCGGTCTTGCTGCTCGACGCCAACGGATCGGTGTTGTTCGCCAACGAGGAAGCGCAGGGCCGCCTCGGATTGCCGGCCGGAGGACTCGCCGAGGGCAAACCACTGGCCCTGCTGCTGGGCAATAACAGCCCGCTCGCGCGGATGGTCGAGACGGCGTATGCGGCGGGCACCGAGGTGCGCGACGTCGCGCTGGACCTGACCGCCGGTGACGAGCCCAATCGGCTGATCGTGTCGATTTTCTCGCTGGGGCAGGGGCCCGAACCGCCGGGGCTGCTGGTGGTAGCGCGCGACCTCGAATCAATGCGCGAGCTGGAGAACGTGGTGGACTATTCGGGCCGGCTGGTACGGCTCGGCGGATTGATCTCGGGCGTCGCGCATCAGATTCGCAATCCGCTGAACGCGATGAATCTGCAGCTCGAATTGCTGAGCCAGGACGCCGCGCGCGGCGCACCCATCGACCAGCGACTGCGCGCCGTGCGGCAGGAAATCGAGCGCCTGGCCCGCGCGGTCGATGCGTTGATGCGTTTCATGCGGCCCGAACAGCTCAAGCTCGCGCAGGTGCAGGTCAACGATCTGATCGCTGAGGTGCTTGCCGCCCAAGTGGTGCGGCCCGGAATTCGGGTCGAAACCCACTTCGACGCCGAGGTAATGCCGGTCAGCGCGGATCGTGCGCTGCTTGCCGAGGCGCTGCGCAACGTGGTCGGCAATGCCTGCGAGGCAATGGCGAATGGCGGCACCTTGAAAGTGTCAACGGCGCTCAGTCAGAGGAGCGGCTTCGTCGAAATCTCGATCGTGGACACCGGACCCGGCATCAATCGCGAAGACCTCGCACGAATCTTCAATCTGTATTTCACGACCAAGAAAAACGGCAATGGCCTGGGACTGCCGCTCGCGCTGCGCGCTATCGATCTCCATCACGGCACGATGGAACTGCAATCGGAGGCCGGTGCGGGCACCACGGTGACGATCCGGCTGCCGATCGCGCGCGAGGCTGATGAGCTGGCGCAAGTGCAGAGCCTTTCACGAGCGAGCGGATGAATTGAATGCGCAGCGGCGACACCCGGGTTCCGATGAAAATGCGATCAGTGAAGCGCCTGGCCGCACTGATGCTGTTGATGCAGCTTGGCGGATGCGCCTCGATGCAGAGTCTGTTTGGCAGCCAAGTGCCGCCGGCTGCCCAAAGGTATAGTCACGCACATCGGCAATTGGCCCCGACAACAGTGCGTGCGGCGCCGCTTAAAGAGGATAGGAATACCAATCGGGCAAGCACCGTACGCAAAGAACCGGCGACTGCCAGCGCACCCGCACAAGCGCCACCCGCGCCCGCGAAAACGACCCGCGTAACGCTCGAAGACAACGACGCCGATCATCTTCGGGCGCAGGCGTTGGTCGATGATGCCGACGCCCGTCTCGCCCAGATCGATCGCTCAAAGCTGACGGGTGAAAGTGCGACCGCATACAACCAGGCGAGCGATCTCGCCAGCGCCGCGCGCCAGGCCATGACGCAGCAAGACTATCTCGCCGCTTCGGGACTGGCGCGCAAGGCCACGCTGCTCACGGAGCAGTTGGCCTCTCGCACGGCGCGATAAATCGAGGGCGTCCCGGCGGCCGACGCCCAACCAAAGAAAGAAACTCGCCGGTGGAATCATTCGGCCGGTCACGTGGGGGGGGGTTACGTGCTTCGGAGTTATGACGCCCACCGGCGAGCAAACTGAAATCAGTCATTTATCCCGTATTCGATTATTCTCCGTCGTAGCTGGCACCGGACACCCGGGGTACGATGGTCCGCGCGTCGGAGGCGACCGTCTCGTGTGCCGGCGACACGCTGGGACGCATGGCGCCTGCCGCGGGCAGGTTGAGAATTTCGCCCGGGTAGATGTGATTGATGTTGCCGACTTGCGGGTTCGCGCGGATCAGCCGATCGACGTAATCGTCCGAACCCAGGTAGTTGTGCGCGATGGTCAGCAACGTATCGCCGGGGCGCACACGCACCCGGCGGGACGGCTGATCCCCGCCGGTGGAGGCCGATGACGGTGACAGCGCGCCGCCCGCCGGCGAATGTTCGCGGTCAAAAGCCACATTCGCGGCGGCGTTGGCACCCGGATATTCGATCACCGCATCGCCGACGGGACCAGTTGCATCGATACCGATCAGGTCCGCTCGACGCGACACTCCGGAATTCCAGAAATAGAGTGACCCGATTCCCGCAATCGCGAGCGTCGCGGCCATCAGGGCCGGCGCCAACCCGGGCATCGCGGTGAATAGCGCCCGCGCCTGCTGTCGCACGAACCTGGGGGCCGCATAGAGGGCGGTGTGGCGCCGGCCCGCGAAGAGGTCCTCGACCTCGAGCGCCGCGTCCCGCGCCGATTCCAGGCTTACCCGAGATTCTCCGGCACGGTATGCGCACAGCATCGCGTTATGGAGATAAACGTTGATTCGGCGGGGAATTCCGCCGCTGCGTGCGAGCAGGTGCTCGAGCGCGCCACGTGCGAACAGCGTCTCGGCGCTGCCGCCAAAGGCCGCGAGCCGGTAATCGACGTAGGCATGCGCCTCTTCCGCTTCGAGCGGATTGAGCAGCACGCGGGTACCGATGCGTTCATTCAGTTGTCGCAATGTGGGTGTGCACAAACGCGTGAGGAGCGCGGACTGACCCACGAACACCAGATGGAGCGGCCTTTCGCCGTGGAGATCGCGATTCGCGAACAGACGGAGATCGTCGAGGGTCTCGTCGTTCAGGGCTTGCGCCTCATCGATGATCACGACGGCTTTTTGCGACGGGGGAAGCTCCGCGAGATAGCGATCGAAATCATCAAAGAGTTCCAGTCGATCGGGATGCGCCGGGATCCCGAACTGTCGCGCGACGTCGCGCAAAAGACCGTCGAAGCCGACCTTCGGATTGCTGACATAGGCAATGTTCAGAGGCGCATGGTTTTGCGCCAGGAGCGATACGATTAGAGTCGTCTTGCCGGTTCCGGTTTCGCCGGTAAGCAGCGAGAACCCGCTCGGCTCGTGGTCAAGGCTCGATTCGAGCGCCGTCAGCGTCTCGCGATGCGCCTTGCTCATGAAGAGCAGTCTGGGCGACGGGGTAAATTGAAACGGGGCCCCCGATAAGCCGAAATGGCGGTAGTACATCGACCTCAGCCTCGTCACTTGACCGAAACCGCAGGCCAGCGAGGTGCGTAGGGTTGCCGCTCCTGAATCACTCGCGGGCGTCACGGATCGGAAACGCTCGAGGATACCGGGAAGCAGGCAGTGTGCCAGCGGACGATACGAAAGAAAGCCTTGTGATTTGCGCGGGAATTTACCTGGGTGGAAGTAATCAGTCAGTTATTTCTTACCCGCTCGGCGCACCCTCAAGGGCAACATTTACAATTTACAGGGTTCGGGTTCGGACGGGCGCGTGTTGGATCGCGCGGGGCCGAGCGCCCTTTACATCCGGAAAGGCGAAAGGAATTACTGCGCAACTCCGAGCTGGCCTGCGATTTCGTGCGCGAGCCACTCGGCGGCGCGTCTTCCGCTCAAGCCGTCACCGAAGTTGAGATGGTGATTGTCGCCATAAGTCAGGCGCAGGCGATAGTAGATAGTCTTGCCGGCGCGGGTGCCGGCCGTGGCGACGACGGCGTGGACCTCGCTCGCGGGAATCGTCCGACGCGAAAGGGCGATACCAGGAACACCTCGCGCGATGCTGATCGATGAACCGTCGAGGGTCACCCGAGTATCGGCCAGCCAGAGCGCGGCGGCCCAGAAGAGCATGAACGCGTCGCAGACTGCCCAGACGGCGTCGAAGACAATCGGCGCATCGATACGGATGATCATGAGGAACATCGCAGTCCATCCGGCGGCAAAGAGGGTCGCACCGACGGCGGCGGCCGGGGCACGACCAGGCGGAAAGTAGAATTCGGTCGCACCGGTGGGCAGCAGGCGCGTGCGGACGGGAAAATCTGGTCGCGGCGTGAAACTTTGCGGGTCGGTGACCGCGGGTTGAGCGCGGTCGGCCAAACGCGGCCGTTCCAGGCTTTGCGCAACCTTGAAAACCGGAACCTCGAATCGTGCCTCGAACTTGCGGGACGAAAAAGGTGCGCTCGCGTCCAGGCGCCAGATGATGGTGGCGTCCGGATTGGTGAGGTCAGTCGTGGAGGCTTCCGGCGGTATCGGGAAATGGACGCTGATGCCGCTGAACGCGCTTCCGCGTATGGTTTGCTCGTCCCTGAAAAGGACCTGCTCGTTGGTGGAAGTGCTCTTGTCGTTTCGGTCAACCTTGCGAAAAACGCACGAGAGCACGAGCTTGAACTCGCGGTTGGCCCGGCTCGGCGGCATCAAACGGATAGTGCCGCGGAGGATGCCGCCGATTTGACCCGGGATCTCGCTCATCTCGAAATATGAACCGCGTGCCGTCAGCCATCGGAGCGTCGCGCGCAAGGCCAATCCGATCAGAACGATTCCCGAGAAGGGAAATATTATGGATACGACTTCGAAGCCGCTCAGCGCGCCTGACGACTGGTTCGGATAAAAATAAATAAAATAGAAAATCGGCCACGCGATCGCGTTCCAGAAGGTCGCAAGCAGCCAGGCCGCAAGCGCATTGGCGCCGCCCTCGGAGAAGATGTGCCCGGTGGCCCAGTCGCCGCGCCAAAGCCAAGGGGCGTCCGGATGCGCATTGCGCAGTTTATCGGTGGCGGTCTGGATGCGAAGGTCGTGGCGAAGGGTGAGGACCAAGCCGATTCCGACGGCCCCGAAAATGATTCCGGACAGTGCGGCGAAGGCGGCCAGACCGTTGATGCCGCCGCGCATCTGGTAGCCGGCGAGCGTCAACATCGCGGCGCCGAAAAGACAAAACGTCAGCGCAAACGCGTAAAGCAATCTGGCAGCCGATGGTGGCTTTGCGGTGGCCACGGTGCCGTCCATCGTGGACGTTGACGATCAATTAGTCAACGCACGAAATTGGCGCGCGGGAACGCAGACTTAGCCCGTGCGGTTATGGAATATTGATCACGAAAAACTGGAATTGAGGGGTGGGCGGCGGCACGCAATCGCGCCCGCATCGATCGGTAATTCGCCGCGATGATTCATCTGCATTATTCGAATCGGCTCGAGCTGTTAGTCGATCCGTTCGCTGAACTGATGCGCGAGGATCAGGCGCACGATCCGCTCGCGCGCGCGACGGTGGTGGTGCCGGGCCGGGTGATGGAGGAATTTCTGAAGCTGAGGCTGGCCGATCGCGAAGGGGTGGCGGCGAACCTCGACTTTCCGTTTCTGCGCGGCTTCCTCGGGCGAATTGCCGAGCGGGCGGCGCGCGATGGATCGGAGCGGGCGATCAGGGTGCTTGACGCAGGCGGACTCCAGATTGCGGCGTTCGAGTATCTGCGCGAAGCGCTGGCGGCCGCGGGCCCACCAGACCTCGCTCCGCTGCGGTCGTATCTCGCCGCCGCGCATGACGACCGGCGGCAGCAGGCCTTGCGGCTTTTCCAGTTGAGCGGCCGGGTGGCGTGGCTGATGCGCGAATATTCAACCGCGCGCCGCGCGATGCTGGAGCAGTGGCCGCGTGGAACGACGCTCGCCGAGGAGCGGTTGCGCGTGACTGAGGGTTGGCAGCGCCGAATTTTTATCTCGCTGTTCGAGGGCGACGGCAGCCTGCGGCACGCCTGGATCGCGCCCGCGACTGGCGCGGCCCAGCCAGCGCCGCGCTGGATGTTGTTGCCTTTCGCGTTTGACGCGATCGACGACCGACGCCTGCGCGAGACCCTGCCCGCGCGGCTCCACATTTTCGGAATTGGATACGCGGGTCCCGAATTCATCCGTATCTTCGGGCGGCTCGGTGCGCTTACCGATCTGCACATCTATACGCTCAACCCCTGCCGGGAATTCTGGGAGGACGTGCGCGATCGACGCGCGGTGCGTCCGCCGCGGGTGGGGACGTTGATTGAAAGTGCGGAGGATCCGTTCGGGCTGGAGGGCAGCGACGAAAGCCTCGCCCTGCGTTACTGGGGGCGCGCGGGGCGCGAATATATCCGGCTGTTGAATGAGATCACCGACTGCGATTTCGACGAGCACTTCATGGAACCGGCGCCGGCGGGCGGCAACGCGACGTTGCTGAGTCGCGTGCAGCAGGCGATCCTGACGCGGAGTTCCGAAGAATCAATCGACAACGGCGGCGCGGCGGCCGGCGATAGTTCCGCGGAGGACGACGGCAGCATCCGGATTCTCGAATGCCCAGGCGTACGGCGCGAAATCGAGATCGCGGCGAATGCGATTTGGTCGCTGATGCGTCGCGACGCGGGTGCGGACGCGGCGCCATTGCGCTTCCATCAAATCGCGGTCGTCATCCCGCAAACTGTGCGCGATCAGTACATGGTGCATGTCGAGAGCGTGTTCGCCGCTGCCCATCGGATCCCGATCAATGTGGTTGACCGGCATCTAGCCAGGGACAGCCGCGTCGCCGAAGCGGTCGAGCTGCTGCTCAGACTGCCGCTCGGGCGCTTTACCCGCGATGAAATGATTCGGTTGCTGACCCATCCGGCGATCGCCGGCCGTGACGGCGAACCGCACGCGCAGGCGTGGCCCGAATGGTGCCGCCAAACGGGTGTCCACTTCGGCGCCGACGAGCGGGCCTTTGCCAACACCTACGTCGAGCCAAGACTTTTTCATTGGGACCGCGCACTCAAGCAACTGGCGCTGGGCCTGTTCATGGCGGGCGCGGCGAGCGGCGAGACACGGGTATTCAGCGCCGATGGCTCGCGCGAGTACCTGCCGTTCGAGGTCGCCGAGGATGAAGCCGAGGGCGTCGCGATTATGGTGCGCAAGGCGCGCACGCTGATCCACGATGCGCTTGCGCTGGCCGAAACTGAGCTCGGGCTGTCCGATTGGCGTCGCGTGCTGATCGATCTGATCGCGACTAACATAAATCCGACGGACCGGGCGGACGAGCGTGTGCGCGATCTGATCGTCGAGGCGATCGAATCGATGTACGCCGACGGCATCCGTGGCGAACCGGTTTCCTACGAAGTTGCGCTGGAACTCGCGCTGTCGCGCATCGGAGAGGTCGCGGCGGAACTGGGAACGTACGCGGAGAGCGGAGTCGTCGTGGGATCGCTCGCGGCCCTGCGTTCGATACCGTTTCGGGTGGTGTTTATGCTTGGGCTGGGCGAAGCGGATTTTCCCGCCCGCGAACCGCGCGACCCGCTCGACCTGCGTCAGGCGCATCGGCGGGCGGGCGATGTCTCGCCGGCCGAGCGCGACCGGTACATGTTTCTGGAGACGCTGCTCGCGGCGCGCGATCGGATTTACCTATCTTACGTGGCGCGCAACGCGCATACCGGCGAAACGCTGGCGCCGTCTTCAGTGATTCGCGACCTGCAATTCATCTTGCGCTCCATGATCGGCGGCGACGCGGTAAAGCGCCTCGCGATCGCCCATCCGGTGAGCGCGCACGACCCCCGCTACTTCGCGGATCTGACGCCAGCGGGGGAGCCGCGCGACGAACGGCTCGAGACCTTCGATCGCAACGCGCGGCGCGGTGCGCAGATCGCCGCGCTGCGTGCCGACCTCGATCGACGTTGCGACCCCACCCCGGAATCCGAGCGCGAGAGTAGCTTGCTCGAACATTTGAGCGCCCCCGCGCGGGCCGTAATTGCGCCGGCCTTGCACATCCTCTCGCCGCCGGCGGTGACCGCGAATCCTGAAGATACGCGCGTACGGTTATCAATTTCCGCGCTTCGGCATTACCTCGAATGTCCGCTGCAGGGTGCGGCGCGCCACGCGCTCGGGATGCGTGACGAGGACCATGACCGCGATGCGGATACCAGCGATGAGCCGCTCGCGCTGTCGCGGCTGGACACGACGGTATTGCTGCGCGATGCGCTTTGGCACGCACGCGGCAAGCACGCGGAGATGGAGCAGCGCTACGACGAGGAGTATCGCGTGCGCGTGCTCAAAGGATCGGCGCCGGTGGGGCCCTTCGCGGAGGCGATACGGAGCGGCCATCTGGAACGGCTCGAGACCGGAATCACGCAGGCCGCGGCGGCGGGGATTGCGAATCTCGATCGTTGGCAGCGCATCGCGGTCGGCGGCGTCGAGGAATTCATCGACATCGATCGCGCGATCGATCCGATCATCCTCGAGGTGGACTTTGCCCGCGCGGACGGACGGCGCGTCACTTCGATCGAGTTGCGCGGCGCCGTTGGGCCGGTCTCGCGACAACTGGACAAGTCGATCAAGTTGATTGCCCGCGACGCGAAGACTCCGGATTTTCTTGATGGGCTGTTCGCCGCGATCGTGCTCGCCGCCGCGGGCGAAAAAATGCCCGCCGGGTTCACCGCGCTGGTCGTCGGCGGCGTCAACGACGAAGGCGCGCTCACGAGATATACCCGCACTATTCGCACCCCCACGCAGACCGCGGCGCGCACCTACCTGGCGCACCTCGCCTCCGATCTCCTGGGCGCCGCGAACGACTACTTTCTGCCGATTGAAGCGGTCGATAAGGTGCTGAAGATTCCGAACGACCTTACCGACGACGCCGTTGACGGTGCGATTAACGAAACTCGCGAAGCTAATCAGTATTGCAGATCCGATTCCGGACCGGTGCGCAACGCCCGCGAATTTCGTGCGCCGATCGAGGAAATCAAACGCGGCCTTATAGCACGGCGCTTCGGCCCCTTGCGCGAGATGTTCGCCACCGGCAAAAAGGGGGGCAAGCGTGCCCGCGATTGAGTACCTGCGACCGTCGATCCTCGACGATCTGCCACCGGACGGCCACGCGATCATCGAGGCGAGTGCCGGTACCGGCAAGACCTACGCGATTGAGCATCTGATTGTCGAACTGTTGCGCCGCGACGCGAAATCGATCGAGGAAATCCTGGTCGTCACCTTCACCGAGAAAGCGACGACCGAACTGCGCGCACGGATTCGCGGATTGATCGAAATGATCCTGCGCGGCGCACCGGCCGGCGCGAGCCAGGCGTCGGACGGACACTCGCGGACCGCGATCGACGACGCCGCGCGGCTGCGGCTGGAACACGCGCTGGCAGCGTTCGAGCGCGCGCCGATCTTTACGATTCATGCCTTCTGCCGGCGCGTGCTGACGGAATTCGCGTTTGATAGCGGCACACGCTTTACGCTCGAGCTCGACGACGGCCGACGCGCTTTTCGAAGTGCATTCAGGGCAGAGCTCCGCGAACGCTTCGCGGTCGATCCGTTGATGCGCGAGGGGCTCACGCGCTGGCTCGAAGAAGCGGACGCCACCGCGCTCGAGAACTTGTTGAGCGAGGCGCATCGTTGCCGCTACCAGCCGACTGATCGCGAGCGGACGATCGCGGAGGCCAGGAAAGTACTGGCGGCGCAAGGGCCGATCGAGCCGCTACTGAGCGACCTGTACCTGCCGCTCGTCGAGAAACGGCTCGACCGCGACAAGCGTCAGCGCGGACAGATCGACTACGACGACATGCTGGCGTGGGTCTGGGAGGCGCTCGAAGGGTCCGGCGGTCCGGCACTGGCGGCGGCGCTGCGCCTGCGTTATCGGTTCGCCCTGGTCGATGAGTTCCAGGACACCGATGACCTGCAGTGGCGGATTTTCAAGCGTGTCTTTGTCGAAGGTGACGACGGCAACCGGCTATTCGTGGTGGGCGATCCGAAGCAGGCGATCTATGCCTTTCGCAACGCCGACGTCCATTCGTATTTGCGCGCGCGCAAGGAACTATGCGCGGCGGGCGCACCCCGCATACCGATCGACGCCAACTTTCGCTCGACGGCGAAGCTCATCGATGCGTGCAATCTGATCTTCGATCAAAAGGCCCAGCCGCCGTTGTTCGACGGTGCGATCACATACGACCGCCCGGTCACGTGCGGCGTGCCGGATCGCGTCGCGCTGGACGCGCGCGGGCGGGCGATCGTGCCGATCACGCTGATGCGCTATGAACCGCCCCCCGGTCAAAAGGGAAAGGCCGATGATACGCGGGAACAGATCGGGCGGTTCATCGCGGCGACCATCAAACGCCTGCTTGAAGACCCGGCCAGCGCGATCGAAATCCAGGAGCAGGATCGCAAGAGCGCGACCGCGATTCGGCGCAAGGTCGCGGCGCGCGAGATCTTCGTGCTGGCGGCAACCAACGAGGACTGCCGGACCGTCGGCGGATTTTTACGCGCGGCGGGCGTCCCCTTCGCGTATTACCGACTCGACGGTTTATTCGAGAAGACCGATGAAGCGAAGGACGTGCTCGCGATCTTGCGGGCGTTGGAGGATCTGAACGATCGCTCGCGCCGGCGCCGCGCCTGGATGTCGCCCTTTTTCGCCCTGAAATTTCGCGAAATCGCGACCATCGCCGATCCGCCCGCGTCCCATCCGCTCAATCAATTGCTCTACGAATGGCGCACGCTGGCCGAGGCGGAGCGCTTCGCCGAACTGTTCGATCGCCTGTTGCATCAGAGCGGCCTGACCGACCGCGAGATCTTCCTGAAACAGGGCGAGCGCGAGTTGACGAACTACATCCACATCTTCGAGCTTCTGCTCGAGCGGGCGGTCGCCGATCGTTTGTCGCTCACCGAGATTATCGAATTGCTCGACGACTACATCGGTATGCGCGCTCAGCCACCCGGGCAGGACGGCAACATCCAGCGTATCGAGAGCGAGCGCATCGCGGTCCAAGTGATGACCGTGCACATGAGCAAGGGACTCGAGGCCGACGTCGTGATGTTGTTCGGCGGACTCAATCGAGGAGCGCAAACGCGGCCCGTCGCGATCTATCACGAGGATGGCGAACGCCGGTTTGCGATTGGCAAGGCAGCACAGAACGACGCGAAGGCGTCGATCAAGCGGGAGCGCGCCGAGGAAGACCAGCGCCTGCTGTACGTGGCGCTCACCCGCGCGCGCGCGAAACTCTACCTGCCGTTCTACCCGGACGGATCGATTAGGAAACCGACCGGCTACTACGCGCAGCTCAACCAGCGATTGCGGGAAGTCATCGAGTCGCGCGACGGTGCGAAGAGTACTGCGCGCCGCGCGGAGCAGATCGAGATCGCCGACGCCCGCGAATCGAGCGCGGCGCTCGCGACGCAACGCTCGACGATTCCGCTTGCGCAATGGATGCCGCCGGCGGAGTTGCTCGCGGATCGCTCGGAACCGGAGAGCGTATTCAATCGCCTGGCAACCGCACGTGCCGCGTTGCGAATGCGCTCGTACACCTCGCTCAAGCACGAGTCTGGCGCGTGGGAGCTCGCACCGCCGGATTTCAAGACCGATCTCGCGACGACGTTTGAATCGGAAGACCTGCCGGGCGGCAGCAGCGTGGGCCTGTTTCTGCACGAGGTGATCGAGCGACTCGATTTCGAGGCGCTCACCGCGGCCGGCAGCCTTGCGTCATGGCGGCAGCTCGCCGGCGTGCAGAGGCTGTTTCACGATTCAATGCAGCACCATCTGGTGCGTGACCCGCGCTGGTTCGACCGTGGAACCGAAATGGTCTTCAGGACACTTACTTCGCCGATCGCGACCGCGGGTGGACGCATGATTGAAGCGCTCGGCCGGTGCCGGAACACCCGCGAAATGGAGTTTCTATTCCCCATTCCCGAAGCATCGCACCCGCGGTTGGGCGGGGACCCGGCCGAGAGCTGGCGCGCCGATCGCGGCTATCTGAAAGGCTATATAGATTTCATCTTCGAAGATGACGGGCTGATTTATTTCGCTGATTGGAAGAGCGACCTGCTCCCCGATTACCGTGCCGAAACCATCCGCGGGCATGTCGAACGCAACTATCAGCTTCAGGCTTTGATTTATTCCGTCGGCGTGGCCCGGCTGTTGCGAATTCGCAGTGAAGCGGATTACCGCCGGCGTTTCGGTGGCTTCCTTTTCGTCTTTCTGCGCGGGGTCGGTGCGGAGCCCGATGGTGAGCATGGAATCTATTTCCAGCGGCCGGACTGGAGCGAAATTCGCTTGCAAGAAACCGCCCTGACGAACCTCAGCGGGCTGGCTTGAGATGGACAAGCTGTACGCGAATCTGGGGTTGGCGACAGTGATTTCGCGCCTTGAACCCGATCGCGCCCCGAGCGCTGACGCGACTTACCTGCGGCGGCAACTACGTCAGATCGAAGCGGCGATGCCTGCGTTCAATCTCGATCCATCGATCGCGCATCTCGCGGCCGAAATCGCGGCGTTCGATGAAGCCCTGACCGTCGATCGGCGCGTCGCGCTGATTATGCTGATCGTCGCGTCGATGGTCGCGTTGAGCGAAGGGAGTACGCGCCTGCCGGTCACGGGACCGCAGGCCGTCGAGCCGCTGGCGCGAATCCTGGGGCCATTGTGCGGGGCCGCGGAGGCCGGCGAGGACCGGGAACGCGCCGCCGAGATGGCGCACGCGATCGCCCGGGTGCTCGACGAGGGCGCGGCCTCTGCGGTAATCGCGCGGTCGCCCGACGACTATCGGCCGCTGCTCTATCTGCCGCCGTTTATCTATCATCAACGAATTCGGATCGCCGAGGTGCGGCTGGCCGACCGCCTGCGATCTCTGCTTCAGGCTGAGGGCGCGTTGAGCACGGCGCACGAGACTGCCGCGGCGGTCGCCGATGTATGCGATCGGCCGCATTGGATCGACGGGCGGGAGATTAAACTGTCCAGCGAACAGCGCGACGCGGTGCGTGATGCGGCAATCCGCCGGCTCGCGATTATCTCGGGCGGTCCCGGTACCGGAAAGACTTCCATCGTGCTCGCGATCGTGCGCCTGCTAGCACGGCTCGGAATCGCGCCGGCCGAAATCGCGCTGGCGGCGCCGACCGGCAAAGCCGCCCACCGGATGGGCGAAAGCCTTCGCGATGGCCTTGCGCAAGTGCGTGAACCGGCGCCGGCGGACCGACAGATCATCGCCGCACGTGTCGAGCCGCTGACGATGCATCGCCTGCTCGGATTTTCTCCCGCGCGGGGAGTATTCCTGCATCATCGCAACAATCCGCTACCCGCGAAGGTCGTAATCGTCGATGAATGTTCAATGCTCGATCTGAACCTGATGCAGCGGCTGGCCGCGGCCCTCAAGCCGCAGGCGCGGCTGGTGCTGATCGGCGACGCCGATCAACTGCCGTCGGTGGCCGCGGGCGCGGTTTTTCGCGACCTCGTCGCGGCGGTCGCCGACGGCGACGACCATGCCGAGAGCCGGATTTGCACGCGGCTGACGCAAAGCTACCGCATGAATCAGGCGGACGAGTCGGGGCGTGCGATCTTCGATTTCGCGCAGCGGATCAATCAGGGTGCGCTCTCCGCCGCGGACCAACCGCCACCATTGCCGGAACGCGAGACGCCGGGGGCACTGCGCTTCGCGGGGGTTGAACTGATCGATACCACGCGATGCTCCATCGATGAATTCCTCGACCATTGGTACACCGAGAAGATTCGCGACCGTGAAATCGACGCCCTCGCGGGCAAGGTTTACCCATACGGCGAGAATGGTTTTGATCATCAATCAAGCGCCGAACTGCAACGCGTCCAGGACCACGCGGCTGCCTCACGAATCCTCTGCGCCACCCGCGTGCTGGCGACCGGTGCGGAGCGCATCAACGCCGCGCTGCATCGGCGCGCGACGGCAGCGGCAAATCGGGCCTCCGATCCTGTAGGCTTTCTTCCGGGCGAGCCGATAATGATCGTGCGCAACGACTACGATCGGAATCTGTTTAACGGCGACCAGGGAATTATTGCGCGGGTCAAACGGCCCGACGGGAGCGAGTCAGCGATGGCGGTCTTCACGCACGGAAATCGCTGCGAGGCATTTCACATCTCCTCGATCGGCGAAGGGCTGGAGCTTTGCTACGCCACCACCATTCACAAGGCGCAAGGCTCGGAGTTCGACGCGGTCGCGATCGTGATGCCCGAGCGCACCCTGCCGCTGCTGACGCGCGAACTGCTTTATACGGCGGTCAGCCGGGCGCGGAAATCAGTAGTGCTGGTGGGTAGTATCGAGACGATACGGGCGGCGATCGGGCGTAAGGGCACGCGCTATTGCGGCCTGGCTGAACTACTGAGAGTCGCGGACGCACAAGGGTAGATCGACACGACCGCGCCGCGCGGACCGCGTTGGCCCTTCTTCCGGGGCGAGGGGGCGGCGCGGGACTTGACGGAAAGCGGCGCCGATCGCGGGACGGCGCGCGGAGAGCGTAATGCTTTTTAACTCATATCAATTCGCCTTCGGCTTTCTGCCGATCGCGCTGGTGATCTTCTGGATACTCTCGGCGCGCGATTACCGGCGCGCCTGCGCCGCATTTCTGATCCTCGCCTCGCTCTGCTTTTACGCCTGGTGGAATTGGCGATACCTGTTCCTGTTCGGATTTTCGATCGTCTTCAACTTCGGATGGTCGTTGCTGCTGGTGCCGGCCGAAGGCGCGCGCGATGAAACGCGCGAGCGTCGTCGCCGCGTGCTGCTCGGATTCGCGATCGCGGTGAACCTGGGGCTGCTGGGCTACTTCAAGTATCGCAATTTCCTGGCCGACAGCACCGGAGCGTTGCTCGGCACCAACTGGCATCTGCCGCCGCTGGTGCTGCCATTGGCGATCTCGTTTTTCAGCTTCGAGCAGATCACCTTTCTGATGAGCGCCTACCGCGGCGAGCCGGGGGCGCGCGATTTTATCAGTTACTGTCTGTTTATCGCATTTTTCCCGCACCTGATTGCCGGGCCGATCGTCCGCTATGCGGAAATCTATCCGCAGTTCAATCGCAATACCCACTTTCGGCTGACCGCGGCGAATTTCTGTGACGGATTGATGATTTTCGCGATCGGGTTGTTCAAGAAGGTAATGATCGCCGACACCTTCCGCCCGATTGTGAATCCCTTGTTCGACCGCACCGTCCACATGGCCTTCTTCGACGCATGGGGCGGTGCGCTGGCGTTCGCACTCGAAATTTATTTCGATTTCTCCGGCTACTCGGACATGGCGATCGGGCTCGCACGGATGTTCGGGGTGAGGTTCCCCGAGAACTTCGACTCGCCCTACCAGGCGAGCAACATTATCCAGTTCTGGCGGCGATGGCATATCACGCTGTCATTTTTTCTGCGCGACTACCTGTACATACCGCTGGGCGGTAATCGGCACGGAAAGTTTCGCCGCGATCTCAACCTGTTCATCACCATGGTATTGGGCGGTCTGTGGCATGGGGCAAACTGGACCTTTGTGATTTGGGGTACGTTGCACGGCCTCTACCTGTGGATCAATCACCTGTGGGCGGAACGACGATATCGAATGCCGGAAAGCACCGCCTGGGCGCTGACCTTTCTGCTCACCACGGCGGCATGGGTGTTTTTTCGCGCACCGACGTTTGCGCGCGCGGCCGATTTCTTCGTCGCGATGGCGGGGTGCAATGGCTATTCATTCAACGCCGTGCAGGACGCGATTGGCTGGCGGGAACTGGGGCTGATCGGCGGCGGTCTCGCGATCGCGTTGTTTGGTCCGAATCGGCAGACGATTCTCGCCTGGCAATGGCCGAGCGACTGGCTCTGGGCCGGAGCATTCGCGGTGCTTGCCGGCGTCAGTATAATGGGGATGGCGAATCCGCCGCCCTTCATCTACTTCCAGTTCTAGGCCCCATTCTTGGAGAACCTACCGCGCCGAATCCGACTGATGTTCGCGCTGACGGTCGTGGTGATCGCGGGAGCGATGGGCTTCAACTACTTGGTAAACCCGTACGGCGCGTGGCGCTGCGCGCTAGTCTATCCGATTTTTCGCAACCTGACCGGCGATCGGGCACAGATGCCCTATCAATTGTGGACGACCGCGCCGGAGACGCTTTTGATCGGGAGTTCGCGCGTGCAGCAGGGTATGCGGATCGAACAGGGCTACCGGGCCGGCGTCCTGAACGCGTCGCTGGGTGCGGCGATGATTCCGGATCTCGCGCGAATCGTGACAATCGCACTGCAAAATCCGAAGCTCCAGCGGATTGTATGGGGGGTTGATTTCTATGCCTTCAACGCGCAGCGCCATCACGTGAATCCGAGCTTCGAGCAACGCATCGCATTGCAGCCCGACATGCTGCTGGAGGATTCGCTGCTGAGCCTCAGCGCGATGGGCGACAGCTTCGACGTCCTGAAGCGCGCGTCGCGAGGGCGCGCAAGCCTCAAGCCGACGATTTCGGCGGGTGTGCCATGGCCGCAGGAATTGATTTGCGCGCAATTGATCAGGCAGCGCAGCCATGGCCTCGCGGTCGCGACACCGGCGAATATCGAAATCTCGCTCGCCCAGGTGCATGCGTGGTTCTATACGAATTACGAATTTTCACCCGCTATCGCTGGGCGCTTTCGCGAAGTCGTGGAACTGGCGCGCGCGCGCAACGTACAGGTGATTCTTTTTGTCCCGCCGATGAGCGAATACGAACTGGAGTTGATTCGCCAGGGCGGCCGCTGGCCGGATTTCGAGCGCTTCAAGCGCGCGGTGGCGGCGGCCGGACCGTTCTGGGATTTTGCCGCCTACAATCGCCTCGCGCAGGCCGACGATCTTTTCCTCGACGTTCTCCACTTGAAGCCTGCGGCGGGTAACGAAATACTGCGAATCATGTTGGGAGCGGAGCCGGCGGTATGCGGGGTCGATGCGGAAATTATCGGCGCGAGCGCCGTGCGGGTTGATAACGGTTCGATCGACCGCGTGCTGGCGCTGGAAGCGCGCGAGCGCGATCAGGCGGCGGCCGTTGAGTCGCGCTACTCGCGGATCGCGGCGGCGGCGCTGCGCGATGCGGCCGGTGGTCGAATCGCCGCGGGCGGGGACTGAAGCATGCACTCGCGGCGCGCGACAGATCTTGCCTGGCACCGCGAGGCAGGCGCGTTTTCAGGCCTGGGGTTTGAGGTCTCGCGCGCGCTGAGCCGTGGTCTCAGGCATCCCGCAAAGTGAATCCACCGCGGCGAATCCGACTGATGTTCGCGCTGACCGCGGTGCTGATCGTGTGCGGAATCGCGCTCACCTGGCTACTTAATCCTTATGGCGCGACACGCAGTACGCTGATCGATCCGATCTTCCGCAAGATCAAGCAGGAACGGCTCGCTACGCCGTACCTGCTCCGCGTGGCCCAGCCGGAAACGGTGCTGCTGGGAAGTTCGCGTGTGCTGATGGGCATGCGGATCGAGCAAGGCGAGCGCGACGGCGTGATGAACGCGGCGATCAAGGGCGCAACGCTCGCCCAAATTTCCCGAATCGTGGACGTTGCGCTAATGAATCCGCGGCTCAAGCGAATTATCTGGGGCGTCGATTTTTTTGCCTTCAGCGCGAAGTGGAACTTTCAGGACCCGAATTTCGACGCACGGATCGCGGACCGTCCAATTGCGCGGCTGGAAGACACGCTGCTCAGCCTCAACGCGCTCGGCGACGGCTTCGATCTTTTCAAACGCTCGCTGCGCGGTCGCGCCCGGTTGACGACGACCATGAAGGCGGAGGTGCCGTGGCCGATGGGTTTGATTTGCGATCAATATGTAACCGATCGCCTGGACGGCCTGGACGTTGGAACGCCGGCGCAGATCGCGATTCAACTGCGCCAAATCATGTACCTATACCAGCGCTATGAGTTTTCGCAGTCGCAACTGCGGATTTTTCGCGATACCGTAGCGCGAATTCGCGCACGCAAGGTCGAACTGCTGCTGTTCGTTCCGCCGATGAGCGAGTATGAACTGGAGTTGATACGCCAGGGCGGCCATTGGGCAGACCTCGAGAAATTCAAGCGCGCGATCGCGACCATCGCGCCGTACTATGATTTCGCCGCGTACAACGAGATGGCGCCGCGCGACGAATTCTACTTGCAGGTGATCCACTTCAAAGCGGCCCCGGGACATCAAATAATGCGTCTGTTACTTGGAACCGACACCTCCAACCGCAACGACGACGCGCGGATCGTCGCTGCGAGCGCCTTGTGGGTGGACGCGGCGTCGATCGACAGCGTACTCGCGAGTGAGACGCAAATGCGCGATCGGGCGGCGGCGCGGGATTCGCGTTACTCGCGGGCGGCCGCGGAGGCCTTGCGCGCCCCTGGTGCGGGGGTGGGAGCGGGCAGCTTCGGTGCCGAGGAGTGAAACGCGCACCGCTTCGCCTTGGCCCGCCGTGACGTTCTTTTACTCGACCGACGGATCGATTAGCGTGAGGTTCGAGAGGGCTTGTATCGATGAACTCGCTGACCGGCTATCGGCGCGAAGCGCCTGGCGCGCATCCGCCGAATACTCATCCGGCCTACGCCAGTAGTCATAAGCGAGCGCCTTTGCATGAGCCGATTCGGCTCGCGCATACCCTGTCGGAAATCACCGGGCCGGGGGCCGGGTGGGAAGAGACGCGCACCGCCGAGGCTGACCTTACTCACCGCAATGGTGGCGAGGCGCTCGGCGAACGTATCGTGGTGGCCGGCCGGGTGCTCGATGAGGATGGTCGCGCCGTTCCGCACACGCTGGTCGAAATCTGGCAGGCCAATGCGGCCGGCCGCTATGACCATCCGACCGACCGCCACGATGCGCCGCTGGACCCGCATTTTTCAGGCATTGGGCGAGTGCTGACCGGTGCGGACGGCACCTATCGGCTGATGACGGTGAAACCGGGGGCCTATCCGTGGCGCAATCACTACAACGCGTGGCGCCCTCAGCATATACACTTCAGCCTGTTCGGTCCGGGTTTCGCGACACGGCTGATTACTCAGATGTATTTCCCGGGCGACCCACTGCTCGCGCTCGATCCGATTTTCAACAGCGTACCTGACGCCAAGGCGCGGGCGCGGTTGATCGCGGCGTTCGCTATAGACGTGACGGTGCCGGAACGCGCGTTGGGATATCGATTCGATATAGTACTGCGCGGGCGCGACGCGACTCCGGCCGGGATCTGAATGGCTAGTGGACAAACACCGTCCCAAACTATCGGACCTTTCTTTGGGCCCGCGCTGATCCGGCCGGGACTCGAAATGATGGCGCGGCCGGCAACCCGCGGCGAGCACCTTATAATCGAGGGGCGCGTCCTGGACGGCGACCGCGCGGCGGTTACCGATGCGATGATCGAAATCTGGCAGGCCAATGCGGAGGGCCGCTACGACCATCCTGAGGATACCCAGGAAAAGCTTCTCGACGCGCACTTCCATGGTTTCGGACGCACCGCGACGGACGCCGCCGGACGGTATCGCTTTCAAACGATCAGGCCCGGTCCGGTTCCGGACCGCAGGGCGACGCTGCAGGCACCGCACATCAACGTCGCGATCTTCGCGCGCGGTCTGCTCCAGCGATTGGCGACGCGAATCTACTTTCCCGACGAGCTATTGAACGCCACCGATCCGGTGTTGAACTCGGTCCCGCCGGCGCGGCGAGGCACCCTCATCGCAAGCGCCGGAGCGGGTGGTACACTGCACTTCGATATCGTTTTGCAGGGCGATGACGAGACGGTTTTCTTCGATATTTAACCCGGTTATCGCAGAGGTCAGATAGGGTACCCGGCGGTTTGCGGATGCCGGCCGATCCGCAGTAACGTCTCAACGGTGAGCGACTCCAAATTATGCGAGGATCGACAGATGAGTATTGAAGACAACAAGCGAGTTATTCTGGGCTTTTTTGAAAACCTCAGCGCCGGCAAGGGCGATGCCGTGATGGGCACGCTGGCGGACAACGCGACCTGGTGGGTGCAAGGGAATTTTCCGCTCTCGGGAACGAAGACCAAGGCGGAGTTCGGCGCACTGGTCGGGGAACTCGGTTCGAAGATTGATGGCGGTCTGCGCGTGACGCCGAAGGGAATAACCGCCGAGGGCGATCGCGTGGCGGTCGAGGCCGAATCATACGCGAAGATGAAAAACGGGAAGACTTATCAGAACACCTATCATTTCCTGTTCATCGTGCGCGACGGGAAGATTCAATCGGTCAAGGAATACCTCGATACGATTCACGCGAACGCGGTGCTCTGCGGCTAAAGGCGCCCTTAGTGATAATCCGATCAGCGCGGGCGAACGCCGGTACTGATATCGGCCGGCGCGCCCGCGCGTGAATCGGACGCCGCCAATCTCAGCGTTCGGTGCGACCCGGCGGAGGGCCAGTAGGCTTGCGCCGCGGCAAAATCGCGAGGCGAACGCTGCTTGACGATGTCGCCTTGCGCGGCCGCGCTCCGGCCACCTTCAACCGACTCAGACCGGGCGGCATTCGTGGGCGGCGGATCACCAAGCCAGCGGCGGTCTTGGCCTTGAGGGCCTCCGCCGCCACCGCTTCGGAGTGGGCGTCCGATCGGATCATGACGTAGAAGAGCGCGTTCGCGAGAAAGACTTTCGTCAATGCGAAGACGACGACGAAAACGATCAGTGGAACCGCCTCCGCCCACGAATTAGAGCCCGCCACGACGACCGAAATCGACATCGCGATTGCGGTCGTCGTAAACACCACCACGAGCACGACCAGCGACTTCCACGACTCGTCTTCGTGATTTCGCGGCGCCGCGGGTAAATGCGGAATCGGGGTGGCGGGCCGACGTCGGCCTAATTGAATTACGGAGCCCATTTCCGTTTACGTCCGGACGGCTGCGACTGACGCGACCGGGTCTCGCGGGATGCCGGGTCGCGGTAGCCCCGCAATCTTGCTCGAAACGGGACGCCTATGCAAAGCGAACCGACGCGTCAGGGCCGCCGGTGGTTGCCGATTCGTCAGGAAGCCTTGCGCGGCTACTTCAGCGAGTCGTAGTACTCCTCGATCAGGTAGCGCACGTCGGGGCGGCCGAGCACCTCGATGAAGCAGACCTGATCGGCCGCGTTGAGGTCGATTATGAGATGACCCTCGATCGCTTGAAGCTCGACGACGTTGGCAACTTTTACCTCGGATGCGGTCGCGAAGCTCGCGCAATTATCGTCGCCGCAATCACATATCGACTCGACTCGCGCGGCACGCAACTGCTCTTCGAGCGGCTCCGCGCCGGTCCCCTTCAGCAAATGGACGATCTCTTCGAGCAGATCGGGCAGGACGTCACTTAGTAATGGAGCGGCCATTGCACAAGCAGCCTAGTCGAAACCGCGCCGCGATCAAGGACGGACACCACGCGGCCGGTTGTTAGACGCCGCGGGCGGTCGGCGACCAGATGTGCTTGTGCATCTGTAGCTGCATCCGCACCGCCAACCGATCGTCAAGGATCCACGCCGCCAGATCCGACGGTTCCAGTTTGCCGAAGACCGGACTCAGCAACACCGCGTTGACCCGCTCGCTCAAGCAATGCCTGCGAATCACCGCCCGCGCCCATTCGTAGTCGCGCCGATCGATAACGACGAACTTCAACTCGTCGCGCCGCGTCAGATGTTCGAGATTGCTCCAGCGATTACGCTCGGACTCGCCGCTGCCAGGACATTTGAGGTCAACGATCCTGACTACGCGCGGATCGATCCCGCTGATATCGCGCTCGCCCGACGTTTCGATCATTACGGCATGGCCGCGCGCGAGCAGGGTGTCGATCAGCGGATGCACACCGGGCTGCAGGAGCGGCTCGCCGCCGGTGATTTCGACCAGGCCGCAGCCGAAGCTCGCGACCTTGGCGACGACTTCCCCGACGTCCATCTGATGCCCTTCGTAGAAGGCATACGCGGTATCGCACCAGGTGCAGCGCAGGTTGCATCCGGTGAGCCGCACGAACACACAAGGGCTTCCGGCCCAGGTCGATTCGCCCTGGATGCTGTGGAAGATCTCGTTGACGCGGACCCGTGCCATCTCAGCCGAGTTGGCGTCGCGCCGCGGCGAGCGCCTCCTCCATCACGAGCTTGAGGGGCGTGCTGTGCTGGAGCGCGGCCCGTTGGCAATCGTCGTATTCCGGAGCGACGGTAATGGGCGCCGCGTCAGCGCCCGAGAGCTTGACGCGAATCGTACCGAAGCGCGTTTCGACCTCAATCGTTTTGCGTTCGAGCTTCAGGCGCGAGACCGCGTGGAAGCGGACGCCGATGGTCGAGGTCTCACCAAAGATGATCTGCGCGATTTGATCGCGCGCCGTCGCCTCCGCCAGCACCGCGAGAGTCACCGCGGGACGGCCCTTCTTCATGATCGTCGGCGTCAACGTCACGTCGCGCGCGCCGGCCGCGAACAGACGGTCGCTCAAGTGTCCGTAAATCTGTGGATTCAAGTCGTCGATGTTGGCGGAGATTTCCACCAGGTCGTCGGTCGCAAAACTGGCGGTCTCGCGCCCGACGATGACCCGCAACACGTTCGGTCGGTCGGCAAAGTCCTTGGTGCCCGCGCCGTAGCCGATACGTTCGATCGCATAGGTCGTCACCGGCGGCGCCGGACGCGCGAGCGCCTTCAGGATCGCCGCGCCGGTTGGAGTGACCATCTCGGCGGATCCGTCACCGAGGCGCACCGGAAACCCGGCGAGCAGTTCGGCCGTCGCCGGCGCGGGCACCGGGATGATGCCGTGGCGCGACCGCGCGAAGCCCGCGCCCATCGGCAGCGCGGAGACCAACAGCGTGCCGACGTCCAACTGGTCGAGCGCCCATGCCGTGCCGACAATATCGATTATCGAATCGACCGCGCCGACCTCGTGGAAATGCACGTGATCGGGTGTCGTGCGATGGACCTTGGCCTCGGCCTCGCCGAGCGCCTCAAACACCGCGACCGCGTTGGCCGCCGCGCGCGGGCGTAAGCCGGCACCCTCGATCATCGAAAGGATCTCGCCGAGATGGCGCTCGGGTTGCGCCGCGCTGACCTCAACGTCGAACTTTACCGCTGCGATTCCGCTAACGTCCTTGCGCCGGGTCGCGATGCGATAGCCGCGCAGTCCGAGGCCCGCCATCGCACGTTCGAGTGCGGCCGCATCCGCGCCCGCGTCGATCAACGCACCCACCATCATGTCGCCACTGAGGCCCGAGAACGCGTCAAGAAATGCTGTCTTCATCGTCGTGCGCTTTACTGTCGTGAGCTTTACATAAGAGTACGCCACAATTATGATCAATGCTTCTATTTCACGGTTTCCGCGGACGTATGAGGCAAAGGGACCTGAAGTTTTTTCGCCGTCTCCTTGAAGGGCGCAAACGCGAGATCCTCGAGGAAGCCGATCGCGCGCTCGGCAGCATGAACAAGAAGCCCGGAGAGGCTTATGCCGACCCGACCGACCGTGCAACCCTTGAATCCGACCGCGCGTTGCTGCTCCGCATGCGCGATCGCGAACGCAAGCTGCTGACCAAGATCAACGAAGCCTTTTCGCGCATCGAGAGCGGCATCTACGGAAGTTGCGAGGAATGCGACGACGAAATCGGGATTGAACGGCTCAAGGCGCGACCCGTGACTACGCTGTGCATCGCATGCAAATCGGCGCAGGAAGCGCGTGAACGTGTCGGCTCCGCGCGCTAGCGCAATCCGCAACACCCGCCGGATTCATCATTATTTTGACAGGTTTTAAATGAAGGTTCGCAAGGCCGTTATTCTGGCTGCCGGGATGGGAACACGGATGCTGCCCGCGTCCAAGGTGATTCCCAAAGAAATCCTGCCGGTGGTCGATAAGCCGGCGATCCAGGTGGTCGTCGAGGAAGCGGTGGCGTCGGGCATCGAGGAGATCATCCTCGTACTGAGCCCCGGCCGCACCACCGTGCTCCAGCATTTCCAATCAGCGCCCGAACTCGAGCGGCTACTTGAGCAGCGCCTCAAGCACGACCTGCTCGATATCGTTCGCCATACCAATCGTCTCGCGCGCTTCAACACGGCGCATCAGCACGAACCGCTCGGCCTGGGGCACGCGGTGCTGCAAGCGCGCGAGGCGGTCGGCGACGAACCCTTCGCCGTAATTCTGCCCGATGATATTTTCGATGGACCGCGGCCCTGCCTGCGTCAGTTGCTCGATATCGCGGAGACCGAGGACGCTCCGGTCGTGGCGCTTTTGCGCGTACCGCCGAGCGAAATCTCCAAGTATGGCATCGTCGCGGTGAAGACCGTGCGCCCGCGGCTCCATCAGCTCATCGGGATGGTTGAGAAGCCGCCCCTCGATCAGGCGCCGAGCGATCTCGCGATCATGGGGCGCTACGTGCTGACGCCCGATATCTTCCCCCTGCTGGCCGCGGGCAAACCGGGCGCGGGGGGTGAAATCCAGCTTACCGACGGGTTGCTCGCGCTCTCGGCGCGGCGCAAACTCTACGGTTACGAGTTCGAGGGCGAGCGCTATGACCTGGGCGATCGGGTGGGCTTCCTGACCGCGCAGATTGGCTTCGGCTTGAAACGGCCCGAACTGGCTGATAGGTTGCGCGCCTATCTGAAGACGGTCCTTTCGTCATAAAATTACTTCCGGCGGTGGGGCAGTAGCTCAGCTGGGAGAGCACTACGTTCGCAACGTAGGGGTCGAGGGTTCAAATCCCTTCTGCTCCACCATTCAGTCCGTCACATGACGGAATCATCAGAGAATCACGCAAAATAGGCGCGTGTGCGTGCGATTTGCGACCATGCATGGACCCGGAGAACGTCTCCGTCGGCGCTTATCCGGAGAATCCGGCGAATTCTATCCGGGCGCGAAATTGGCAGGTCCATCGGTAAGGCAAGCGGCATCGGGACGATTTGCCCCACAAGGGCAGCCTGCGGAAGCGCCGACGATCTTCACCTAAAACGCGGAGAATCGCTTCCATCGTGGCGGCGACAGAGCAATGAGTGTTCACGACGGCAGGGGTACCAAGCCCTTGCCCGAGAAGGAGATTCTCACGTGAACACTGATACCGAATCCGTGCCGGGAGCGTCGGTCGATCCAAGCCACAAATCCGTAGTGCCCGCGAAAAAGAAGGGCGTGGGCGCCGCGCCGAAGGCTGCTCGGGCCGCGAAAACCACGAAGGCCCCGCAGCGACCGCCGCGGTCATCGCGGGCGGAATCCAAGGCGGAGAAGCTGGTCTGTAGATATTGCGGCAGCGATGACCTCGCGCCGTCTTTCAAGAAGAGGCGCGACGCCCGATGCCGCGCCTGCTTCAAGAAGCGCTATGCTTCCTCCCAGCCAGACAAGAAGACCGCGCGGACTCGGAAGGCGAAGGCCGCCAAGTAGTTTAGTCGAGGGTCGGAATTAGATCGGGGTCCGGGTTGGTCGAAACGCTCGGACCTCGATCTCTAGTTGAGGTCGGGACTCGATCGAAGAATTAACGTCTCCAAGCTATTCGATGCCGAGTGCCTGCTCCTGTGCGCTCCAGAGCAACGGAAGATCGATTCGCCGTGTGAGGGCCTCTACTGTCAGTTCGACCGGCTGGCGCCCCTCGGCGATCGCCTCGACGATTCGCGGCGAGAGAAACCCGAGCGGAATGAGCCGTCGCACCGAGCGACCGTCGATTCCTTCCCGTCTGCCGAGTTCGCCCACGGAACGCACTTTGCCCGATGTCAGTTCGTCGGTCCATCTCCGGGCGCGGGCAACCGCCTTCAGTAATGGCAGGTCGACCGGGCTCGGCATGGAGTCCCCTTCAAGCACGATGCGCATCTCGACACCGCGACGTTTCATCTGCATCGGTACGAGCCTGGAGAGCGGCAGGTTCACGGAGCTCGTGACGTCATTCGGTTCGACGAGTGCGAGCGGCAGGTTTAGTGAGAGGTGGAGGCTTTCGCGACTGAGCTGGACCCGCTCGATGAGCTCATCAAGCGCCGCAACGGTTTCGCTCCTCGACGCCAGCCGTTCACTCCACGCGTGAGCCGACTTCAAGACCGACGGCAACCGATTCGGATCGACACCGGACGCTTCGAGCGCGAGCGCGATCGCCGGTTGGTCGCCAAGCACTGCTAGAGCCGCGGCCGAGACTCTTTGCTCGATCTCGGGCGCGGAGATTCGCCACCCCTGCTCCGTGTCCTCCGAGTCGCCCCTGACCAAGGTTCTGGAGACGTAATAGCGATAGCGGCGATGGCCCTTGGCCGCCCCCTGCACGTACAGCGGCTCGCCGCCTTCATCGAACAGCTTGCCGGCGAGCGGACTGCTTGGCGCTTCGGTCTTGCGGCCTTCGCCGCTGCGCACTCTTCGATCGCGCAGCCGTTGCTGGACCCGTTCCCAAAGCTCGCGACTGACGATCGCCTCGTGCTGTCCGGGATGGCGTTCGTGCTTGTGCCGGATCTCGCCCAGGTAGATCGGGTTGGAGAGCAGGTGGTAGAGGGCTCCGCGCGAGAATTGCTTGCCACCCCGGGCGTTGCCCTTCCTTGATATCCGGGCGCTGGAAACAATCCCGCGCTGGTGGAGATCTTTGCCTAACAGCCGGACGCTGCCGAGTTCGAGGTAGCGCTCAAAGATACCTCTGACGGTCTCGGCTTCGTCGTGGTTGACGACCAGCTTGCGCTCGCGGACGTCGTATCCAAGCGGCAGCACACCGCCCATCCAGATGCCCTTGCGCTTGGAGGCGGCGACCTTGTCGCGGATCCGTTCGCCGATCACTTCGCGCTCGAATTGCGCGAACGACAGCAGCACGTTGAGCGTCAGACGACCCATCGAGGTGGTGGTGTTGAACTGCTGGGTGACGGCCACGAAGGAGACGCCCTTGGCGTCGAACAGTTCGACCATCCGGGCGAAGTCGGTAAGCGACCGGGTCAGCCGATCGACTTTGTAGACGACAACGGTATCGACCAAGCCCTCGCGGATATTCCAGAGCAGCTGTTGCAGCCCCGGCCGCTCCATCCCTGCGCCGGAAAAGCCGCCATCGTCGTAGGCGGTCTTGACCAGGCGCCAACCTTCACCCGCCTGACTTCTGATGAACGCCTCGCACGCCTCACGTTGCGCATGCAGCGAGTTGTAGTCCTGCTCCAGTCCCTCTTCCGAGGACTTGCGGGTGTAGATTGCACAGCGCCTAGTAGCGTTAGCCATTGACGGTCTCCTTTATGCGGCGGTTTAGACCGAAGAACAACGGCCCCGACCAGCGCGAGCCGGTGATCGCGCGGGCGACTTCCGAGAGTGACTTGTAGCGCTTACCTCGATAGACGACGTCGTTATCGAGCACGGTGACCCGGTGATCGACGCCGCGCCACTCCCGGATCAGCACGGTCCCGGCGCTCGCCCGCCGTTGCGGCATAGATTGCGGTGCGTCCGATGAGCGATTATCGGCAATTCGGTCGAGGACCCGATGGGTTGATGGTTTGAGGCCGGCGAAGGCTTTCTCCTGCAGCCGGTATGCGATCGCTCTAATCAGCAACGCGCGCCCGAGGTTTGGCGATGGATCGTCGCCGAAGAGCACCAGCCATCGCTGCCTCAGCGCAGGCACGTCGAGAGCCAGAAGGCGCGTAATTTCCCGCGCTAGTTGCTCCGAATCGCCGCCAATGGTGAGCGGCTTTCGGCTTCGCTTCGATGAGACTGATTGCCCCATGGATACCTCCCATACGGTGTCCATGTGCGCTCAATCCGCGCCACAAATCCAGTCGCTTTGCGCGCACCTAAGCTAGCGAAATGTTTGAAGAATTTGTCTGGGCCAGGGCGATTTGCGTTGGGCGGGCATCGGTCTCAGCGGCACAATTTCTCGCAATGACCTTTCCGCGGCCAGTAGCCAACCCCCGGATAAAATGCCCGATGATTTATCAGTTGCGCATGCGATCCTTCCGTGCCCCCGAGTCTTCCCGTTCAGCGTGCTTTTCACCTGAAGAGCTCCAGTGAGTTGTTTGCCGACTAATGATGTAGGTTGCGGTGTTTCCTTCCGGGATGAATACTTTGACGTATTAAATACTGCGAGCCCTCACGGGCTTTTGATATTCGCCACCTTGAGATCCTGATCCGATGGCGTTGGCGCGGCTTTCGGGCCTATTGGCGCTGGGAATCCCGCCGATGTGGTGCCCCCCCAAGATCGACTGAGAGATCGCGACCTGATCCAACGGATGAGCAGGGAGAACGCACCGTGGGGAGCGCCGCGGATACACGGCGAACTGCTGATGCTCGGGATCGAGGTCGCCGAATCAACCGCGGCGCAGTACATGACCAGGAGGCAGGGGTCAGCCTCCCAGGGTTGGAAGACATTCCTGCGCAATCATGCCGATGGGGTCGCCTCCATCGATCTGTTCGTGGTTCGGACTATCTCCTCCAAGCTGCTCTATGGCATGGTCATTCTTCGCCATGCCCGCAGGCGGCTAGTGAGCATCAGGGTGACGAACAATCCGACCGCCGAGTGGATCGCAGGTCAGGTGACGCGTTTCCCCGGGGGCGAAGCGCCGCGTCACCTGATTCGTGACCGCGACGGCGCTTTCGGTCCAGCGTATTACCTGTCGCATCCGTGTAATGGGGATCCGCGACCACCCACGGCGCCACGCGCGCCGTGGCAGAACGGCCACGTTGAGCGACTCATCGGATCGATACAGCGCGAATCTCTCGACCACCTCGTCGTGTTCGGCGAAGCGCACTTGCGTGGGGTCCTGAAGGCGTACGCTTTGTATTACAATGAGGTCCCGGCCCATTTCTCGTTGGATAAAGATGCGCCAAAGTTCCGACGGGCGAAGAAGTTCGGCCGCATCGCAGCGATCCCAATCCTCGCCGGGCTCCATCATTAATACGTCCGGGTTTAGGTTTTGGATAGGAACAACGGGTAGATTAATCTGACGCACGACGAAAGAATTAGATTTCAGATCGACCTGAAAGCAACCGAGATGAAGAAACCCACTTCTGCAGATTCGAGCCGCCCGCCAGGCCAGCCTGACGCCCAACTGAAACTAGTAGTGCAAGATCAGACACCTTTCGCCGAAGTCAGGACACCTGCCCCGCAGCTGCCACGCGCGATCGTTAAGCAAGTTTCCATTCAAGATGCCCTTCTCGCCGAGGGGCTGCTGGCTGTGAAATTGTCGGACGGCTGTCATTCTATGGACGAGCTTAACGAGCTCTTGATCAAGAATCTCAGTCAGAACAGTTTAGAAACACGGCGCCGATACGTACAGTCAATCACGCGATGGTTCTTCCAAGACGGCATCGACGGACTGCTGAGGAAGGTATGGCGCGCATACGGTGACGAAGCCATCATGCACGACCTTTTGCGATGGTCCTACCTGGCGCATGAGCCGATCATGGGGGCGTGTGTGGCAGACGCACTGTTTCCGTTGGAGAACGGCATTGCCATCCCCGCCACCTACTTCGACAAATTTTTGGCCGAGTACCTGGGAGAGGTTCCCCCGGACAAGACGCGGGAACGCACTAAAATAAACTTCAAGCGGCTCGGTTTTCTCGATCGCGCGAAGGGTAAACCCGACCGTCTCACCCCTGTGATCCCGCAGAAGACCTCATTTATGATCCTTCTGCATCACCTATTTGCGCCGAGAGCAGTGCGCACGGTCGAGCTTCGAACCCTTTTGGCAAATCCATTTTGGAAATACCTAGGTTACAAGTCCGAAGATGCTGTGCGGAACGTTCTGCGCGAGGCGGATGCAGCCGGCGTGATTGGGAAGTACATCGTCGCTGATCAAATCGAGCAGGTAACGACACGCTGCTCACTGGACGAATGGCTCAAAAAGGGGATGCGCCTTTGAAGGGAATTACTGATCTTCAGACACTGTTGAAGCAGCGCACGTGGGACAAAGACGTGCTTCTGTGGCTTGGTTCCGAGAGGTCTCTGCTCAACGTACTTGGTTCTACCAACCGTGTCATCCTCGACCTACTCGACCTCTTTGACCTCGACAGCTTGCCGGTCGATGACGACGAGACACGTCGCGACCTCACTGAACGTCTCCGGGACAAACTCAAATCGATTCCGAAAGGCTCCACCAATGGCTCCGTCCTCGTTGTGAAATCCATAGGACTGCTAGCCCGCTATAGAATCGGAATTAAAGAGTTCTACGACTGGTTCGTCGGCTCTCACACAGTCGTTGCCTTGGTTCTTGAAGGTCTACCGGAACAGACCAACTGGCCGGAGGAGGTTCGGTGTGATGCCAAGCGCCTGTCCGAGTACTTTGGCGAGGCGGGAATGGTGAAGGACGTGTATGCGGCGAAAGGGTGAAACGCATGCGTGAATTGGGGAAGGTCATAACGCTCAAGCCGGAGCCGGAAACAACTCCGTCTCTGACCGGGGTTATCCAAAAGGAAAAAGCCGTCCAAACGGTTTCTGACTACCTTTTCACACCAGCCCTGCAGGCCCACTTCAAACGCATCTTTGATTGCGTAGTGAATCGAAAGGGACAGGGGTTCTGGGTGCAGGCTGAATACGGAGCGGGCAAAACTCACTTCCTCGGCACCCTCGTCGATGTGCTCGTCTGGCGCGATCTCGGCGTCTGGGATCACTTGCGCGACCAGGAACTGAAGACTGACTACTCCGGCGCTCTGTCCAAGGCGAAGTGGTTTCCCGTCGCGTTTTCGCTTCGCGGGATGGGACAGTCGGGCGACGGCGACAGTCTAATGCGCGTCTTCGAGGAGCAAATCGGGGAGAGTATCAAGACTTTCGCACCCGACCTGGAGGGGCAGATCAAAATAACTTCGGCCGACTTGGCCGACTACTGGTATCAGCAGGAAGCCTCGGACCCCGAAAAAGCCGGAGTCAGGTTCTTCTTCGACAAGGAACATAAGTGCTCGCCCGAGGACTTCCGGACCAAGAACGGCGCCAATAAATTCGGTCAGGAGTTGGTCCGTTCGAAACTCCCTGAGGGCCGACTGCGCGGAAAATTCAAGGAACGATTCGCCTACATCTACGAACAAATCACCAAACTTGGCGGCTACGAGGGTATCATTTTCGTCGTAGACGAGTTCCGCTCCTGGCAGGATCGACATCCGCAGGGGACTGCCGCTTATGCCGAGGACGAAGAAGTTCTGGAAACGCTAGCGTTTGTCTTACCGACGCAGCACTTGAACATCATCACCCTCGTGGCGAGTCAGGGTGACATGCCGCAGAAGCTATCAGGCGGTGGCGAAGGTGACCGTTTTGTCCCGCTCTATCTGTTGGCTGACAAGAACAAAAGTGACTTCGGCGAGATTGTCACTTTCCGAACCCGCGATCTCCAAAAGGGCGCGAGCACCGACATCAAAGAGTACTACGACTACTGCCGAAAGGAATACAAGTTCATCAAACAGGCGAACATATCTCTTGATGCCTTCGCCGCAATTTTTCCCTTCCAGCCGCGTTGCTTCGACGTGATGCGCCGCATCACGCAAAATGCCGAGAAGCACAACTTGCCGACAGCACGATCCGCCATCCGCATGGCTTGGCAGGCGTTGTCGGAATCGCAACTGCTCAAGGGCAAGCGACTCATCATTCTCTCAGACATCATCAACACCGATGAACTCCGCAAGGGGTTGAACCACGAACATTACAAGGATGCTTACCTGAACCTTCAGGGCGCTATCGAGCAATTGCCCGAACTCGACGTCGGGCCTGAAGAACGCGAGCAATGCAGATCTATATTGCAGACTCTCTTGTTATGGGTGTTGAGCCTGCCGGAAACTCTGCGCGATGGCCTAACGGCTCAGGAAGTCGCTGAGGCCGCATGGCTCCACGACGACGCCGTCGGCGCCACCGCACAAGCCGAGCACCTGCTCGATTTGCTCATCCAAAACGGCTTCCCCGTGCGCATGGAGAAGAAGTCCCGCGGTGGCGAAGACGTTGCGATCTACACTTACGAAACGAGCGTCGTTCAGGCAAATCCAGTCAAGTTTTTCGCGCCGCTTAAGAAAAAGTACCTTCAAGATGCCAAGCGCCAGGACGAGAAGTGGATCGAATCCTTGTTTTGGGACTTGACGATGATCACACCCGAAGCGCAGGCGGAACTTCAGATCAACGGCGGCATCTTCTCCTCATTCGCACCAACCGACCAACGCAACGCGCAGGAGCGTAACAGCAATGCGCCGGCGAAGTATTTGTTTCCACATCGGTCTTCAGCATCCACTCGCCGCGTTCACAAGGTTGCTTACAGCGGAGAAGTCCGAGTGTCTGACCGCTGGCGCGATGAGTTTGGTGAAGAAATCAAGCACACCGACGAGCACTTCCGAATAACCTATCTCTGCTCAAACCCTCCTGAGACTGACGAGAAAATCACCGCCGCCCTCAAAGACGCCCGCATTGCGGTGTGCCGACCAGAGACTCTCAAACAGGAGACCCGCGACGCGCTCGCCGATTTGCTCGCCGCCGAGGAGATGAAGAAGAACTGCGCCAATCCAAACCAAGGATCTCTCCGCGACTATGCAGATGAGAAGCGAAGGGCGGCAATCAAAGCCATTTTGAAATGCCAGCAGGATGAGTTTCGACGTGGGAAGGTACTGACCCAGAAAGGCTACGGCATTCCGGCGGTCGAGGTGTTTGCGCAACCGAAGGAACGCGAAGAAATGCTGGCCGGCCGTTTGCTGGATAAATCCTACGACACACCTCTCTTCAGCCCGAAGGAACTAAAAAAGGATTTCACCGACAACGATGCACGGAAGCTGTTTGCTGGACTCTTTACCAAGGAACCGGCAAACGCCGAAAAGGATGCGGTCGTCAACTTCGGACCGGGCTTGGAGCTCACGATCAAATCCCATCCGAGTGATTTCAAACCCGATTTCTCACAAGCTCTCGCCAAGATCCGCGAGACCCTATCAGGTGTGGACGACAAGCCGATCAACGATGTCAATAACGTCTTCTGCCGTCCCCCGTACGGACTAACGCAGGAGATGGTCGCCCTGTATCTTTTCGCACTCGTGCGGTCCGGCGGCTGGGAAATAGCGCTCAATCCATCCAGCGCAATCCAATTGGCCAACGGCAAACCGCTACCGGCCAACAAGCTCACCGCTCACACCATCGGGCTTGTGAAATGGAACGCCCAGTTAGACAAAGCGTTGCTCGGCGCTCGCATCGTGCGTTCCGTTCAGAAGGGTTGGAACGAGGTGCTGCCCTTTGCCCGCGTGCTCGACGACACCTTGAAACCAGCAGCCACACCGGAAGAGGAACTCCAACGCAATGAGCATCTTGTCTCTATCCTCGCCAAGCTCAAGACCGAAGTGCCTGTCGTCGAATCCAGCATCGAGACATTAGCAACGAAACTTAGCGGCACCGTGCCCAAACCCTTTACTGAATTGTGCGCCCGTCTGAAGGTGCTCGCGACATCCGACTCTTACCAGCAGTTTGATGCAGTTGTACGGGAAAGCTATGGCGCTAATGACAAGTTCAGCCAGGCCTTCGCGGAGTACGTCGATGCGCGGAAACTCTGCGATCACGCATTTGAGCTGAGTCAAGCGCGGGACTACCTCGCTGCAGCGTGTGAGTTGAGTGCGCCGCTCGACGTGAAGCGTGAGGCTCTGGTGGGACAGCTCAATTTCGACGCGCTACTTAGCAACCCGCATTTGATTGCCGCACGACTCGATTCCTTGAAACAATGGAAACAAGACTACGTACAGGTCTACCGGAAGGGCCATCGCGCTCACTTTGAAAGTCTCGAGGAACTGGGCAAAGCCGCCGAACCACTCCGGTCTCGCGCGATAGCACTTTCTCGACTGAATGGTGTCGCCGAGCTGGGCCCACCACATCAGGGTACTGCCAACATCACCGCTGACTTTGAGAGACTCCAAGAGGCCCTGTGGCTTTGCCCAGACGCCGCCGAGGCTGATGTGGCAGGCGCAAATGCTATTTGCCCTAAGTGCCAATGGAAGTCCGACAAAATCGTCCCACAATTGGAGCATGACCGTCTCGTCCAAGTAATAACGAAGGGTCTTTCAGATCGTTTCCAGCGCCTCAGAGATGCGTCGATTTCCACCATCCTCAAAAAAGCTGCTGGCGAGAATAATCGCCCCGATCTCAAAGCGTTGCTGGAAATCATTCAATTAGCCAACGCTCAAAAGTTGGTCGATGTGATGACAGACGACCTCGCCAGCTTCCTGCGTCAGCTTCTGCAAGAGGCCAACATCGTGCAAGAGTCGGTCGCTCTTGCACCCATTCTCCAGCAAATTGGGGCGATCGAAGAAGATCGCGTGGATGAGGCCATATCCAAGTTCACTAGTGGCCTGTAACAGAGAAATTGGTATTAAGGCTGATGCGGTGTGAAGGGTCACGATAGGTCCACTTGATGGGCTTGGGAGCGCGGTTGTAGTGACGGATGTAGCGCATGAGCTTGCGGGCC
>JAJXYF010000019.1 GCA_021780755.1 Deltaproteobacteria bacterium | reverse complement strand
GGGACTTGGCCCGCAAGCTCATGCGCTACATCCGTCACTACAACCGCGCTCCCAAGCCCATCAAGTGGACCTATCGTGACCCTTCACACCGCATCAGCCTTAATACCAATTTCTCTGTTACAGGCCAGTAGTAATGAATGCTCCGGACACCAGCATTTTTACCGAGCGAAAACTCACAAGTCCGCGGCTACGGGAATTCAGTCTGGTATGCCACGGCACGGTGACGGCGAGGCTCGGTCTGGATTTGCTAATCGCGGCAGTGGCTTCGTTGCGCTCGAAAATACCCGGCTTACGACTAAAGGTAATTGGCGAGGGTGATCACCTTACACGGTCACGCGCACTTGTCGATCGTCTTAAACTCGACGACCGGGTGAGCTTTATGAAATTGGTTTCGGTCGAAGAACTGCCAGCATTGCTGGCCAGCGCGGACGTGGGAGTTGTTCCGTACCGCCCGAGCAGTGCCACTCACTTGATGCTGCCGGTTAAGCTGCTCGACTACGCGACCATCGGAATACCTGTAATAGCTTCACGGTTACGCACGATCGAATACTATTTCGGTGATGGCGCTGTGGAATTCTTCGAGCCGGCAAATGTCGAAGCTCTGGCAGAAGCGATCCTCCGTGTGTATCTCGATCCCCTCTTGCGCAATCGACTCATTGATCGCGCACGCGTGGCGTTAAGTGCTCTGACCTGGAGGAGCCAGAAAATCGAATACCTACGGACGATCGACTCACTTCTGACTGCATGATTGCTTTCTGGATGTGCCTCGACCGGAGAAATGACTCAATTAGGAGAGACGCTGATGGCAGTGGAATTCAAATCAGACACCAGGTCAAAAGAGACCGCAACTGCGGTGGTCGGACTTGGTGAAGTTGGCGCGGCGCTCGCTGCAATACTGGATCGGACGGAAACGGTCGTGCGACATGACCTCGAACCGGTCGAAATAGCGAGTCCAGTTGGCGTGATGCACCTCTGCATTCCGTTTAAATCGAGTGTTCAATTTCAAACCGCCGCGCTCGAATATGTCGGCCGCTTTCAGCCATCATTGACGATTATACACAGTACCGTCTTGCCCGGGACCACTCGCTCGATTCCACTGAAAAGCGGACTGCCAGTCGCGTACAGCCCGGTGCGTGGCAAGCATGTGCGCATGCAGGAGGACCTGCTGCGATATGTCAAATTTGTCGCAGCGCTTACCGAAACCGACGCGTTACAGGCCGAGGAGCATTTGCAAATGACGGGCATGAGGACCCGCAGGATGGCGGAAGTGGAGACGCTTGAACTAGCTAAGTTGGCGGAGACCACTTACTTCGGTGTGTGCATTGCCTTCGCACAAGAACTGAATCGGTACGCCGAACAGGTCGGTGGTGACTACCAGGAAGCGATAGAGTTCTTTCATGAGGTCGAGTGTCTGCCACAGACGCGATATTTCCCAGGCGTTATCGGCGGTCATTGCGTGATGCCAAATATTGATCTCTTGCTGCAAGTTGCCCCCTCGCAAATGCTCGCGGCCATCGTTGAGTCAAATGAACGACGTGAATATGAATGCGAACTCTCGTCTAAACCTACGAACCCGAGCGCTTTGGGACAGCCCGAGTGTGGCCAAGCCAAAGTGTTGGCTAATCGGTAAGGGGTCGGAAGAAAATGGTCTGACCGTGTGCGCAAAGGTTGCACGCTTACGCGGCCTCGACGTCGAATCATGTCCTGCGGTAGGAGCGCTTGCAACCTTTGTTGCGGCTCCTAACCAACTACTCGTGATAGATTTTGAAACGCTTGCGCAACTGACTGTGGATATGCGCCAGCGCCTCAAAAGGTGCGCCGAAAATGGCGCGGCGATTTACGTACGAGGAGCGCTCACGCCGGGGCGCGTTTACTCAACGATGCCATTTGCGGAGCAACGCTTCGAATTCCAAATCAGGCGATCCGATGGCTATAAGTACTCGAAGGATCGGATGCTTCCCGCAGCACTATCAGGAGAATGCATGGTGGCTCCGATGACGATGCCCTATGCGGCCGGCTTGGACCGTCGAGTCCGGACGCTGTTGTCAAGCACCGTCCAGCACGGGGACGAGTGGCCCGTGATCTTCGGAATGGATATTGGCGCCGGCGTGGTTATATTCGACCTCCATCCGGATCAGGACAATCCTGGTAGCGACCTTTTGGCGGATCTCGAGGAACCTGCAACGCGAGGCGGGGTGATAGGTGCGCTGGCCGTGGTTGATTGGACAGCGGGGCGCGATTTAGCTATTGCAGCTCCGTTCAATCTGGTGATCGATGACCGGCCAATAAACTTTGATTACTTCAGTCTGGGTAATCTGAAGGGTTTTCTGGATTATCTCAAAGCGCGATATGCCGATGTACACGTAGACTTTGCCTGGACGCCGCATCATACGCGTCCGGATCGCAGATATATTGAATTGCTGCGGCAATATAACACAGGCTTCGTCTGGCATGGCTTCCTGCGGCATGTTGATCATCGGTTGATAGTGGATTGCGAGTCTGAGCTGCAGACGGGTACCGCGTACGTAAATAACATCTCGCGGGCATACGATGTGCGGTTTCAGCCGGTGATGATATTTCCATTCGAAAGAGACTCGCCGCGCGTGCATGAGGTGCTGCGGCGAACAGACTTTATAGCAAAGGTGCAAAGCGACTATGGTGCTAATCAGACTCCGAATTTCTATCGTTTGCGCACCCTTCAGGATGATAAGTCGTCGGACAATTCCTTAAGTACAATCTTTCGTGATTCAACCGATAATCTGAGTCGCGATCGGATGCTTGCACTGGCGATGCTGGGGATGCCGATAATCGCCCTGGCCCATCCGGGCGATTTAGCTCTGAGGCGGTTTTCACGGCGTAATACAGCGGCTGCAGCATACTTCGATTCCGTACTCGACTTCGCGGCGGAAAAGTCGCTGCGCTCAATGTCGCTCGAGGAAATTGCTGCGGAGGTGCCACTCGATTAAATCAGCCTGCTGTTGATGCCAGGATCTCAGTTCAATGATTGAGCCAGCAGACTGCCGATAGGTCGATTTATCCGAGTTCGTCATGTTCTTTTTAAGACAAGTCGCGACGATGCTGAAGCGAGTAATTATTGTAGTCGCGAAGCGTATCTATTTTGCTAATTTTGACGGGAATGCGGCTAACAATTATTACGGCATTGAAGTTGCTGGTCTGGACCTGGTGTATGTTGATTGGAGATCTGCACGGAAGGGACGTCGTCGCGGTGAGATGCAGGTTGGCGCAGTGTCCGATGACATGACTTGAAGGCGCGACCGCGTTCGATGACCTAGCTTGGTGCGCGCTGTACATGGATTGTACTGACGGAACAGTGGGGAGCCCCATGACTGCAGGATTCGAGAGGACGAGATATCGTTCGTGGTTATTTTCACTGGTCGTCGCCGCGATGGTACTGGCGCTTCCAATCTCGGCGGCCGCCAGGGCTTTACCCGCGCGGCCGATCTCCGGCGATGTTCTAATCGTTGGTGGGATCACAATCGGCGGTTTCCCCACGGCGAGTGCGGAGTTTTACAGTGTAAGCCGCAACCAGTTCTTCGCGACGGGCTCGATGCACGTCGCACGATCGGGTCTGCAGTCTCAGACTGTGGGCGTGACCCCGGAGACGGCCGTCCCCCAGACGTTTGTCTTTGGAGGGTCTAAGGCCCTCGTAAAATCCATTGGATTGTCGGTGTCGCAGAACGCCAACGACGCAGCTATGATTGAGAAATATAATGTTAGCCGCGGCGTATTCACCATATATCCGGCACACCTGGTAAAACCTCGTACGCTGTTTGTGTCCGTTCCGTTTCCAGGCGATTATCCCACCGAGGACCTCGATGGCCACATCCTTCTGGTCGGAGGAATGTCGAAGGATGTTATCACCGCATTTGGCGAGGCGGTGGATCCGACGAATATCGAGGATACTACCGGGAATTTGATTCTACCGAGGTTGTTCGCGACGGGCACTTTGCTGGATGACGGAACAGTGCTGATTGCCGGCGGCATTGTCGATCAAAGCGGCGACGTAACTGACACGGCAGAACTGTTTGATCCAATAAATTTCAACTATACGGAGTTGTCTTCCACGATGACGACGGCGCGTGCTGGGCATACGGCGACCCTGCTCAATGACGGTACCGTCCTGATCGCGGGTGGCCTTACCGGTGCGGGAGGAAATCTCAGCGCCTTGGATTCAGCGGAAATTTACAATCCCGCTACACAGACATTTAGCGCCGTGGGTAATCTCTCTGACCGCCGCACATTTCAAACCGCGTCGTTACTTGCCGGCGGGACCGTACTCGTCGCTGGGGGGGCGAATGGAAATGCCGACGTGGTCATCTCGCGAGGCCTCAAGATATCGTTCACTTCCGGCGGGCCGGTCAACAGTGCCGAGATTTATGATCCGCTGTCGCAGAGCTTTGTCTGCGTGGGGGCAGT
This sequence comes from Deltaproteobacteria bacterium, assembly GCA_021780755.1. Classification (GTDB taxonomy): domain Bacteria; phylum Desulfobacterota; class Binatia; order Binatales; family Binataceae; genus JADMIL01. Next base: position 153,162 of record JAJXYF010000019.1, on the reverse strand, counting down.
CACCGGCGGACCGTGTCAAGCGAGTATGCAGGCGACCCGCCTCTTTGACACCGCCACTACGGTTGCCGATGGAGTGCTGTTTGCCGGTGGTTTCGGGGTGTCGGCGAAGGGAACGCTTCAAGTGCAAAATACCGCGGAATTGTTCGAGAGCGGACACTTCGTAGCTAGCGGCAACATGATTCATGCGCGCGCTTGGCATGCCGCTACGATACTGCCATGACGCACCTTGCCAGTGCGGACTCGGTACCGATTGGCTGCGGAACCGAAGTTGAAGTCTTATGAAGTCGTCGCTCACAATGAATAGTTCGCAACTTCCGCGTGCAACGAATATCAAGGGCCCAATCCCCAATGCCCAGAGGCAGATCATAATGAGAAACCACGCCGTCGCAGCCAGCAACAATGGAACCAATATACTCACAGTGAGTGAGTTAGCCAATTATTTGCGGGTTCACCAGGCAACCATTTATCGCTTGTTGAAATCACGGGAGCTTCCAGCCTTTCGAGTTGGCTCGGACTGGCGGTTCGATCGTGAGACGATTGATGCGTGGATACGCCGTGCGCATCAACGAAATTGACTCCGAGGAAGGGCCTTATCACTTTAGTGCCTTGGATTAGGGGTGAGTGTGGAGTCTGGCAAAAACCGAAGATAGTAATTCCGGTACTCGAGGCTGCGACGTGGATTTGCGTACAGATGTCGCGGCGGCGTCTATCTGACCCGACTGAGAAACGCCTGCAGGCGTTCAAGAGTGACCGGCTTGGTGAGGTGCTCATTGAAGCCTGCGGCCAAGGCCTGCCGTTTGTCCGCCTCCTGTCCGTATCCGGTTAAAGCGGCGAGAAAGATCGCTTCGGAATTGGGTAGCCCACGAATCTGGCGCGCTACCTCATAGCCATCGATGCCCGGGAGACCGATGTCAACCAGTGCCGCGTTGTAGTCTCGGTTCCGTATGGCGTCGATCGCGGCGGGACCGCTGGCCACCACCGTAGCCACATGACCGAAGAGTTCCAGCAGAAGCCTGAGAGCCTCGGCGGCGTCGTCGTTGTCCTCGACGATGAGGACATGCAAGCGCGCGGGTGGCTGAATTGGTGTATCCGGTGATAGCGGCAACTTCGCGGTGCCGGGTAATGCTGGTAGGCGAACTTCGAATTCGCAACCCGTTCCGAGGCCCGCGCTCCTTGCTTGAACGCTACCACCATGCAGCGCGATTAGCCGCTTCACCAGTGTCAACCCAATCCCGAGACCGCCGGATAAACTACTGACCGGATGCTCGGCTTGCATAAACAGGTCGAATACGCGAGGTAGAGTTTCCGGCGCAATTCCAATTCCCGAATCAATAACGCGAATCGTCACCTGGTTGTCGGTACTATCGACTAGCACCTTAATCGAGCCATCGGCCGGCGTGAATTGCGCCGCGTTGTCAAGCAGATTGCTAATCACCTGCCGTAAACGCAATGGATCCGCGAGTATTTGAACCGTGTCCGCGAGAGGGGATATTGAAACGGTAAACTGACGCTGGCCGGATTTCAGGTGCCATTCGGTCTCTTCGACTACCTGTTCCACGATGCTTCGGACGAAAACTGGTTCTTCGCGCAACGAGATACTGCCCTGCGTTACACGTCCAACTTCCAAAAGATCGTTTACAATTCGCGCGAGATGTTCCGCCTGTCGCCGTGCTATATCCAGAGCGTGTTCTCGATGCGATTCATCGATCTGTGCGGTTGCGATTGAGTGCAAGACCGCAGATAGGGGATTGTTCAACTCGTGCGCCAACATGGCCAGGAATTCGTTTTTGCGTAATTCAGCCTCCTGTATCTGGGCGAGCCGCAGTTCGAGTTCATCTTCCAACTTTACCAGGTCCGATACGTCGCGAATAAAGCAGCGCATCGAAAGAAATTGTTCACCTTGCCAGAGCGCGATAGGATGAATAATCACATGCTTGCCGGAGCCGTCTCGGCATCGCAGTAAGGCTTGAAAGTCATCCACCCCCTGATGCAGCATGGCCGGCCGCCATAATTCTCCGAAACGTTCGGGTGGTATGTAAAACTCGGCTGCGTGATGGCCGATGAACTCATCGGGAGTGTATCCCAACAGGTGAAGCTGAGCAGGATTGGCCCATAGGATTGTCCCGTCAGGGCCAAGCTGGTGCAGACCGCCGGCGGTATTTTCAATCAGTTCCGATAGTCCGCGCTCGTGCATCCCTGCTTCTCGTGTCCAAATGCGGTCGCATCCTGTTTGGGGCTATCTTAACCAGCGCAATAAATGAGCCAATCGATATATACAGTGCGGCCTTGATTTCGGCGCGCCGATTGATCGGGAACGCGAAAGGATTACCGACCCAAACTCGGAGGCGCGCTCTGCCTGTGCGGGTATTTTCCGGCTTGGAGGGGCTTTCTCAGCCGTTCGGCAGATTTAGCGTAAATGTCGCCCCTCGACCAAGCCCTTCGCTATGCGCCTTTATGGTACCGCCGAGGAGTTCCAGCAACTGTTTGCTGATGGCCAGGCCGAGCCCCAAGCCATCGTGCTCGCGAGTTCCCACCTGATCGATCTGCACAAACGGTTCGAAAATCGCTTCAGTCGCCGCAGCGTCGAAGCCGCAGCCGTTGTCGCCGATCTCTACGATCGCACCTTTATCACCAGTCTTAAGGCAAACGGTGATCGTGCCGCCGGCGTAACTGAATTTGATCGCGTTCGACAGGAGATTGTCCAACACCTGTTTCAAGCGGATTCGATCGCTTAGTACGGTTACGGGGGTTTTGGGAAGGTCCGTCCGAGCCACCAGCTTTGCCGCGTCTAAGCGGTGTCGGCATTCTTCCAGCACTTCTCCGAGCACAATTCGCAGGTCGATCTGCTCAGTAACTATCGAAAGTTTCCGATGCACCAGTCGGGAAAGATCGCGGATGTCATCGACGATTCGCGTGATCGACGTGGTCTGTCGATCGAGCCTTTCGACGCAAGCCTGAAGTTTTGCTTCGTCGAGCGCTCTATGCGCCAGGGTATCGACGATCAGCCGGATCGATCCGATCGGATTGCGCAGCTCGTGACTGAGCACAGCGATAAACTCATCCTTGCTGCGATTCAGTTCCGCCGCCGCCTCGGAGGCCTTCAGCATTTGCCATCCCGCCGACGCAAACTGTGCGAGGGAGCGCACGATACGCTCGTCTTCCCGATCGAACTTGCGATCGTTGCTGTGGGCGACGATCCAGATTGTTCCGAGCGGTACCCCATGGTCGTGAAACGGGATCAGAAGCACCTCAACGAACTGCGGTTCAGCGCGCAGCGCCGGAAAGCAGCGATCCGCCAAGGACATTAATTGAGTGGCGTTGCGGTCGATACAGACCCCGCAGGGGCTCGCGTCTCGCGGCATCGTGCCGTTGCGGTACGAGCTGAACATTCCAGCCAGAGCCTCCCACCGAAAAATGTCTCCGCTCAATATGCTGATCCCGACCGTGTCCGCGTGGCAAAGATCAAGCGCCAGCTCGGTCAGCCGCTGAAGAAGATTGTGCGGATTCTCAGCCATCTCCCGCGCAAGGGCGGTCATGGCGGCGCATTCAGCCTGGTAGTTTGAGGCGCGGAGAGGTCGGGCCGCAAACTCGGCAAGCACGTCAACTTCCTGCAAGGTCGCTGTCGGGATTCCCGCAGCTCCCTGATAGCGCACTGACGTGAGAAGAGCACTACTGCCGCTCATTCGGGTACTCCAATTGGACCCGCCCACAGCGAATATACCAGCCATAAATGTTTCCCGTTTGCCCGCGCGAATTGCTGGAAAATACTTGGTGGGTTCGCAAGTACACTGTAGCGCGGATCACCGAATTTCAGCCAGCGCCAATTGGTTATGTAGAGAACGATATTTTAACCGAAATTAGAACCAATCTGACCGAATCTTAGCGGCTTGCTTCGAGGTGCAAGGCCGCGCTCGCCGAATCGTCATAGGCTGGAAGCGGGCGGGCGCCGGGCTGCGATAGCGACGTCGCCAGAACTGCGAAGTCAGGCCGCTCGTTCAGCTTCGGGTGCGAATCTTCGGCGAAACTTAGGCCGTTCGCTCTTTGAATCCACAAGCGATTTTCAGGACCTGCTTCTGACGCCAAGAGCCCGGGGACTGAGCTCTCAGCGGAAATTGGTGTTAGGCGGACGTTGCAGATAATCAGAACTGCATCCGCGCCCACGGTCGTCCGGGCTCCCCATTTTGCCGATGTGCGACAACTCTATGCTAGTGCAGCTTGAAGGTGACCTTACGAAGTGGGCCAGGTCAGCTTGTTGTCAACGTTACGAACGCCCTCGACCGCTGCCACTACCGATTGAACATATTTCGCGCTCGAATGCGATCCGACTGCACCGTCGATGGTAACATTGCCCTGATCCGATTCCACGTGGATCGAATATTTGCGCGTCCGATCGTCGCTGAGCAGCGCTGATTTAACCTTGGTCGTGAGCGTAGCATCGCTGATTTCATCGACCGTCCCGTGATATAAATGTTCGGCGGAATCCGCTACGTTTCCGCTCTTAATCGCCTGTCCGCTTTTCTGCATCTGCTGGCCCGCGGCACTGTCCTGACAAAAGGCCTGCTGCATCGGGACGATGCTCAAAATCGCCGCGGTCGCTACGGCTAATATGGAAATCGTTGTTTTCACCTTTGGTCTCCTTTCAATTCGAAGTGTCAGTTGCATAGTTATGTCTAAATCGAGCTACTTGATCGGCGAGCACGCCGATGCGCCCACTGCCGACCATTAGTCAGTCAGGGTAAGTGAGATTCGCATCCGTTCGACGGATATGTCTGCGATGCGCCGCCTGACAAACGCGGCCAGCGCCGGCCTGCGGCGATCCGGTCAGCCGCGAACCAGCCAGACGACAACCAGGATCAGGACGACAGTTCCGAGCGAGATGGGAAGATACAAAATATCACCAACGGCCTTAATAATCGGCGCTTGGGGTTGGTCTAGCGAACCGTGGTCGAAGGCGCGAGAAAAGCCACTGCACCGCTTGATCAATATCGGTCTCGAATCATTTTTCGATCCCGACATAATCAGCATGAGAGAATCGTAGATCGGGGTCAAGGCAAATAGACTCGACGTATGAAACATTAGGTTATCTACAGAACGGGGAGAGCAAAATAGGCGCGATCGACGAATCAGGTCAGCAGGCTCAGGAAGAAGATACCACCGGCGATCGAGATGATGAACGGACCGGTCTCGCGATGAACGAGGCCGGCCGCGTATGTGCCGATAATGGTTGAGGCGACCGCCACCGCGATCGATATCGCGAGCATCCCCCCGAGGTTACGCGCCAGATGGCGCGCGGTGGCCGCCGGGATGATTATCAACGAACCCATCAGCAGCACGCCGAGGAAGCGCACGCCGAGGGCGATGGTAAGCGCGAAGGCCAGCAAAAACAGCAGGTTCATCCGAGCCACGTTGATGCCGGAGGTTCGTGCGATGTCGGGCGAGACCAGCGCAACGACGAGACTGTTGCGTGCGCGAAGGATAAAGAGAATGACGGTGCAGGACCCGAGCAGTCCCAGCGACAGTTCGAGCGCGGAAAGACTACCGGGTCCGCCGAATAGCGCTTCGATTAGTTGATCGCCTGAAGTAATCATGCTGCCGATCGCGAGCGCGACCGAAAATACTACTCCAGTCACAGTCTCAGTAGTTATTCCGGTCTGGCGCTCCAGCCCCCAGATAAGAACGGCGCCCAGCATCAACATGGCGAGCGCGCCGATCATCGGATTAATGCGCAGGAGCAGGGCGACCCCGATGCCGGGTAGTGCGACATGAGAAATCGCATCAGCGGCCAGCGTCATTCGGCGCATGACGGCGAAGCAGCCGACCAGTCCGGCCGCGATCGCCATCGTGAGTGAGAGTGCGAGTGAGTTAATTTCCGGACTCGTCATGAACATGGAAGTCAACCGCAGTTCCGTACAGTTTGCGCAAAGTGTCAGGAGTCAGCACGGTTTGCGGCGTGCCGAAGTAGGCATGGGTCCGGCTCAGGCAAAGTACCGCGGTGGCGTAGTGGTAAATCACACTGAGATCGTGGGAGATGAGCAGCACGGTTACATCGTTCTCGGTCTGGAGCCGCCTGATCGTGGTTGCGAGTATCTCCTGGCCGGGTTCGTCGATGCCCGCGGCAGGTTCGTCGAGGAGCAGGACGTTAGGCTTGCCGACGAGGGCGAATGCGACCAGCAGCCTTTGAAACTGGCCGCCCGACAGGGTGCCGATCGCGGCCGAGAGCATCGGGCGCTCCAGTCCGACCAGTGCGAGCGCATTGGCGACATCGCTATCCGAGGCTTTTGCGAGGGCGGCCTTGGCGTGCAGGAAATCGCGCCCCGTGATTGGCAGGTCGCGCTCGATGTCGAGTTTCTGGGGGACGTATCCAATCCTGGTGCCGGTGGCCCAGCGAATCGTTCCTTCGTAAGATATCGAGCCGATCAGGGCTTTGAACAAGACGGTCTTGCCGGCGCCGTTGGGTCCAATGATAGCGAGCGAAGAGCCGCGTGGAACCGCGAAGCTCAGGTCGCGAATAACTTCCGCCGTTCCAAAGCGGACGGCCAGGTGATCAACCTGCAGGGCATTAGTCATCGCATGACTTTATCAAAGGATGGCGGCAGCGACAGCGATGCCGCGTTCGATCGGGTGCGGAGCGTCCGACGAGTATCGGCCGCGCGATAATTGAGTGCTCATGGAAAATGGAACAGGCCGTCTGCCGAGATCGATTTTTACTGGCGAGGTGCTATAGAAGGGCGAAATGGTCCGCATCCGAATCTCCGGACAGACAGCAAGGAGCGTGGGCATGAGCGCAGATTCTCCGAAGCATGTACTTGACGGCTACAGGGTATTGGACTTCAGCCAGGTCGTGGCGGGGCCGACGACGACCCTGATGATGGCCGAGATGGGCGCCGAGGTGATCAAGGTCGAGTTGACGCCCGCGGGCGATCCGAGCCGGCTCGGCCCACTCAGGGTCGGCGATCGCAGTGGCTATTTCGTACAGCACAACCGCGGGAAGAAGGATTTGTGCATCGACGCTAAACATCCCGAGGGCCTCGCGATACTCAAGGAGCTGGTCGCGAAGGTTGACGCGCTGGTGCAGAATTTCGCGCCTGGAGTAATTCAACGGCTCGGCCTCGATTACGATACGGTGAGTGCGATTAATCCGAAGATCGTGATGTGTTCGATCTCCGCCTTCGGACAGAACGGGCCGCTGGCGCATGAACCGGGCTTCGATTTTCTCGGGGCGGCGTATGCGGGGGTGACGTCGATGGGCGGGGAAGCCGGCGGCGCGCCATATTTCCCGATGATCGCGATCGGTGACGTCAGCACGGGGGTCCACGCGATGGGCGCGATCTGCGCGGCGCTGCTCTATCGCGAGCGCACCGGCCGCGGACAGCATCTCGATATATCCCTGCTCGATACCTACTTCCATTACCATGAGGCGAGCGTCGAGGCGCATAGTCTGAGTAAAGGCATCTTCAAGCCTACGCGATCGGGCCTGCATTCGTGGTATGCGGTTCCGGCTGGCGTTTTCAAGGGCAAAGATCGCTACATACTAATCATTGCCCCGCTCGAACAGCATTGGGTGAAGCTGTGTGCCGCGATGGGCCAACCGGGGCTGGCCCGCGATCCGCGCTTCACCGACAACGACGCGCGGCTTAAGAACCTGCCGCAACTGGTCGCGCTAATCGAGGGTTGGATTCAATCGATGCCGAGCGACGATGCCGCGGTGGCCGCGATGAGCGAGCAGCGAGTTCCGATGGCGCCCATTCTGTCCGTCGAGGAAGCCGTGCGTCATCCGCATCTGCGTGAACGCGGTACGGTGCGCACGATTCACGATCGCGTGCTGGGCGATTTCGACGTGCCCGGATTCGCGCTGCGATTTTCGGATTTTCCGCAACGGCTCGAACTGGAAGCCCCGATGCTGGGCGAGCATAACGAAGAGATCCTGACGCGGGTGCTGGGCTACCCGGCGGCGCGGGTACGCGAACTCGAGGGCCAAGGCGTCCTGCGCAGCGCACCGTACTGACCCGGCGCGCCGCGCAGGATGGAAATTTAAATACCGATTTCAGCGAGGAACGGGTCGAGTGCGTCGAGCAGCGCGCGCGGGTTGTCGCCTTGGATCGTGTGGCCGGCGTTCTCGATCCGCAGCCAGCGCCCCTTTGGCACCGAAGCCGCAAACTCGCGTGCGTTCTCGTCGGTCAGCACGTCGCTGCGCGCGCCGCGCATCACCAGCGTCGGGCATACGATCGCGCCGGCGTTATCCATGATCAGGTTCTTGCGCTCGTCGCGCTCGCTCTCGAAGTTCTTGGGCATCCGCTTGGGGTCGTGTTTCCACGTCCATTTACCGTCGGGAAGCTGGCGCAGGTTGTGTAGGAGACTGCGCCGCAGCAATTCGCGATTGCGCATCGGATTGAACTTCAAGGCCCGCTCGACGAAGTCTTCGACCGAATCGAGTTCGCGATCCTGGTTAATGAAGTTGCGGATTTTCAGCGACCCCTGGGTGCTAATCTCGGGTGCGATATCGATCAGCACCAGTCCCGCCATGGTGGCGGCATGCCGAATCGCATAGCCCATCGCGGCAAATCCGCCCATCGAATGGCCCACCAGTAGCGGACGCTGCAGCTTCAGCTTTTCGATAAATCCTTCGAGGTCGGCGACCTGCGCGTCGAAGCGATAGTCGGCGGTCGGTTCCCATTCGCTGTCGCCATGGCCGCGCTGATCGAGCGCGATGCAGTGATAGCGGTGGCGCAGCATCAGGCATACGAGATCCCAGGTATGCGCATTGAGCCCGCCCCCGTGGAGGAAAAGAATCGGAGGCCGGCCCTTGGTTCCCCAATCCAGATAATGCAGGCGCATCCGGCCGACGACGGTGTGATGGGATTCCGGCAACTCGACCGCGGGCAATTCGAGGCCCGCGTGTTTGGCCGAAAGCTTCAGGTGGTCGATCTGTTCAGAGGTGTTCAACACGATCCGCGCTCCTGGTCTGTTCCGTTTGCAGATAACAGCCGTACGTAGCGTGCGCCACAATGAGGAATCTATTTGAAGTGGAGCGAACCCACGGCTGGCAATCCGCCCCACGGAATGATTGACGACACTTACCAGCGGCGACCACCGCCACCGCCACCGCCTCCTCCACCACCACCACCGCCGCGACGATCGCGTCCGCCGCCTCCGCCACCACCACCGCCGCCGCGGGGACCGCCGCCGCCCTCACGAGGACGAGCCTCATTGACCCGGATGTTGCGTCCCTTGAGTTCGGCGTCGTTGAATTCCTCGATCGCCCGTGCGGCGTCATTCGAGTCAGCCATTTCGACGAATCCAAACCCGCGCGATTGTCCTGAGAACTTGTCGACCACCACCACGGCGCTGTCGACTTTACCGGCCTGAGAGAACAAGCCTTCCAGGTCTTCGTTGGTGACTGAATAGGCGAGGTTGCCTACGTATAATTTTGTGGGCATTCGGTGCCCCTCCTTGATCAATGCCGAGGAGCGCGCGAGACAAATAACCCTGACGGCGGGTTTAAATGAATGGTGCGTCCGGTCGGTTCAATTTCTATCTAGTCCTTGCGGAACTCAATGTCCACAGCGCAAACCGCTCAGTCGGCGGCACTGACGGAAGGTTCCTGGGAGAAGCTCACGGTGAAGGTGGTGCCATTGTTTCTGACGCTTTCGACCGCGATCCGCGCGCGATTGAATTCCACGTAGCGTTTGACCAGCGCCAGCCCGAGGCCCGCGCCCTCATGGGCCGGCTGCGAATCATGACCCTCCTGCGAAAAGGGTTCGAAGAGATACGGCAGGTACGCCGCATCGATACCCCGGCCGGTGTCGCTGACCTCGAGCGACAGCACTCCCGCGCGGTCGCGAAAGACCCGCACGGAAACGCCGCCGCGGTCGGTAAATTTAATCGCATTTTGCAGCAGGTTGATGATCGTATTGGAGAGGCAATGTTCGTCGAAGATCACTCGCGCGCCCGGCTCATCGATTTGGCAGGCGAGCTCGATTCCCTTCTTGCGCGCGAGCACGCTCAAATCGTGAACGTGCCGTTCGACCAGGTCCGCCAGCGCAAACGTCGCGGGCTTGAGCTCGAAGGCGCCCGATTCGATGCGCGACAGGTCGAGCACCGCGCCTATCGTATCCAGCAGCCGTTGTCCCGCGCGGCGAATCGGTTCGCCATACTCGATACCGCTCTCGTCGCGCACCTCGGCCAGCCGTTCCGCCATCAGATCGGCATAGCCTAAAATCACGTTCAAGGGCGTGCGGATTTCGTGGGTCATGTTGGCGACAAAGGCCGACTTCAGCCGCGAAGCCTCCAGCGCCGCATCGCGCGCGGCGCTCAATTCGCGTTGATGATGGCGGGCCTGCTCATCGTAGAGCCGCGAATAGGTCAGGGCGAGCGACTCGGAGACCAGGTTCCAGATCCGCGCAAAGGCCAACCGCGCCATCGTCTCGCGGTCGCTTTCCTCCTTAAAGGCGAGGGTGATTTCGTGATCGACGATCTCCCGCAGGAGCCGCGCGGCACGCACCAGGTCCTCGATCGTCAAGCGCTGTTTGATCGCGGAATCAGGCAGCCGGTCGCGGATCAGTTGCGCGCAAAATTCCTCGATAACGGTCAGCGCCCGATGCGGGTCGCTTTCGCTCAGGGCGCGAAAGAAGTTCCCCATCAGCTCGCGCGCGAGAACCACCAGCGTCCGGCGCATCCCCGGCAGTTTGTCGGCGGGCGCCTCCAGCGGAATCGCCTCGGTCCAGGTGCGAACGATTTCGCCGAGGCGTGCCTCCAGGCGCCGGGCTACCTCGGAGATCAAATGGCGTTCGCTTGAACTGAAATCCGATTCCTTCATCGGTGTCGCCTTCTCAATGCCAGTCACGAGGCTCTCCGATTTTGGGCAACCTTTCAATAGCCGACGCTGATTAGAAGGTCAGCGCTATAATAGTCAATCGATTGCTCAGAGGGCTTCGCGACGCGGTTGACATATCGCCATACGCAAGGTTCACTCGAACTTGTGTCTAATCCTCCAGTGAGCGAAAAAATCCCACCATGGCTGCTCTGGCAACGCCTGCGCCGGTCGGAAATTTTCGCCGGCTTTGGCGATGATCAACGCGACGCCTTTCTCAAGGCCTACGAGAACGACCCGGGGCTGCGGCTCCGCTCTTTCAAGGCAGGTGAGGTAATCTGCCGCAAGGGTGAGTACGAACTCGATTTGTGCTTCATCCTGGACGGCAGCGTCGAACTGCTCGACCAGGTTGACGACGATACGCACGTGATCGCCGTGCTCGAGACCGGCAACCTGTATGGAGAATTGGGTTCAATCGGGGGCCTGCCGCGCTCGGTTGATATCACCGCCCGCACGGATGCGGAAATCTTCTATGTTCCGCGCTACGCGCTCAAGTATATCGAGATCAATCACGGTGCGCGCGAGATTCTCGCGCGGCGCTATCGCGAGCGCGCCGTGCGCGTCACCGCGGCCGGCATCGAGTTGTTCCGCGGGGTTCCGTTGTCCTTCCTCGACGAACTCGTTCCGAAGTGCGAGATCCTCCGTTACGAACTGCGCGGGATTCCGTTGGTGACCCAGGGCGAACCCGGCGACGCCCTCTACATCGTGCGCGACGGTTTCGTGCAGGTCGTGCGCGAAGAGCCCGACGGCCGGCGCCGCGTCCTCGCCTATCTGCGCGCGGGCGAATATTTCGGCGAGATGGCGCTGTTCGAGACCGGCGTGCGCTGGGCGAGCGTGCTGACCGCCGGCAAGTGTGAGTTGATCAAGATCAAGGGCGACGACTTTATCGAATTGAGCCGCAAGTACCCGCAAATCGAGCAATCGGTGCGCAGGGTAATCGAGCGCCGCTTCGAGCAGGAGCGCACCGTCACGCCTGAACTCTCCGATCTGCTCGAGCGCAGCGGGCAGGCGGGCGTCATCCAGGCCGACGCCCTGCTCGTCATGGACCTCGACCTCTGCATCAATTGCGACCAATGCGTAAAGGCCTGCGAGTCGCTGCACGGCAAGAGCCGCCTCATCCGCAACGGTATCCAGATCGGCAAGTACCTGGTGCCCAGCGCATGCCGCCATTGCGACGATCCCAAGTGCATGAACAGTTGCCCGACCGGTGCCATCAAACGCCGCCCCGAGGGCGAAATCTACTTCCAGTACGACATGTGCATCGGCTGCGGCAATTGCGCGATTGCCTGTCCCTACGACAATATCGCGATGATCGATACGCCGACCTTCGACCAGGCGCAGGCGCGCAAGTCGCGCACCATGAACGACGCGAACTTCTTTCGTCCGTATCCGCTGGCCGCGCACGACGTTGGCGAGACCGGGCTGTGGGATCGCCTGTTCGGTGGCGTGCGCAAGGGTGCGCTCAAGCGCAAGCCCGTGGCGCTGTCACCGGCCGGCGATAGCGATCACATTCCGGCCGCCTTCCCGATCAAGTGCGATCTCTGCGACGGCCTACCGTTCATGGGATGTGTCCACAATTGTCCCACCGGCGCGGCGATCAGAATCGATCCAGCCAAGCTCTTCGAGGAGACCGGTGCCATCACCGAAGGCTCCCGCGTGCGCAAGGCCCGTGGCGGCAGTGATTGAGGCCGCCGTGCGGGAGCGGGCCGCGCAATTTCCTCGACATGCGGTCGCGATAATGGTTTGGTCTCCTTCGATTCTTCTGATCGGGGGACCAGGAGCCGATGGGGCGGGGCATCTTCGAGGGGTGGGATGAGCGGCTTTCGACCGCGCGGCCGAACCGGATGATACGCGGGTGAGAGATCAGATAGGCGAGGCCGCCGACCGGCGTCACACGGCGCCGATTGCTTCGGTAACGCTATGGGCGCTGGTGTGCGGCGCGGTGGTCGTCGCGGCCCACGCGGCCACCGGCGATGTGCCCGGCCGCCTCGGATCGTACCGCACCGGCATTATCACCATGCTTTCTTTCGCCCTCGCGATTCTTTATAGCGCCCGCAAGCACACCTTGTGGTTCTCCGTGCGCTGGCTCCGCCTCGCCACCCGCATGCCTCGATCGATCGCACGCCGCTTTATCCTGATCGACCGCCTCGAGACCTGGCGCACGTTGCATATCACGATTGGCGTACTCGCCCTGTTGCCGTTCTGGTGGCACGTCGATGTCGGCCGCGCCACCCTGCTCGAGCGGGCCCTCGAGAGCACCGTCATCCTGGTAGTCTTGAGCGGCCTCTTCGGCACCGCGATCCACGACCTCCTGCCGCGTTCGATGCGCGTTCGACCCAATTCCGAGGTACGCCTCGAGGACGTCGACGCCGCCTACCATCGGCTCTACGTCGAGGCCGAGGAAAGCGTGCTCGGCCATTCCGAGGATCTGGTGCGCGCCTACCTGAAAAATGTGCGGCCCCTGCTGATCGGTTCGCAGCCACGGACGCGCTTGATGCTGGCGACCTTGCGCGGCACCGATCCCGCTCCGCACGCCTGTGCGACCGCGCGCATGGCGCTGGCGACGGCCGGCGCCGATGGGCCGCTCTACGGCGGCCTGGTCGGCATCGCCGAGCGTAAGGTCCGGCTCGAGCATAACGAGTTCAATTTGCGCCTCAGCCGAAACTGGCTCAAGGTTCATCTCGCGCTCGTGATGATCATGCTGTTCGAGGTCGCGTTTCACATCACCGGCGTGCTTTATTTCGTGGGCTTCTGATGCGCCGAATCGCCTTCACAGCGCTCGCGATTGCCCTCGTGGCCGCTCTCCTCGTCCCGCGCAAAAACTACCAGCCCGGCGCGCTGATGTCCGCGCACGCCAACCTGGGCGGTCAATGCGCCGCGTGCCATCAGCCCTGGCATGGTCCCGCCAACGACCGTTGCATCGCGTGTCACGGCGACATCGCCGACGTCAATCCGCATGGTGGCTACGACGTCACTTCGGACAGTGGCTTGATTACCGGGCACAAGCTCTTCGTCGTCGGCGACAACGAGCTCACCTGCATGAGCTGCCATACCGAACATCGCGGCCGGGTCGTCGATCTCAATGCGACCGCAACTTTCAACTGCGCGTGGTGTCATAAGCATCCGTCGATCGCCGAAGTTGACGAACACACCGTCGCCGTGATGAAGCGCGGCGCAACCGCCCATCCCGAGTTCGCGCAGCCCTTCAATCATTTCGAGCACAAGCTCTTGATCGCGTCGCACCTGCCGGCCATCCCGGACGGCTTCAAGTGCGAGTCTTGTCACGTGGTCGCGGTGACGCTCCCGCTCAAGCCCGAGCGCATGAGTTTGCGCTGGGCGTCGTGCGCCGGCGCCGGCTGTCATATCGCGCCGCAGGATTCCTTCATGCGGATGCCCGCCGCGATCGGTCCGTCGCCGACGCTGATCGCATACGCGCCAAAAATACTCCACCTCAATTCCGTCTTCGCGCACTCGGTTGGCCATCTCGCGACTCCCTGCGAGACTTGCCACTTCTCGATGGCTACGAGCCGCAGTCCCAACGACGCGCTCTCCAAAGCGGTCGAAAATTGCTTCAAGTGTCACGCGCATCAGACCACGCCCGCGCCGCCGATCAATCATGCGCGAGCGCCTGGCGGCTGGCTCATCGCGGGCAACGCATACGCGGCTGTGAGCGGCGATGGTGCCGGGAGCGTCACGGCTTGCGGCGCATGCCATCCGTTTCATATCCACGGGCCGCTACAGACCAGCGATTTCCCGCAGCCGGCGCCTGAGTCGCTGCCGCATGCGAAGCCGCGCCTGAGGTTGACGCTCTATCTGCCGGCGCTCGATCGTGCCCACCGCGTCGCGCTTCGTCCGGTGCCGGTTACTCCATGGTTGATCGGATGGCTCGGGCTGCTGGCGGCGGTGCTTTGCGTCACCGGACTCGTCCGCTTGGCGCCGCGCCCCCCCGTCGCCAGCGAGGTGGTGGCTGGGGTAGCGCCGCAACGCACCCATGAAATCCCGCTAATCGACGATACCTATCAAACCAGCGTGCGCCGCCTCTACATCATTGGCGAGGCTTCGGGCACTGCCTCGATCAACCTCGCGATGCGCTCCGGCCGCCAGGTGATCGAAGCCATTGCGGCCGAACTCAAAGGCCCGCGGATGCCGGTCGATCCGGCGGCTTACGATGTGGTCATCGTGGGATGCGGCCCCGCCGGTCTCGGCGCCACGGCGACCGCGCGCGCCGCCGGTCTCAACTACGTCACGCTCGAAAAGATGACACCGGCGAGTACGCTGCGCGCTTATCCGCGCGCAAAATTCGTCCAGGCCACGCCCATCGATATCGCCGAGTACGGTTCGTTCTTTCTCGAGGGTGACAATTCGCGCGAACGGTTGATCCAGGAATGGGAACGGATCATCGCGACCCTCGGACTCAAGATCAATGATCGCGAAGAGGTCGTCGAAGTCGTTCGCGAAGGCGATCTGCTCACGGTCAAGACGGCCCGCGGCAACCTCTATAAGGCGCGCGCGGTGGTGCTCGCGATTGGAGTGCGTGGCAACGCGCGCCATCTCAATCTGCCCGGCGAAGTACCCGGCCGCGTCTTCTACAGCCTGATCGAACCTGGCGAATTCCAGAACCGCGGCATTATGGTCGTTGGTGGCGGCAACGCCGGTTCCGAGGTCGCGCAGGCGCTCGCCGCGGCCGAACTCGGCAATCGGGTCGGCTATTCGTTCCGCGCGCCGGTCTTGACCAATGTCACGCGCGAGAATGCCGAGAAGATTAGCGCGCTGCAGCAGGCCAGGTTGCTCACCCTCTATCCCGCCACCGCCCTCAAAGAGATCAGGCCCGGCACGGTCGTACTCGAACCGGTCAAAAACGCCGGCGCCGATGCAGCCGCGTCGCGGGCCACGCTCGAGGGGCCGGTCGAGGTCGATAACGACATCATTTTCGCGATGATCGGAGCGGAATTGCCGACCGCGTTTCTCAAGCAGATCGGAGTCAAGCTGGGGAGCAAGGGACGCTTCGGCCTGAGTTGATCTTTCGGTTCCCTAAGGCACAGTCTGCGATATCTCGCCTTCCGTTTTTCCCCGCAACCATCGGAAGTGTGTCATCATCGTAACACTAAGACGAATAATACGACTGAAAGTGACGATCATGCTCGACGGATATGACACAGGGGCGCCGCTCGAATGGACCTCGCCAACCCTTGAAGCGCTTTGCCGTCGGCATATCAATTGCTCCCTCAAGATTCAGTTCCCGGGGTGCCAGTCTCCACGAACCTGACATGCTGATGCCGGCGGTTGCTGGCTCTAGAGCCGAGTCGCTCCATGCGGGCGCATCGAAGGAGTGGGTCGAACAATGAGAAAATTCATTCGCATGCTGGCCGCCACACTGGTCGCCTCGATGATCGGAATTTCGGTGATGGCGCAGACTCACGCCTTCGCGCCGGTAACGTTTACCGAAATCACCGGAAAAATCCGCGACACCCACGGACAACCCGTCGCCGCCCTCAAAATCTCGCTGCGGGATTGGTTCGGCACCGACCTTGCCTGCGCCGTCACCGATCAGAACGGCGTGTACGATCTGCGCCACGTCATTCCCGGACGCTATCATTTCAATTTCCGGCCACTGGCCGAAGATTCCCTCGGGGAAACTCTGATTATCGACGTCCCCGATCACTTCTTCCACATGAATTTGACCGTCAGGCGCAATCCCTCCGCGATGGCCCGCGCATCTCGCATCATCCCTCCCGCGGCCTGACCGCCGCTCTGCTTGAACGCCCTCGCTGTCCGGCTCCCGACGCCCTGTGCTACTGATTTGCGGGGGGGCGGGTTCTTTGCCGCCGGCCGCTGCGCCCCCCAACTCAGATCGCGTGGAGGTCTTCGGGTGCCGTACGTCACTGCTCAAGATGGCATCAAACTGTACTATGAGGAGGCCGGCGCCGGCCTGCCGATCGTCTTCGTGCATGAGTTCGCCGGAGACCATCGCAGCTATGAGCCTCAGATGCGCCATTTCGCTCGGCGCTACCGCTGCGTTGCCTTCAATGCGCGCGGCTACCCGCCCTCCGACGTTCCCCCGGACCCGGCGAACTATTCGCAGGACCTTGCGCGCGACGACCTCCTCGCGATCCTCGACGGCCTCGGTCTCGACCGGGCGCACCTCGTCGGGATCTCGATGGGTGGATTCGCGACGCTGCACTTCGGCCTCAAATATCCCGGCCGCGCGCGCTCGCTGGTGGTCGCCGGATGCGGTTACGGAGCCGACCCTGCACGCCGCGCACAATTCCAGGAAGAGGCGGAAGCCGCCGCGCACCGGTTCGATACGCTTCCCCTGATCGAATCCGCGCG
The DNA here is from genome assembly GCA_021780755.1 of Deltaproteobacteria bacterium. GTDB lineage: Bacteria > Desulfobacterota > Binatia > Binatales > Binataceae > JADMIL01. The sequence goes on along the minus strand of JAJXYF010000019.1, from coordinate 135,962 downwards.
CGCCTACGCCCTCGGTCCCACTCGCGTGCAGTATCAAAACAAGGACCCCCGCGGATGGGAGGAGTTTCGGGCGATGCTCGCGGAACATTCGACCCTCGGCTCGGCCCTTACCCTGCGCGGTGTCCAGAAGCTGCGTCCGTCGCTCTACGATCTGATCCCCGCCATGCGCCAAATGACGGTGCCAACCCTGATCATGAGCGGCGACGAAGACGATCCCTGTCTCGAAGCTTCGCTCATGATGAAGCGCACCATACCCTCCGCCGCCCTGGCCGTTTTGCCCCGCACTGGCCATGGTCTCAACCTCGAGGAACCGCTGCTCTTCAATACGTGCATCAGCGATTTCTTTCATCAGGTTGAGGCGGGGCGCTGGACGCTGCGCGATCCGCGGTCGTTGAGCGGCTCGATCCTTTAGCTTTGCGCCCTCGCGGGGGGCTTTACCTGGCCGCGCTCGATCTGCACCCTTGAGCGGAGGTAGTCGCGCGTGCCGGTAATCGCATCCCACAACTTTCTAGAGGATCTCGCTTTCGTTCTCACCGTAGCCGCCCTCATCTCGGTAATTTTCCAGGCGCTGCGACAACCGGTGGTCGTCGGCTACCTCGTCGCCGGCATGTTGGTTGGCCCGCATGTGCGATTTCCGCTGTTCGCCGACATCGATCGCATCCATATACTTTCGGAGCTCGGCGTCATCCTGCTGATGTTCGCGCTCGGCCTCGAGTTCAGCATTCGCAAACTCGCCCAGTTGGCGCCGACAGCCGGCTTTATCACCGTCGTGCAGGTCGCACTCATGATGACGGTCGGCTACGAGGTCGGCCGCGCCCTCGGCTGGACTGAGCTCGAAGGCATTTTCACCGGCGCCATCCTTGCCATCTCGAGCACCACTATCATCGCCAAGGCCTTCGCCGAAGAGCAGATTGACCCGGGCCTTAACGAACTGGTTTTCGGCGTTGCGCTTTTTGAGGACCTCGCTGCCGTGATCATCCTCGCGGTGCTGACCGCCATCGCGACCGGAGCGGGCTTGTCGATGCGCATGGTCGCGGTCACCGTCGGCGAGTTGGCCTTCTTTCTCGCCGCGCTAATCGGCGCCGGCTTGCTGATCGTGCCGCGCGCGATTCGCCTGGCCGCACGCTTCGAACGCGAAGAGACCCTGGTCGTCGCCGCCGTTGGCATTTGCTTCGCCGTCGCGATGATCGCGGATCGCGTCGGCTATTCGGTCGCCCTCGGGGCGTTCCTCGCCGGCGTGCTCGTATCCGAATCCGGCCACACGCACAAAATCGAGCATCTGGTGGCGCCCCTGCGCGATATCTTCGGCGCGATCTTTTTCGTCTCGGTCGGCATGATGCTCGACCCGCACGTGCTAGTCGATCATTGGCCCGCGCTGCTCGCCCTGGTCGCCATCGTGCTGGTCGGCAAATTCATCGGCGTGGGCCTGGGCGCGATATTGAGCGGCAGTTCCACTCGCACCGCGGTGCAGGCCGGCATGGCGATGGCGCAAATCGGTGAGTTCTCGTTCATCATTGCCGGTGTCGGACTTCAGCATGGCGCCACCCGCGACTTCCTCTATTCGCTCGCGATCTCGGTCTCGGCCATCACCACCTTTACGACCCCCTTCATGATTCGAGCCTCCAATCGCGTCGGTCGCTTTATCGATGCGCGCCTGCCTCAATCGGTGGGTGTTCTGCAGTCGATTTACGATTCGTGGACCGAGCAGTTGCGCGCGCGCTCACGTCCGCGCGCCTATCGCGGAACGATCGCCTTTATCGGGCTCGCGATGTCCGCTGTGGTCGCGGTCGCAATCATGTACTCGCTCTTTGGCGACCGTTTCCAATCGATTGTCGTGTTGGCGACTGGCGTCTCCGCGGACACCGCGATGATTATCGTCAAGGTCGCGGCACTCGGGCTTGCGGCCGTGCCCGGCGTTGCGATCTGGCGCGGAGCGCATCGGCTGGCCACTCGCATCGCCTCCAATCTTGCCGCGGCGGCCGCGTTTCCTGATCAAGCCACCGACGCCGATCGCGCGGGCTCTAATCTTCTCGCCGGTATTTTCGAAGTCGCGATCGTCTTCGGAGCGGTCACCTTGCTGCTCGCGATCATTGGGCCCTTCATGAGCCTGATCGATGGCTTGTCGGTGATGCTGCTCGCGATCGCCGGCCTCGCCTTCGTGATTTGGCGCAGTGCAAAGCATCTCCAAGTGCTGATGCGCGAGGCCTCCGGCGCGCTATTCGAACGGATGAACTGGTTGCGCGGCACCTCGCCGGTGCCCTCCGCGGATGGCACCCTCAGCCCAGGTGAATTCGGGCCGCTGCCACAGATAATTATTTCCGCGGACAGCGGCGCGATTGGAAAACGGCTCGGCGATCTGAATCTGCACGCCGCGACCGGCGCGATGGTGATGGCGATTGCGCGCGATGGCCATAGCGTGACCTTGCCGGGCGGTTCAGAGGTCCTGCGGGCGGGCGATACGATCACGCTCGCCGGCTCCTCCGCCGCAATTGCTGCCGCCCGTGAGCTGCTCGCGTCGCCTGCTCGACCGGAACCTGCGCTGGAGTCCGCGGCCGGCGCCGATTGACCGGACTGCCCAACCGCCATCGGCCATTCCAACGCGGATTGCGCAGTCCCGCCGGTGAAGTTCCTTATGCGGCGAAGCGGCAAATTGATGGCATGCGGCTCATTGTTTGGACCCAAAGTATGTCGATCTGATGCGCAACTGCGTTATCCGGTGTTTAGCTGTGATTATTTTGCGGCACGGCAAGTGCAAAGAATAATAAGGTGCGATTTCGCGCCCAAGTGAGGGTCACAATGGCAGTACGAACTCTGATCGTCGATGACGCGCCGACCGCGCGATTAGTTCTACGCCGCCGACTCGAGGCAATCGGCTGCGACATTGTCGCCGAGGCCGATAGTTCATTCGCCGCCGACGGGCTGATGGCGCTGGCGGTTCCCGATCTCATCACGCTCGACATTCACATGCCGGAGATCGACGGGATGGACTCTTACGCGCTGTTTCGCAAAATCCGCCGCCAAAGTCCGCGCGTCGAGTTCGTCGTCATCTCGGGCGCCAACTATTTTCAGAATCGGCGCGACTTCCTCAAAGCCGGAGCGCTCGGCTTTTTCGCCAAGCCGATCGACTTTCACAGCTTGCTGCGTGATTTGCGCACCATCTTCCCCGAACTCAAGCCGTACCAGCTACCGCCGAGCGTGCTCTCGCGCGGTGTCGAAAAAATCTGAACGGACCCGCGCTGGTGCTCGCCGCCGGGCCCCTTTATTACCCGTCAGTTTTACCTCAACCACTCTTCCATTGAGTGCCGGACTCGGAAAAGTCTGGCAGCTTGCCGACGAGTATGCGGTCGATACCTCGGTCTCGGGCAAATGGATGATCTATCGGCAGTTTTCCAATCAGACGGAACAGTTTACCCTGAACTTTACGATTGAGCCTGCGATTGCCAAAAGTCGATCTCTGAGGCCACCGATCAGTGAGCTTTTCAACTCGAGGCTACCTTGTCGCATTGTCGCTGCTGGTCTTGCTGGCCGGCGGCTGCGCCACACCCGTCGGGGTCAAGCACATCGATGAAGAGACTGCTTATCGTGCGCTTGACGCCAACATTCTTACCAGTGGTCAGCCAAGTGCCTATTCGACACAACTGCTCGAACGCAACGCACTGGTCGTCCGCTATCGGAATGATCCGGCGGCGGTGCTCGCGGAGCTCTATTCCGGACTGGGAAAGCCCGATGAGCACGACCGGCTATTCGCCCTTGCGGAATTGTCGTTCGCCCATGCCAACGCGACGGGCGATCGCGCCTACTTTGTCTCTTCCGCGGTCTTCGCGTACGCCTTTCTATTTCCATCAGACCCGAAGGCGGCGCCCGACCCCTACGATACGCGGCTTCGAGTCGCCGTCGATCTGTACAACCAGGGGCTGGCCAACGGCCTCGCCACGAAAGACGGCAGCGAGGTCGATCTCCGTCCAAGACCGATCCCGCTCTCGTTCGGATTGCTCGATTTGCGGGTCAACGAGCAGGGCTTCCGGTACGGCGGTTATCAGCTCACAAAGTTCGTTTCGCTTTCCGATCTGAAGGTGCGAGGACTGCGAAACCGCTACCGCGAAGCCGGAATTGGTGCGCCGCTTTCGGCCCACGTCGAGCCGCTGCGGGATAGTCCGGCTAACCGATGGATACCAACCACGGCCAAGGTGCCGGTCACCGCATTCGTACGTTTCGACGATCCCCGGCGTGGGATGAGTGAAGGCAAGATTCGCGGAACACTCGAACTTTATGACACCGATAAGGATCGTGACGTACTAATCGGGTCGAGCGCGGTGCCACTCGAATCCGACAGCACGGCGGCGCTGGCATACCGGCTCGAGGGCGCACCGGTATGGGATTTCGAGCTGGCCGGATTTCGCAGCGGAGATTTTACATTCCTCGGGGGGAGCAATGACAACGGCCTGTTGATGCTCCATCCCTACATGCCGGGCCTGATTCCGGTCGTGTTTGTCCATGGGACCGCCTCGAGTCCGGCGCGCTGGGCGGAGATGGCAAACGAACTGCTCGGCGATCCGAATATCGCGTCGCACTACCAGCTTTGGTTCTTCATTTACAACAGCGGCAATCCGATCGCGCTGTCCGCGTTGAAGTTACGTGAAGCGCTCAGCGCGGCGCTCAACGACATCGACCCGGCCGGCAAGGATCAGGCGTTGCGGCAGATGGTGCTTATCGGCCATAGCCAGGGCGGGCTGCTGGCCAAAATGCTGGTGGTCGATAGTGGTTCGCGATTCTGGGACAGACGATCCAAAATTCCGCTCGAGCAGACCCGGCTGGATCCTGAGACCCGCGACTTACTGCGCCGTGCGATGTTCGTGAAACCACTTCCGTTTATAAAGCAGGTAGTATTCATCTCGACCCCGCATCGCGGCAGCTATATGGCGAGTATTTTCATAGTAAAGTTGATGAACAAGTTCGTAAACCTTCCCGGCGGACTGGTCAAAGCGGCAGTCCAACTGGAAAATCTTCGCGGGTCAGGTGTGCTGGGTAATAACCCGATCACGATGCCGACCGCGCTCGACAATATGGACAAGTCAAATCCCTTTGTACAAACGCTCTCAGGGCTGCCGATCGCCCCGGGTGTGCATGCGCACTCGATCATTGCGGTCAAGGGCAATGGCCCGCCGGAGGACGGCAACGACGGGGTGGTCGAGTACAAGAGCGCGCATATCGACGGCGTCGAATCCGAACTGGTCGTCCGCTCAGGCCATTCGACGCAGAGCACACCCGAGACCATCGAAGAGGTTCGGCGCATCCTGTATGAGAACGCGGGGATTCACTGATGATCCGGGGCGCCGGCCAGACGATCGCGGTTGCCGTCGTGCTGTTAGCGGTGGTGTGGGGCGCGCTGGCTCTATGGTTTGACGGAGCGGCGTCGCGAGTGCTTGCGGGAGCGTTGGCGGCCGGATTCGCGGTAATCTGCATTTCGATGATCGCACTGATCCGACCGCTTTGTCGCGGTCTGATTCTAACACTGATTACGGTTATCGCCGTGGCCTTCTGGTGGATGTCAATCGCCCCGAGCAATACGCGGGATTGGACTCCCGAGGTCGCACGCGCGGCGCACGCGACGTTCGACGGCAACCATCTCACAATCGAGAACGTGCGCAATTTCGATTACCATTCCGAGACCGACTATGGGCAACGATGGGAAACACGTAAATACGATCTCGCTAAGGTGCGGGGCGTGGATATGTTTCTCTCCTACTGGGGACCGACTCTAATCGCCCACACCATCGCGAGTTGGGAATTCGACGACGGACAGCATCTGGCGATTTCGATTGAGACGCGCAAGGAAACCGGCGAATTCTACTCGGCGCTGCGCGGTTTCTTCCGCCACTATGAACTGGCCTACGTAGTGGCCGATGAACGCGATTTGATCGGACTGCGGACTGACTATCGCGGCGAGCAGGTCTATCTCTATCGCCTGCGCGTTCCGGCCGCTCAGGCGCGCGCATTGCTGGTGGATTATCTCGAGGAAGCAAATCGGCTCGCACAGCATCCGCGCTGGTACAACGCACTATCCGCTAATTGCACCACGATGATCAGGTATCACGCGCGGAATATCGCGGCGGGGAGGCGGCTGGACTGGCGCGTCCTGGTCAACGGGCGCATCGACGAGTTGGCATACGAGCGCGGACAGATCGATACGAGCCTGCCTTTCGCCGAGCTTCGCGCTCGCAGCAACATTACGCTGAAGGCGCAGGCAGCGGATGACGCACCGGATTTTTCGGCGCGCATACGCGAGAACCTGCCGGGCAGCCACGACGCCGCCCAAAGACTACTCGGTTATTAGTAGCTTTTTCGTCCCAAGGTATTGGACTTTGGTACAATAGGGTGAAGCTTTAGGGCAGGGCATGGTTGGGGTGTTATCGGATCGGTGCATTGAAAACGTGGACTGCGCGGTGATTGACGAACTGCTGCCGCGGGGATTCCAATGGCGCGGGCAGGCGGGCGCGATCCGGTGCCACCTTTCCCCCTTGGCCCTCAGCGTGAAGGTTTAATCTCGTGTACAACCGGCCGATCGTCGATGACTCGCTCACCGTCTGCCCGCATTGCGACCTCCTGCAGCGCTTGCCCGATCTGCCGCCAGGTGGTTCCGCGCGCTGTCCCCGCTGCAACAAGGAACTGTGGCGCCGCCGTGATGATTCGCTCAACCGCACGCTCGCCTTCTCGCTCGCCGCCGCGGTCCTCTACATCATCGCGAATGTCGTGCCCATGCTTGGCCTGACGATTGTCGGACGTGCGGCTTCAACCACCGTGCTCGGTGGCGTCGAGACACTATGGCAGGACGGGCAGGAGATCGTCGCCGTGCTCGTTATGATTACGGTAATCATTGCGCCGGCTTTGCAGATTGGCCTGATGCTCGCCATCGTGCTCGGCGCCTGGCGCACCTCCGCGCCCAGATGGGTTGGCACGCTGATGCGCCATCATCCCACCACGCGGACCTGGAGCATGATCGAAGTGATGATGCTGGGCGTTCTGATCGCGCTGGTGAAGATCGCGGATTACGCGACGGTCATTCCGGGCGTGGCGCTGTTCATCCTCGGGGCGCTGGTGTTCGTGCTCGCCGCGATGCAAGCGAGTTTCGATCCGCGTGAGGTCTGGGACAAGATCGAGTGGGCCGCGGATGGCGTCCGGCATACGGCTGGCGATGGCCGAGCGTCGGGGGCGGCCTCGTGAGTACGGGGGCTGCCGCCGAAACCTACTCGACCGCGATGCGGCAGGGGCTCCACGGATGCGGCGTCTGCGGCCTGATCTCGCGTCCCGCCCCCGGCGCCGAGGAAGGGCGCTGTCCGCGCTGCGATGAAGAACTCGCGTTTCGCAAGCGTGCCAGCATCCAGCGCACCTGGGCCTATCTCCTTTCGGCGGCCATCTGCTACGTCCCCGCAAACCTGCTGCCGGTATTGACGACGACTACCGCTACCGGTACCGATTCCGACACTATATTGCAGGGCGTGGTCCTGCTCTGGTCGCCCACCGGATGGCCGCTGTCGCTCATCGTGCTCGTCGCGAGCATCATGATCCCCAGCGCAAAGATTCTCGCGCTCGCGTATCTGCTGGTGACCGCGCGGCGCGGGTCCATCAAAAACAACCGGCAACGAGTGCGGCTCTACCGCATGGTCGAGTTCATCGGACGGTGGTCGATGGTCGATGTGTTCGTTGACACTTTTACTGCGGCCCTGATTCAGCTCCAACCGCTGATGTCGGTGTCGCCGGCGCCCGGCCTGCTGTTCTTCGCGGCAGTCGTGGTGCTGACGATGCTCGCCGTCGAGTCGTTCGATCCGCGGCTCATCTGGGATGCCGCCAGCTCGGGAGAGCAAGTACATGCCTGAAGGGGAGAGGCCGGCGGGAGGGATCGTGGAATCGCGGGGATTGCCGCGGAGCCGGACGCGGCTGTCGCTGGTGTGGTTCATTCCGATCGTGGCGGCACTGGTGGGGGTATGGGTAGCCGTGACGCGAATCATGGGCGAAGGGCCGGTAGTGACGCTGGTCTTCCAGTCCGCGGAGGGGCTGGAGGCGGGCAAGACCAAGGTGCATTACAACGGCGTGGACATCGGGACGGTGACGGCGATCCGGCTGTCGCAGGACCATCAGCGGGTCATCATCACGATCCAGATGGCGCCGCGGACCGAGGCGTTCCTGGTCGAGGACACGCGATTCTGGGTGGTGCGGCCGCGGATTTCGGGCGCCAACGTGACCGGGCTGGGGACGCTGATCTCGGGGGCGTACATCGGGATGGAGATTGGCAGTTCGAAGCAGGGGCGGCGCCACTTCGAGGGGCTCGAGACGCAGCCGGTGATCACCGGGGGCGAAGCGGGGCGGTTCTTCGTGCTGAAGGCGCCGGACCTGGGTTCGCTGGATACCGGGACGCCGCTGTTTTTCCGCCGCTTGCAGGTGGGCGAGGTGTCGTCGTATGCGCTCGACCCGGACGGCAAGTTGTTGACGGTGAAGGTCTTCGTGCGGGCGCCATACGACCAGTACGTGAACCCGAATACGCGGTTTTGGCACGCGAGCGGCTTCGACGTGTCGCTGTCGGCGAGTGGTCTCAAGGTCCAAACCCAGTCGGTGCTGTCGATCTTGATTGGGGGGATCGCGTTCGAGACCGACGCGACCTTGCCGGTGCTGCCGCCCGCGGAGGCGGACAGTGTGTTCACGCTCTATAGCGACCGTGCGGTGGCGTTTCGGCCGGCGCCGGAAAATCCGCAGACCTACCGGTTGATCTTCAACGAATCGGTGCGGGGACTGGCGGCGGGATCGCCGGTGGAGTTTCGCGGGATACCGGTTGGCGAGGTGACCGACGTGCGGGCGCAGATCGACCTGAGGAACTTCCAGTTCTCGGTGCCGGTGACGATCCAGTTGGATCCGCGGCGCTTGGGGGTGAAGGTGGTGGGGACGGCGGCGGGAGTGAACCTCGAGACGGTGCGCCGGCGGCTGATCGATTCGCTGGTGGGGCACGGGGTGCGGGCGCAACTGCGGACGGGGAACCTGCTGACCGGGGCGGTGTATGTGGCGCTCGACGTTTTTCCGGGTGCGGCGCCGGCGACGGTGGACTGGGCGCAGAGGCCGGTGGAGTTGCCGACTGTGCCGGGGCAGTTGGAGCAGACCGAAGAGAGCATCAACAACATCATCAAGAAGATCGACCGGATGCCGTTGCAACAGATCGGCGATAACCTGCAGAAGGCGCTGGGGGACCTCGACCTGACGCTGGTGAGCGCGCGGGGCACGCTGGTGACTGCGCAGGGGACGCTGGACAACGCGAGCAATCTGACGGCGCCGAATTCGGCGCAGGTGCAGCAGTTGGACGCGACGATGCAGGAGGTCAGCCGGGCGGCGCGCTCGGTGCGGGTGCTGACCGACTACCTGGAGCGGCATCCGGAAGCGCTGATTCGCGGCAAGCAGGGAGAGGCCAAGTGAGGGCGGCCGTGCGCAGCGCGATCGCCAAGGTTACGATGGTCGGGTTGATCGCGCTAATCGCGCTGGCGGCCGCCAGCGGATGCAGTACGACGGCGCCGGCGCGTTTCTACACGCTGGATTCCACCGCCACGCCGGACGGCACGCCGGCGGCGCACGTCGCCGTGATGGTCGGGCCGGTCAGCATCCCGGCGGCCGACGATCAGCCGCAGTTTGTGTTGCGGGTGGCGCCCAACCGGGTCGAGGTTGACGAGTTCAATCGCTGGGTGGCGCCGCTCAACGACGGCATCGCGCGGGCGGTGGCGGGCGATCTGGTGGTGCTGCTGGGGACCCCCGACGTGGCGACCGCGCCGATGGCGAACTTCAACGCGCAATACTATGTGTCCATTGACGTGCAGCGCTTCGAGTCCACGCGCGGCGCCTCCACGCTGCTCGAAGCGGTCTGGGCGGTGCGCAAGGGTGCGGGCGGACAGACCCGCTCGGGACGCACGGTCGCGCGCGAAGTGGTCGCCGGTGACGGCTTCGACGCCCTGGCCGCCGCTCACAGCCGCGCCCTCGCCCGGATGAGCGCCGATATCGCCGCCGCCATCCGCACCCAGGCCCACCCCCGTCGCTAACGACGTAACTCGACTGCCATGCCGCTGCAAGAAAAACCACATCGTTGCGTCGCGCCGCAATTGAGAACCCGATCGAAGGACTATTCGTCGGCAACAACTCACGCGTTTTTTTGGACGCTGCTCATGGCCTTGACGATGGCTGGCCCGGGGGCGGGATTCGCTCGCGCGGACGAGGCTGAGATAAAGCAGCTCGAGCTGGAATTCACCGACCCGCTCACAACTTTGCCCCAGCTCTTCATCAAGGATGCGTACACGCCGGCAAATTTCGGCACTCACGTGCAAACCAACCAGACGCTCCTGAGAGCGATTATTCCGCGGATACCGCCTTACTCTCTCCTGCCGTTTGTCCAGTTGATTCGCCCGACCTTCTCACTGGTTACCGTACCGAGTTCGCGCGGGGGGGTGCGCACAGAGTTTGGCGATACGCAGTTGTTCGATGCGGCCGTTTTACCTTGGCCTGACCCAAAATCGAACCTCAAGCTCGGGCTGGGACCCATGTTCGTGTTTCCAACCGCGACCTCGCGGAGCGCCGGCCAGGGCGCGTGGCAGGCGGGCCCGGTCGTGGCAGGCCTGTACACCGGCATACCGTGGCTCGTGATGGGCTTCCTTTTCCAGAACCCGATCTCCTTCGCCTACACCTCATCTAACCGCAAGTCCATCAGCACCGCCGAATTCCAACCCGTGCTACTGCTGCACCTGTTTTGGGGCTGGTACGTGCGATCCGCCGATGCGACCTGGCTATGTGGATGGCGGAGTCGTTCGACGACGCTGATACCGCTCAGCCTCGGAGTCGGGCGAGTCATCGTCCGTCCGGGACTGCCGCCGCTCAACCTGTATGTATCGGGACAGTGGACTGCCTACCGGCAATTTGCGCCGGTCGCACCTCAGACCACGGTAAACTTCGGAATCACCATGGCTTTTCCGGAAATCGCCGAATGGTAAAGCGCGCAAACATCATCAGCCGTCATGCTGCGTAACGATCGCCCCGATCTATCCACAATAATATCCTCCCGCGCCAAGTCTCCACAAATATAGTCCTGCTCGATCGCGTGTTGGCCATCTATGGCCCGGAAACCGGGGACATCCGCAATGTGTTGCGCTGGCCCAGATGTACGAGTGCGTTTTGCATCGGGGCGCTGGAAATCTGCATCAGGCCGCTAACCGCCGCGATTAGTCAGTCGGCTGCCGCGACCGCCTTTCGCCGCGTCATTCGAATTAGAAAGGAGTTCGCGCACGCCGATTGAGACCTGTCAAACCGTACTAAATCGATCGCCGTTTAATCGGTCGCGGCATTTGATATTGGAAAGCGGGAGGGTGATAAGGGTCGTGTGGGAGTGCAATCGTCGCGCGCTTGTCGCCCTCAGGAGGATAACCCCATGATGAAAAGATATTTGGCGGAACTCATCGGAACCTTCGTACTCGTCTTCGGCGGATGCGGCGCGGCGGTGCTGGCCGGCAGTCACATCGGCTTCGCGGGCGTCGCGTTCGCCTTCGGCTTTTCACTCCTCGTGATGGCTTACGCAATCGGACCGATCTCCGGATGCCATATCAATCCCGCCGTGACGTTCGGATTGCTGCTCAGCGGTAAATTCGAAGCGAAGCATGTTCCCGGATACGTTATCGCGCAGATTGCCGGCGCCATCATCGCGGGCGGCGTGCTCCTGATCATCGCGGGAGGAACCAGCGCCGGTTACGATCCGTCCACCGCTGGCTTCGCCGCCAACGGCTACGGCGCTCATTCCCCCGGCGGCTATGATTTGACGGCGGCTTTCGTCGCCGAAGTAGTATTGACCTTCTTTCTGGTCTTCACCGTATTGGGCACCACCGATATCAAGGCGCCGGTCGGCTTCGCCGGCATCCCGATCGGAATCGTGCTCGTCCTGATCCATCTCGTGGGCATCCCGGTGACCAACACTTCGGTCAACCCGGCCCGCAGTATCGGACCCGCGGTGTTTGTCGGCGGATGGGCCGTCGATCAACTCTGGCTATTCATCGTAGCGCCGTTAATCGGCGCCGCGATTGCGTCGATGCTCTACAAGATGGTCGCGGCTTCCGAACCGGCGATCCCGGCGCGCGTCGCGGAGGCCGCGCTGCCGAGCGAACAGGCCGAACGCAGGCGCTAACCGCCGCGGCTGCCGCGCCGGTCAATGTCCTGCAAAGCGCGACACCCTGCCGTGACAGGGCTCGTCGTGCGGATGAAGTGGCTAGTAGCTGGATATTGGTGGGCGGTGCTGGTTTCGAACCAGCGACCCCCGGCTTGTAAGAACGAAACTAGCCTACCGACATTGTCCAATTTGGACGCGGAGTTTCCGCTTTCGCGCTTTGCCCAGCATCGAAATTGTCCAAGCACTATCTACCATTATCCGCCTTGAGTGCTACTGAGGAATGGCACCTATTTGACACCGGCATGTAGTTTGCTGACGGGCGCGAATATCTCCTCGATTTGGCACCTATTTGGCACCGGATTCTGATCTCTTTTCTCTTCTCTTCCTCCAAGGAAAATAACCTGCATCATGTGCGTCAGGAGGCCTTCGCGAGTGCTTGAAGTCAATGGGCGCGAAGGGTTTTTGCAATGACGCAGGAAAAAAGTGCGTGCGTCATGCTGCGTCATGTGCGTCATTCCTCCGTCATTTCAAGGGTTTTTTCACTCGACCAATTTTGCGGGCCGAATGCTTGTATGCTAAAACCCTTCTGCGAGAGAGCATTAGCGATAAAACCTCGGACGCGAAGGGGGAGAAAATGAAAGAGTTGCGGTTTGATTTTGCGGAAGTCAGGGATTTCGAGACCATCAAGGAACGTCTGCTCGAGTTCTTCCGGGACTATCCCGTCAAAGTGCGATATGTCGAAGTGGCTTTCCGGCAGGCGGGCGCATCGGCAGATACCGACAGGAACAGAGAAGTGGCCACGACCGATGAGGCGAACGACTTTGCTGGCGTCATCGCGGAGTCCATAGTCGAGTATGTGAAAGGCAGAGATGGGCAAGCCTACTCGAGCGCTACGGTGGTGATTCCTGCCTGACCGCTAATAGATCGATGGACCCGAATACCGGCAAGGCGCTTACCGGTATCATCACTGGCTTGCTGATACCGGTTGGATTACGCGTGAAACGTCAGCGCGCAGAGCGGAAAGTGGCTTTTCGCCCAGACGCTCCCCCCGGTTCCCCAGAGTAACGGACTGCTCTTCATCCTGGCTGCGCTGGTTTTGCTCGCTGCGTTGCTGGTTCTGGACGCGAGACGACCTTAGCGTGGCCATTTTTCCGTGCTCACTTAGATGGCAAAGCACGCTCCCGTGGCCCGAGGGCTCGTGACATCTGACTTCCAAATCGACTTGAATGAGGTAAACCGACGTCTAGACAATTGCAGTGATGCGGTTGCGGATCAGTACTACGCCTTCGGCCTTATGATGATCGACGAAATCAACGCTCGCTGGGAATACCTCGACGCAAAGGCCAGCAAAGCCGCCGGTTATTGCGGAGCCATCGTGGCGCTTCTCCTTTCCACCTCAGCTACTTGGAAGCAATTGGTCGACCCATGTATGGTTCCCGTTGTGCTAACTGCCGCGATCATTAGCCTGTACGCAGCATATACTTTCTTCAGCGCTACGCTCCTCGCGGATGCGCAATGGTTCAGCACGAGAGACTGGTTCTGCGCGGACTACCTCAACCAGCCAAAGGAGCTCAAAAAATATTGGATTCAGGTCATGTATTTCGTGCGACAGTCGTATCTAGAACAGGTTAACCTGAAAGCAACGAAGTTCTTCCGAGGATGGCTGGTCCTCGCCTTTGCCTCTGGAATGCTAATTGTCGCTCTTTTGGATGGGGCCTGTCGGAGTTCCCCCCTTTTTCATCGGTTCAGTTTGTGGTTGTGGACGTGAGGGCGGCGGTTGGCCTCCACTTCCAGTATCAGTGCGCTTGTCGTCTGCCATCGTTCTTCCCCCGCCCTCAACTTGCCGAGGCGTAGAGTTTATCTATTAATCATTATTTTCGCATGGCGTGGACACCGCAACAGGCAATCCTCTCGTCTGCTAACAGGTGGATCAGCTACCAACGCCGCCCGGTCGAGCGCTCCTCGGCATCAGCGAACACCGCGAAGCGTTGGCCTTTGAGAGCTCCGCGAATTGGCGATATTCACCGCTCGCGCGCCACCGCGGCCTCAAGCAGACGCACGACAACTCGCTGGCGTACAGGAGGGTGTTATGCCCACGAAAACCGAACCGCAGGTGGCGACGGTGAAAACCCAGAGCTGTTATTACACGCACATCGTCGATGGTGTGAAAAAACTGACGTGCATAGAATGCGAGCGCTTCTCTGTAACGGTTCGCCCATTCGCCCTCGATCGGCTGACAGCGCTCGAATGGATGAACGAGCATACGAACGGGCATTTGGCGGAACACCCCGCTAGGTCGAAGCCCGGGATCGCGACCTAAGAGCCACCGCGACGAACGCCTGCCAAGCCTCTGTGGTCGCCGGCGCCGGCACCAAAGTACGCGGGCAATCTGCGAGTGCGCAGTCTGGCGGCGGCTCATTGCCGTGCACCAAGCGGGTACACGCCCGACACGCGCGCGAACGCGGCGCCGGGGTGTCCGAGCGTGGACGCCCGCGACTGGTGGACTTCCTCAGTCCACAGCCCACGGCCGCCAGAATCGCAAAAAACGCTTTATTTTATTGGTGGGCGGTGCTGGTTTCGAACCAGCGACCCCCGGCTTGTAAGGCCGATGCTCTACCGCTGAGCTAACCGCCCGAGCCGCGCCCTAAGGCCGAGGCGAACTTGCTGCCGCCCGAAGGCGCCGAACAACTCCGGCCCGGCTCTTCGATCAGGTCGGCGGGGTGGACGGCTGGCCCGCGCCGCCAACGTCGTTTAGCGAGTCCTTGAGCTGCTTGCCCGGCTTGAATTTCGCCGATCGGCTCGCCGAAATCTCGATCGATTCCCCCGTCTTGGGGTTGCGCCCGGTGCGCGCCTCTCGCATCGATACCGCAAAGGTGCCGAAGCCCGAGATGTTCACCCGCTCGCCCTGCTTGAGCGCGCCGATGATGTCATCGAGCATGATATTGACCGCTTTTTCGGCCTCACCTTTGTTCATTCCAAGTTTGTTCGACAAACCCTCAATAAGATCGGCCTTGGTCATGGTTCCGCTCCGGCGTCTCTCGCCTTGCAAGTGTTGGTTGTGTCACTCCGGCGAACCGTCTTTGTTTGCACGGTCCGCCGGAGTTGGTGGCGGAATCAGTCTAAGCTATCAGGAAAGATTGGGCGAGACCGTCGCGTCGTCTTCATCTCCGTCAACGAGCGGCATCTTCTCGTCCGTTTCGGCCGTAAATGCCGCCTCGGTTTCTTCCGTTTGCGGTTTGAAGAAGGTGTCCGGATCGTCAAGCACCAACGCCCGGCGCAGTACGTCGTCCATGTGCTCGACCTTGATGATAGTCACGGCCTTCAGCACCTGCTGCGGGATTTCCTCGACGTCCTTCTCGTTCTCTTTCGGGATCAGAATCGTCTTGATGCCGGCGCGATGGGCCGCAAGCACCTTTTCCTTCAGCCCGCCGATCGGCAGCACCCGCCCGCGCAACGTGACCTCGCCGGTCATCGCCAGGTCGCTGCGCACCGGGATGCGCCGCAGCGCCGAGACCAGCGCCGTCGCCAGCGTGATTCCCGCCGACGGTCCGTCCTTCGGTATCGCGCCTTCCGGTATGTGGATGTGGATGTCGATCTTGTGGAAGGCCGACGACAATCCGAGCGCCGTTGCCCGCGAGCGCACGTAACTCAACGCCGCTTGCGCGCTCTCCTGCATCACGTCACCCAACTGTCCGGTGATCGTGAGCTTGCCGCGGCCCGGCACGATCGTCACCTCGACGCTCAGAATCTCGCCGCCCATCTCGGTCCACGCGAGGCCCGTCGCCACCCCGATTTGCGGCAGCGTCTCGGCCATCCCGTAGCGAAACTTCGGCGGTCCGAGGAATTTCTGCAGGCTCGACGCCGAAATCCGCACGTGGGCATTGCGATCGGTCTTGACCACTTCTACGGCGACCTTGCGGCATACCGACGCGACCTCGCGCTCGAGATTACGCACACCCGCCTCGCGCGTGTAATGGCGCACGATGCCGAGTATTGCCTTGTCCGAAAACTCAATGTTCTCCGGGCGCAGGCCGTTGGCTTCGATCTGCTTGTGCAGCAGGTACTTCTTGGCGATCTGCAGCTTCTCCGCCTCGGTGTACCCGGGCAGCCGGATGATCTCCATGCGATCCTGCAGCGGACGCGGGATCCGATCGAGCGTGTTGGCGGTCGTGATGAACATCACCTTCGACAGATCGTAGTCGCAATCGAGGTAATGGTCGTTGAAGGTGTTGTTCTGCTCGGGGTCCAGCACTTCCAGCAGCGCCGACGACGGATCGCCGCGGAAGTCGGTTGACATCTTATCGACCTCGTCGAGCAGCAGCACCGGGTTGCCCGAGGCTGCCTTGCGCATGCTCTGGATCACCTTGCCCGGCAACGCCCCGATGTAGGTGCGGCGATGGCCCCGAATTTCGGCCTCGTCGCGCACGCCGCCGAGCGATACGCGTACGAACTTGCGTCCGGTCGCCCGCGCCACCGACTTGCCGAGCGACGTCTTGCCCACGCCCGGCGGTCCCACCAGGCACAGAATCGGGCCCTTGAGCTGACCGACCAGCGTCTGCACCGCCAGATATTCAAGGATGCGCTGCTTCACCTTCTCGAGCCCGTAATGGTCTTCCTCGAGGATCCGCTCGGCCTCCTTGATGTCGAGCTTGTCTTCCGTGTACTCAAACCACGGCAGCGCCAGGAACCAGTCCAGATAGTTGCGCACCACGGTCGCTTCGGCCGACATCGGCGACATCATCTTGAGCTTCTTGATCTCGCGCTCGCACTTCTCACGCGCCTCGGCCGGCATTTTCTTCTGGCGAAGTTTGTCTTCCAATTCTTGAATTTCGTTCTTGAATTCGTCTTTTTCGCCTAGTTCCTTCTGGATCGCCCGCATCTGCTCGTTGAGGTAGTACTCCTTCTGGGTCTTCTCCATCTGCTTCTTGACCCGCGAGCGGATGCGCTTTTCGACTTCCAGAATCTCCAGCTCCGACCTCATGTAGCCCAGGATCCGCTCCAGCCGCTCGGCCGGATTCGTGCACTCCAGCAGCGACTGCTTGTCCTCGAGCTTGATCCCCAGATGGCCGACCAGCTTGTCGGCGAGGTAGGCCGGATCGTCCACCGCCGCGATCGACGTCACCATCTCCGGCGGAATCTTCTTGTTGAGGCGCACGTAGTTGTCGAAGGTCGCGTTCACCGAGCGCATCAGCGCCTCGACCTCGGTCGAGCGATCGCTGACCTCCTCGATCTCCTCGACTTCGACCTTGAAGAACTCCTCCTCACCCACGTAGCGCTTTACGCGTGCGCGCTTTTTGCCTTCCAGCAGCGCCTTCACCGTGCCATCGGGCAGCCGCAGCAATTGCACCACCACGCCGAGCGTCCCGACGGCATAGATGTCATCCGGCCCGGGTTCCGCCACGCGGGCGTCTTTCTGCGCCGCCAGCAGGATCGGCCGCTTTTGCGCTTCAGCCGCCTCCAGTGCCTTGATCGACTTCTGGCGGCCGACAAAGATTGGATAAACTTCGTGTGGGAAAACGATCAGTTCACGCAGCGGCAGCAACGGAACGTTTTCGTTAGAGGCGGTCTCGCGATTGTCTTTCTTATCGTTTCGGAAAAGCATTTCCGTCGGTTTCGATCTCCTCGCTAAGCGGTTTCAGCGGTTTTCTGATAAACCAGCAGAGGCTGCTCCTTCTGAGTCACAACCTCCTCTGAGATCATTACCTCCTTGATATTGGGTTGGGACGGGATCTCGTACATCAGGTCCACCATGATGGCTTCCATTATAGCACGCAGACCGCGCGCACCCGACTTGCGCTTCAGCGCCTCGCGCGAGATCGCGCGCAGCGCACCCGGCGTGAACTTCAGGTGGACGTTCTCCATGTCAAAGAGCTTCTGATACTGGCGCACCAGCGCGTTCTTCGGCTCCGTCAGGATCCGTACCAGCGCCTCTTCGTCGAGCTCCCCGAGCGTCGCGATCACCGGCAGCCGGCCAACGAATTCGGGAATCAAGCCAAACTTGAGCAGGTCTTCCGGCTGTACCTCGTACAGCAGTTCGGAGACCGTCCGCGGATCACGATGCGTCAGGTCGGCCCGAAAGCCCATCGTCTTGCCCGAGATGCGCCGCCGGATGATGTCGTCAAGCCCGACGAACGCGCCCCCGCAGATGAACAGGATGTTGGTCGTATCGACCTGCAGGAATTCCTGCTGCGGATGCTTGCGCCCGCCCTTGGGCGGCACGCTCGCCATCGTGCCCTCGATGATCTTCAGCAGCGCCTGCTGCACCCCCTCGCCCGACACGTCGCGGGTGATCGACGGATTGTCGCCCTTGCGGGCGATCTTGTCGATTTCGTCGATATACACGATGCCGCGCTGGCACCGCTCGATGTCGTAGTCGGCGTTCTGCAGCAGCGACAGGATGATGTTCTCGACGTCCTCGCCGACGTAGCCGGCCTCCGTCAGTGAGGTCGCGTCGGCGATCGTAAACGGCACCTGCAGGAACCGCGCGAGCGTCTGCGCCAGCAGCGTCTTGCCCACCCCGGTCGGCCCGATCAGCAGGATGTTCGATTTCTGCAGCTCGACGTCGCCCGTCACCATCTGCGAGTCGATCCGCTTGTAATGATTGTGCACCGCTACCGACAGAATCTTCTTGGCCCGCTCCTGCCCGATCACATACTGGTCGAGCACCCGTTTGATCTCGGCCGGCTTGGGCACCGCCGAGGTCTGGCTGAAGGCCTCTTCGTTGTCGGTCTCTTCCGCGATTATGTCGTTACAAAGGTCGATGCACTCGTCACAGATATAGACCGTGGGTCCCGCGATCAGTTTACGGACTTCGTCCTGACTCTTGCCGCAAAACGAGCACACCAGGTTGCCCGAGCGGTCATCATGCTTGGCCATACTGCCTCCCACGGTTCACTTGGACGACCTCCGGCTAACGATTACCTCATCGATTAGCCCGTATTCAACCGCTTGTTCCGGCGTCAGGAACATATCGCGATCGGTGTCCTTCTCGATCTTTTTCAACTGCTGTCCGGTGTGGCGCACGATGATGTTGTTGATCTCTTCGCGCATGCGCAAAATCTCGCGCGCCTGAATATCGATATCGGTCGCTTGCCCCTGCGCCCCGCCGAGCGGTTGATGAATCATGATGCGCGAATGGGGCAGGGCATAGCGCCGTCCTTTCTGCCCCGCCAGCAACAACAGCGCGCCCATGCTCGCCGCCTGCCCTAAGCATAGCGTCGAAACCGGCGGCTTGATGAACTGCATCGTGTCGTAAATCGCCAGCCCCGCAGTCACCGAACCACCCGGCGAATTAATGTAGAAATTGATTTCCTTCTCGGGGTCTTCTGACTCGAGAAAAAGCAACTGCGCGGTAACCAGGTTGGCGACCTCGTCGGTCACCGGATGGCCCAGAAATACGATGCGATCTTTAAGCAGACGCGAGTAGATGTCGTAGGCGCGTTCACCGCGGCCCGTCTGCTCGACCACGACCGGCACAAGGTTACTCATAATTCCCCGAGATCCCCACGGAAGCCGCGCGGCGAGGCGTCACGGTTCCGCCTCGCAATAAAATTCTAACCCGTTTGCAAAACACGGGCAACCTAAAAGCAGAAATCGCGCAAGGTCGAGAACGCTTGACAAAGCAAACGCGCGCATCCACCCCTGCGCTGATACGCTCGCAAGCGCGTAATCGCCCCGCCACTCCAATTGTTTGGGCTGATACCGCTCGCCGACCTTGTCGCCTGATGTGCGATGGCGTACGTCAGCTGCTCGCCGGGGTCTCGCCCGACGAAGGCGCGTCCGCCGCTGCGTTCGCATTCTCACTCTGCGCTCGCGTGAGCAACAGGTCGAGCGTCTTCTCGCGTCGCATCACCTGTTTGAGCGCCGCGCGATTCTCCTCGCTGCGGTAATGCTCCGCCATCTGATCGCGCGCACGCCCGGCGTACGTGACCATCTGCCCGATCCGCTCGGCCACCTCGTCGTCGGTCACCTCGATATTTTCCTGGTCCGCGATCGCATCGACGATCAGCGCGCTGCGCGAACGCTTCTCGGCCCGCGTCTTGATATCGTCGGCGTTCTCCCGCGCCCGCGCATGCGCATCCTCATGCGACATGCCCGCCGCCTCGAAATTCGAGGCCAACTCGTGCTCGACGTTGCGCGTCTCGCGCGCCACCAGGGACTCCGGCAGCTCGACCGGGTTGCGCTCGATAATCAGATCGAGCAGGCCCTGCCGCGCGCGGCCGTTGGCCTCATTGCGCGCCCGCCCTTCGAGCACCTCGCGCGCCTTCGCGCGCAGCGCGTCCAAGTCGTCGAAGCCCTCGTCCTTGGCGAACTCGGCGTCGAGTTCGGGAATCACGTGAGCGTATATTTCCTTGACCGTCGCGCGCCACTCGACGTTCTTGCCCGCGACTTCCTTCTCGACATAGTCGGCCGGATAGCTCCGCGGCCGGCGCACCTCGACTCCGGCCTCCGCTCCCAGGATGACCTCGTCGAGTCCGTGCGCGAGCGTCTCCTTCGAGACCTTCAGCAACCGATCGTCAACCTTGGTGCCCTCGATGCCCTTGCCGTCCTCGAAGGCCTCGAACGCCGCCACGACGAAATCGTTCTCTTCGACCGTCGTGCGCCCCTCGACCTTCTTCAGCACCCCGCGCCGCTCGCGCATCCGCTTGAGCTCGGCGTCAACCTCTTCCTCGGTCACCTCGATTTGTGGCGTCTGGACCTTCAGCTCCTGGTAGTCCTTCACTTCCAGCTCGGGCTTCAGATCGAACACCGCGCTGAACTTCAGCGCCTTCTTGAGGTCGGTCTCCTCGGTCACGATTTCCGGCGGTATCACCGGCGTTAGAGAGTTCTCCTCGAGCGCCTTGCCGGTGTAATCCTTGACCAGCTTCTGGATCACGTCGCCGCGCACCTGGTCGCCGAAAAAGCGCTCCAGCAGCGGACGCGGCGCATGCCCGGGCCGAAAGCCCTTCAACACCACCGATCGCTTGAGTTCATTGTAGGCGCGGTTGAGCTCACGGTTGATTTCGTCGGGCTCGACCTCAATCGTCATCTTGCGCCGCAGCGCGGAAGTATTCTCGATGTTTACATTCATGGGCGTCTATCCAGATAAACATAAGCACGCCGGCGGGATCAACATCGCCCCCCCGTCACTGTTCCGTCATCCCTCACTTAGTTCACGATGACATTACTCAGGATCACGACGCGCGCAGGAGCACGCGAGATCTCTCGCTGCGGCAACCGCCGTTCAGTATTACAGCGGTTTAGCACGCTTCTGCCCTCCCGCCACGCCTCATCCGCGCCCACGGCAGGTCTCATCTACGCGATCCGCAAGACCGATTATCTTTTTTGCTCCCGCCCCCTTTTTACCGGGCGAAGCCCGCATCTTAATGAAAAGGGAAGTCTGAAACCTCGATGAGGTTTCGGTTTTCCGGAAAAGCTACAGTTCCGCGTTCTTCAACAACGCTCCCATGATCCTGCGCCATCGCCATCCGCCGCACATTCGCTGCTCATGACTTCGCGGACTCCGTTCAGAGTGATCAATTAACTTGTGTAGAGCTTCCCTTGCGAGGCACAGCGATTCAGGAAAAAGGAGTAAACTTACCGGTGGCCGCGAAAAACCCGTTCCCTCAACATCACCAGTCCGCGACGCGGAAAATCCCACCCGCGAAACACCTCGAAAAATACACCCAAAGAGCCCGCGACATGCCCATCAAAGCTGAAGAGGTCGCCACTAGGCTCGCCTGCAAGCCAAATCAACCACTTCGACGCGAAAAATATTTTATTCCAAAACGAACTCCAATTTCCCCGCCTTATCCTGCCTACCCGCGCCTGAACGTCAGCAACCTTTTAGGAATCGCCACGACCAATCCCACGCGATTATTCGCGTCACGAATCCCCTCCATAACGATGAGCTTACTGGTGCAACAGCTTCACGATGCGTCTGACCCGCTCCACACGCCGATAACTCGCGAGGCGCTCCCTTCGATGCGCTTTTTGCCGCCCGGAGAATCTCCGGCTGGAATCGGCCTGCATACTGGACATCATTCCCCGGAAAACCTAAACTGCGCCAGATATCCGAAGCCCGTATGTATGAGTAATTCTAGCGATTGGCCTGCGACGGCGAACCGGATGTCGTCAATCGCGTTGATTTTCCAGGAGACTGAAGCTCGATGAGCGAAGCAAAAATCGTTCTTCCACTCTTGACCAACTCGCAGCTCGCGATTCTGTGGTGCGTGTTGGCCTCGGCGGTGGTATCGCTGGCCTACGGCTGGTATCTGGTCCGCGTCGTCCTCAGTGCCGACCCCGGACCCAAGTCCATGACCGACGTCGCCGACGCCGTTTATGAGGGCTCGATGGCCTACCTGCGCCGCCAGGTAAAGACGATGCTCATCTTCGTCGTCATCATCGCCATCGCCCTGTTTCTCATGTACCGGCAAGTGTTTCCCGACCAGCCGAGCCTCTCAGTCGGCATCGCCCTGGCCTTCATCCTCGGCGTCAGCGCCTCGTACGGCGCCGGCTTCGTCGGCATGTGGCTCGCGGTCAAAGGCAACGTCCGCAGCGCCAACGCGGCACTGACCAGCTTCAAGGATGCGATGGAACTCGCGTTCAAGGCCGGTGGCGTTTCCGGCATGTTCACCGTCGGCCTCGGCCTGATGGGCGCCACCGTCATCTTCCTCATCTACCAGCAGGACGCCATGAAGGTGCTGGTCGGCTTCGGCTTCGGCGGTTCGCTCGCGGCGCTCTTCATGCGCGTCGGCGGCGGCATCTTCACCAAGGCCGCTGACGTCGGCGGCGACCTCGTCGGAAAGATCGAGGCCGGTATCCCCGAGGACGATCCCCGCAACGCCGCCACCATCGCCGATAACGTCGGTGACAACGTCGGCGATTGCGCCGGGATGGCGGCCGACGTTTTCGAGTCCTATGAAGTCACCCTTGTCGCCGCCATCATTCTCGCCGCCTACGCCCTCGAAGACCCCACCTTCGTCGCCGCCTATGGTGGCCTCGCCGGCGCCAGCGCCTTCGCGATGAAGCTCATCATCTTCGCGCTCATCCTGCGCGGGGTCGGCGTCTTCTCCTCGATTCTTGGCATCATGGCCGTGAAGGTTCCGGCGGGCAGCGAGATGCGCGATCCGATGCGCCCGATCAACGCCGGCTACTACACCTCGTCGATCTCGTCCGTGATCGGCTTCTTCATCGTCAACTACTTCTATATGACCGACCCGCGCACCGGCGCCCCCGACTGGCGCTTCGGCATTACGGCGACGCTCGGCATCGTGCTCTCGATCGCGACCCTGCTGTTGACCAATTACTTCACCCATCCCGACAAGGGTCCCGTCACCGAAACCGCCAACGCCGCGCGCACTGGCCCGGCTACCTTGATCCTGTCGGGACTCGGCGAAGGCCTCGAATCGTCCGTATGGGCCCTGATGGTCATTGTCATCGTGATCATCGGCGCGGTGGTTATCTTCCGCGAATCGACGGCGCTCCAGTTCTATGGCATCGCGCTGACCGGCCTCGGATTGCTGACCACCACCGGCTTCATCCTCGCGATGGATACCTACGGCCCGATCACCGACAACGCTCACGGCATCTTCGAGATGGGCGGAGTCCATCAGGAAGAGGCGTCGCGCACACTCTCCTGGATGGACGCGATCGGCAACACCACCAAGGCGCTGACCAAGGGCCTCGCGATCGCTACCGCGGTCATCGCGGCGGTCTCGCTCTTCCGCTCCTTCATCGATGAAGCCCACCTCGGCTCCATCGGCGTGCAGATCAACACCCCGACCGTCTTCGTCGGCCTGCTGATCGGCGGCGCGGTGCCGTTCCTGTTCAGCTCCTTCGCGATCAAGGCGGTCGGCCGCGCGGCCTACCAGGTCGTCTTCGAGGTGCGCCGCCAGTTCCGCGAGCACCCCGGCATCATGGAAGGCAAAGAGCTTCCCGATTACGGCCGCTGCGTCGATATCGTTACCGCCACCGCCCAGAAGGAACTGATGAGCCCCGCGATCCTCGCGGTCTTCGCTCCGCTGCTGGTCGGCTTCGGCCTCGGCGCCGGCGCGCTCGGCGGCTTCCTCGGCGGCACCATCCTCACCGGCCAGTTGCTCGCGGTCTTCATGTCCAACGCGGGCGCCAATTGGGACAACGCCAAGAAAAAGGTCGAGGACGGCTTCCTCGGCGGCAAGGGCACCGACGTCCACAAGGCGACCGTCGTCGGCGATACGGTCGGCGATCCGTTCAAGGATACCGCCGGCCCCGCCCTCAACCCGATGATCAAGGTCATGAACCTCGTCGGCATCCTCGCGGCGCCATTCACCACGGTCGAGGTCGGCAGTATCACCGCGACCAGCCTCGCCGTGACGGTCTTCGCCGCCGTCATGCTGGCGATCGCCGTCATTCTCTCCAAACGCGGCTCAATCGCCGAGGACGAAGGAAAGGCCGCCGCCGCCAAGGCCGCTGCCTGACGCCTTCGCGCGCGATTCGATTAACCCGGCCGGGCGTCCGCGAGGACGCCCGGCCTTTTCTGTTTTTCGCCAGCGTCGCGCGATGTTCTACGACAGATTCAAGTGGGACTCTGGCAGCGTTCAGCCACCACCGGATCAAGAAAGGTCCTGACCTCCACTGATGATTTGGATCACCTCCGTCATCTTCACCCTGACCTACCTCGGCCTCGCCATCGGCCGGGTGCCGGGCCTCCGGATGGACCGCGCCGCCATCGCCTTCGTCGGCGCCACCCTGATGCTGGTGGCGGGCGTGCTTACGATCCCACAGGCAGTCTCACCCGAATCGATCGACTACGAAACGCTCTTCCTACTCTTTGGGATGATGGCTGTCGTTGGCTGCCTGCGGATTTCCGGCGTACTCGCGCGCCTCACCAACTGGTCGCTCGGACGGATTCGCACGCCGCGCGCAATGCTCGCGATGACGATTCTGCTGGCCGGCGTCCTCTCTGCCTTTCTCGTCAACGACATCGTATGCCTCGCCATCACTCCGCTCGTGATCCATCTCGCGCGCCGGCTGCGCTTCGATCCGCTGCCGCATCTGATCGGCGTGGCCACCGCGGCCAACATCGGCTCCGCCGGAACTATCACCGGCAATCCGCAGAACATGATCATCGGCATCCAGTCGCGCATCCCGTACCTGCGCTTCGCCGCGCATCTGCTGCCGCTCGCCGCGATTGGGCTCGTTGTCGATTTTCTGATCGTCGCCTGGGTTTATCGTGACCCGCTGGCGGCCGTCCCCAATGATGACGCGCGCGTGATCGACGGCGACGCGTCGCCGAACGATCGTGCGCCGAACGCCGCCTCTTCGAGCGGCCGCCCCAACCTCTCGCGGCAACGCAAAAGCGTGGTTTGGCTGCAGCGCAAAAGCGTCGTCGTCACCTTAGCCAGCGTGGCGATGTTCTTCGCGGGCTTTCAGATCGCGCTGGTCGCGATTGCCGCGGCCGCCGTCCTCCTGATCGATCCCATCAAATCCAAACGCATCTACGATCAGATCGATTGGAGCTTGCTCCTGATGTTCATCGGCCTGTTCATTGTCGTCCATGCCTTCGGGGATCGCGTGGTCGCGACCTGGGGCATCGGCCAATGGCGCCAGCTACTCGCGCATCCGGTGGGCGAACTGAGCGTCGCCGCCGCCGTGCTCTCCAACCTGGTGAGCAACGTGCCGGCCGTCCTGCTGTTCGAGCCGATTATGCGGGCAGTGCCGGATGCCGCGCGGCAAAACGCGTGGCTGGCGTTGGCGATGTCGAGTACGTTTGCCGGCAACCTAACGGTGCTGGGCTCGGTCGCCAATCTGATCGTGATCGAAAACGCCCGCCGCGAAGGCGTTGCGATCTCCTTTACGGAATACTGCAAGGTCGGCATTCCGGTGACCATCGCGACGCTCACGCTGGGCATCGCATGGGTCGAATTTATGACTTCGTGAATTGAATAAGGGGCGCGCATGACCGCAGGACTTGGCCCCCCGCGCGAGCATCGCGCGCCGCTATTTCTTCAGGCCCAGATCGCCCGCGATATCGAAATGTATCTTGCGCACCTTGAAGCGCCACTCGCCGTCCTGCTTGACGATCAAATCCTCGTAGCGGCCCGCCAGCGACGGAATGATTCCGCCATCGGCTTCGCGCAGCACGATAATGTAGCTGTTGGCGCGCGCCTCGGATCCGTTGACGGTGATCAGATGATTCATCGTGCAATGTTTGCGTGCCGGTCCCTCGCCGGGCAGCGGCACTACGGACGCGATGAACTTGCGAATCGCCTCACGCCCCTGGTATTTGCCCTGCGGCCCCGGCTCGAAGGTGCCGTCGGTGGTAAAGAGCGCCGCGAACTTGTCGAACTCGCCTTCATCGACATGAAAGCAGTAGGCCGACATCAAATCGCGAATCGCGTCTTTCTCTTCGAGTATCGATGCCATCTTCAACGACCTCCGGTTTTCTCCACGGGATTCGATTCACCGCAAGCGACCATAGCACGATTGCAAATCCGCACGGTCATGCCGCCGGAAACGCTGCTTACGCGCCCGATCCGCGTTCCTCAACAACTGGGATTACCCGCGTTCGTTTTCTTCAACTTAATTTTAAGCGACCGTAGCCTCGCGCGATTCGCTGCGCCAAAATTACTGCATCGGCGAGGGACGAGGGCTAATGCTTCCGTTGACATTCAATCCGGAGAGTCGAATGTTCGAGACGGGCTTCAATACGATCCGGAGGCACGCATCGCGAGCGCGCACCGCGGGTGCGCGGCCCCTGAAAATTGAGGCTCCACCTCGGCGGTTCCAAGGGGTATCACGATGAACATCAGCGGCCTTGGCGTTTTCGCCTTTCTCGATTCGATGGAAGGGGGCGAGAGTGCGCAACTCGCCCGTACCATCGAGCGCCTCGGCTACAGCGTGCTCTGGATTGTCGAGGGCTCCGGGCGTAACTCGCTATCCTACGCTGCCTGGCTCCTCGCCAGGACGGAGACGCTCATTGTCGGCACCGGCGTGGCGAGCATCTGGGCCCGGGCCGCGAGCACGATGGCGGCAGGCGCGCGCACCGCCGCGGAACTTTCAGGCGACCGCTTCATCCTCGGCATCGGCACCAACAATCATGTCTCAGCCGCGATGCGCGGGCTGAGCTACGAACGTCCCGTTACCGCCATGCGCGAATATCTGCGCGGTATGAAATCGGCCGCGTATAACGCACCCGCGCCGCCGGCCGAAGTACCCGTCCTGCTGGCCGCCAATAACCCGCGCATGCTCACGCTGGCGGGCTCCGATTCCCACGGCACCTTGACCTATTTCATCACCCCCGAGCATACCGCCCGCGCGCGCGAAATCGTCGGCTCCAGACGCTGGGTATGCGCCGAGCAGGCCGTGATGCTCGAGCGTAATCCATCTAAAGCCCGCGACGCGGCCCGCGCATACATGAAGCTTTACTTGAAGATTCCCGCCTACCTGAAAAACCTGCGCACGCTCGGCTTCGACGATACCGATTTCGGCGGCGGTGGCAGTAATCGGCTGGTTGACGCGATCGTCGCCTGGGGCGACGAAGCTGCCGTGCGCGATCGTATCGAGGCCCATTACGAGGCCGGCGCGACCCACGTATGCATTCTGCCGCTCAGTCCTGACGGTGGCCTGACTCCCGACCTGCGCGCGCTCGAGGCACTCGCTCCGCGCTGAAAACTTGCGTTCGCCCATCGGATTGTGGAACACCGAGGGGCGACGATCACGCGAGAGGATGACCGGGGGAGGCGATAATGAGCACCAACAGCAAAGTCCGTTTCGGCTTGTGGTACGACTTCCGCAACCCGGCCCAGTGGCGTCAGCCATACACTCAGCTTTACGGCGAAATTCTCGACCAGATCGCATGGGCCGAAAATAACGGCTTCGACGACGTCTGGCTCTCCGAACATCACTTTATCGACGACGGCTACCTGCCCTCGATGTTGCCGGTGGCTGCCGCCATCGCCGCCCGCACCAAGCGCATCCGCATCCCGCTCGGCGTGCTCCTGATGCCGTTTCACAACCCGGTGCGCCTGGCCGAGGACATCGCGGTGGTCGATGTGATTTCGGGCGGCCGTTTCGAGTTGGGCGTCGGCGTCGGCTACAAGCTCGAGGAGTTCGCGGGCTTCAACGTCCCTTTCAAGGAGCGCGGCGGACGCACCAACGAGTCGCTCGAAATCATCGGGCGCCTGCTCGCGGGTGAGAGGCTCACCTACAAGGGGAAATTTTTCGAGGTCAACCAGGTCAAGCTCACGCCCGAGCCGGTGCAGAAGCCGCGCCCGCCGATCTGGGTCGGCGGCTTCACCCCGCCCGCGCTGCGCCGCGCCGCCAAATACGCCGATGGCTTCACCGCTCCCAACGCTTCGCGCAAGGTCTATGACGCTTACGTCGAAGAGGTTCGCAAGGCCGGCAAGCCGGTTGACTCCATCCGCTTCGGCGGCGGCTACAACTGGCTCATCTGCTCCAACGATCCCGACCAGACCTTCAACGAGGCCGCCGACCACATCATCTATCAAAGCAACCTCTACACCGAATGGGCCGCGAAGGCCGGGCAGAACACCAAGCCGGTTTACTTCAAGGACCGTGCTCATCTGCGCGAGGCCGGCGCGCTCAAGGTCGTTGACCCCGCCACCTGCATCAAGATGATTCGCGACTACGTCGAGCAGGTGCCGGTGACGCACTTCTACTCATGGACGCTGCCGCCCGGACGCCCGCCCAAATGGGCGCAGGAGCACCTGGAACTGTTCGCCTCGAAGGTCATTCCGGCGTTTCGCTGAACGTCCCGCGCCGCGTCGTCGCTCCGCGCGAGGCCCGGCGCCGCGATATCCGATTGCGGATGCAGCCGCCGCGTGCGAATTGCTGCGCAGCCGGGCCCCGACGGTTATCCTCTAGCCCATGGCACTACTTCCATTCAGGCGCAGTGCGCGCAAGACCGGTCCGACTCTCGTGCTCGACGAGGACGCTCGCTTCTTCACCGATTTCTACCATCACCTGCTGACCTCGTCGTGGCCCGCGCTGCTCCTGCAAATCGCCGTTGCCTTCATCGTCGTCAACCTACTTTTCGCGGTCGGTTACTATCTAGACGGTGGTATCGAAAACGCGCGCGGCTTTTCCGATGTGTTCTTTTTCAGCGTCCAGACCATCGCGACCATCGGCTATGGCAAGATGTCACCGGTCACCCTGGTGTCCCAGATCCTGATGAGCGTCGAGGCGCTCTGCGGCGTAATTAACTTCGCCCTTATCACCGGTCTCATCTTCGCGAAGTTCTCGCGCCCGACCGCGCGCGTCCGCTTCAGCCGGATCGCGGTTATCTCCAAGCGCGACGGCGTGCCCAGCCTGATGTTCCGGATGGCCAACGTGCGCTCCAGCCAAATCGTCGAGGCCCAGGTTCACGTTGCCTTCTCGCAGGACGAGCGCACCCGCGAGGGCGAATACGTGCGCCGCTTTTACGACCTCGAACTCTCCCGCTACCGTAACGCGATCTTCGCGTATTCGTGGACCGCCATTCACCCGATTCAACCCGGCAGCCCGTTCTATGGCGTTACCAACAAGGACCTGCTCGAAGCCGACGCCAGCCTCATCGTGTCGCTCACCGGTATCGACGAGGTCTTTTCGCAGACCGTCTATGCCCGCTATTCGTACAAGGCGGCCGATATCATCTGGGGGGCGCGCCTCGCCGACATCATCGACGAAACCTCCGAGATCGGCTCCCGGTTCAACTATGCCAAGTTCGATGAGTACGAGCCCGCGGAGTTGCCCGGATGGACCCAGGAGAGCGCATGACGGCTTGCTCCGCGGCGAATCGCGAGTAGATTAAGCGGACGGATTCAATCGCCGATGCCTAGACGAAATCCCGGCCCCTTCGAGCCCATCCTCTACGTCATCCAGACGCCGGCCTTTTTTCGCGTCGTCGGAATCGGCGGACTGGTCCTGTTCACGATCATCTTTCTCGGCAAAGCGGCGGGGCATAGTGCGGAAGCGTTCATCTTCGGTCTCGCGATCCTCGCCGCATTATGGCTCGAATCCACCGTGACGGTATGCCGCCGATGCCGCCATTTCGGCACTTGGCATTGCGCCGGGCAGGCAATGATCGCCGCGCGCCTCTTCACGCCGCTGCCGTCGGGGCTCGCTCAGCCGCGCGTGATACTGCATTTCGCCCTGGTGGCGCTCTACCTGATCTACGGCCTGTTCTGGATGTGGCACGGAGTCGCGACCGGAATCCTCTTCACGATCTGGGCGGCACTCTTCGTGATGAGCGCGATTCCCGCCGACGGCTTCTCATGGAAGTCCGCACCACGCTCCTCGCAAGCCGCCTGACCCGCCACTTCGCCCGTTTTCTTGAGTTGCTTTGCAGAGGGAATCGACCATGGAAATCGCATGGATTGGAACCGGAATCATGGGCGCGCCGATGGCGCGCCGGCTGCTACGCGCGGGCCATGGCGTGCGCGTGTACAACCGCTCCGCCGAAAAAGCGCGCGCGCTCGCCGATGACGGCGCGGTCGTTGCCGCCGATGCGGCCGAGGCCGCGCGCGGCGCCGACGTGGTCTTCATCATGGTCTCCGACACGCCTGACGTAGAAGGCGTCGCCGCCAGAATCGAGCCGGTACTGGCGCGCGGCCAACTCGTGATCGATATGAGCACCATCGCGCCCGCGGCCGAGCGTGCCATCGCCGCGCGTCTGGCGAAGCTCGGCACCGACTATCTCGACGCGCCGGTTTCCGGCGGCGAGACCGGCGCCATCGAGGGCACCCTCGCGATCATGGCCGGCGGCAGCGAAGCGGCCTTTGCACGCGCGCGCCCGTTGTTCGACCTGCTGGGCAAGCGCGTCACGCACATGGGCCCCGTCGGCGCCGGCCAGACCACCAAGCTCGCCAATCAGATTGCGGTCGCGGTTACGCTCGAGGCGGCCGCCGAAGCGCTGCTCTTCGCACGCGAGGGCGGGCTCGATCCGGCCAAGGTCATCGAAGCGATCGGCGCGGGCGCCGCCGGCTCCTGGCAGTTGAACAACCTCGGCCCCAAGATCGTCGCCGGCGATTTCCGTCCCGGCTTCTTCGTCCAACTGATGCGCAAGGACCTTCGCCTGGTCGCCGAGGCCGCGCAGACGCAGCGCCTTGCCTTACCGGGGCTTGCCCTGATGACCTCGATGTTCAACGCGGCGAGCGCACTCGGCCACGACCGCGACGGCACCCAGGCGGTAGCAGACGCCCTCGACAGCGTGGCCGTGCTCAAGTAGTACCAAGTTCAATCGTCATTCAAATCTTCAGGCATTGGAGGCTTGTGCCATGTCCACCGAACATCGCGACCTGATCGCCGAGCGTCACGACGGCGTGCTCTACCTCACCATGAATCGGCCCGACAAGCTCAACGCGCTGAGCGATCACATGATCGGGGGCCTGCTCGAGGAGCTTAATCGCGCCGCTCACGACCGCGAAGTCGGCGCCGTCGTTCTAACCGGCGCGGGCCGAGGCTTTTGCGCGGGCGGCGATATCGGCCGAATGCGCGAGCGCAACGAGGGCGGCGGCGCGGAGGGCGCGGGACACGGCGCCAGCGCGGGTGCGGGCGAACAGGGCATCCAGACCCGCATCAGCCAGTTGCGCCGCTCCGAAGAAGTGAGCCTGCTTCTCCACGAGATGCCCAAGGTTACCATCGGCGCGATCAACGGACCCGCCGCCGGGGCCGGCCTGAGCATCGCGCTCGCCTGCGACCTGCGGATTGCCGCCGACACCGCGCGCTTCGGCACCGCGTTCGCCCGCGTCGGCTTTTCGGGCGACTTCGGCGGCACCTACCTGCTGACCCAACTGGTTGGGCCGGCCAAGGCGCGCGAGCTCTATTTCACCGCCGAAGTAATCGGCGCCGAAGAGGCGCTCAAGCTCGGGATGGTCAACCGTGTCGTGCCAGCCGCCGCGCTGACCGAAGAGGTGCGCGCCTTCGCCAAGCGCATCGCCGCCGGCCCCGTTGTCGCATATTCCTACATGAAGGCGCATTTGAACCTCGCGCTCAAGTCCGACTTGCGCACCATCCTCGACCGCGAGTCCTACGGGCAGACCCTCACCGGCTTGACCGAGGACCACAAGGAAGCCGTCAAGGCGTTCCTCGAAAAGCGCGAGGCGAAGTTCAAGGGCCGCTAGGTCAAGCTGAAAGCCTGGGAGAGACACCGCGATGCTGCACACCGCAATCTGCGAACTGCTCGGAATCGAACTCCCGATCGTCTCGGCGGGCATGGGCGGCGTCGCGCTCTCGAACCTCGCCGGCGCGGTGTCTGAGGCGGGCGGCTTTGGGTTTATGGGGACCGCCGGATTCAGTCCCGCCGCGATTCATAACGAGATCGCGGCGGCCCGGAAAATCACCGGGAAGCCGATCGGCGTGAATCTGCTCATTCCGTTTCTGCGGCCGGGCGTCATCGAGACCGTCGCCGAAGAGCCGATCGCGGCGGTGACATTTTTCTGGGGCGCGCCATCGGATTACATTGCTTCGATTCGCCGCTTGCGGGACGCCCGCATCAAGGTGATTTGGCAATGCGGTTCGGCCATCGAGGCGCGCGCGGCTGCCGATGCGGGTGTCGATGCGATCATGGCGCAGGGACTGGAGGCCGGCGGCCACGTCCGCGGCACCACAACGACGGTCGCGCTAGTGCCTGCGGTGCGCGACGCGATTGGCGACCTGCCGCTGCTGGCGGCGGGTGGTCTCGCCGACGGCCGGGGCCTGGCGGCGGTGCTTGCGCTCGGCGCGGATGCGGGGGTTTTCGGTACACGGTTTTTGGTCGCGAACGAGTCCGCGGCCCATCGCGAGTACAAGCGCGCGGTGATCGGCGCGCAGGCCGGCGACACGCTGCACACCACGCTCTACGACATCGGATGGCCCGACGCGGCCCATCGCGTGATTCGCAACGCCACCGTTGAAGCGTGGGAATGCGCCGGACGTCCGCCGTCTGGGAAGCGGCCCGGCGAGGGCGAGCCGGCCGGTGCGATGCGCCGCTCGGGAATCGAGGTCCCGCTGGTCCGCTACTCGGTATTTCCCCCGACCGAATATATCGAGGGCGATATCAGCGGCCTCGCGTTCTACGCGGGCCAGTCATGCAGCCTCGTGACGGAGGCGCGGCCGGCGGCGGAAATCGTGCGGCAAATCGCCGAGGAAGCCCGCGCCGTGATCGCGAATCGCCTTGATCCGCTGACGCGCTGAGCCGCTGACCGACCGGCCTTCGCGGACAATGCGCGATCCCGATCTTCGCGATTGTCCTTGCGCGTGCGGCTATCGCTGCCGATTGCCATCTGAAATAATTTCGCCCAGTGGCCAGAACCGTAGCTCTTGAAGAAGTCGCGCTCGCACTCGCCCGCGTCAATTATCCCGGCTATCAGACCGACATCGTGTCGCTCGGAATCGTCCAGGAGATCGCGCCGGCGCCCGACGGCGCCTACACGATCACGCTGCGCGGCGCGACCGGCCGCGAGGAGATCCTGCGCGATCTTGCCACGCGGATTCATCAGGTGCTGACCCACGAACTGGGCGTGCCCAAGGTCGAATTCAAGGTCGGCAAGATAGAGCCCGAGTTGGGCGAAAAGACCGGCAAGGTCCGCCTGGAAGGCACGCGCTTCATCGTCGCCGTCGCGAGCGGTAAAGGCGGCGTCGGCAAATCGACGGTGGCGGCCAACCTCGCGGCCGCGTTAAGTCGCATCGGCTACAAGGTCGGCCTGCTCGACGCGGACATTTACGGCCCCTCGGTGCCGATGATGTTCGGCACCAGCGACGAACGTCCCCGCTCAGCCGGCGGCCAGAGCTTTTACCCCATCGAACGCTTCGGCGTGAAGCTGATTTCAATCGGCTTTTTCCTCAACGATAAGGCCCCGGTGATTTGGCGCGGTCCGATGGTCATGGGCGCCGTCCGCCAGTTTCTCAAGGACACGCTCTGGGGCACCCAGGATTTTCTCATCGTTGACTTGCCGCCCGGCACCGGCGACGCGCAACTGACGCTCGCACAGCAGGTCGCGATCGACGGCGCCGTCATCGTCACGACGCCGCAGGAGGTGGCGTTGGCCGACGCCCTGCGCGCGGTCCGGATGTTCCGGCAGGTCCATTGCCCGCTGCTTGGCGTGGTCGAGAACATGAGCTATTTCGTCTGTCCCGATTGCGGGGAGCGCGACGAAATCTTCGGGCATGGCGGCGGCGCCAAGATGGCCGCCGATGAGCACATGGAAGTCCTTGCGCGCGTGCCGATTTTCACCGAAGTGCGCGAGGCGGGCGATGCGGGCACGCCGATCGTTCTCGCCCAGCCGGATCATCCCGCCAGCCAGGCCTTTATCGAATTGGCCCGCCGGGTTGCCGCCGCGATGCCGCAAAATTGACCGCCACTCTGGAAATCCGCGATGTCAACTCTGATTACGGAAGAATGTATCAACTGCGGCGCTTGCGAGCCGCGCTGTCCCAATAACGCGATTTACGCTGGCGGCCGCCAGTGGGAACTCGATGGCCAAAGCCATCCGCCGATCGCCCCCGATATCTACTACATCGTGCCCGGCAAGTGCACCGAATGTGTCGGCTTCTTCGATCACGAGGAATGCGCCGCGGCCTGCCCGGTCGATTGTTGTGTGCCCGATCCGCAGATCCCCGAGATCGAAGCGGCGCTAATCGATCGCGCCCGCCTGCTCCATCCCGACGTCACATTTGAGGTGGACTTTCCTTCGCGCTTCCGCAAGTAGCATCGCGCGGGTACGCGAGCGTCAAAAACTAAAATGGATAGTTGATACCTGAGAAGACCGCGGGACCTTCGCCACCCCAGCCCACATCGACGTAGCCGACCACGAACGGTTCCGCGATCGCGCGAAAGCCCATCCCGCCCACCGAATGCAGTTGCTGCACCGGATTCTGCGACATCGAATGCCACACGCGACCGGTCTCGAAAAAAGGTGCGAGTTCTAGCGTTCCTTGCGTCCCAAAGACGTTCGCTTCCAGCACCCGCGTGCGCATCTCGATATTGGCTACAGCTACGTTGTTGTCGATAAAGCGGCCAGCGCCGTATCCGCGTAGCGTCTCGGTGGTGTAGAGGAAGCTCTCGCCGCCGCCCAGCCACGGCATCGCCCAGAACGGGGTCTCGTTGCCCGCCGGTGTCCACTGCATATACATGTGGCCCGCGAAGGTGATTCGCTTGCCAATCGAATAATACCGGCGCAGCTCGCCACCGAAGCGGTTGTACGACACCGAGCTCATCAGGCGGCGGTCCGCCAAGCCGTAGTAGCCAAGCGCCAGTCCGCCATCGCGCGGGATGTCAATCGAGTCGCGCGTGTCGTAGGTTATCCGGACTTCGTTGTAGATTTCGGTCCCGCCGTTGATCCCCTTCACGTTCGGGAACAGCGTGAAAATCTGCGGCTGGGTCGTGAATCCGCCTTGCTGGATGCGCACATAACGCGGCCGCGTCACTGCCGCCAGTTGCAGATTGGGTGTGACGTTCCAGCCGAACAGCCCGCGGAAGTAAACTTGCTCGGTGGTGTAATTGGTCTCCTGTCCCAGGCGCGATGCGTTGCCGATCCCGAAAAAACGCTCGGTCGGATCGCGCTCGAAGAAAAACCGCCCCGCAAATGACCACCAATCACGATGCGTTCGGCCGGTCTCATAATTCAGATCGACATTGCGTGCGATGTTTTCCTGCGCGCCCCCCACCGCATACCACTGCGTGTCCTCCGATGGGTAGGCGAGAAACCGCAGGTTGCCGCCCGGCCCGAGCGTGCTGTTGTTGTTGACGTCGGGCGCGAAGATATAGTCGATGTCCCCGGCTTTGTCCTTGAACAGCACCGCCGTCAGAATGCCGTAGGTCACCCCCGAGTTGGGATCGGTCGCGACCTCCGGGATCGGATACACCGAGAACGGCCAGTTGTGTGGGTTCAACGTCGCCGGCCACGTGTTCGGATCGATCAAGCTGAACGCGTTGGCGGGCTTCGCGGCGATCGCGATCAGCAGAATTATCGATATTGCAGCGAGAAGCCGTCTCATCTATTCCGAACCAACATCGCGTCCGTTGCTCCCTGGATCAGCGGCTCGCATAATTCCTGGCCACCCAATACCCCACAGAGTTACAGGCTTTGAATCGACGATCAACTTTGCGGCGAAGAAAATCAAGCCTCCTTTCGCGCCCCTCGTTTCCCGTTTTCGCTGGCCGGGGAAATATGCAAGGATTCGTCCCGAACAATATTTTCAGGCCTGCCCCGGCCTGGTTCGTCGATGCCGCGAACGTTGCGCGGACCTTGGCGCCCTGGTGACCGGTCGGGCTGCTGCTAAATCGAAGGAGGATCCCCTGATGGCCAAAGTGGACGGCGGCGAACTGGTCGCGCGTATCATTCAGGAAAACAAGGCACGCTACTGTTTCGCGATCAACGGGGGTCACCTGTTCCCGATTCTCGCGCAGTTGCGCAGCCACGAAATCAAACTGGTGCACATGCGCCACGAACAGGCGACCGCCTATGCCGCCGACGGCTATGCGCGCATGACCGGTGAGGCCGGCGTCTGCATGGTTACCGCCGGATGCGGACTGACCAACGCGGTCACCGGACTGGCGCTGGCCGCGATGACCAACAGCGCCGTGGTCTGCATCTCGGGCCAGCATCCGAACACCGAGGACCATCAGGGTTCATTCCAGGAAGCCTATGGGTCCGACGTCGTCCGCAGCTTCGCCAAGTACACCAAGCGCGTCACCGACTTCAGCACCATCGAGTTCGACATGCGGCTGGCCTTCCGCGAGGCGCTAACGCCGCCGCAGGGCGTCTCGTTGATCGAGATTCCGCAGAACATCCTCTATACCCAGGGCGAAGACGCGAAACAGCGCGCGGGCGGCCAGCGCTTCACGCCCGACGATGTCCGTTCGGCCGGCGACCCGGCCAAGATCGATCGGGCGATCGAATTGCTGCACGCGGCCGAGCGCCCCTTGATCGCGGGTGGCGACGGCCTGTTCTGGTCCAACGCGGCGCCGGAACTCAAGGAGTTCGTCGAGCTCACCTCGATTCCGGTGTACGCGCGCCGCGCCGGCCAGGGCTCGGTTTCCGAAGAGCATCCGCTGGCGATTCGCGGCGCCTTCAAAAAGCCCTTCACCGGCCGCGCCGACGTTGTCCTCACGCTCGGCTTCCGCTTCTGGAGTGGCGAGCATTTCGGCCGGATGCCCACCTGGAACGACAAGGCCAAGTACATCCAGTGCGACCCCACCGCCTCGCGCATCGGATGGCAGGTACCGGCCGAGGTCCCGCTGGTCGGCGATCCCAAGCTGGTGCTGCGCCAGATGATCAACCGCATCAAGGAACTCAAGCTCGACTTCTCGAAGAACCGCGGTTCGAGCTGGGTCAAGGAATTGGCCGAGGTGCGCGCCAACTTTGAAAAGGTTGTCGCCGAGAACGAGAAGAAGGTCCACGGCAACCTCCCGATTCATCCCGCGCGCGTGACCAAGGACCTCGTTTCGGTGCTTGACAAGAATGCCACCGTCGTGATCGACAGCTTCACGCTCTCGGGCTGGATGAGCCAGAACTTCGTATGCCGGTTCCCGGGCTCCGTGATCGACGCCGGCCCGCTGGCGCCGGTCGGCCACGGTTTCGGCATGGGTATCGGCGTGCAACTCGCGCGCCCGGGCAAGCAGGTCGTGCTGGTGATGGGTGACGGCGGGCTGGGCATCGGCGGCTGGGACATGGAGACCGCCGCGCGCTACAACCTGCCGATCGTCTGCCTGCTCTACAACAACAGCTCGTGGGGCCCAAGCTTCGAGTCGATGCCGCTGCTGAAGGACCGCACCGATCCGTTCAACATGTTGCAGAACATCCGTTACGACAAGATCTTCGACGAGATGGGCTGTCATGGCGAACAGGTCGAGAAGCCCGAGCAGATCGTTCCGGCGCTCGAGCGCGCGTTCAAGTCGGGCAAGCCGTCAATGATCAACGTGATCGGCGACAAGACCGTCGGCCATCCGACGCTCGGCGGCAATCTGCTCGGCTCGACCGGCTCGAACTAGGACGTTCATAACTCCGCGCGCGTTGTAATCGCGGGCGGATCGAATCGCAAGACGGGCGGGAAGGCGGACATCGTCTTCCCGCCCGCTGTATTTGTGGCCGCTATGAGTGCGCCATCGTTACTGAGAAAATTCGTCACTGATAAAACTTACCTATGCCGACGTACCTCAGACTGAGCTTGACGACCCGAATCGCGTTTGCCGCCGCCCTCCCCGTCGTCGCGATGGTGGTCGGGTGCCATCGAGGTGTTGCCGAGCTGCCGCTTTCATGTCCCGCCGGAGCAACCCTGATGGGTGCGCCGCCGCCGAAGGGCGAGGAAGTCTGGTGCCAGAAGATGGTTGATGGCAAGCCGGTGAAGGACGGCGTCTTTGTCGCGTACGGCACGGGCACCGATCGGATGATCCAGGGCTACTATCGCGACGGTGTGCAGGAAGGCGAATGGACGACGTGGTACGAGAACGGGCAGCGCTCCGCCGTTGACCATTACCGCGGCGGTCTGCAGGACGGAGAGCATATGAGCTGGTACGCCAACGGCGTGAAGGCGCTCGAGGGCAGGTATCGCGAGGGCAAGCGCGAGGGCGTCTGGACGCGCTGGGACCCGACCGGGCTGACCAGCAAGCAGGAAGTCTATCGCGACGATCGGAAAGTCGAGCCGAATCGGCAGGCGGCAAAGTCGGGATGAATCGCGCGCCAGCGGGTGCGCTTAAATTGCCGTCGCGCCGTTAGTTTGCGGCTATCACGAACGAGTATCGCTAGTCGGAGTCGGCGGCGCCGACTTGCGCGAGTTCGATGCCCTCGAGCGCCAGCGCGGGTACGAAGTAAGCCTCCGGCGCGCCCCACACGACGGCGGTCTCGGAGCGCTTGCCGACCGCGAGCGGCTTTGCGAACACCTGTTCGATATTGGCGTTGAGGCGAAAGCAGTTGGGCGCGAGCGGCGCGGCAATTTTGCCGTTGCGAATCAAGTAGGAATCGCCGCTGACGGTGCAGGTGAAGTCGCCGGCGCGCTGCCCATTGATCGGATAGGTGTACCAGATGCGTCCGATATAGATACCGTCGCCGACCACCTCGACGAGCTCGCGATCGCCGACCCCGCCGCGGGTGCGCATGATGACGTTGGTGCCGGTCGATCCGGGATGGGCGTCGTAGCGGCGCGCCGGGCTTTCGCCGAGGCGATAGCCGCTGCGGACCGGAAAGCTTGGCGCCGTGCCGGCGTCGGGGCCGAGCTTCTCGGCGCGATGTTCGTCGGTGAGCAGGCGATGCGAATCGTAGAAATTCGAGAGCAGGCCGACCAGGCGTCCGTGGCGAATCATCGCGGTGCGTCCGGTGGGCAAGCCCTCGCAGGTGACGCGGCGGCGCACGGGGCCGCGATGGGCGAGGGGGTCGTCAGTCAGGCTGAGGCGCGCATCGATCACGGGCGCACCGAAGCGTCCGTGGTAGGCCGAGGTCGCGGAGTAGAAAGCACCGGTGGTGAGCGATCCGAGCACCATGTAGTTGATAATCTCGGCGACCGGCTGCGGACCGAGGACGACGCGGTAGCGGCCGGCGGGCGGCCGTTCGCCGTGGCGCAGCTTGAGCGCGCGAGTGACCGCGTCGCGTCCGAGCCGCGCGCCGGCCCGGGACATTTCGGCGAGCGACGCGCCGGCCGCGGTGGCGGTGCCTTTGGCGTCGAGCGACTCGACCAGCGCGGTCACCGACGAGACGAAATGGGCGCTCTCGTCGCCGCGAATATCGGTGAAGGCGGAGCTGCCGATCGCGATGCGGTCGCGAATCAGGGAGAGGTCGCCGCCGATCACGAGGCCCGGATGGGGCAGCTTGAGGGGTGCATGCGACTCGAAGGCAGAAATCGCGCCGGCGATGGTCGCCCACGCGGCGGCGGCGATCGGGGCGTCCTTAGCGCGCATCAGGTCGGAGGCCGGCGCGCGCTCCTTCGACGGCGGCAATTTGCGCGGCTCGGCGGGCAGTCCGGGGAAATGCGGATCGATGACGGTGGCGTCACGCGCCTTGCGGATCGCCGCGCGCACCGCCTCGAGACTCAGGTCGCCGGCCTCGCTGGCGGATCCGGTTTCATGCGGATCGCGGTGCATCACGAGGCGCAGGGCGAAGCCGTCGGCGTTGAGCGATTTGAATTCCTCGACGCCGCGCGACGGAATGTCGGAGGTGTAGTTGAGGCGCGCCACCCGATGTTCACTGGAGGAGCAATAGACCTCGAAGGCGGCGAGATCGCGTTCACGCGCGAGCAGCGCGGCGGCCTCGCGGACGAACTTTTTGAGATCGACGGCAGTGCGCATCAGCCGCCGCCCATCCGCGCGCGCGAGCGGAGCGTCGGGCCGCCGTTGGACATCCGCTTGACTTGCATCGGCTGGCCCTTGCCGCAGTTGGGGATGGCGACCATCCGCAGGTCGTTGCCGACCGCGTCGATCTTGCTGAAGAAGCTTTTCGAGTCGGCGATGACGCTGCCCGCGCGATAGAGCCGTCCGAGGCGGCCATGTTCGATATCGTAAACCCGGCGCGCCGAGATGCGGAAGTTTTCGCGCGACTCCGCGATCGACGGAATCAGATGACCGCATACGTAATAGCCGCGATCGACCTCGGCGATGATCTGCGCGGGGTCGCTCTGGCCGGGCATGAAGAAGGTGTTCGACATGCGAATAAGCGGGACGTGCCAGGCTTCGCTCGCGCGCGCGGAACCGTTGGGCTCGACGCCGAGCGCGGCGGCGGTCGCCCGCGAGTTGAGGAAGCCGCGGAAGACGCCGCCCTCGATATGGGTGACGCGGCGGCCGGCCGTGCCCTCATGGTCGTAGCGGTAATGGCCGTAGCCGTTAAGCGTCGGATCGGAGCATGCCCAGAGCAGCGGGGAGCCGACCGGGCGGCCGATTTCGTTGTGTTCGAGCGAGGGCAGAAACCAGCTTCGGCCGGCGTAGGCGGCCTCCATCTTGAGCGCGCGATCGGCCTCGCATGGATGGCCGATAATCTCGTGGGCGACGAGTGCGTTGAAGTGCGGATTGGTGACGACGACGACTTCGCCGGCGGGCGGCTTGAGGGCGGGTGCGGCGGCGAGTTCGCGGGTCTCGCGGGCGAGTTCGATCGCGAAGGTGGGCAGGTCGGGATTGGGCATGAGCTCGTCGCGCCAGCCTTCGGCGAGACATTCAAAGCCGCGCTGTTGGCCGATGGTGTCGTAACTTTCCTGATGGCCGTCGGCGGTCTGCGCGACCACGTAACAATCGCCCTGCGCGAAGGCGCACGCCTGAGAGATGAGGGCGCCGGCGGTATTGATGAAGAGTTCCTGGCGCAGTTCGCTCAACGCGGCGACGGCGTTAAAAGCGATATCGGGGCCGAGGCCAGCGATTGAAGCCGAGGCGTCGCGGCACAAGCGCTTGAGTTCGTCGGGGTCGAGGGTGCGCGGGTCACGGCGAAAGGTCGCCGCGATCTCGTCGCGTGCGGTCGAGGGGGCAATCGCGCCGGCACGCATCAGCGACCGGGCGGCCGCGCCATGATGCTTGAGCACGGCCGCCTTTTCGCGCGCGGAGAAACGCGCCCGTGCATAGGCTTCGCCCAGCGCTGCGTCGAGCGCCGCGAGCAACCGGGTGCGGTTGAGGGCGAGGCGTCCGATTTCCGCGCCGGTCTGTCCGTGGCCGACGACGCCGCCGCGATGCTCGAAATGGACGGTGACACCGAAGGCCGCCGCCTCGCTTTCGGCGCTGTCGCGCTGATCGCCGTCATTGGCGGAGGCGGAACGATGGAACATCGCCTCGAAGCGCATCTCGGCGTACGCGGCGCCGCGATGGGTGCGGACAAAGCGGCGCAGCGCGGCCTCACCTTCGCGCTTGAGGAAATCGACGGCCGCGAAAATGTCACTCGAAGCCATGTAACCGCATAACCTATTGCGTCACCGGGTGAAAGAAGTCTGTCGAGGAACGGACTACGCTCGAGTTGCTCGAATCGGTGTCCAAGTCGCCCGGGTCGCTCAACAACCGGATTGGCGCGCTGTCGCGTGAGATCCTTCGCCACGCTCAGGATGACCGGCCGGTCAGCAGACTCGTCGCGCTAGCTAGGTACCTCGGATTGCGGCGTAACCATAGCTCAGTGCGAAGACGGCGGCGAGAATGGCGACGATAGTCGGGCCGGTCGGAAAATCGAAGAGGTAAGAGGCGAATACACCGGCGACGGTGGCCACCAGGCCCATCGTGGTCGCGACGACGAACGCGGCACCGAGTCCGCGGACGAAGCAGAGTGCGGCGGCGCCCGGAGCGACCAACAGGGTAAAAGTGAGTAATGCGCCGACGCCGCGAATGGCG
Source organism: Deltaproteobacteria bacterium (assembly GCA_021780755.1). Lineage (GTDB taxonomy): Bacteria > Desulfobacterota > Binatia > Binatales > Binataceae > JADMIL01. The sequence continues at coordinate 93,564 of JAJXYF010000019.1, read as the reverse complement.
ATAGCGACGGCAAATCCGAGGGCGACATAGAAGACCGTGTTCCAGAGGTTGACGTTGATGCCGAGGGCGCGGGCCATGTCGGGATCGTAGGCGGAGATTAGTAATTCCTTGGAGGCGAAGAACTGGAGCGCGCCGACAATCGCGAACGTCGCAACCATCGCCCAGAGCAGTGCGACGGGTACCGTGAGTATATTGCCGAATAGTACATTGAGGATTTCACCTTCGCCGCGCGGGGCCTTTACGATGAGTAGTACGGCGGCGGCAGAGCCACCCGCATAGAGCATCCCGATGAGGGCCTCGAGAGGCAGGCGGGGGGAGTCGGCGGCGCGTGAAAAGCCGAGAAAGGTCAGGACCGTGAGGACCAGGGCGACCGCAAACGGTTCGACCTGAAAGAGCACGGCGAGGGCGACGCCGGCTGAGGAGATTTCGGCGACGGCGGCGCCGACGAAAACGATCCGGCGCAGGACCACATAGACGCTGAGGGGGGCGAGGCCGAGGGCGACGAGCACGCCGGCAATGAGCGTGTGGCGCATGAAGGGGACGGTGAGCAGGTCGATCATGATTGAGGGCCTTCCGGGGTGAGGCGGCTAGTAGTCGAGTTGTTCAGAGTGCCCAAATGCTCAAAGTTCCTGGGCCGCATAGGCGCGCGCGATGGTCTCGGGCGCGAGCATCTGTTCTTTGGCGCCGATGACGACGGTGCCGTCGCGCGTAATCAAAGCAACGCGGCGGGCGAAATGTTCGATCGCGCTGAGCAGATGAGTGACGAAGACAATCGTGGTTGATTTTTCGCTTTGCAGGTCGAGCAGGAGTTCCATGATGGCGCGTTCGGCCTCGAGGTCCATTCCGTTGGTAGGCTCGTCGAGCAGCAGGAGGTCGGGTTCGCCGGCGAGCGCGCGGGCGATGAGCACACGCTGCTGCTGGCCGCCGGAGAGCTCGCGATAGGGGAGTGCGGCGCGATGTTCCATGCCGACGCGGCGCAAGCATCCGCGGGCGATTTCGTAATCCTGGCGGCGCGGCCGGCGCATCGCGCCAATCATGCCGAAGCGGCCCATCACGGCGACTTCGAGCGAGGAGAGCGGGAAGTGCGAGTCGAGCCGTTCGCGCTGGGTCACGTAACCGATGCGTAGCGGAACGCCGTCGTGCGGGGTGAGATCGATCGAGCCGCCGATTGGAGTGAGTAATCCGAGCAGGGCCTTGAGCAGGGTGGTCTTGCCGGAGCCATTGGGGCCCATCACACCCATGAAGTCGCCGCGTTGGATGGCGAAATTGAGGTTCTTGAGGATGATGCGGCTGCCGTATCCGAGCGTGACGCCGCGCACACTGACTAGTTCATTTGCCATGATTACCCAGCGCCTTGACGAATTGAGTGACTACATAATCGACAGTTGAGATGTAGTCCTTTTGTTCGGGAGTCCCGCCGACGTCGATATAGAGATTGAGATAGGGAATGCCGGCCTGCTGCGAGATCAGTTGAGCAACCGAGACGTCATAATAGGGTTCGGTAACGATCAGCCGGACGCCATCGGCGCGGCAGGTGCGGATGATCTCCTCGACGCGCGCGGGCGACGGCGGAAAGCCGGGCTTGCTCTCGATGGACTCGGGAATTTGCAGGTTGAAGGCGCGCGCGAAGTAGTCCCACGATTCGTGGTAGGGGATGAATTTGACGCCGGCAAACGGGGCCATTTCGGCGGTCCATTTTTTCTCGGCGTCGGTGAGCTGGGACTCGAAGGCGGCGAGATTTTGCGCGAAGTAATCCTTGTCCGAGGGATCGACGTAGGCGAGCGCGTTGAAGACGTTTTTTGCCATCTGACGGCCGGCTTCGGGATCGAGCTGAAAGTGGGGATTGCCGTACGGGTGGATGTCGCCGAAGCTGTAATCGACGTGGCCTTGCGGGACGTCGAGGAGCGCGATGCCGGTCGAGACCTGGGCCTTGACGAGGTTCGCGTTGTTGGCTTCGCTGACGAGGTCGCGGGCCCAATCCTCGAGGCCAAGGCCGACCATGATAAAGAGCTGGGCCTGATGGATTTTGAAGAGATCGCTCGGGCGCGGCGAGTACAGGTCAGCGTTGAATCCGTTGGGCACGAGCGACTGCACGGCAACTTTGTCACCGCCAATGGTGGTGGCGAGCGAGGCGAGGTCGGTGGTGGTGGTGACGATTTTGACGACCGCGGCCGAGGCGGGCGGAGGCCACGCGAGCAGGGGCATGAAGAGTAAGAGCAGGAACGCGAATGAGTATTTGTATTTAAATCGCATCGAATGACTAGTCCAGTGGTTTAAGGTTGCCGAGGGCGAAGGTGGCCTGCAGAAAGAAGGTATTGGCCGAGCGTTCGGAACCGCCAGGCGTGGTGTGGGTGTACTGGGCGCGCAGGCGCATATTGTCGGAGAGGAAGTAGGTGAGGACGGGCGAAACGCCGACCTGCGTACCGCTGGGGACGTTGGGGAGATCGGCGATATCGAGCAGGAAGCCCGCGTGGTAGCGCAGCCAGAAGTTGTAATCGAGAAGTGAATAAACGCCGCGTTTGAGTCCGTGATTGCCGACGGCCTGCTGTTCGACGAGGAGGCCTTCAGCGTTCCAGGTCAGAATGTGGCGCTGGTCAGGCGCGTACTGCAATTGCAGGAAGGGATCCTCGTAGTAGGCTTGCCCGCCGGGCCCGGGACCGCCCGCCATGCTGGCGCCCGCGGTCATATAGCCGGAGCCGAAGAGGTCGCGCGCGTAAGTGAGAGTGCCCATATAGGCGTAATCGAAGTTTTGCCCCTGACGATGGTTGAAGGCGAGGGTGTTCACCCCGCTTAACATATTGGCGTCGAGCTTGATCGCCGCGTCCCAGGGATTGGGGATGTAGGCGGTAACGTTTATGCCAGGCTCAACGAAGCCGTCCTGCGTGATGTAATAGGCGAGGGCGTTGGGCCGATTGACGATGGGGAGTTGGAAGGTGTCGGACTCATTGAGGAGGCCGAAGACGGGCCGGAATTGGCCCGCGCGGACCTGGAGGTTGTAGGGCAGCTTGTTGAAGACGACGAAGGCTTCCTCGATATCGAAGGGGCCGTTGTTGGGCTTATCGATGGAGATTTGCGCGTTGGTGTAGGGATCGATGGGCGAGAAGAGGATGATCTGAGTATCGCGCACGGCGAACTTGTCGGCGGACGGGTCGTAGCGTGGGTCGCCCTTTTTGTAATCGCTCTGTTGCAAAGCGAAGTCGCCGACCGCGCCGATATCGGGAATGAAGACCTGCGGAACGCCCTGGATGCTGGGGATGATGACGCCCTGGCGTTCGTTGGGACCTTCGCCGGCGAGTGCGCCAACGGTGGGCGCCTGGGGGCCGGTGACGGTGCCGGGCATCAAGTGCTTGACGGCCTGTCCGAGGGTTTCGCCGGACGGCGGTGCGAGCGGCACACCCGCCGGCGTGATGCCGGGGGGAACGCCGTTGTCGGTCTGCGCGGGAGCGTTGGCGACGGAGGTGCCGGACGGGGCGGTTGGGCTGGCGCCGGCAGTGGTTTCTTTCGATGATTTGGCGCCGGCGGCGACCTGACCTTCGAGGGCGTCCATGCGCTTTTGCATCGCGTCCATCTGCGCGCGCATCGCGCGCATTTCGGTGAGTAATTGGGCGTTGGATTGATCCGCCTTCGCGGAGGAATCGTCACCGGCGCAGACTGCTTGGGCGGCGGCGAGCACCAACGCCAAGGTCATCCAGGCCAATACGTATTTGCGCATTGCCACTTAATTCCCCTCAGGCGGGCCGCGGCGCGCGTCGATCCGCATGAAGCAAGCACAGCGGAAGCCGCGCGCGGCATTCACCACGCGGCCCGGTCAAACGAATTTCCGAAAGGTCAGTAGGAAATCGTCAGACGATCGCGGCTGGCGGTGCGCGCGTCCGGTATGAGGAGAGCGGAAGCAAAACGTAAAGGGCGGTGACGGTGGAATCGACCAGCCGAGTCTCGTCAAAGGGGTGAGCGATAGACGGCGTGGCGGCCGGATTGAGCGGCGCGTGAAAAGCCAGCAGGCAGAGCGCGCAGAGGCCGTCGTCGGCGACGACCTGGGTCTGCGCGTTGAACTGGCGGGAGGGATTGCGCTGATGGAAATGAGCGAGGGCGAGGAACTGGGCGGCGAGAACGACGGTGGCCGCGACGAGCGCAATCGATTTTGCGCCGCGGCGAATCAAGCTCCCAATACTCGCACGCCCGGAAATCACCGATCGATTAGTATCATCGCGGCGGCACTCATACGATACCCTCCTGCTTGAGGCGCTCGAGTTCGGCGGGCGAGAGGCCGAGCATCTCGCCGTAAATTTCGCCGTTGTGCTGCCCGAGCAGCGGCGCGGCAGTGACCTCGGCGGGCGAGTCTTCGAGCTTCACCGGGCATCCGGGCATGGTGAACTTGCCGCGCACCGGATGGTCCACGGTCACGACCATCCCGCGCTCGCGCATGTGAGGGTCGCTCAGGAGTTCGAGGCTGTCGAGGATGGCGCCGCAGGGGACGCCGGCCTCGCCCATCAGCTTCATCACTTCGCGCTTGTCGCGCCGGCTGGTCCAGTCCTCGATGATGCGGGTGAGTTCCTCGATGTACTTGACGCGTTCACGGCGGTCCTTGAAGCGCGGGTCTTCGACGACGTCGGGGCGACCGATGGTCTTGCACATGGCCTGGAACATTTCGGGGGTGGTGCAGAGCATATAGACGTAATCGTTGTCGCCACCGGGCGCGCATTTGTAGATGTCGCCGATGGCGCCGCTGGCGAGCCGGTTGCCGACGCGGGGGCTCGGCTGGTTGGTGATGTACATGCTCATGGTAGGGACGCGGACGAAATTGAAGACCGCCTCCTGCATCGCGACCTCGACTTTTTGGCCCTTGCCGGTGCGCTCGCGCTGGATGTAGGCGGCGAGGACGCCAGTGGCGGCATGGATGCCGGTGCCGGTATCACCGATGGTAGGGCCGGGCTTGAGCGGGGGCGACCCGGGGAAGCCGGTAATCGACATGGCGCCACCGGCCGCCTGCGCGATCATGTCGAAGCTCTTGTACTTGCTATACGGGCCGTATGTGCCGAAGCCCTTGATGGTGAGGTAAATCAGGCGCGGATTGATTTCGCGCAGGCGCTCATAGCCGAGGCCCCAGCTTTCGAGGGTACCGAGCGAATAATTTTCGGCGAGGATATCGACCTGCTTGATCATGTCAACGAAGATCTGCTGGCCGCGTTCGGACTTGAGGTTGAGCGTGATGCTGCGCTTGTTGGCGTTGAGCAGCATGAAGTAGTGGGAATCGACGCCGGGCTTTTCGGTGAGGAGCCAGCGGCCCTGCTCGCCCATCTTGGGCGGTTCGACCTTGATCACGTTTGCGCCGAGCCACGCGAGCATCTCAGTGCACGACGTGCCGGCCTCGAATTGGGTCAAGTCGAGAACCTTAACACCAGCCAATGCTTTATCCATCGAAAACCTCCGGCGGCGACCGACCTTCGCGGCGCGCGGCGGACAGCGGTACGAGGATTGCGCGGGCGAATCAGAGTCGGTGTTGGTTCTGGTTCTAGCGCCGATGCCCGCGTCCGGCAAGGCTGGCGTGTTGTCCACTGACAGCGGGCTCGGCGCAGGCTTGCTCGCGGGACGCATCTGGCGATGAATGAAGACTGAACGACCTTCCGCTCGGCAGCTCATTCAGTTCTTCGTGATGACAATCGCGGCCGGAGCGCCACGCGACTGGGCTAGGGCGTCCGGTCTTCTCCCACGGTACAGGAAATGGCGCCGTTCGGACCCGAAGCCTGGCATGAGCAGAGGCACTCATTGATATCCGGAAGTGGCGGCCCATCCAGCTTCAGCGCAAGAAATTTCCCGCTTCCGGTCGGAGATCCGACGGGGATGGTGGTTCCATTAGCAGTGGGGTTAGGGACGCTACACGCGTTGCAGGCACTAGCGTCACATCTGCTGCCTAGCGGTGCCCCCGGATTGTACGGACCAAATAATTGATACCCAAAGCTATCCGAGCTGCCTGGCGTCGCATCAGTTGAGATCGGGCAGGAGCAAATGATCTGGTTAACCTGCAGGTGGCCGGTGAAGCCCGGTATCCTCTGGCCGCGGGTGCTTTTGAAGCAAAAGCCACCGTCACATTGGCCATAGGCAACGGGCGCGATCACCCCACTTCCCGCGTCAGCCGATCCGGGGCAGGTGTAAGCCGCGGCGCTGCCACCTTTCTTTACGTTATTTGGCAGGCTGAAGGTACTCATCATATAGCCATTCGTCCTGCCTTGCCGATTTACGTCACAGACATTGCGCTCACCGGTGGAACTCGAGTAGCTGAGCTGCAGACTGATGCTGTCACCGTTCTTGATATCGCACTTGCAATAAGCGACCCCGTCATAAACGAAGCAACTCGCCTCGGCGCAGAGCGCATATCGCTGATTTTCACAAATCACGAAAGGCGTCTCCGGATCGAGTGAAGGATCCAGGTGAAAAGCAAACGCCGCAATCGCGGTAAAAATCTGGATCGCCGCCAGGATAGGGATAATTTTAAGGAACCGGCGCATGATACCTCTCACTGAGAGCGTCTAAAATGATGCCATCTGGCCATTCCGGCGACCGGAACTACCAATTGGAATAAGGCGAATGCTGATGGTCTCGTCCTCTGTCAAATCGGCGTGCAGGTTTACCGTGACGCCGCCGACCACGGTCGCAACCGAGCCGCTAACGCCTCGGCTCCTTGCCCCGCAGGACATGAGCCGAAGTTTTGCAGGATGATCGCCAAATCGGCAGAGTCAGTCAGACCGTCCAGATTAACGTCGGCCCAGCTTGAAAGTCCCAACGAGAGGCCTTGGTACAAATCCCAGTCCGCGACATCCAGATAATTCACGATCTCGTCGAGGTTAAGGTCGCCCGGGCAGGCAGGCTGCGACGCCCAGAGCTTGGTGAGCTGCGCCGACAAGGCATCGTAGTTATTCTGTTGCATACGGGTGAGCGGGCTTCCGGTGGCCAACAGGTCGGCATCGGCGGTGTCGAGCTTCGGGACCGGCACCTTTTCGTTGATTTGGTAAAACTCCCTGGTGGTGGTGGGGACGCACGAGTTGGAGGTAGCATCGTAGGATTCGTAGCTATTGATCACGAGCTTATAAAGAGAGTTGCGGAGGGCGAAGGCCTCCAACGGGTAGATTTCGGTAGAAATTGTCTGGGCGTGGTTGGCCTGCCAAACGGCGACGTCACAGCAGAGCTTCAAGCCGTCGGCCGGGATGCCGGCAGTGCTGGGGTCAGTAGCGCCTTGTCCCCACCAGATCCCGCTGTTGTCCTCGCACACGCTTTTCGACGGAGCGATCTGAGTGCAGGTGGTAGTATTGTATTGGCAAGGCCCATTGATCTCGCCATTGGCGTGGAGGTTGGTGCCGATCTCCGTATAGTTGGTTTTGCGAATGCTCGGATGCGCGGGATTGATAAGATAAGGAAGGATGGGCTGCGCGTCGATGGTCTGCGGAACGATGTTGTGCACGTCGATGCCGGCGAGCTCGCCGAACAACTGATAGAGATCCGCGATGTTGACCATGGCGTTCACCTGGCGGCCAGGCTGCTTCACTTGCGGACCGGCGACGATCCCAGGGCACCATACGCCGGTTTGATAGACCGTGGATTTCGAGCGGCTGCCATCGAAGGGTGCTTTCACCACGCTGCCTAAGCTTCCATTGTCGGTGACCATGACGATAACCGTGTTAGTTAATCGTGGGTGGTAGATTAGCTGGCCATTCTGGCCGCGGCTGGCGAGGCCGGTTGCGACCAGAAGTCGTCCAACTTCGGCGTCGAGCGCCTCTTCCATCTGGTTGGTCAAGACTCTTTGGGCGATCGAGTTAGAGCAGTCGAGGTTGCTGGTGTCGGCTTCCGTAGGAGGTAGCAATTCAATTGGTGGTTGCATGATCGGGGTGTGTGCCGTCGCAAAGTCCAAGCTCACCATCCACGGCTGATCCTTGGGCTGTTGGTTGATCCAATCGATCGCGGCATCGACCGGCACCGTGCCGCGAAAAGTCCGCGCTCGAATGTCGGTCGATGGCACCTGCACGATCGACCCGTCTTCATTGTTGATAACGAGCGGCGAGACATAATGCCCACTAAGGGTCGCAAAGTTGATGTAGCTGGGTGCCGGGTTGTTGCACGGCTGGTTTGGATCAAAGATGCCGCCAGCGTCACGGCAGACCCGACCCGGCGCCTCCGTCCCGGTTTTGGTCATGACCGAGCAAGTATTGTCGCTGGCGTAGCAGGCGCCGGTATCGGCGCCACCATGGTTTGAATCGCGGACGAAGCCGCACGACCATGTACCGGGCGGGGAGACGCCACCGGCGGTCTGGTCGATCGACGAGGGATCGCCGGTAGCGTCGAGCCAGCCATAGAAGTAATCCCAACCCAGGGCCCGCACCATGCCGTAGCCGTAAGGGTCGTTGCTCTGGATCCCGAGATGGAATTTGCCAAACATCGCGCTTTTGTAACCGCGTTGCTTGAGCAACTTTGGGACAGTCAGTTCGTTCGGGCTGACCATGAAGTTGGCCAGGTCGTTGTTACCCAGCGCGGTATAGACGTGGGTGCGGAAAGGGTAGCGGCCGGTGAAAAGCGTGGCGCGACCATTAGAGCAGGCCGGCATCGACCACAGGTTATGGAATTTGATCCCGGCCTTGGCGATCGCGGTGATGTTCGGCATAGCGGCGGGAGTAGTGCCGCCGTACCCGAATAGTTGCCATTGGTCGATGCCGATATCGTCCATTACGATCAGGAGGATATTGGGCAGCGGTTTACTGGCGGTGGCGGCGGATACCGGCGCGGGAACGACCCCAAGACCGACCAGCGCAAGCAACGAGGCCAAGATGAGGAGAGGATGCCACGCGTGCCAGGGGCGTCGGGCCCGCGGCCCGGACGGCAGTGACAAGCCAGTGCGCGCCCCGCGCCTTCGGTTGGTGGCCGCGGGCGTTATGTTTGGTGGCATCAGCAAACCTCATTGGGAGCAACCCCGCATAAATGGCGGAGCAATCCCGAAGCCGAGCATTGGTCTTGATATTTGGGTGAAAACGGCAGATCCGACTCAACCATCGCTACCCCGTCCGCCTCACCACATCTTCACTCTTTCGCGTATCTGGCTTTGATCCGCCGCGAGCACCATAACCCGTTGGTAATCCGAAGGGCAATACGATTCGTCGCGCACTGATAACTCTGAGGCTAAATTTACGCCTCAAATGGCGGCGCTAGCTAGAGAACAATTCGACGGTGATCATCAAAGGCAGGGTTAGCACCGACGATGTGACTGTTTAGTCCCCCGGGGAACCAGAGCGGGGGGCGGCTCAGATTCGAGCCGGTCGTGCCGCAAGGCTTAGAGGATGTAACCAGCGATGGCCTTGGTCGGAATAAGGCTTTTTTGGGGCGCAACGTCTCATCCGAATCCCAACGGTTGTGCCGCAGACGTGTCCGGCAACGCTGGCGTGATTTTCAGAGTTGCGCGGAGGCGGACGGCCACGGGCGGGAGCGCTTAAGCGAGGGCGCGCGCTCTGCTAGATTTCATCAGCGTGGCAAGGCCCTGTGCCGCGCCGCCAACGATGCCCGACGCGATAGCCAAACTTTCGACAATTCGTGAGGAACTGAATCATCTGTTTCTCGAGCGCGGCGACCTGATCGACGGCGCGTTGTGCGCGCTGCTCTCGGCCAGTCATATCCTGGTGATCGGGCCGCCCGGCACGGCGAAGTCGATGCTCGCCGACGAACTATGCCGGCGGATCGAGGGCGCGGAGTATTTCCAGTGGCTGCTGACCAAATTCAGCACGCCCGAAGAAATCTTTGGCGCGGTGAGCCTCAAGGGGCTGGAGCAGGACGACTACCGGCGGGTGACCGATCACAAGCTGCCCGAGGCGCATATCGCGTTCCTGGATGAAATTTTCAAGGCCAACTCGTCGATCCTGAACGCGCTCTTGACGGTGATCAATGAGCGCGTATTTCACAACGGGCGCGCGCGCGTGACCGTACCGCTGATCACGATGTTCGGGGCGTCGAACGAACTGCCGGACGAAGAGGAGCTGACGGCGCTGTTCGACCGCTTCATGCTGCGCTTCATGGTCGATTATATCGGCGAGGATTTCCGCTTTCTCAAGATGCTGGAAGGTGTCGAAGCTGGAGCGCGCACGTCGCTGACATTCGCGGAACTGGGCGAGCTGCGGGCGCGGGCGGGTGCGGTGAAAGTGCCCGGGAGTATCCTGCGCTCGATCGCGGATCTGCGCCGGGCACTGGCGGCGCAACAAATAATCGTGTCCGATCGGCGCTGGCGAAACGCATTGGGAATCCTGCGCGCGCACGCCTTGTTGTACGGCCGGAGTATCGTGAGCGAGGACGACCTGACGTTTTTGGAGCACGTGCTCTGGAAGGACCCCGAGGAGTTGCCGAAGGTGCGCGAGGCGATTCGACGGATGGTCAAGGGCTTCGAGGACGAGGCGCGCGAACTGCTAATCCAGGGACAGGAATTGCGCGAGTATGTCGATCGCGGCTGGGAAAGCGACGAGATGCGCAAGCGGGCGACGATCGAAGCGCACACCAAGCTCGCGAATATCCTGGCGAAATTCGAGACCCTGGTGCGCGAGGCGGCGGACAACGGCCGCGACACCGACGGGCTGGAGGCGATGCGCGCGAAGGTTCGGGCGATACAACAATCGATTCTGCGGACGGCGGCGTAAGGGATTGGCGAGCCGCGCAGGGGCGAGAATTCGCCGATGATGGCGACGATCGGGATGACCGGTGCCGGCTGAAGAAACCACCGCCGCGATCGTGCTGCGCGCGCGCGACTACTCGGAGTCCGATCGGATCGTGACGCTGCTGACGCGCGAATTCGGCAAGCTGAGCGGAATCGCGAAGGGGGCGAAAGCCTCGCGGCGGCGCTTCGAGCGCAAGCTGGAGCCGTTCTCGCACGTCAATCTGTTCTTTCGCCGGCGTCCACAGGGACAGCTGGTATTTATCACGCGGGCGGAGGCCGGCGAGGCGATGCCGCGGCTCGAAGACGACCTCGCGAAGATCGCGCTGGGCAGTTACATGCTGGAACTGGCCGACGCGCTGACGTCCGAGGAGGCGGAGGCCGCGGACGCCTACGAGGTGCTGGCGCGCGCACTCGGGACGCTCGGCGGCGGGGCGGTGACGCTCGCGATGCGACAATCGTTCGAATTGAATCTGCTGCGGGCGGCCGGGTTCGGCCTGGAATTCGCGCATTGCCGGATCTGCGGGTTGGGCGAGGCCGCCGGCGGCGCGGTTTACTTCGTGGTCGCGCGCGGCGGAATCGTGTGCGCACGATGCCGCCCGCAGGCCCCCGAAGGCGCGGTGCGGCTGGCGGCGATCAACGCCGCGGCATTGGCTGCGCTGGCCGCCGCGCCGATCGAAGACGCCGCGATACTCACTCAAGCGGGCAGCGACGGCGCACTCGCGATCGCGCGGTTTCTCGCTTCAATCCTCGACCGCAAACTCCGCTCAGTCGAGTTCCTCGATTCGTTGTTCTAGCGGATGGAGGGCGGAAGGGTGAAGAAGTTGTTGAGGAAGAACTATAGCTTCAAGAGAACTGAAACCTCACGAGGTTTCAGACTTCCCATGTATTAAGATGCGGGCTTCGCCCCGTGAAAGCCTCGCCAAGGAGCGGCGCTCGCGATGGGTTGATAGTCAGTAGCTGCGTTAGTCAGTGAGTAATTTGGGTGGATGCACGCGGTTAGGCTCGTGCTCGATCAGCACGATGCCGCAATTGGGCGGCAGATGGGCGGCTTCCCAGGCACCGGTGAGATGCGCCCACAGCGAGAGCATCACGCCGCCGTGACTAACGACCACTAATTCCTCCGTGGGATAGCGGCGGCGAATTTCGTCAATTGCGACGCTGACGCGCAGGCGGACATCTTCGTAGCTTTCGCCGCCTTCGGGCCGCCAGAGCCATCCGCGCTTGGGGTCGTAGCCGGAGTCCTGGCCGGCGAGGTCGCGCAGGAGGTCGTAGGATTGGCCCTTGAGCACGCCGAGGTCGCGCTCGTGCAGATCGTGGACGACTTCGATCGGCAGGCTGAGTTCGCCAGCGATGATGTCGCTGGTCTGACGGGCGCGGCGATAGGGACTCGAGATGATGCGCTCGGGCGTGAAGAGTCTGGCGATGCGCAGGGCGGCCTCGCGAGCCTGCTGGCGGCCCAGTTCGGTGATCGGCACTTCGGGCGAAATCGTGAAGCGGCGATCGCGATTGCCTTCGCTCTCGCCGTGCCTGACCATTATTAGTTTGCCCATCGCTTAAGGCGGCGCGCGCTCAGTTGCAGACGCAGTTGGAGCACATCTGGAGTTGTTCGGCGGTGGAGGTATTAAGGGCGCCAGGCAGCGTTTGCGCCAACTGGGACCCGATGCCCGGTACGGCCGCGCCCGGCAGCACCGGCACCGAGGTTTGCGTTGAGGCATTCGTGCTCAGAAGCGGCGATTGCGGTTGGCGCCGTTCGTTGTAGGTGACGCAAGCGCCGACGGCGGACTGGCGAGCGACAAAGTAGCCGGGCGCGGTCACCGCGCCCATCCAATGCGTACCGGTACCAGGGCCGAAGCAACTGCAATTGAAGGCGCGGACGGACGGGGTTGGCGAGGCGGTCGGCAGCGCCGGCACCGGCACCAGTATCGGTGCGATCGCGGTGGTGACCGGCGCGGGCAATTGCGCGGGCGCCGCCGGCGGCGGCACCGGAGCGATGAGTGGGTTGATCGCCGATTGCGCCCATAGCGAGGAGAGCGATCGCGGCCCGCCGAGGGCGAGCACAAAGATCACGGCGAGCAGCGCGATCGCGAGACCTTTCAGCGCGCGCATCGTCATTGCGTTGAGCGGCACTGATTGATCGATCGGAAGTGAGGTCTTCATTCGGTAGAGCATGCCAGAGCCTTTGGCTATAATCGCGCGACTGGCGCGTTGCAAGCGCCCGCGGCGCGCGCGTCCACTTACATGGCTTGCGAAAGCCGGTTTCTTCATCGCGATGATTGCGCTAGACAATGCGGGCGATGAGGTTCCACTTCCTGCGCGCGCTTCGGTAATGCAAGGAGGCCCCGATACGATGCGACGTTTTACATTCGCCATGCTGGCGCTTTCGGTTTTGCCGATGCTGTGTGCGATAGCGCGGCCGGCGGCGGCCCAGTACACGTCCTCGTCGGCATACGGCACCAGTGGAGTGCAGGCGCCGTCGTTGAGCGGGCAGGCGATTCCCTCGGCGATCCCGGCGGGCGAGATGGCGCTGCCGCAGGTCAACGTGCCGGCAAGCGCCGCCAACCAATTCGAGCGCAATCCGGTACTCTCGATTCCCAGCGAGTTCGTACGCCAATGGTCACCGGCATACGCGGTGGCGCCGGAAAATCTGATCAGTGAAAAGTATCTGCGGTCGATGGACAACACCGCGCGCAAGATCACGCTGAAGGAAGCCATCTATATAGCGATCAACAACAATCCGGCGCTCAAGGCCAGCGAACTCGATCCGATCGCGGCGACCGAGTCGGTACGCGGGGCCAACGCGGCTTTCGACCCCGACCTCACCGCGCAGGGCGATATCGAAAAGAGCGTCGCGCCAGTGACGTCGCCCTTCCAGACCACCAACAGCCTCGGCTTCGATCAGAAATTTTACGATTGGAATTTCGGCGTGAACAAGGTTTCCGCGCTGACCAACGGCACCTTTGGCATCACCTTTGATAATAATCGCACCTATACCAATTCGACCTTCTCGGGCGTCAATCCGCTCTATCAGCCGACGCTCGAGGCGTCGCTGGTGCAGCCGCTGCTGCGCAACTTCGGATGGGGCTTCGCGACGCTGAACGTGCGGCTGTCGGAGTCGGCGCAACGCACCTCGCAATGGAATTACGGGGTGGCGTTGAACCAGTTCGTCGAGCGCATCGGGAATGACTATTGGGCGGTGGTCGGAGCGGTGGAGAATCTGCAGGTGGCCGAGTCGGCGCTGAAGTTTAACGCGGACCTGGTGCGGATCAACCGCATCAGCGTGAACGTGGGCACGCTGGCGCCGATCGATTTGCAGGAGGCGCAGTCGGCGGCGGCGACCGCGGAGGCCAACGTCTATGCGGCGGAAGCGGCGCTGAAAAGTTCGCGCGCGCAATTGCGCCAGGACGTGATGCTGAATCCGGCGGGCACCTTTCTGCCGGAGAATATCGAGCCGGCCGACTCACCTAATCCAAACGTAGAGATTTCCGACAGCGAGGAAACCGCACTGGAGCGGATGGTCGAATACAGCCCACAGCTCGGCGGACTGCGCGAGTCGATTCGCACCGCGCTGCTGCAGGTCAAGTTCCAGCAGAACCAGATTCTGCCGCAGCTCAATGTCGGCACGCAGTTCGGCGTTACCGCGGTCACCGGTAGTACGCCTTGTATCGGGGTGTTCGGCTCATCCCCCAATGCAAATTGTACGGCGCCGGGCAGTACGCTTCTTCCGCCCAACGGCATCCGGTTGCCCTTCGGCGGCACCTATGGCGACGCGCTCAACAAAATGCTCAACGCGCAGTTCTACAATTACGCGGCGGTGTTGACCTTCGAGATGCCGCTTGATAACGCGGCGGCGAAGGCAGCGCTGGCGCAGGCGCGGGTCAGTTACGAGCAGGCTCGGCTGACGTATCGCGCGACGCTGTCGCAATCTGTGACGGCGATCGAGGCGGCGCTGGCCAACCTGCAGGCCGACGTTAAGCGCGTGCAGGCGACCAAGGAGGCGGTCTTTTTCGCTGAGAAATCGCTGCGCGACGAGCAAGTGCGCTTTCGCGTGGGGATGGCGACGACGCACGACCTGCTCCAGTTCCAGAGCGAACTGGTGACCGCGCAGGGCAACGAGGTTTCGACCGATATCGACCTGGAGAACGCGCGGCTGGCATTGTGGTACGCGGAAGGGACGCTGCTCAAGACCTTCAATATTGACTTTCAGGTGCAGGATCCGCGCGAGACCCCGTGGTACGCGCGCTTCTAGTTATTTCAAGGATGGACTCTCGCGTTGCTCGGGTAGGCGGTCAAGTCCTGCGATAGCGGGTAAATAAAATTGTTGGGGAACGCGAAAGTTATAATCTCACTGAAACCTAACGAGGTTTCAGGCTTCCCGTTTGTAAGATGCGGACTTTGCCCTGTGGAGACCTCGTCACCGCGAAGAGTTCCGCTGTCGGTACCTGGCTAGCGAGACCGGCGGAAAGGGCCCTGCGATGGCGTATTTGTGGGTGGCGATTGGCGGCGCGCTGGGCAGCATGGCGCGCTATGGGATGAGCGGCTTTATAGCGGCGCTGACGGGAAGCACGTTTCCCTACGGCACGCTGGTGGTCAACGTGACGGGCGCGATGCTGATTGGCTTTCTGGCGACGCTCAGCGGGCCTGAGAGCCGCTACTTCATCCCGGCGTCGGGCCGGATATTTATGATGACCGGCGTCTGCGGCGGCTACACCACGTTTTCAACCTTCAGTCTGGAGTCCGCGAACCTGATGCGCGATGGCGAATGGACGGCGGCGCTCGCCAACATCGGCTTTTCGGTCATACTATGTTTGGTGGCGATATGGATCGGGCACATTGGGGCGCTCGTCCTTAATCGCGTCAGAGGAGCGTGATCGCGATGCTCTTACCCCGCGACGCAACGTTGCTCAGAATTTTTATCGGTGAGAGTGACCGCTACGAAGGCCATCCGCTGTATGAGGCGATCGTGCTGAAGGCGCGCGAAGTGCATATGGCTGGGGCGACGGTGCTGCGCGGTCCGATGAGCTTTGGGCGGAGCAGCCGGCTGCATTCGGCGAAAATTCTGCGGCTGTCCGACGATTTGCCGATAGTGGTTGAAATCGTGGACAGTCAGCAGCAGATTGATCAGTTCCTGCCGATTCTCGAGCCGATGATTGGATCGGGACTGGTCACGGTCGAAAAGGTCCAGGTGGTGCGCTACGGCGACGCGCCGGGCGCCTGATCAGCAGTAAACCACGTCAACCGATTCGAGGTACTCGGTGATCGCGTCGAGGGTATGGCGCGCGGTGTCGAGGTCCTTGTCGAGTGCGGCGCGTTCGAGCGTCGCGCCGAGTTCGGTAACGGCGTCGAAGCCATAGCTGCCGCCTTCACCCTTGAGCTTGTGCCCGATCTGGCTGATGGTCTCATAGTCGGCGCGATCGATCGCGGTCCGAATGGTGCCGGTATCGGCGCGTTTGTGCTCGAGGAAGCCGGGAATGAGGTCGCGCAGGTACGCTTCGACCTGGATTTGTTGACGTTTCATTGAGCCGTCTCCATTCGCCGTTATCGGCGAACTGCCGTTACTTGCTGGGCCCGTGAGCGCGCCCCCGGTAATATTCAAAATCGCGTCGAAGAGAGTGGCCTTTTTGACCGGCTTGGCGACGTGCGCGTCACATCCGGCCTCGAGGCTGCGCTGGACGGATTCTTCCAGGGCCGACGCGGTTAGCGCGATTATGGGCATCCGCGGAGATCCTTGGTCGCGCTCCCAGGCCCGGATGGTGCGGACCGCGGTGTAGCCGTCCATCACCGGCATCTGGATATCCATCAGCACCAGATCATAATGATTTGCCTTGACCTTCTCGACGGCGATCGCGCCATCCTCGGCATGATCGACGGTGTGCTGGGTTTTTTTGAGATAGGCCTCGATGAGCATGCGGTTATCGCGGGAATCGTCGGCCAGCAGGATATGCAGTGGGCGGCCGTCGATTTGAGCGGCGGAGGCAGCGGCCCCGTTAGTGCCGTTGGTACCGTTAGCGCTGGAGACCGCGTTCGCCGTATCGCTATCGTTGGCCGGGGCGGCGATCCGTTCGGGTGCTTTCCCTGTAACTTCCATAACCGTCCTTAGCAGGTCGGCCCGCTTGATCGGCTTTGCGAGATAACGGCATTCAGGTGCCGCGTGAGGGTCGCGTTCGCGCCGATGATCGGACGCCGGGCCGGGCGGCCTCGCCGTGGTCATCAGGATGATCGGGCAGGGCGCCACGCGGTCGCAGTGATCCGCGTGGCGCCGCCACGGCTCAAGGCCATCGCTGCCGAGCATCCGCTGATCGATCAATAACACATTGTAGGGAATATTGCTTATAGTGTCATAGTTGAATTTAGCGCGGCCTTCGGCGGCGTTGGCGGCCTCCTCGACGGTCGCGCCGGCGGTCGCCAGCAACTCGTGCAGGGTGATCCGGGTGGGAGCGTCGGGATCCATCAGCAGGACTCGAACTCCGGCCAGCGCAGAAGACCGCGCCGGGCGCGGCGGCGCGACGTGGCCGGCATTTTCGCGGACGGGTGGGGTCTCGAGCGGTACGGTTACGATGAAGCTGCTGCCGACCGCGGGGGTGCTCTCGACGGTAAGTTCGCCGCCCATCAGCGCGACCAGCCGTTTGACGATGGCGAGGCCGAGGCCGCTGCCGCCGTATTTGCGGGCGATCGAGGAGTCGGCCTGCGTGAAGCTGGAGAAGATCGCGGAAATCTGATCGGCGGCGATACCGATGCCGGAGTCGCGGACGGTAAAGCGAATCCAGACCGGTGGGCCGGCGCGATCGGCGGGGTAAGCGAGCTCGGCGGTCGCGGCCGGCGCGGGGGCGATCGGAAGCGCGGGCGGCGGCGGTATCGTCTCGATAGTGAGGGCGATATTACCGGCCGAGGTGAATTTGATGGCGTTGCCGATCAGATTGAAGAGGACCTGGCGCAGACGCAGCGGATCGCCCATCAGGGTGGTGGGTATGCCGGGCGTGATTCTGGCGCTCAGGTCGAGTCCTTTCTCGTGGGCGCGCTGGGCGAGCGAATCGACGAGTTTTTCGGTCAGATCGCGCAGGTCGAGGGGAGTATTTTCCAGATGAAGACGGCCGCTTTCGACCTTGGCCAGGTCGAGGATTTCGTTGATCAGTTCGAGCAGGGTATTGCCATTGTTGCGCATGGTGTCGAGATAGCTGCGTTGTTCGTCGTCAAGGCGACTTTCCCACAATATGTCGGCCATCCCGAGGATCGCGTTCATCGGGGTGCGAATTTCGTGGGACATGCTGGAGAGAAATTCGGATTTCGCCTGCGAGGCGGCGAGTGCGGCTTCGCGCGCGGCGATCAGGTCGCGTTCCATCTTCTTGCGCGAGGTGATGTCGCGAATCGCGCCGGAAACTAACGTTCCTTGCGCCGTTTTGAGTGGACTCAAGCTGACATCGATGGGAAATTCGCTGCCATCCTTGCGCAGCCCGAAAAGCTCCCGCGCGGAACCCATCGAGCGGGTGGCTGGGGCGGTCAGGTAGCTCTTTCGGTAGTGGGCATGTTGTTCAAAACGGGCGGGAATCAGCATCTCGACCGGCTGGCCGATCATCTCGGTACGCGCGTATCCGAAGAGCTCTTCGGCGCCCGCATTGACCAGCATTATGCGACCATCCTCATTCACGATGACGACCGCGTCGGGCGCCGAATCGAGCAATTCGCGGAACCGGTCTTTGGCTCGCGCGCTCTCGATAATTTCCGCGTGCAAGCGCTCCTCGGTTTCTTCGAGTGCTTCGATCTGCGCGCGCATCATCTCGCGCGCCAGGATCAGGTCGCGCTCGGACTGCTTGATGGTCGCGATATCCCGGCAGATGGCGACGATGCAGGCCTCGCCGCCGAGGTCGATGATGGTGGCGGAGATCAGGTAGGGACGGACTGTGCTGTTCTTGAACCGCACGTCCATGTCCAGATTAGCGACGGCGCCGTCAGTGCGCATGAGGTGCACGAAACTGCGCAATTGCCTGGGGTCGGCCCATAGGCCGAGGGCAACTGCCGTGCTGCCCATCGCCTCCTCGCGCGAGTAGCCGGTCACGCAGAAGCCGTGGTTAAAATCCAGATAGCGTCCATCGCTCAAGCGGGTGATGGTGATGGCGTCGGTGCTGGTCTCGAAGATTTTCCGCAGCTTGCTCTCGCTCTCGGCCAGCTTGCGCAGTGCTTCTTCGCGCCCCTCCATGGCGCGCGTGCGTTCGAGAATTTCAGCGCGTAGTTGCCCCTCGGTACGCTCCAGCGTCTCGATTTGCGCGCGCATCAGGTCGCGGGCGGCGAGCAAATCCGCTTCGGTCCGCTTGATCGCGCTGATATCGCGCCCGATCGTCACGACGCATTGCTCACCCGCGAGTTCCATCACCTTGGCTGAAATCAGGAAGGGGACAACGTGGCCGTCGCGGGCGCGAACCTCGACTTCCAGGTTGACCACGGAGCCGGTGGTCGCGAGCGTTTTCATGAACTGGCGCAATTGTGCCGGATTCGCCCAGATCCCGAGCGCGGCGGCGGAACCCGCAAGAACCTCCTCGCGCGAATAGCCGAGCGTTGCGAAAGCCTCGTTCAGATCGATATAGCACCCGTCGCTCAGGCGGTTGATGGTAATCGCGTCGCTGCTGGTCTCGAAGATTTTGCGCAGCTTGGCTTCGCTCTCGCCGAGTTGGAGGAGGGTTTGTTGGTTGATGGCGGCGACGGCGGCGCATTGGGCGCTCTCCGCGAGCAGGAGGCGATGGTTGATCTGGAAGGCGAGAATGCGGCGGGCGATTTCGCGGCGATAGCGTTGGCCGGAGAGCGCCACGTAATGCGCGA
This sequence comes from Deltaproteobacteria bacterium, assembly GCA_021780755.1. GTDB lineage: Bacteria > Desulfobacterota > Binatia > Binatales > Binataceae > JADMIL01. The sequence goes on along the minus strand of JAJXYF010000019.1, from coordinate 74,078 downwards.
CGCCGGCCGCGGCCGCCAAGGCGAGCCAATCGTAGCCGAGATGGGTATCCGCATGCGCGCGAAGCAGCGAAAACATCGCCATCGAAGCGAAACCCGCGAACGCGAGGACGGCCTGCCAGCGCCAATTCCAAGGCATCAGGGCCGCGGCCCCGACCATAGTAATCGTTACGGTCGTGGTTAGTGGGGCAGGATTCAAGGTGAGGATCGACAAGGCGGCGGTGGACGCGAAGAGCAGCGAACATCCACCGAGGATGACCTCGGGCATCCGGTCGCGATAGCGGGGCGAATAGGTGATCGCCAGGAACAGCAACGAGGTCAGAATATTGAAGATGTGGAAGGGGAGAATCCCGGCATGCGTAACGCCCCAGCTCCAGTCGGCCATCAGGTAAATGGTCTGAAAGGCGAGCACGATGCCGGTGCTTGCGCGCAATATGCGGAGGAGCCAACGCGGATTGCTCCAATCTATGGCGGCCGCCGGTTCTCCCGGAGCTTCGTCGAGCGCGTTTACGCACGGCAGTACGCCGGTTACCCTGGCGCCGGTCTCCCGGTCGCGAGTGTTCGCGACGGTAGCCGCCGGCGCATCGGTCGCGGAGGAGTCCGCGGGGGCCGCGCGGTGCATTTGCCCGGCGGGAGTTTTCTGGTGGAGATGATTCATCTTGCGGGTGCTGACCGATCGGGGCGACTCGCCGGCTGGCTGAGCGAAGACGAGACACTCCTAATTAAAGAGAGAGCAAAACTGATGCCCCGAATGAGGCGGGATTCAAGCGCGCGGGGAGTCTAGCGGACCGTCTTTTCGGGAGCGTGCGCCCAAAATGGGACACGGGCGGCGGTCGCTCCGCGATTATGAATCGCCTCTTTCAATAAATGACGCTCGCGTCTTTCAATGATTGACGCTCGCGATGCTCGGGTGGGTGGCCAAGTTCCGCGGGAAGGGAGAGCGCGAGCGATTTGAGCGGTCTCTTTTCCTCAACAGGCTTCAAGTGCGCGGGCGAAATCTGCGATGAGGTCCTCGGTTGCCTCGAGGCCGACCGACAGGCGAATCAGACCTTCGCGGATGCCGGCGCGTTCGCGCTCGGTGGGTGGCATCCCGGAATGCGAAGTCTTGACGGGGCGCGTGATCAGGGTCTCGACGCCACCGAGGCTGGGCGCGCTGATCGGCAGGGTGAGGTGGTCCAGGCAGGCCTCGGCCGCCGCAACGTCGCCGCGCAACTCGAAGCTCATCATGCCGCCGAAGCCGTCGAACAGTTCGCGAGCGCGCGCGTGGCCGGGATCGTTTTCGAGCCCCGGATAGTTCACCGACGCCACTTTTGGATGGGCCGCGAGGTACCGCGCAAGGGCGAGCGCGCTCGCGTTTTGATAGCGCACCCGCACCCCGAGCGTCTTCAGCCCGCGATGGAGCAGAAAGCATGCGTGAGGATCGAGCGACGCGCCCAGATGGCCTAGGGTGCGATTGATTTGCGCGATCAAATCGGCGCGTCCGATGATCGCCCCGGCGACGATATCCGAATGACCGTTGAGGTACTTGGTGCCACTGTGGATCGACAAGTCGAAGCCGAGTCCGGCGGGGCGGAAGTTGACCGGGCTGGCGAAGGTATTGTCGATAATCGAAATGAGTCCGTGCGCGCGGGCGAACTCGACTGCCGCGCGCAGGTCCGCCACCTGCATGAGGGGATTCGAGATGGTCTCGACGTAGATCGCGCGGGTCCGCGCCGTCAGGTTTTCGCGCCACGAGGCGGCGTTGCCGCCATCGACGAAATCGACCCCGAGGTTCATGCGCGGAAACTCGATGCGCATCAGGTCGTGGGTGCCGCCGTAGAGACAATCCTGCGCCATCACGCGATCGCCGGCGGCGAGGAGCGAGATCAGGGTGGTCGAGACCGCGGCCATCCCGCTCGCCGTCACCAGCGCGGCCTGCGCTCCTTCGATCGCGGCGAGCTTGGCGTGCAGCGCGACATGATTAGGCGTGTTGTTGAGGCGGATGTAACGGAGCGCGTAGTAGCTGCCCTCGCCGCGATAGTCGAAGGTCGAGGATTGGAAAATCGGCATGCTGACGGCGCCCTCGATTCGCGGCTCCGGCTCTCCCGCATGAATCAGCCTGGTGTCGATACCTGTCATCGGTTTTTCCACGGCCCACCTCGTATGCGTGCCCGCGCTGCGCGCTTCGGCTAAGCTCGTTTATAATAATATCGCGCATTGACGTATGACGCGTCTGCCGTGAACGCGCGATTTCCAGGGAGCGGGTCGGAGTGAGAATCATCATCATCGGCGGCGGAATAATCGGCGCGTCGATCGCGTGGCGGCTGGCGCGCGAGCGTGCGGAGGTCGTGGTGCTTGAGCGCGCGCGCTTGGGCCAGGAAGCGTCGTGGGCGGCAGCCGGCCTAATCGCGCCGCAAGCCGAAGCCCAGGTCGCCGGCGTGTTCTTCGATCTATGCCTGGCAGCGCGCAGGGTGTTCGACGCCACGGTGGATCGGCTCGCCGCGGAGGCCGGCGTCGATCCCGAGTACGATCCGCATGGCATCCTCTATATAGCGCTCGATTCCGCGGAACGCGCCGAGCTGCAGGCGCGCGCCCGCTGGCATCGCGAGGCCGGCGCCTTCGTCCACGAGCTATCGGGCGCCGAGGCGCGCAAGATCGAACCGGCGATTTCGGCGGAAACTCTGTACGCGCTGCACCTGCCCGACAATCGGCGGGTCGAGAATCGCAAGCTGACGCAAGCCTACGTGGCAGCGGCGCTTAAGGCCGGCGCCCAGTTCCGCGAGGGCGTGCGGGCCGATTCGATCGTCGCGAGCGGCGGCCGCGCGACCGGGGTGGGCCTGCACGACGGCAGCACGCTTGGGGCCGATCTGGTCATCGTGGCGGCGGGTTCCTGGTCGCATCACGTTCGCGGGCTGGAGGGCGATCGCGTCGCGCTGCATCCGGTACGCGGGCAGATGCTCTGCTTCGAGACCCGGCCGCGGATTCTCACGCCGGCGGTTTTCTCGATGCGTGCGTATCTGGTGCCCCGTCGCGACGGCCGTATCCTCGCCGGCTCGACGATGGAGGAGGCCGGCTACAACAAAAGCGTGACGCTGGCGGGTATCGAAAAGATCACGCGCGGAGCGCTCGCGATGGTGCCGGGGCTGGGCGAATTGCCGTTTCGCGAGGCGTGGGCGGGACTGCGACCCGCGACCAAAGATTTGCTGCCGGTGATCGGGCATTCGCCGTCGGTCGCCAACGTGATCTGGGCCACCGGCCACTATCGCAGCGGGATCCTGCTTTCCGCGCTGACCGGTGAGGTCATTGCGGACCTGGTGGCCGGACGCGCGCCGGCGATCGATCTCGCCCCGTTCTCACCGGCGCGCTTCGCCGCACAGTCATCCTGAAAGAAGTGAGGGACCTCGCGCGGTCCTCGCGCGCTAAGAAGGGGAGAGTTGTTGCGGAACGCGGAACTTATAGCTTTCTGAAACCTCACAAGGTTTCAGGCTTCCCTTTTAGTAAGATGCGGGCTTCGCCCTGTGAAGATATAGTTCCTCTAATCGATCGATGAACGAGCAATCGCCCATGCCGACCACGAAAATTCTCGCGCTCGTCCGTGACCTGCTGCTGCGCTCACGGATCGAGGCGGTGGCGGCCACGCTCGGCGCCGAGGTGACGCCCGCTTCGACCCTCGATCTCGCACGCACACGCGCGATCGAGCTTGCGCCCGCGATTGTTTTTGCCGATCTCTCCGACGCGAATTTTCCCGCCGACGCGACCGCGCAGGCCCTGCGCGAGGCCGCCCCGCATGCGCGCCTGGTCGGCTTCGCGTCGCACGTCGATTTGAAGTCGCTCGCATCAGCGCGCGCGGCGGGCTTCGACCTCACGCTCTCGCGCAGCGAATTCACCGCCCAACTGTCGGCATTGATTAAGTCGTGACTCGCATCTAATCAGCGCGCAGGACATTTGAAATGATCGAACGGGGTGAGCGCGGCATTGATAAAGAAACCGGGCGGTCCGACGCCGCGCTGACGCTGTTTCATCCGGCGGTGCGCGAATGGTTCCGGCGCCGCTTCGACGTCCCCTCGCGCGCCCAACTGCTGGGCTGGCCGGTGATCGCGGGCGCGGCTCGTGCGCCCGGCCACGATGTCCTGGTCTGTGCCCCCACGGGTAGCGGCAAAACGCTGGCCGCCTTCATGTGGGCGATCAATCGACTGATCGTCGAGGCCGCGGCGGGCGAGCTGCGCGACGAGGTGGCGGTGCTGTATGTGTCGCCGCTGAAGGCGCTTGCCAACGACATCCGCCTCAACCTGGAGGAACCGTTGAGCGGCGTGCGTGAAGTCGCGACGGAAATGGGCCTGACGCTCGCCCCGGTGCGCGCGGGATTGCGCACCGGGGACACTCCGGCCAACGAGCGCACCGCGATGCTCCGGCGTCCACCGCAAATCCTGGTCACCACGCCCGAGTCGCTCTTCATCCTGATGACCTCGGCGCGCTTTCGCGAAAAGCTCGGCGCGGTCCGCTATATCATCGTTGACGAACTCCACGCCGTCGCCGGTGACAAGCGCGGCGCCCATCTTAGCCTCACGCTCGAGCGCCTGGAGCGAATGGTGCGGGCGAGCGGGGCGCCGCGGCCAGTACGCATCGGGCTGTCGGCGACGCTCAATCCGATCGAAACGCTGGCGGCCTTTCTGGCCGGCGCCGAGGTTACGTCCGATGGCGCACGCACGCCGCGGCCGACTCAGATCGTCCGCGCCGACGATACGCCCCGCGAACTTGACCTCGCGGTCATCGCGCCCGGCCCCGAACTCGGCGCGCTTGCCACCCATCAGCATTGGGAGGCGATGTACGACACGGTCGCGAGGCTGATCGGCGAACATCGCACGACGTTGGTGTTTACGCTTTCGCGCCGATGGGCCGAGCGGATCGCGCTCGCGCTGCAGAAACGCGTCGGCACCGACGCCGTGATGGCCCATCACGGGAGCCTTGCGCGGGCCGAGCGCCTGGCGGCGGAGCAGCGGCTCAAGCGCGGCGAACTCAAGGCGATCGTGGCCACCGCTTCGCTCGAACTCGGGATCGATGTCGGCGCGGTCGATCTGGTTTGCCAGATCGATTCGCCCAAATCGATTTCGGCCGCGATCCAGCGCGTTGGCCGCTCGGGCCACCGCCTCGGGGCGACGCCCAAGGGCCGCTTCTTCGCGCTGACAATTGACGACCTGATCGAATGTGCGGCGGCGGTCCGCGCCATCCGCGCGGGGCACCTGGACGAGGTTGAGGTCCCGCTCAACGCGCTCGACGTAGCGGCGCAACAAATCGTCGCGATTGCGACCGACGAGGAGGACATCGCGGAGGACGAACTGCTGCGCCTGCTGCGATGCTCGCACAGCTTCGGCACGCTCGACGCGGCGACGATGCGCCGGCTGATCGAAGAGATGGCGGCGCAGTTGCCCGATCGCATCCAGGGCGCCGCGCCGAAGATCTTCTATGACCGGATCGGCCACCGCGTCCGTCCGCGCCGCGGCGCGCGGCTTTCCGCGATCACCTCGGGCGGCACTATCCCGGAGGCCGGCAATTACGACGTCGTGATCGCGTCGGAAGGTCGCAGGATTGGCGACGTCGAGGAGGATTTCGCGCAGGAGTCGGCGCGCGGCGACATCTTTTCGCTCGGCTCGATGCCGTGGAAAATCCTTGGCATCTCGAAAAACCGCCTGCTGGTCGAGCCGGCCCCCGGCATGGCGCCGTCGCTGCCGTTTTGGCAAACGGAAGCAGCCGGCCGCTCACCCGCGATGTCGGCCGAGGTCTCGACACTGCGCCGCGATCTCGCCGCGTTTTTTGCGGCCGGCGCCACCGTGAAAACCGACGATGAGCGCGAACCGGCGGCCGCGCGTTGGCTCGTCGCGGAATGCGCTCTCGACGAAGCCGCGGCAACGCAGGCGGTCGCGTGGGTGCGCCGCGGGGTCGCGGCGCTCGGCGTCGTACCCGATGAAAAGCACATCGTTGTCGAGCGTTTCTTCGACGGCCTCGGTGGCACCCAGATCGTTATCCATGCACCGTTCGGCATCCGCTTCAATCGCGGGCTCGGCCTCGCCATCCGCAAACGCCTGTGCCAGTCCTTCGATTTCGAGATACAGGCCTCCGCGATCGACGACGCGGTGCTGCTCGCGCTCAACTCACGCCACAGCTTCCCGCTCGAGGAGATTCTGACGACGGTCAGCTCGCGAACCGCGCGCCCCACTCTGGTGCAAGCGATGCTCGACGCGCCGATGTTCGAGGTGCGCTTTCGCCATGTCGCAACGCGCGCGCTGGCCGTAATGCGCTCGATGCGCGGACGCAGGGTTCCCGCGTGGATTCAGCGGTTGCGCACGCAGGAATTGATCACCGCACTGTTCCCGCGCCGCAACGCATGTTTTGAGAATCGTCCGCCCGCGATCGAAATCCCCGACCATTACATCGTCGGTGAAACGGTCCGCGAATGCCTCGAAGAATCGGCCGATGCCGACCGCATGGACGCCGTGCTGCGCGGCCTGGAGGAGGGCGCGATCGCCGCGCGCTTCGTCGATAGCGTGGCGCCGTCGGTCTTCGCCCATCGCATCCTGCTCGCGTGGGATTACTCCTTCCTCGACGACGGCGAACGCGCCAACCGCCGCAGCCGCACGGTCACGATGAATCGTGCGATGGCCGAAGATGTCTTTCGCGAGGAAGACCTGTCGGCGATGATTTCCGCCGGCGCGGTGGAACGTGTCGCCGCCGAAATCGGCGGCTATGGGCAGGGTTCTCGTCCCCGCGACGGGGACGAGCTTTACGAACTCGTCCGGGGTCACGGTTCTATCCGGGTGGTGGCGCTCGAACGGCAGATCGGTGGTGAGGCGCTGGCACTGGCGATCGCGCTGGAGCGGGCGGGGCGCCTCATCCGGATACGGGTCGCTAACTCGTCACCCGAGGCCTTGATCACCGCTGAGGACGAGCCGCTGTTTGCGGCCGCCTATCCCGATGCGACATTCGAGCCGTCTGTCACTGCTCAGATGGAGGCGTCCTCGCCTGCCGACGAAGCACGGCCCGATGCGGTGCACGTGACCCGGGACGACGCGCGGATTGAACTGGTCCGGCGTGCGGTAGCCACGACGATTCCGACGACGGCATTCGACCTTGCCGCCCGCTTGGCCCTTGCCCCGGCTGAAGTCGAGCGCATTCTCGCAACGCTGGAGGCTGGGGGCGTGGTCTTTCGGGGCTATTTCACGACGGCGCGTCCGATCGGGATGGCGGATACGCATCGCGAAGCTCTCGCCCCGCGGAGCGGCGGAGCAGATTCGCTCGCCACTCCAGAAGCCAGCGAGCAGTGGTGCGATCGCTACGTTCTCGAGCGGATTCATCGGCAAACGCTCAGCCGCCTGCGGGCCGAAGTCGAGGCCTGCGCCGATCACGAATTTGCCGCGTTCAGGCTGCGATGGATGCAGGTCGGGAGCGGCCTTCCGCCGACCGCGGCGGCGGTTGGGGCGGTGCTCGAGCAACTTTCGGGCATGGCCTTCGGCCCGGGCTTCTGGGAGCACGCGATTCTGCCGGCGCGCATTCAAGGTTACCGTTCGGAGCATCTCGATTTGCTCTGTCTGAGCGGCGATCTGCGCTGGATTGCAACGTCGCAAAGGGAGGACCCCACAAGCGGTGAAAGTGCAACATCCGATTTCCCGAGCGATGTTGCGTTTATGCCGCGCCGCCGGAGATTTCAGGCCAGGGCCGCGACCGCACCCGGCGACGAGCGTTCGGCGGCGGTTCATCGATGTCTGCTAGCGCACGGCGCCCAGTACCTCGACCAGGTTGCCGACCGCGCCGGGCTGTCGGAACGCGATACGCTGGCCGCGCTCTGGCGGTTGGCGGCGGCTGGTCTCGCCTCGAACGACAGTTTCGCGCCGCTGCGGCTGCTATCGTCGGACCGCGATGCGGGGCGGGCAATTACTGATGCGCAGCGCGGTGCCAACCGCCCGGTCGGATCATCGTTCAAGCACGACGCCGCGCTGCGCGCGCGATTGAAGTCGAGCCTGAGCGGTCGTTGGAGCACGATTGAGACATCACTGGCAGACGACCCCGGCGCCGGTGCCAGTGCGAGCGCCGCCGGCGACGCGGCGGCTTTCGACGAAGTCCGTGAAGTCGCGATGGTGCTGCTTGCCCGCAACGGTATCCTGACGCGCGAGATGCTGACGCTGGAGTCGCTGCCGGTAACCTGGCAGACGCTTTCGTTCGCGCTTCGCCGGATGGAATACGCGGGCGCGATTCGCCGCGGCTACTTCGTGCGCGCGCTGTCAGGCGAGCAATACGCGCTGCCCGAGGCACTTGAGATGTTGCGCGCCGCGCGCACGGTCAACGTGGCGAATGAGGCGCCGGTCGCAATCAGCGCCGGTGACCCGGCGAATCCCTATGGCGTGCTGCTGCCCGGATGCGGGGTGCCGCGGGATGCGGCAAACCTGATCGTGATGCGCGGTGGCCGCCTCGTTCTTGGACTCACCGCGCGTGCGCTGATCGGCGGCGCCGCTTTGGATGACGATTCCTTCGCCGCCGCGCTTGTCGCGCTGATGGCGCTGCGACCCAAGCTGACGATCGATTCAATCGACGGAGTTCCCGCGCTCGATTCGGATCGCGTGCCGGTGATGGCGGCGATGCGTTTCCATTCCGACGGCCGCGCTTTGGTCTTTGACGGCTTGCCCGGCCCGGCGCCCGCCCGCGCGGCGCGCCGCGCGCCGCTCAATCATTAGTTGTTGAAGAACTCAGAACTTATAGTTTTTCTGAAGCCTCACGAGGTTTAACGGCACTCCATGCCGACGGTGGGTCACGCTCGCGATGCTCGGGTAACCATCACACTTGCCCCGCGAGCGGCGATGCCGCGCCCGGCTATTCCATGACGTGTGCGTAGTGGGCCCAGTCCTCCGGTGCGTGGCTGATCCACAGCTTGGCCTCGCCGCTTGTTTCGATGTCGCGCAGGCGTTTGATCGACGCGCTGGCGTCGGCTTGGTCGTAGTCGCTGTCCATGGCGGCGAGCGTGCGGAGTTGCGGCCGGATGTGGACGGTGTCGCCGGTCAGCACGATGCTGAAATCCTTGAGGCGTACCTGGAGTGAGCATTCGCCCGGCGTGTGGCCGGCGGTCTTGAGCATCATCAGGCTGCCGTCGTCGAAGAGGTCGGTGTCGCCGGCGAGTTCCTTCCAGTTGAAGCTGCGGGTGGGCAGCAAGTCGTTCAGGATGAAGCCGTTGCGCGCCTTGCGATCGGGCCAATAGGCATAGGGCAATTCGCCCTTCATCACGAGGAACTGCGCGTCGGGAAAAAGCTTCATTCCGCCGGAATGATCGAGATGGAGATGCGAGACGACCAAATATTTGACGTCGCTCGGCCGGTAGCCGTGCAGCTTCACCTGCCGATCGACGACCTGGTCTTGGCTGAAGCGGATGTTGCGCAGGAACTCGGTGGCGGGCCCCAGTAGCCCTCGGGGTCGGTCGCGATTTCGGGAGCTCATCCGGTGTCGAAGAGCACGAGACCCTTGGCGTGCTCGACGAGGAAGGTCGGGACGGGGATGTCGATGACCTCGTCGCTGCCGCTCATCATGAGGTGTCTTTCTTTCATGCTGAAGGTTGCGCCCTCGAGCGCGATAAGTTTTTTCGCCGTAGCGTGGGCCATGAGGTCACTCCCGGTGCTTTACGCGGTAGTGGAAATGTTGACGCAACGCTCGATCGACAGCGCTTCAGGCGTCAAGGGCGGGGGCGCTATGATCGTGGGCGATGAGTGCGCGTGGCGGCGAACAAGGACATAGGCGAGATGGACGAAGCGTTTGGACGCGGCCTGGCGTTGTTCAATCGCGGCGATTTCTTTGCGTGCCATGAGGTGTGGGAAGAACTGTGGCGGCGCAGCAGCGGCGCGGAGAAGCATTTTTACCAGGGGCTGATCCAGGCGGCCGTCGCGATTTTGCATGCCGAGCGGGGTAATCGGCGCGGGGCCGCGTCAACCTGGCGCAAGGCGTGCGCGAAGCTCGATGGGCTGCCGGCGGTTCATCACGGGATCGCGCTGGGAGAATTTCGCGAGGCGCTGGAGCAGTTCTTTTCGCACGCGCTCGAGATCGTTGAGGGCCACGGGCTACCGTCGCGACCGAAGATCAGGCGCCGGGCGTAATCCAGTCGTTGAGGAACGCAAAACTTTGATTCTCAGGAGACTGAAACCTCATTCAGGTTTCAGTCTTCCCATTTGTAAGCTGCGGGTTTCTTGTCGCCCTGTGAAGACCTCGCCATGACTGACGTCCTTCACCGATTGACAGGTAGCGCTTAGAAGGGGATGTCCTCGTCGTCCATCGGGGCGGCGGCATGATCGGACGGGCCGACGTCGAGCGGTTCGTCCATCCCGCCACCGGCGCCGGCGCCCGCGCGACCGCCGAGGAACTGCACGCGCTGGGCGATGATCTCAGTGCGATAGCGTTTGCCGCTACCGTCCTTGGCCTCGTACTGCTGGTTGGAGATGCGGCCCTCGATATAGGCCTGCCGGCCCTTCTTGAGGTACTGGCCGCAGAGTTCGGCCTGCTTGCCCCAAACGACGATGTTGTGCCATTCGGTGCGTTCCTGGCGCGCCCCGGCGCGATCGTTGAAGGAATCGCTGGTCGCGAGCGTGAATTTGGCAACCGTCTGGCCCGACGGGAGGTACCGTACCTCGGGATCGCGGCCGAGGTTGCCGACCAGAATCACCTTGTTCACCGACATCGTGTGCCACCTCTTGAGAAAAAGCTAAACCCCGCGGTGGGCCAACGCAAGTGCACGATGCGCGCATTTTGCACACGCGAAGCGGCGGGCTGGGGACAACTCCGGCGATTTAGGGGGCGAGCTTTCGCATAAGTGGGCGGCTTTATATAATTTCAAGGCTTGCCGCGCGGCGGTGGGAAGGTTGAGAGGGTTCGATGGCAGTTGCGAAATCCACTCCAGTCAGAGTTGTGGCGCTGGGCGGGCTCGGTGAAATCGGGCTCAACCTGATGGTGGTAGAGTGCGCGCAAAGCGCGATCATCATCGACGCCGGCGTGATGTTCGCGGAGGAGCGTGAGCTGGGCGTCGGTCTGCTGCTGCCCGACCTGACCTACCTGGAGGAGAGCCGGCTTAACCTTGAAGCGATCATCCTGACGCACGCGCACGAGGACCATATCGGCGCACTGGCGTACCTGCTGCGGCGGTTTCCGGCGCCGGTTTACGGAACTAAAGTAACGCTTGCATTTGCGCGGCGCGGCCTGGCCGAAGACGGTCTGGCGGGCGCCGACCTGCGCGAGCTGCATCCGGGCGCAGAAATCGAATTCGGGCCGTTTCGGGTAGAGCCGGTACGTGTGACCCATTCGACGCCGGATTCGGTGGCGCTGGCGATTCGGACGCCGGCGGGCATGATCGTACATTCGGGCGATTTCAAGATCGATCCGGCGCCGGTTGACGGCCAACAGTTCGATACCGAGCGGTTTGCGCAACTGGGCGAGGAAGGCGTCGCGCTGTTGCTTTCGGATTCGACCAACGTGGAGCGGTCGGGGCGGAGCGGGTCGGAAAGCTCGATGAAGCCGGTCCTGAAGGAGCTGATCGCGCGCACGCGCGGTCGCTTCTTCCTGTCGTCGTTTTCGTCACATCTCCATCGGATTCGCCAACTGGCCGAGGTCGCGCATGAAGCGGGCCGCTACGTGGTGCCGCTGGGGCGGCGGATGGCGGAGAGCGTGCGGCTGGGGATGGAAACCGGACAGCTAAGTCTTCCGCCCGGCACCTTTATCGAGCGTGCCGAGGCGGACTTCCTCGAAGCGCGCAAGCTGGTGTTTCTCGCCAGCGGCAGTCAGGGCGAACCGCTCTCGGCGTTGGCGAAGCTGGCGGCGGACACCCATCCGCAGATCCACGTCGAGCGCAACGACGTGGTGGTGCTGTCGTCGCGGTTTATTCCGGGCAATGAGCGTACCATCAACACGCTGGTGAACAATCTGTTCAAGCGCGGCGCTGAGGTGCTGTACGACGCGGTGGCGCCGGTGCACGTCTCGGGACATGCGAGCCTCGACGAATTGATCGAGCTGATCAGGCTGGTGCGGCCGGCGCATTTCGTACCGATTCACGGCGAATACCGCCATCTCAAGCGCCATCACGCACTGGCGATCGAGGCTGGGGTGCCGGAGGCAAACTGCTTCCTGCTCGAGGATGGCGCTTCGCTGGTGATGGAGCGGGGCGAACTGCGGCGCGGACGCGCGGTGACGGCCGGGCGGATCGTGGCCGACGGCGAGGGGCTGGGCGATCCGGCGCTGCTGCGCGAGCGGCGCGCGCTGGCGCATGACGGCACGGTAATCGCGATCGTGGCGATCTCGGGGCGCAACGGCAAGCTGGTCGCCGGTCCCGACCTGCTGTCGCGCGGGGTGGTCAGCGGCGATGGCAGCTCACCGCATATCGCGCGGGCGCGGGCTGAGTTATCGACGCGAATCCGCAGCGTGAGCGCGACTGTGCGCGACGACCCGGAGCGGCTGAAGGACGAGATGGTGCGGACGCTGCGGCGCTATTTCGGCGACGCGATCAACAAGCGCCCGATAATCGTGCCGTACGTAATGGAGGTTTGAGCGCTATCGCGCGCCAACCGAAAACGCCGCCGATCGAATTGGCCGCGAGCGCCGAGGTGGCGCCGCGCGACGGTCGTATCGCGCGCGAACTCGCCGCGCTCGTGCTGGTCGCGATTGCGGCGTGGGTGATGCTCAGCCTGGTCTCGACGAGCCTCGACCTGCAGCCGAATCGGGGTGGGCCGCTGGGAGCGGCGGTCGCTACCCAGCTCGCTGATTGGTTCGGTTATCTGGCGTACGCAGTGGCGATCATGGTTGCGGCGTTGGCACTGCGCGTGTGGGCAATGGCGCAATGGGACGCGATCCTGCGCGAGGCACTGGGCGGTGCGGTGGTCATTTTGGGCTTGAGCGCGGCCGGCGGATTCCTGAGCGCCGCCGCGGATGGGGGCATAGTGGGTGCGGCGTTGGCCGCGGGCCTGGGCGCCTACGTTAGTTTCGGCGGCGGCTATATTGTCGTAATCCTTACGCTGGTCGGCGGGTTTGCGCTGATGTTCGGGCGGCCGCCGACCGATTTGGTCGCGGCGCTGGCGGGCGCGGCGCGAGGCGGCCCACGAACCGCGGTCGATGCGGCCGATGCTTCAAACGGCGGCTCGCCAGGCCTGGCGCGCGCGTCGAATGCGGATGCGGCGCCGTCGCGAGCGCCGATCAAATTCACCGGCGCCGTTAACGGCGCGCGGAGCGACGCGCCGCTGGTGCGCAAGGCGGAAATTCTCAAGCCGATCGCGCGTGAGCAGGCGCCCAAGGCCGCCGCGCGCGGCAAGGGCGGCTACAAGCTGCCGCCGGTGGCTCTGCTCGATACGCCGCCGCTGGAACATTCACAGGTCGATGAGGCGGCGCTTGAGCGTAGCGCGCGCGTGCTCGAGCAGAAGCTCGCTGATTTCGGCGTCGAGGGCCGGGTGGTCGAGGTGCAGCCGGGGCCGGTGGTGACGATGTACAAGCTGGAGCCCGGATCGGGGATCAAGGTGAGCCAGATCGTCAATCTCGCTGACGACCTCTCGATGGCGTTGCGGGCGGCGACCGTGCGAATCCAGGCGCCGGTGCCGGGCGAGGCGGTGGTGGGGATCGAGGTGCCCAACCGCAAGCGCGAGAAGATCTACCTGCGCGAGATTCTCGAAGCGGAGGAATTTGGCGCGGCGCAGAGTCATTTGACGATCGCGCTCGGCAAGGACATTACCGGGCGGCCGCTGGCGGCGGACCTCGCGACGATGCCCCATCTGCTGATCGCGGGCGCGACCGGCACCGGCAAGTCGGTCTCGATCCATACGATGATCTCGTCGATCCTGTTCAGCGCGACGGCCGACGACGTGCGCTTCATCCTGATCGACCCGAAGATGCTCGAGCTGTCGGTTTACGAGGGTATCCCGCATCTGTTGGTGCCGGTGGTGGTTGACCCGGAGAAGGCGGCGGCGGCGCTGCTGTGGGCGACGCAGGAGATGGAGGGGCGCTACCGCATGATGCGCGAGCTGGCGGTGCGCAATATCGACGGCTACAACCGCGCGATCGGGAGCGGGGGCGAGCTGGTCGAGCTCAAACGCGGAGACGCGGCGGCCAACGCGGGCGAGGGCGAGGAATGGATCGATACGCCGGTGAAGCATCGCAAGCTGCCGAAGATCGTGATCGTGATCGACGAGCTGGCGGACCTGCTGCTGTCGGAGGGCAAGACGGTCGAGCGCGATATCACGCGGCTGGCGCAGAAGGCGCGCGCCGCCGGTATCCATCTGATACTGGCGACGCAGAGGCCATCGGTGGACGTGCTGACGGGGCTGATCAAGGCGAACCTGCCGGCGCGCATTTCGCTGCAGGTGACGTCGCGGGTGGACTCGCGCACGATTCTCGATTCGATCGGGGCGGAACGGCTGCTCGGGGCGGGCGATATGCTGTTCATGCCGCCGGGCACCGCCAAACTGCGCCGCTTGCACGGGCCGTTTGTTTCGGAAATCGAGATTCGCAAGGTCTGCGATTTTCTGCGCGCGCAGGGGGCCCCCGACTACCAGATGGAGATCCTTGAAACCACAGCGCCGGGCGAGTCGGACGACGCCGACGGCGGCGGCGATCGCGACGAGCTTTACGACCAGGCGGTGCAGATCGTGATGGACACCAACCAGGCCTCGATCTCGATGATTCAGCGGCGGCTCAGAATCGGCTACAACCGCGCGGCGCGGATGGTCGAGCAGATGGAGCGCGAGGGGCTGGTCCTGCCGGCCGACGGCGCCCGTCCGCGCGAGGTGCGGATGCGCGGGGCGAGTTGAGATGCGGGTGTCGCGGCGGGTGCGAATGAACCTTCGGGCCGGAATCTCGTCTAACTAGAAGCTGTGAATTTAACTGGAAGAAAATTCGGCGCGAGCGGGCGCCTGGCGATGTTTGCCGCGATGCTGGCGGTGGTAAGCGCGTTCGCAATCTTCAGCGACGGCGGTGCGCGAATCCTGGCGCAGGAAACCGGCGCGGCGGCACCGGAAGATCTCAACACGCTGCTGGCGCATTTGCAGCATCATTATCAGCAGACCAACTCTTTCAGCGCATCGTTCAAGGAGACCATCGCGCGGGTAGGCGCACCGCCGCAGGAGCGTTCGGGGCGGGTCGATTATCTCAAACCGGGCCGTGTGCGCTTTGAATTCGGCGACCCGCAACCGGAAACGATCGTGAGCGACGGCAAGCTCCTCTACGACTACGACCCGGGGCTCAACCAGGTGATGGAGACGCCGCTGAAGAACGCAATCAAGACGCAGGCGGTAGCGGCGTTTTTGTTGGGCGCGGGAAACGTCGAGCGAGATTTCAAGGCGTCGCGACCGGTTTCACCTGCCGATGACGGTCTAATCCATGTTTTGTTGACGCCGAAGCGCGGAGGCGACCCGATTGATCTTGGCCTCGAGCCGCATACGCTCAACATTGCGAGTCTGCGGCTTGCGGATGCGCTGGGTAACGTTACGAAAATCAGCTTCAGTGACATCGATATCAATGCGGCGATCGAGTCCTCGCGCTTTGCGTTCAAGACGCCCGCGGGCGCCGACGTGGTGACGCCGTCGGGCACGGATAGTCCCGTGAAATCGATGCCGTAATTTGTTCTGTAGGGTACATCGTGAGGCTATTTCGCTCCCTCGCGAAGGTACCCCGATTGCGCCACGCGTCTCACGCGAGTAGGAATATATGCCCTTAGGTGTCCGCTAACCTGCCATGGAAAAGGTCCATCTTCTCACTCTGGGTTGCCCCAAGAATCTCGCCGACAGCGAGTTGATGTTGGGGGCATTGCTGCGCGCGGGCTTCGAGGTAACGCTCGATCCGGGCGAGGCCCAGGTGCTGGTGGTGAACACGTGCGCGTTTATCGAGGCGGCGAAGAAGGAATCGATCGGGGCGATCCTCGAGGCCTCGCAGGTGAAGCGGCGCGGAGGGGGTCGGCGGCTGGTGGTGGCAGGATGCCTGGCGCAGCGCTACGGCGCGGAGTTGCGCGAGGAGCTGCCCGAGGTCGATATATTTGTCGGCACCGGCAACTTCCTGGATCTGCCGGAACTGTTGCGGCGCACCGAGACGCCGGAGGCACGGCCGATTCCATACGCCGGCGCGGCTCATCTGCTGCCGACGATGGACGAGGCTCCACGGGTCAAGACAGGAGATTTCTTCACCGCTTACTTGAAGATTTCAGAAGGCTGCAATCACAAGTGCGCGTTCTGCATCATCCCGAAGATTCGCGGGCTGCATGAAAGCCGCGGACCGGACGATATCGTGGCCGAGGCGCGATCGCTGGCCGAAGTCGGCGTGCGCGAGCTGAACCTGATTGCGCAGGACCTGACCGCGTACGGGCGCGATTTCAAGCCGCAGTCGTCGCTGGCGGGGCTGTTGCCGAGGCTCGCGGACGTCGCGGGCATCCGGTGGATCAGGTTGCTCTATTGTTATCCGAATTTTGTGACGGACGAGTTACTCGAGACCATCGCGGAACTGCCGGAAGTGGTTAAATATATAGATATGCCGCTGCAGCATGCGGACGACGCGGTGCTGCGGGCGATGCGGCGCGAGCGTTCCGGGGCGGCGTTGAGCAAGCTGCTGGAGCGCATCCGGCGGAAAATTCCCGGGGTGGCGCTGCGGACGTCGTTTATCGTCGGTTTTCCGGGTGAGGACGACGCGGCGTTTGAGCGGTTGCTGGAGTTCGTGCGGCGGGAACAATTCGATCGGGTCGGAGTGTTTACCTATTCGCGTGAGGAGAACACCGACGCCTTCGACATGGCAGCCCAGGTGCCCGAGCGGGTGAAGCGTGAACGCCGGGCCGCCCTGATGGAGGCGCAGGCGGAAATTTCATTAAACAAGAATCGTGAACTGGTCGGCCGCGATATTGAAGTGTTGGTTGAGGGTTCGACGGCCGGACGCGCCACGCGGCTACGCGGGCGAACTCCGGCGCAGGCGCCCGAAATTGACGGCATGGTGATCCTGAAAGGGGATGCCGAGCCGGGCGATTTCGTCAGCGCACGGGTCGAGCGGGCCCTCAGCTACGATCTCCACGCGGTAGTTACGGGTGCGATTGTAAACTGAAAGGTGGCGGGCGATGGCTAAAAAATCCACGGCGGCAAACCGCAAGAAGTTTCTGGCCGACCTCCATGAGCATCTGCTCGAAATGAAGACCAAGCTCATCAACGAGATCGACTCTGAACTGAAGGCCGAGCGCGAGGGCAACAAGGACGAGGGCATGGACACCTATGACCTCGCTTCCGAGGAGCGCGATCGCGAGATCAATTTCATCCTGTCGGATCGCGAGCGGGTGAAGATCAAGCAAATCGACGATGCGCTCGGACGCATGGCGGAGGGCAGTTACGGGGTCTGCGAATCGTGCGGACTGGAAATCGCGCAGGAGCGGCTTGAAGCGATGCCGTTTACGCGGCTGTGCCGTGACTGCCAGCAGGACATGGAGCGCGAGGCGAAGTCGCAGCGGCGCTTCGATGACGAGCGCAACACTTATCGCAAGCTCGGATCGACCGATGCCGACGAGGACAACATCTAGCTGATCCTCGGGGAGCAATCGGCAGGCGCGCGGTGCGTGTGCGCCAGGTCGGCGGACGAGGTGCCACTCGCGCATCGCCGTTAACAGCGGTTGCGGCCAGCGACGTGTGCGCGCACGGCGTGCGTTGAATAAAATGAACGTGTCGCAGCGCCGCCGCCGCGAATTATTGATAGACACACCCGCTTTACGCAGGGCGAACAACAGGGCATCTTAACTAAGCATGGTTGGCGTCGGACGCGGCGCGACTCCGGCGCGGTGCTTTATTTGCATAACGGAAGGCGATGAGAATTTTCAGGGAGATCGGGGCTGATGCGGATGCGGGGGCACAGCCCGCCGAGGAGATTGCGCAACTGCGCGCCAATCTCGCCGGTGTCAAGTCGATCATCGCCGTGGCCAGCGCGAAGGGTGGCACCGGTAAGAGTTCGATCGTCGTCAACCTGGCTGCGGCGCTCGCGCTCGAGGGCCGCAAGGTCGCGATCCTCGATGCCGATCTGAATTCGCCGACGATCGTCGCGATGCTCGGGATGAAGGTGCCGCGCCGGTTTCATTCGATGGACGGTATCGAGCCGAGCGCCGGTCCGCTCGGATTGCGCGTTGCGGCGAGCAACCTGATTGCCGGCGGCGAACCGCCGCCGATGAGCTTCCTGGAAGACGAACCGGTACCCGCGATTTCGAGCAACGGCCATGGACCGTTCGAGCTGAGTTATTCGGCGACGCTGCGCCGGCTGCTCACGCAGACCCGCTTCGGTATGCTCGATCTGCTGCTCATCGATCTCGCGCCGGGGATTGATCAGCTTCTTCGAATCGCGCGTATAGCGCCGCTCAGCGGTGCGCTGATCGTGACGCAACCTTCGGAAATCTCGGTGCGCGCGTCGAGCGCGGCGCTGGAAATGGCCTCGATGTGCTCGACCAGGGTGATGGGTCTGATTGAGAACATGGTCGGCTTCAATTGCGACGGCTGCCATTCGGTGCGTCCGCTGATGCCGCACGGGGATCTAGCGGCGGTGGCCAAAACCGCGGGCATCCCGGTGCTCGGACGTTTGCCGTTCGATCCGCGATTGGCGGAATGCTGCGACCGCGGCGTGATCTTTGTGCGCGAGTACGCCGACACGCCGCTGGCCCGGCAGCTAACGGCACTTGCGCAGTCGCTCGACCTGTCGTCACCAAACCCGATCCAGGCCGAGATGCCGCCCGCCTGAATCGTTTGCCGCACCTGATTCTCCGCGAGTCAATCAGAATCCGAATCGTCATCATCGGTTGATGCGTCAGCGATGCTCGCGACGCGCGAGTACTCGAACATGCCGGCGCCCATCGTGTTGCCGACGCGGTAACTGGCGAAACCGATCGAAGTGTGGATGCGGGTGTGGTCGGGGCCCGGACGCGACAGTGTCATAAAGGCTTCGGCGATGCCGTGTAGCGGGGTGGCGTGGCCGCCGTGCGTGGTCATAATGGCCGAAATTCGATCGGGGCGCGCACCGGTTGCCGGCGTTTCGAGTTCGATCGCGGCAAGCTCACATTCGCGCCATTCGCGGTCGCAGAGCAGCCGCGCTGTGCGACGCGCGTCGGCCTCGGCGAAAGTCCACGCACGCGCCTCGATCGCGGTGAAATCCGCCGCGTCGGGAAAGCACGCCCAGACCATCCGGCGGGTCTCGAAGCGCAACGGTTCGAGACCGGTGAAGGACGCGCCGATGCGCGCGACGGCGTTGATTGCACGGCGAACGCCGCCGACGACGACCGCACCGCGCAGGCGTCCGAACACCGCGGTGCTACCATTGGGCGGCGCGCTGCCCTTCGCGTCGGTTACCGCGCCGAGTGCCCGCTCGATTAGTCCGTCGAGCATGCCGTCGGGTAATTCCGCACGCTGCGTACCGCCTTCGAGATCGATCGTGGCCTCGACCGTCATCGCGGTGTCGAGTTCGGATTGCGCCAGCGCGTTCTCGACGCTGAGGTAGGCGGCGCCATCGTTGACAATCACCGCTGGGCCGCGAAAGGCGAGGGTGCCGGTGCGGGCGCCCAAAGCAAGTTCCAGCGGTCCGAGCCGTAGAGTGCCGCCGTCGCGCACCGCCTTGCCCTCACCGGTGAAGAGCGCGGCGCGGCAACCATCGAAGAGCATCATGATGCGCGCGCCAGCCGCGCCGGAGCCGAAATCGAAACTTGCCATGCCGCCGATTCGCGCGCGCGGATCATAGAACTCGATGCCGACGCGCACGGGTGGCGCGGGCGGCATGCCGGTCGCTTTGCGCACTACTTTCGGCGGCGCCTCGCGTTCGATCGCGATCTCTGCGGGGTTAATGGCGGCCGGCGCGCGTCGCCAAGCGTGGTTGGCGGAGTGCAGGAAGATTTCGCTCAGTGCGTCTAGACCGCGTGCTCGAATCGAGCCGGCCATCCGCACCGCGACCGACATCTCGAGTTGCAAGGCGTCGATGGCGCCGCGCGCGGCGAGCATGGCGAGCCGCCGCAAGGCCACGATTTCGCTGGCGGCGTGGCGCTGTGTGAAAGCCTGCAACAGGTTCTGGCTGGCACCGCCGGGATAGCGCAGTCCGAACGTCGGGATGATGCCGGCCGCTGTGAGGCGCGCGGAAAGCGCCGCTACGGGACCGTTGATAAACCGATTGCTGGCCGAGACGTGAGCGCCCGCCGGTGGCCGCAGCCGCCCGTTGGCGTCGCGCAGGCCGAGGCCGAAATCGATGCGCGGCTCGATGACGTTCCATCCGTGGATCAACAGCACCGTCGCGTGCCCGTGGCGTTCGACCATCCGGTGCGCAGACCGTGCGATGAGATCGAGCATCCATGGGGCGCGGTCGCCGAGCTGCGAGAGCCGGTTGCAATCGATTTCGTTGCGATCCATCCCGGCGTTGATCAAGGCCGCGGCGCCGAGCCGTTGCGCGAGATCGCGGGTGATCGCCGCAGTCTCGAGATCGTTGACTTTGGGATGGAGCGTCGAGCGCGACGCGCTACCGGCGCGGCCGCCATGTGGCGCTATCAGCAACAGCGGCGCGGTGCCCTCGATGATTTCGAGCCACGGCGCCGGCTCAATCACGCCGATTACCGGATCATCCATCGCGAATTACAGCGAGCGGCGCGCGGCGACACGGGTCGGATGCGCATGGAGAGCGAATGACATCACGAAATAGTAAACGACGAAGGCGAGCGATGTGTAAAGCAAAATCTCGTTATGGCGGGGCAGCATCGGCAACATCGCGATGGTCGCGATGGCCCAAATCGCCGCGAGTGCGAGGGTCAGCGGTCGCATCAACTCAGTGCGGTTCGGGTAAATATACTTGATCGGCACGAAGACCATCAGGGCGAGCAAGGCGACGACGACTGCGTTAACGGCGGGCGAGAAGGCGAGGCAAAACAGGTAGAGCGCGACGAGGTTCCAGTACGACGGAAAGCCGCGAAAGTAGTTGTCCTCGGTCTTGGCGTCGAGGCGGCTGAAGCCATAGCCGCTCGCGATCATGACGAAGCCGGCGACAACTTCGCCCGCGGCGCCGTCGGGGATGAGGCGTGCGCGCAGCATCAGGAAGACCGGAACCGCGACGTAATTGAAATAATCGACGATGTTATCGAGGAGCGCGCCGTCGAAGAAGGGGATGCGTTCGCGCACCCGGATCGCGCGCGCGAGAGGCCCGTCGCTGGAATCGATCGCGACCGCAATCGCCATCATGGTGAATGCGCCGCGCCAATTGCCGTGCGCGATGTAGTTCAAGGCGAGCAGTCCGGCGACGGCGCCGAGTGCGGTGTACAGATGTACGGCCCAGGCGCATCCAGTGAGAAATCGCGTACTCGCCATCAGCGACTCGCAGCTGCGGCGATTCAGGTGGCGGGCTTCAGATCGCGCGGCCCGAAGTAGTCTTCGAGCACCGTCATGAAAGGGCCGCACGAGCGTCGCTGTTTGACGTATGCCAGCGCTTCGTTAAGCGACATGCCGGCATGCGCACGCAGATATGCAATCGCCAGGGTGGGTGCGCGATTGAGGCCCGCGTTGCAATGAAGGTAAACGCGCTCGCGGCCCGCGACTAGCGTGGCGAGATCGCTCAACGCTACGCGCAGCCGATCCGCCATGTCGTCGGCGCTGCCGTCCTGGATTGGCGTGCGCACCAGCTTGATTCCGTGACGCGTGGCGACTTCGTTCAGCACCGCGATATCGAGTGCGTTGATGCGCAGGTCCTCGTCGTCCTGAAGATTATGAATCGCCGTGACGCGATGTTCGTTGCGCAGCCATTCGATATCGTGGTCGCGCGGATATTCCCCGACCAGCAGGTAGTCGGTGATTTCGCTGACGGTCGGGCGCATGTTGCCACGCGTCGGCCGCGGTCCGTTATCGCGTCTCTGGCTCCACCATTCCATGGTCTGACACCTGCGCGAAATGGCGGTGTGCGAGCTATGAACTCGAGCACATCGACCGCCCCGCGTAATTGATAATCAGTCTATCGCGACGGCGCGTCCGGCAGAAGTCCGATCGGAACGCGGGATCGTCGAAGGCCTCGCGTTCAACGCGCGCAAATCGCGGGACTACCGGCCTGCTTCCATTCGTATAGCCAGATCGACGCCAGCGCTGACGACGCCTCGGCGACCTGCCGCGCGACCATCGGCAACTCGCGCTGCATCAGCGCACGATCGAAGACGGCGCCACGCTTCACTCCAGTCTCGGCGCGCGCCGCGCGATCGGCGTCGATGGTGCCCGCGATCAGCGCGTTGCTGTGCCTCAGTTCACTGACTATTGCCGGCCACACCGGGTCGATTTGTTCAATACGCACTTGCGGGCGCGCCATTTGTTCGATTTCGCCCACGGAACGATCGGCCGCGCCTTCAAGCCGCATATGCATTCCGCGATCCTGGGGATAGCCATCGTAATACTTAGTTGTATGCAGTGGCTGGGTCGCGTCGCCGACGTAATGGGCGAGGTAACCCGAGCGCAGAATGACCGCGGCGCAATCGCCCTTGCGCCAGGCCTGCTCGATTTCCTGTGCCGTTGATTCGATGGTCCAGGGCAGCGTGCCGGAGCGCACCAGCGTTTGCGCGCCATACTCACTTACCATCGCGGCAAAGTCGGGCTGCAGCGCCGCGAACCGGTCCGCGCCGAAAGTTTCAAGATCGATGTAATGGTGAATCGCCTCGGCCTTCCCATACTCAGGCCTCAGGACCTCATCGGGTGCGACCGCGTCTTGCTGCAAATCGGCCGCGTGCACTTCTAATGCATGCTTGAGCGCAGAATCGGGGAGCGCGTCGATCGCAAGGCGGGTGATCAGCTGGTGGGTGCGCGCATCCCACGCGTGCGCCCGAGTCGGCGTTGCGCATAAGGTGATGGCCGCGATTGCGATCGCAAAAATCGAATATTCGCGGAACCTGATGGAGCTTGCGGCGCGCATCGCTAGCGCTTGGCGCGGTCGCCTGCCCGGGGTGCGCGCTGGCGTTCCCGACGCGCTCGTTCATGGTTCGCTTGCGGATGCGGTTCGGCATGCGACGGCATCGGTGCCGTGCCATTGGTCCTGGCGCGCTCGGCGGGCGAAAGCCGCTGCGCCAACTCGATGACCGTTTGCCGCATGCAGTCGGCGAGCTTGCGATACGCGCCGGTGCCGTCGGCGTCCTGCGCGACGATGCGCAGATCGGCGATCGGCATTACACGCCCGATGTGTACTTCAACCGGTGCGCGACGCGGCAGCAGGCGGCCCTTGCCGAGCACCTCAAACGTACCGCTGAGATGGATTGGCAGAACGTCGCATCCGGCATGCAGCGCGAGGTATCCCGCACCGCTTTTGAATTCGTGAACCGCGCCGTCGGGGGAACGGGTGCCCTCCGGGAACATCAGGACATTGCGCCCGGCCGCAAGTTCGGCCAGCGCCTGGTCGAGCGATTCGAGTTGTGCGCGTTCGCGATCGAACGGAATGAGCCGGGTGAAGTTGCGCGCGGCAAAACGCCGGAGGCCGGTGTTGAAAAAATAATCTTTGGCCGCGAGCACTACCAGTTTGCGTCCGCTCGCACCTAGCGCGTGACAGACGAGGCCGAAGTCGAGATGGCTGGCATGATTGGCGACGACGATAAAATTGCGATTCGCCGGGATGTTACCGCGTCCCAGCACGCGCGGCTTGAGCCATGAGTCGAAGGCGGCGTCGAGCGTCCGGCGCAGCGCGAACTCGCCGAGCCGTTGCATCGGTCTCGGCAAATCGAGCGTGTACGGCTGAGCGAAACGTGCATATGACGGCAGCCTGGGACGCTTCTGCCCGTCGCTCAAGATGCGCTGCAGGTCTTCGACGGTCGCGACGTTGGCCAGTTCATCGGCGCTGAGATCGCGGCCCGCCTTGACCGCAATATGCTCGGCAAGTTCCGCCAGCGCGAGTGAGTCGAGCCCCAGATCCTCGATCAACCGGGTGGCCGGACTGACGCTGGGCGAACCATTAGCCACTTGCGCGAGCGCCTGTGCGAGCCACGATTCAACTTCGGTACTGACGATTGGGCGTGCTTCGTCGCGGTTTTCGATGAGCCGCCGCAAAAGTTCCGTGACCTCAGCGCGCTTGACCTTGCGGGTGCGGGTGCGCGGCAGTTCGGCGTCGGTGAAGCGCAGGATGCGGATTCGGTTGTGCGGATTGAGCTGCGCGCCGACCTGATCGAAATGGGTGCGGAGCTTGTCTTCAATCGCGCGGCGGCTCTCGCCCTTGGCATACGCGGGCACCGCCAGCGCGGCGACCTGCTCGCCCTGCGCGACCTTGAGGCCGACCACCGCGAGTTCGCGCAGGTACGGTGTGTGGCCGTAGGCTTCCTCGAGTTCGTCGATATAAATATTGTTGCCGCCCGAATCGACGATCACCTCCTTGGCGCGGCCGACGATGTAGAGCCGGCCGTCGCGGTCGAAGCGGCCGAGGTCGCCGGTATGCAGCCAGCCGTCCCGCAGCACCGCGTCGGTGGCGGCCTGGTTGCGATAGTACCCGGTCATCACGTTGGGGCCGCGCGCGAGGATTTCGCCGACCTGGTCGATGCCGTCGTCCTGATTTGCGCGATTCGCGCGGTACGCTTGATCGTCGCCCTTGGCGTTCGCCAGTCTGATCTCGACCTTCGCGAGCGGCTTGCCCACCGAGCCCGGCCGCAGCGGTTCGTCGGGACGCGCGACGCTCAGCACCGGCGCCGACTCCGTCAGCCCGTAGCCCTCGAGCAGCTTGATTCCGATATCGTTGAAAAATCGCGCAACGCGCTGCGGGAGCGCCGCGCCGCCGCTGACAGCGAGCTTCAAGCGTCCACCCAGTGCGGCATGGGCGGGCCGAAACAGCATCGTACCGAGGTTCAGACGATAGTCGCTGTCGAGCCGTCGGTTGAGGTCGCGCAACTGATTGAAAGCGGCCTGAAAAAGCGGCCCGCGGGCTTCAACCGTATCGATAATGCGGCGATGGATCGCCTCCCAGAGGGCGGGGACGCCGACCAACGCGGTCGGCCGCACATCGGCGAGCGTGCGGGAAAGGCCCGCGGCGTCGATGCCAATCGGATAAACGATGCGTGCACCACTCGCGATCGGCAGCAGCAATCCGCAGGTGAACTCGAAAGTGTGATGAAGCGGCAGCAACGATAATACGACGTCGTCGCCGCCGAGGGCGAAGACGCGTCCGAGCGCGGCGATCTGCGCGGTAAAGTTTCCGTGCGTCAGCATCACGCCCTTGGGTGTGCCGGTGGTGCCGGAGGTGAAGACAATCGAGGCGAGGGTCTTGCGCTCAATAGTCACTGGCGCAGCGGGCGTGGCGCGCAGCACGAATGGCCGTTCGAGGTCGGCGAGTTCCATTTCGACGATGCCGTTCGCCCCGCCGCGTACCGCATTGCCGAGCCGTTTCGCACAGGCTGCCGATACGAGCACGGCGCGCGGCGCGGCGATCCGCGAAATGGTGAGGAGTTCGTCGGCGGAAATCAGGTGATCGAGCGGCACCGCGACCGCTCCCGCGAGGAGGATCGCGAAATAAGCGATTACCCATTCGAGGGAGTTCTCGGCGATCAGCAATATCCGATCGCCCGATTTGATTCCGCGCGTACCGAGCAGGAGTGCCGCGCGGCGCGCGCGGTCGCGCAATTCGCGATAGCTAATCGAGGTCCGCTGCCCCGACGGCTCGCGCGCATCCAGCGCCGGGCGGGCGCCGTAGAGGTCCGCCGTCCGATCGAGCATCTCGACCAGGGTCTTGTACCGAAACGATCCGCTCGGCCGCGCGCGCGTATGCAGTTCGAGCTGCGGGAAAATATGCCGGCGCAGTCCCGGCAAGTGGATATTGATCCAATAGTCATTCCAGTCGATGCGGTCCGGATGATATGGATGGCGATCGGCATCGCCGGGCGTGAGCGAAGCGTAAAGCTGGCGAATGTTCCTGCCGTGGAACGTGTAAACCAGATCCTGGATATATGGCCGATATACTTCAACCAGCGATCGGGCGAGCTCGGCGCCCGCGCAAATCCGATCGACCTGCTGCTCGAATTTGCGCGCCGGCGACGAGCCGTCGCCCAGCACCGAGCGGGCCAGCGCCGCCGTCTGCTTGAGCATCGCGGGGATCCGGTCGCTTACCAACTCGTAGGTATTGTGCGAGACCACGACGGCTTCGAGATGGGGCGCGAGTTTCCCCATCGGGCCGCCGTTGAGGCGGTGGTCGCGGCGGTTTCCCAAAGCCGTGAGCTCGACCAGCCGGCGCATCGGCAACGGATTCACGTCGGACGTGCACAGTTGGTAGATCGGCTGGTGGCGCTTAAGCAGGAGTGCCGCCAGCACCGGGACGATCGCGTGCGCGGCAAGATCGACCGGAATGACATCCAATACCAACTCACCTTTGGCTGGATAGAAGCGATAACCCCGTCCCGCCAGATAAGTCAGTGGCGCGCTGGTATTGACGCCTTGGTTCCATCCGGGCAGCGGATCGCATAATGCGCTCTCGATCACCGATGGACGCACGATGGTGGCCGCGACCCGGTCGCGCGCGGCGAGCACCAATTGCTCGCCCAGGCTCTTGGTATAGCTATAGGTATTCGGCCAGCCCCAGCTCAGTGCACGTTCGCGTCCGACCTGTTTGAGTCGGTCTTCGAGCCATTGTTTGCGCCGCGTTTCGATGGCGCGATCGCGATGGTCGCCGCCGGCCGCGCCAGTGTGATCGTCGTCGGCTGCCGCGCTGAACTCCGCCTGGCGCGCGTGATCGTGCGATTCCGCCTCCAGGCGATCGACCGCGGCCCGGGCGTCCCGGATTTCACGCTGCAGGTTGAAGTTACGCCGCCCGCTCGGACACCAGTCGATGGGAACGTCGTCCTCGAAGCGCTGGCCGTCCGCAACACCAGCCGCATAGCAGGTCGAAACGTGGACCAGTGCGGCGCCTTGCGCGTGGCAGAATTCGATGACGTTGGCGACGCCGACCGTGTTAATCGCAATCGCCTTTTCCAGCGAGGCCTCGAAGTTCACCAGTCCTGCGCAATGGATCACGGCGTCAATCGCGGCGAGGGCCGATGCGTTCACGCCATCGCCGACCAGTCCCGGCTCGGTGATATCGCCGGGAACGATTTCGACTTTCTCTTCGAGATGGCGATCGAAGCGTGCGCCCAACTGTTCGCGTAGCTGGGCGAGCGCCGGCGAGTCGAGAATTTCGCGCCGAAAGCGCAGATGGCTGGAACGCCGATCACCTCGGATCAAAAGATAGATACGCGCGATTTCCGGATGATCGCGCAACAGGATCGAGAGCAGCACCTTGCCGAGGAATCCGGTGCTGCCCGTGAGCAGGATACGCCGCGAGCGCAAAACCTTGTCGAGCGGCGGCATCGCCCCCGGCGCCGCGAGTTTGCGCGCGCGCGTGACCGTTTTGGTGGCCATCTGGGCTATCTCACACTCGCCGCAATTGACATCTGCCTAATTGGACACGGGCCCTATTCAACGTCCGCAATGACTAATGGCGGAAGGTGTAAATAGGTAATCGTGGCCGAACGTCCTTGGTCGGCCGTGGCCATCGCGATCGCTTCAGCGAGCGTGTCGGCGGATTCCCAGCCCATCCGTGCCGCCACCTCGGGTTCCTCGCATCCGGCCGCGATCACACGGCCGACGTGCTGGCGCGCCGGTTCGCCCCAATACCACATGTAAAACGGATGAACGCCGTGATAGGCGTGACCATACCGGTACATGTGAGTATAGGTGGGGTTGTGCGCGAATTCGGCCTCGAACTGCTTAGCCAGTTGCGGCGCGTCGGTGGTTTCCGCCAGGCATCGATGGAAGAACTCGATGTAGCTCGGATGATGTTCCGGATGGAATTCGTCGCGCAGCGGATGACAGATGATCATCGTGCCGCCCGGCCTCACCAGCGGCTTGTTGCGGTACATATTGAACAGGTAGCCCAGGCCGGTGCACTGCACGAGCACCGGATTCATGATCGAATTGACATTGTACGGACAGATATACGGTACGCCGACAATGAGGATGTCCGATTGACCCTTGACCGGCACCGCGTATTGCTGGAACACGCGAGCGAGCGCCTCGCGATGGACGGTCTCGGTCTCGCCCGCCCACACCCCGGTCATCCCGTAGGGCGCGGCGTACTGATGAAGCGCCTGGCGGCGCAGGTCATTCGACAGATTTCCCAGCGTCCAGCGAAAACCCTTGAGGCGCAGCCGATCCCAGTCGTTGAAACGATCTTCATTCTTCTGCATGAAATCGAGCATCCCACCGTACATCTGAGTATTGACGGCGGTCTCGATCGAAAAGACGTTGAGCTGCTGATTGACTATTCGGCCCATCCGGTTGGCCGAGTTGTGCAGCGCTGAGCGCGTCGGGTCCATGTACGAATGACTATCGCGGAGCGTCGCCGGATTATGATGATGGCGCAGGCTCTGGTAGGGGGCGAGGCCAACCGCGACCGACTTGTGGCCGCCGTCCATCGGCACCAGGTTGATATTGAGGTAGAGCACGAGGTCGGATTCCGCGGCGCGCCGCGATAGCCAGACCTCCTCACCATGATCGGTCTTGCCCAGCCGCACGATCTCGGCGCGGTTCTCGCCGTCGAAGTTGTAAAGCCGGTCGGGCCAGAATTGCCTGAAGGCGCGCTCGCCGACCATGCGCCGAATCTCACGCTCGGTCATACGGCGATGAAGCGCGGTCGCGATTACGATGTGCACGTCGTCAACGCCGTAATCGGCGAGCGTCTGCAGAACCTGATTGAGCAGGCGTTCGCGGATATCGGGCCGGCGCATCTGCGGCAGCGGCAGACTCAGGTCGTCGATCGCGATCGTCACGCGCATGTTCGGGTTGAGCTGCGCGAACAACGGATCGGCGTTGAGCGGATGGAGCAGGGCGTAGCGAATCGCGGTGTCCGGATCGGGCAGCGCGTCGAGCGGGGGCGGCGGATAGATCACGCGGGTGCCGGCCGGCAGCTTCTCGAACAGGAAATCTTCGCCGTAAGGGATCAGCCGCGGCTCCGACTTGCGATTGAGGGTGACCACCAGATCGCGCCGCGCGCCGACCTCGTGCTTGAGCTCCGCCGGTTTGAGCTCCTTGAGCTTAGCCTCGGGCCGCGCCATTGAATTTCCTCTCGATCCATTCCTCGGCCGCTTCGGGGCCGATGCCGCCGGTGCTGCGAATGCCCGCCGCCTTGGCGAAGCGGACCACCGGCCATTGACGGCTGCGCGCCACCGCGCGCAGCCGCCGATCGGGATTTACCGCTACCGGATGGCCGAGGGCCGCCAGAAAGGGCAGGTCATAATGCGAGTCGGCATAGCCCCACGACGCGCCCAGCGAAATCCGGTTGGCCCCCGCGTATTCCATGCACCACGCGGCCTTGGCCTCACCCGCCATCACCGGGTTGTGCAGGCGCCCGGTTGCGAGCCCGCGGCTATAGACCAATCGATTGGCGGCGTAAGTATCGATGCCGAGCCGCCGGGCGAGCGGTGCGACGATGAAGTCCGGCGAGCCGGTCACCAGTACCGGTTCGAGGCCGGCATCGCGATTTGCCGCGAGCATCTCGACCGCACGCGGATACATGTTGCCCATCAGCACCCGGTCGCAATACTCCTCGCCAAGCGTCATCAGCCGATCGCGCGAGATGCCCTTGAACATCTCGAACAGCGTGACGTTCAGCAGATGGCGATCGCGCCGTTCGGCGAGGTAGAGCAGCGGCAGCCGCGCGGCGAGTCCAAAGACGTAACTCACCCGCCCGGTCCATTCGCCGATATTAGTAAACGCGAAGAGCGTGCCATGAATCAGGTTCAGCCCCATCAGGGTGCCGTCGAGATCGTAAAATGCCGCGCCCCTGACGGAGCGTCCATGGCGTTTGCTACCGTGATCGTAAACTGACATGTCAGTCTATTCTGGGCCCAATAAAACCGGCTCGGCCGGGTGACGTCGAATCATCCAGCAATCCGGCGGCTGCCAATAGTTCCGCGCGTGCGACGCCGCGCAAGCCGAAGTCCAAAATTTCTTCCGCCAGGGTGCCGGCGTGGCGTCGCCGGTCGCGCGATAGCTGTCCGACGGCTTCCTTGACGCCGCCCAGGATGCAATACGAAACCGCTCGCGTGTCGCATTGTCGTACCAGATTCATTTCAATTCCGAGATCGAGCGAGCGCTGAATCTGATCGGCTACCCGCTCGTAAAAATCGCGAATCCTCGCGTCGAGTTCACGATCGAAGCCGGTCGAATGGTTAAGCAGGATATCGGTCAACTCGCGTTCGGCCAGCACGAAGTTGAGCACGCGGGTCAGATTGGCGCGCAGTTGCTCGACCGGATTGGGCTCGCCGGGACCGATCCGTAGCCGCTGGATTCGATTGCGCAACTCGCGCAGGGTCTGTTCGAGCAATTCCTCGAAGATGTCGCGCTTGTTTTGAAAGTAGAGATAGAACGTGCCACGCGCAATGCGGGCGCGTCCGATAATGTCGCTTATATTGGTGCGATGGTAGCCCTTGCGGGCGAATATTCGCTTGGCGTGGCGCAAAACCTGCGCACGCCGTTCCTGACGTTCCATGATGCCTCTACGCAGCCGGACACTAGTTGCGTGCGAATAAGGAGTCAAACCGCTCTGCGCTCGCGGCATGCCCGCTCAAGGCGTCGGCGACGGCCCGCTAGACACCGGTGCGGCCGGCGCCGTCCCCGGCGGCGTTGGGCACGTGGCCGGATCGACATTGACGCCCACCAATATCGTCTGCGAGAAGCCGGCGTCCGATACCGTGAAGTAGGTGCATCCGGTCGTCACGCCCACAAACTCTCCGTTGCCGATGTAACTAATGACGCCGGGGAAGTTTACCGACGCCGTCACAGGGTTCCAAAGCGTGCTGGTGTTGTTGGTGACGTCACGATACTTCTGTGTTTTCGGCTGGTCGATGTAGCCGAAGATACCTTGGGCATTAAAGGGTACCGTAGTCCCAACGGTTTGGCCGTTGAGGTTTGTCCCGCAAAACAGCGACGTATTCGGTACACAGACTGCTCCGCTGGTCACGATCGGCGTGCAGATGGGCGTTGGGGTTGGGGTCGGGGTGTGGCCGGGGGTTGGCGATGCCGTTGGCGTTGGCGGCGGACCCGCGCACACGTTGATCGCCAGGATCGAACTCGCACTCCCCGTGGGATATGTCGGGTTCGAACTGCCACCACCGCAACTCATAATCAACGCTGCTGCCAGAAAAGACAGCACCGGCACCAGCACCAGACATCGTCGTCGCCAAATCATTTAGCATTGAACGATGACGGCGCCTTAGTGTGCTGTCAAGCCGAGCCAAGTGCAAATAATCGCCAATGGGGTGGGCAGGAAAAAAAGAAGGCGGGACGTTGAGGGAGGGGGGAGTCTCCCCAACGCCCGCCTTTACGCCGCCCGTCTCGCAACGAGCGGTCCCCGACTACAGGGAGGAGGAGTAACCGGGGTGCGGCATCAACTTCCGCTCATAACTATTGGACGCGGGTCTTTTGCGATTTATTCAACGCCTGATCGAAATTAAATAAGCGGGCAAATCCGCTGTGAATTCGGCCCTTGATGACACGAGGGCACACGGCATGCGATTCTGATTACCGATGAACCCGGACCGGCCCGCCAATCTTCGCGAAATGCGCCCGTTGGCATATTCAATACGCCAGTGAAGCTCTCAGTAATCGACCAATCGCCAGTACCCGCCGGATTCACGCCGGCCGACGCCCTGCGCAATACGATCGAGCTTGCCCGGCTCGCCGACCGCCTCGGCTATCACCGCTACTGGATCGCCGAGCATCACGCGATTCCTGCGCTCGCCAGTCCCGCGCCGGAAATCCTGATCGACCGCGTCGCGGCCGAGACCTCGACGATTCGGGTTGGCTCGGGGGCCGTCCTGCTGCCGCATTACAGCCCGCTCAAGGTCGCCGAAACTTTTCGCGTGCTCCACGCGCTCTATCCCGACCGCATCGACCTCGGTATCGGGCGCGCTCCGGGCGGTACCCCGCTAGACTCTTATGCGCTGCGCCGCGACCGCGACCGTCAACCGCCAGGCGACGATTTCCCCAAGCTGCTGGTCGAATTACTCGCGTTCCTGCACGACGGGTTCCCGCCCGACCATCCGTTCCATCGCATCGTGGTGTCGCCCTTGATGCCAGGGGCACCCGATGTATGGCTGCTGGGGTCGAGCCTGTGGAGCGCGTCAGCCGCCGCGCAACTCGGCTTGCCCTACGCCTTCGCACATTTCATCGACCAGTTGCCGACGCGTCCCGCGCTCGAGCACTATCGGTCGCATTTCATTCCGTCCAATGGCTCGCAACCGCATACCATCCTCGCGCTGGGCGTGATCTGCGCCGAGACCGACGAAGAGGCCGAACGGCTAGCCTCCAGCGCTCGGCTTTTCCGCCGCCGCGTACGGCAGGGCGACGTGCGGCCGATTCCCACTCCCGAGGAAGCGCTCGCGGAACTCGGACCCCGCACCGCCGATCCTGTGCATGAGACTGGCGAATTTCCCCGCTACGTGATCGGCGGTCCCGAACGCGCGAGTACGCAACTGATCGACATGGCGAGCCAGCTCGCGGTTGACGAATTGATGATCGTGACGATCGTCCACGATCATCGCGCGCGGATGCGCTCCTACGAACTGATCGCCGACACCTTCGATCTCGCGCGCCGTCCGTAGACCCGCGCATGCCTGCCGCGCTGGTGTGCGGTGTTCGCCGTCCCTTACTCATTACACTCATGCTGGGCGACTCTCCGCTAACACGCACTGTCCGACAATTTGTCCACCACGCTTAGGCGCAGGGTCTCGATTGCCTATTCGTCCAGAGAAATACGAACCGATATGTGCTGAGCATTACCGATTAGATGTTTAGCACGCGATCTCGGCGCCGCTTTTTGTCGAATCGAGAATATACTCAGTCGAGTGAAAGAGGATCAGTCGAGTGAAAGAGGAGATGTTTATGTCGTTTCGACGAACTAGTTCAGTAGTATTTACCACCGCTCTGACCGTGGGCATGCTTTTCTTGAGTCCGATGATAGCGCTCGCAAGGCCCGGTCATGGCAACTTCAGCGTGCACAACATGAACGGGCGGTACATCGAGGGAGGCACTGCCTGGGACGCTTCGTCCACCCCTCCCACCTCCGCGGTGCCGTTTGTCGCCGCCGGATATCTTCAGTTTGACGGCAGCGGAAATATCTCGACTGGCGAGGAGACCATCAACTACGACTCGCCCGGTTCAGGCGATTCCTTCACCTGCGAACTCGCCGGCACGTACGTCATCGATTCTGCCACGGGGAGGTCGATACTGACGCTCAACATTACACCGGGGCCCGCAGTTACGCCTGGCGAGACCGTTGCTACGAATAACTCGCAGTGTGGTGGTACCGACACCGTGGTCGGCTACCTGGACGGCCCGGACGGAAAGCGGCTCGCGACGGTCGAGCAGACAGTCGTTGCCGGAACTCCGCCTGCCGGGATCGCGGCCGACACTCCGATCCTGAGTGCCCACGTCTGGACCAAGACGAACGACTAGACCGCACACCAAGGCAGTCTTCGTAAATCCATCGCGGCGCGCGGCCGATCGCTCGATCGGATCGCGCCGCGGGGACGCCTCGTTCGTCGAATTCCGCCAACTCTCAATTCTCATCCGCGTTTCACATTCAGCCTTCGGGGCGGCGCAACGAATTGCCGTGACAGTGCGCCATTCGCGGCGCGTGGTTGGTGCCGTCGAATCAGGACTCGTGCGCCAGCCGAAGGTGCCCTATATGAAACTTTCGCTGACGTCTCCACGATTTCTCGGACCGAAACGCGCCGAGAACGGCATGGATCAACACTGCTCCTGGTTTGGCAGGTTCTTGCGGCCAATATTTGGGACGTTGCCCATCGCGCCTCCGCCGTCACCCTTAGTGGCATGGCAGACGGCGATCTGGCTGGAGTTGGAACCTGTCACTACTGGCGCGCCGTTGGAATTCATTGGAATGTTACCCAGGAACACATTGCTGATGCGGATGTACGAGCCCCACCCGCCGCCGCCGCAGGGCCCGGGTCCGCCGTCATTCCTGGCCAAGGCCTTTGGCGCAGTATGATCGAACTGAATCTGCCCGCCCTCCATGGTGATGCTGCCCCATGCGTTGCAAGCGTTGCCGGACACCACCAACGGCTCATTGGTCGTGCTGTTGACGTACTCGATATGGTCGCTATTGAGCCGCGTCGAGCCACCGCCGTTGACTACCGCTGGGCCGCTGAATTCGTCCAACGAGGAATTGCTGATGTTGAATTCGCAGCTGTCGTTTTCGATCCCCTGACCACTGTTGAAGAGACTTCCGCCCTCGAAGGTAATCTGCTCGCCCGCGTCCTTGAGGCCGCTGCCGCAGTATAGATCCACGCCGCAGTCCGAGATCGTCGCATTGACGAAATGATTCTCCCATGAGCCGCTGTGTACTTCATAACCGTGCCCGAAGCCGTGGATGTTGAATTGGCGGTAAGTTGTGTTGGGCGTAGCACTGCTAATACCGATCGTATTGCTTTTTGGCCCTGGGCCAATCATCTGGATGTTTTCGAAGCGCGTGACGTTGCCCGAGTACGCGCCATGGGCGAGTGGGTTCAATGTCACGGCAGTCTTACCGCTGGGAAGTCCGACGAAATCAAGCGTCGCTCCGGCGTAACTCGAGAGGCCGACGCAGTCGCTTTTGGTATCAATCAGCGGCCCGTTCAATTTGCAGATCGCGCCGTCGGGTACCAGCACGGTGCGGAATCCAGCGATCACATATGCGCCATCAGCTCTACACTTTGAACCGGCGGCGTCGAGGGCGGCTTGAAAGGCTTTGGTATCGTCGGTGACGCCGTCGCACTTTGCGCCGAACCGAGTTACCACGAGCGACTGTTGACCTGTGCTTGAAGTTTGCGCGCAGACGGGTTTCAGCAGGGCGATAAGCATCGCCGCGACCGCGATTGCGACTAAGACGGTTTCGCTTGTTCCGCTGAAAGAGGCGACTTCCGCGGTGCAATTTTTAGCCAACATTTTCATGTAAACTCCGGCCAGACTCGCACCCAGGTTGGGCGATTGGCAGACCAGCCCAGCGCAACAGCAATTAAAAGGCGCCTCGCAAGGCGCCATATACGAGCCGGCTCCGGTTCTTCCTGCACAGAAACAGTGCTCACATTTGGCGCCGAAGCTCCAGGTATCTATGAGCAGTACAGAGGCGGTGAATCTAAAAAATTCCTCGACTCATGAAAGCCCCAGCTTGGCCTGGCGCGCTCAAACGGGATGACTGACCTGCCAGATAGCATTCTCGACCCGCTCTTCACTATGATCGCGTAAATATTCACCAAAGCAGCGCCAGTGGAAGATCCCGAATCCGCCCCAGAGGTGGCATTTAATCCAGTTTTCAACCGGATCAACCCTGCGTCTGCACATCACGCATGCATCCATTGCCTCTCTCTCCTTTGATTTTGGAGCTTGCCGGCGTCAGTTGCTGGCTGCGGCGCTTCTCGCCTGTGCAAGATCCAAAGCTGCGCGCTTGAAAAGAAGTGAGTCACGATGGGTGAACGCCGTCGAACTTATTCGATCGAAGCCAGCGTAGATAGCGAGCATGAGGCTTGGCGAGCGTAATGACTCGGTTCGACAATTCAAACAGGACTTGGCGGGGCCAACTGTGCCTCGAATGCCATATCACCGATCTGGGCCTTTCGT
Source organism: Deltaproteobacteria bacterium (assembly GCA_021780755.1). Lineage (GTDB taxonomy): Bacteria > Desulfobacterota > Binatia > Binatales > Binataceae > JADMIL01. The sequence goes on along the minus strand of JAJXYF010000019.1, from coordinate 38,487 downwards.
CGTCCGCCGCGGCGATGCGATTGAAATAGTAGATAGCGATCGAGTTCCGAGAATGACCTCGAGGACATCGAATCCTGTTTACGCTATGCCAAGACTTCCTTGTCACCGTGAAGAGGACGGCTCGATTGAATTTTGGTTGTACGGTGACCGCGGGCCGGACCGGCCGGCCATTTCGACTCGACCACAGCACAAGCTCACCACCCCATTCTTCCCGCCATGCCGGATTCATAAAAATGAGCAGGTTCACGCGATGATGTAAGCCTGTGTCGAATGGATGGCGATTGGAGTCCAGATGAATTTCACTGAAGCCACCGCAGTGATAACGTTGCAGGCCCGCGCCCGCGAATAGGCGATCGCCATGGAGGCCCGAGTAACCCGACACGATCTCGATGAAACGTACAAAGGATGGAGTCGTTAGAGCTTCATGCACAGGGTAAATATGCGGCGCTGTTCCTTTAATATCGCCCAACTGCAATTTTTTCTGGGCTAGACTTCTGAATGACACTCGATAATCCCTGTCGCGTATGGCACTGATTTCTCTAGCGAGGTTTAGGGCGACTTCGCCATTAAGGAAATCATCAATTATCACGTGCGAGAAAGGTTGGCTCAGATAACATTGAGACGAAAGTGGCCCACTATTGTTAATCAGACCAGACGACATCAACTGTTCGAGGCTACACGAAGCGGGTGAGTGTCCGGGATTGATCATAATTTTTTGGCCTATGAAGATCGAAGCGCCGTCATCGCTTCACGGTAGGCAGCCCCTTAGCCGACGAAACTTCTACTCATAACAGCCGCTACGCTCGCGGCAACGCTGAGGTTTACGCCGACTGGGGCCGCGACAGCACGCTTTAACCCGATGATTGCCGACCCAAAGAAAGGGGGACTTGCAAACGGGTTTGGCCCAGAAGTTCCTGGCTCAGCCGTCGATGCCGCAGTGCGTAGCGCTCCGACGATAGGCCGCCTTCGACGATGCGGCGTTGCGCCGCATCAGCCAGCCTAAAGCGCCGCTCGTCGTCTTCAGCCAGTTCCCGACCCGCCCGTCGCATCGCGAGTGCGTCGGCAATCGGAACGTAGTGCACCTCTTCGTTGGAGAAATAAGCCCTAAGGCCGCCAGTGTCAGTCGATATCACTGGCAGTCCGAAAATCGTAGCCTCGAGGATGACGCTAAGACCTGAAGCATGGAGGTTAGGGTTCAAAGGCACGACGATGATATCTGCCCATTCGTAGAGCATTTTAACCTGTTCCTCGGTCCGGGCCGGCTCCACTTCGACATTGGAGGCGCCTCTGGTAGATCGTGGGCTAACCTTGGCGGACGCGATCCTTAGCTCGAAATCCTGGATTCCTCCAAAGGCCCGTAACAGTGTTTTCCAGTCGCGATGCATATCACTACCCAAGGCGCCGATTCGTACAGGGCGACGGCAAGGTGATCTACGTGGCGGTCTCAATGAGTCGGACTTAACGCCGAACATCACGAGTTCAGTGCGCGATCCGGGTAGAAGCCTGCGTGCGGCGTTCAGATTCTCCGGAGAGAGTGTTGTAACGATGTCAGCTCGTCTGAGCAGCCATACATATATGCTGCGTCTCACCCAGCCAAAGCGCGGCCATTGGTCGAACAGCCATATGCATTGAGCAATTATGCTGGGCCTTTTGTCCGGTGCGAGCAATGAAAAGAGGAGCAGGGCAGCGAGGTGCTCGCGTTCCGTGTGTGCCCACACAATATCAGCGTTCAGGAGTCCTTCGCGGTTCCTCCACGCGTGAATTACGTCGAAGCCAGCGACCTGGCAGAGTGAGCGTCGCAAGAATGAGGTTATTGGACCTTCATCGGCGTCCTCGGAATACTCGATCCAGAGCCCGTCTCCGCGAGCCCGATAATAACCATAAGGCAACGGCTCGTTGAGGCCTGGAATCAGGCCGCGTTCATACCGTTTAAACCACTTCGCCGCACCAAACCCAGGACCGAGATGAATGAAGACCTTGATCTCGTCCGAGTTTCTTCGGTGGGTTTGAGCGACGATGTTGGTGTTCGGCGGCCGCAGTTGTGGGCCTAATTTTACTCTATCGATCAAAAATCTCCGCTCCCGTTGAAAATCTCGGATGTATCACGCGTACCAGCAGCCGCAGCCAACGTCGCCCGCTGTCCGAGCCTGCGATCTTCATACTCATTGCCGTGAAACGCGCACAAACCACCGCGCCAAATATTCGTCGCCGGTAATCTCGCCATCGATCACTGTGGAAATGTTGAGGTTAAGCTTGGCCGAGACCCTGGTGCCCTTGCGAATGCGAGAGTGAAAATGGAAGTTCATCTCCGGGCTCAATAACACTAGCGGCGTCAAGCTCGATAACCTGGCGGCCCGCTGTCTCGACGACGAGCCACCAGCCCTGGCGGAGACCCGCTAACAGCATCCCCCACAGGATCCATAGACGTGGCGTAGTAACCTCAGCACCCGAAAAAACCATTGCCATAAGGTTTGCCACGTATGCGGTGCCAGCCGCCTGAACGAATAGTCGATTGGCAAAACACGGCCACGCTCGCTTGAGTTGCAAGTACTGAAAAGATAGTTGAAACAGAAGACAAGACAGTAGAATAATACCGGGCAACCCGAGGTTGCTCAGCACATAAAACGCGAGACTCATCGCGCGATTCGAACCGAGGCCCGCCCCCAAAGTCAGGGTATTGTAAAAGACCTCCACCGCCCGGCCGAGCGTGGCCATTCTATGAACTCCAGATGCCGACGAGGCTTTTCCAAACAGTACACTATTTAAAACCAATTGCGCGCTCGGCATCACCGCCAGCGCGACAATCGCTCCTACCGCCATAATGCCCACGACCAGCACCGCCCGTAAATTTAAGCGACCGCGAGTTAGAACAGTCTTCAACGTAGTGATGCATATCGCCGTGCACATCAAGGCGACGGTAATGTAGCCGGTGGTGGATGCCGTCTCCACAAGAGCTATGGTACCGGCGACCACGCAAAGCCAGTGCCAACCCCTGTTTTTGGTGCCGGAGATCACGATGGTCAACTCGAATAATGCCCACGCGGAAAGAAAGGACGCCGCATCCGAAGGTTCGACAAAAGTAGACGATAACCTCGAAATGCCGCTGAATGTTTGCTCGTAGGCCTGTGCCCACGCCGTGTTGCTGTTAAACAACCACGCGGGAAAGCGCAGACCCAAATGGGGGCAAAGAAGCTGATAGGCTCCAATCGCAACTACGCAGACTCCCGACCATGAAAACGTCCTCTGGAGGCGCTCAAGATAGCCTGCTTGACGGCTCATTCGTACCATTTGCAGGAGCATAATGAAGTTCAACAGCATATATGCGGCCTGTCCGGCATTGCTGAAGCTCCAATGGAGAGGCATCTGAGAAAAGAAGCTCTGATCGACCCCCTTTCGCGGACTGTCAACTGCCGTACCCGCGAACAGCACGGGTGAGGCAAAGGCCGAAAACACGGTCCAAACGACAAACAGCGCGAGCACGCGCATATGCCGTAAGGTGGGCTCATTACGGTCGAAACGAACGCACCCGCTCCACCATTGTGGAATCAGCCTTACGGCAACCAGCAGCGCCACGAAGAAGTATGGTGCGACACCGATGGCGAAGCCGCCTCCAAGGTTGGCTATTGCCGCAGCTTGAAAGATAGTGGTGAACATCGCCCATTCGGTCAGTCGCGATGGGGCGAAAACGAGGATTCCTATCGAAAGTGGAATGAGAATGATGCCACTGGCGGGAATATTCATAGGCTCATGGGAGCACCGTAAAAGGCGTCTCTGAAAGTGTCTTCAGCGACATCGGGCCGCTGTGGGGACTTCGTTTCGCAGTCCGCCACAGCCTTATTTAATACTGAATCTTTGGACTGAATGTCGCACTCGCTGCCTTGGGTCACTATCCAGATGGCAGCCGATGGCAATGAAGATATAGCGAGTCACTTCTTTGACTGTCATCACCCGATCTCCGTGAATCCCGCATGTAAGAGAGGCGGAGAGCATAGTGTGGTAGACGAACTAGGATGTGTTCATAGGGTCGAGTTGTCGAAAAGCCTAAGGCGTAGATCCAGGAAAAGGCTCCGGAAGCGAGCTTTCATCAGTAGGCGCCGTCCATGCGAGCGACGGCGCCCACAGTTCGAATTAAGATCTGAAGATCGGCACTGGTGGATTGGTCCCGCACATACTCGATGTCGAGTTTCACGCGGTCAGAATATTGCACAATTTTGCTACGGCCATTAATCTGCCAATTGCCGGTCATACCGGGTTTGACCGAAAGCAGCAGCGAAGCATACTCACCGTAATTATGGATTTCCGCGGGCACTATAGGACGAGGGCCGACGAGACTCATATCACCACGAAGTACGTTGACAAGCTGAGGCAATTCATCGAGGCTTGACGCGCGCAGGAGCTTTCCGATCTTCGTAATCCGATGATCCTGTCCATCTGGAAGTTTGAAATTGTTCTCTTGGTATTGCTGATATAACTCGGGACTGCTCAGCAGTAGTTGCTCGGCATTCGCTCTCATGGTTCGGAACTTCAGTATCCTGAATTTGCTTCCGTTCTTGCCCAGTCGCTCCTGGAGGAATATTGCCGGCCCAGATGATGTGAGTTTGACGAGGAATGCTATGATCGCCATTAGGGGGGAAAGAAGAATCAGAAGAAGTCCGGCCGCCACTGCATCGACCAGCCGTTTGATCACCTTCTCCAAGCCGTCCGGATTTGCCGTTTCCAACGTTAGGGTCGGCGTGCCGGCTATATCGCCGAGATTTCGCCGGAAGAGGCGCGCGTCAATCAGAGCAGGGACAACGTGAACAATCCTGCCCTGTTTGACCAGTCTCAAGGCCCATTCCTCGAAAAGTGCCTGTTCGGCAGCGCCAGGCAACAGGAAGATTTCAGCGAGGTCGCTCGCAGCACCGCCTTTGTCGTTGTGAGGACGTCCATTGAGCGCCGATTCTACCTTCTTGAGGTCGGTGAGCGTTATAGACCCGTACCATTCGCGCCTGGCAGATAGCACACCGAGGAGCCATTCCGCCTCTCTTTTGGGACCCACGATTACAGCGCTACGAGTGGTGCCTCCGCTCCTGAGGCCGCGCACCAGCAGGTCGCCTTCGATAAACTGACGAGCAACTATGAGTCCGCCTGCCAAGCTGAAGAAGCTCAAATTGAACTGCCGACTCACGGTTTGCAGCTTCAGAAAGAAGATCGCGGCGCCGGTCGCGCCAAGCCATAACAGTAGGGCACGTCCCAGTCGCCAATATGCATGATTGGAACTTTCTACGCGATCCAACCTATAAAGGCCGGCGTGAGCACTTACGATCGCCCATAGTACGAGGCTTGATACAAGCAGAATCACATAGTCAGGGGGCCAACCATCGAGAGTGCGAGAAATGTGTTCGGGCCATTTGAATAGTCCTATTGTGCTCAGTAGCGTGGCGATTCCGCTCGCGCCGGCGAACGCTAGCACGATGCATCCTGAATCGAGACTGCGAGCGAGGTCGTTTTTCTGAGGATTATTTAGCATACGACTGAAGGGCGTGCGCAGAGAGACACCGGTTGATTCCCTGCTAGAAATGTGAGACCAAGGGAAGGATCCGAAAAGACCGGGTACCACAGAGAGGCGTGTCGGGTATTTCGTATGACGTGGATCGACCGGTCCTTGATGGCTGGTTGTAAGGGATCGCGGAGATTGATTCCGGGCCCAGCCAGGCTGCGTAAATGTCGCATCATGTTGCGGACAGCGATTGCTTGGCGGCGGGGCGTTCCAGTGCGTCGCGCGGCCAACAAGGCACTACGGTTCGGCGACAATCAGCTAAGCGGCAGTCGTAATTAGGATCGCGAAATCTGTCGTCACCACGCTGGGACAGTCGCCCGCGTTGGAAAACAGTTGATCATTTCTGCGGTGGCGCGAGGAGGAGATCCAGGCTTCACCTCACCGTGGAAGCCTCGAAACAGAGCGCACAGAGGCGAGAGCATTGGCGGTCGCGGAGTCCGAGCGCGGTGTCGGACGCACGCACGGCTTTATTCGCGTCCAGATCCCCATGAAGCCTGGCAACTTGCGCATCATCGCGCGGAGATCACGATTCCGCTTAACCATAGAAATATGAACCCATTCGATCTCGTGCTGGGAAAGAACTTCAGGCCCGAGCTCGGGGTGCTCCGCTATTGCCTTCGCGCAGGCGTAAACCACGAGGTTCTGACGATACCACCATTGAACGTTGGCGTGCTCACGAATCCGCGGGCGAACGGGATCAAACATTCTGAAACCTTCGGACTGAAATAGCGCACGCCAGTATGATGGCCATTGTTCGTTTACATGATCGCTGCCCCCCTGCGATGGCACCGCTGCAGAAAAGACCACAATAGGTGCAGCTGCCGTCAACGCCCGCACGAGATTGCGTCCACTTCTGTCGGGTAGATGTTCCGCGACCTCCAAACAGATCGCTAGGTCGAACGTGTCAGGAATCTCAAACGGCCGGGCGAGGTCGCGACTGATGAAACATTCTGGATCGATAAGCATGCGCTCGCGATTAATATAATCTCCATCAATTCCACACAGCCGAGCGACGCCACATTCCTCAAAGGCCAAAAGCCACGCGCCCCAGCCACATCCGACATCCACCACGGACCGCGGGTTGAGCAGTTCGCATACAAGGCGGGATATCGGCCGAGCCGAAGCGAGAGATTGTGCCTCTCCCATATAGAATCGATCATCGTAGAGGCTTGCCTTCACCGCTTCGAAAAATGGCATCGATGGTTCCTCCAGAGAAACGTTTGCGACGCTTATGCGTGCCTCGCTACTTGAACGACGAAGGTTGCCTAAGCCCTTTGTTGTCCGAGCTTGAGAAAAGATATTCCCCTGGTTGCGCAAGGGCTGACCTTTTCAATGAGTTAGCGGGGCATTCGTTTCGGAGTCACTCTCAGATCTAGCGCTAACAGCAGATAACAAACTGAAAGGAAGCCACGGCGGCGCTTGCCGTCAGGCCGATCGTTATCGCATCAACCGTGGAGGCCGCCTGAGCGAATAGCAGCATCGAGCAGGAGAGTTTGCTCGCATCTTGTACAGACAGCGTCGAACGAAATGGCTTCCATACACTTTGGAGGATCGCCAGGAATCTCGAAACCGAGGTTAAGATAGCCACATCCGCTGAGAGGTGATTCCAGCACGACGGCAAGATCACTGACCGGACCCCATCGCTTTGAGCACGCGGGACCCATTAGCGCCACGAGCGGGACCTCGAGTGCTGCGGCCAAGTGCATAACGCCGGTATCCACCGAGACGACGAGCGCCGCCGCAAGCATCAAGGCGGCGGTTGTTGCGAGGCTTAAGCCTGCTTGGTTGTAAATGAATCGACGCCGCGCTGAGGTCACTGCATCGATGACACGATCATTAGCGACCCCTTGGGAAGGCCCTCCGGTCAGGACTATTCGGTATCCGGTTGCGATAAAATGTTCCGCCAACTTCACCCAACGCTCTATCGGCCACTGCTTGAGCTTGCTGCCTGTTCCGCCAGGCCACAGGTGGAAAACAAGATAAGGCTTCCGCAATCGCTCGTCGAGGATTGATGGGATTCTTGCTCTAGCTATCCGAGGTCGCTGGCGACAAGTGATCTTGAGGTCCGACAACAACCTTCTGTAGTTGTCCAGCTCATGAACATCGGCTAAATGATCGACTGCCAAATCATAGCCGTAGTGGCGATGCTGACCGGTCGTGCGAAAGCCGGCGATGAACTTCGCTCGCGAAAGCGCTGCGAAGATAGCGTTGAGTCTGGCCCAAGGTCCGAAATCCAGCAGCAAATCGAGGTTTCGTTTGCGAATCTGCAGGACCGAGGAAAGTGGGTGGAACACTGGAAGTTTAACCACCATATCGGCCGGACTCACCAGGCATGCGGCTTCGTAGTTGCTTGGGCCCACCAAGAGGCAAATCTCCGCGTTCCGGTATGTCGAACGCAGGTCAGCGAGCGGTGCGCTCATCAATATCGTGTCGCCGATAGCGGCAGTGTTGAGAAGGCCGATTCGTCGAATTTCTTCCGGAAAGCGTCTTCGCCGTCGTAGCATTCCTAGGCAGAAGACCAGTGGAACGCCGGCATATTTATCTACATTACGCAAAACATGATGACCGCGCCCAGGCGTCGCGTTGTCCCGAATGGAATGACCAAAAGGGCTAAAGGAGTCCATACAGTCGAAAAAAAAGGTGATTGTCAGAAGTGAGCCATCTCGTGAGCGGCGCGCAGGCGATCCCTGGGTTAAAGCCGCATGCCGCGGAGAAGATCTCGCATGTGATCGGCCGCCTACTCGAACGGGCGTGGAAGATAACTGTTAGTCGCAAGCAACACGGGACCTAACGAGCAAGATTATGATCGCGAGGGCGTCGCAATCTATCGTCCGCGAAACGCGGTTCAGTGAGTCGTCTGTGGAATCTCAGTCTGCATCTGCCTCTGTCAGTATGCGCCAGGTGGAATCGGCGGCGCGTTCCCATGTGAACTCTCTACCGCGTTCGATGCCGCGGCGAGACAACGTTCTGCGCAAATCGCTATCTTCGACAACACGTATGATTGCTTCTGCCAAATCCTCAACCCGGACAGGATCAATCAATAATCCAGCATCTCCGACAACTTCTGGCAGCGCGGTTGAATGGGCCACAATCGGAACGGTACCCGTAGCCATAGCCTCCAGCGCCGGCAAGCCGAAGCCTTCGTATATTGACGGGTAAACCAGCGCAACTGCTCCACTGTACAGGGCCGGCAGATCATTGTCGGCCACAAAGCCCGCGAAGAGAACCCGAGGTGGGATGCTTCGAATGTTCATGGCACGGAAAATGTTTTCTTTGCCCTCGGCACCGGCTATTACCAACCACACGTCTGTGGGAAGCCGCGGCGCGCTCAACCCCCAGGCCTCCAGCAAAAAGGGAAGATTCTTACGCGGTTCTAGCGAGCTTAGACTCAACAGATAAGCTTGGGAGGGAATGCCCGTTTTCTCTCTGATTTCGCGGATATCGTCGGCGGATTGTGGATGGAATCTCTGGTCGACGCCGTTTGGTATCACAGCGACTCGGGATTCGGGTATGTGTGTAAGTTCGACCAAGCGCTGTTTTGAGAATTCCGATACCGTGATCAGGCGGTTAACGTGTCTCGCCAGTAGCGGGATAATTGATCGGTACCACATGGCGAAGCGCGTACCGAACCACTCGGGATGGTCAAGGCACGCCAGATCATGGACTGTAAGCACCTGGCGGCCTTTGGTGAGCGGACCGGTATTGGCCGGGCTCCACAACAGATGACCTTTGGTTAGTCCGGGAAGCACCATTTGTTCCCATAGATGGCCTCTGGTTCCGTGCAGTGGGTGCTCCGGAGAGACAGTGCGGACTCTGCCAGCAAGCCGGCGACAGAGCTCCCGGATGTAGCGTTGCACTCCGGTCAGGCCAGCCGTCTGGGACCGGATATTGACCAGAATCGCCAAGTCTGCGACCGAGGAAGCCAAACTCCTTTAACCCATCCAACCGTCCGCGACCACGCGCGTCGCGGCGACTAGCACTGACGCCACGCTGATATCGTGCATGCAACGGCTCTTTTCAACGTTCACGCAAAGAGACGGCATCCGATTGATGTAGTTATTGATGCATGGACTACATGGCGCGGCCGTGTCGTAAACATAGGTGGCGCGGGGTCCTATCGGAGCCCAATGACGCGGCGTGTTCGGTCCGAATAGTCCCACAGTGGGCACGCCAATCGCAGCGCCCAGATGCATAACGCCGGTATCGTTGCTGACCAGGAGCCCGCAACGCCTGAGCACTCCAATGGTCCTCTCAATCCTCCCCAAATTTGAAGCGTCGACAGCATGGCCGGAATATTCGTCCATGAAACGTTTGATCAAATGTCTCTCAGCTTCGATTCCGGTCAGTACAATCGACACCGTTCCAAGCTTGTGGCGAAGCTCTTCGGCGAGTTGCGCGAATCGCTCCAGTGGCCAACGCCGGAAGTCCATACCCCGCCCGGATCCGAGATGAATTGCGGCTGCCTTGTCGCAAAGCCCGACGTGGTCTCGCCACCAGCCCTCCAGCCATTTCTCAGTTTCCGGCCCACAGCGAATCGGAAATGAACCGATCGAATCGGTCAGGCCGGGATCCAACAGGCGCGCAAGCGCCACGAAGGACTGCCACATCGATCTGTTATCATCGAATTGCAGCGCGTGACTGAGAAAGTGCGCCTTCGTACCTTGTCCGCGGGCAACGAAGCCAAGCTGAATCGGGATGCCGGTCGCAGCAAGAAAAGCGGTACCCGCCACCGATCCTTGCTCGAAGTTCAGCACAGCGTCGTAATGAGAACTCCGGATTTCGAGTAGCGTGGCAAACGCCGACCTGAGATTCCGCTCCTTCTGACTATACGTGTGAACGCTAAAGTCCGAATTCAGCGTCATGATCTCGACTGTCCCCACTCCTGCTAGCACCCCGATGTGCATCTCCGGACAACGCGACTTGAATTGCTCCAGTATCGAACGGACGAGCACACTGTCCCCCATACCGTGGACCTTGACGACCAGCAAACGGCGCGGAATCTGGGATAAGGGAACGACACTCCTGGAGGGGCCTCTCACAACGATACGGCGCAGCGCGTGATCACATGCGGCTGTGAGCCAAGGTCGCTCGCCCCAGCGTTTCCGCGTATTTTGCTCGATACCGGGCACAGTTTTCCTCTTTAACTCCGCTAGGTCCGGGCAGCCTCACTCGTAGCGTTCAGTCTCGTGAGGACGTTAGAGAAAATACGCGCACTCTCGGCCCATCCATACTCGCAAGGTTGCAGCGGCCCCGGGCGATTCGAGACCAGCGCATCGAGGATCCCAACTCTAATTCCCTGCTCCGTCGGTGGAACGTAGATCGCATCTCTACCCCCGGCTTCTCTCAACTCGGGCAAGTCAGTGGCAACAACCCGCGTGCCACACGCACGCGCTTCGAGAACGGGAATTCCAAACCCCTCGTAGCTCGACGGGAAGACCAGCGCATCAGCGCCATTGTAAAGAACCGCAAGAGACTCATCGTCGACAAAGCCGAGAGCGCAAATTCGCTCGGCGCCGTGCTCCACCAACTTGGCTATAGAGGAATCTTTCCAGCCACGCTCGCCGACCAGCACAAGGATGTGCCCGTTCAGGAGCCCTTCGCTGGAAAGGCCGAGAAAGGCGGGAATCAGTCGTTCGAGACCCTTCCGCGGTTCCCAGGTACCAACGGCTAATAGATACGGTCGCTGGATGCCCAGGTTGTAGAGGACGCGAAGAACTTCAGCGTCGCTTTTTTTCCGGAACGCATCGGAAACGCCGGGGCGAATGACTGCTTCAGTCCTACGGCCCAAAAAAGCTTCGAGGCGCCGCGCAGACCCATGCGAATTACACACTATAGAATCCGCTCTTTTGACACTGGCTCGGAAAAACAGGCGCGCGGCCCATCTCGCTCGACTGCTCGTCGTCCGCGGCTCGAGATTGTAAACCAGATCGTGAACGGTCAAGACTGACCGGGCTCTCAGTCCAGCCAGAGGCACCAGACCCGTGCCTCCCCAAAACACACTCACGTCATCCCGACGCGCCAAGAATCCAACCCTGGCCACAGCCCATAAACTGCTCGGCAATTGCTTTCCCGCAACGGAGCTATCCACCCGCTCGTGCCAGCGCGACGAAATCCTTGGAAGACCACTCGGCGCCCGACAATAAAGAAAGAACTCGGCTTGTGGAAGGACATTGTCCAACGCCTTGCATAGCTCCCAAATGTAGCGTGCTATGCCCTTGGACCTAACTCCAAGCATCCGCGCGTCGATGCCTACACGAAGTGTCACGGGGTAATCCCGGTCACTACCCAGCCTTCGCCTTGAGAAAGCCCGTCTCGATTAGATAATTTATACCCTCGCTCGTGATCAACGAGCGACTCTCGCCCGCATAGTGACGCGCAATGACCCCGCGAAACCCCAAGCCTACCTCCCTTGACAGCAAGTAGGATCCGGGCAAGTGCTTAACATTGGTTCGGCCGCTTAACCCTATGGCATATAGAGTCTGCTCCAGAAACGTGGGATCTCCTTGCGTGACCGCTGCGTGCCTCAAGAATTCTTCAATGACCTCCAATCTCAGTTGTTCGCGCTGTACGAGCCCGAGTCCGGCATTCAAGTAGGGCACTAACGTGACACCGAACAACCGCGCGGCCGTGGCTTCCGTGATAGTGTAGCAATACGAACAATCGCGTAAAAAAAGGTTGTCTGAGTTCGACTTGGCACTCCTTACTATTTCTTCGGGACAGCGAAAAAACAGTACATCACTGTCCAGAATCAGTATCTTTGGAGTCTGGGACAGCAGTTGAAAATCTACAAGCTTTCGAATAAACACATTAGAAAGCCGGTGCATGCTGAGCTGATCGAGATGACACCGGGCGAGCATCGGCTGCACAACCCGATCCGCCTCCTCCTGTTCGATTATTCGTGATCCTGGAAAATGCAAAGTGAAGGCCCTGAGCATTGCTCTGGTCGGAAATCCGTTTATGTGAATCACCAGTGGATAAGTCGCGCCGGAAAATCGATAGAAGCTCTTGAGTGCCCAGAAGGCCAGTAAATAGTCCCTCCAATAGCACATAAGATGAACTTCCACCGATTGATCTCTGTGGCAGGTCTCGACTGGGATGGGCGATGATTCGAAAACGCGAGACCACATCAGGTACCGGATGGCAGACGCTCGCAGTCCCTCTCGGTAGCCTCGTCGCGCTGCAAGTATGTACTCAATATGTCGACCCTTGTGCACGATAAAGTATATTGACCTCGCCATCTATTAAGCGTTTTATCTCGACTGGCCACCGAACAATGAAGTCATTGTACTAAGGACATTTCATGCACGACATCAATCGCGAACGGAAGGCAGTTGCTCAAACGCTGCACAGAGGCGACGAATGAAGGCTTACGCTCCTTGCGTAGGGGACGTTCTCATCAGAAGCTGGTTAGGGGATGCCTCGAGGCCGGGTATTGTGCTCAAGGAACGGCGCCAACGCCGCTCGCAAAAGAGAAACATGCCTCCATTCGCAAATATTGAGAACACGTAGATTCCGATGAAGCTCGCAGCGGCACCCACGGTTCCATAGCGCGGTACCAAAAGCCAATTTCCGACTGCATTGCAGATTGCTACAAACAAGGTCAACGTCCCTGCCTGCCAGAAATATCCGCGACAAATCCACTGGGGCGACATCAGGAAGCTCAGACTTAAGCCAGGCACCGCAAGCAGCATCAAGCGAAAGAGCGGTACGCTGGGTGCGAAGGATTTGCCTGCGATGATGTTTATAATGAATGGCGCGCCCCACGCCGCAATTAAAGATCCACCCGTCACCACTACCATGGTTATGATGGAGATCCGCCGCACCAGCGTCCAGGCGCCATCTGGACCGAGCTCGACCACTCTTCCATACATGACTGCGGCGACAGCCTGAGCAATGAGCGCCATGTTCATTATGAGTTTGGTTGCAAGCTGATAATATCCGACCTCTTGTGTGCCGAGAAACGAGTTCACCATCAGTACATCTACCGAGGAGATTAGCATCGAGCCGATCGCGTTGAGGTGGAGCTTCGTACCCCCTTTTAATAGAGAGCAAGCCAGTATGCGGTCGATGATGGGCGCACCGACGCACCGATAAAGATCTATGAAAGCGACTGCGCACATTGCCATTTGCCCCAGTAGCCACGCAATAATGATACCTACAACCGTGAGCGCGTCGACTCCCGCGAGACCGGCAACGAGGCAGACCGCTAGGACGTTTCCTGCCACCTGAGCACGATTCCAGATCCTCACGCGACTTTTCGCGATTAGCAGCGAACCGAGATAGTCCTTTGCTATCAAGAGGGGTACAGCTACAAGAGCCAGCACCAGGGCATGAAGGTTAACACTTCCGAACATGCTGTGATCGATGCGGTAGCACACGCTGATCAGAACCCAGCCTATGATTGCTAGCGCAACAGCCAACGATAGCAGTGTACCAAGCAAGACGCGCATCCCCGCGGCGCCTGCTTTCGACATTTCGTGTATTGCTACGAGCCCTAAGCTAAACCCGCAGCAGGTGGCGACGAGGGAACTCCATGTCGTAGTCGTAACGAATGCACCCCGGCCGTCGGGACCCAGCGAACGCGCGGTTATGGCTAACATGGGAATGCTGATGAGGAGACCGAAGACGTTGGTGGCCACCGTTTCCAGCGATTCCAGCCCCAGCTTAAACAACGATTTGGTTTCTTGATCGCCATGCGCTGAATATGACGAGGGGTCATTACTCATGAATTCTCAAAGACCGGCCCTTGCGTGGCCGTCGATTATTCGCGCGTAAAAGGCCTCGATCTGCCTGACCACGTGGTTGCTGTCGTTGTGCTTTTGCACGAACGCACGCAGGCGATGCGCGTCGTCGTCCATGCGGTCTGGACATTGCCAAGCGGCCGACGTGGCCTCGGCCAGCTCGGCTTCGCTACTGTAGGAGTGAACGGCACCATCGGTGGCGCGGTAGATGCTCTCCGCAGAATTAGTGGTCACGAGGTTGTAGAAATAGGTGGGCACACCCAGGAGAGCCAACTCAATGCCAGCATATCCGAAGCAGACATCATTAGCCGTCGACCAAGCGAAGGTTATGCCATCCTCGATCACCGTGCGCCGAATGTCGGCGACATGTCCTGGAAATTTAACGCGACGGGCAATTCCCAGCCTGATGGTCTCGGCTCTTAGATATGAAGCATCTCCCCTGCCATAAAAGCGCAACTCCGCATCAACCTTTCTTGCCAATAGCGCGAATGCTCGCAGCACCGGCAAAGGATGCCGATCACGTTCGATTCTCATAAAGCAACCGATAACCAGGCGCCGCGGATCTGGCCACGAGCTTATTGGTTCGAACATAGAGGAATCGATCGGCAGGGGAATAATTGCCTTGTCGATAATCAGATGTCCAAGGCCTGCCGTCGCTTCGTTAGCTTGATTGCTATCCATGCATATCAGCAAGCTCCGGCGATTTCGAGGCCACTTACTATAATAGTCATAATCGTATTGGCACATATGGGTCATTAGATGAACCACCAATGCCGAATCGCGCGGCAGCATAAACTCGACGTCGGTCAAGTAATCTAGGTGTACAATTGCAAGCAAATCGTATTTCGCCAAAAGTTTCGGAAGGATCAACGAGCGATACGCCTTCTGCGCTGCTAGGGCCGGCAGACGCAGCGGCTTCGGAAGTCCACGGAAGTGGAACAAGGGCAGGATCGGCCGGATTCGACAGCCCACCTGCCGGATAGGTTGAGCGTAAAAATGGCGGCGCGCTCCCCAAGGTGCAATCGTTAGTACATCCACGGTAAAGTGCGCCTTGTCTAAGCCCCGGCAGAGTTCGTATACGTACCGCTCAGTGCCCGCTTGCGCGAGGGAACCACAGATGATCCCAATGCGGCATCGTGATGTAATTGCTCTCAGGGAAGACCTCCTGCCTCCCAAGTAATTAGGTGTGCGGTTCAAATTAAAGTGACTCTTGCGAAAACTTTAGACGTATTGCCGCCGAATGCAATGGTGGATGTGATGCGTCGTGGCAAACGGGATGACGACGATATCTGAAGAACAGAGCGGCTTGTGGTGCGTGCCGCAGCCGACGGGGATCCAGAATATTCTGCGTAACATGGTCCAGTAAGCGCATCGCTACGTGGGTTCTTGGAAACGAGGCGAAAGAAAGTGACCCTGGTTAACGAACGGTGAGGATCGGCATCGCGATGTGTCGGGACTGAGAACGCGTGAGCCTCATGCATGACGATTGTGGGGCCGACAAAATTGTTTGCGACGGTGTCAGCCGGTTCGCTTTCAGGCCCTACCCACGCGTCCGCGCGTACACGGGTTCGACGATCAGTACACTGTTCATTGGCACCTTAGACAGAATTCTCGCATCACTCGGATTATTTGTCCGGTTTCGACGGCTCCGATGTGTGGCCCGATCGGCAGACTGAGCGCCTGCGCCGCGAGGCGCTCCGCGATCGGCAGCCGGCCTGAAAGGCCGAGTCCCATGTATGCCTGACTTAGGTGTGGAGGAACTGGGTAGTGGATTGCGGTCTCTATACCCGCGACAGAAAGCTGTCGTTGCAGCTCGTCGCGTCGGGGGTGGTGCACCACATAGAGGTGCCATACATGTTCCTCTTCGTCGCTTGAGTGCTGTGGCAGACTGAGATTCGGCAGGCCGGACAGGCCCGCCTCATACGCATGAACTGTTTCGCGTCGGTGGGCATTCCAGTCGTCAAGATGAGAGAGCTTCACTCGGAGAAAGGCCGCCTGCAGCGGATCGAGACGAGAATTGAAGCCAGCGATTTCGTTGTAATATTTTTGCCGCGAACCATAGTTGCGCAGACAGCGTATCCTGTCAGCCAAACTATGATCGTTGGTGACGACGGCACCACCGTCGCCCAGGCAGCCAAGATTCTTGGTCGGAAAAAAACTGAACCCTGCCGCGTCTGCCCATCCGCCCGCACGGACTCCATTTCTGCGGGCACCGTGGGCCTGGGCGGCATCCTCGATAATCTTCAGGCGATGCCGCTCCGCAACTCGACGGATACGGTCGATGTCGGCTAGCTGACCATACAAGTCAACTGCCAAAACGGCGGTCGTACGCGAAGTGATTGACTGTTCAATGCGGGTGGGGTCGATGTTGTAAGTATATTCATCGGGTTCCGCCGGAACTGGCACAGCGCCGACGCGACTCACGGCTAGCCAGCTAGCAATGAAGGTGTTCGTCGGAACAATAACCTCATCGCCAGCACCGATGTCCATTGCTCGCAAGGTCAGCGTTAGCGCGTCGAGTCCGTTAGCAACCCCAACGCACCAGCGAGCACCACAATAGGAAGCGAACTCCTCCTCGAACGCTTCCAACTCGGGCCCCAGGACGTAAGATCCGGAAGAGGCCACGCGCTGCCAGGCCTCCTGGAGCTCGGCGCCGAGACCGGCATGTAGGAGCGCGAGATCGACGAAGGGTACCCTCACCGATCGCCTCTTTGCGCAGTACTCAGAAATTCCTGATAATCGCGAATGTAGTCAGTCGGATCGTATCGTTCCGAGGCGAGCACCATGCAAACTGTACTAGCGTCAAAATCCCGAAGCGCTATCCAGGTCATCGGTGGGACATGTACCGCTTTATTTCGTTCGGTTAGGAATTGCCGCCAACGATGGCGTCCGCTATCAAGCTCAACGGTCACGGCGCCGGCAACCACGACGAGAAATTCATGACAACTTCGATGCGCGTGATTGCCGCGTTTGTGTCCCGGAGTCAAATCGTGGAGAAAAAATACACGCCGGATCGCGAATGGCACCTGTTCTCCGGCCTCCATGAATACGAGCTTGCCGCGCGCATCAGTCGCCGATGGAAGCTCGGTCAGCATTTGGCTAGTCGCTTTATTTGGCATTCCGACCCGAAGGTTAGGCGCCTTCGATCATCGAAGGTCGAGTTCGTAAAATTCGTGAGCCACACCGCCGGCTCCGAACTCAGTCTTGAACCCGTGGAGACTCTGATTAAGCACACGGCCATTCGCTTCGTTGCTGATACCCATACTAAACCACCGCGCGCCGGCTCTTGTGGCAACGGCGATGCAGTGCTCCAAAACCGCGTCCAAAGCATGCACCGAGTACCCGCGTTCGCTGGCGCAGCTGTACTGTACATGCACGGTGGTTGGCATCATGAATAAAATCACGCCGCCTAGCAGATCCTCTCCCGCCAGCGCAGTGATAAGCCGAATTTGATCGGGAAACCGAGACTGTAGCAACCGTATTTCCTCAAATGTATGAACCGGCTGAACCGCATATCTGCGTCGAAGCGTATCCTCGAGCAATGACCAGAAGCTGGAGAGCATCTCGGTTGTATCGAGAACGATTACGCCGTTCGCCACAGTTCCTTTTAAACATCTCTTGCGGCGCCGACTTGTGGGGAGACGGTGTGAAAGATCTATAACCGCTGCGAGGTCACACCGATAGCGGCGCGCATCCAGACGAAACAGGGCATAAAGGTCGTCTTCAGCGGGCGCTCGGTGATAGATCCGGGGAACCGCTTTGTAGCGCAGCCGGACCAGCCCAAGCTCGCTGTAATAGCGGCGAATGGCTTCGAACGCTTCGATCATCGGAGTGCCGCGTAAAAGGCCTGCGTGTATGAGCCCTCCATATGAGGCTCCCGGGTAACTGGTGACGCATTCGGCATCGCCGGGGTCCACAGCCGCTGGAAAGATCGCGCTAAGTACGCCGGATTCGTAGAGGCAAACCGAAAGATCTCTAAAACGCTCCCCATGGTACGAAAGAAAACGTTGGGTGTGGAGGAAGGTGCCGGCTACCGACCTTGCAACCAAGTCGTCCCACTCGGCTGCATTCGCGCTAAATGGACGAACACACATGGACACGGGTGATTAATCCTCGCGAATGGCGACTCCGAACCCGCTCTCGCCAAAGTTGTTGCCGTTGTAAAAGAGCCAAGTGCGGCCACCAACAGTTACAGGTGCCGCGTAGCAAACGGCCTGGGAGTCCCAGCCGTCGAACGAGGTATCCAGCCCAAACTCGGAATCACGCCGCTGCCACGTCATGCCATCTGGCGATACCGCATAACCCATGCGATAAGCGCCAAGGGACTTGCGACGCACCGAATAGAAGAGTTCCCAAGCGGTGTCCGTGTGAAGCACCCACGGCCGGCCAAACCCATGTTCATCATCATCCGCAATGATCGGCAGCGCGACCTGTCCCTTACAAGGCCATTGTATCCCATCGGAGGATTCCACGTACCGCAGGTCGTAAACCGGCATCTCTTTACCCGTCAAATCGATCCATTCGCTGCCGGCTACGTACCACATTCGGTATCGCCCTTCCTCGTAACGAACATGGGGGCCGCCGCGGAAATATAGTTCGGCAGGTGAACGCTCCAAGATCGGTGTCTCCTGGACCCGCCTGAAATGTAGTCCGTCCTCACTAATCGCAAGCCCGCTAAGCAACCGGTATCGGACGTGTAGGCTTAGTTCAAATCCCACGTAGTAAAGAAAAGTCCGTCCATCAGGGGTGCGTAACACGCTCGTCGCCATCACTCCGTTATCATCAAACGTTCCTGGCCGGCCCACATCTAGAAGCGGCTCGCGCCCCACTTCTAAGAGACGGGTAGGATCGGCTGCCGAAACCTCAAGGAAGCCAATCCGTCCGATCCCCTGATCATCTCGGCATGATAAGTAGATGCGGATGACGCGATCGGAAATGACCAACGGCGTTGGGGCCGTGGCATGAGTGTGGGCCCACCATATGCTCCCGTTCGGCTTGTAAACCACGCCCAACTTACGCCATCGCATGCCGACTGCTCCTTTCACTCCTTGACACGGAAAAAGCGCTTTGCGGGAACCTTGGAGACCTCGGGATCCGCGCCTCCGAAAATGACATCCGGACCTGCGTTCTTTCTAAGCGTCACGCCTGGCCCGATCCAGCAATCCCCGCCGAGCGTTATGTTGTTGGCGATCGTCGAATTCACGCCGAGAAAACAATTGTCCCCGATACTGCAAAACCCCGCAATTACCACTTGAGAGGAAACGAAGCAGTTGTCGCCGATCCGGCTGTGATGCCCAATGTGATTTCCACTCCAGAGGACAACATTGTCCCCAATTACCACAAAGGGCTGCACGGTGTTGTTCTCGAAAATAAAGCAATGCTCCCCTAGTGTCACATTTTGCCAAACGAAGGCACGCGAACTGATGTAGCTCGCTAAATGATAACCTTTGCTTTTGACAATACCGACCAGACGCGCACGTAGGCGGTTTAATTGGCCATAAGCCACGGCCACGGACACCTCATATTCCGATGGGGCGAAGGTTTTTTCCAATTCCTCCAATGGAACCACAGGCAAGCCGAATAGTTCCACGCGCTCTAAATAAGCTGCCTCTACACTAAAGCCTCTGACTTCGTACGGTGAGTCGTGCGTGAAATACTCGTAGGCAATTTCCGCAAAAGCACTATCGCCTATGACCACTAGTTTCTTGGTTTTCGTCACGGTCATGGATTATCACATCCGGTGTTGGGGCCTCACGATGAAAATATTCCTGTGACGATTGGCAATAGCCGATCTTTGCGACCTGATGGACGAAATAGGTGTGCCCGCAGCAGGATCAAGAAACCACCGAATCGTCTTCCTGACCAAGCGGTGGCAAAGAACGCTATATAAGACTCAGTCTCTACTGGCTATCGTAGATCGTTGTAATTGCGATAGCTCTGCCTCGGAGATTGCTGGCATCGAAAGGCACATCGGGATCTATATCCGAGACACCGTGAACGGTCGAACCGTCGTAAATGATGATATCGCCACGTTTTGTGCCGGCCTCGGAATCGAGTGCCGTACCTTTAAATTTCACTATACCACCGCCAGTCTGATAATCGATTCCTCTTTGGGTGAGCAACAATAGTACCTCGACATAACGACCCAGCGGCAGATTGGCCTTTCCTCTGAGATCGCAATGGTCTCCGAGAAATCCACCGCCGGCGGGGTAGATAAGTACGCGACAGGCGTTGAATCGGTCAGGCAGGAGGTCTGCGTCGCGCAGTACCTTGCGACCGGCTATCGTGTCCCTGATCTGGATAATGCGATCGAAGGCGTGATGCAGTTGAAAGAGATCGCGATCGAATAACGGATTATAGATGGCAAGCGCAAATCGGGCAATGCCGTCCTGGGACGCTCTGCCGCCGATCGACCACTTACTGGTGTTCTGGCGAACATCCATTGGTGTCAGGCCGGAAGACGGCCGGTGGTGCGCAGAGTTGGCATAGTGATAGACCGTGTTCATGGATTCTCGAGTCTTGCTTTCGTCGAATAGACCTCGCACCACGGCATAGCCGCCATTTCGAATGGCCGCCACGATGGAGGTTTGGATTGTGCTCAGGTCCTCCATGCGATTACACATGAACAATTGATTATTAATTTCGAGAGCCCTCCCTTTTGTGGATTGATCAGTCAGCAATGGCCTGAAGCGTCAGCGAAAAATCAGTCCCATGGTTCCAATCGCCGCGTTCTTAATAAGTAGCGAGCATACTCGCTGTTGCCCCAGCGTCGAGCGCAGGCCTCAAGCTGAGAGTCGTCAATCCAGTCGTTGCGCCAGGCGATCTCCTCCAGACAGGCGACCTTGAGATTTTGGCGTCTTTCCAGCGTAGCGATATAATTGGAGGCGTCCAGCAAGGCCCCGAAAGTGCCCGTGTCGAGCCACGCGATGCCGCGTCCCAGCAAAGTGACGTGCAGCTTGCCCGATTCCATATAGATTCGATTAAGATCCGTGATCTCAAGCTCAGCGCGAGCGGACCACTTCAAGCTCGCCGCGAGAGAAAGCACTTTGTTGTCATAAAAGTAAAGTCCGATCAGCGCAAGGTTCGATCGGGCCTCCGAAGGTTTTTCCTCAATCCGCAACGGCCTGCCGCAGCCGTCGAGCTCAATGACGCCGAACTGCTCAGGATTAGGCACGCGATACGCGAAGATCGTTGCACCTTCTGACCGACAAGCTGCATCTGCCAGTAGGTGTGTCAGTCCCTGGCCGTACAGCACGTTATCGCCGAGCATCAGCGCCACGCGGTCGTTACCAACGAAATCGCGGGCGACCAGGAAAGCATCCGCTAATCCCCGGGGTTCGTCCTGGGCGGCGTAGCTGAAATGAACACCTAGGTCGCGGCCATCCCCCAGCAGCGCTTTGTAAAGAGGCAGATTGTTCGACTGACTGATGATCATGAGGTCGCGAATGCCAGCCAGCATCAGAACGGAGATTGGATAGAAAACCATTGGTTTGTCGAAAATGGGCAGCAGCTGCTTGCTGACCGTTAAGGTAAGGGGCCAGAGACGGCTTCCATTCCCTCCCGCCAAAACGATTCCTTTGTGCGTTCGTGCGGTCACCGGTCGAGCCCAACCGCTATGTTTAGACCAAGCCGGGCGCCTTCGTAGCTCGTCGCCAGTATCCTCTCCCACCAATCGCGTTTGTCTATATACCATTGAACCGACAATTCGAGGGCTTTACCGAAGTCTAGGCGGGGCCGCCAACCCATCGCTCTGATAAGCTTTGCCGGATCGAGCCCGTATCGAAGGTCATGTCCTGGACGATCGGGAACGAATCTTATCAATTGCTCATGCGGCCTGTAGGGTGAGCCAGGGACCATCCAATCCAGCAGTCGGCAGATCTGAATGGCGACAGCTTGGTTGGTTAACTCGGTGCTGCCGCCGATGTTGTACGATTCGCCGATTGCGCCCGCGCAGAACACACGCCAAAGGGCCTCGACATGATCCTCTACGAATAGCCAGTCGCGAACATTCCCGCCGTTGCCATAGATCGGCAAATGCCGGCCACGCAAGGCGCTGATGATCATCATTGGAATAAATTTGTCCGGAAACTGCCAAGGGCCAAAGGTATTGGAACTGTGCGTCGTTATGGTGGGCAAACCGAGAGTGCGGTGCCAGGCGCGGACCAAATGGTCGGCGCCCGCTTTGCTTGCTGAGTATGGTGAATTAGGCGCATACGGAGCGCCCTCAGTGGACGCCATATCTTCATGGTCGAGTGAACCGAAAACCTCATCGGTCGAAACGTGATGAAAGCGGAAGTTCGCGCGCTCCGCTGCGTTCAGCGCACAATAATACGAGTAGGACACGTCAAGAAGCACCGCGGTGCCCAGCACGTTTGTCCGGATGAAGGTAAGAGGACCGTCTATCGATCGGTCAACGTGTGTTTCGGCCGCGAGATGAATTACGCCTGTGGGGTGATAATCGCTAAACGCCGCCTCAACGCCTCGGCGGTCGCAGATGTCGATCTTAATCAGTCGGTAATTCGGGTGCCTGGAGGTCTCCTCCAACGCCGCCGGAACCGCAGCGTATGTGAACTTGTCGCAGTTCAGCACCACGGTGTCGCCGCCGCGGATCAGTCTGCGAACCAGAGCGGAGCCAATGAAACCCGCTCCACCGGTTACCAGGATGCGTCTGGACTGGTTTGTGTTAGGCACTGGAGGACAATGCTCCCGATGCGCTCATGCGCGGCCGTACCTATTGATAGAACGCCGCGTGCTACTTACGGTCAGGCTCCAAGGCAGCGCATGCATCCCTCCACGCATGGCGCATTCTAAATTGCTGGGTCGCTGATAATTCCTTCAGCGGTATCACTCTGTTTGAGCCGCGGTCTCATGGTTCGTGATGGTGCCGGTGGCATAACAGTCACTCTGGGCAGCCGAACGCTAAAGTGCGCTCGAATAGGGCGTGCGCGGCTCAGACATGGTGGGCGTCGACAGGTACTTCTCCGTGTTGGTCGTAGTCATAGTATCGATTGTAATATCGTGTATATTCGCGATAGTCTGGATGTTGGATATCCACACCGTTTAGCACAACACCCAGGACTCTGGCCTCGACCATGACCAAGCGGTCACAGGCGGCGCGAACGGTTTGCTTGGGTGTGTCCGCACCGACCACCATGACTACACCGTCCACCATTGTAGCGATCGCGAGAGTCTCGCTCGCATGCATCAAAGGCGCGGAATCCAACAGGACGAACGGATAGTGTTTGGCCAAGGAGTCCACGATCTGAAGCATCTGCAACGACGTCAGTAATTCTGCGGGGTTGGGCACCCGGGAACCGGCAGGAAGGAAAAAGAAGGGATGCCCCTCGATGCGGCGGACGACTTCATGGGGATCGCACTGTCCAACAAGGACGTCACTCAAACCGGCCACGTCCTCACAATTAAACATTCTGTCGCAACGCGGCTGACGAAGATCGGCGCTGATAAGCAAAGTCGGCGCTCCCGTGTGGGCGAACGCCGCAGCCGTATTAACGGCGGTCGACGTCTTACCTTCACTCTCAATCGCGCTGGTGAAGAGTACTGTTTTCGGAGGCGATCCTGCGCGCGAAAACAAAATATTCGTCCGAATTGTCCGGTAAACCTCACGTTTTCCGGACATGTAACCAGTAGGTAATGAAACGGGCTGACCTATCACCGAAGCAGACTGTGCTAACGATCCGTGGGTCCGCGTCGCGCTGAATGCCTTTCCAAAAATAACGCGCGGTTTAACGAGCTTCGCAAAGTGGGGAACAACGGCAAGACTCGGCAAGTTCAAATATGTGTCGATTTCTTCCGGGGTTTTCAAGCGCTTATCGAGCTGTTCGAGCAGGAAAGATAAGGCTAACGCGATGAGCGTCGCTGCGACTCCGCTTATCGCTA
Source organism: Deltaproteobacteria bacterium (assembly GCA_021780755.1). Lineage (GTDB taxonomy): Bacteria > Desulfobacterota > Binatia > Binatales > Binataceae > JADMIL01. The sequence goes on along the minus strand of JAJXYF010000019.1, from coordinate 14,310 downwards.
GGTCTATCAATTTCTTCGGACGTGACGCGAACCGCGGAGGGGCAGCCTCCTCAACGATGCTGACATTAGACAGAGGAGTCTGCGCGGCGACGGACATCTCTTCCATTCTTTCGAGCACATTCTTATAGAGGTCACGATTGATCTGCACTTCTCGGGATAAGACAGCGTCCTTCAGGAGCGCGTCGTTAAGCGCTAGATCCCGCTCCTTTTCGGCTTGTATCTCCCTACGTAATTGGGCTTCCTGTGCAAGAGAAGCCTTATAATCCCGTTTTACGGCAGCGGTGATGTTTTGCATTTGCGCCTTTATCGCCCGCTGGTTTTGAAGCAGTTGCGCCTTGAGTTCCACCATCTTCGGAAATGCCGGGTTGAATGCAGCGGAAAGCCGCGCGTACTCAGCCTCGAGACTTATTACCTGGGGTTCTAAGGCAGAAATGGTGGGATTGTTTACGACTTGAGGAAGCGAGGCATAATCGCCGTGATTGACTAACTCAACCAGAGATTCCGCCGTTATCCGCCTGGTTTCCGCGTCAGTAAGTGCCTTTGTGAGATCGGACATCCTCTGCGCGGCGACCTTATTGGTGTCGCTAACGTCGAATGATAGCACACCGTTGCGCTGTCGGTAGGCATTTAGAGTCGCTTCGGCCTCCTGGGCGCGTTTGCCTATCGCGGTCAATTGTGACTTGAGAAATTCTTCCGCAGTGCGCTGGGCGCTGCTGCGAATCTCCAGTTCCCGCTTGACGAAAAGATGCACGTGAGCATTCACGATGCGCGCGGCTAGGCTAGGATCCGGTAGGTCAAACGAAACGCTGACGAGTTGGGTAGCGAAAACAGGCTTAACCTCAAGCCGGCTCAAATACCCATCGATAATGGAAGGATCGACCGAATCCTCGAGTGGAGCGGGTGCCTGGTCCACAGCGCGTGATTGGAAAGGTATGAGGAAGAAGGACTTGGCCTGATTCCAGAGCTCGGCGATAGATCCCTTTCCCGGAGGTTTGGGATTGAAGAGCTGATTTTGTGAAAGGTTCAATTCCTTGATTACACGAGCGGCTAGAATTCGGCTCTTCAACAACTCGAATTGGGTCTTGTAATAGTCGTAGTCGGGGCTTCCAGGAGAGTCTTCGGTCAGCTGCGTCATGTTCAGGACTTGAGGTGTCTCCGGATCAATGAGAAGCCTGGTTTGAGCAGTGTAGTTCGGCGTCATCAAGAATAGGACGATCACAGTAATCAGGAGCATAGCCACGACCAAAGGTACGGTAATCCTGAGTCTCCTGCGTATTACCCGCCACAATTCGTCAATACCGATACCGTCGTCAAATGACGGATCGCCATTCCGTCGTGGCGGCGGAAAATTGCTTTGCGGCCGGTTGCGGTGAATTAGATATGGAGATAGCTCAGGCATTACAGGTGCGTGTGCGGACTATCCTTTTGGCGTTATGAGTGTCATTGCTTCTGGAGGGACAAGGGATTAAGAGAAAACCGCCGCCGTGTATTATTCGAGGACTTGCTACGGTCTCGAATCGAGGTTGAGAATGTTACCTTGACGTGTGATTGCTAGAACATTGGTAAACCGATACCGGTACCGAAATGCATGAAGAGCTCATAAAACGCATAGGGAACTGCTCCAACCAGAGTCTTTTCTACTAAAATTACGTCGCCAGATTGAACCAAAGGATCTGCCTGCTTATTGGACTTTAATTCGGAGAGAGAATAGTGTGTGACCGTCTTTCCGCCGGTCTGGTCGGTACGAAGCAACTCAGCCGACCAACTAAAGATCTCACCACCCGCGGCGGAGACCGCCCCCAAAATGGTCATGCCTGGTGTGATCGCAAACGCGCCGGGATTTTGGACCCATCCCTGTACCATTACTTCGCCGGCGACCGGTACAATCACTACATCGCCGGGACGTGCTGGCATGCCCAGACAGCCTGCGTCACCACCAACGTCGATATTCAAAACGACGGAGTGGTCGGCTGGTGCATCAGCTGAAGCGGTTATGGCACTGGCGGACTCGACCGATGGACCTGGCACAGCCGGCGCCGCGACCACTGTATCTCCATCTGCGGTTAGGCTCATCGGCTCGGAGACAGCGGATGCGAATTCTAAGGGCTCACGCTTAGGAGCGGTCGAAACGAAATCTTCGCGCTGCACAGGAGAAAAGATAATCTTCTGAGCTGCGCCGGCACTGAGCCCGCCCGCAAGTCCTATCATTGCGACTAGCGACTCTTTCTCGTCCGCCATGTCGTAATAGCCGGGCTTTTGAACCGCACCCATGATCGCCACGCCTCGGCTGCGGTAATTCTCCACAAATAGCTCTATACGGGGACTTTTCATGTACACTTTGAGTTTCTGAAGGAGCGCGTCGCGGAGTGCGCTCTCCCCGAGTCCGGCCGCCTGAACCGTTCCGACCAGTGGGAGCTCTATCGTACCTTCCGCGGAGACCCTGACCTTTTGATTCTGAAGCTCATCAATCTCGGGTACCGAGATATTGAGGACATCGCCGGGACCGATCGGTAAATCTAAGACTGGCGCATTTGCGCGCTGCCGCCAGAGCTCGACCAGTGCGGGCATCCGGCAGGATTGGACGGATGATGAATTTACACCTAGACTTGGTAGCTGCGAAGGTTGAAGCGTCAGATCAGGTTCAACTGGTCCGATTGCGGCCGCATCGCGCGACTGGTTAGTGGAGGATGCGCAGCCGCACACGCATGAGCAAGCGAGCAGCAATGGGATGACCGCCCGGATTCCCGCCTTAACCATCGCGGCGCCATCTACTGTGGTCATGACGGGAATCAGAGCGAACCGGCAGGACCCGCAGGTTGGCACCTGGGCGGCAGCCCTGTTAGCACTTATCCTACTGTCGCGATGGTGGTGGGGATGATTCATGAAGCTGCTGCCGCTCTGCGCCGTTGCCGATACTATCGAAGACGGTTCCGACCGATGATAGTTTGTATTGAACCGTAGATCGGAGTCCAACAGCGCTAACGGCGTGAATTTCGATTCAGGCGTCTTCCATGCGCCCTGTCATATACCATTTCGATGAGCAGTGTATTTGTCACTCCAGTTAAGCATTACGGCCGTCAAATCATAAGCATCGACGGTAGCAGTCTCTTTTGTCATATCGGTGCGCTTAACCGACTTAGTAACTACAACGTGCGGTTTGACTATGCTGACAAGATCCGCTGCCGATGAGTCGTAGTATATTGTTACGTAATCGACGGCCTGCACCGCGCCCACGAGCGCGGCTCGATCCACCGCTCGATCCACCGCATTGCCCGCCGTGCGAGTGTCGCATGAAATATTATCCGCGCTCACGCCGACCACAAGCACATCCGCCTGCGAGCGCGCGAACTCCAACATGCGAACGTCATCCAAACATAACGCGTCGAAGCGACCTAGCGTGAAGCACACTCTGCCGCCAACATCCCGGTGCCGAGCCAGTGTATCAGCCAGGTCTTTCAATAGAACAAGTTTACTTCCTACGTCAGCGCGCTCGCCCATTACGGCGGCATTCAGTTCGTCTGCCGATAGAACACTTGCTCCCTGTTTTCCGACTTCCAGACCCGCCGCGACATTGGCTATTCCTCCGGCGTCGGCCGCCGTCATACCTGCCACCAAACAGAGTCCGAACACCGAAAGTGCGACGTCGCCGGCTCCCGTGACGTCGTAGACCTCCAAGGGCGTAGTGGGAAGATGCTTGGATGTACCGCTCCGTTCACAGAGAAACATCCCGTCTCTATCCAATGTGACGACACATAGGTCGAGGGCAAGGTCGTCTACTAGTTTTCGGCTTGCCGCTTCCCAACTGCCTTTATCGGACAAGTGAAGCCTGGTTGCGCGCTCGGCTTCATATCTGTTCGGAGTGAGTGCGGTGGCGCCTCGATATATGCTGAGGTCGTCGCCTAAACGAGGATCAATTATAACAGGGATCCGGTGAGCATTTGCTTCATCAATGAGAGACCGTAGGACTCTCGGTGTTAGAAGGCCTTTGTTGATGTCACACACGAGTATACCGTCAGCGAGTGGCATCTCACGTGCGAGAGAGCGCAGCAGCGATTCCTCGATATCCAAGTCCACGGGGCGCGGATCTTCCCTGTCTAGACGAAGGAGTTGCTGGGTTCCGCGCATTGCGGATTGGACAGAAGCCAAAAGTCTCTCTTTAACGATCGTGGGTCGACTGGGGTCTTCGACGATTCCATCGTCGCTGATGTCGAGATCCTTAAGCACGTTTCTCAGCCCCTGCCCCTCGACATCGGCGCCCACCACACTCACCAAAGCCACGCTTGCGCCCAAGCTCCGCGCGGTTGCACACACAAACGCGGCGTTACCGGGTCTAGTCTCCCGTCGTCGCATTCTAACGACCGGAATCGGTGCTTCCGGGGATATTCTTTCAACTGTTCCCCAAATGTATTTGTCCAGTACAAGCTCGCCGACCACTAGAATCCTTATATCTTTAAACGATGGTAGTTGAAGGTGCAGTCCCATCGAGGCCCTCATAGTGTCTGTTCGATTGCCTGCATTGGTCGAAGGTAGCGACTGTCGGCCGTGTGAGACTCGCTGGGAAATACACGGCCGTGACGTTATTCAGTCGTGCATTGCGGTGGTAAGCCAGAGATGGGTCTAATTCATTTCCGCTCCGCGATGCAGACACGCGTCCGCCATCCGTGCTTTCCAAAGTGGAGAGCTGGACGATCTCCCTTATTGCGTTAAGAAACCCTCAACATTGTTTGTGCGTGGAATAGTGAACAGGTATTCCGAGTCCGTGACCGGCTTCGAGTGTGGTGTGGAAACGAGTCATAATACTATAAGTGGTTTGGCGGCACCGTTACAGTAATGAGCAGCAACGAGCAGATGCGGAAGCAGTAACGCGAGTGTCGCGGCGCGGCCGGCGGTAGGAGTGCGTTGAAAAGAGAAAATGGCTTGCAATATTAGCGTGCATACCCAGCAACCAGCCAAGGCTCAACACAGTAATCGATCGCGGAGAGCCTCGGGCACGTCACACCGCCACTCGCTCATGCTCAGGTATCAGTGTCTTGCAAACCGTTGTCATGGTTGGGCATGGGAGCTGGTAAATATGAGCAGAAGGAGCCGGTTTTCACAGTCGTTGCGAGGTGCCAGCCAAGGGCCGGCTCGTATCTGGAAATCTTCCCGATAGCGCCCTTAATTGCTAGTGTCACTCGCACGCGTGCCCGTTCTGCATCAGATATCGCCATTCGACTATCCCCGTGCAGACCGAATGCTCGAGCTAATTCCTTCGTGAGAATAGCCATCTCTTCTTGTATTTTGGACGCCCGGAAAGGATCATTGAATCGCTGCGCTTCCTCCAATTCATCGCGAAGATCGCGGAGGCGTACCTTATAAGAAGTCCTGGCGCTTTCATCCAAAACCGGCCCTGCATCCGAAGATCGAAGGGACGAATTTACACCTTGTGGAGGATCTTTTCTTTCGTGACGCTCCAGATCCATCACATGAAACTGTCGGCCCGGATTGTCAATTAGTACTGCGAGCAGGCGAACCCCTTTCGAGCTTTTTACGCGAACGATCTTGTGATCCAGGTTAATTGTCCAGAATTCATCCTCGTTGACGGCTGAGGCACAATGTATCGTAATGTCTGTCTTAGCAATCGTAGCGATATTCATAACGAGAGAGTGCGCGTGGTTGAGTTCGTCTTGTGAGCGGTTATGTTCGTCATCTGTCTTCAGCAGACTCGACTGGTTCTCGGCCACCTGGTGAATCTGTTCGATGAGCCTATCTAATTCGCGAACCAAATCCGTCACATGACGCCGAATCTCCTTCCATAACAGTTCCATCTTCAAGCCCCCTTTTAAGGTTTACTGAATGGGAAACCTCTTCCGAACGATAGACGCTCAGAGAAGTTATCTGGCTCAGAAGGAGCGAAATGCAACTTGAGAAATGCGACTATACAGAAAGAGCGCTACTGTCTCTCTCTGTCAAGCGCAGAGTTGCCGAAATTCGAGTCGGGAAGGTAATTTATTTCGTTGATTTCTCTAACACCGCCACAGCCTTCTTCTAGCTCTTTAACACGATTGCATCTTTCGTTTATGTCTCTATTAACGTTACAGCATCTGATGATTCAGAAGAGAAAGAAGTGAATTAAAATAGGCGACGGAGATAGCGTCAGGCTGACTAGCCGAGCATTACCGCTCGCCGTCAGTTCGCTTAGTCTTATTCGCAGGGCTTGTTGCGGATTGTGGCCTGCTTCAGGTGAGATGGTGGAGCAAGGGGGGACGGGCGGCCTGACGGGCGCTCGACGCATCGTTCCTACGCGGACATCTTTCGCCCGCACATCAAATCGGCCAAGATCGCGGGCGATGCAGCTTTGGGAGATTAAAGTCAGCGAGAGCAGCCCATCGAAACTGGAGTTGAACGCGAAGGGAATGAAGATGGGCCGGGGCCACTCGGTTCGCGGCGCAGGATGATGGCGTTCCATGAGTTGGGAGCGATCCTTCGCGGTGAGAAGTTGAGCCCGTTGACCGCCGACGAAACAGGACACATTCTTAGAGCAGCCTCGGAGGAGGGCCCATTAGAATGGGAGCGGAGGATTCTTGAGGTCCTGTTTTTCACAGGCACGCATCGAGGCGAGGCGTTCGGCCTGGTCGAACGTGTTCCTCGGCGGCGGCGTTATTGCTACACCGATGCTTCAGCAGGGGGCGCCGCCGTTCGTTCGTTTGCAGCGCCAGATGGGTCGCGAGGATTTTGAGACTCTCATCATGCATTACTGGAAGCACATCAACTCGCAGCACCTGAGTTCGGACGTTGTCGCGAGGCTTGAGGCTCTCGGAAGGACCAAAGCCGCGCACTGTTTACCCAACTATTGCCCAACTCGGGTGCTCCACCGAAAAGTCCGCTTGAAATTCAATCTGGAAGCGAATCTAACTAATTGAGGTTACTGAAGAAGTCGCACCTGCGCGCCCGTAGCTCAACTGGACAGAGCATCGGACTTCGGATCCGAGGGTTGGGGGTTCAAATCCCTCCGGGCGCGCCAAGTCCTGCGACATCCGGCGACGGGTTACCCGGACCTTGGGCCTGCCGTTGGAGGAAGGCTTCAAAATCGCAAATGTCCTCGCGCGCGACGTTTTTTCCTCCGAGGAGACCCGGAACGATCCGCGCGCCTTCAGAAAAAAACGCAAGCCGAATTTCACGGGAAAGTAAGTAATCGGGAGCATCGATTTGAAATACGAGGCAATTCTTTACGAGCAGCATGGCGCCGTCGCCAAGGTCATCACCAACCGTCCGCGCTACAAAAACGCGCAATCGCGCCTGATGATCGAGGAGATGGACCATGCGTTCGCCGCGGCCAATGCCGACGAAGACGTGCGCGTGATCGTGCTTGCCGCGGCCGGCGATACTTTCTCGTCCGGACACGACATCGGCACACCCGAGGAGCGCGCGGACATGCGCCGCCGCCCCTTTCCCAAAGGCGTGCGCGGCGAGTATGCGCTTTCCCGCCACCTGTTCCTCGACATGACGTTGCGTTGGCGCGACCTCGACAAGCCCACCATCGCGCAGGTGCAAGGCATGTGCATTTTCGGCGGCTGGATGTTCGCCGCCGCGATGGATCTGATCGTCGCCGCCGATGACGCCCGCTTCCTGCCGGCCTTGATGCAGTACTTCTCGATCCCTTGGGACATTCCCATTCGTAAGGCCAAGGAGGCGATGTTCCGCAGCCGCTTCATCGACGCCGAAGAGGCGTGCCGCCTCGGCTTCGTCAACATGGTGGTTTCGCGCGAACGCCTGGAAGAAGAGACGATGGCGCTCGCCAATGAGATCGCGGAAAACGATCCGTTCACGCTGCGGATGCTGAAGTGGGCCGCGAACTCCGCACAGGACGCGATGGGGTTCACTAACTCAATCCGCAATGCTCATTCTCACTACATGGTCCACGGACTGGATAGCTATACCAGGGATAAACTTGAGGGTAAGGGTTTTCCGAAAGTGATGCCCGGCGTCACCCGCGCGTTGAAAGCGCCCGCCAAGTAGTTTACCAAGGCTCGGTCGATGGTGTCCTCGGATCCGAGCGTAGTCACGGGGGCGATGGATTTCTTGTTCTCTGTGCTACACTCGCGACCGCTTGAATGATGGGCCTCGGGATTAACCTGAGCGAACCTGAACTTTGGGGGAGAATTGAGATGAAGAGACTCGGAATGACTATTGCGGCGATCGTCGGAGTGGCCGCGCTGGTGTTGAGCATGAGCGTCAGCGCCAACGCCGAGGGCAGCGCCAAGGACAAGAAGGCGATCGAGGACGTCGAGAACAAGATCATCGCCGCCACCACCACCGACGAGGTGATGAAGTACTACGATCAGAACGATATCGATCTGTACGATTTCGTTCCGCCGCTGCAGTACAAAGGCGCTACCGCCGTCCATGGCGACCTCGACAATTTCTTCAACAACGCCAAGGACGTCAAGGGCAACTTCGTTGAACTGGTCGTAGTCACCGACGGCAAGTTGGGGATGGCCCGCAGCATCCAGCATTTCACCTGGACGGGTCAGGACGGCAAGGCGCAGGAAGCGACGCTTCGCGTAACCGACGTCTTCCACAAGGTCGGCGGCAAGTGGAAGGTGATCCACTCTCACGTCTCGGTCCCGGTCGATCCCAAAACCGGACAGGCCCAGATGAATCTGCAGTCGTAGGAAGTAGCGCGACGGAGTGGGGCAGGGCTCGTAATTCGCGGCGCCTCAACCGTTGTCCGCGCTGATCGCACCGACCGATTATGCGATGATCAGCGTGCGCGCCGGAGGTCGTGTCCGGCGCGCATTCTTTTGCGCCGAGGCTTACGCGATGACGCCGCTTTCACGCAGCCTCGCGCGTTCCTCGGCCGGCACGCCCGCTTCCTCGAGCACCGCGTCCGTATCCTCGCCGAGCGCCGGCGCGAAGCGTCGCAAATCGGCGGGCGTGCCCTCGAAGCGCGCGGCCGGCCGCGGCTGGCGCATCCGTCCCGCCTGGGGATGCTCGGATTCAACGATCAGCTCGTTGGCCGCGACCTGCGGATCGGTCAACAGCTCGGCGCGCGTCTGAATTGCTGCGCACGGCACTTCGGCGGCATCGAATGCCGTCAGCCATTCGGCGCTACTCTTCGTGAGAATAATTTCCGCCGTCAGGTCCAGGCGCACGTCGGCGTTGCGAATCCGGTCCGCCGGATGCTTGAAGCGCGCGTCCTCGATCCATTCCGGATGTCCGACGGTGCGCGCGAGTCCCGCCCATTCCGAATCCGAATTTGCCGCCGCCGTGATGTATCCGTCGGTGGTCTGGAAGACCAGGTCGCGAGTGCCCGCCGGTCGCACCGCCGTCGGTTCGCTGCCGACGAACGTATAGGCCGGCATCGACTCCGGCCAGATGAACGCGACCACCGCGTCGAGCATCGCGAGCCGTACATGTTGCCCCTTGCCGGTGCGCAGCCGCGCGACGATCGCCGCGGTTATCGCCTGTGCGGCCGTCAGCGCGGTGACCTTGTCGGGCACGATCACCCGGATCATCCGCGGGCGCCCGGTTTCGTCGGCTTGAATCGACATCAATCCCGAGAGTGCCTGGATCACCGGATCGTAGGTGCGCTTGTGGACGTATGGCCCGGTCTCGCCGAAGCCGCTGATCGAGACGTAGATCAGTTCGGGGCGGATTTCGCGCATCGCTTCGTAGCCGACGCCCATCCGTTCCGCTGCCCCGGGGCGAAAGTTCTGCACGAACACGTCGGCCTTCGCCACCATCCGCTTGATCAGTTCGACGCCGCGCGGTTCCTTGAGGTTGATAACGACCGAGCGCTTGTTGCGATTGGCCACGGCAAAGGTCGGCGACATTCCGCGCTTGCGCCCGCCCATCGCACGCGTCAGATCGCCGATTCCCGGCGGCTCGACCTTGATCACGTCGGCGCCCTGGTCGCCGAGGATCATCGTCGCCATCGGCCCCGAAATCATTTGCGTGAGGTCGAGTACACGAATTCCGTCGAGCGGTCCGGCCATCGCCGATGCCCTCCTGCGTCGCTGAGGTCTCAGCGATCAATAATTGTATGGTGAGTGACGCGCGTCCAGCACGCACGTTCGTTAACGCGAGCGCATCCTACGCTAATGAAGAACTCCGCGCGGGTGTTAGCCCCAGTGGCGGACGCGTCCGGTATCGACGTGCACGAAGCCCGACTGCGGATAGTAGCCGACGCCGCCAAAGCGCATCGCGAGCGCAATTCGCTGCAGAATCGAAAGCTGACGCCCCGGCAAATTGATGTCTGCGGCCTTGCCCTCGATATGCATGCTGTGGCGCGCGACGCCCTCGAACTGTGCCGCGAGCATCGCATTGGTCTGCGGCGAGCGATAGCCGGATACCAGGTTGAATGGCTTGGTTCCGTCGCTCGACTGATGTATCGCGTGGAGTAGGTCGACCAATCGCGGGTCGATCGGCTTGATCAGGTTGGCGCGAAAATCACGGAAGAAATGGTTGATTTCCGCCAGCGCGCCGGGGACGTAGTAGCCGTTTTCGCAGTAAACCAGGTTGATACTCTCGCCGGTATGCGGATTGTACATCGCGAGCGATCGCGTCTCGCCCGAGTAGCTTCGCGTCGGTGGAGTGTAACGCGCCTGCTGGTAATGCGGCTGCGGGTGATTCGCGTTCGACCGCCATTTCATGATCGAGGATCGGCCCGGAACGGTCGAGGTCAGCGGAACCGCGTTGACCCGTATCCAGTCGTCGGCCAGCGCGATTCCCGGCACTAGCATCGCCGTCGCCGCCGCGCTTACCTGCAACATTCGCCGCCGGCTGATTCGCTTGTGTGACGCTTTTTCGACGTTGCCGTTCATTTCGCACCCCCGCTGACAGAGTGTGTGCCGACGGTAACTTCATGCGCGATACGTTCACGCCCACTAACCACCGCCGATGGCCGGGTACAGTCAATCACACGGGCACACCTATTGGAATCGGCCCTCGGAGGTAGCAACTGCATGGAATTGGCGGGCCGCCAACAGGTGCGGCGGTTAACTACGACGAAAATGAGACAGTCGTCAAGAGGCGAACAGGCTTGGCACTGCACGGTTACGGAAAGTGACGCTCAATATAGACCAGTGCGCTCTCCAGGTCGGGCAGGATCTTGGTGCAAAAACGCACCATCCACGGCGAACAATCGGCGTAACTGAACGGGCTGAACGCGATCACGAATTTGCCCAGATCGTGGCTCGCGTAAAAGACCTCCATCGCGGTGCCCAGCGACGGCTTGCAGTAATTCACCAGCAGCAGGTCCGCGTCGCGAACGTCCTGCAGGTCGAACTCGACGATTTCGTTGGCCGAATCGATTTCGCGGTCGCGAAAGTTGCGCCGCAGCGGGTCGAGCAGCACGAATCGCCCCGCCAGCCGCTCCTTCGCGCGGGTGCGCCAGTCCTTGGCGTCGCCGGCCTCCGCGTCCATGATCGGTCCGCACAGATAAATCGTCCTGATGCTCGCGGGCATGGCGCAAAACTTTAGCATAGGCGCGCGCCCATGTGATGCGTCCGCGCTTGCCTGATGTTTCCGCCTCGCCATCCGCGTTATTATTCTCGCCATGGCCTCCGCTCCCGCCATTGGCTTCGACGTTTACGGCACCCTGGTTGACCCGCTCGGCATCAGCGTCGAGTTGCGCCGCTTCGTTGGCGACGACGCCGATCGCGTCGCTCAGCTCTGGCGCGCTACGCAACTCGAGTACACCTGGCGGCGCTCCTTGATGGGAGCGTACGAGCCCTTTTCCGTATGCACCGCGCAGGCCCTCGATTTTGCCGCGCGCAGCCTCGGCCATCAGCTTGCGCCCGGAGCGACCGCGACGCTGCTGGAGATGTATCGGCAACTGCCCGCGTTCCCCGAGGCCGCCGCCGGCCTCGAGCGGATTCGCCGCGCCACCCATCGCATGGTCGCGTTTTCCAACGGCGAGGCCGCCGTCGTCCGCGCGGTGCTCATTAGCGCCGGCCTGCTACCGTTGCTCGAAGACGTGGTCAGCGTCGATGAATTAAAAATCTACAAGCCGGCGCCGGCCATCTATCGCCATCTGGCAACGCGGATGGGAACCGCGATGGGCGACACCTGGCTGGTCTCCAGCAATCCCTTCGACGTCATCGGCGCCAAGGCGGCGGGCCTGCGCGCCGCATGGGTGTGCCGCAATCCGCGCGCGATCCTCGATCCGTGGGGACTCGAGCCCGACCTCGTCGTCTCCGACCTGGTCGAACTCAGCGAATGCTTTGAATAGACGGCCCGTGCGATAACTCCAATGTCTCTGTCTGACCGCATCAAGCTGCGCCGATGGATTCCGACCGATGCCGACGCGCTCGCGCGGCTCGCACACAATCGTAAGCTCTGGATCAACCTCAGGGATCGATTTCCTCATCCCTACACCCGTGCCGACGCCGACGCCTGGATTGCTCATTGCCAAGCCGAAGCTGGGCAGCCGATTCAGTTCGCGATTGACCTCGACGGCCTCGCGATCGGCGGCATCGGAATCGAGCCCTTGAGCGACGTTCATCGCCTCACGGCCGAAATCGGCTACTGGATCGGCGAACCCTACTGGGGCCAAGGTGTCGCCTCCGCGGCGGTGACCGGGATGACGCGCTACGTTTTCGCCGAGTTTCCGTTTGAACGGGTGCAGGCGCTGGTCTTTCAATGGAATCCGGCGTCGCGCCGCGTGCTCGAGAAGGCCGGCTACACGTTTGAGGCGCGCGTGGCCCGTTGCATTGTCAAGGACGGCCTCGTCGGTGACGGATTTCTGTACGCTCGCCTGCGCGATTGAAGGGCACGGTGTCGAGCATCGGCTGCGCGGCACGCCCGGCGGCATCCGATGGCAATTTCGAGGCGTGCTCGATAATCTTGGAGACATTCGGTGGCGTACCCAAGCGGCCGCCACTTTGGGATAAGGAGATCGCGCAATGAAACAACCGCCCGTCTATATCCTCGGCGGCGCCCAGAGCGACTTTGCCCGCAATTGGGCGCGCGAGGGCAAGCACTTCGTCACCGTCATGAGCGAAATCGTCACCGACGCCATCGCCAGTTCGAGAATCGAGCCGCACGAGGTCGAGACTGCGCATCTCGGCAACTTCGCGGCCGAGCTTTATGGCAAGCAGGGTCAGTTGGGGGCCTTTTTTCTCGAAACCAATCCGGCCTTCTCCGGTATTCCGACTAGCCGTCATGAGGCCGCTTGCGCGTCCGGATCGATCGCGATTCTCGCCGCGTCGGCGGAAATCGAGGCCGGCCGCTACGACCTCGCTGCCGTCGTCGGTCTCGAACAGATGAAGACCGTTGACACTGCTACCGGCGGCGATTTCCTCGGTACCGCCGGATGGTACGAGCGCGAATGCAAGGGCAAGGAGTATCCGTTCCCGCGCCTGTTCGGCCGCCTCGGCGACGAGTACGACAAGCGTTTCGGGCTCAAGGACGAGTATCTCGCGCGCATCTCGGCGGTGAACTATGCCAACGCGCGGCATAATCCATTGGCGCAGACCCGTGGATGGCCCCCGACCGAGGGCAATCCGCAGGCCCAGGCCAAAGCCAGCCAGGTTATCGCCGGCCGCATCAAAGTGCGCGATTGTTCGCAAGTGACCGACGGCACCGCGATGGTGTTTCTGGCGTCGGAGAAATATGCGAGCGCGTGGGCCAAGCGCAACGGCAAGACGCTCGAAGATGTCCCTCGCATCCTCGGCTGGGGCCATCACACGGCGCCAATCGAATTCGATACCAAAGTCGCCGAGAGCAGGGACAATCAATACGTGCTGCCGCACACTCGTCAGGCCATCGTTGACGCCTTCAAGCGCGCCGGCGTCGGCGCGGCGACCGACCTTTCGGGCATCGAGACCCACGACTGTTTCACCACTTCCGAATACATGGCGATCGATCACTTCGGCATCACCAAGCCCGGCGAATCGTGGAAAGCGGTCGAAGAGGGCGTCATCGAGATGGGCGGCAAGCTGCCGATCAATCCGAGCGGCGGCCTGATCGGCGCGGGCCATCCGGTGGGAGCGACCGGCGTGCGCCAGATGCTCGACGCGTGGCGGCAGGTGACTGGCAACGCGGGTGACTATCAGGTCGAGGGCGCGAAGAAATTCGGCGTACTTAACATCGGCGGCAGTGGCACCACCAGCTGCGCGTTTGTCGTCGGCAAATAGATCATCATCTGACTAACCGATGAATCGGCGGCGGTCCGGGGTTGCCCGGACCGCCGCCTTGCTGTTGGGCGGGCTGATGCGCGCTTGTGCGCATCAGCCCGCCCAACTCTAGTCCCCGCCGCCGGACGGCGGCGGGGACGCCGGCGCGCGCGGCTTGCGGCGCCGACGGCGCCGCCGCCGCTTGCGACCC
>JAJXYF010000007.1 GCA_021780755.1 Deltaproteobacteria bacterium | reverse complement strand
CAGCTAACGACTTGCTCTTACATCACGACCGGCCTGTCCGGCAGCTCGTTCGGACCGGCGCCTTGTCTCGGAAAATATTTCGCGAGCTGCTGCGAGACGGCCTGAACGCCCGCGATCACGCCGCCGGCAAAATTGCCGCCGCGAAAATCGCTCTCCATGGCCGCACAAATCTGCTGCCAGCCGGCAGCTCCGACTTTTGCGTCGATGCCGCGATCGGCGATGATCTCGACATCGCGGTCGGCAAGCAAGAGGTAGATCAGCACGCCATTATTGTGCGCGGTGTCCCAGATGCGCAAATGCGAGAAGATATCGAGCGCGCGCTCGCGCGCGGACTGGCCTGAGAACAACGGCCTGCCGTCGAGCGCGCCCTCGACGACGAAGCGGACTTGGCCCGAATGATTTGCCTCGCCGGCCTTGATAGCCTGCTCGATCGCCGCCAGCGCCTGCGGCGGGAAGGCCCGCCGTGCCCGCCAGCGGTGTTCGATCAGGTGTTTGCCAATGCGCCTGATGTCCATCTTCACCAGCTCCCCGAGGCGCCGCCGCCGCCAAAGCTGCCGCCCCCGCCGGAAAATCCGCCGCCGCTATCGCTCGAACCGCCCGACCACGAGCCGCCGGATGAGCCCGTCGACCAACCGCCACCATAACGGCCGCGTCCACTGCGAGAGGCCTGCTGGCCTGCAGCCAAAATGCCGTCGCCAAACATGGTGAGGAAGAAGGCGATGACGCCGAAGATCACGGAAACGGCGATCGAGCCCAGGATGAACCAGATGACGGCACCGACCACGCCAGCCGTAACCCCCGAGCCAAGCAACCGGCCGAGAAGGCCGCGCATGATCCCGGCGACCACGATATAGCCAATGAAGCCAAAAGGACTGAAAATGACATTGAACAGGAAGTCCGGCGCATCGCGGTGCGATACTTCGGGCCGCGGGGCCGGCAATGGTTCACCGTCTATCACGCGAGTGATACGGTCTACGCCAGCCGAAATCCCTCCAGCGAAATCGCCTGTTCGAAAGTGAGGCACGATAATCTCGTCGATGATCCGCCGCGCCGTCACATCGGTGAGTGCGCCTTCAAGGCCGTAACCGACTTCAATTCGCAGCTTGTGGTCATCCTTCGCGACCACCAGCAGCGCGCCATCGTCGACCTTCCTGCGTCCGATTTTCCAGGCGTCCGCGGCACGGATCGAGAACTGCTCGATCGTCTCCGGCTGCGTGGTCGGGACAATCAATACCGCAACCTGGCTGCCCTTGCGCTTCTCAAGATCCTTGAGCTTTTGCGTCAGCGCCTCGATATTACCCGCCGACAGGGTGCCGGTTTGATCGACCACGCGCCCCGACAGCGGCGGCACGGCAACTTCGGCACCGGCCGCGAGCGGCCAGCACAGCAACCACGCAAAGAGGAGAGCCCTCGCGATCATTGGGGATCAATCCGGCCGGCTCACGGCTACTTCGCCGGCGCCGGATTGAAATCGACCTTCGGCGCGGTCGAAATCTCTTTCTCGTTGTCGACCGTGAAATTGGCCTTTTCCCTGTAGCCGAACACCATCGCCGTCAGGTTGTTCGGGAAGGTGCGGATGCCGACGTTATAGTCCTGCACCGCCTTGATGTAGCGGTTTCGCGCCACCGTGATGCGGTTCTCGGTACCCTCGAGTTGTGCCATCAGGTCGCGAAACAGCGCGTCCGATTTGAGTTGCGGGTAATTCTCGCTGACGGCGACCAGCCGCGACAGTGCGCTGGAGAGTTCGCCTTGCGCAGCCTGGAATTTCGCGAATGCGCCCGGATCGTTGACGAGTTCCGGCGTCGCCTGAATGGTGCCAACCTTGGCGCGCGCATTGGTGACGCCGAGCAGCACGTCTTTTTCCTGCTGTGCAAAGCCCTTCACCGAATTGACAAGGTTGGGCACGAGGTCGGCACGGCGCTGATACTGGTTGAGCACCTCCGACCAGGCCGATTTGACCTGCTCGTCATTGCTCTGAATCGCGTTGTAACCGCAATTGGTGAGGCTCAGCGCCGCCAGCGCTGCGAGCACGGTCAAAAATTTGCGCATAAAAGTCTCCCCTGTCGTAAGGCAGGCCAAATTAACAGAATGGTATGACAGAGACCAACGTCATTCCGCGGCGATGCCAACGGGTTCGCGCAAGCGCGACCCGATGACACATCCAAGCACCGTCGCGGCTCGATGGATTCAGGGCTCGCCCTTCGCGCGCCCCCGGAATGGCGGTGGACGTTGTCGCAGGCGGATCAAGCGACCGCCCGGGCCCTGGCATCCCGGATCGCTTCCCAGATCTTCATCGGCGAGATCGGGGTCTGGATCGAGGTGATGCCGAGATCGGCGAGCGCATCCATCACGCCGTTGGCGATGCAGGGCGGGCCGCCGATCGCGCCGGACTCACCGCAGCCCTTGGCGCCGAGCGGATTGGTGCGGCAGGGCGCGGAACCATCCAGCGTCACTTCGATCGGCGGCACGTCGTCGGCGCGCGGGATGCAGTAGTCCTGATAGCTCGCGGTGATCAGCTGA
>JAJXYF010000006.1 GCA_021780755.1 Deltaproteobacteria bacterium | reverse complement strand
ACACCTAACGCGCACCGGCGAAAAGATCAGACGGTTAAAACCTCAGAAAAGAGCGAAGAAGGAACCAGTCCGGAGTGGCTCATTTTTACGGCGGTAAAGTGGCTCAGTTTTATAGCGTTGCAAACACCGCGAGTCGTGCGATGCAGTCGTAGAGGGTCTATCCCCGCGTGTACGGGGGAAACCTCGCTATCAGCGACTGTAGCAGCGGCTCCAGCGGTCTATCCCCGCGTGTGCGGGGGAAACTAGCAATCCTGCTGGCCCACTGTGGCGCTGTAGGGTCTATCCCCGCGTGTGCGGGGGAAACATCGATCAAGGATTGATCGTGGTTAGAATTTTGGGTCTATCCCCGCGTGTGCGGGGGAAACTCGCGTACAACTTGGAGCGTGCGAGACTCGTAGGGTCTATCCCCGCGTGTGCGGGGGAAACGTCGCGCTGGGCCGCACGCAGGTGCTGGTCCAAGGTCTATCCCCGCGTGTGCGGGGGAAACATCGCTTTGCACCCTTATGGTATGCAGTTACAGGGTCTATCCCCGCGTGTGCGGGGGAAACAACGAAAGGTGAAGCGATCTCGTCGGATACGGCGGTCTATCCCCGCGTGTGCGGGGGAAACGGAATCGAACAGGCTCTCGCGTGCGATGGACAAGGTCTATCCCCGCGTGTGCGGGGGAAACTGCCTTGAGCGAAAAGCCTAGTATCTACAAGGCGGTCTATCCCCGCGTGTGCGGGGGAAACAGGTTTGGCAGGCACGCCATGCGCGCAACAAGGGGTCTATCCCCGCGTGTGCGGGGGAAACTCCAAGCCCTTGCCCGCCGCGACCGCCGCGACGGGTCTATCCCCGCGTGTGCGGGGGAAACGCCTCCTGCGGGATCACCGCGAGTTCGTAGTGCGGTCTATCCCCGCGTGTGCGGGGGAAACACGTAGCCGCGCGTCACGCCCGCCAGACCCGGCGGTCTATCCCCGCGTGTGCGGGGGAAACGCCGAAATTTATCGCGGGCATTTCCAGCGCGACGGTCTATCCCCGCGTGTGCGGGGGAAACGATCTTAATGTCCCATCGGGAAAAGATTTGGAGGGTCTATCCCCGCGTGTGCCGGGGAAACGCTAAAGACACGCCGCTGTTCGGCCCGCAGGGCGGTCTATCCCCGCGTGTGCGGGGGAAACTGGAACTGCGGCGAGAACGCCGTGAATTGCCCGGGTCTATCCCCGCGTGTGCGGGGGAAACAAGAGTAACCATAGCACGCTATAGGCTAGGTCAGGTCTATCCCCGCGTGTGCGGGGGAAACGTGCATGGCTCTAACAGGCTATGCACTAGCCAAGGTCTATCCCCGCGTGTGCGGGGGAAACTCTTACGAAGCCTACGCTAGCAAAAGGCTTACACAAGCCTTTCTAAATTGTCAAAGACCGGGCGGAAAGCCGCGGATCGCTAGACCCCTTCGGTTTCCGTTAATGCTCGTTTGCGGGCCAAAAAAATGCCGTCGTGCTGGTACATCTCATAGTTGGGATAGCCGAGCGTATAGACTTCCTGCCCACCGGGCGCTTGCGGATCGCGCCACGTCATCAGGATGCTGCCGCCACCCAGTTCGCCGAACCATTCGGACAACACTGACCATACGCGGGAGCGGACGGCGGGATTCATCCGTGGCGAGGTATAGACGCCGGGTCCGATTTCGAGCATGCAGGAGGCGAGGAAACCCCTGAACCTTGCGGCGACGTCACGGGTCACTATCACGGTCATCGGCAAAAAGCTCCTTGGTTCGTTCGATCATCTGGGAGACGAGCTTTTCCTTGCGGAAGATTCGTCCGGCGAGCCGCCTGACGGCTGGTTCCAGGTCGGAATTCAGGTTGCCGTTTTTGGCGCGGAGATCACGGACCGCCGCGAACGCGACCGGCAGCGTAATCGAATCGCGATAAAGATCGGCGATATCGAGGCAAAGAGAAATTCCCGAATCTTCGTGGATGAAACCCAACTGCGGCATCGCGCCGACTGCCGCTACCGCGACCATTGCGGCCGCTTCAACGGCGGTCGCAGCGTGATTGATGGCCTGATTGGGCGCGTCGTTGGAATCAGGCCGCGATCGGTCGTAGCGGCGGCCATCCCACTCGATTGAAAAACGCCGGGCAAGCATTTTGTAGGTTTCGCGCATGCGAGCGCCCTCGATGCCGCGCAGGGTATCGAGGGCGGCGTGAGGGACGACCTCACCGAGGCGCCAGGCGTACATGCGGCGGGCGAGGTCGATCCGCTTTTCCGGATCGGCCCAGAGGCGAGCCTGCTTGCGGGCAAGCGCCGAATCATCGGGGCCGAAGGGCATGCTCGCGTACATGCGCACCCCGCCTTCACCGGTCATGACGAGGCCGGTGCCGTGACGGGCGAGGAGACGGAGCGCGTCGTGACTGACGGTGGTACCGGGACCGAGCAGGATGACCGAGATGGTCTGAAAGGGGATCAGATATTCCCCGGGAGCGAGGTCTTCGGTGCCGGCGCAGGCGAAGCGCAAGGTGCCGTCCTCGACGGTGAGATTGCCGCGGCCGAGCGAGAGCAGTCCTGCGCGGTCGGTATGCGGAATGCGGGCAGTTTCAAGCCCGAGACGGCCCTTAAGCATGGGCGGTGCTCACGGGCTTCAGCAGGAGCATGCCGAAACCGAAGGCGCGATGGCGTCCGATGCCGCGGCCGAGCAAGCGTTCGAAGGCTTCGCTGCCGGTGACTTCGAGCACGCCGGTCATGGTGACATCGGGACGCTCAACGCGGGTCCATCCTCTTTGATCGCCGTGGTTGCGGCGGGCCAGGCGAGTGCGCTTGAAACTGATCAAGCGGGCGCTGACCAGCGCGGCGGCACCCTCACGGGAAAGCTCGCGTTGGAGCCAGCGCGAATAAACCGCGCCGCGATCAAGCGGTGTGGACGCATCGGAGTTCCATGCTTCAGGGAGGAAAGCATCAACTTCCGCATGTGCGCGGGTTCCGCCGTGGGCCATGCGGGCGGTATCCGCACGGCTGCGGACGACCGGGCATATTCGCACGTCGAAACCGAGCTTCGATGACGGCGGCCAGTCCGCAGGCATCGGTTTACTTGCGAGCCCTTCGAGGTCCAGGCACGCGCATGCGAGCGGATCGGCGAAGCGCATCGCATGATCGGCCAATTGAGCAGCCGGAGCGCGCGCGTATCCCAGTAGCGCAAGTGATCGGCCGGGGGATGGGCGCGAATCGAACGGTTTCGGCGCGAATTCACCGAACAGCGCGCGCAGCAGGGCGTGCACCGAGTAACCTTCATCCGCAAGTTCCGGTGGAATGCCAAAGGAGCGGCCGAAGCGCAGCATCGCGGGGCGATCGATCGACATTCTGGTCATGAACAGGGAAGGGTCAGACATCGATTACTCCCTCATAGATCCACCGCCGCCCGACGTGAATCTGGTTCGCCCAGTCGCGCTCGTCAGTGATCGGAATGAGCCTTGAGTTGCGGCGCTCACCATCGGCGGCGGGCCACCACGCGCGCATTGGCACATCTTTCGCGGCACGCGGGGAAGGCGGCGTGTGTTCGAGCGCCGCGAGCAGCGAAGACGCTTCAATCGCGCCGAGCAGTATGGGTAATGACGGGATGCATGGCTTGCGGCCGATATAGAGCGGACGTGCTGGTTCCCGCAGCGCGGATGCAAGCGCCGCCAGCGATGGATCGTCGCCGGGAGGGTTCAGCGTGAGTGCGATGGTGATTACCGCATCGGCGAGAAATTGGCGGAGGCGGATATGAGTACCCTTGCTGGCGGAGCCACCATCGCGGCCCTGAGGTGCGCCTCTGGTGGTCCACCCCTGCGATAAAAAAGGCTGCGACAGATCTACCGTCTGAAAATCGGTGAGCAAATCGCCCGGACGATCGGCCCGGGCCGCATACGAGAGCCGGGATTGGAGCGCGTTGAGCCGGGCGAACTCACGATGTTCATAGCCGAGAGCGTTGGCGAGCACGCCGGTGAGCATCGCACAGCCGGGATAGTTGCGCGTGACGCCACGGTAGTCGATGGCCACACCGCCGAAGGACATCAGCGGAGCTTCGAGACGCAGCAGCAGGATGGGAATCATGTTGCGCTACCGATGCCCTCGGCGGTCCAGCGGGCAAGTTCGGCGATGCTCGCGAGGCGCTCGTCGGCACCCAGCGCGGGAGCGAGGCAATCGGCATGGCTGACGGCAAGAAAACGGCGCTGATTGCGGCCATAGGCGCGATCCAGATCAGCGACGTGCGCGGCGAACGCCTGGTAGGCATTGGAGAGCAGATCGGTCCGCGCGGATGCGGGCCGCAGAAACGCATTGGCGAGAGTTCGCGGCTGGCTCGATCCCTTCTCGACCAGGAACATACCGGCGTGCGCGTAAGCGGCGGTCGAGCCGAGTTTCGCGGCGGGGGAGACCGTCGCGATAATATGAACCATTCGCTCGATCACCCGCGCGGCCAGCGCACCGTCGCCAGAGAGGTTGCGAATGAGCAGTGGCAGGTCGATCACAACATAGCCATAGAACAGCCCGGAGGTGAGTTCGACGGTTCCGATATGGCCGCTGCCGAGTTCCTCGTTTTCACCGGATTTAAGGAGATCGTCAACGGCGGAAAAGTAGTCGCTTTCGGTCTCCTCCGAATGGGCAGTGAAGGCGTGGGCGACGTGTACGGCCGCATCGCACCGCGCGAGAATGTCGCCGGTGATCATGCGGCCGAACATGGCGGCATCGAGCCCCGCGCCGAGCTTCAAAGCGCGCAGGTTTTCTTTCTGGTTGCGATCGAAATGTTTGTCGATCGCGGCGGCAATCTTCGCCGGGTCGGTCACCGCGGCGCACAGCTCGCGCGCCTGTGCGAGAAGATAATCCAGCTCCGGCCGGCCTAGCACGGTCACCTGTTCCGAACGCGGTCCGCTCCGTTCTTCGGTCGAATCCTTGCGCTTCTTCTGTGACGCTGCTTCCGCCTTGTCACTGCGTCCCAGCATGAGCTTCATCAGGCCTTCGCTGGCAGCGTGAGCAAGCGGCTCGGAGACGCCGTGCGCGACCAGCGGTCGATAAACGAATTCATCGAAAGTGCGGCGCGAGCGGACCGATGCGGAGGCGTCCGGGATTTCCCACAGGGAGTTCTCACCCGCGTAGGTTCGCCAGTGACGCTTGAGGCATTGCGACGAGACGCGGGTGCGCACGGCGCCGCCGAACGGAACGCGCTTGGCGAATCCGACGTCGTCGCGATTGATGAGCGCGGCCGGGTATGAGGTGAGGAAATGGAACTGGGCGAAACGGGTTTCAGTGGTCATGCATCCTCCTGTGCGGAACGTGATTTGGCCGAATAAAAGTCGCGTGCGATCGAGCGGCGGACCGAATCTTCGTCGGAGCGGCCATCGCTCAGTATCAGAAGTGCGATTTCATGGCAGTCCACCGGGACCGCCCTGGTGGACAGATAGTGAGTAACGGTGCGGACCGCATCGAGCAGCCCGCGATCCTGAGCGCGCAACAGCTTCAGAAAGCGCTGTTCGGAAAGGTCGGCCTCGGCGAGGGCGCGACCGAGCTTTCGGCCCGGCGCATGGAAGCCATCGAGCATGGCGAGCGCCTGGATGATGGCGGCCCAGCGCAATTCCTCGCGGTCGCGGAGGGCCGCCGATGTAGCCAGGGTGTGTTCCAACTCGACCGCGGTAATCCGCCAGAAGGCGGGAGAATCAATATCATCCGGCTTGAGGCGGCGGAGTGAGGCAACGTCGCCGGGTTGGAGGCGGCGCGCGATGAGGTCGGCGATACGATTGACGATGACGCGCAGCGTGGGCGCTTCAGTGATCTGATCGTTCATGGGATGGTTGCTCTCCAGTGGGTTGATAACGACCAAGAATGTCGCGGGCGGACCAATTGAAACGTAGTTCGGCGAGGGCGATTGCACGGGGCCGGCGGGCTTCGGGAATCGGCAGGCCGTCGATACCTTCGGCCAGGATTCCGCGCGCGAGATCGATCACCTCGGCGGACCATCTCGCCGATGCGGTCCCCGCATCGGCCTCGGCGAGGTCGAACAGGCGGTCGAAGAAGATGGTGTCCACGAGACTATCGAGTCTGGTGAGCAGCGGCTTGCAGCGGTCGTCCGTGAGATCGAGACGATCGGGACCGCCTTGAATCAATGTCAGCAGAGCGCGCTTGAGGACTTTGGTCTGGATATCGGAGGTCAGCGTGACGAATTCGCGCGAGCGCTGGCCGAGACGCTCGCGGCCGGCACCGGTGGCGAGCAGCGCGCGGGCCTTGGCGGGAACCCGGATTTGCCGTTCGTAGAGGCCGTCGGTTTTGCCCTGCCCACGTACCATGGCCGTAGCGAGCAGTAGTGGCGAAGGGCCGTCCTCGCCATAAGGCTCGCTGGCCGCACTGTGCAACCAATCGCCGCTGAAGATAATTTCCTGCACGAGCTTGTACGATAAGTCGCGCGCCGTGAGTGCCGCACCGTCGCTGAGACGAATCGGCACCCAGATATCGCCGACGTTGCCGTGGAGGTCTTTCGTCGCGATTCGCTCGGCAGCGGAGCCTTTGCGGCGACCCACGATGGAGCCATCCGGGTCGGCAATCAAACGGATGCGGCGGCATACTTCGATGAAGAATGGATCGCATTCGGGGAGCGCGAGTTGGCTCTCAAGCGATCCATCCCACGGCAGCGTCCAGATCAGGCGATGGCCCCCGTCGGCGGTATAACCGAAATGCCCTTCTTCGATCAGTTTGGCCCGGCAACTCAGCAAAACCGCAACATCGCGTATGAAACGTGTACTCCAACCAGGATCGCGCGCCGCGGCGATCGAGGGCCTATTGCCGTAGCCACCGTTCATTCGCGCTACGCCATAATTCATACGGCCGTCGAATCCTCCGCTGGTCTGGAGCGTGACCAGAGAGTAGGCCCAATGCTCGGGGCGCGGCGCCGTCATCCGATTGGATTTCAAGTCGTGATTCTTGGCGGTTACAAGGACATCCAGCTCGTCGGGGAATGAAACCGGATCGCTCCAGCCCTTCAGGCTGCGCTCGGGAACCGGCGGTTGCATGAAAGCGGGATGATCGAGATCGTCCGTCACCAGGCACCACGGGTCGTCGCCGCCGGCGACTTCGAGCAGCCTCGAACGCCAGTCATCGGCGGCCGAGGGCAACGCGTCGCCGCCCACCGAATGAACCACGATCGCGCCGAGCTGGACCAGAAAGGCATGCCAGGCGTGGAACTGATGCGGTTGGAGCGCGGCGAACTCGATCGGAATATCGCTGCTCAACATAGCCAGCACGTCGGGCAGGGAGACCGCGTGAGCGGAATCGCCGGCATGCACGATCGTGAAGATTTCATCGGTAAGGAGATTCCAGCGAATCTCAGGCATCGGCTTCGTCCTCCACTGAATCGGCGGGATCATTGGCGGGTCGCAATCCCAGGCGGTCATAAATAAATTTCCGGTTGGCAAAGGCGAATTGAATTTGCCCGTCGGAAAGCGAAACTTCGGATGGCGTCGAATCGAACGGCGCGCCTTTCGCTAGAAACGCAGGGATCGTGAGGCGAGTGACAGGAATTCCGAAGGGTCCGGGCAGAGCGGTCGCAAAATCGGCAATCCGGTCGTCTTCGCCGAGGCGAGTGCGAATCGCGAGACTGAGTTCCTTGCTTGGAAAGGGCACGTCGCCGAATGGCTTTGAGCGGTCGAGGCGCCAAATGCCAGCCTGCCCTTGGCTTGCGAACATACGGCCCATCACCGAGGTCTTGTGAGCTTTCCAGGGGCCGCCGAGTTCGTTGACGATCGCGTTCAGTGCGTCGGGATGCGTGGTTTCCTCGACGATCATTCGATTCATCCCGGGAATCTCCAGGACCTCGCGCTTTTCGATCGCGCGCCAGGTCGCCTCGATAATACGGAGGTCGTCGTAAACGCTCCCAAGGCCGTGCATGTTGCTGGTTTCGCCATTGGGCCGAATAAGATTGGCTAGATTGCGGTCACCAGTTGTCACAACGATCACTCGCGGATGCTCGAAGCCGGCGGGCCGGGTACGTCTATGACGATGCAGACGGCCGATCCGTTGGAGCAGGACGTCCGCGGGACACAGATCGGTGAGAATCAAATCGGCATCGAGATCGAGGCTTTGTTGCACGGTCTGAGTCGCGATCGCCACGCACGGCTGATTGGTTGAGGTTTTGCCGAAAGCGGCTTCGAGCGCTTCATCCAGCCTCGCACGATCATCGCGCGCGAACCGGGCATGATGCGGCGCAGGGGAGCCGGCGCATTTGAAGAGGAGATTCTGGAGGTCGCGTTCGCGCGCTATCGCTTCGGCCGCGGCTTGGGTGGCAACACAATCGCTAACCGTGTTCCGCACAACCAAAACGCGTGCCCCAGCCGCAGCGGCGTCGATTGCCGTGAGCGCAATCCGCATTGACTCATCGGCCCACGGCTGCTGGTGCACTACGACCCGCTTGGGAACCGTATCGATTTTGTTTGGCTCGATTCGGATCGTATCGGGCCCATTACGGATGGTGACGAGAGGGTACGGAACATCGACCGCCTCGTCGAAATTCGGAGCTTTAGGTGGATGCTTGCCGGCTGACGCCGAGAGCAGTCGAGTACGCGCACTCGAACCGAGCGTCGCCGACATGAGCATCGCATGACCACCCGCCCTCAGATGATTGATGAGCACCTCGCGCATCAGAGCAACCATATACGCGTCGGAAGCATGAACCTCATCGATGATCAGGAGATGACGCATCAGGGCGGTCGCACGCAGATGCGCATGGCTGACCATCAACGCGGAGAGCAGAGCTTGATCGACAGTCCCGACCACGATCGGGCCGGCAAGGAACCGCTTCGGATTTTCGGCTGCCCATCCTCGAAAACGAAAGCGCTCGCGGTCGTCGTCGTTCCACAGCACCTCGAATCCCGGCAGCAGTCTGCCGCGATGCTCATCGACCGAAAGATAACCGGGAACCGCAAGGATAACCGGTGGAGGGTTTCCGCCCCGGAAGACCCTGGCGATTGCTTCGACCACGCGCCGATACATCTGGGTAGCCGCGGTTCGAGTCGGAAGCGCGAAGTACAAGCCGTCGACCTCGCCCGCCTGGAACAGCGTGGCATAATGAGCCAGTGCTGCTTCGGTCTTGCCGGCTCCGGTTTCCGCTTCAAGCAGCGCGATCGAGCCGCCCCGGAAGTTCGCAAGTTCGAGCATCGTGCGCTGGAAATCACGGGGTGGATATTCCGAAATTCTCTCAAAAGACAGCGGTTCTTGCCCGGTGAAATCGCGGGGAGCAGTGGGATCGAGACCAACCTCGTTCAGTATCGCGGCTGCCTTATTTCGAGCGAATTGAATCCGGGCCGTGTGATCGATTTCGGTGGAATAGGAAAAGAACCGGGTATCGGAACCCAGCCAGTCTGCGAGCATTACAAGCCCGCTAAAGGCATGTTGGAATTCGCTGATTTCCGGAAACGGTTCGAGACCGTCGCTGAAAGCGTCGGGGAACCAACGGCGCGTGAGCCTGGTGAGTTTCGCGATTCCGGCAAACGGATCCAAACCGCGCGCGGACCGCCAGTCCCGCGGAACAAAGCCTTGGCCTACTTCTAGGGCACGTCCGTGATGGCATATCGAGGCGATGAGAAGGCGCAGGCTCGCCTGATCCACGCCCCATTGCTGCAATAGGTTGAGCTGCAGGCTTTCTTTGAGCCGTCGTTGTTCGGGGGTGTCATCATCTCCGAAGAGTCCCAGAACCGTGCCGACATGCCCGGCCGTAAATGGTGGCTTGGCGAGCGCCTTGTTCTGAAAGCCGAGATTGAATTTTCCTATGTCATGGAGAGTGGCGAGAACCGATAGGCGGGCGACCTGCCCTGAGGAGAAAACACTACGCCCAGCCAGAAGCGCCAGCCTTCGGCCGAGAAGAGTCTTTTGCAGTAGCGCCTCGCAACACGCCGCGACATCGGCGCAATGATCATAGAGGGGATGCCATTCTACCGGCTGGCCGTCGCCAGCTCGTAATTTACCCCAAAAGCCGGCCGGCTGCCCCAGCACCCGCATAGCCTCCTGGATTCAACAACTCACTACCCTACCCGTAGATGTATTTTTAGTCTCCCGCGTCGTACCGATTCGTTAACAGATCGAATCCAACTGCTTAGCATGGTGCAAAACAATAATGCCGCTAAACGTTTCGCCGCGGACCGCGCGGTCGAAGCAAGCGCCTGCAAAACTGGCTTAGTGGCTGGAATCGAGCTTGTGGGGCTCACTGTCCCCCGCCGTAAACACTGGTCGAGCGCGCGGAGTTGCAACAGGATGGGATTCGACTATCGCTCAGATTGCCGATTGCCACTCCCGGCATACCGACCGCGAACGCTACGACCCAATTGTCGATCACGCGCCAGATATCGCTGCGAGTGAAGCGCCGCGGGAATGAGATGCGGCTGATTATCGGCGGAGGTTTCGGCGGAATCTCAGGTTCCGAGCCGCGGATTGATTCGGCGATCCTGAAGGCGGTAGCGCGCGCTCGCCGTTGGTTTGACGATCTGGTCTCGGGCCGCGCGGCTTCGATGCTCGAGATTGGCCAGCGCGAAGGTGTCGGCAAGCGCTATATCAGTCGGATGATTCGCCTGGCATTTCTAGCGCCCACGATCGTCGAAAGTATTGCCGAAGGCCGCCAGCCACCGGAACTTACCGCGCAGTTTCTGTCGACCGGTCGCGGCGATCTTCCGCTCAGTTGGCAAACCCAGGAAAAGCTGCTCGGCTTCGCTGATCCCGCCTGATAGCTCCGCTACGCACGAAATACTCCCTGGACTCTTTCCGTACTTCAAATTTCAAATTCATCGAGACGGCGAATTTCTGCGCCACCGCAGAATCGCCGAAGTCCACCGCCAAATCCCGCAACGGAGAGAAACCGCCAAAATCGCGCCACGCGGCCTCGGGAGAGCCTCTCTCCGGTGTGCTTCAATCGCGAATACTCGCACCCACATAGCATATTAATACATGCCTAGGATTAATAGAGATAACTAAAGACTCGGTGGCGGAGAGGGAGGGATTCGAACCCTCGGTACCGGTTACCCAGTACGCCAGATTAGCAATCTGGTGCCTTCGACCACTCGGCCACCTCTCCGCTGCTGATGCACTGGTCCGCACGCAAGGCGAATAATATCACACGACTCGAAGCGCCAGCGCCACACATGAGGCGTGATCAAGGCTCGCGCATTGTCGCGACCCGGCCTCACTCCGCCGAGCGGGGCGGTTGAACCCACCACGGTCGGAATTCAAGTGCAGCGAATGATTATACCCTGCGATGAGGCGTAAGCTTGAAGATTGTGGATGCTGCCGTCAATACCGCGAGGGTGCATTTCATCAGCGCGACCGTCATGGAACCTGAGGCGGCATACGTGATGACGTTTTCCCTCGATGCGGCGAGGATTCGATTGAGCCGCTCGCCCAACGGCGAAGTTCAGCCGTGGACGGGTGGCGAGGATTGTCATCGCAGGATATCCGCGCTAGTAGCCAAGACGTACATCCGGACCGTGCGTGCGCGGGTAGAATGCAGGGGGCGGGGAACGGCCTTTCGGGGCGTGAGCGGCGCGCCACCCCCAGGCGCCAATCCAAACTGCGGGTGAAAGGCAGCATGATCGAGTTTGACCAGGCGCTTATTGGTCGCGAATTCGAGGCGGAATCTCCGGTGGAAGTCACCGCCGAGATGATTACGAATTTTTGTTATGCGATTGGCGAGACGCACCCGTTGCGCACCGGTCTGGAAGGCAATGCCGACGACCGAGAACATGGCCTGACTGCACCGCCATCGTTTGCCGGAGTCTTTCGCCTGGCGGAACTCACGTTTGAAAAGCTGCCGCAGGGTTCGCGGCGGCTGGCGGCCGGCATGGAGGTCGATTTCATCGCGCCGATCCGGGCCGGCGATCGGATAACGATGGCGTCGCGAATCAAGGAAGTCTATGAAAAGACCGGGCGCACCGGCTCGATGGTTTTCATGGTTATCGGATCGACCCTGAAGAACCAAAACGGGGACGTGGTGGCACTGATTGACCATCGCTTCATGCATCGTCCATGAAATTCGCTTCGGAGCTCGATTTTTCCACCTGTTGTTACCGGACATCGCCATAACCTTGCCGATGAATTCCCGCTTGCGCTTTTCCAAACCGCATTACTCACAAGGAGACCGATAAATGCTCACCGCTTGGGACGAACTGATGTGCCATCAACTGCCCACCACGATGGATCATGTCCATACGGACAACCCGGAGTGGACCGAGCGCATTTATATCAGTCTCTATAATGTCGCCGAAAAGGACATGGTACTCGGCTGCGGCGTGGGCCAGTACCCGAACAAGAATGTGCAGGACGGATTCGCGACGGTATGGCATCTGGGCAAACAGTATAATTTCCGCGCGTCGCGCACGCTGCGTCCGCGGCTCGACGAAGTGAAAATCGGACCGCTTTCTATCGAGGTAGTGGAAGGACTTAGAAGCTTTCGCATGGTGCTCGCTGAAAATCCTTCGGGAATAAATTTCGATATCGTGTGGAGCGCCACGATGAATCCGCATGAGGAGGAGCACGATTTTCGCAAGAGCAACGGACGCGTGGTGCAGGACATCTCACGGTTCGACCAGGCGGGGCGCGCGCGCGGGGTTCTGAGTATTCCGGGCAAGAGCGTGAGGTTGAACGAGAACGATTGGTGGGGCCATCGCGATCGCTCGTGGGGGACGCGGCGTCCGCTGCGCACCGATATCTCGGACGCGCAGCGCACGACTTTCGCGCCCTTTCTTTTCAGTTGGTCAGTGGCACAGTTTCGCGATTTCACGCTGCATTGGCGTTTCGTGGAACGCGGCGCGGGTCATTACAGCTATTTCAGCGGCGAACTCGTGCGGCCCTTCGGCGCGCCGGCCGATCCCGGCTTTATCCTCGAAAAAACCGAACAGGAATTTCGCTGGGACGGGTCGGGGCCGGTGCAGACCCTGAAGGGCGGGGACATCGAGCTGTTTTTCAAGAACGGGGAACGCCGGCAAGTCTCGTTCGTGACCCATCCGGCGCGCTGGCATTTGAAGGGCGGTGGCTATGGCGGCTATCGCGGATGGTACCACGGCGACAGTCGCGGGCAGTACTACAGCGAGCATGAGGTGTGGGACCTGAGCGATCCGGTAGTGCTGCGCGAGGCGAGTACGTTGAGCGACCATCTGATTGAGTGGCGCTGCGGCGACGAGATTGGGTTCGGGATCATGGAGTATGGAGTTGGTCCCGGATATTACAAGTACAAAGACATTCAGCACCTGCCGACTTTCTGAGCATCTAATGATGATGTTCGCGATGCCCGGGCGGTCGGCTAAGTCCAGCGGGAACGAAGGGCTTCGAGTGAATCAAGGAAAGCGCGGCCCGTTCCATGGTCGCGCAGTGCGGAAAGGTGGATAGCCATGAAGATTGGAATTACGGCGGTGGGGATCGGAAAGGCGGCGCGGCCATCGACAATTCGAATGGTCGCGCAACATGCGGAGCGCCTGAATATAGCTACCTTGTGGGCGCCGGAACACGTCGTGCTGTTTGACAACCCGGAATCGAAGTATCCGTACACTGACGATGGCCGTTTTCTCGCCGGGAGCACGATCCCCCTGCTCGATCCGTTTATCGGGCTGACCTATGCGGCGGCGCATACCGAACGGTTAAGGCTCGCAACGGGAATCTGCCTGGTGGCGGAGCACAATCCGCTCGAACTCGCCAAGGTAATAGCGAGCCTGGACTACCTGAGCGGCGGGCGCTTCGCGCTGGGTGTCGGGATCGGATGGGCGGCCGAGGAATTTGCGGCATTGGGCATTCCGTTTGAACGGCGCGCGCAGCGGACTTGCGAATATATAGAAGCGATGCGCAGGCTATGGACCGATCCGAAGTCGAGTTACGTCGGCGAATTCGTGCGCTTCGAGGAAGTGAGAAGCTTTCCGAAGCCGGCGCAGGGCGGCAAAGTTCCGGTGATTTTCGGCGGTGAGAGCATGCCCGCGTTGCGCCGGGTGGCGAAATACGGGACCGGGTGGTTCGGTGTGAACCTGAATCCCGATCAAGCGGCGGCGAAGATCGCGAAATTGCACGCGTTGCTGGATGAACAGGGTCGCGACCGCAAGGAGATCGAGATAATCATTTCGCCATACGCGAATGAGATTACGCGCGATGATCTGCGCGCCTACCACGAACTCGGGGTGAGCGAATTTGTACCGTTTGTGCGGCTGCCGGGCGACGACGCGCGGATCCCTGAGGCCCTCGAGCAGGTGGCGCGCGAGTGGGTGGAACCCGCGGCGAAACTCATCTGACTGAGTATCTTATGCGCGCAGGCGGGGCGCTTGACGGTTTGCCGGTGGTTGGATGTATCGTTGCCCACCTGACCCTTCATTCGCGCGTGCGCGCGGGCGGACTCGTGAAGTGGCGCGTGCTGGCGGCAATGGAAGCGGTCCTTGCTCACCTGGCGCCAAAGGGCCGCTCGGTAGGCGAATCGGCGGGTGCGGCACCGCGTCCGCCGCGCACGAAGAAGCCCGCGGCGGCGCTTGCGTTCGCGCGCACCCTGCCAGCTCACGATATCCTGTTCCTGCGCCGCGACATTACCCAGCCCGAAGCAATCGACACCTGGCTGAGCGGGATCGAACGCGGGCGTATTACGAGCGTGCTCGCCGAGCGCAACGGAATCGTGCAGGGATACGCGACGGTCGATCGCGGCGAACTCTCATGGTCGCCGCACGTGGCCGAGTTGCGGGTGCTGGTTTCTGCCGAGATGCGTGGCAAGGGACTGGGGCGGTGCTTACACAGGAGGCCTTCGCAATTGCGCTCGGCCTGGGAATCGAGAAGATCGTCGCGCAAATGACGGTGGATCACAAAGGCGCGATCTCAGTCTTTCAGGGCATGGGTTTCCGGCCCGAGGCGCTGCTGCACGATCATGTGAAGGATCGTGAGGGCCGCAAGTACGACCTGCTGATACTGGCCCACGAGGTCGCGAAATTTCAGGGGCAGATGGACGCGTACGGTATCACGAAGGCGCTGGAAGATTAGGCACGCGTCGGGAGTGGATGGCGGATGAGGCAGTCCGATGCGAACCCCTATCCAAGTGTCAACCGGGAATCGGTTGACGCTCATACGGTGGTTGACAAGCGGCGGTTGACATCGAGCGGCTCGCGCTATTAAAACAGCGTTTCACATAGACGCACTGCTGAGTTCAGGCAGAAAGTATCGGTTTGTTCCAGTGCGCTCTGCTATACTTTTTAAAGAGCTGCAAGAGATAGTGGCTAGCTGAGACAGATTCGGAGACCCTGAAAAGGAGCCCGAACCTTAACAAAGGTTCGGGCTCCTTTTCTTTTTGGAGGCAACCATGGAGGAACAAAACCGTGAGGTTGAACTCGGGGAGCTCGCCAAGTCACAAATCCGCGATCGCGTTCGCGAGTTGCGGCGGGTACGCGCCAGCGAACTGGTGCCAAATCCCAAGAACTGGCGGCGGCATCCCAAGGCACAAGAGGAAGCGCTGCGCGGGTGCCTCGAGGAGATCGGCTACGCCGACGCGCTCCTGGTCCGGGAGTTGCCGGACGGCAAGCTGATGATCGTCGACGGCCATCTGCGGAAAGACACCACGCCAAATGCCGTAGTGCCAGTGCTGGTGCTCGACGTCGCTGAAGAGGAAGCCGACAAGCTTCTACTGACCCTCGATCCGCTCGCGGCGATGGCAGAGAAGGACACCGAAAGAATCAAGGCGCTTATTGAGACTGTCCATACCGACAACCCGGCGTTGCGAGCACTGTTCAGGCGTACCGCGGGAGAGCCGGTATGGGCGCAACTTTATCCGCCGACTGATCCACGAGTGCCGCTCGACAAGGCGGGGGAGCTGCGGAAGAAGTGGGGGACCGTGAGCGGCCAGCTCTGGCAGATCGGCGCACACCGACTGCTCTGTGGTGACTCGACTCAACCACGTGACGTGGTGAGCCTGATGGGCGATGAACGAGCGGTTCTTTTCGCCACCGATCCACCCTATGCGGTGGGATATACGGGTGGCTCGCACCCGCAGAGCTGGGGCAACCACGGTGCGACGAACCGGAACAAGGACTGGTCGGACCACTACCTCGAAGCTAACCCGGCGGACATCGAGAGCTCCGAGGAGTCGGGCATCGAGTTGTATCGCGGCTTTGTAAAAGTCGCGCTTGAACATGCGATCAGGCGTAGCGCCGCCTGGTATTGCTGGCACGCGAGCAAACGCCAGGCGATGGTCGAGCGGGTGTGGAACGAGTTCGGCGCGTTCGTCCATCAGCAGATTGTCTGGGTCAAGAGCCGACCGGTGCTGACCTATTCGACCTACTTATGGCAGCACGAACCGTGTCTGTTCGGCTGGATTAAGGGTGAGGCGCCGAGGAACTTCCGAGCGCAAGTCGGCGAGGCGGCGGATGGGTTTCCGACTACCGTGTGGGAAATCCCGAGTTCCGAAGTCGAGAGCGACGCCCACCCGACTTCGAAGCCGTGCAAACTCTTCGCGCTGCCGATGGAGATGCACACCGAACCTGGCGACCTCTGCTACGAACCTTTCTCCGGCAGTGCTCGCAACTGGTGGCGGCTCAGCAGCTTGGACGGCGTTGCTATGCGATCGAGAAATCTCCGGCATTTGCCGCCGTAGCGCTGGAGCGCATGGCCACGCTGGGTCTCAAGCCCGAGATGGTCAGTGAGTCATGAAGCGCCAACCTGACGGCACCTGGCGCGGCGCTCGCCAGGCGGTGACGTTATCGGAAAGAGTGCTCCGAGCGCGCTGGGTCGAGACTGAAACG
The DNA here is from genome assembly GCA_021780755.1 of Deltaproteobacteria bacterium. GTDB lineage: Bacteria > Desulfobacterota > Binatia > Binatales > Binataceae > JADMIL01. The sequence continues at coordinate 27,729 of JAJXYF010000006.1, read as the reverse complement.
CTGCATCTGAAGCGGATGGGAGTCTCGCTGGAAGCGATCGCCGAGCAGCTTGGGCGAGTCGGCTGCGGCCAGGCGCAGCCGCTCACCTCGCTCCCGGAAGGCGTCCGATTCCCGCCTGGTTACGCTATCAGCCGCCAGGCGGTGCACAAGGCATTGCGGCGGGCGCTTGCGCGCGAGCCGGCGCTGGCCGTCGAAGAGCTACGCAAACTCGATGCAGCGCGCTCCGAGGAGATGTTTCTCAATCTTCAGCCCGCGATTCGAAAGGGCAACGCTCGAGCGGTGGAGGTCGGTATCAAAGTGCTTGATCATACCGCGCGGATCAACGGCTATGCGGCACCGCTGCGCCATGAGCTGACCGGCAAGGACGGCAGCCCCTTAACTCTGGTGGAATTACTCGAGGCAGTGGGACCAATCAGTGATGATCACCAGGATTGAACTATCGGCCAAGCAAAAGGCGTCGATCAGCAGTGTCATCCGTGACCCTGCCCTGTTCGCCAAACATCTGTTGGGTGTTGAGCTGTGGAAGCGCCAAATCGAGCTGCTGCAATCGATCAAGGAACAGCGCCGCACGGCGGTCAAAGCCTGCCACGCCGTCGGCAAGACTTTCACTCTTGCAGTCGCGGCCTTGTGGTGGCTGGCACGTTACCACGAAGGGATCGTGCTTACGACTTCGCCCACCGAGCGTCAGGTGCGAACCCAGCTCTGGTCAGAGATTCACCGCCTGGTCGAGCGTGCCAAGGTGCCCTACCCGAAACTGAAGCTCACGGGGCTCGATCTTCGCAACGAGCACAACTTCGCCATCGGCTTCTCGACCAATCGGGCAGCGAGCTTTCAGGGCTACCACGGCCAACACGTCCTAATCATCGCCGATGAGGCACCCGGGATTGAGTCCGGCATTTGGGATGCGATCGCCGGCACCATGGCCGGGGGCGAGGTTCACATCGTCATGAGCGGCAATCCCACCATGCCCGCCGGCGCGTTCTTCGACGCGTTCACCAAAGACCGTGCGCTCTGGAGTTGCATCTCGATAGGTGCGTTCGATTCGCCCAATCTTGAGGGACTCGACCTCGAGCGACTACTTCGACTCGACCCGGCCCAAGGTGGACCACTCGATAACAATCCGTTCCCCTATCTTGTGACCCGACGCTGGGTCTACGAGCAGCATCAGATCTGGTGGCACGGCACCGAGGAGAGCTCTCCTAACTGGCTTTCGCGCGTAATGGCCCGGTTTCCAGAGCAGGCCCAAAACGCCCTCTTCAGGACGGCCTGGCTTGATCGCGCCCGAGAGCGTGCTCGCTGCAGCCAGCTGAGGGATCCGGGTGGCCCGCTGGTTGCGGGAGTTGACGTTGGCGGTGCTCAGGCTGAAACGGTTGCCTATATTTGTGCCTCACGACCTGGCCGTCATCAAGTTATCAAGCTTGGAGCCTGGCGCGGCGAAGATACGCGTGGCGCGGTCGTCCGCTTTCTGGAACCGTACCGCCGGCGGCTCGCGGCGGTACGGGTTGACGCGATTGGAATCGGACACAACTTTGCGTTGCATGTGCGAGATGAAGGCTTCCCGGTTCGGCTGGTCAATGTCGGGCTGGCGTGTTCCAGCGGGCCGGAGCTGGGCGACAACGATCCCGCCAAGCGCTTTGTCAATGACAAGGCGCGCTTCTATCGGACCTTGGCCGACATCTTCGAACGAAACGAGATCGAAGGCCTCAACGACGAGCTGACCCTGAGCCAACTCGCTCAGATTACGTATGATATCGACTCGCATGGCCGGCTTAGGATCGAATCCAAGGAACGGGCCTCCAAACGGGGGGTGCGTTCGCCCGATCGCGCCGAGGCTCTGATGCTGGCGCTCGGTCAACCATTCGAACGATCATTACCGGACTGGATGATGCCTGACTTTGCACTCATGCGGCACGATGCCGGCCATAGCCCGGAGGAAATCGCTCTGGGGCTGCAAGCGCGTCCCGACGAAGTCCAACAGTGGTTGGAATCGCAAACCTGGCGTTCTCGAACCAATAACCCGTTCTGCAGGAGCTGTTCCGTATGCGGCAAGCCGATTGAGCTGAACACCCGTGCAGTTCGCCAGGGGAGTCTTTATTATCACGAGACGTGCTTCCGCCAGTAAATGGTCACACCACAAGCCCTCCCGACAGTAGTCATCTTCTGTCCCTGTTCTCCGTCAGGACAAGCTGGAGACTCTGATGCAATCTGCTAAGAATGTCGGCTTCGATTCTTCCGCCGGAAGCACTTTCCTAGCGAACCCGCTTGAGTCCGGCTTCAATTCGTTAATTCAGCAGAAAAAGGATTCGGTGACAGTCACTCGCACCGAGTTTTACGAGAAAGTTTGGATGGTCACGATCGCAAAAGAAAAGCTCGTCGACGCGAGCTGGCCGGACTGCGGGTGCTCGAATCGGTTTAGATTGCAATAACGCTGCGTGCCCGATTTCACCATTAGCAGGCGGTTTCGGTGGTCCGTACGGATCGCCGTCACAGCCTTGCTGCTACTTACGATACTGGTCGCGATCCCGTTTCTGCTGACCACCAGGCTTGCGAATCTGGCATTAGGGCACTTCCTGCCGGATAACCGCGCGCACATCGGCAGCGCGATCTTGAGTCTGACCGGTACTCTAACTCTTCGCGATGTTGTGATCTTCGATTTCGGCCTAAGATCGCGGCAGCCGCTCGCCACGGCCCGCGAGATCGACGCGCGATTCGGCTGGAGGGATTTGTTCGCGCGCAGGGTTGGCTCGATTCGAGTCGACGAGGTAACGCTTTACGCCCGCACCGACGACCATTCGCAACTGTCGCTGGTCGATCTTGCGTACGAGTTATGGCGGCCGTCAACCGGTTCGCGCGCCTCCCCATTCTGGATCGGCACGACCGAGATTCACGGGAGAATCCGCCAAGAGCAGCTAATCCCCAGAACAGAGGCTCAGTCCGACTTACCGATGGCGTTGCGAATGATCATGTCCGGCGACCGCGCGAGGCCGTCACGGCGCCTTACAATCGCTATTGGCAATTCGAGCTTAGTTAGAGAGCAGGACTCCGTGAAAGTCTCCCCCGCCACGGAGCAGCCCGCGACGGTTAACGACTCGTCATTTGGAATGGTGGCCGATATCGACACCCAGTCGCTGGCCGAAGGGACGCGTGTGGTGATTCATCGATTGGCGGCAGCACACGCGGCGCATACGCTAGATGCCGATACGCTGCGCGCTTTTGTGGCGACACTTCCACCAGAAATACACGGGCGAGTCGAGACGGGTCTGAAGAATCTCTCAGCCTCCGGAACAGTGGACTTGTCACTTCCTCCAAAGCGCGATCATCTCGCGGGCAGCATCGCATTTTCAGGTCTCCGCCTGCGCATAGCGGGCGATCCAAAAATGACATTTAGCGTTGACGATTTAGCCGGCGCGGCGAGGGTCGAGAGTAACCTGCAGCCGTTAGTTGGGACATCGATCACCATTGAGCGGTTGCAGGCTCAAAACGCGACGGCGTCGATCGAAGCCGGTATGCTACGCCATTTTGTAACGGTGCTACCGCCAGACATGCACGGACGAATCGAGTCAGGCCTTACGAACCTCTCGGCCTCCGGCGCGATGGACTTGTCACTTCCTGTGAAGCGCGACCGTCTCACGGGCAGCGTCGCATTTTCAGGCCTCCACTTGCGCGCGGTAAAGCTGAATCGGTACCTCGATGCCCTTGAGTTGTTGTGGACCGCGCTCCTCCACGGCGAACAGTCCCCAGACCAGCCGCTGCGTCGCCGCCGTGATCAGCACCGTGCCGGGTTCAGCCGCCGTCTCCACCCGCGCCGCGATATTTGCCGCATCGCCGAAGACATCGACCTCGCCGCCGGCGCCTTTGCCGACCACTACCGGCCCCGAATCGATGCCCACGCGCGCCGCTAGTTTTGTATGCCTGGGCAGTTCGTCGAGCTTCGCAAGGGCGTCGATAATCTCCAATCCCGCCCGCGCCGCGCGCTCCGCGTCGTCGTCGTGCGCCGCCGGCCACCCGAACAACGCCATCACGCCGTCGCCGAGGTATTTCACGACGTGTCCGCCGAAGCGCGTGATCGCGTCCGCCGCCAGGCGATGGTATTCGCTGACGGTCTCGCGCCATTCCTCGGGATCGAGCTGCGCCGCAATCGCTGTCGATCCGACGAGATCGGAGAACAGCACCGTGAGATGACGCCGCTCGCCCGCCACTTCTCGCGCCCGGACCGGCGGCATTGCCGGCGTCGCGGAGACCGGAGTGCTAATCAGCGCAGTGAGCACCGCGCCGCATCTGCCGCAGAATTTGGCTGCCGGGGCGTTCTCAAAACCGTACGAAGCGCATAGCATTTGGAAGGCCGCGCCACATTCGTTACAAAACTTCAGCCCGTCCCGGTTCTCTGTTTTGCACTTCGTGCAGCGCATTCGTTCCTTTACACGACCAGTTCGTCCAACAGGGATTTGGCATCGATGAGGTCGGCGGTGTCGAAACCCTCAGTGAACCAGTTGTAGATCTCGGCGAGCATCGTGCACGCCTCGTCGCGGCGGCCTTGTGAAACGAGCAACCGCGCGAGGCTGGTGGTCGAGCGCAGTTCCCAAGCCTTGGCGCTCATCGATTGTGCGAGCGCGATCGCATCGCGGAAATCTGCCTCGGCTTGTCCTGTATTCCCTTGTTTGAGCCACAGCACGCCTCGGATTCTAAGCGTCTCCGGTCGATATACTTCGACCTCCGGGTTCGCCTGAAGCGCATGCTCGATTGCTTCGAGCGCTTCAACGATGGCGCCGGCGCGCTCCAGTGCCTCCGCCAGGTACGCGGCTTCCCGGGTAATGCCCACGCGCGACTCGGTTCTATGCAATTCAGCCATTCCCTGGCGAATCAATCCGATACCCTGGGCCGCGTGGCCGAGTCGCACCCGCGCTTGACCAAGAGATAACCGACATACTCCCGCCAGATACGGAAATTGATTTTCTTCCGATAGCTTGAGCCCTCGATCTGCCGTAGCCTCAGCTCGCTCGTATTCTCCTATCCAACCCTGGAGTTGAGTGGCGAAATGCGCTGCGAATGCCCCCTCGTAGGGGTTTTCGGTATTCACTGCTGCCAGCATCCGGGCCATTCGCGCGCGAGCAACGTCGGTGCTCCCCAGGATCCACGCACACCAACTCCCGTAATTGAAGGCAGCAACGGCAACCCCGGGAACTCGCCTGAAACTCGGGTGGTCGAAGAACTGCATACCCGCGATGAAATGTTCCTCGCCGCCGGCGAGGTCGCCGCGGTAAAAATGCGCCATTAGTTGGAGCATATGCGCACGTCCGAGACTGCTGGGGCCGCCTTCGCGCAGGGCGAGCCCAAGCGCGCGGTCGGCGAGCGCACTCGCGCCGGATAAGTCGCCCGAGATCGTGGAATTGACACCTCTTGCGATCAATAAATTGATCAGTTGCCTGAGGTTGCCACTCTTTTCGGCCAATGCGGCGGCGAGTTCAGTCGCGTCACTCGTTTCGGCCGCGGAATAGCCCTTGGTGATGAAAAGCATTCGAACGACTGCCTGTCTGAGCTCCAATTCGCGATTGTCACGTTCGTGCGATTCGGGCAACAGACTCAGAAGCGCTAATGCTTGATGGTAACTCCCTTGCGCTTCCTGGAACGCGTTGCGCGCTTCTGCAGATTTGCCGGCACGTGACCATTCGGTGATCGACGGTTCGGTTTCGCCTGCTTCGGTCCAGTGGCGCGCGAGTACCTCGGGATGGGCTTCCTTGAGCGCAGTGAACTTCTCATCGATGACGCGCGCGACGATGAGATGCAATTCCTTGCGGCGGCTCTTGAGCAGCGCTTCGTAGGCGGCATCTCGTATGAGTGCGTGCTTGAACTGGTACGTCGCCTCGGGCGCGATGCCGCGGACGTAGAGCAATTCCGCGTCGGCGAGACGGCGCAGCGACGCTTGCAGATCGGCTTCATCGATCGGATGAACCGCGTGGAGCAGTTCGTAGGAAAATTCGCTGCCGATGACGGCGCCGACCTGGATGACCTCCTTGGCCGACCCCAGGCGATCGAGTCGCGCCATCAGGGAGTCATGCAGCGTCGCGGGAATCTCGCGCCCGGTGAGTTTTGCGTCGCCGCTCTCGAGCACCGCGCGGGTCAACTCCTCGACGAACAGCGGCACCCCGCCGGTGCGCTCGACCACCGTCGCGACGGTCTCGTCGGCGAGAGCAATCCTGGCGGCGACCTGCGCGACCATTGTACGCACGTTCCCTGCGGTCAGCCGATTGAGGTTGATTTGCGTATGATGTGCGCGCATCGGCCATGGCGCATGAAACTCGGGCCTCGCAGTATAAAGGAGCAGCAGTCGTGTCGGCGCCCCCTGTTCGACCAGCAGTTGCGTCAATTCCAGCGTCGAAGGATCGGCCCAGTGCAGGTCTTCAGTCGCAATCACCAGGGGTTGAGTTTTGGCGACGCCGAAGGTCCAACCCACGAGCGTGGAGAGCAGACGCTTGCGCTGCTGCTCCGGCGCCATCGAGAGTGGCGGATACTTGTCACCAACCGGCAGCTCTAACAGCGGCGCGATCAATGGCACGGCCTCGTTCGGATCGAGCCCGGCCAATCCGAGCGACGCTTCCAGTGCGGCCAGCCGTTGTTCGATGGTGTGGCTGGCCTCCCAGTGAAAGCTCTGCTGCAGCATGTCGGCGACCGCGTAAAAAGGCGTGTTCTGGAAAAACGGCGCGGTCGCACATTCGAGCCAGGTAAAGGGCGTCGCCGCGAGCTCTTCGCGAAAGCGCTGCACGAGGCGCGATTTGCCAATGCCGGCTTCACCAATAATCGTGACGACCTGACCGTCGCCCCCGAGGACGCGCTCCCAGCGGTTCAGCAGCGAGCGCAGTTCGTCCTCGCGCCCGACGAAGGGCGTCATCCCGCGCGTCGCGGCGGTCGCGGAAAAGCGTCCGCGCATTCCGCTCGGCCGGACTACCCGATAAAGCTGGAGCGGCCGTTCGATGCCCTTGAGTTCCCGCGCACCGCAATCCTCGACGACGAACAGGCCCGCGACCAACCGCTGCGTTGCGCCGGTTATCGCGACGGTGCCCGGTGCGGCGGTTTCCTGCACGCGCGACGCGATGTTGGGCACCTCGCCGAAGACCTCTGCCGCGCTGCCCGCGCCTTTGGCGATTACCACCAGGCCCGAATCGATCCCGACCCGTGCGGACAGTTGGGCGTGGCCGGGCTGCTCGTTGAGCCTGGCAATCGCGTCGAGCAGCGCGAGGCCGGCGCGGGCGGCGCGCTCGGCGTCGTTGTCGTGCGCGGCGGGCCAGCCGAAATAAGCCATTATGCCGTCGCCGAGATATTTTGCGACGTGGCCGTCGAAGCGCGTGATCGCAACGGTGGCCGCGCGATGGAATCCGGCGAGCGTCTCGCGCCATTGCTCGGGGTCGAGCCGCGCGGCGATCGCGGTCGAGCCGACCAGGTCGCAGAATAGCACCGTCAGATGCCGTCGCTCGCCGGCCACCTCCGGCGGCTGAATCGGCGGTGTCTCGGAAGACTGAATACTAACTGGCGCGGTGACGGCGGCGCCGCATTTGCCGCAGAATTTGGCGGCCGGGGCGTTCTCAAAGCCGCACGATGCGCAAAGGATTTGAAAGGCTGCGCCACATTCGTTGCAAAACTTCAGCCCGTCAGGGTTCTCTGTTTTGCACTTCGCGCAGCGCATCTCGTTCGTCCTCTCTTTACGCGCGCAGTTCATCCAGCAGGGCTTTGGCGTCTTTGAGGTCGGGGGGTGTCGAAGCCCTCGGTGAACCAGCCGTAGATGTCGGCAAGCATCATGCGCGCTTCGTCGCGACGGCCGGTATCGCGAAACAATCGCGCGAGACTCATCGTCGCCCGCAGTTCATAGGATTTCGTGTTCTGCTTGCGCGCAATCTCAATCGCGCGCTGAAAGCATGTACCTACCAAAAACTCCGAAAGCGGTGAAAAGTCTAGAGTTTTGGGATCGACCGCCATAGTGTTCTCGGCATGCTTAAGCATCTGCGTTCCATCGTCGCGGCTATTGCCCGCCGATTCCGTAGCCGGGCTGTTTTGGAATTGGAGAACCTCGCTCTCCGTCATCAGCTGCACGTACTGCGGCGCCAACGGCCGGGTCGGCCCCGACTGTTTACGATCGATCGCCTGGCGTGGGTCTGGCTCTACCGGTTATGGCCGCGCTGTCTGGACACGATGGTGTTGGTCAAGCCGGCCACCGTCGTCCAATGGCACCGTCAGGGGTTTCGCCTGTTTTGGCGCTGGCGTTCGAGATCAGGACGGCCATCAGTAGAGCGCGAAGTTCGAGATTTGATTTGGCAGATGAACGCCGCCAACCCGCTCTGGGGCGCACCCCGAATCCACGGCGAATTGCTCAAGCTCGGCATCGAAATCAGTCAAGCGACGGTTGCCAAGTACATGGTGCGAAGACGAGGGACGCCTTCGCCGACGTGGCGTAGCTTCCTGCGCAATCAGGTGGCGGGTATCGCCGCGATCGACATGTTCGTCGTGGCATCCGCATCGTTTCGTCTGCTGTATGTGATGATCATTCTGGCCCACGATCGCAGGACGATTGTGCGCTTTGATGTTATGCGGTATCCGACCGCAGGCTGGTTAGCGCGTCAGGTGACCGACGCATTCCCATGGGACACCGCTCCACGCTATCTGCTGCGCGATCGCGATTCCTCGTATGGCGAGAACTTCCGCAAGCAAGTCGATGCGATGGGAATCATCGAGGTTGTCAGCGCGGTGCGATCACCTTGGCAGAATGCATACGTAGAGCGCGTCATCGGTTCGATTCGCCGCGAGTGTCTCGACCATTTCGTGATCTTCAACGAACGCCATCTGCGCCGCGTTCTCTCAACATATATCGACTACTACCACCAAACGCGCACCTATCTCTCACTCGACAAAGATTGCCCAGACCCACGCCCGGTCATGCCGCCCAGGAACGGGAGAGTCGTCGCTATCCCGCAAGTGAGGGGTTTGCATCACCGTTACGAACGTCTCGCCGCCTGATCAGAACCGTTTGCTGTTCCTCAAGGTTGCGCGTCCGCTGTTCCACTCGTCCGAAGATCGCGCGATAAGAGCTCCTGCGATCTCGCCTGTGGGATCGAAGATTGCCTTTGGTTTAGATCGCAGTCCCGCTTCACTTCTCACCCCAATTCAGCGTCAATTCATGCACGGGCTCAAATTCCGGCTCAGATGAAATTTTTGGTAGGGACAACAGGTCGCCCGCGCACGCCGATGGGCGCTCGAGCTGATCTGGAAAGAGGTCAATTCGGTTGATGAGATCGCGCGACGGGAGCACCTGGATAAGCGCTCGGTGCGGCGGTTGCTGCGGCTGGGCTTCCTGTCGCCGCGGATCATCGAGGCGATCGCCGAAGGCCACCAGCCGCCCGATCTCAGGGTCTTCAGTCTCATGCGTCGGGTCGACCTGCCGCTGCTCTGGAATGCGCAGGAGCAGGCACTCGGCCTCCGCTGATTCATCTCTGATAAACTCGAGGTCCGTTCATTGTCTGAACACACGGGAAAGGCCGGGCCCCTCGCGGAGCCCGGCCCTCAATTCCATTTCTACCGCGCGAACTACTTCGCAGTCTTCACCTTGCGCGTGCGCACGGCCTTCTGATTGCGTGCGGCCGAACCGTAGCGCTGCTTGAAGCAGGCGCGGCAGCGCGTGTCCTTCCTCCTCCTGAACGACGGAGCGAGATCATCGCTGCCACAATACCGGCAGATCAACTTCTCGCCATCTGGCTTCGCGCGCGATGACCGCGCTGGCCGACCTGCGGTCTTCCTGGTCTTCGATGCAGGTGCGCCCTTCGGCTTGGCTGCCGCGGTCTTTTTCCTGGCGGAAGCTGACGCCTCGCTGGCGATTGATTCTCCCGCGTCGGTTCAGTTTCGATGCTCATCTCGATTCTCCTTCTCTGGCCGCGACTTTGGCGTTCCGGCCGTCCTCAGCACACATCGCTCTGACAAGGCCAGATGGCAAGCGGACTCGGCACTCTTTGTGGCCGAGCGAAAGTCCTGCCCCTGAACGCTCCGACCCACCAATCGGCACATCTCCGATCGCATGGGGTTGGACATAGGGAATCGCGCGCAGAGAGGATTCGCGAAATTTGACCCCAAGCGCAGCGGTTTCGTGCTCGGGATCGAGTGCGACGGCGCAAGCTACCATTCGAGCCGCGCCGCGTGTGATCGCGATCGTCTAAGAGGTCCTCGAGCGACATCAGTGGAACATTTACCGGATCTGGTCGACAGATTGGTGCCAGAAATCCTCAGGAAGAGCTGCAGCGTCTGCTTCGCCATCTGGAGCGACCTCTCCGCGAGGAATCCTAGCAGCAAAGATGTCGCAGTGCGTTTCCGTCGGGAACGGGCCCGGTGCCTTAACTTCCGTCCTCCGGGCCGTGCCCGCACTTGCGATAGCGCACAGCCTGACCAGTGAGTAAGCTCTTAACAGAAAAAGCCCCGTGAGTGGGGGATCGCGGGCTTTGGATGCGGAGGGCGAAGCGTGGCGGGCAACCAACCTCAACGACGTTCCAGGTCTATTAGCGGAGAGAACTGGGCTCAATTCGAGCTTCGCGAGTCGGAGAGTGAGGCGACCGCGCTGAGCGAGCTGGAAGCATCCTTCCGGCTCAAGCGCGGCTGGAACGTGAATGGCGCGGCCAATGTTTACTTCCGGGGCAAAGGAGCCCTCGCAGCCGTCGGTCAGGACGTCCTTCACCATCATCGTTTCCGGCATCGCCGTTGGGCACGAGATGCGTGCCGCAAGACATGCGCAGCGCGCGACCTATACGCATACTGCCTTCTCTGCCTTCCAACCGACCTACATCCACGCGTTATGCCGATCTCGCGGCTTTTGGGCGGGCTAATCGCCAAGGCTCTCGACTATCCATTTGCTCGCACGGCATCTTTCCATCGAGAAGTGGTGCGCTATCATTTCCTAAAACTCATAGAATTGGTCGGCCGCCCGGGATAGCCCACAACCTCACGTGATTAGGAAATAACCAAATGCAGAAGCAAGACTTCTATCGTGACGCACGGCGGGATCTCGCGGGACCATTGCAGGGAATCCGTGTGCTCGAGGCGACCACCAGTTGGGCAGGCCCGATGTGCGGATGCATGTTCGCGGACCTTGGGGCAGACGTCATCAAGGTCGAGGCGACCGAAGGGGAGGTCGGGCGGCGAGTCGGTCCTTTTGTGACGGGCGAAGGCAGCCGCGTTAGCTTCCTGCACGCGACGGTGAATCGCAACAAGCGCAGCCTGACACTGGATCTGCGCGCTCCCGCCGGTCGTGAACTTTTCCTGAAGCTCGCCGCGCGATCAGATATCGTCGTGCAGAACTTCCGGCCGGGTACGTTCGACAAGTGGGGTATCGGTTACGAAGATTGCCGGGCGATCAAACCCGATATCGTCTATGTGTCGATCAGCGGTTTCGGGCAGTTCGGTACTGACCATGATCGGCCCGGTTACGATCCAGTAGCCGAGGCGGCATCCGGCTTCATGTCGCTCAACGGATCGCCGGAGGGCGGCCCGGTGCGCTGTGCGACCTATCTGGGCGACGACCTTGCCGGTTTGCACGGCGCACTTGCCGCACTCGCGGCGCTGCGCCATCGCAATGCGACCGGCGAAGGGCAGCATATCGATGTGTCGCTGATGGATTCGATCCTGTTCCAATCGAATGGCTACCTCACGCTCGGCGCGATCGGTCACCCCATGCCGCGAATTGGGAATCGATCGTTGTTCAGCGCGCCGGTGGACGCATTCGAATGCACCGACGGGCATGTCTTCCTCGCGGTGCTGCTCGAACCGCATTGGCGCGCGCTAACGAAAATAATCGGACGGCCGGACATGCTCAATGATCCGCGCTTTGCTACGATGGCGGCGCGCCATCAGCATCGCGACCAAACTGACGCGGCGGTTGCGGCATGGATGAAGACGCAAACAGTCGGTGACGTGGAGCGCGAATTCGCCAAGGCGGGCATCCCGGCGGCCGCAGTACGCACCTACGCCGAAGCGGCTGCCAATCCCCATGTGATTGAGCGCGATATGTTGCAGCCGATTGAGCAAGAAGACGGCAAGACCGTGCCTCTAACCGGCCCGGCAGCAAAATTTTCACGGACGCCTATTCGGGTCCGCACGCGCGCCGCAAGGCTGGGCGAGCATACAGAAGAGATTTTAGAGGAGTTGGGGATTGGCGCGGCTGAACGGAACAGCTTGCGGGCGATGAAGATCATATAGGAAGGTGTCGTAGCGATGGCAGAAGGAATTGATTTGGAGATATAGCCTGTTTCAAGCGCGATGCTCCAGCTTACGATTTCGGACTTCGCTCGCTGCCGAGAATCTCTTCCTGCGCAAACAGCTTGCGTTCTACCAGGAACGCAGAATCAGGCCTCGACGGATCGACCATCGGACTCGCCTGACGCTCGTGTGGTTCAGCCGCTGGTTCAATTGGCCAAGCGCATTAACCGTCGTAATACCGAAAACCTTCGTTGGTTGGCACCGCAAGGGCTTCCAGTTTTTCTGGCGCACGAAATGCCAATCCGGCCGGCCGCGGATTCTGCCGGAGCTCCAACATCTGATCCGCAGCATGGCTGGTGGAAATCCCTTGGGGGGCATGCCATGCGCACACTCACTATTAGCCGTGGCTCCCCTACCTTTGGTTTGGGAACCGTCAGATTGACGTGGCGGAAAAAGGCCTTAACTGATATCACAAAGCTGATTCCCGGATTAAGCGGAATGAGTCACGCGATGAACAACAAGATCGAGCGAATATGGGAACGCACGCGCGCACTGCGACCGACGATCGAAGCGCATCGCGGCGAAGGCGACGGGCTGCATCACCTGTCCGAAGCAATCGCTCGCGCCTTTGCGGAAGCTAACGTCTACCGCCTGCTGCTGCCCCATGAATTCGGCGGCGAAAATATCGATCCGATCACCTACTACGATCTGGTCGAAGAGGTCTCCTCGTACGACGGTTCGGTCGGCTGGAACTATTCCATCGGATCGAGCACACCGGTCATCCTCGGTGACCTGTCACCGGCCCGGCTCCGCGCTATCTTCGCAAGCCCCGATTCGTGTATCGCTGCCTCCGCGTCGCCACTCGGTCGCACGGTCGAGGTCGAGGGTGGGTATCGGGTCACGGGCCGCTTCGCCTGGGCGAGCGGTATTCATCAGGCGCGGTGGGTCGTAGCCAACTGCTTCGTCTTCGACAGCGATAAGATGCGAAGGTCGGCGGCGGGAACCCCGGTCGCGCTCGGATTCCTGATGCCCAAGGAAGACTGCAACGTCCTCGATACCTGGCATGTGCTCGGAATGCGCGGAACCGGCAGTACAGAATTCGAAGTCAACGGAGCGTTCGTGCCGAAGGATATGGCTATTCGCTTTTTCGGCGCGGAGTCGCAGCATCCCTATCCGATTTTTCATCTGCCGCCGACCTACTTTGGCTACAACCATGTCAGCGTGATGAACGGGATCGCCCGCTCTGCCCTGGACGGCCTCAAAGCGCTTGCTCGCACCAAGACCGTCGCGATGGCCGGGACGAACCTTCGCGATGAAACTCAGGCTCAGTACGCAGTGGCGAAGGCCGAAGCGATGATCGAAGCTAACGGACTTACCGTCAAGGAAGCCTTCAGGGCGCTCTGGGAAACGGTGGTGGCCGGTGAGTCAGTGCCGCTCGAAATGCGAGCCCGTGTGCGACGCAGCGTCGCTCACGCCGCCGAATGCGCGGTCGAGGCAGTGCAACTCTGTTATCGTGCAGCCGGAGGCACGGCCATCTATGAATCGGCGCCGTTCGAGCGGGCGCTCAGGGACGTCAACGCAGCCGCAACCCACATAACCACCCGTCGCGTAATGATGGAAGAGGCTGGCCGGGTTGCCTTCGGTTTGCCGCCACGGACGCCACTGTTCTGACGATTCAAGGAAGGGCTTACGGCGGGGGCAACCTCTATCTTTTCGGTGGGAATGACTCGCGTCGCGTCGCCGCAGACCGTCGCGCCAGCCGGCTCGATCGCCGTGAGCGAACATATGCGCAAACTGGTCGAGGGTTACTTCGAGTTGCGCGCGGGTTGAGGCAGATGCCGGTCAAGGGTATCAGCGAGCCCATCAACGTTTACGAGGGGTACCTGTGGCGCGAACGGCGCCGCACGGAGGATTAACAATGCCTGGCGACGATCACAGCTTCACCACTACCGGCCAGGTTCACGGGGAGGCGAAGTACATTGCGCCGCTCCTCGGCGACATCGCGGCGCAGGCCTCAGAGGCCGATCGAACACGCTCGGTCGCTTCGGGCGTCATTACGTCAATCAAGAAGAACGACATCATGCGGATGTCAGCGAGCCGCGAAATTTCGGGCCTCGAGGAATCAATCGTCACGATCGCAAATGAGCTCCGTGCGATCGCACCGCGTTGTGGCTCGACGGCGTGGTGCTTGTGGAATCATCTGTGTGTCTTTCACCATTTCGCCGGAATTCTTGGCCCGGCGAATGCGCCCTTCTTGGCCGATATTGTTTCGAATCGCGAATGGGTCTGCTTTCCTGCTGGCGCTTCGTCCGAGGTGACTGCAGTCGATGACGGCGGCAAAACCATCCTGTCCGGGGTAGCCGCATTCGGTTCCGGCGGTCGATATTCGGATTGGGCCGGCGTTGTTTTTGTCAAGGACGGTGTCAAGGTGCCCCAATTCACGCTCGTCGATCTTCGGCACCAGAAGGTGCGAATTAAGGAAACGTGGGACGGCAGTGCGCTCCGCGCGTCTGCCACCGATCATATTTACTATGATGGCGTTGACGTACCGCGCGAACGCGTTGTGCCCTCGCCTGCAAAGTACCGCGCGCTCTACCGGCGGCAGGACTATCCGATGATTCATCACCGTTATCGCGAAGACTGGGTTGCGATCTCGGTAATGTGGCTCGGCGCGATGGCGACGGGTGTGGCCCAAGCTTCGCTCGACGACACCGCACAGAACATCAGGGATCGGATCGCGATCTTCGGGACCAGGATGGTCGAGAAACCCACCATCCACGTGAACCTCGGCCGCGCCCGCGCCCTCATCAACGCGGCCACGGATACGGTGTACGCCGCGATGGCGGAGACCGACGCGCGGATCGCGGCCCGTGTGGTACCGACTGAAGGGGATTACTTCCGGCAGACCTCGGCCGGAATGCAAGCCGTTCTGTTGTGCGACGAAGCAATGCGGCTCATTCTTCGCGTTCTCGGGGGCAACGGACTCCGCGAGGGTACCGACTTCGAGCGCCGATATCGCGATTTTCAAGCTATGCCCCTGCACATCAACGGTCACGTCGACCGTATCACGGAGCAGCTGGGACGCATCTCTCTCGGGCTAGATTCGCAAAATCCATTCTAGTCGCGTCGTGTTGGTTGAACCTTCCACAATTGACTCGTCCCAAAGCAGTCGGGGCCATGAAGGCATGGGACTGTCCTCCGCAAAAATTACGCACTGGATTGGTAAGCACACCGTGCCGTGGATTGTCATCATTTGCCATTCGGGGAGAAACACGTCAATTCGAATTCAGCGCCGAGTACACGCCAGTGGCCACCAATTCCTCAAATTTGTCCAGACATTCTTCATGAACCAAGCAGATCACCTCGGCGATATTCTCGTTCGCAGTTTCCATCGCCACGGTTATACAAGACCGGTCTTTGACTTCCACGCAGACAAAGGGTTGCTCGCTGGCAAGCACTTCCTTGCTGCACGCTGAACATTTTATCGAACTCGCGCTCATTTTTTACTCTCGCTTAGGACAGGCGGCGAAGGGGACGCTCAGGCCGGTGGATCCGCTAGCGCCATCGCTTTCACATAGGCGGGACGCTTCGCGATCGTGGCCATATGCCCGACGATGTTTGGATAGGGTGACAGATCGTATTGAGCGAATTTGGTAAGCATTCCAAACGGGAAGTTCATCATCAGGTCGGCAGCGGTGAAGCTATTTCCAACGAAGTAGGAACTGCGGCTCAGCTCGCCATCGAGAAAACGCAGCATCTCAGGCGTGCGCGCCATGAAGGTTTTGACCATCGGCTGCGACTGATCGATCCCTGGTATGAACCCGCCGAGGAACAGATGGAGGAGGAATTGCGTCATCGCCGAGCCCTCCGCGAAGTGCATCCACTGCAGATAGCGTGGATAATCTGGCGAGCTGATTGGCACTCCCAGCCGCCCACCGCCGTGACGATTGATGATGTATTCGACGATCGCGCCCGACTCGATCAAAACGGTGTCGCCGTCGCGGATCGCCGGCGCCTTGCCGAGCGGGCTCACCTGTTTGAGTGAAGCTGGCGCCAACATGTCGGGCCCGCGCTGGAACTTCTCGAGCTTATACGGCAGCCCCAGCTCTTCCATCAGCCAGATGATGCGTTCAGAGCGGGACATGTTCAGGTGATAGATCGTGATCATCGTGGAACGCCTTCCTGTGCCTAATTGAGTGATGCCGAGAAATATCCGGGCTTATTGGCGGACGGTCAGCTAATCCGGAATTCTGAGTCAGGCTCCCACCAACAACAGACGGTTCGCAAACGGAAAGTGCAGCGCTGTCCGGTGGGCTGCATGACCAATACGTCAGGGTTTAGGTTTTGACTAAGCACAGGGGCCGGCACGGCCGCTGGCGGCGAAGAACGTGCAGCTGGTGACGCAGCGCGAGGTTCTCTAATTCCACAACGGCCCGGCTACGGAATCGGTGGGCAACCAAAGAGACGATGGATCGCACATGCTTAAGCATGCCGGCGACAATACGGCTGCCCTTGCCAAAACTCTAGACTTTTCGCTGCTTTTGGAGTTCTTGGTAGGCACAGGCCCGATCGCCGTTAACGATCCCGGGCGGGATGTTCAGTTACGCTCAACGCGACTCTTCCGAAGAACCACGCGACTGTCAGCAGCGCCTGCCGTCCTGATTATTAGAACTCTCGTCAAACCAACGAATATACGCACAGGAGGTCAAGGCTTTCCCAAGCGTCCGGGCGGAGACGGAAGTGCGTGGTGCTTGTGTTGTCCAATTCCGTGATTTGAAGCCCCGCGGGCAGGTTCTGGATATCGAATTCGCGAGCGGTAAAGGTCCAGTTGCCCAATCCGCCGCCAACGACAGCGAGCGATGCGATCGGCATTAGGAAATTGTCCGGAGGCGCCGGCGGGGACGCATCGGCGAGCGCTGTATTGTCGGTGAGTGGCGCGTTCACAGTCAGGAAGGTGACTGGCGCGACCGCCGCCTTGGGCTGCGTGACTTGCAGGATGAGCGGCTGTGCATTGGCATACGTCGCCGGATCCTTCAACCGCGGGAAGGCGATCACGTGCGTGATTGAAGGTGTCCCCAACCCCGGCGAAAACGGGAAGTTGGCGGCGGACAGCGCGATCGTCAGCGATTGATCCAACTGCGCCGCCGGGGGATTGATGAACGCGGCCCAGTTGGTAGCGAAATCTATCTCGGCCGTGAATAGGATTGCGTGTATCGGCGGTGCCGCCGCAGCCAGAGCCGTCTTCGCCGCCGTAGCAAAGAAATCGCTGCCCGGCCGAGCGGTATACCGCAACTGGAGAACGATATCCTGGATGGTTTCGAGATCGAAGGTGTTGGCCGCCTGGTCGAGCTCGATTTCCCACGAGCTCACCGCGCCGGCCAGTTCAAAGGTCAGATAACGTTCATCGGTGATCACGTAGTGGATGGTGGTTTCGAACATCCCGTAGTCGTTCTGTCCATTGCTGGTGACAATACTCTGGCCGCTGATTGCATCCTTGAAACGGTTGTCGCCAGTGCCGGTTCGGTTGTAACCACCAGTGAGTGAGTCATTGATGCGGATCGTGCTGCTCAGCAGCGTAAGCGTGCAGTTGATATTCGATGGCAGGCTGGTGACGGACTTCGGAAAGACAAAGTTCAACCCTGACCACTTGATGCGGCGCAAGTAGTGTCCCGGGTAATCGGAATCGAAAAGAGTTTCGGGTAGCGAAATGTACGCTTTGCCGCCTTGCTTCAGTGTAGCCAGCGCCACCGGGTCCAGACGCGCCAGAGAGATCTGCCGCGTGATCTCATACTCGCGAATATTGTTGTCCACGTAGGAGGACATCATCCGCTCCACGTCATAAAGCAGATGCTCTCCGGCGGTGAGTCCTCTGGTTAGATTGTCCCAGTAACCCGGCTGGAGAAATGTTGTGGTATAGGCGGCCAATTCCCGCTGATAGGAGTTCTCGGCGCGCTGCGCCATTTGATAGGCAAGCTGATAGCTCTGGAAGTAGACGGTGGAGACCTGGTCGATCATCCAGTCGTAGAGCTGCTGATTGGTGAACTTTGTCTGGAGGAAGAGTTGGATGGCTTGCGCATTCTCCATTCGCTTGCCGAATGCGGTCAACTCGTCGTTGGCGATCTGAAGCTTGAGATTGGCGACCGTCAGTTTCTTATTAGTCTCGTCAATCTCCTTCGTCGCCAGCGTGGCGTCGCGCTGAAAGCCGGCGAGACGCCATTCGAACGCTCCTTTTCTCAACGACAGATCGCCGGTGTCCTTCATCATCTTGGAGATGATTCCCAGGGCCTTTCCGAATTGCGCCAGCGAATGGCCGACGTTGCTGCCGCCAAACTTAACCTTGACCACGGGGCTACCGCCAAATCCCGAGCCGCCGACGTCGACTTCAACCACCAGATGTGCGCCGCCGGCTCCCATTTGCAGCAGCGAGCTCGCAAGGTCGAGAGCGATCGCGACACCTTTCAAGGTTTGACCAGCGGTTTCCGCCTCGTTCATGAGCGGCTGGCTGGAGTACCACTGCTGCTTGAACTGCAGCTTTGCCAAGGTTGAATTCAGAACGTTAATTTCCGCAGTCGCCTCGTTAACTTTATCGACCATGGTCTGCTGCACGAGGTTTAGCAGTTGAACTTCCTGAGTGGCCCGCACCATCGCGAGCGCCTCGGCATCGTCCTTTTCGAGCACCGATTGCATCATGGCGCCGAGGTGCTGCACTTCTTTGCAGAAATCGACCGCCTGCTTATACAGGAAGGTAAACCGGTACAGTGTGGGTGGGGTCATCAGTCCGAACAGGACGGTGGACAGATCCACCCCGGCGGCCGCCGCCGCGATCAGCATTCCGGGAGATATCGGCGGAGCGAACAAGGCAAGTTGCTCAATCTTGCCCTCGATATCCATGCAATTTCTGATTTTGGTGAGTCGGTCGTCGAGCGTATCCCAATAGCCGAGCAACTGATCGTTTGGCGGTACGCAGAAATACAGCGCAGAGGCAAGCGGAGCGGGAACGTAGGGAAGCTGGACCTGGGGAACGCCCGAACCGGGAGGCGCGGGGATTGCGTTCTCGAGCTGCACCAGCGGATCGGAAAAATCGCCCTGGTGCATCAAAGGAACCAGATCGTTGTAGGCCAGCGGCGCCGCATCGGCGCGCGCCACCTGCTCTGGTCTCGGTCCCAGGAGCTGCAAGGCGGATACATAGATCTGCGTCGCCTGGGCGATGGTCTCGCGAGTGTTCTGACGGAACAGGCTGTCGCCCCAAGCAATCAGGTTTTCCAGGTACTGCATCACCGTCGCGCGCTGGAATGCAGTGGGCCGCAGACGCGCGATCAGGAAGGGGTTGAAGGGGTCCTTCATCCACTGCGCGACCTGCTGCTGCATCTGGGCGACCGCGGCCGCATTGCCTGGTGAGTTGGAGTCGAGCAGCGTCACCAGTGTCTCGATCGAATCCTGTGTCGTCTGTTCGTAGAACGGCTTCACCTTCCAGTATCCGTAGGGAAACGCGGTCGCGGCTCCCGGCGGTGGCACGTCATACAGATCGGTAGGATCGAAAATGTAATGGAACCATGTTCGAGCGTCTTCGAATTTCTGATTCGTCTTGAGCCGCGAGGCCATCATGGCCGGTGCATGGTAGAACAGCTCCCAGTTGTACAGCGCGTATCCTCCCTCGAGATCGAAGTCGACCTCCTCGGGAGGATAGGGCTGCATGACCGGATGCTTTGGCGAGTACAAACCCGAGAAATTACTCGACGACAGAAGCTGGAGCGGTGTCGGTCCCGGAGTGTGCTGCCACTTCAGCAGCCCATCGATGCCGTTCTGGTTCAGCTCGCGAATGAAATTGCAGACATATGGATGGTGGAATAGTTTGAAATCGAAAATCGTCGTCCGCGGCAGGACCACCGAAGGCGGCATCCAGGCGCCGGACCAGTTCACCAGCCCTCCTGAGGTGTACTGAAGGGCGATGGTTTTTTTTGCGACAGCCGCCGGGGCGGCGGTCGGTGTCATTGCGACTGATTGGGTAAACGTGGATGGAACGGTGAGAACGGGAATCGTGCTGGACGCGTAATAATTGATCGGCGCGCGGTTGAAGTTCACCGCCGACACCTGGTCCACCCACCAACGCCAGACGATTACGCTTTGCGGAATGACAAAGAAGGCGCGCTTGCCGTCTTCGAAAAAAAACACGTCCTGCCCAGTGAACTGCGGATATTGATGCGGATACAGAACGCTGGAGACGGTCTCTGAGGTAACCCCCAAGACGCTCGAAAAGCCGGCCTGGTTTATTGCCGTTCCCAGATCGCTGATCGAGGAATCGATTGACCCGGTGGAAAGATTCAGCATCGGTCCGGCGTTCAGCGGAGGGCCGGATTTGTACACCTGAAACTTCATCGAGGCGAGCGTCGTCCCGGGCGGCACGATCATCGGCAATGCCGCCAGGCTGGAATCTTGACTGGCGCTCACTTGCTCGTGACAGCCGGACATTTGAAATGTTCCCCTCCACACGCCGAGCGGGCCATAGTTGAGGTTCGCTTCCTTGATCGAGTCCGGATCGTAGAAGCCACGCACGAAGCACTGGACATCGAGACGGTCGCTGGTGTCGGAGCTGGAGGGCGGAATCGCCTTGAACGCGAGCTGGCTCGCATCGTTGCTTCCGTCCGTGGCGAGTGCGACCTCGTAAAACGCCCATCCTCCCGGAACCCGCACCGCGTTGGATTCAACCGGAAGAACAAGTGGCGCTCCGTCGGATACTCTCTTTGAGGACCACTTGTCTTCCGTATACTGGCTCCAGGCGATCTGCACCTCCAAGTGTTTCTGCGGTGGCGGCGACGAATATCCCTGCTGCCCGGGACTAGGTACATCGATCGAGGGCTGGGCGTTGGTGTCGGTTCCAACCTTGTACACGGGCCAGAAGACGAACAGCCTGCGATTGAAAACTACCGGCGTCAGATCGCCGGCCGGAATATCGAGATCGATTTTTTCCCACGCCGTCCATTCGGAGTTTTCATATTTCCGGTAGTAGTAGGTAGGTGGCGCTCCTTCGGTGCGGCCGAACACATGAACCCGGTCGATTCCCTGGTCGGTCTCGATCTCGTGATACATCCCCGACACTTTGAGCTTTGCTACGCCATCGAGCTTGTTCAGGTAGTGTGTGAACGCGGTTTCCACGGTGTCCGTGGTCACATCGTTCTGGTGCAGTTCGCTGCTCAAATCCTGGAAGAAGGGACTCTGGTCGTCGCGCAGCTCGGGCTGGAGCCAGTTTTCCGGATATAGGAAAACTTCGCGGTTCGCTTGCCAAAGGCGATACTGCTGCATCCACTTCCAGATATCGGCCCCACCCGGCGCAACCACGACGCCGGGCTCCAAGTTCATAAGACATCGCTGTATGAAAAGTTGCACGGCGGCGGTTGCCTGCACCAATCGCGAGGTGAGCATGCAGGCAGACATCTGCACGTCGATCAACAGTTGTTCGTAGAGGTCGTCGGGCGTGGCCAGCGCCGTGCCGAAAACCGACTTGGATTGAAACAACAGATAGCTTTCCAGGGCATCGCGCTGCCGTGTCCGCAGAGGATCGCGCAGCGATTTCGCGATCGACAACCATTGCTGGCGGTTGTAGCCGCCCTTGATCGTGGCTGTGATGGCGTTTGCCTGATCGAGCGTGACGACCGAGTTCTTCCATTGATTCGCCTGCGCGACCGACGCGCCGATTGGCGCAAGAAGATCCATCGCGTTCTTCAGCCGTGTGAGCGTGGAAGGATTCCAGAAATCGTTGGGATAAGCCAGATTCAGTCCCTGCGCACTGGCGGCGTCGGAAAGGTCGCTCACCTTCCAGCCGGTGATCAGGCTGAGCTGGGCCAGGTACTGCGCTTCGGATGGTATCGGCCCGCTCCGCGGCGGCATCAAAGTAGAGAAGGGTTGGCCGCTGGCAACCTGTGCGCGCAAAACGCAGATCGCGGCCAGCGCCGCCCAAGCGTCATACAAGGCGCCGGGAGCATTAATGCCGGAGGGCAGCGCGTTCAGATCCATCCAGGCAAGCGGGCCGGAATTGGCCAGCAGCCACTGAATGTCCGCCGTGTTCAGCTTCAGTCGGGTCGCAGCAATGGCGATCCGGTTCAGTTTGATCGCCGCGTGGACCTGGTAGTAAAAGGGCGGGGCCGCGGCCGGATTAGGCGGTGGTGGCGCCTGAATCGCCGTATCGACCGCAGCCTCATCGACGGTGGCGCTCCCCTGAACGAACCCCGCGTCCAGAAAAATTTTCAAATAGCTCTGCGCCAGATCTGCTGGTGAGGTAGCGAGCAGAGCGTCGAGCGACGGAACCGCCATCTTGAGCCAGGTCGAGAGTTTTTGCTCCAGCACACTGGCACCAATGACGGGCCATTGCGGGCTGTTCGAGAATTGGCCGGCGAGCTGGCTGCGCAAATCGGTTAGCTGCTGCGCGATGTCAGCGCTCGCCGGCGCCAGGCCCGATGCCTGAGCGCCCTGGTCAAGAAGCAGGTAGTTCAACTCGGCAAGTTTGAATTTCGAAGCCTGAATAGCCTGGATCTGGTCTGCCACCCAACGCGCGTCACTCACATGATCGGGATGAAAGGGGGCGCGCCGCGTCGTTGCCGCCGTGCCCGGACTGAGATCCAGGTTCAGAATCGCCGCAGCGATCAAAAAATCAGTGGGCGAAAGTCCCAGGGCTCGGCCGAAGGAGACAGCGCGAAACAGCCGCGAAAGATTCGCCATGGTCAGCGCATGCTTGCCGGGAGCAACAGCCGGATCGAGCGCAACCGAGGGCGACGAAATCAGCGCCGCGAGATCGTTAGAAGATACCTGGAGCGCCGCCGCCACTGTGGCCGCATGATCTTCGACGGCGTTGGTCACGTTCTGCAAATCACTTCCGTCGGGCCTCAGGTCGAAGGCATGATCGACTGGATTCGTGACCGCCACATTGAGGAACAGTCTCTGGTAGAGCGAGGTCCCTTGGAACACGTCCGGCAAAGGGGAGATCGGCCCCCACCACGCCATCGTTTCCACCAGGGGCACATTCAAGCGGTCAAGCAGCAGGCTGGCTTCCACGACGTTCCCCAGGAATTGAGGATCGAGGTCCGTGATGTGCAATGCGGTCCAGATTTTATCGGCTTCGAGGACTGTCCGGCCGAGTTCGAGCCGTAGTCGAAGAAAGCGAACCATGCTCGCCAAAGTCGGCTCGGTAAGACCGACGATGGTCGCCTTGGTAAGATCGCAGTCCGCGCCCTGGTCCGAACTCCACTTGATCAAAATAGGCGCGTTCGCGGGCTTGAGGCTCTTGGCAAACGCGGTGGTCAGAAGATCGACCAGGTCCTGAAACTCCATCCCGGATTGATCCAGGAACCGCTGAACCGTGGGTCCGGGATTCGGATCGACCCACGTGCCGGTCAGCTCCGCCGCTGGAATTCCCCAAAGCTCGGCACCGCTCGCGGCGGACTTCGCGGTAAGAATTTTCCATCCCAGCGGGCCGGCGCGCAGGTATTCGCTCACCAGCGCGTCGGCGGCAGTCAGCGCCGCGTCGATCGGATCCGGCGCGGCGGGCGCTGCCTGCAAGGCCTCCATGATCTGATATCGCTTGGTGTTTCGGTTGTTCAGATACGCGCGCGCCTGTTCGTTCCCGATATAGAAGGGCAGATTCCACGGGTAGGTTTGCGTTTCCAGCTTGGCGTACGCGTTGGCGTTTAGATATTCGGGGCTGGCGGCAAGGTCCTCTGCGGCGCCGTCGGTGGTGTCGTGGGCCAATGCCGGCGGTGCCACTTTGTCTTCGAGCAGCTCGTTAACCAGATCGATGTAGGGCAGGACGGTATTGGTGTTGTCGCAGCTCAGCTTGAGCGTGTTCACGTCCGGACGGCGCGCGAACAGGATCTGCGTGCCGGTCTTGCCACCACCGCTCAGATAAACCTCGACGAACTCATGCAGCAGATCGACCAGATACGCCGCCGGACTTAGCACGGAGCGGCAGTCGGTGCATGCGCAGAAGCTGGGGCTCCCGAACAGCGATGTCCAATTGGGAATCTGGGGGATGTTGCCGGGAAGATCCGGAACCATTCCGGAGCCTCCCCATTTCAGACCGGAAGCATAACCGCCGTACAGGCCGAGCGTGGACCAGGAAGAAGTTTGCGCTTGTTGATGAATCCTCAGCGCCTCCGTCTGTCCGCCTAGCGCATCGCCGAACTGAGTCACGAACGCGGCTTCGGGAATGCGCGCGATAGCTCGCGCCGAGGTCAGTCCCGCAGCCAGCAGAGGCTGCATCTGATCGAATCGTGGCGCGACCTTAAAGATGCGTTGCACCACCGGCAGCGTCTGCTTCAGCGTGTCGCTGGTTGCGCCGCCCTTGGCCGCAAGGTAGCGATTGGCATCGTTGAGCCCGATGTGAAAGTCCGGGTTGGCATCGAGAAACTGGGCGACTTCAGTGGCTCCCGCAACCGCTTTCGGATTCCGCGCCAATCCGGCGGATACGGCCATACTGGGAAATGCGACTTCCAGGCGCCGCCGGAGAATTTCGGCGTAGTTCTGCGCGCGCTCCGCGTCGTCGCTGCCGGGCACTCCCGGCGGAACACCAATCGTTGCGTTGGCCGTTTTCGTGCCTAAAAGGCTGATCCAATCCGAGGCCTGCATCCGCGCCAGATCGGCCAGCGATTTGATCTTTCCGCTCTGCTGCTGCGCGATCAGCGCGCTTACCAGCGGTGCGTGGTATTGCGTCAACGAGCTCAATTGCATCGACAGCTTCAGCCGCGCGATCGTGGGTTCATCAAAACCCGGCTGTCGCGCGAGGTTCGCCCAGAAGTCTTCATCGGTACCAACGTGAGCCGCCAGCGCGGTGGCAAAGTCCGTGCGCAACTTTTGATTTTCCGTGGCGAGCGCGAGCGCAGCGCCAAGCCTCGAGGCCGCAGGCGAGGAGGCATTCTGAATCGCCACGCCGTTGAGCTCTCCAACGAACTGGTCGGCGCTTGCCGCCAACTCCGGCGAAACGAGGTTGCGATTGGCGGCGTCCGTCAGAGCCTGTTTGACTACCGATGGATCGGACGCAGCCAGGCTAGCGAGGTCCGTGGGCAAACCGGATCGCGCCAAAGCATAGAAAATCTCTGAAGGCTTCGCGGTCGATCTCGCCAGCCGCGCGGCCGCGGCGAGATGCTGAATCTTCGCTGCGTCCAGTCCCGTGTCCCCCGAGACATAGTCGATGTCGTCTGGTGTCAAGTCGGCGGGATTTACACCTTGCAATAGCGGAGTCACGGTCTGGTTGACCCGCGTAAACTGGCTCGGACCCCGATAGACTGCATCGCCTGAGGTCAGATCGACCGACGCCTGAGCCGGAGCCCGAAAAATCACCGGAGAATTCGCCAGCACGGTCCCGTCAGCTTTGTACGCTCGAACCACCAGATCCGGCCGTGTTTTGCCGGGTCGGCTGATTTCTGACGGCAAATAGCGGATGAGGTAGTGGCCCTGCGCATCCGAGTTGGCCTGTCCGAGCGGAGTCTCGCTGCGCAGGTTCTTGTCGAACGTCCGCACCATGACCCCAGCAACCGGCGTTCCGTCCGCATTTCGCACGAGACCACTGACTACGTTTTCGGGGACCATAGTGCCGCCTCCGGTGTTTACGATCGATTCCATCGGGTTCTATTCAGAATCGGGAACCGACATCAGTCTGCCTTGGCAAGATGATATGGAAGGACCCTTCTCGTTGCGTCAATATCGGATCGGGAGGGTGTCCGAACCGGTTTATCTCTCATCGCGTCCCTTATGACAAGTCAAAAGGAGGAGCCGAGGATTCGTCTGGTTCTCGAACAAACCGGCGCTGCATCAAACCTTATCCGGGATGACGCGCGATCGTGTGTATGGTAGTAAAGCGGCCGATGGTCGCGATTCTGACCCAGCTGCTGCTTGTTATCCGGTCGTGGTTCGCGCGGCGAGCATGGCTCGAGGCCGAAAATCTTGTCCTGCGCCAACAGCTCATAGTGTTACACCGCCGGCACCCAAAGCGCGTGAGACTGTGGAACATCGATCGCCTGCTGTTGGTGTGGCTGTATCGACTGTACCCGGCGCTCCTGGACGCGATAATTATCGTCCAGCCCGAGACCGTGATTCGTTGGCATCGCCGCGGTTTCCGCGCCTACTGGCGCTGGAAGTCCCGCCACGTCGGCGGCCGTCCACGGATCGATGCCGAGGTTCGGGCGCTGATCCGGCGCATGAACCGCGAGAACCCGCTATGGGGCGCGCCTCGCATCCACGGCGAATTGTTGATGCTCGGGATCGAAGTTGCTGAATCAACCGTCGGCAGGTATGTGGTCCGACGCCGCCGACCGCCGTCCCAAGGTTGGAAGACATTCCTGCGCAATCATGCCGCCGGCATCGCTTCGCTGGATCTGTTTGTGGTTCGCACGATCTCGTTCAAGCTGCTCTATGGCCTGGTGATCCTGCGTCATACCCGCCGGCGGCTGGTGAGCATCAATGTGACGAACAATCCGACCGCCGAGTGGCTCGCAGGTCAGGTGACTGACGCCTTTCCCTGGGACGAAGCGCCACGTCATCTGCTTCGCGACGGCGATGGCGCCTACGGCCCAGCCTACACCCGCCGCATTCGGGCAATGAGGATCCGCGATCATCCGATTGCCCCCCGCTCACCCTGGCAGAACGGCCACGTCGAGCGCCTCATCGATCGATCCGGCGTGAATCTCTCGACCACCTCATCGTGTCCGACGAAGCGCAGTTGCGTCGCGTTCTGAAGAATTACGCTTCTTACTACAACCAAGTCCGAACCCATCTCTCACTTGAAAAGAACGCGCCGGATTTTCGCCGGCCGCAAAAGTTCGGCCGCATCGCAGCGATACCAATTCTTGGTGGGCTGCATCATCAATATGTCAGACTCTAGCTTTTGACTAAGCACAGCACCCCACAGCGGATTCTCGCGGTTCATGCGCCGGATCAGCGCTCGAATCTCTGAATCAATCTGTGGACGGCCACCGACGTGGCGGGACCTCCAGTGCCAACGGCGCGGAACCCGCGCCGATGCCAGCGGATCACAGTCTCCGGTTGAACGATGATGATCGCGTCGAGGAGCGACGGGTATAGTCGATAGAGCCATACGAACATCAAGCGATCGATGTTCCAAAGTTTAGCGCGCTTCGGGGACTTACGCCTTAGCACAATCAGCTGTTGGCGCAGGACAAGATTCTCGGCCTCAAGCCGCGCTCGCCGCGCGAACCATGATCGGATAACAAGCAGCAGCTGGGTCAGAAACGCGAACGTCGGTCCGCTTCATTACCACACGACCATCTGCGCGTCATCCGGGATATGGTTTTCGGGAGGCACACCTGGTTAACGAACTGCACGAAGCGAGGGACGAAAAGCGTCTGCAGCGTCTGCAACGCCAGCTCGCCGGCCTGAAGCTGCTGATCGTCGACGAGCTGGGCTACGTGCCGCTCTCGCCGACTGGCGCCGAGCTGCTGTTCGAGGTCTTCAGCCAGCGCTACGAACGCGGCTCGATCATCGTCACCAGCAACCTGCCCTTCG
>JAJXYF010000031.1 GCA_021780755.1 Deltaproteobacteria bacterium | reverse complement strand
CGCCGCGGCGCGCCCCCGTCGCCCGCCGCGGACGCGCGCCATGCGGCTACGCCGCAGGCGGCGCGCCGCACCGAAATCTGGACCTTCGCGACGATGGCGTTCGCCGCGGCGGCCCGCGCGCTCCGCCGCAACAAGATGCGCGCGGCGCTCACCATGCTCGGCATCTTCATCGGCGTCGCCGCGGTCATCGCGATGGTCGCGATTGGCGACGGCGCGCGTTATTCCGTCCAGCAGCAGATCGCGAGCCTCGGCACCAATCAATTGATCGTGCTGCCCGGCGCCACTACCGCCAGCGGAGTGCGCGCCGGCTATGGCAGCAGTTCCACGCTGACGGTCAGCGATGCCGATGCGCTGCAGAAAGAGGGGAGCTCGATCGCCGCCGTCAGTTATATCGATCGGCAGGTCGCGCAGGTGGTGTACGGGAGCCGCAACTGGAGCACCAGTATTAACGGCACGACGCCGCCCTACTTCACGATCCGCGACTGGCCGGTGTCCGCCGGCAGGATCTTTACCGATGAGGAGACCCGCAGCGCCGCGCCGGTCTGCGTGCTCGGCCAGACCGTCGTCAACAATCTTTTCCCCGCAGGCCAGAATCCCATTGGCGCCGCGATCAGGGTCAAGAATTTCCCGCTGCGCGTTATTGGCGTGCTCGAAGTCAAAGGACAGTCCAACTTCGGACAGGACCAAGACGACGTTATCGCGATGCCGTTCGCGACCGCCGAACGCAAGGTCCTCGGCACCTCGCAGGTGACGGCGACCGTTCCGTCAACCACGACCGGGTCGAACAATCCGGTGCTGAATCCTTACATCGGCGTGCAGACCTGGACCGCCTCGAGCCCGCTCTACGAATCCGGCACCGCGATCATCAGTCCATTCGGCAGCCCGCCCAAGATTTCGGGCGTGGTCAACATGATCTTCGTCAAGGCCAAGACCGCCGACCTGGTCGATACGGCGCAAAGCGAGGTCACCGACATCCTCCATCGGCGCCATCATATCGGCGCATCGCAGGACAATGATTTCACGGTGCGCAGCCTGGCCGAAATCGCGCAGGCCTCCGACAGTGCGACGCGCGTGATGACCCTGCTGCTGGCCTCGGTCGCGTCGATTTCGCTGCTGGTCGGCGGTATCGGGATCATGAACATCCTGCTGGTGTCGGTGACCGAGCGCACGCGCGAAATCGGCATTCGGATGGCGATCGGAGCGCGCCGGCTCCATATCCTGCTGCAGTTTCTGGTCGAGGCGCTGCTACTGAGTATTATCGGCGGCCTCGCCGGCGCGCTGCTGGGGATCGCGGTCTCGAAATTTCTCTCCGCAGTCGCGCAATGGCCGACGCTGATTTCGCCGGTGTCGGTAGTCGGCGGCTTTCTCTTCGCGGCGGCAGTGGGCGTATTCTTCGGCTGGTATCCCGCGCGCAAGGCCTCGATGCTCGATCCGATCGAAGCGCTGCGCTACGAGTAGTTCGCCTTCACACTAAAACGGCCGTGCTCAACCAACTCGCGCGGTTGGATAGATCGTTATTCGACGGTGACCGATTTCGCGAGGTTGCGCGGCTGATCGACGTCGGTGCCGCGATAGACCGCGATGTGGTACGCGAGCAGTTGCAGCGGCACCGTCGTCAGCACCGGCATCAGGAAGCGATTGGTGGCCGGCACGTCGATAATCTCCCACGCTACTTCCTCGAGTTCGGCGGTGCGTTTGTCGGTAATCGCGATGATGCGGCCGTTGCGCGATTCGACTTCCTTCAGGTTCGAGAGCGTCTTGTCGAAGACGCTGTCGTTGGGAATGATCACGACCACCGGCATCTCGTCGTCGATCAGCGCGATCGGACCGTGCTTCATCTCGCCCGCCGAATAGCCTTCGGCATGGATATAGGAAATCTCCTTGAGCTTGAGCGCGCCCTCAAGCGCGACCGGATAGTTGATGCCGCGGCCGAGGTAGAGGAAGTCGCGCGCCTTGCCATACTTGCGCGCGATCTTTTCAATCTGCCGTTCCTGCGCGAGTACCGTTTCGATTTGCTGCGGAATCGCAAAGGCGGGCCGCAGCAATTCCTCGGCCGCACGCGAATCGATGCGCCCGAGACTCGCCGCCAGATGAATCGCGAGCAGGTAGAACGCCTCGATCTGAGTGAGAAAACATTTCGTGGTGGTAACGCTGATCTCGGGACCGCAGCGCGTGTAAATCTGCGCGTCAGCCTTGCGCGCGATCGACGAATCGACGGTGTTGGTCAGCGCCAGCAGATGACATCCGCAGCGCCGCCCCTCTTCTAGCGCGGCGAGCGTGTCGGCGGTCTCGCCGGATTGCGACACCGCGATCAGCATCGTGCGCTCGTCGATGACGGGACTGCGATAACGGAACTCGGCTGAGTAATCGACCTCGACCGGGATGCGCGTCAGCTCCTCGATCATGAACTTGCCGATCAGCGACGAAATCCATGAGGCACCCGCCGAGACCATCACGATGCGCCCGATGGACTCGGGCCCCGCGGGCGGCAGCACGTTGCTCTCGAAGCGGACCGCCGCCGAGCCCGCGCTCGCGCGGCCCGAGAGCGTATCGATCCAGGCTTGCGGCTGCTCGCTGATCTCCTTGCGCAGATAATGCTGGTAGCCGCCCTTGGTCGCCGCGATCGCGTCCCATTCGATGTAGCGGGCTTCGCGATGCACCGGAGTGCCGTCGAAGTTCATCAGGCGCACGCCGGTTGCCGTCAGTTCCGCAAGCTCGCCGTCCTCCATCACCAGCGCGCGCCGCGTGTGCTCGAGAATCGCGGGGATGTCGGAGGCGACGAAATTTTCGCCCTCGGCCAGCCCGAGCACCAGCGGCGTCGCGGTCTTGGCGGCGACCAGCGTGCCCGGTTCGGTTTCCGAGAGCACGACGATCGAAAACGAGCCGCGCAATTCGCGCACGACCGCGCGCACCGCCTCGGCCAGACCCGTGGCGTGCTTGAGCTGCTCTTCGATCAGATGCGAGATGAGTTCGGTGTCGGTCTCCGAGCGGAGCTTGTGATTGCGCTGGATCAGCGCCGTGCGCAGTTCGACGTAATTCTCGATGATGCCGTTGTGGATGACGGCAACCGGGCCGGCCTTGTGCGGATGCGCGTTGCCCTCCGACGGGCGCCCATGGGTGGCCCATCGCGTGTGCCCGATACCGATGCAACCGGCAAGTGGCGACTCGTCGAGCAGGTGGCGCAGGTTGCCGAGCTTGCCGACCGCGCGGCGGATTTCCATCTTGCCCGACGGCGCCAGCGTGGCGATACCGGCCGAATCGTAGCCGCGATATTCGAGCCGGCTGAGTCCGCCGAGCAGAATCGGGGGCGCCTCACGAGGACCTACATAACCGATTATTCCGCACATAGGATCCTCGACTTTATCGCTTCGTCACGAGCGAATCTTCACCTGGCGCGCATGGTGCGTCGCGGTGCGACTAATCAGCCGCGCCGTTGCCGGAATCGCTACGCGCCTTGGGATGGCCGGCGTGGCGCCGATGCCAATTCGCCGTCCAGCCCGCTTTTTCGCGCTGCGGATGATGCGACATCACCAGCGCACCGTCCTCGACGTCGCGCACGATGGTGGTGCCCGACGCGACGTAAACGTCGTCGCCAACTTTGACCGGCGCGATCAACTGCGTGTCGCATCCGACCATGCAGCGGTCGCCGATCCGCGTCACGTGCTTGTCGTAACCGTCGTAGTTGACCGTGATGACGCCGCAGCCGACGTTGGTCTCGCGCCCGATTACGGCGTCGCCCAGGTAGCTCAGATGACTCGCCTTGCTGCCGCGCCCGATGCGCGCCTTTTTGGTCTCGACGAAATTGCCGATGCGATTGTGGCCTTCGAGTTCGGTGCCCGCGCGCAGGTTGGCGAAGGGGCCAATTTCGGACTCCTCGCCGATGACGCAATCCTCCGCGCGCACGCATATCTTGAGCTGGCAGCGGTCGCCGATGGTGACGTCGCGCAGCCACGCGGTGCCCTCGATCACGACGCTCGCACCGATCCGCGTGCGGCCGAGGATCCGCACATTCGGCCCGATGATCGTGTCGCGGCCGATTTCGACTTCGGGCGCGATATAGGCGGTGGCCGGATCGATCAAAGTCACGCCCGCGGCCATCAGGCGGCGGTTCACTTCCTCACGGATTTGCGTTTCCATCCGGGCGAGATCCTCCCGCGAATTGATGCCGGCGAATTCGGCGTCGTCGTGCGCGCGCCAGGCGAATACCCTGCGGCCGTGCGCGCGTGCGATTGCGACGATATCGGTGAGATAGAATTCGCGCTGTGCGTTGTCATTGCGGATTTGCGCGAGCGCGGTACGCAGCAGCGCGGCGCCCACCAGGTAGATGCCGGTGTTGATTTCCTTGAACGCGAGCTGCGCCGGCGTGGCATCACGGGCCTCGACGATCGCGGCGACCGCACCCACCGCATCGCGCACGACGCGTCCGTAAGCGGCTGGAACGTCGAGTTCCACGCTGATGAATGAGAGGTCTGCGCCGCGCCCATGATGGTCATCGATAAAGGCGCGCAGCGTTCCCGGATCGATGCGCGGCATATCGCCGTAGCCAATCAGCACGTCGCCGGCGAAGGTCTCGGGAATCTCGGTCAAGGCGCAGCGGGCCGCGTCGCCGGTGCCGCGCTGCTCGGATTGCGGGGCGCAGCGTAAATCGCGGGGTCCGACCGCGCGGTGCGCCACATCCCGCACCTGATCGGCCTGATGACCAACGACGACCACCAGCGGATGCGGATTGAGGGTCGCGACGGCCCGCAGCACGCGCCCGATCATCGGTTCGCCGGCGAGTTCGTGCAGCACCTTGGCGCGATCGGAGCGCATCCGGGTGCCGAGTCCGGCGGCTAGAATTATGGCGGCGAGCGGCTGGTCCATTAGTTATTCATGTTCCGCGGACTTTGTCGCGCGGCCGGAACTGCTCCGCAGTGAGATAGCTCCCCGCGCCTACTTCTTCTTGAACAATGTATCCAGTGTTGCACGCGGATTGGCACCGGACGATACGGGTTTGGCGCCGGCTCCGCTACGCGGACGGAAGTATTCACAAAAGTTCGCGCGGTTCTTGTCAACCACGCGCTCGGCCTGGGTCTCGCGGCATTGGTTGTTGTACGCGGGGTCATAAAAGCCGCAATTCAGGCAGGCGTGCAGCGGCCGATCGCATTGGGGGCATTCGTCGCGAAAGCCGACGCGCTCCGTGACCGTGATTTCGCGCGCGCAATGAAAGCAGTTCATGATGCTCCAACGGACCCGGCAGCACATCGCATTGACGCCCCGATGACGCCCACGCGGCGCTGACTATTGCCCTCAGGATGCTACTGCTAGCATAGTCCGAACGTGCCCGTCGGGGCGAGGTAGTATCGGCGTGATTGCGGAAATAGAAGCGTTCGGCGCGGCGCTGGGCAAGGCCTCGCGCGCGGCGGCGAATACCGTCAAGGGCTACCGCCACGACCTCGCCGCCTTCAATCGCTATCTGATGGAACGTGCGCCCTCGACGCTCGACGAAAAGCGCGAGCACGTGATGCCCGAAAAGATCACCGTCGAACACGTGCGCGGCTACCTGGCCGACGTGATGCGGCAGGCGAGCCGCGCGACGGTGCAGCGGCGGCTCTTCGCGATCAAGGCGTACTTCCGCTGGCGCACGGCGACGCTCGACGTCGAGAATCCGGTGCGCACGATGCGTTCGCCCAAGGTCGAAAAGCGCCTGCCGCAAGTAATCGACGAGCGTGACGCCGCGCGCCTGGTCGAGGCCGAGGGTGACGCCGAGGGGCCTGCCGCGCTGCGCGATCGCGCAATCCTGGAGGTGCTCTATTCCTCAGGGCTGCGCGTTAGCGAACTGACCGGGCTGTGCTGGCGCGACGTCGATCACGACCTCGGGATGGTGATGGTGCGTGCGGGCAAGGGCAACAAGGATCGCCTGGTGCCGCTTGGCGAGCCTGCGCTCGATGCGCTTAAAGCCTGGCGGGCCGCGATGCCGGTCGCGTGGACGCCCGACGGCGCGGTCATCACCAACCTGCGCGGCGGACGGCTGACCCCCCGCTCGGTGCAGAATATCGTCGCGCGCCGGCTGCTCGACGCCGGTATCAGTGCGCCGCTGACGCCGCACGGCCTGCGCCATTGCTTCGCGACCCACATGCTCAACGGAGGCGCCGATTTGCGCTCGATCCAGGAGATGCTTGGCCATTCGAGTCTGCAGACCACGCAGCGCTATACTCATGTCAGCGTGAATCGACTTAAAGAGGTGTATCGCCGTGCCCATCCGCGAGCCTGACCCTGAGGGATTTGGCGGCAAAGTCCGCGCCACGACCATTTTGGCCGTGCGGCATGGCGGCAAAGTCGTGATGGCCGGGGACGGTCAGGTCAGCGTCGGGCAGACCATCATGAAGCATGGCGCGCGCAAGGTCCGCCGGCTGCATAACGGGGCGATCCTCGCCGGCTTTGCCGGCTCGACCGCCGACGCGCTGACGTTGTTCGACAAGTTCGAGAGCAAGCTGCAGGAGTTCAATGGGAACCTGCGCCGCGCCGCGGTCGAGATGGCGAAAGACTGGCGCACCGACCGCGTCTTGCGCCGGCTCGAAGCGATGCTGATCGTGGCCGACGCCGAAAGCACGCTGCTCATCTCGGGCGCGGGCGATGTGATCGAGCCCGACGACGGCCTGATCGCGATCGGCTCCGGAGGGAATTACGCGCTGGCCGCGGCGCGCGCGCTGGCGCGGCACGGCCAGGACATGAGCGCGCGGCAGATCGCGGAGAGCGCGATGAAGATCGCGTCCGAGATCTGCGTTTACACCAACGACGAGTTCAATATCGAGGAGTTATAGGGCCGCCGCGCGGCCCTCGACGGAGGCCAGTCAGCGCGCACGCAACGCAGACGCAAAACGCGCGCCCGCCGCCCTACTGAAACCATGGAATATCCGAGTGTAATGACGCCGCGCGAGATCGTTTCGGAACTCGACCGCTATATCGTCGGCCAGCACGACGCCAAGCGGGCGGTTGCGATCGCGCTGCGCAATCGATGGCGCCGGCAGAACGTCGCGCCCGATCTGCGCGACGAAATCGCGCCGAAGAATATCCTCATGATCGGCCCCACCGGCGTCGGCAAGACCGAGATCGCACGGCGTCTGGCCAAGCTGGCGCAGGCGCCCTTCGTCAAGGTCGAGGCCTCGCGCTACACCGAGGTCGGCTACGTCGGCCGCGACGTCGAATCGATGATCCGCGACCTCGCGGAGATCGCCGTCAAGATGGTGCGCGACGAGGAGCGTGAGCGCGTCAAGGTGAAGGCCAAGGAGGCGGCCGAGGAGCGCCTGCTCGATATTCTCTACCCCGCGTCGCCCGGCAAGACCCGCCGGCTGGCGACCCAATCGCCGGAGGGCGGGGTGCAGACCACCGATCACAACTCGCACGGCGAGACCCGCGAAAAGCTGCGCAAGCTGCTGCGCGACGGCTACCTGAACGATCGCGAAGTCGAAGTCGAAATGACCTCGCAAGCCACGCCCATGCTCGAAGTGCTGACCCCGCAGGGGATGGAAGAGATGGGCGCCAACATGAAAGACATCCTGAGCCAGATCATGCCCAAGAAGTCGCGCCAGCGTAAGGTGAAGGTGCCCGAGGCGCTGGAACTGCTGGCGCAGGAAGAGGCGGCGCGGCTGGTTGATATGGAAAATGTCGCGCGCGAGGCGGTGCATCGCGCGGAGCAATCGGGCATCGTTTTCATCGACGAGATCGACAAGATTGCCGGGCGCGAATCGGCGCGCGGTCCGGACGTCTCGCGCGAAGGCGTGCAGCGCGACCTGCTGCCGATCGTCGAGGGCTCGACCGTCAATACCAAGTACGGCGCGGTGCGCACCGACCATATCCTGTTCGTCGCGTCGGGCGCGTTCCACACCTCGAAGCCGTCTGACCTGATACCGGAATTCCAGGGCCGATTCCCGATCCGGGTCGAGCTGAAACCCTTGACCCAGCCGGATTTTGTCCGCATCCTGACGGAACCCGAAAACGCCCTGACGCGCCAATACGTGGCGTTATTGGAGACCGAAAACGTTCACATCAGCTTCACCGATGACGCGATCGCGGCATTGGCCGATATCGCGGCGCAGGTCAACGCGCGATCCGAAAATATCGGCGCGCGCCGGCTGCATACGGTGCTCGAGCGCCTCGTCGAGGAACTCTCGTTCAACGCGCCCGAACTCACCGGCCAGACCATTCCGATCGATGCGGCATACGTTCATCAGCGGCTCGATCCGATCGTCCGGAACGAAGATCTTTCGCGTTACATTTTATAATCGAGCGCCGCTCCGGGAGTTCGCGGCGAGCGGCCAATGACGATCGGCCGCGGCCTTGCGCGAATACTCAGTAAGGCCGGCAGCGGGGTATGGAGTGCGGGCGACGAGCCCACAGTAAAGCATTGCAAGAGTTGATCGAAAGAGCGCGCGGCCTGATCGAGGCATTACCCTATATCCAGCGTTTTCGCGGCAAGACCTTCGTTATCAAGTATGGCGGCCATGCGATGCTTTCGCCGGAACTGCGCGCCGGCTTCGCCCAGGACATCGTGCTGTTGCAGGCGGTCGGTATCGACCCGATAGTGGTGCACGGCGGCGGCCCCCAGATTAACCAGCTGATCGACAAGCTCGGCCTGAAATCCAGCTTCGTGCGCGGCATGCGCGTGACCGACGCCCCGACCATGGAAGCGGTCGAGATGGTGCTGCAGAAGATCGGCAAGGAGATCGTCGCCCAGATTTCGCGGGCGGGCGGGCGCGCGGTCGGGCTCTCGGGCAAGGACGGCGATCTGATCGTCGCGCGCAAGATGAAGATGGTCGTGGCCGGCGCAAACGGTTGCCGCAGCCAGGTCGATGTCGGTCTGGTGGGCGAAGTCGCCGAGGTCAATCCGGCAGTGCTGGCAACACTGCGCGAGGCGGGCTTTATCCCGGTGATTGCCCCGATCGGACACGGCCGCGCGGGCGAGACCTACAATATCAACGCCGACGTCGCGGCGGGCGAAATCGCCGGCGCGCTCAAGGCGGAGAAACTGATCCTGCTGACCGACGTCGAGGGCGTCAAGGACGAAAAGGGCAAGCTGATGCCGTCGCTCGATGCGGCGCGCGCGAAGAAAATGATCGCGAGCGGCGCGATCGGCGAGGGCATGATTCCCAAGGTCGAATGCGGTCTCGACGCGCTGCGCGACGGGGTTGGGCGCGCCCACGTGATCGACGGGCGCGTGCCGCATGCGGTACTGCTGGCGGTCTTCAGCGACGCCGGCGCCGGTACCGAAATCGTACAGCGCGCGGCGGCGGTGCGGGGCAAGGCGCGGGCGGCGATGGCCGCGCCGCGGGCCTGACTGATATGGTTCCCGGATGAATGAGCGCGAACGCTCAGCGGCGGAGAAAATCGAGATGAATAACGCGGAAATCATCGACCTCGCACATTCGGGCCTGCTCAACACCTACGGCTGCACCCCGCTCGCCTTCGTGCGCGGCAACGGCGCCTATCTGTACGACGCCGACGGCATTCGCTATCTCGATTTTTTCTGCGGCCTCGCGGTCACCAGCCTCGGCCATGGCCATCCGCGCGTGGTGCGCGCGATTCGCGATCAGGCCGAAAAGCTGACGCACGTTTCCAACGTGTTCCATACCGAACCGATGGCGCGGCTCGCCTCGCGACTCAGCCGGCTGTTCGGCGACGGCCGCGTCTTTTTCGCCAATTCCGGTGCCGAGGCGAACGAAGCAGCGATAAAAGTGGCGCGCCGCTGGGGCCATGGCAGCGGGCGTTTCGAGTTTATCTCGACGCTCGGTTCGTTTCATGGCCGCACGTTCGGCTCGCTCAGCGCCACCGGCCAGGAAAAATATCATCAGGGCTTCCAGCCGCTGGTCCCCGGCTTCAAGATGGTCGATTTCGACGACGTCGCGGCGGTCGAACGCACCATCAACAAGCAGACTGTGGCCGTGATGGTCGAGCCGATCCAGGGTGAGGGCGGCGTCGTGACGCCCCATCTGGACTATCTCGCGCGGCTGCGCGATCTGTGCGATCGCGCCGGCATTTTGCTGATCGTTGACGAGGTGCAGGTCGGGATGGGTCGCAGCGGCAAGATGTTTGGTTATCAGCACACCGGCATCAAGCCCGACATCATCACGCTGGCCAAGGCACTCGGCGGTGGCGTGCCGATTGGTGCGATGGTCGCGAAGTCCGAAATCGCCTCGGTGATGACGCCGGGCACGCACGGGTCAACTTTTGGCGGCAATCCGATCGCCTGCGCCGCGGCGCTCGCCGTGATCGACGCCCTAGAGCAGGACGGCGTCATGGAAAATGCGGCCGAGATCGGCGGCTACCTGATCGACCGCCTGCGCGAGATCGGCAAGACCACCGGTAACGTCCGCGAAGTTCGCGGCAAGGGCATGATTATTGGCGCGGCCCTGACCCATCCGGCAAAGCCCGTGGTCGAGGAGTGCCTCAAGGAACATCTGCTGGTAAATGGCACCGCCGACACCGTGTTGCGCCTGCTGCCACCGCTGAATCTCACGCGCGAGGAGGCCGACGCGGGGCTCGCGATTATCGAGCGGGCGCTGCGCACCGCGGCCGCCGCGGCCAAAGGGGCCTGAGCGGCGGGTTGTCGGGTTCACCGCGCCCTATAGTTGAACCCCGCGCCGGTAGATGACCGCGCGCGAAAATACGCTAAGATGGGCGCGCGCCACGGCGCCAGACGTTCCGATGAAACGCGACCTACTCGATTTGAGCTCGCTGACCACGGCGGAGCTCGACGGACTGCTCAGACTCGGGATTCGGCTCAAGGCCGAACTCAAGAGCGGCATCGAACATCCGTATCTGCGCGGCCGCACCCTCGCGATGATTTTCCAGAAGCCCTCGCTCCGCACGCGCATCACCTTCGAGACCGGCATGGCGCAACTCGGCGGCCACGCGATCTACCTGGCGCCGCAGGACATCGGCATCGGCGAACGCGAATCGGCCAAGGACGTCGCGCGCAACCTCTCGCGCTGGGTTGACCTTATAATGATACGCACCTTCGCCCATTCGACCTGCGTGGAGTTGGCGCGCGAAGCGAGCGTGCCCGTGATCAACGGCCTCACTGATTTGCTTCATCCGTGCCAGTTACTCGCGGACCTGATGACCCTGCGCGAGCGCTTCGGCGAATTGCACAAGCTCAAGGTTGCCTTCGTCGGCGACGGCTTCAACCTGGCGCAAAGCTGGATCGAAGCGGCCGCCGCGATCCATTTCGAACTGCGCGTCGCGTGTCCGCCGAATTACGAGCCCGATGGCGATTTCGTCGCCCGGCTGCGCCAGGAAAAAGGCGGAATCCTGATTCATGACGCGGTCGCGGCGGTGAAGGATGCCGACGTGGTTTACACCGACACCTGGACTTCGATGGGCCAGGAGGGCGAAGCGGCCAAGCGCCGGCGCGAATTCAAGGACTATCAGGTGAACCGCGCGCTGATGAAACACGCCAGGCCAGACGCGGTCGTGATGCATTGCCTGCCGGCTCATCGCGGCGAGGAAATTACCGACGAGGTGCTCGACGGCGCGCAGTCGGTGGTGCTCGACCAGGCCGAGAATCGACTGCACGCGCAGAAGGCCGTGATGGTCTGGCTGCTGCGCCCGGAAATACTCACTCATCAGGGGACGCCGGCGGCGTCGCGGATTTAAGCGCAATCGTCAGTAGCTATTCAAATGAGTAAGCAGAAAATCCGCAAAGTGGTATTGGCATACTCCGGCGGACTCGACACCTCGGTAATCCTGCGCTGGATCAAGGATTACTACGATTGCGAAGTGGTCGCCTATTGCGCCGACGTCGGCCAGGGCGACGAGACCGACGGCCTCGAGGAAAAGGCCCTCAAGACCGGCGCCAGCAAACTGTATATCGAGGACTTGCGCGAGGAGTTCGCCCGCGAGTTCGTCTTTCCGATGATGCGCGCGAACGCCATCTATGAAGGCTACTACCTGCTCGGCACCTCGATCGCGCGGCCGGTCATCGCGCGCAAGCAGGTCGAGATCGCGCGTCGCGAGGGCGCCGACGCGGTCGCCCATGGCGCCACCGGCAAGGGCAACGACCAGGTGCGCTTCGAATTGACCTTCGCGCGGCTCGGCCCGGAGCTCAAAGTGATCGCGCCGTGGCGCAATCCCGAATGGCCGTTCAAGGGCCGCGCCGACATGATCGCCTACGCCGCCAGTCACGACATCCCCGTGCCGGTGACCGCCGAGAAACCCTACTCGATGGACCGCAACCTCGTGCACATCAGCTACGAGGGCGGGATCCTCGAGGATCCCTGGCGCGAACCCTACAACGATATGTTCCGGCTGACCGTCGCGCCCGAGCAGGCCCCCGATCAGGCCGAATACGTCGAAGTCGAATACGCCGCCGGCGACCCTGTCGCCATCAACGGCGAGCGGCTCTCGCCGGCGCGGATAATCGAACGGGCCAACGAAATTGGCGGGCGCCACGGCGTCGGCCGCGCCGACCTCGTCGAGAATCGCTACGTCGGCATCAAGTCGCGCGGCGTGTACGAGAGTCCCGGCATCACGATACTTTTTCACGGCCATCGCGCGGTCGAGCAACTCGCGCTCGATCGTGAAGTGATGCATCTGCGCGACGGACTCACACCGCGCTACGCCGAGATGGTTTACAATGGACATTGGTTCGCGCCGGAGCGTGAGTCGCTGCAGGCGCTGATCGACGACACGCAAAAAAATGTCGCCGGCACCGCACGCCTGAAACTGTTCAAGGGCGGCGTATGGATCGCCGGACGCAAGTCGCCCAACTCGCTCTACGATCCGGAGATCGCGAGCTTCGAGGAGGCCGGCGGCTACGATCAGAGCGACGCCGAGGGCTTCATCCGGCTGAGTGCGCTGAGATTGCGGGCCCTCGCGCGGCTCGACGAGCGGCGGCGGAGCAAGTAGCGGCGAATCAATTTGAGCACGGAGGCTAAAAGGGAAAACCAGCTTTGGGTAAGGTGATTCAATTCAAGCCGCCGCGCACGGGGCCGAAACTGGTGCCGCGCGCCCGCATCGGCGAATGCCCGAAGTGCGGCCACAAGATGGACGTTCATATCGTCCATCCTGATGGCGTGATGGCGTGCGCGGCCCGCGGATGCACATGCCGCACGCAGCCCGCGCGTTGAGCGGCGGCGCGCGATGGTCGTGACCGGCGCCCGCACCGGCGCTGCGGTAACCGCAATTCTTGTTCTTCCACGATGAAGGGGCGTCGCAAAATCCAGCCGCGCGCGAAGTCCGAATCTTCGCCGACGAAGGCCTCGCACCCGGTCATCGGGACGACCGGGAAAAATCTCCTACGCGGCCGCTTCAAGGCCCCGCGCCTGCCCGAGGTCGAGGCTTTCACCGCATCGCTGCCCTTCGACCGGCGGCTCTTTCGCCACGATATTCGAGGATCGATCGCGCATGCGCGGATGCTCGCGAAGGTCGGACTAATCACCGCCGCCGAAGCCCGCGAAATCGAAGCCGGGCTCGATGAAATCGCCCGCGAGATCGGCGACGGGCGCTTTCGCTTCGCGGTCGCTGACGAGGACATCCATCTCGCAATCGAACGCCGCCTGACGGAAAAGATCGGCGCGGCGGGCGGCAAACTGCATACCGCGCGCTCGCGCAACGATCAGGTCGCGCTCGACTTCCGGCTCTACCTGCGCGACGAGATCGCCGCAGTGATCGCTCTGGTGCGCGGCCTGCGCGCGACGCTGCTCAAGGTCGCGCGCGCCCACGTCGAAACCGTGATGCCCGGCTACACCCATCTGCAGCGCGCGCAGCCGGTGTCGCTCGCCCATCATCTGCTCGCCTATGTCGAAATGTTCGCGCGCGATCGCGAGCGCCTCGAACAAGCGCTCGAGCGCACCGCCGTGATGCCGCTCGGGGCCGGCGCCCTCGCCGGTTCGACGTTGCCGATCGACCGCCGCATGGTCGCCCGCGAGTTGGGTTTTCGCCGCATCGCGGAGAACAGCATCGACGCGGTCTCGGATCGCGATTTCGCCGTCGATTTTCTCGCCGCGGCATCGCTCATCGCGGTGCATCTGTCGCGGATGGCGGAGGAACTCATCCTGTGGACCAGCACCGAGTTTGGTTTCGCCCAATTGCCCGACGAATTTTCCACCGGCAGCTCGATGATGCCGCAGAAAAAAAACCCCGACCTGCTCGAATTGATTCGTGGCAAGACCGGCCGGATTATCGGCGACCTGCTCGCGATGTTGACCATCCTCAAGGGCCTGCCGCTCGCTTACAACTCCGACTTGCAGGAGGACAAGGAGCGGGTCTTCGATGCGCTCGATACCCTCAAGCCGGCCCTCGACCTGGTGGCGAAGCTATGGCCGCGGATTCGCTTCGATCGTGCCGCGATGCGGGCGGCGGCCGGCGGCTTCGCGCTCGCGACCGATCTCGCGGAGTACCTGGTCGCGCGCGGCGCCCCGTTTCGCGAGGCCCACGAGGCGGTCGGCTCGCTGGTGCGCGAGACCGCCGCGGCCGGCCGCTCGATTGGAGAACTTACGCTCGATGACTTGCGCCGCTACTCGCCGCTGTTCGGCCCCGACGCGCTCGCCGCACTCAACGTGGATAGCTCCATGCGCGCGCGCAAGATCGTCGGCGGCCCAGCCCCGGAAACGGTGCGGCGACGGCTGAAGCAATTGGGGCGCGGATGATTCCGCACGCAGCGAGAAATGGATCATAACGGACGCGGAGGCATGCGGCGTTGATGACGCGAATGAAGCCCGGAACGGTTGCGGCGATCGCGATCGTGACTATCACCATTTTCGCCGCGGCCGGGCTGCCCGGATGCGGCGTCAAGAGCGCGCCGGTCCCCCCCGAGTACGCGCGACCCGAACGCATCCTCAGCCTCCGCGCCATCCCCGCGATTGGCGGCATCAAGCTCACCTGGCTGCGTCCCACCCGCTACAACGGCGGCCATGCGATGCGCGATCTGGGCGGCTTTGTGCTGATGCGCGCGGTGGGCGACGGCCCCATGACGGCGCTGGTCAATATCCCCGTGACCGACCAGGAACGCTTCCAGCTCGAGGACCAATTCAGCTACCTCGACGCCGAAACCACGATGGGCGCCCGCTATCGCTACACCAT
Organism: Deltaproteobacteria bacterium; assembly: GCA_021780755.1. Taxonomy (GTDB): domain Bacteria; phylum Desulfobacterota; class Binatia; order Binatales; family Binataceae; genus JADMIL01. Next base: position 31,258 of record JAJXYF010000031.1, on the reverse strand, counting down.
CATCGCCCAGACCACCGACGGCTATCACAGCGAGCCCTCCAACGAGGTCTCGGTCATGCGGGTCAAGCCGCCGTTGGCGCCCAATCCCGACACCTACCAGTTACCGTCGCCGTCCCCGTTGCCGGCCGATACCCCCTGATCGCGGTCCGCGGAGCAAATCGACCCGGCGCCAGCCGCGACCTCTCGTAGTTTCATCAACGACGGGTCAGGCGGAGCGTTTTTTCACGCGCGCCGGCTGTGATAAAAACGACGGTTACCAAAGGGACGTCGCGAGACCGCGTCACGGCCTCGTGCCGCCTCATTCCATCAGGACACGGATGAACTACTTTACCTACCAGGACAATCGGTTATTCGCCGAAGATGTCGCGATTGGCGATCTCGCCGCGCGCCTCGGCACCCCTCTCTACATCTATAGTGCGCGGACCTTGCGCCGCCATTACCGGGTTTTGAGCGAGGCCTTCAAGGGCACCGACAGCCTCATCTGTTTCGCGATGAAGGCGCTCTCGAACCTGAGCATTCTGAAGCTCTTCGGCGATCTCGGCGCGGGTTTCGATATCGTTTCGGTAGGCGAGCTGATGCGCTGTCTGCGGGCCGGCGCCGACCCCGGCAAAATTGTATTTTCGGGCGTCGGCAAGACCGACGAGGAGATCGAGGCGGCCCTCAAGGCGAAGATCCTGATGATCAACGTCGAGTCGCGCCCCGAACTCCATCGCGTGTCGGCCGTCGCGCAGCGCATCAATCTGCAAGCGCCGGTCAGTCTCCGCGTGAATCCCGACCTCGACCCGGGGACCCATCCGCACATCTCCACCGGCCATCGCGATAGCAAGTTCGGCATCCCCCTGTCGCAGGTGGACGAGTATTACGCCGAGGCGCGCGGGCTTAAGAACCTCGAGCTCGCCGGGCTGAGTACGCATATCGGTTCCCAGATCACCGAGACCGCGCCGTTCGCCGAGGCGGGCGAGAAGGTGGCGAAGATTATCGCCGGATTGCGCGCACAGGGAATCGCGCTCAAGTACCTCGACCTCGGCGGCGGCCTCGGCATTCCCTATCAGGAGGAACCGCCGTCGCCCGCGCAATATTCCGCGGCGCTGCTTGGCCCGCTGCGCAATATCGGGCTCAAGATCATCATCGAGCCGGGCCGCGTGCTGGTCGGCAATGCCGGCATCCTGGTCACCAAGGTGCTCTATGTGAAGGAGACCGACGTCAAACGCTTCATCGTGGTGGACGGCGCGATGAACGACCTGATTCGGCCGGTGCTCTACGAGGCCTATCACGATATCGTGCCGGTGGTGCGCCGCGAGGGTGGCGATCGTCAGACCGCCGATGTGGTCGGGCCGGTATGCGAGAGCGGCGATTTCTTCGCCCGCGAGCGCGACCTGCCGGCGGTCGATTCGGGCGACCTGATCGCCGTCATGAGCGCAGGCGCCTATGGCTTCGTGATGGCGTCGAACTACAACAGCCGTCCCCGCGCGGCCGAGGTGCTGGTCGAAGGCACGGTGGCGCACGTGATTCGCGAGCGCGATACCTTCGAGGACATCATCCGCAACGAGAAAATCGTGACGCTCAAGGGCGGCCCCGATGCGTAAGCTGGCCTTCACCAAGATGCACGGTTGCGGCAACGACTACGTTTACGTCGTCGCCGACCGCGTGCGTCCCGCCGACCCGGGTGCGCTGGCGCGGCGGCTGTCCGATCGCCGCTTCGGCATCGGCGCCGACGGGCTGATCATGCTGTGCCCATCGACCAGCGCCGACGTGCGGATGGAGATGTACAACGCCGACGGCAGCCGCGGCGAAATGTGCGGCAACGGCATCCGCTGCGTCGCCCGGCTCCATTATGAATTATCGGGCGGGCGCAAGAATCCGATCGTCGTCGATACCGATTGCGGGCCGAAATCGATCGCGATGAAGCTCGAGGGCGGACGCACGGTCGGCGCGACCGTCGATATGGGCGCGCCGATTCTCGAGGGGCGCGAAATCCCGGTCGATCACGACGGCCGCATCATCGATTTCCCGCTCGAAGTCGGCGGCCGCGAGTATCGCGTCACGGCGGTCTCGATGGGCAATCCGCATTGCGTGGTTTTCGTCGAGGACGACAGCGTATTCAGCCTCGACGTTTGGGAGTTCGCGCGGCTGGGCCGCCAGTTCGAGCACCATCCGTTCTTCCCGCGGCGCGTCAACACCGAGTTCATTCTGCCGCTCGCGCGCAACCGTCTGAAGATGCGGGTGTGGGAGCGCGGCTCGGGCGAGACGCTCGCCTGCGGCACCGGCGCCTGCGCGGCGCAGGTTGCGGCGGTGCTGACGGGTCGCGCCGATCGCAGTGCTACCGTCGAATTGCGCGGCGGCAATCTCGAAATCGAATGGCGCGAGCGCGGGCCCGAGGCCGGCCACGTCTTCATGACGGGTGAGGCCGTCGAGGTCTTCACGGGCGAAGTCGAAGTCGGCGACGCCGAACTGGTGTCCGCCGCATAGGCGGGAGGTCGAAGCATGTTCAACGGCGCAATATCGGCGATCATCACTCCGTTCCGCGACGGCGCGGTGGACGAAAAGGCCCTGCGCGATCTGGTCGAATGGCAAATCGAGTCGGGCATCGATGGGATCGTGCCATGCGGATCGACCGGCGAGTCGGCGACGCTCACGCATGCCGAGCACGAGCAGGTGATCAAGCTGGTGGTCGATCAGACGCGGCGGCGCGTCCCGGTTATCGCCGGCACCGGCTCCAATTCCACCGCCGAGGCGATTCGCCTGACCGCCTTCGCGCGCGAGGTCCACGCCGACGGCGCCTTGCTGATTTCGCCCTACTACAACAAGCCCACCCAGAACGGCATCTACCGCCATTACAAGGCCGTCGCCAACGCGGTTGACCTGCCGCTGATCGTTTACAACATCCCCGGCCGCACCGGCTCGAATATCGCGCCCGAAACTTTCGCGCGGCTGTGCGAGGTCGAGAACATCGTTGGCATCAAGGAGTCGTCGGGCTCGATGGACCAATGCTCCGACATCATGAAGCTCTGCGGCGATCGCCTGATCCTGCTTTCGGGCGACGATCCGCTCGCGGTGCCGCTGATGGCGATCGGGGCCAAGGGCGTGATTTCGGTGGTGACCAACGTGATGCCGCGCGAGGTGCATGAGATGGCGGCGGCGGGCCTCGCCGGTGACTTCGAGCGGGCGCGCGAACTTCACTATCAGTTGCTGCCGCTGACGCGGGCGCTGTTCACTGAGACCAATCCTATCCCGATCAAGCAGGCCTGCGCCTTCATGGGCAAGTGCACCAACGAGATGCGCATGCCGCTAGTGCCGATGACGCCGCCAGCCGCCGAAAAGTTGCGCACCGCAATGAAGGACCTGCGCCTGATTTGAATCGGTCAAAAAGGGAGAAAAGAGACGTGAAACCTTTAAAAGGTTACACACTTCCCACAGTGAATAGACATAGGTAGGTCATGCGGATCGCATCGATGAGACCTTTCGTGGGCGCTTACGCGAGGTTCGCGCTGTCCAGTACGTGGTCTGCGCGACCAAGGATGATAGCGAGTCTCGGTGGTGTCACCCTGAGCGCGGCGAACGGGTCCCGGATCCGAACATGAGAACTCTGGATTCCTCGTTTCACTCAGAATGACAAAGGTCAGGTTTTCACAGGGCGCAGGCCGCATCTGATTAAATGGGAAGTCTGAAACCTTGTGAGGTTTCAGCAAAAATAAAGGTTTTGCGTTCCTCAACAACTCTCCCGCTCTCTTGGGCTGGCCCGCATGGAGCATTGAAATGATCGACGAGACCAACCAGCAAGTCGATGAGAAAAATCGCTGGCGTATGGAGACCCCCGGCCATGACGGCTGGCAGCGCACGGCACGCCCCGACGATCCCGACCGCTACCTGATGATCTCGGCCGACTGCCACGTCAACGAGCCGAGCAAGCTCTGGTGGGAGCGCATCGACGAGAAATTCCGCAACCGCCTGCCGCATATCGAAGTCGATGCGAAGGGCGACCAGTGGATGGTAGTCGAGGGCTATCAGCGATCGCGGGTGCGCAAGGTCTCGAAGGACGATGCGCCCAAGGGTGGCGAGGATCGCCTACGCGGCAATGCCGGGCGCGACCCACTCGATCGCATCCGCGACCATGCGCGCGACGGCATCGACGCGGAAATTGTGTTCCCGAACAAGGGCCTCGCGATGTTCGCGACACAGGACGCCGAATTCGGCGCTGAGCAATGCCGCGTGTGGAACGATTGGGCGTGGGAGACCTACGGCCCGTATAACGATTTCATGTCGCCGATGGCCGCGATCATGACCGCCGACTTGAACCTCGCGCTCACCGAGATCAAGCGCGTGGCGAAGATCGGCTTTCGCGGTCTGACGCTGCCGTGCAAGCCGGTTTGGGGCGCCCATGACGCCCGCCATCCCAATTACAACCTGCCGATCTTCGATCCGCTGTGGGCGTTGATTCAGGACTGCGACCTGCCCATCACCTTTCACGTCTCGACCGGGCGCGACCCGCGGGCCGCGCGCAGCGACGGCGGCGCCGTGATCAACTACACCGCGCATTCGCTGTCGCCGACCATCGAACCGGTCGCGAGCCTATGCGCGTCGGGCGTGATCGAGCGCTTCCCGAAGTTGCGTTTCGCCGCCATCGAATCCGGCATCGGATGGGTCCCGTGGGCGCTCACCGCGATGGACGAGGCGTATCGCAAACATCACCTGTGGGCCTTTCCCAAATTGAAACATCTGCCGAGCGACTACTTCCGCAGCAACGGCGCCGCTTCGTTTCAGGAAGACCCGGCCGGCCTCCAGCTCGCCGAGAGTTTCAATTTGGTCGATAATTTTCTGTGGGCCAACGACTACCCGCACGCCGAGGGCACCTGGCCCCATTCGGCGGAGGCGATCGAGCGCGAGATGGGCCATCTCAACGAAACTCAGCGGGCGAAAATTCTCGGGCTGAACGCGGCGCGCATCTTCAAGTTCGACGTCAACCTACTGCTCAAGCGGCGCCAACCGTCGCGCGCCGCCGCCCACTGATTTGCGCCATTACCCGTCGATGGACAAAAATCAGAGGCCGCAATACTCTAGCAAGTGAATTGGCAACGGCTCCTACGATTCAGTCGAGCTTATGGAGGTAAGCAATGATCGAGGAAACCAATCAGACCGTAGATTCCAATAATCGCTGGCGCCTCGAGACGCCCGGGCACCAAGGTTGGAAACGCTCGGCGCGCCCCGGCGATCCAAACCGCTACCTGATGATCTCCACCGACTGCCATTGCAACGAGCCGTCGGGCCTCTGGGCCGAGCGGATGGACGAGAAGTACCGCAAGCGCCTGCCGCATATCGAAACCGACGAGAACGGCGTCAAGTGGATGATCTCCGAAGGCTGGCAGAAGTCGCGCGCCCCTGACTTTGCGTTCAAGTTCGAGGGCGAAGATCTCGAGCGCAACAAGGCCGGCTACGATCCCAAACAGCGCATGGCGGATCATGCGCGCGACGGCATCGACGCCGAGATCATCTTCCCCAACAAGGGCCTGCTGATGTGGGCGACGCAGGATGCCGAGTTCGGCGCGGCGCAGTGCAAGGTTTACAACGACTGGGCGTGGGAGACCTTCGGCCAGTACAACAGTTTCATGTCGCCGATGGCCGCGATCATGACCTCCGACGTCAACCTGGCGATAGCGGAAATCGAGCGCGTCGCCAAAATCGGATTTCGCGGACTCACGCTGCCATGCAAGCCGATCTTCGGCAACTACGACTCACGCCATCCGAACTACAACCTGCCGATTTACAACCCGATGTGGGCGGCGATCCAGGATCACGACTTGCCGATCACGTTCCACATCTCGACCGGACGCGATCCGCGCGCGGCGCGCAAGGACGGCGGCGCGGTCATCAACTACGTCTCGCATTCGCTCTCGCCGACCATCGAGCCGATCGCTAACCTTTGCGCCTCCGGCGTGATCGAGCACTTCCCGAAGATTCACTTCTCGGCGATCGAATGCGGCATCGGCTGGGTGCCGTGGGCCCTCGACGCGATGGACGAGGCCTACCGCAAGCATCACATGTGGGCGTTTCCGAAGCTGCCGAAGCTGCCGAGTGAGTATTTTCGCAGCAATGGCGCGACGACCTTCCAGGAAGACCGCGTCGGCCTCGACCTCGCCGTGAAGTACAACCTGATCGACAACTTCATGTGGGCCAACGACTACCCGCATCACGAGGGCGTGTGGCCGCATTCGGCGGAATCGATCGAGCGCCAGATGGGCCATCTGACGGACGAGCAGCGCGCGAAGATCCTCGGACTCAACGCCGCGCGCATCTTCAAGTTCGACGTGGATGCGTTGATGCGGCGGCGCGACAGCGCGATCAACTGAAGGCGACCGTCGTAACAATACGAAATGGAAAGAGCCGGTCCCGCAGGGGGCCGGCTCTTTGCTCTGGGTTTACCTCTCGTTGGAGGGCATGCTCTGGTTAGTCGAACATCAGCACGGTGCGCGCGACCTCGCCCTTCTTCATCGCGGCGAAGGCGTCGTTGACGTCCTCGAGTTTTCCGCGCTTGCTGATCATGTCGTCCAGATTAAGCCGTCCCTGTAGGTAGAAATCGATATACCGCGGCATGTCGATGCGGAAGCGATTGCCACCCATCATGGTGCCCTGGATCTTGCGCTCGGTCAGGAATTTGGGACCGTCGAGCGCCACTTTCTGCCCGACCGGAATCATCCCGATAATCGTCGCCGTGCCGCCGGGCTTGATACAGTCGAAGCATTGCTCGGCAAGTTTCGCCACGCCGACCGCCTCGAATGAGTAATCGACGCCGCCGCCGGTCATCGTGTTAATCAGCTCGACCGCGTTGGCATGCGACGCGTCGATGGTATGCGTCGCGCCGAAGCGCTTGGCCATCGCGAGCTTGTTCTCGAATTGATCGACCGCGATGATCTGCCGCGCGCCCGCCAGCTTCGCCCCCTGGATCGCCGATAGCCCGACCCCGCCGCAGCCGAATACCGCGACCGTCGAGCCCGGTTCGATCTTCGCCGTGTTGAGCACCGCGCCGACCCCGGTGGTCACGCCACAGCCGATCAGCGCCGCGCGATCGAGCGGGATGTCCTTGGTGATTTTCACCAGCGCGTTCTCATGCAGGAGCATCTTCTCGGCGTAGGTCGAAAGGTCCGAGAACTGCCGCACCATCTTGCCGCCCTGCGAAAGCCGCGGCTGGTCGCCCTTGGGCCGCTGCGTCGCGCGCCGATTCGAGCATCGATGGAGATTGCCGGTCATGCACTCTTCGCAATAGCCGCAGAAGACCGACGGGCACGAAATCACGTGGTCGCCCGGCACCAGGTAGGTGACCGCCTTGCCGACCTTTTCCACCACCCCGGCCGCCTCGTGACCGAGGATCGCGGGGGCCGGATACGGATAGAGGCCGTCCACGAAATGGAGGTCGCTATGGCACACGCCGCTGGCCGCGGTGCGCACCAGCACCTCGTGGTCGCGCGGATCGTCGATATCGACCTGCTCGATCGTGAGCGGCTGATTGGGTCCGTGAAATATTGCTGCTTTCATTATGTAGTCATTCCTTCAATCGCAAATTTCTATTCACTCGGTTACTGACTAATCGACCTTACTGAGTAATCGATTTGTTATTCGAACATCAGTACCGTGCGCGCGACCTCGCCATTTTTCATCGCGGTGAACGCGTCGTTGACGTCTTCGAGCTTACCGCGCTTGCTGATCATATCGTCGAGATTGAGCCGCCCCTGCAGGTAGAAGTCGATGTAGCGCGGCATGTCCACGCGGAAGCGGTTCGAGCCCATGTTGCTGCCCTGCATTTTGCGCTCGGTCAGCAGCTTGGCGCCGTCGATTTCCACTTTCTGGCCGACCGGGATCATGCCGATAATCGTCGCCGTGCCACCCGGCTTGATACAGTCGAAGCACTGCTCGGCGAGCTTCTTCACGCCCACCGCCTCGAATGAGTAATCGACGCCGCCCCCGGTGAGTTCGCGAATCGCCTCGACCGCGTCCGAATGGGCCGCATCGACGGTATGCGTCGCGCCGAGCTTCTTGCCCATCGCGAGCTTGTTCTCGAATTGATCGATCGCGATTATCTGGCGCGCGCCGGCAATCCGCGCGCCCTGGATCGCCGACAGACCGACCCCGCCGCAGCCGAAGACCGCGACCGTCGAGCCCGGCTCGATCCGTGCGGTATTGAGCACCGCGCCGACCCCGGTGGTCACCCCGCATCCGATCAGCGCGGCGCGGTCGAGCGGAATCTCGTGCGTGATCTTCACCAGCGCGTTCTCATGCACCAGCATGTTTTGCGCATAGGTCGAGAGGTCGGCGAACTGGCGAATTATCTTGCCCTTTTGCGACAGGCGCGGCGTATCGCCCTTGGCGCGCTGCACTGCCGGCTTGTTGGTGCAACGGTTGGGATGTCCCGACATGCAATCGGCGCAATACCCGCAAAAGACCGAGAGGCAACAGATCACATGGTCGCCCGCTTTAACGTAGGTGACCTCGCTGCCGACCGCCTCGACGATGCCCGCGGCCTCATGCCCGAGCACCGCCGGCGCGGGAAACGGGTAGTAGCCATCGACGAAATGCAGGTCGCTGTGGCACACGCCGCTGGCCACCGTGCGCACCAGCACTTCGCGCTCGCGCGGTTTGTCGATCTCGACGTCTTCAATCGAAAGGGGCTGCTTGGGCCCATGAAATACTGCGGCTTTCATCGCGGAACTCCTTGGTTGTTGCAATGCGAACTGGCGCGGTCAGCGCTCGGACGCGTGAATTTCCGCGCGGGCGATCGCGCGCCTTTTCTACTAACCGTGGATAGACCACGAGGCCACCGCGGCTGTCAAGGAAACCCCGCGCCCGGCGCCACTCCCTACTTTGCCTTGATTGTACGGGGCCGCGTCCTTAAGTTGAGTCAGTAAGTTAGCGGCTAGGAGATGTGACGATATGGCCAGCGACAAAGTATTGCATGTAACGGACGCCAGCTTCGAACAGCTCGAAACGTGAATTTACTCAGTAACGTCAAAGGGACTCGCAGGAGAAAAGCAATATTTGCCGGAAGCCTCGTGCTGGTACTCGCGATGGTGACAGGCGCCGACTTGAACGGCTCGACACCAGCTACCAGGCGTCGTCTTGGCGTCACGCAGTCGAATGCATTCGGGTGTTCGGAGCTTAAAGCTAAACAGGCCGGCGAGAGAATGCTCGGCCAGAAGCTACCGGGGATGGTCCTTGCTGCATCAGACCGGGGTTTTACTGGAGCGGTAAGAATGGTTAGCTCTGCGGGGTGGGACTCCTACCATAACCCGGTCACCGGATTATCGTTTCGTTATCCACCATCCCTCCGGATTCAAGAACGTGACCCGCGCTCCTTTGGGCTTCCTGACGCCGAAGAGATAACGGAGCTCGTAGGCGACACAAAGGTAAATCCCGGCACCGTGGTATTGCGCTTCATCGTGAACCGCGGCGAAATGACACCCGAGACAGCGGCGGCGAAGGTGCGAACAATCCGTGAGAGGTACGCCACCGATACCGATCCACGGGAATCCCTCGAGACGCTGCAATTGGACGGTCATGAAGCCCTGCTGGTCGTCGGCTGCGGACGGGCGGCCTGTCACTGGAGCATCCGTATACTTCAGCCGCATGAATGCACGATCCTGTCGCTTTTGGCCGGTGCCGATTCCGACGAGGCAGTCCCTCCTCCGCATGATGGAATATTCCCCTTGCTGTCAATCATCCAGAGTGTGCACTTCGACGTCGATGCTGCATCCGTCCAGCCGACGAGGCTCGATCGAGAAAAGAAGCACCTTGCCGATGCGAAGGCGAAGTCGATCCGGGGGATTTGAAAGAACGCAGCTCACGAGGGGCGATACCCAGGCGGTCAATGAGCCGTTGGCGGGCCCGAATGTTCAGGCTCAACCCCGCGCCCGGCGCCACTCCCTACTTTGCCTTGACTGTACGGGGCCGCGTCCTTAAGTTGAGTCAGTAAGTTAGCGGCTAGGAGATGTGACGATATGGCCAGCGACAAAGTCTTGCATGTAACGGACGCCAGCTTCGAGCAGGAAGTTCTGAAGTCTGCCACGCCCGTGCTGATCGATTTCTGGGCTCCGTGGTGCGCGCCCTGCCGGGCGATCGCGCCGATCGTCGATGAACTCGCGACCGAGTACGAGGGCCGCCTCAAGGTCGTGAAGATCAATGTTGACGACAATCCGCAGGTGCCGGCCCGCTTCGGCGTGCGCGGTATTCCGAACCTCGTAATCGTCAAGGGCGGCGAGGTGAAGCAGCAGATAGTCGGTGCGGTTCCGAAGCGGAACCTGGTTGACGCGGTCAATAACGCGATCGCGTAAGCAGCGTCGATTCGAACTCGTTGGCGGGGGCCTCGAACTACTTTGCCGGTGACGGTGAGGTTTCGGGGCCTTCTGCTTTTGGTAGGCTTTCAGCCTTCAGGATCCACTGGTGGTAAAGCTCCGCCCGTTTTTCCTCGAAGGCGTTTTTGACTTGCGGCGGCACATAGGCCATCAGCACCTGGTTGTAACCGAGCACCTGCGGCGCCAGCCGCGAGTCGCGCAGCAGGGCCGGATTCGGCGGCAGCACCGCGGTCAACCCCAGCACAATGAAGCCCGCGATCAGCGCGCCAATCGATGCGCCCAGGACACCGCCGGCGAGACGGTCGATCCAGCTCAGATGGATTATCCGCGCGAGCCGCACGACGGTCGCACCGGCGTATTCGATCGCGAAGAACACAACCGCGAAGACCGCCACGTAGCCAATCAGCGCGCTGACCGTCGGACTCGTCGAGAGGTACTTCTGCGCGACCGCCGCCGCCCGCCCGTAGTACACCGACGCCGCGTAGATTCCGATCACCAGCGACAGCACCGAGGTCGCCATCCGCAGCACTCCGCGCGCCAGCCCGCCAAACGCACCGATGCCAACTATCGCGAGGATCGCGATATCGAGCCCATTCATTCCCGCTGTCGTCACAGCTCTACTCTACTCCGCGTGACGCGAGTGCTCGATAATCCACCCGCAAGCGCCTAAACTTGGGCGCATGTCGTGGGTCTATATCGAGGACTTGGGCGGCCATATCGGCGAGGAAGTCACCCTCAAAGGATGGCTTTACAACCGGCGCTCGAGCGGGAAAGTCCATTTCCTGCTGATTCGCGACGGTACCGGCGTATGCCAGTGCGTCGCGTCCGTCAACGACCTCGGCGCCGAGGCCTTTGCCGCCGCCGACCATCTCGGCCAGGAGACCTCGCTCGAAGTCACCGGCCGCGTGCGCGAGGACAAGCGTGCTCCGGGCGGTCGCGAGTTGACCATCACGCGCCTCGACGTACACGCGCCCTCGATCGACTATCCGATCACACCCAAGGAGCACGGCCCCGCCTTCCTGCTTGACCTGCGGCATTTGTGGGTCCGATCCGCGCGTCAACATGCCATTTTGCGGATTCGCAGCGAGGTCGAGGCCGCCTGCCGCGATTTCTTTCACGAGCGCGGCTTCATCCTGTTCGATTCGCCGATTCTGACCCCGACCTCATGCGAAGGCACCACCAATCTCTTCGAGATCGACTACTTCGGCGAGCGCAAGGCGTATCTCACGCAAAGCGGACAGCTCTACGCGGAGGCCGGCGCACTCGCCTTCGGCAAGGTCTATTGCTTCGGTCCGACCTTCCGCGCCGAAAAATCCAAGACCCGCCGCCACCTGACCGAGTTCTGGATGGTCGAGCCGGAAGTCGCCTATTTTACGCTCGACGAAGACATGCAGCTCGCCGAGGACTTTGTCGCTTATATCGTAGCGCGGGTGCTCGATCGGCGTCGCGAGGACTTGAAGGTGTTGGAACGCGACACCGCCAAGCTCGAACTCGCCACCCGCAAGCCCTATCCCCGGATCACCTACGACGAAGCGATCGAGCGCTTGAAGGGCAAGGGCTTCGCCGTGAATTGGGGCGACGATCTCGGCGCCGACGAGGAGACCGCGCTCTCCGCCGACTTCGCGACGCCGGTGCTGGTGCATCGCTACCCGGCCGCCTCCAAGCCCTTTTACATGAAGCACGACCCGATGCGCCCGGACCTGGCGCTATGCGTCGATATGCTCGCGCCCGAGGGCTACGGCGAGATCATCGGGGGCGGCCAGCGCGAGGACGACTACGAGACCCTCAAGCGGCGCATCGTCGATCACGGCCTGCCGCTCGAGCCCTTCCAATGGTACCTCGATCTGCGCCGCTACGGGTCGGTGCCGCACGCCGGCTTCGGCATGGGAATCGAGCGCGCCGTGACCTGGATTTGCGGGACCCATCACGTCCGCGAGGCGGTACCGTTTCCCCGCATGATGGAGCGCCTCGAGCCATAAACAAATCTTTCGCCGGTTGTGCAACCCGCTTAAGCAGACCGATCGAAAATATTTTTTTTGGCTTGCTATCGGGCAGCGGCCATCAACAGCCCTGTGGATGAAATTTGATCTGTTAATCTATCTTCGAGTTTCGCGACGAAGAATGCCTTAACCGCCGCGTCATCGATCGCGGCCAGCGGGCGGGCCGGTTCGAATGCCGAAACTCCAATACTGGCGTGCATTACGCAACGTCTCCGTGATGCAAATCGGAAATCACCGCCCAATCAGGAATAGATCGATATCCATTAGCAAAGCTCATAATCACTGGTTTGGTCACCCGCGCGACAATTCTTTGAACTGCACGAGTGCCGTGTCAAGTCAATATGATCGGTCGGTGGCGTCTCCGCCAAGGGACGTTGCCCGACTCCTGACCACGCGCTAAAGAGGTTGAAGGTTAGCGCGAGTCATTATGACTTAGAGCTTCGGGAACGTCGCGCGGAATTCGGCGGCCGTTACTCCAAGGGACGGATCGCCAAAGGCCGCGTGCCTTGCCAGCCAGGGCTTGGGATCATCGCGCGGGGACATGGGCGGGCGGACTGCTGGATTCGCTGATGACGAGCGGGGCTGATGTGTGCGGGAAAGGGCCACGCATGTTACGGTTTCGACTGGGCACTTTTCTCCAAACCGACTCCACGGCGACCGCCGTTGGATCGCGCGCCGTTACTGCACGGCGTCGCCGCCAGCGATCATTATGGGAGCGGCCCGCAGCGTCGCGCGCCGGCCTCGAATTTGCACCATCGAACGCGTTAGCACCTTTCGCGGGTGGAAAATCGATTGCGCCCACGGCATCGCGAACCGCCACGCCGAAAGCCAAAGGAGGTTGTCATCTTGCGGACCGGACCTTTGGTGCGTAGAGGCGCTAACGTCTCGCGAATCGTCCCGGGAGCGCCAGCGACGGTGCGGCGGCCCCTCTTTCCCCAAAACTCGAACTCACGCCCCCTCGGTGACATCCCCATCCCGTCACCAATTATCGAATCATCGTGTCTGCACGTCGAATGTAAGCTGCCGATTAATCTGCGTCAGTTCCTTGCTCAGCAATTCGATCCGATTCTCGACTCTGACAACGACTCAATCCTTGACCTGGCCGCCCACGCCGATGAGGCGACGCTGAGCCGCGTTGCGCGCGCGATTCGTCGCTACTCGACCAGCCGTGCTCGCGAGGCCTGGTCCGAATGCTCTATGGCCTTGAGCGATTTCGAGCGCGAGGGCGCAAGCCCGGCGCCGGCCGTCACGCTCTGCCTCGAATGTGCGCAACTGGAGTTCGGTGCGGAGGCGCGTGAGCAGCACGCGGGGCCGCGATGCCTCACGGTGAATCTGTTGCCGGCCTGCCCGGCCGAAAAGAACTCCGCCGACGGCACGTTATCGTCAAGCTCTTCGTCGATCCCCGATCGCCTGCAGCGTCTGATCGAGGATTTCCGTGCGATGCGGGCGGCCTTCGGCCTCTCACATTTCGATCTGGATTGTTACGTGACTAATCGCCGCGTGATGTTTTCGTGGCGACCGATGCAGTCCCGGCGCGAGCTCTAGCACCGCAGCGGTTTCCCGCCGCGCGCGAGTCATCGCCGGTCGCCGCCCGATCAGCGGCGGCGCTTCCACACTTCACGTTGATTGAAGGCGGCAGCCCGCCGATCGGGGGGGCTGTCTTCAGAACATTCGGGACGAGATGCGCTCAGGCACTACCGGCGCACTCGCGGAGTGGAATCAGATCGCGGACGCTCGCCGCCGCCGTTGTTCCTTGCGTCGCCGGCGCTGGGCCTCGGAACGTTTGCGCTTGCGGCGCACGCTGGGCTTCTCGTAGAAAGCCCGCTTCTTCATTTCCTTGAATACCCCTTCCTTGGCGAGCTTGCGCTTCAGCACTCGCATCGCCTGGTCAAGGGAGCCTTCGACCCTGATTTCCATAACCCTCCGCTCGCCGTCGAACTAGACAGATGACAATAGGGGCGCCCCCGCCGACTGTCAACCGCACCACGCGCCGCCAAACTGGGAAAATGGCGCGCAAACATGTATTTAACCGTCCAGCAACGATCGACCGGCGAGGTAACCACGATGGATCTGGGACTCAGCGGAAAAACTGCGATGATCACCGGCGCGAGCCGCGGCCTCGGCCGTGCGATGGCGATGGCGCTGGCCGCCGAAGGCGTGCGCCTCAGCTTATGCGCGCGCGGCGCCGACGCCCTCAACTCAACCGCCGCGGAACTCAAGGCGGCCGGCCATCACGTGATCGCCGAGGCCGCCGACGTCGGCAACCACGCCGCGATGGAGCGCTGGACTGCCAACACCGTCAAGGCCTATGGCGGTATCGATATTCTCGTCAATAACGCCGGCGGCGCCAAGGTCGGCACCTTGCAGCAGGTGGACGATGCCGGCTGGCTGGCCGCGTTCGAACTCAACTTCTTCTCGGCCGTCCGGCTGTCGCGCCTGTGCGCGGTCGAGATGGAAAAGCGCGGCGGCGGCTCAATCATCAACATCAGCTCGGTCTATGGGCGCGAGGCCGGCGGACCGCTCAGCTACAACTCCTCGAAAGCGGCGATGATCTCGTTCACCAAGGGGCTCGCGCGCGAACTCGCGAAGAAGTCCGTCCGCGTTAATTCGATCGCGCCCGGATCGATCATCTATCCCGGCGGCACCTGGGAGGGCTTGTTCAAGCAGAATCCGGAATTCGAAAAGGACTTCGTTGCGCACGAATTTCCCGCCGGACGACTCGGGCGCCCCGAAGAGGTCGCGTATGCGGTCGTGATGCTCGCGTCGCCGCGCGCAAGCTGGATCACCGGCGCGACTATCCCCGTGGATGGCGCCCAGGGCCGCGCAAACATATGACGATAATCAGCGCATGTCCGAGGAGGCCGACCGCCGGACAATGGCGGTGACAGCGTTGGCCTAGCCGCGTCGTATTTCCAGCGGCAGCGTCTTCGGCCCACGTATAACGAAGGAATCGACCCATTCCAGCGGCTGATGGTCGCGCCGTTGGAGGTGTGGAAACCGGCTCAGCAGCGCGTCCATCGCAACTCTCGCTTCCAGCCGCGCCAGCGGAGCGCCGAGGCAATAATGGATCCCGAAACCAAATCCCAGATGGTCTTGCGGATTGCGCGCGAGATCGAAAGTGTCTGGATCGGGAAACTGGCGCTCGTCGCGATTGGCTGAGCCGTAGAGAATCAGCACCTTGCTGCCAGCCGGGATTGTGCTGCCCGCGATCTCGGTGTCGGTCGTCGCCAACCGAAAGATTGCCTGCACCGGTGATAAGTAGCGGAGCATCTCCTCGATCATTTGCGGTACGAGCGAGAGCTCGGCGCGAACCTTCGCGATTTCGGGGGGATGGGAAAGCAGCGTGACGACCGTATTGCCGAGCAGGTTGGTAGTGGTCTCGTTGCCCGCGATCAGCAGCAACAAACACATTGCGAGAACTTCCCGCGCACTCAGTGCCTGGCTCTCTTCCTCCGCACGCACCAACGCCGTAATCAGATCCTCCTTCGGGTTGCGGCGACGCTCCTCGATCACCTGCGCGAAGTAGCGCGATAGGTCAGCCACGCTCGCGCGCAGCCGTTCGAGTTCGGTCGGTGCCACAGCTCCGCCGGTCATGCGCATCAGGTCGTCGGACCACCGCTTGAAGTCGCGGTAGCGTTCGGAGTCAACGCCGAGCATCTCGGCGATCACCATCATTGGCAGCGGGGTCGAAAAATCGCGCACCAGATCGAAATCGGCGCCCTGCTCAACCCCTTCGAGCAATTGCGCGGCGATCTGCTTGATGCGCGGCTCGAGCGCCGCGACCATCCGCGGCGTGAAGGCCTTGTTCACGAGCTTGCGCAACGGCATGTGCGCCGGCGGATCGGTCGAGATCAGCCACTTCACCTCGGGCACCGGATTCAACTCACCGAGGATCGCCGGGATAATCGGCGCGGACGAAAATAGTTGCGTGTTCTTGGCGATATACGCCACGTCCTCGTAGCGGCTGACGGCCCACGCCTGGAGCGACTCCACCCAGTACACCGGGCTATGATTTCGCAGATGCGCGTAATACGGGTAGGGGTTCTGTTTGACCTCGGGCGCAAATGGATTGAATTCCATGGTCGATCTCCTGAATCCTCGGGTTGCCGCCCGTGGTGACCATGACGGTCCTGAGTTAATAGTGTCCTCAGGACAGGGTTAGAATCGGAGCCATGCA
The DNA here is from genome assembly GCA_021780755.1 of Deltaproteobacteria bacterium. Taxonomy (GTDB): domain Bacteria; phylum Desulfobacterota; class Binatia; order Binatales; family Binataceae; genus JADMIL01. Next base: position 14,744 of record JAJXYF010000031.1, on the reverse strand, counting down.
TTTGTCAAACGATTTATTTGTATCCGCGAAATCCCGCCGGCCGCCGAGAGGAATAAAAATCTCGGCGCGCGGAGCGGTTAAATCGAGTCCGATGGAGACACCCGCCGGCCAGTTGCTCGAGTTCTTCTATCCGATTCACTACAAGGCCGGCATGGCGCTCGAGGATGCCATGCGCCGCGGCCGGCTCACGCGCACGCAGGTCGCGATTCTGTGGCTGATTCGCGCCGAGGGCGAAGCGGGCGCCATCATGCGCCGCAAGGATATCGAGCGGCGCATCAGGTCATGGTTCGAAATCACCAGTTCGGCCATCACCAAGGCGATTCGCGGCATGGCGCGCGCGCCGCTAAGCCTGGTTTCGGTGGTTGAAGATCCGCAGTCCGCGCGGGAAAAACGCGTTGTTCTGACTTCGGACGGAAAGCGTTTTCACAGCGCGATGCTGGCCGAGGGACGGAACTTTTTGCGAAAACTCATCACCGAAATTTCCGCCGAGGACATAAAGCACGGAATCCGCTTTCTCGGCCAGGCGATCGCCGCTCTCGAAGTTTCTGAACAGACGAACCTACAAAGCAAGAACCGTCGCGATCGAGGTTCATCGCGCAACTGATTGGCAGCCGCTCAAATTATCTGAGATGGTCGGTCACGCGAGCGTGCAGGTGAGCGTGTGTCCAGTCGCCGACGTGACCCGCACCGCGACGGTGTCGCCCGCCGTGAGGCCCGCGCGCGCCGGAAAGATCGCCGTCTTGTAATCCGGCGTCTTGCCCGCGAGCATCCCGACGCCGCGCCGCGCCGGCCCCTCGATCAGCACCGGGAACACGCGTCCGGCCAGCGCGCGATAGCGCGCAAGCGAGCTTTCTTCCTGCAGCGCGATCACCTCGCTCAGCCGCCGCTGCTTCTCCGCCTCGCTCACCGTGTCGCCCAGCCGATGGGCCCGCGTATGCTCGCGCACCGAGTATTTGAAGGTGAACGCCGAGTCGTAGCCGACCGCGCGCATCAGCTCGAGCGTCGCGCCAAAGTCGTTTTCGGTCTCGCCGTGGAAGCCGACGATGATGTCGGTCGAAATCGCGAGTTCCGGAATCGCCGCACGCACGCGCGCAACCAGATCGAGATACTGGGTGGAGGTATAGCCGCGATCCATCGCGGCCAGGATCCGATCGGAGCCCGATTGCAGCGGCAGATGCAGGTACGGCTGCACCTTCGGTTCCGACGCCATCGCGTCAATCACCGCTTGCGACATGTCGCTCGGATGCGGTGACGTGAAGCGAATCCGTTCGATGCCGTCCACCGCCGCGACCATCCGCAGCAACTGGCCAAAACCCACCAGCTCATAGCGGTACGCATTGACGGTCTGCCCCAGCAGCACCACCTCGCGCACCCCGCGCGCCGCGAGTTCGCTGATTTCGCGGATCAGATCGGCCGGCGGCACGCTGCGTTCGCGACCCCGCACATACGGCACCACGCAGAAAGCGCAAAACTTGTCGCACCCGCGCATCGCGGTGACGTACGCACGCACTCCGGCGCCGTATTCGGGCGAGATGTCGGCGTAGGTCTCGGCGCGATTCAGCCGCACATCAACCGCCGGATCGAAGCCGCTTTCGCCGAGCATCTCCGGCAGCCGCCGATACGCGTCGGGGCCCGCGACCAGGTCGAGCCACGGCGCCTTCTCGACCAGCGCCGCGCGATTATGCTGCGCCATGCATCCCAGCAGTCCGAGCTTCACCTCGGGGCGCGCCTGTTTGAGCCGCGCAAGATCGCCGAGTCGCCCCAGCACCCGCTCCTCGGCATGCTCCCGGATCGCGCAGGTGTTCAGCAGGATGACGTCGGCCTCCTCGAGCTTCGTCGCGGTGACGTAACCGGCACGGCGCAGCACCGCCGTCACCAGTTGCGAATCCGCAACGTTCATCTGGCAGCCGTAAGTCTCGAGCCAGACGCGCGCCTGCGCGCCATGTCCATTCTCATCCATGCAGGTATCGTCGAAATGATAGGCTATGCGGCGGCAGCGGCACAACGCGCCCCAAATTCACTTTCGCCGCGGTCGTGGGGTTGTAGGCATCGATGGCAGACCAACCGCATTCCCAAATCGAACGGCTCGACTGGGCCGCGATCCGCGCGTCGCTCGACGATCGCGGTTACGCCACTACGCCGGCCCTGCTCACTCCCACCGAATGCCGCGACCTGATCGCGCTCTACGACCGGCGCGAGGTCTTTCGCAGCCGCGTCGTGATGGAGCGCTTCGGCTACGGCCTCGGCGAATACAAATACTTTGCCGCGCCGCTTCCGCCATTGGTGTCCGCGATGCGCACCGCCTTCTACGCGCACCTGGCGCCGATCGCCTCCGACTGGATGCGCGCGCTGCGCCTCGGCGAGGGCTTCCCCGCCGCACTCGACGATTTTCTGGAAATCTGCCGGCATGCGGGGCAAATCAAACCGACTCCGCTGATGCTGCGTTACGACGCCGGCGGCTACAACTGTATGCATCAGGATTTATACGGAGAGGTCTTCTTTCCGCTTCAGATCACATTCGTGCTGAGCCGCCGCGACACGGATTTCGACGGCGGTGAGTTCCTGGTGACCGAGCAGCGCCCGCGCGCGCAATCCCGCGGTGAGGCGATCACGCTCGAGCGCGGCGAGGCGATTATCTTCGCCACCCGATGGCGCCCGCTGCGCGGCGCGCGCGGCCATTATCGGGTCAACGTCCGCCACGGCGTCAGCCGGCTCAAGGCCGGCCGGCGCTTCAGCCTCGGCATCATTTTTCACAACGCCAAATAGCGCCGGCTGAGGTGGCGGCTAAAGGATCGCGGCGGCAGGGCGCGGCTTACGGTTGCCGAAAATCAGCGTTGATGGCACCTTTCTTCTTGAGAGCTACGCGCCATGACGGAGAATCGACGACCGGCCTTCGAACGCTTCGAGGCAAGCCTGCTCGCCTGCCCTAAATGCAATCGTGCGGTAAAGGTGCGCAAGCGCCTGCTGCTGATCCTGCCCGAGGGCGACAAGTATGAGTACGTCTGCCCCGACTGCGGCTCGACCTGCGGCACCACCGTCCAGAAGGACGACCCGCCCGATCGCAATCTGATGTGAGGGGCTGCGTCAGCGGCACGTCCCGCCCCTCACTCGACTCCCAAGACCAGTCGCCGCCTGCCGCAGGACCACCCGCCGAGGATCGCGAGCGTAAATCCTTGAAGGGAAGTGGAAGTCTGAAGCCTCAATGAGGTTTCAGTGTCCGGAAGCTAAAAGTTTTGCGTTCCTCGCCCCTCCGCCTGTTCGCTTCTCGGGGGTGTGCTCAGCCCATCGCCTGCGCCGAGGTCGGCTCGATCTCGTACAGCACCCGCACTTCGCCCGGCTGCGAAAACGGATACTTGTCCTTGCCGAGGTATTTCCTGGCGAGCGAATCGATATGTGCGTTGGCACCATTCTCAGTCACGCTCGCGACCCGTCCGCGCACCTGGATATAGCGGTATGGGTTTTCCGGATCCATGATCGAAATCGCCACCCGCACACCTTCCTTGAGTGTGCGCGCCTTGACCCGCCCACGCGCCGTATTGATGCGAATCTTGCCGCCCGTGTAGTCAAACCACACCGGCGTGACCTGCGGCGAGCCGTCCTTCATCACGGTCGCGACGTTGGCGAAAGTAACCTTCTTATTCAAAAGGTCGAGGTAGCCGTCGGGAATAACCGCCATTGTAGTAACTCCTTTATTGGATTTTATGAATGTCGCGGACGCCGCCGCAAGATCGTTTGCTCCGGATCATTACTTACGTCCGCCGTTTCATGATCGCAGTCAAGCGCTGAATCCGGATGCGGTCGCAGCGCGCGAAGTTGCCCACCGAATGCGTGGTGGCGTCGCCCACTTACGCGGCGGACGTCTTCAGGGGATGAAATTTGACTCAACAAATGGTATCCGTTATTAGCGAAGCCTGAAAAGAGGGGCGGCCGGGTGGCGTGGCCGGTTTCGGTCCGCGCTAAATTTCCCGCTAGGAGCTAACTGCCATGGCGCTGTTTACCAAGGAACCGGAGAAAAACCTCAGAACCGATCCGAACGCCAGGATTCAGCCTCATCCGTCCGCACCGCCCCCGATTACTCCCACCGTCGTCACCACTAATCCGTTGCCGAGCGAGAAGCCGGCGATGCCGGTGCGTTCGACCCCCGCCGCCGATCCCCGCGCCGCGTACCTCGACGCCGGCTCCAAGATCAGCGGCAAGCTGTCCTTCGACGGGCCGATACGAATTGACGGTCAGGTCGATGGTGAGATTACCGGCAAGGACAGCATAACGATCGGTGAATCGGCCGTCGTCACGGCGCAGATCCGGGCCGCCGCGATTATCGTGGCAGGCAAGGTCAGCGGCGACATCATCGCGAGCAATCGGATCGAAATCCGCCCTTCCGCCAAGGTAATCGGCAACCTGACCGCGCCGGTGCTGATAGTGCATGAGGGGGCCCTGTTCGAGGGTCATTGCGCGATGCAGCCCGAGGCGTCGCAGAGCCCCAAGGTCACCGTGTTCGCCAAAGACGAGCGCGTCGGGCCGGTTGGCGTCCAGAAGCAAGCCTAACTTTAATTACGGACCATTATTAGCTTGACATTATTGTTCGGGGATGATTCCACTGTTGGGTGGGGTTGATGTCCTAACATGCACATTCCGCCAGACTGGGGTGTTTTTGCCACCCTGCTCGTTTCGTTCCTTGCGTTCTGGATTGTTTTCGGTGCGCTTTTTTTTGGCCCGTTCCTTAAGTTAATCGGCGAACGCGAACACCGGATCAAGGACCTCAACGAGCGCACCGAACGGCTCCTCCAGGAGGAGAAGACCGCGGTCGCGGAACGCGAACGGCAACTGACGGCGGTGCGCCGAGACGCCCTCGAGAAACGCGAGAGCGAACGGCGCCAGGCCGAGGCTGAAGCCGCCAAAATAATCGAGGAAGCGCGCGCCGACGCCCACGCCAACCTCGAACAGGTTCGCGCTGGAATTGAGAAAAGTATCGAGGCCGCGCAGGCCGATCTCCAACAGATGGGGCGCAGCCTCGCGGCGGAACTTGCACAACGCATACTGGGCCGTCCGGTCAACGCCGGCGGTACTCTGAACAACTGAATGAAGGCACGGATTACGATAGCGGCGGCGCTGGTGGGAGCGACGCTGACACCGACGCTTGCCATGGCGGCCGAAGGCGCCGCCGAGGAACGCGGCTCGTGGGGCGCCCTGCTCTTTTACGTCATCAATTTTCTGCTGTTCGCCGCCATCCTGTGGAAATATGCGCTGCCCGCCGCGCGCAATTTTTTCAAGCAGCGCGCGCTGGGAATTCGCGAAACCATGTCCAAGGCCGAAGCCGCCTTTCGCGGCGCCCAGGAAGTCGCCAACCGCGCGGCTGAGCGGATGGCCCGGCTTGAAGCCGAGAAGAACCAGATTGCCTCCGACCTCGCCGACGAGACCGTTTTTCAGATCAGTCGCATCTACGATCTCGGCCAGGAAGCGGCCGCGCGGATCAGGCATGACGCCGAAGTGAGCGCGACCGCACTGGGCGAGAATGCCCGGCGCCGCGTCCGCGAAACCCTCGCGCAGGCCGCCGGCAATCTCGCCCGCGAACTGGTCGTCAACGATTTCAAGGCCGACGATCAGGGCCGCCTGCTGCGCGGCTTCGTCGAAAAATTGGGCCAAGAGGCCGCACAGTGAAAAGCTCCAAGGTCGCCAAACGCTACGCACGGGCCCTGATGGGTCTGTCGAGCGATCACCCCCAGCTCGAAGCGTGGGGCGCTGAGCTCGAGCGCCTGGCGCGGATCGTCGATTCACCCGAGGTCGCCGCCCAACTCGAATCGCCGACCGTCACCCATGCCGATCGGATGGCCGCGCTGGGCAAGATCGCCGAGCGGCTCGACCTGAGCTTCCCCGTGCGATCGTTCGCGGTGGTCGTCGCGGGCCACGGGCGCGTGCGTGAGGTGGCAGCGATGGCCGAAACCTACGCGCGCATGCTCGACGATCTGATGGGCCGCGCGCGCGCCACCCTGACCTTCGCCTATCAGCCCTCTGACGACGACCTCGCACGGGTGGTCGCCGGACTCGAAGCGATCGCGCACAAGAAAATTATCCCGACTACCAATATCGACGCGTCGCTGGTCGGCGGCGTAGTCGCGGAGCTTGAAGGAAAAATTTACGACGGCAGCCTCGCGACCCGGTTGGCCGACGCCGAACGGCGTCTCAGCGGCTAGGCGCGGCGCGCGGAAACATTTATGGCGGAAATCAGACCATCTGAAATTAGCGACATCCTGCGCAACGAGATCAAGGGATTCGAGGGCACCGTAGCGGTCCGCGAGACTGGCCGCGTGCTCTCCTGCGGCGACGGCATCGCCCGCATCTATGGCTTGCAAAATGCGGCCTCGGGCGAGTTGCTCGAATTCCCTCACTCGGTGTACGGCATGGTCCTCAACCTCGAAGAGGACAACGTCGGCGCCGCGCTCTTCGGCGACCCCCAGGCGATCGGCGAGGGCGACGAAGTCAAACGCACCGGCCGCATCGCCGAGGTCCCGGTCGGCGAAGCGCTGCTCGGCCGCGTGGTCAACGCGCTCGGCCAGCCGATCGACGACAAGGGACCCATCAAGAGCACCGAGACCCGCCGGATCGAGATCAAAGCCCCCGGCATCATCAAGCGCTCGCCGGTCAAGGAACCGATGCAGACCGGCATCAAGGCGATCGACTCGATGCTGCAAATCGGGCGCGGCCAGCGCGAGCTGATTATCGGCGACCGCCAGACCGGCAAGACCGCGCTGGCGGTTGACACCATCATCAACCAGAAGGGGCAGAACGTCTTTTGCGTCTATGTCGCGATCGGGCAGAAGCGCTCGACCGTCGCGCAGGTAGTCGAAAAGCTCAACCGCTACGGTGCGATGGAATACACCACGGTGGTCGCCGCGACCGCTTCCGAATCGGCGCCGCTGCAATTCATCGCGCCCTACTCGGGCTGCACGATGGGCGAGTACTTCCGCGACAGCGGACGCCCCGCGCTGCTGGTGTACGACGATCTGAGCAAGCATGCGACCGCCTATCGGCAGCTTTCGCTGCTGCTCCGCCGCCCGCCCGGACGTGAGGCCTACCCCGGCGACGTCTTCTATCTGCATTCGCGCCTGCTCGAGCGCGCGGCCAAGCTCTCCACCGAGATGGGCGGCGGCTCGCTCACCGCGCTCCCGATCATCGAGACCCAGGCCGGCGACGTCTCGGCCTACATCCCGACCAACGTCATCTCGATCACCGACGGCCAGATCGTGCTCGACGCCGACCTCTTTTACTCGGGTATCCGGCCCGCGGTGAACGTCGGCCTGTCGGTTTCCCGCGTCGGCTTCTCGGCCGCGATCAAGGCGATGAAGCAAGTCGGCGGTACGCTCAAACTCGACCTCGCGCAGTATCGCGAGATGGCGGCCTTCGCGCAGTTCGGCTCCGATCTCGATCCGGCCAGTCAACGCCTGCTCCATCGCGGCGAACGGCTGACCGAGATGCTCAAGCAGAACCAGTACGATCCGCTGTCGATCGACAAGGAAGTGCTGATCATCTTCGCCGCCAATGAGGGCTATCTCGACAAGCTCGAAGTCAGCCAGGTAAAGCCGTTCGAGCGCGACCTCTATGCCCTGTTCGACGCGCGGCATAAGGAAATGCTCGACGAAATCGCGGCCAAGCGTGAAATCAGCGACGACTTGCGCAAACGGTTGATCGCGGCACTCGACAACTTCATGAACACGCGCACGCCCGCCAGCGAAGCGGCCACGGCCGCCTAGTTCCGCACGCGCGGATTTAACGGATGGCGACACTCAAGGCGATTCGCCGGCGAATCTCGTCGGTCAAATCAACTCAACAGATCACGCGCGCGATGAAGCTCGTGTCGGCGGCACGCCTGCGCCGCGCGCAGGAGGCGCTGCTCAACGCGCGCCCCTATCACGAGACCCTCAAGCGCGTGGCCGACTCACTGCTCGGCTCCGCGCCCGAGGCGATGGCGCCGGCCGAAAACGCGCGCCGCGTCGCGCTCATCCTGGTCGTGACTTCCGACCGCGCCTTGTGCGGCGGCTACAACGCCAACCTGCTGCGGATGGCCGAGGAGACCGCGCGCCGGAGTGCGGCGGCGGGCCTCGAACCCAAATTCTTCGCGATCGGCCGCAAGTCACTCGATCACTTCCGGCGTACTCACGCGGCGCTCGACGGCGATCGCATCAACAATACGCCGCGGCTCGCGACCGTCGGTCTCGCGCGCGACCTCGCCGCCAAGGTGATTGGTGATTTCCGCACCGGCGCGATCGCCGAGGCCGGCGTGGTTTACAGCGCCTTCCGCTCCGCCATTTCGCAGCGTCCGACTTACGATAAGCTGCTGCCGGTCGAAGCGCCGCAACCCGCCGCCGACGGCGCCGCCGCCCCCGCGACCGATTACACCATCGAGCCGAGCGCCGCCGAACTGATGCCGGTGGTGATGCGCAGCTACGTCGAGGCCTCCATTTTCCATGCGCTGCTCGAGGGCGAGGCCAGCGAACACGGCGCCCGCATGACCGCGATGGACAGCGCGACCAACAACGCGGTCGAAATGATCGCGCGCCTCACGCTCGAAATGAACCGCGCGCGCCAGGCCCAGATCACCCGCGAACTGATGGACATTGTCGGCGGCGCCGAGGCCCTCCGTGGCTAGTGGCGTTCGCCGGTTTCAAAGCCCTATAGGAAAACGACTCTCCCCATGAGTGCACAAGCAACAGGCCAAATCAGCCAGGTCCTCGGCAACGTCATCGACGTCGAATTCTCCAACGGATCGCTCCCGCCGATCTTCTCGGCGCTGCGCGTCAGCAACCCCTCGATCGACGACCGCGAGGGCAACCTCGTGCTCGAGGTCGCGCAGCATCTCGGCGAAAACACCGTGCGCTGCATCGCGATGGACACCACCGAGGGTCTCGTCCGCGGCATGGGTGTGACCAATACCGGCGCGCCGATCTCGGTTCCGGTCGGCGAGGTCACGCTCGGCCGTCTGATGAACGTGACCGGCGATCCGGTTGATGAGGCGGGCCCGATCAGCTCCGCCCTCACGATGCCGATTCATCGCGACGCCCCGCCCTTTGCCGACCAGGCCACCGAGGTCGAAATCCTCGAGACCGGCATCAAGGTCATCGACCTCATCTGCCCGTATTCGCGCGGCGGCAAAATTGGACTGTTCGGCGGCGCTGGCGTCGGCAAGACCGTCACCATCATGGAACTGATCAACAACGTCGCCAAGCAGCACGGCGGCGTTTCCGTCTTCGCGGGCGTCGGCGAGCGCTCGCGCGAGGGCAACGACCTTTACCGCGAATTGCAGGAATCGGGGGTGCTCTCCAAAACCGCACTGGTTTACGGCCAGATGAACGAGCCGCCCGGTGCCCGCGCCCGCGTTGCCCTGACCGGCGTCACCGTCGCCGAATATTTCCGCGATGAGCAGGGCAAGGACGTGCTGCTCTTCATCGACAACATTTTCCGCTTCGTCCAGGCCAACTCCGAGGTCTCGGCGCTGCTCGGGCGGATGCCCAGCGCGGTCGGTTACCAGCCCACTCTCGGCACCGATATCGGCGAGCTGCAGGAGCGGATCACGACCACCAAGAAGGGCGCCATCACGTCGGTCCAGGCGATCTACGTTCCCGCCGATGACTACACCGACCCCGCGCCGGCGACGACCTTTTCGCATCTCGACGCGATCACCGCGCTCGAACGCAAAATCTTCGAGAAGGCCATTTTTCCCGCAGTCGATCCGCTCGCTTCGACTTCGCGCATCCTCGACCCGCAGATCGTGGGCGAGGAGCATTACGACGTCGCGCGCCGCGTCCAGCAGATTTTGCAGCGCTACAAGGACCTCCAGGACGTCATCGCGATCCTCGGCATGGACGAACTCTCCGCCGACGACAAGCTCACCGTCGCGCGCGCGCGCCGCGTCGAGCGTTTTCTCTCGCAGGCGATGTTCGTCGCCGAGCCCTTCACCAACATCCCCGGCGCCTACGTCTCGCGCGCCGAGACCGTCCGCGGCTTCAAGGAAATTCTCGACGGCAAGTGCGACGACCTCCCCGAGCAGGCCTTCTACCTCGTCGGCACCATCGACGACGCCCGCGCCAAGGCCGAACGCCTCGCCCGCGGCGAAGCCCGCTAACCCCCCGAGCGACGACAGCCCCGGTATTCATCGATGGCCGATACCTTCCAGTTCAAGCTCGTCACTCCCACCGGCGTGCTCTTCGACGGCGCCGTCGAGCAGGTGACCGCCGTCGGCGCACTCGGCGAATTCGGCGTGCTGCCGCTACATACCAACTTCATCACCTCGCTGGTCCCCGGTATCCTCACCCTGAAGATCAGCGGCACCAGCTTTACCGAATATCTCGTCGCGGGCGGACTCGCCGAGGTCAAGGACGGTGTGATGACGGTGCTCGCGCTCGAGGCCGAACCGCCCTCCAAGGTCGATCGCGCCGCCGCCGCAGGCTCCGTCGCCGCGGTCGAGCAACGCCTCTCCCAGATGAGCATGTTCGATCCCGGCTACGAAGATGCCGCACAGGCGCTCGCCGTCGCACGGGTCCGCGCGCAGGTCGATCAGCTCTTGCGCGCCCCCCATTAAGCCGGCCCTCCACTCTCGCTAAAGCCAACGGACGCGCACCGTCGCGTCCATTTTTTCGCGCCTGCGGCGGTCGGCACAGCCGGGCCCGTTTTGTCAACCTGAATTACATATTGACAACTCTTTCCTATTTCGCGAGTAACCATAATGAACGTTTGCTTGGATAGCGTGGACAAAGCGCTGAGGGATCAATTGCTCCGCGTACGCTTTCTGTGAATGGGGATTCGCGGAGCGTAACCGTCGATTTCGGAGGGAGTTTGTAATGAAGAGTCTGGCTCGAGTTCTTGCAACTGGCCTGTTGCTGCTGGCCCTGCCCACCATGGGCCTGGCGCAGTCAACCGACCGCAGTGAGATGGATCAATGGGTGAAAGACACCCAGAATCAAGGTACGTCGCCGACCAGCGGCACCATCACCAATGCCAACTGGCAGCAGTACAAACAGTGGATGCCGCTCGGCATGCAGAAGCTGTTCGAAGGCGTTTACTTCTGGAAAATGCCCTCCGATGTCCAGATGGAAATCGGGCCGGCCGTTTACAACACCTTCCTGCCCAAGACCTGGGTTGAAGCGACCGAGAAATACGGCCCGCAGACGCAAGTCGAAGTGCTGCCCAACGGACACTACGTCCTCAAAAATTACCACGGCGGTACGCCCTTCCCAAATCCGCAGGATCCCAACAAGGGCTGGAAGATTCTCGCCAACGCTTTCTGGGCGTTCCAGCCTTCGGTTTACGTGAACAGCCCAACCAACTTCGGCGCCATCTGGTCCAACGACCGCTTCGGTAACTCCAACACGACCACCATCGACGTCGTCTATCGGTGGAGCGACTTCAACACCGACCCCGGCTTCCCGGTTCAGCAGACCTATGCTCCCGGCACCTGGTACACCGAGTGGCTGATGGAAGAAACGCCGGAGCAAGCACGCTACACCGCTTCGCTCAACCTCTTTTACGTCGATCAAGAGAAGAATCCGTTCCCGGACGTCTTCGTCTTCGTCCCCGCGCTGCGTCGTTCGCTGCGCCTGGCCTCCACCGCCCGCTGTTCGCCGGTATTCGGCTTTGACTGGAGCTACGATGACGCCAAGACCAACGGCTTCAACGGCAGCACCTCGATCTACACCGGCGACTTCCTCGGCGATCGCAACATCCTGACGCTGGCCCACTTCAATACCGAGGGCGCGGTCTTCCCCGGCGGCTACGATATGCCGTTGGGCTTCCCCAAGCCCACCTGGGGCAAATGGGAAGCGCGCGCGATGGCGGTTGATGACATCCATCGCATTCCCAGCGAAGCGGCGGGCTACTGCTATTCGAGCCGCATCATGTACGCCGACCGCGAACACTGGAACGGCGACTGGGTTGACCTCTACGACTCCAACAAGAAGCTCTGGAAGTCGATCTCCTACTACAATGACGCCGGCCAGGTTCCCGGACTCGGTTCCTCGTGGGACGGCGTCGCTTCCTCCGCCATGGATTTCCAGAACTCGCACGAGACCATCTGGTCCGGCTTCGGCAACCCGGGTGGACATAAGCCCTTTCTCGATAACAACTCGCCCAAGGAGTATCTCGACGGCGTTAAGTACGGCAGCCCCGGCGGCCTGATGATGATCATGCGTTAGCGCATCGACCTCCACAGCCGGGCGCGCCACCCGCGAACTGCTGAAATGGCGTAACTCCAACCGGGAGCGGTGTATCGCACGCCGCTCCCGGTTACTTTTCGCCCTTCACCGGTACACTTCATCTTCGCGCTCACCGTAATTGCTTCCCGCTATTAACTGTGCATTGACAAGTAATTCATAATCCGCGAATAAGAGATGGATTGGATATCTGCTCAGTATCCACCCTGTGCGAAGGAGAAGTGACTGACCAATAAATTGCTCCGTATGCGCTTTTGTGACTGGGGGTCGCGGAGCGTAACCATCAATTCGGAGGGGACCCGAATGAAGATTCTGGCTAGAGTATTAGCAACTGGCCTGTTGCTGCTGGCCCTGCCCACCATGGGCCTGGCGCAGTCAACCGACCGCAGTGAGATGGATCAATGGGTGAAAGACACCCAGAATCAAGGTACGTCGCCGACCAGCGGCACCATCACCAATGCCAACTGGCAGCAGTACAAACAGTGGATGCCGCTCGGCATGCAAAAATTGTTCGAGGGCGTTTACTTCTGGAAGATGCCGTCCGACGTCCAGATGCCCATCGGACCGGCTGTTTACAACACCTTCCTGCCCAAGACCTGGGTTGAAGCGACCGAGAAATACGGCCCGCAGACGCAGGTCGAAGTGCTGCCCAACGGACACTACGTCCTCAAGAATTACCACGGCGGCACGCCTTTCCCCAATCCGCAGGATCCCAACAAGGGCTGGAAGATTCTCGCCAACGCTTTCTGGGCCTACGTGCCTTCGGTTTACGTCAATAGCCCGAATAACTACGGTGCGATCTGGTCCAACGACCGCTTCGGTAACTCCAACACGACCACCATCGACGTCGTCTATCGGTGGAGCGACTTCAGCACCGACCCCGGCTTCCCGGTTCAGCAAACCTATGCTCCCGGCACCTGGTACACCGAGTGGCTGATGGAAGAAACGCCGGAGCAGGCGCGCTACACCGCCTCGCTCAACCTGTTCTTCGTCGATCAGGAGAAAAATCCCTTCCCGGATACCTTCGTCTTCGTCCCCGCGCTGCGCCGCTCGCTGCGCCTGGCCTCGACCGCCCGCTGCTCGCCGGTATTCGGCTTTGACTGGAGCTACGATGACGCCAAGACCAACGGCTTCAACGGCAGCACCTCGATCTACACCGGCGACTTCCTCGGCGATCGCAACATCCTGACGCTGGCCCACTTCAATCAGGATGGCGGGATTTTCCCTGGCGGCTACGATATGCCGTTGGGCTTCCCCAAGCCTTCGTGGGGCAAGTGGGAAGCGCGCGCTATGGCGGTTGACGACGTCCATCGCATTCCCAGCGAGGCGGCGGGCTACTGCTATTCGAGCCGCATCATCTACGCCGATCGCGAACACTGGAACGGCGACTGGGTTGACCTCTACGACTCCAACAAGAAGCTCTGGAAGTCGATCTCCTACTACAATGACGCCGGCGATGTGCCGGGTCTCGGCTCCGCCTGGGACGGCGTCGCTTCCTCCGCCATGGATTTCCAGAACTCGCACGAGACCATCTGGTGCGGCTTCGGCAACCAGTGGAAGCGCAAGCCCTATCTCGATCACAACGCCCCCGCTGAGTACCTCGACGGCGTTAAGTACGGCAGCCCCGGCGGCCTCATGATGATCATGCGTTAGCGCATCGACCTCCACAGCCGGGCGCGCCACCCGCGAACTGCTGAAATGGCGTAACTCCAACCGGGAGCGGTGTATCGCACGCCGCTCCCGGTTACTTTTCGCCCCTCACCGTACGCTTCATCTTCGCACTCCACACCTCCACTTCCCTCCCGTTACGAATTGTATGTTGACAGCAAAACTTATTTCGCAATTAAGATCGATTGGAGGTTCGCGTCGTATGCAGAGAAAAGTATCTGACCAATAAATTGCTCCGCATGCGCTTTTGTGACTGGGTTTCGCGGAGCGTAACCGTCAATTCGGAGGGAACCTGCAATGAACAGATGGCTGAGTTCTCTAATGATCGGTTTGTTCTTGTCTTTGCCGGCGATCGCGCTGGCCCAGACGTCGACTGACCGGAGTGAGCTGGACGATTTCTTAAAGGCCACGGCGAATCAAGGCGACCTGCCGGTCGGCACCAAGATCACGATGGCAAACTGGCAGCAGTACAAGGCCTTCATGCCGTTCGGCATGACGGTGCTGTTCGAGGGCAAATATTTCTGGAAGATGCCCGCGGACATCGAGATTGACGTGGGCCCGACCCGCAACGGCATAGTGCCGAAGACTTTTCTGGATGCAACAGAGAAGTACAGCGCGCAGAATACGGTGGAAGTGCTGCCCAACGGGCACATGCGGTTGAACAACTACCACGGCGGCATCCCGTTCCCGAATCCGCAGGAGCCCAACAAGGGCTACAAACTGCTGGCCAACGCCTTCTTCGCGTACCAGCCGGCGATTATCACGAGCACGCCTGACAACATGGGATCGATCTGGTTCCACGATCGCTTCGGCAACATCTCACAGGACACCTTCGACCTGGTTTATCGCCAGAGCGGTTACAACACCGACCCCGGA